>JBITGK010000007.1:0-393919 GCA_044456955.1 Spirillospora sp. NPDC050679 | reverse complement strand
GGCCACCCCCCCCCCCACCCCCCCCCCGTTTGGGCCCCCCCCCCACACATTGTTATCCCCCCGCGCGCCCGGGGGCCCCCCCCGCCCCCCCCCCCGGCGGGGGCGGCCCCCACGGCAGGCGGTAAAAGGGCTCACGCAGGCATGACCTAGCGAACCCACATGCGCGGGCCGACGTGGAGCTACGACGTGCCCGGGACGTGGGGACGCGAGGCACTGAGCACGGCGTGGGAGCGCGGCGCGGGGACGCGGCATGCGGCGCGGTGACGCGGTGGGGGCACGGGCCCGTGGGGCGCGGCGGGGGCACGGGGCGCGATGCGTGGAGATGGGCGCGCGGCACGAGGCGCCGGGGATGGGTCACGAGGCGCGCGGGGGCGCGGGGAACGCGACGCGGGGAGAGCGACGCGGGGAGAGCGACGCGGGGAGAGCGACGCGGGGAGAGCGACGCGGGGAGAGCGACGCGGAGGGGACAGGGCCCGGCGCGTGGAGATGGGCACGCGGCGCGGGGCGCAGGGGTTGTGGGGCACGGCGATGGCGGGGCGCGGGGATGGGGCACGGGGCGCGCGCGAGGGGCGCGGGAGCGGAGGGGCGCGGGGCGCGGCGTAGGAGCGCGGCACGGAGGGGGCACGGAGCGCTGGGGAGGGTGGGGACGGAGCGTGGCGCGCGGAGATGGGCGCGGGGGTGCGGAGACGGGCACGTGGAGCGCGGAGCGCAGGAAGGGGTAGGGGGTACGAGCGCGGCGTGGGAGCGCGGCAGGCGGGGTGGGGCGTGGGGCGCGGTGCGGGGGGGTGGGGCGCAGTGCTCGTGGGGGTGCGGCAAGGCGCGTGAAGGTGGGCCCGCACGAAGTGGGCCCGCACGACGGTGCGTCCATACGACGGTGCGTCCATACGACGGTGCGTCCATACGACGGTGAACCAGTACGCGCGCTGAAGCAGAACTAGCCCGCCGCCCAACACCCAGCCCCTCACCTGGCCCCGGCCCCAGCCCCGCTTCCCCTTCCCCTAGTCGAGCAGGTCCTTGTTGACGCAAGTCGGCGCCTTGTCCGGCCCCTGCGTCCCCTCAGGAACGGCCGGGAGTTCCGCGTGCCGGACCCGGTAGCCCTTGCCCGAAACATACGACGTGAACGGAGCCGGGCCGCCGTCCATCTGCGCGCAGCGCGGGTCGACCACGCCCCAGGAGAAGCCCATCCGGTCGTAGCGGTCGCCACGCGGGTCGTCGTAGACGGTGAACGTCATGCGCGCGCCCTTGGGCCACAGGCCGCCGGGGCTGGTGCCCGACACAACCGCGACGGGGCCGCCCGTCATGACGTAGTCGACGTTGACGGTGCCCCAGTTGTGCTCTCCGCCGGGTCCGGGGTGGTCGAAGCGGACGGTGCCGCGCGCCGCCCCGAACATGATCTTCCCGTCGGCGACCTTGAACGGGTGGCCGTGGGCGTCGAACACGAAGCGGCGCAGCGGGTTCTGCGGGTCGACGCTGAAGCGCACCCACGCGTCGCCGGTGACGTGGCCCTCCTTCGCCCCGACCTCCTTCGCTCCGGCGTGCTGCGGCGCGGCGTGCTGCACCCTAGCTTCCTGCGGCGCGGCAAACGCCACCGATCCCCCAGCCAGGGTCAGGGCTCCCGCAGCCACTGCGGTCGCGGCCAGCGTGGTCTTCCTCATGAGTCTCATGGGTCCCCCTCGGGTCCGTTGCGGTGTGCTGAAAGCGTCGCAACGGACCAGGCCCGGGAGCCTCCCCCAGGCGGCCGAAACCGGCTGGCAGGGCTCCCCCGACCGGGGGAAAGCCAAGAGACTCAGGCGCTACACGCGCGCCGCCATGCAGATGCGGGCCAGGTCGTTCAAAGCGTCGGCGCGCCGCTCGTCCAGCGAGCGCCCGTCCTCCGGCCCCGCCTCCGCCAAGGTGTCGATCACCAGGGAGAACAGCGGCCACTCCGCGGGCCCGATCGCGCCCTCGAAGTCGACGCCCCCGTCCAGGTCGTCGAGGTCGAGGTTGCGCGCGAACGTCGCCAGCGCGGCCTCCGCCGCGACGATGCCGATGCGCATGGCGAGGGCCGCCGGTTCGCGTGCCGGCGCGGTCGCCATGGTGCTAGAACCCATGTTCGACAAAGTAGAGCATCCCAACGATCACCGTCGAACGTTCCTTCGAGAATCCGGTCCCTTTCACCCTGCTATCGCCTGGACGAAGACGTTGCTGTGGGTGAAATGCGTTTCGCCGTCCACCACGCTCGGCCGCATCCCAGTCGCGGGGCCGCCGGACAATTCGTCGGCGAGCTCCTTGCGGATCTGCGCCGCCGCCTCCTCGGGCGTCCGCGACAGGGCCAGCCACGGCTCCAGCGGCCGCACGTGGTCGAACCGGTCGGTGCGCTTCACCTCCGCGCCCGCGCCGGTCAGCAAGTCGGTGATCTGCCGCTCGGTCAGCAGCGCGTTGTGCGAGGGATCGCGCAGGCGCTCGATGCGGTCGGCGTCGCCCCCCGCGCCGCCCTCCGCGCCGCCCTCCGCGTCACCGCTCTCCCCCGCCTCGCCCTCGGTCCGCACCAGATCGGCGACGATCAGGGCCGCGCCGGGCCGGCTGACCCGGGCCATCTCGGCGACGACGGCCGCCGGGTCGGCCACCTGGTGCAGCGAGAAGCGGGTCACCACGAGGGTGAACGAGCGGTCCAGATAGGGCAGCGCCGTCGCGTCGCCCCGGGTGAAGGTCAGGTTGGTGACGCCCTCGCGGTCGGCCTCGCGCTTGCCCTGGGCGAGCATCGCGGGGGTCAGGTCCAGGGCGGTGACGTGGCGGACGCGGCGGGCGATCGCGCGCGACACCAGCGCGGTGCCCGCGGCGACCTCCAGGACCACGTCCTCCAGGTCCAGCTCCGGCTCCATGAACCGCACCAGGCGGTCCAGGTGGCGGGTGAAGGCGCTGTTCAGCCGGGGGTCGGCGAAGGAGTCCGCCTGCTTCGAGAACTCGCGTACGACCTTCTCGCCATGGGTCACCGTCACGCCGCCTCCTCCAGGTGTTGACCGGGATCATCCCCGAAGAGCGGGACCCTGAACAGAGGTGAGTGACGGTCATCACCGGGCGGCGCCGGGGCGGCGCAAGGCGGCCCGTCCCGGCTCGGCGCGACCAGGAGCGGATCAGGCCGCAGGCACGGTGTCCAAAAGCGCCTCCAGCCCGGCGGCGTCCAGCAAGTCCGCCGGACGCACGGTCCGCTCCGCCTTCACATAGTGGAAAGCAGCGCTGACCTGCTCGACCGGCACCCCCGCCAGGTCAGCCCAAGCCAACCGGTAAGCGGCGAGCTGCACCGAGATATGGCGCAACTCCTCCTCGCCGGGCGGCGCACCGGTCTTCCAGTCCACGACGTCGTAAGTCCCGTCCTCGTTCCGGAAGACCGCGTCCATGCGCCCCCGGACCAGCCGGTCGCCGATCATCGTCTCGAACGGCACCTCGACGTCCAGCGGCTCGCGCGGGCCCCACTCGGAGCGCTCGAACCGCTCCTGGAGCATCGCCAGGTGGACGTCGTCGACGGCGTCCTCGTCGGCGGCGCCGGGCAGGTCGTCCTCGTCCAGCAGGCGCTGCTGGCCCCAGCGGCTCTCCAGCCAGGTGTGGAACAGCGTGCCGCGTCGCGCGAACGGCGCGGGCGGGCGCGGCATCGGGCGGCGGATCTGGCGGGCCAGCGCGGCCGGGTCGCGCGCCAGGGTGACCAGCGACGACACCGTCAGGTTGGGCGGCAGCTCGACCAGCAGGCCGTCGGTGCCGCGGCCCCGGTCGCGCTCGGCCAGCAGCAGCTCCACGTCGCGCGCCCACGCCGACATGCGCTGCTTGTCGGCCGCGCCGAGCCCGTCGGTGCCGGCCCACTGGCGGGTGCGGCCGTGCATGGCGTCCTCCACCATGCGGGCGGCCTCCACCGTCGCCTCGTAGCGCTCGCGCGCGGAGGCGTCGGTGATGCCGCGCTCGCCGGGGGCCTCGGGCCAGGTCGCCTCGTCGGGGTCGCTGAGCAGCGGGTTGGCGGCGTCCTCCCCGGGCGGGTCGGCCCACTTGGCGACCGGCCCGGCCCCCGCGAGGCACACCTCGCGGATCTCCTCCAGGAACGGCGACGGGCCGAGCGGCCGCCCCGAGGCGCCCCACCAGTACCCGGTGCACAGCAGCAGGCTCGACGCGCGCGTGACCGCGACGTAGGCGAGGCGGCGGTCCTCCAGCAGGTCGCGCGCGGCGCTCTCGGCGTCGAAGTCCGCGAGGTCGTCCTTGGTCAGGCCGCGGAGCTTGGGCAGGTCCTGGTAGTCGCCGCGCAGCGGGAACGGCAGCACGCGCGGGTTGGCGGTCCAGCGGGTGGCGTTCTGCGGCGGCGACGGGAAGATCGAGCCCTTGGCGGGGCCGCCGTCCTTCTGCGGCGTGTAGGACAGGCCCGGCACCACCACGACCGGCCACTCCAGCCCCTTGGAGGCGTGCACGGTGAGCAGCTTGACGCTGTCGGTGTCGCCGACGCGCCCGGAGGCCAGGCCGAACTCCTCGGTCTCGGCGGCCTTGAGGTAGGCCAGGAACGCGCCGAGGGTGGCGTCCTCGGCGTCGCTCGCGAAGTTGTCGGCGGCGTCGATGAAGGCGTCCAGGTCGGCGCGCGCCACGGCCGGGTCGAGGCCGGAGCGCGCGGCGACCTCGATGTCGAGGCCGAGGGTGCGCTCGACCTCGTGCACCAGGTCGGGCAGCGGCAGGCCGACCTGGTTGCGCAGGCCGCGCAGCTCGTCGCGCAGGCGGCGCAGGCGGCCGTAGCCCTCGGGCGAGAACTGGCCGGGGTCGCCGAGGTCGTCCAGCGCGTCCACCAGGCTGCCGGTCTCGCGGTTGAGCTCGGTGACGAGCTGGCGCAGCGGATCGCTCTCCTCGGGCGCGGGCGCCTCCAAGTGCTCCGGATCGACGGCGCCCTCGGGCCGGGTCACGTCGCGGGAGGTCTCCTCCGCCAGGCGGCGCGCGCGGCGGCCGAGCGCGACCAGGTCGCGGGGGCCGAGCCGCCAGCGCGGGCCGGTGAGCAGCCGGGCCAGGGACGCGCCGGAGGTCGGGTCGTGCATGACGCGCAGCGTCGCCACCACGTCCTGCACCTCGGGCACCGTCAGCAGCCCGCCGAGGCCCACCACCTCGACGGGGACGCCGCGCGCCTCCAGCGCCTTGCGGATCAGCGGGAACTGCGAGCGCTTGCGGGCCAGCACCGCGATGTCGGAGTACTTCAGCGGCTCGCCCTGCGGGCCGCCGTCCGGCGCGGTCTCGGGGTCGCCCGCCATCACCTTGGCGATGCGGGCGGCGATCCGGTCGGCCTCCTCCTCGACGGTCTCGAACAGCGCGCACTCGACGCGGCCGCGCTCCTCCCGGCCCGCGCCGGGCACCAGCACCGGCACGTGCGGGGTCTGGGCGCGCAGCTCCTGCTGGACGCGGGCGGCCACGCGCAGGATGCGCTCGCCGTTGCGGAAGCTGCGGCTGAGCTGGCGGACCGGCGCCGGGCTGGGCGGCCGGTTCAGCACCGGGGTCTGGAGCGGGAAGTCCTCGGCGAAGCGCAGCAGGCCGCCCGCGCTCGCGCCGCGCCACCCGTAGATGGACTGGCAGGGGTCGCCGACGGCGGTGACCGGGTGGCCGCCGCCGAACAGCGACCGCAGCAGCACGAGCTGGGCGTGGCTGGTGTCCTGGTACTCGTCCAGCAGCACCACCGAGTAGCGGGAGCGCTCGATCATCCCGACCTCGGCGTGGTTGAACGCGATGCGCGCGGCGGCGGCCATCTGGTCGCCGTGGTCGACCACCTCGCGGTCGGCCTTGGCGCGGCGGTACGCCTCGACCAGCGGGACGAGCTGCTCGCGCACCGCCTGCTTGGCGAGGATGTCGCGCTGGGCCTTCAGCGGCTTCGGCAGCGCGTCGAAGCGCTCCTGCAGCCAGCGCCCGGCCTCGTACAGCCGGTCGGGGGTCTTCAGGTGCTCGGCGAGGTCGCCGGCCAGGTCCATGACGGCCTTGGTGACGGTGTCGGGCGACCACTCGACGTGGTCCATCGGGCCGTCGTAGGCGTCCACGGTGCGCGAGCAGATCTGCCAGGCCACCGCCGGGGAGATCAGCCGCATGGTCGGCTCCATCGCCTCGCGCAGCGCGTGGTCGCCGAACAGCCGCGCGGCGTAGGAGTGGTAGGTGGACACCGTCGGCTCGCCGTCGAAGATCTGCTCGCCGCCGAGCCGCTCGACCTCGTCGGCGGGCAGCCGCTCGCGCAGGGTGTCCAGCCGCTTGCGGATGCGCGCGCCGAGCTCGGCGGCGGCCTTGCGGGTGAAGGTGAGGCCGAGCACGCGCTCGGGCCGCACGAACCCGTTGGCGACCAGCCACACCACGCGCGCGGCCATCGTCTCGCTCTTGCCCGACCCGGCGCCGGCGATCACCGCCATCGGCGCCAGCGGCGCCTCGATCACCCGGGCCTGCTCGTCGGTCGGTTCGGGCACCTCCAGCAGCCGCGCCAGCTCCGCCGG
Organism: Spirillospora sp. NPDC050679; assembly: GCA_044456955.1. GTDB lineage: Bacteria > Actinomycetota > Actinomycetes > Streptosporangiales > Streptosporangiaceae > Spirillospora. The sequence goes on along the minus strand of JBITGK010000007.1, from coordinate 387,458 downwards.
AGTGATCATGGCCCGACCTGTCCCCCCTCGTCCTGCACCGGACAGCAGGACCGTACGGGACAGGTCCGACACTTGTCGTTGGCGCGGGCCTGGAACACATCCGAGGCCATCCCGGCGGCCACGATCTCCACCAGCTTCTTCGGCCACTCGGGGTCGGGGTCCTGGGCGGGCGGCGGCTGCTCCTGCTCGCGCACCTTCGCGGTGAAGGCGGCCTTGCCGACCTGGATCAGCTTGGCGCCGCCGGGCTCGATCAGGCCGTGCCGGGCGAACGCGCCGAGCATCACCGCGTACTGGTAGACGCCGAGCTGCGGGTTGCGGGCCAGGTCGTCCTTGGGCACCGCCTGGTTGGAGGTCTTGATGTCGATGATGACCGCGCGGCCCTGCTCGTCGCGCTCGGCCCGGTCGATCCGGCCCTTGATGACCACCCGGCCGAGGTCGACCTTGAACGACTCCTCCAGCGCCACAATCTCGTTGGGGTTGTCGCGGTGCCAGGACAGGAACTTGTCGACCATCTTCCCGGCCTGCTCGCGCTGCTTGTCGGAGTACCAGGAGGAGCGGAAGTCCAGGTCGTTCCAGATCTCGTCCAGCCGCCGGCCGACCTCCACGTCGGTGACGCCCTCGTCGGCCCCGGCCAGCTCGGCGACCGCGTGGATCACCTTGCCCATGGTGCTGAACTCGTTGGGGCCGCCCTCCTGCGCGCCGACCGCGGAGGTCAGCAGCCAGCGCAGGCCGCAGGTGGTGAAGGTCTCCACCTGCGAGGGGGAGATGGTGATCTGCTCGTCCTCGCCGAACGGCGGGGCGGTGTCCGACAGCGCGGTGATGGCGTACCAGTTCTCCGGCTTGGCGCCGCGCACGCCCGCGCGCGCGAGCCGCGCCAGGTGGCCGGCGGCGGCCCGGCGCAGCGGCTCGGGCCGGGACGGGTCGGTCACCACCGCGCGCAGGTCGGCCACCAGCGAGGTCAGCGACAGCCAGCGGGTCTTCTCGTCGAGCTGGGACTCCTCCAGCGCGCCGGGCAGCAGCTCGTTGAGGAACCGGGACGGCCGCTCCTCGGTGTCGTCGCCGCCGACCGCCGTGACGACCAGGCGCTTGCGGGCGCGCGTCACCGCGACGTAGAACAGCCGGCGCTCCTCGTCCATCATCTTGGCGGCCATCGACCAGCCCGCCGCGCCCGCGCCCTCGTCGCCGGGCAGGTCGTTGCCGGCGTGGTGCTCGATCAGCTCCTCCACGCCCAGCAGCGAGCCGCGCAGCCGCAGGTCCGGCCACAGGCCCTCCTGCACGCCCGCCACGATCACCACGTCCCACTCCAGGCCCTTGGCGCGGTGCGCGGTGAGGACCTTGACGGTCTCGCCCTCGGGCGCGTGCTCGGCCAGGGTGGTGGCGGCGATCTCCTGGGCGGCGATGTCGTCCACGAACAGCTCGGGCCCGGCCTGTGGCAGCCGGTCCACGAACCGGGCGGCGTGGTCGAACAGCGCCACCACCGCGTCCAGGTCGCGGTCGGCGGCCGCGCCGCGCAGCCCGCCCCGCGCGCTCTGCTCCAGCAGCGCGTCGCCGAGGCCGCTCTCCTGCCACACCTCCCACAGCACGTCCTCGGCGGTGCCGCCGAGCGACGCCCGCTGCCGGGCGATCTCGATCAGGCGGGCGACGCGCTCGGCGGGGCCGCGCACCTTCTCGTGCACCAGCGCCAGCTCGCGGGGGTCGTCCAGCGCCGAGACCAGCAGCTCGTTCAGCGGCCGGTCGCCGCCCGACAGATCCTCCAGGTCGCGCAGGGCGCGCTTGAGGCGGCGCATCCCCAGCGCGTCCGCGCCGCCGAGCGGGCCGGTGAGCAGCTCCTCGGCGACCTCGGCGTCCAGGTAGCCCTTCTTCAGCGCGGCGCGCAGCAGCACCAGGACGGGCCGCACGGCGGGCTCGCCCATCAGCGGCACCTCGTCGCCCGCGACCACGACCGGCACGCCCGCCTGCGACATCGCGCGGCGCAGCGCCGGGACCTGCAGCACGGCGCTGCGCACCAGGATCGCCATCCGCGACCAGGGGATCCCGTCGAGCAGGTGCGCGCGGCGCAGCTCGTCGGCGATCAGCGCGGCCTGCTGGGACTCGGAGTCGGCGAGGACGGTGCGGACCTCGCCCTCCTCGGCGTCGGGCAGCGGCTCCAGCGCGCGGTGCTCGGCGGCCCCGGCCGTGCCCGCCGGGAGCCGGCGGGCGATGTGCCGGGACGCCTTGAGGATCTCCGGCCCCATCCGGCGGCAGGTCTTCAGCGCCACCACCGGCGCGGGCTCGCCGTCCAGGGTGCGGAACCGCACCGGGAATTCCTGGATGCCGCGCACGTCCGCGCCCCGGAACCCGTAGATCGACTGGTCGGGGTCGCCGACCACCACCAGGTCGCGGCCCTCCCCCGCCAGGTGCCGCAGCAGCTCCTCCTGGGCGGGGTCGGTGTCCTGGTACTCGTCCACGAACACCGCGTCGTAGGCGTCGCGCTCGCGCGCCTGGACCTCGTCCTCGGCCAGCAGCATCGCGGCGACCCGGATCAGTTCGCCGTAGTCGTAGGTCGGCATCGGGTCCAGCGCGAACCGGTCGATGTAGCGCTGCATGAAGCCGCCGACGGCGGGCCAGTCGTCGCGGCCGCGCAGCCGGCCGAGGGCGACCAGCGCGTCGGCGTCGTAGCCGCGCTCGGCCGCGCGCAGGGTGAAGTCGCGGACCTCCTCGGCGAAACCGCGGGTGCCGAGGGTCTGGTGGAGGCGCGCGGGCCAGCCGAGCGCGCCGTCGATCAGCTCGCCCTCCAGCAGGCGGCGGACCTCCAGCAGCTGCTCGGGGCCCGACAGCAGGCGCGGCGGGGGCTCGCCGTTCAGCACCGCGTCGCGGCGCAGCAGCGCGTAGGCGTAGCTGTGGAAGGTCAGCGCCAGGGGCGTGCGGGTGGTGCGGCGCAGGCGGCCGGTGATGCGGTGCCGCAGCTCCTCGGCGGCCTGGCGGCTGAAGGTGAGGACCAGGACGCGTTCGGGATCGGTTCCGCGGTTCTCGATGCGGTCCACGACCGCTTCCACGATCGTGGTGGTCTTGCCGGTCCCCGGGCCCGCCAGCACCAGCAGCGGACCCCCGTCGTGGTCCACCACGCGCTGCTGCCGGTCGTCCAGCCGGGGGGCGTCCGCGCGCACCGCACCCGCGCGGCGGACGAGGCGGTAGGAGGCTGGCGGCACAAGAGAAGATTCCAGCAGATCATCGGGCCTGCTCTGACCACATTGCCCGCATGTCGCGCAGGCGACGCCGATGACCTGCGGAACCTTCGTGAAGTGAGGGGCGCGACAGCGCGGGTGTGACGCAGGCGACTACGCGCGCAGCGCCAGCAGCAGATCCACCCGGTCGTCGAGCGACGACAGATCGCGACCGGTCAGCTCCTCGATCCGGCGCACCCGGTAACGCAGCGTGTTGACGTGCAGGTTCAACCGGCGCGCGCACGCCGTCCACGACCCCGAGCAGGCCAGGAACTGCGCCAGGGTGCCCAGCAGATCGCTGCGGTGGCGCAGATCGTAGCCGATGAGCGCGCCCAGCACCTGCTGCCGGAACCTGCGGCGCGCGTCGGCCGGGAGCCGGGCCAGCAGCGCGGCGTGCGAAGCGGGCGCCTCGTCCTGCGCGCCGGTCTCGGCGTCCAGCCGCCGCAGCACGACCGCCATCACCCGCGACAGGGCGGTCTCGGCCGGGACGGCCACCAGCGGCACCCCGTAGCGCTCGCAGGCCGCCACGAGGTCGTCGGGGACCGGCGCGGCCGCCTCCCCCGCCCCCAGCGCCGTGATCCGCTTGGCCGCCAGCGCCGCCACGAACGGCGCCGAGTCGTAGGGGCCGCGCCGCCACATGAGCCCGGTCAGCACCAGCTCGCCGCCGTCGAGGTAGCGCGTGGGGTCGGGCAGGTCGGTGAGGAACACCTGCCGGACGGGGCGGTCCAGCCGGTCCGGGCACGCCAGCGGCCGCAGCCGGAGTTCCGGATCGTGGAGCAGTTCAGCGGTTCGCACAGGGCCAGAGGGTAGGAAGGGCGTGTTTCCGCACGTATGCGCGACGTGTTACGGACGTGAAACGTCGTCCTGGACCTCCCGCCGTGACGTCGGTGAGGCGGAGGGGCACCCGTCAGGTTCCGGCCGCGTCCGACGGTCTCGCCGGACGCCGCCGCACCGCGAGGAAGAACGCGGCCCCCAGCGCGGCCAGGCCCGCGACCCCCAGCGCGCCGAACCCGACGAGCCACGGGACGTTGTAGGGCACGGCGCGGACCGTCTCGGGCCCGTCGCCGAAGCGCGCCGAGTCCGCGACGACCGGTTTCGCCGCGACGGGCGGGGCGGAGAGGGTTCCGGCCTTCTTCAGGGCGGCCGCCGGGTCGATGTAGCCGAACCCCAGCTCGAAGTCGAAGCGGCCGGGGCCCGCCGGGTGCCGGGCGGAGGTGACCACGGCCTCGTACACCTGCGCCGGGGGCAGCTTCGGGTAGCGCGACTTGATCATCGTCACCGCCGCGGTGACCCAGCTCAGCGCGGCGGCGGCGCCCCGCACGGACAGGTACCGCCCCTTGGCCCCGGGTACGGGCAGGCCGATGCCGGGCGCCGTCACCGCCAGCGCGGAGCTCTGACCGGTGGCCCTCCTGTCCCGCACGCCCTTCGCCGTGGCCGCGCCCACCCCGATGACGCCGGGCACGGCGATGGGGTCCACCAGCTTGGGAAAGGTGTCGGTGGGGCAGGAGGGCGCGATCACGACGGCGTTCTTGCGGTGAGCGTGGTGCACGGCCGCACGGACCACGCCGTCCTTGGACGAGGTGCACAGGGGCACGACGATGACCTGGGCTCCCGCGTCTGCCGCGTAGCGGATGCCTTCGACGGTCTTGCCCGTCATGTTCGTCTGGTTCCACCACTGCCGTGCGCCCGGTTCGTCGCCGAACGGGTAGATCCGCACCGGCAGGAGCGTCGCCTTGGAGACCAGGCCGGGAACGGCGCGGCGCGCCGCGGCGGTCGGACCGCCGCTCACCAGCATGGACGCCTTGGGCGTGTCGGAGCGCCCGCGGCCCCGCGGCAGGCCGACCAGGTCGCCTTCCTTGACGAGCGCGCCTTTCAGCGCGGGGGTGGCGGCCACGCCGTCGCCCAGCAGCGCGATCTTCACTCCTTCGCCCCGGCTGACCTGGCGGGCGTCGCGGAAGGAGTACACCATCCGCATGAACCAGTCCTTCGGCGGGGCGTCGGCGCGGACCGGGCCGGCCAGGGTGAGCGGCAGGGCCACCGCGAGGGGGCCTGCCAGGTGGCGGACGCTCGGCTTCAGCATTGGACCCGCTTCCGTTCGCAGGGCGCTTTACCCGGTTCCAGCCGCGACACCAGCCCGTGCAGCACCGCCCTGACCGTCGAGAGTTGGATGGCCAGGGCCGCCCGCTCCTCGGGGCCGCCGCCACGGTCGACGGTCCAGCCGCCGGTGGCGAAGAACAGGTAGGGCGTCTGGTTGTTGTAGACCCAGAAACGGTGGCGGTGCGCATCGGTGAACCCGGCCGCGACCGTTCCCGGGAAGGCCGCCGCCCGCACGCCGACGCTCTCCTTGGCCGCGTGCACGCCGATGGCGGAGCTGATGTGCCCCTCGGTCCTGGTGGCCTCGTCGGCGCTGGGCAGGACCGCGATGCCGAGCGTGACGAGCTGGGTCCGGCTGGGGTCGGTGTAGGTGGCGCGCAGCACGCTCCGGCAGCCGTGCGCGGCCATGACCGCGGCCAGCCGGGCGTCGAACCCGTCGCGGCAGGACGCCGGCGGCGCGATCCCGACCCGGTCGGCCGACCAGACCCCCGTCGAGAGCCCGGTGGGCTTCAGCGCCTCCTCGGCGCCTTCGAGGCGCGCGGGAAAGATCTCTCCGGCGGGCAGGCCGGACCAGCGGGTCGCGACTTCCCGCTCCCCCGCCGCCTCTTTCTCCTCGGCCGACGGCGACCGTTGCACGCTCCAGCCGATGGCCCCGGCCGCGCCGAGCACGGCGGCCAGGCCCAGCGCGGTCAGCGCCGCGATGGCCGCGCGCGGGCGGCGGGCCGGGACGGGCGGACGGTCCGGAGGCACGATCTCCGGCTCTTCGGCGGCGGTGGTCTCGGGCATCCGCCGATCCAACTGACACTGTGTCTCATTACGACGACGATCGTGCTTCGGAAAGAGGACGGAGCCCTTACGGGCAAGGGGTTTCGGGCGATTCAGCGGCCGTCCCAGCGGGCGCGGCGCATGTCCACGCGGCGGCCGTCCGGGCGCAGCGGCGTGCCCTCGACGCGGTACTCCTCCAGGGCGCGGATCTCGTGGCCGGACGGCGGGCTGCCGTCCGAGCGCAGCACGCGCCACCAGGGGACGCCGCCGCCGAAGTGGGACATCACGCGGCCGACCTGGCGCGGCCCGCCCTCCCCGACCAGCTCGGCGACGTCGCCGTAGGACAGGACGCGGCCGGGCGGGATGCGCTCGACCGCGTCCAGGACCGCTTCGGCATACTCGTCAGGTTCCGACCGCATCCGTCGATTCTGCCGGACGCCGCCGCACCGCGAGGAAGATCGCTCCGCCGAGGGCGGCCAGGCCCGCGACGCCCAGCGCGCCGAACCCGGCGATCCAGGGGACGTTGTAAGGCACGGCGCGTACCGTCCTGGGCTCGCCGCCGAAGTGCGCGGAGTCGGCCACAGGGCCCTTGGGGATCTCGGCGGAGCCCGGCGTGAGCTTGGCGGCCTCCGCCAGCGCGCCCGCCGGGTTGACGTAGCCGAAGCCGAGGTCGGTGTCGTAGCGGCCCGCTCCGGCGGGATGCCGGGCCGAGCGGCTGATGACGTCGTTGACCTGGCCGGGGGTCAGCTTGGGGTACTTGGCCTTCACGAGCGCGACCGCGGCGCTGACCCAAGCCAGGGCGGGCGGGTCGCCCCAGTAGGTCCACTCCCTGCCGTCCGGACCGGTGCTGGGCGTCTTGATGCCGGGCGCGGAGACCAGCACCTTACTGCTGGCCTTGGTGTACTCGCCGTCGCGGCGGCCGAACCCGTCGGTCGCGCCGACGCCGATCACACCGGCCTGGGCCGCCGGAAAGAGGGGGTCGACTCGTGTCTGATGCGTCACCGGGGCGATCACAACGGCGTTCTTGCCGTGGGCGTGAGCGATCGCGCCGAGCAGTTGCGCGTCGCCGTTGGTCCACCCGACCGTGACGATGACGTCGGCCCCGTGGTCGGCGGCGTATCGTATGGCCTGGGAGAAATTGATGTCCCACTGTGAGCGCTTCTCCAGCCAGCGCGCACCACCGGGCTCCTTCTCGTTGGCGTACGCCCGGATCGGCAGCACGCGGGCCTGAGGGGCCAGCGCACCCTTTCCGGCCATCATCGCGGCCACGAGCGTGCCCTCCACCCGAAGCGGGCGGGACGTGCGGACCAGGTCGCGCTCCTTCTCCAGCCGTCCCTTGAGCGCCGGGATCTCCGCGACGCCGTCGGCCACCACGGCCACCTTGACGGAGCGGCCCCGGACGGACTTCCGCGCCGCCTCGAAGTCGTCGAGCATCTGCTTGATCCAGAAGCCGTCGGCAGCGGCGGTCCCGGTCAGCGGCGGGGCCAGGGCGAAGGTCAGCGCGGCTGCCAGCACGCCCGCTGTACGGCGCGTCAGCATCGCACCCTCTTCCGTTCGCACGGCGCGGCCTGATCGCTCAGCCGGTCCAGGATCCGTCCTTGCATGAACTGGGCGAAGCGGAAGTCCTCCACCAGCACCTTGCGCCCGACCTTCCCGCGGTCGAGCGCCCACCCGCTGGTCCGGAATAGCAGGTAGGGCGCTTGCGGGAAGTCCATCCAGAAGTCCTGCCGTCCGGCGTCGGCGAAGTCCTCCGCGACCGTGCCCGGGAACGCGACCGCGCGCACTCCGATGTCCTCCTTGACCGCGCTGCCGAGCGCGGTGCTGATGGCGCTCTCGGCACGGCCCGCCTGCCGCGTATCGCCCATCACCGCGATGCCGATCGTGGTGACCAGGGTTCCGCTGGAGTCGATGTAGGTGGCGCGCAGTGCGGTCCGGCAGCCGTTCCGGGTGAGCACATCCGCGAGCCTGGGGTCGAACGCCTGCGCGCAGGACGTCTCCGGGGCGATCCCCGCGCGCTGCACGAATCCCCTGCTGGCTTTGTTCTCCGGGGTCTGCCCCAACGCTCCGGACATGACGCGCGGCGCGATGTCCTCCTTGACGCGCGCAGGGAAGATCTCCCCCGCGGTCAGTCCCGACCAGCGGGTGGCGATCTCCCTCTCCCCCGCCGTCTCGACCTCGGCGGCGGTGGGCGGGCGCTGCACGCTCCACCCGATCGCTCCGGCCGCGGCGAGCACGGCGGCGAGTCCCAGGGTCGTCAGGACGGCGATCGCCGCGCGCGGGCGGCGTCGGACCGGTGCGGAAGGCTCAGCGGCGGTGGTGGTTTCGGGCACCCGCCGATCCAACTGACACCGCGTCTCATCACAGCGACGATCATGCTTCGGAACGGGGACGGCGCAGCGCCGCCGTCACCGCGACGACCAGGCCGATCAGCGCCAGCGCGCACACCGCCACCGACGCCACGATCACCGTCCCGTCGCGGTGCACCACCCGGACCGGCTCCGCCTCGCCGGCCCCGAAGCGCTGCCCGGCCGCCGCCCCGAACCCGGTGGGCCGCACCCCCGCCAGCCGCCCGGCCTCGGTCAGCGCCGCCAGCGCGTCCACCCGGCCGAAGCCAACGCCCAGGTCGTAGCCGCCCTGCGGGCGGTTCTGCGTGCTGGCCACGATCGCCTGGGTGACCAGCGCGGGCGCGAGCCCGGGGTGCCGGGAGCGGATCAGCGCCGCCACCCCCGACACGAACGCGGTGGCGGGGCTGGTGCCGTCGCCGATCCAGTACTGCGCGCCGGGGCCCGCACCGATGATCTGCACGCCGGGGGCCGAGACCACCACCGCCGAGTTGCGGTTGGAGAAGCCCGCGTGGCGGCCCGCCGAGTCCACCGCCGCCACCGAGATCACGCCGGGGAACGAGGCCGGGTAGGTGAACTCGGCGTGCCCGCCGCGCCGCGCGGTGCGGTCCGCGCCGCCGTTGCCCGCGGCGGCCACCAGCACGACGCCGCGCCGGACGGCGTAGGCGACCGCCTCGCGTTCGGCGCGGGTCGGGTAGGAGCGGCCCAGCGACAGGTTGACGACGTCCACGCCCTGGTCCACCGCGTAGCGGATGCCGGAGGCGATGGTGCCCTCGTAGCGCGGGTTGCCGGTGAACGAGGTGAAGCCCGGCTCGTCCCGCTCCAGGATCACCCGCAGGGCCAGCAGCCGCGCCTCGGGCGCCACGCCCATCATCCCGTCGGCGCCGCCGGGGCCGTGGCCGTGCCCGGCGATGATGGAGGCCATGTTGGTGCCGTGCAGCCGCTTGGGCTCGACGCCGGGCGGGTTCGCGCCGCGCGTGTAGTCGGGGCCGACGACCACCGACCCGGTCAGGTCGGCCTGGTCGGGGTCCACGCCCGAGTCCAGCACCGCCACCGTCACGCCCCGGCCCCGCGACAGCGACCACGCGCGCGGCACGTTCAGCGACTCCAGGATCGGCGTCATCGCGTCCCGCACCTGGTCGGCGCGGGCGGGCGGCGTCGTGAGCGGCGCGGGCAGGACGAGCGCGGCGGCGGCCGCGGCCGCCGCGGCCCGGCGCACGGCGCGGCTCAGCACGTCCACTCCGGCGTGCCGCACTCGACCCGCCCGGGGGCGGCCAGCGGTTTCAGGACGGCGTCGGCGAGCTGCGGGCCGAGCGCGGCCAGGTCGTTCTGCTGCTGGCGGGCGCCGATGGCGGGGCGGCCGTCCGCGTACCCCACGGTCGCGGCGACCAGGTACGGGCCGCGCCGCCGGACGGCCGCGGCCTGCCGCGCGGTGTCGCCGAACCGCGCGGCGGGCGACCCCTCGAACGGCAGCGTGCGCAGGCCCGGCCGGGGACCGGGCACCGGGAACCACGGCACGGCCTCGCGCGCGGCGCGCTCGTCGGGGAACACCACCACCCCGACGGTGACCGCCAGCCCCTGCAGCTGGTCCAGGTAGGTCGCGCGCAGCACCGCCAGGCAGCCCCGGCTGGTCAGCGACCCGCTGAGCTGCGGGTCCACGGCCGTGTCGCAGCGCGTGGCGGGGTCGATGCCGACCCGGGACGCCTGCTCGGCCGAGCCCATGTCCAGGGTGTAGGGCAGCGTCGCGGGGAACACGCGCCCGGCGGGCCAGGTCCGGTAGCGCGCGGCGACCTCGGCCGCCTGCGCGTCCGCGCGTTCGGCGGCGGTCGGGTCGCGGGTCAGCTCGCCGGCCAGCCGCAGCGCGGCCGCGCCCAGCACCGCCAGGCAGCAGGCCGCCGCGAGCACGGCGACGACCGTGCGGGACCGCGACGGGACGGGCTCGGGCGACCGGTCCGGGTCGAGGTCCGGAGCTGAGATCTCGGCGCGCGACACGCAGCGGAGCGTAGCCGAACCCGGGACCCCCGAGGGGCTCAGGAGGCCCGCGGGCGGCGGCGCGCCAGCATGATCGCGATCACCGCGGCGGCGACGGCGCCGAGCGCTCCGCCGCCGACCACCGCCACGATCACCGGCCGGACCCAGAACGGCCGCTCGATCACCGGCACCGGGCCCGGCGCGGCGTCCCCGAACCGCCGCCCCGCCGCCTGGCCGCCCGGCCCGCCCGGGCGCGGCGCGGTGAGCGCCGCGGCCGCCGCCAGCGCGCGGGCCGCGCTGACCTCGCCGTACCCGACGCCCGCGTCGTAGCCGCCGGTGGAGCCGTACCGGGAGGCGCCGACCAGGGCCTGCGCGACCAGCGGCGGCGGCAGCTTGCGGTACTTGGACCGGATCAGCGCCGCGATGCCCGACACCAGGGCGCTGGAGTCGCTGGTGCCGGAGCTGATGACGTAGCGGCCGGGCTCGGCGGCCGGGATGCCGTCGCCGGGCGCGGCCACCAGCACCGAGTAGTTGCGGTTGGAGAACGGGGCGCGGCCGTGGCCCGACCTGGTCGCCGCGACGGCGATCACGCCGGGGTAGGCGGCGGGGTAGGAGTAGGGCGCGAACCCGTCCTCGTCCAGGCGGCGCTTGCGGTCGCCGTCGTTGCCGGCCGCCGACACCACCACCGCGCCCTTGCCGATGGCGTAGCCGATGGCGGCGCGCTCGTCGGGGTTCTCCCGGTACTTGCCGAGCGACAGGTTGATGACGTCGGCGCCGTTGTCGGCCGCGTAGCGGATGCCGCGCGCCACCGCGCCCTCGGCGCGCTCGGAACCGCGGTACAGCGGGTAGCTGTCGTCCTCGGGCTCGGCGATCGCGCGGACGGCCAGCACGCGCGCCTTCGGGGCCAGCCCGATGATGCCGTCGCGGCGGCCGGGGCCGTGGCCGCGCCCGGCGATCAGCGAGGCCATCGCGGTGCCGTGCAGCCGCCGGGGCGCGGTCGAGCCGTCGACGTCGGCCAGCATGTTGGGGCCGGTGGTGACCGCCCCGGCCAGGTCGGGCTGGCGGGCGTCCACGCCTGTGTCCACGACCGCGACGGTCACGCCCTCGCCGCGCGTGATCTTCCAGGCGGCCTCGGCCTCCAGCAGGTCCAGCAGCGGGCGCTGCTTGTCGCGGACGATGTCGGCGTGCGCGGCGGGGGCCGCCACCGGGCCCGCCGCCAGCACGGCGGCCAGCAGGGCGGCGGCGGTCCGCCGGACGCCGCGCGCGTACCGGGGGCGCATCAGCACCGCCATTCGCGGTTGGCGCAGTCGGGCAGCGCGGCGGTGGACAGGGGTTTGGCGACGGCGCGTCCGAGCTGCGGGGCGAGCCGGAACAGGGCGCCGGGACGGCTCTTGGGCACCGCGGCGGCGGGCCGCCCGTCGGACTGGCCGGAGACCGTCAGCACCACGTACGGGCCGCCCCGGTCGGAGGTCCGGTCCTGCCGCGCCTGGTCGGTGAAGCGCGCGGCGGCCGTGCCGGGGAACGCGGCGGCGCGCAGCGCGGGCGCCGCGCCCTTGGCCCGGTCGATCCCGGCCGCGCCGGGCAGCTCCTTCAGCGCCGCGTCGGCCTTCCACGCGTCCGGGAAGGCGATCACGCCCACGGTGACGACGACGCCCTGGAGCTGGTCGGCGTAGGTGGCGCGCAGCACCGCGCGGCACCCGTGGCGGCGCAGGACCTGCGCCAGCTCGGCGTCCACGGCGGCGTCGCAGCCGGTGCCGGAGACGATGCCGACGCGCGCGGCGTACTCGCTGCGCTCGTCGCCGACCTCGTAGCCGAGCCGCTCGGGGAAGATGCGCCCGGCGGGCCACGCCTCCCAGCGGCGGGCGACCTCGGCGTTGGCCGCGCGCTGCAGCTCGGCGTTGGTGGGCTCGCGGTTCAGCGTGGCCCACGCGCCTGCGAGCCCCGCCGCGCTGAGCGCGAGGTAGCAGCAGCCGATCGTGACCGCCACCAGCAGCCACTGCCGGGCGTGCAGGCCGAGCACGGTCGGCCCGGACGGGACGGGCGGACCGGGCGGGCCCCCGGCGGGCGGGTACTCCGGAGGCGGCCCGTACAAGGGGCCGTGACCGGACCCGTACGGCGGCCCGGAGGGTGGTCCGGCGGGCGGCCCGTAGGAGGGGCCGGGCGGCGGGACCGGGCGCTGGGAGGGGGGAGGCTGGAACGCCACAACCGTCAAGGTTAATCGGGTTTGCGGCCTTTCGCCTTAGCCGATCCGGCCGGATACGCGCAGAAGCGCCCCTACCTGGGAGTCCTCCGTCGGCGCGAACGCGCGGGGACTGCCCCGGCGTGAGCGAGATCCGTCCGCACGGTTCGGTGGTCACGGCGAGCAGGGTGCCGCACCACGCGAAAGGCAGCGATCGAAATTTCAATCAGTGGCACGCCCTCGCCACGCGATGGTCCGCTCCGGCGCGCCGTAACACCATGAAGCGCATCCACTACGGAAACGGAACGGAGCCATCTGTGAGCATCGGAATCCGACGCGGTCCGGTCGTCCTCGGCGCGCTGGCGAGCGCCCTCGCCGGGACCGCCCTCGTCGCCCCCGCCGCCTACGCCGAGGACCAGGCATGCGACGGCGGCGTCTGCGTCAAGGTCGGGCGCGAGGGCCTGTCGGTCGACTTCATCCACGCCTACCACGACGGCCGCAGCGGCGCCTGGCAGGGCAAGATCGACCTGACCCGGGAGGGCTATCCCACCATCCAGGGCGCGGTGGGCACACCGCCGCCGCCCGTCTTCCAGCGCGAGACCCTCCGCTTCCATCCGGGAGCGCGGATCTGCGCCCGCGGCTTCATGTACCCGGGCTGGGCGGCCAAGGGCGCCGCCTGCGTCAAGCTCTGACCGCCGGGCGTGAAGAAGGGCCCCTCGCTGTCGAGGGGCCCTTCTTCAACGGAGCCTTCCGGCGCGGCCCACACGGGCGGGCCGCCTACTTGCGGAACGTGTCGCGGACTTCCTTGGCCGCGTCCTTGGCCTGCTCGCCGACCTGCTTCGCGCCGCCGGCGGCGCGGTCACGCCGTCCCTCGGACTCCAGGTAGGGGTCGCCCGTCTGCCGGCCGGCCTCTTCCTTGCCGCGTCCCTTGGCCTTCTGCGTCTTGTTCTTGAGCTTGTCCAGGAAGCCCATGTCGCTCCCTCCATCCGTACGAGTTCCGTACCGGGCGTGCCGTGCCCGGTATAAAGCGATCTATGCGCCGGTCCTGATGTCGCGGCGGATCCGGGCCGCCTCCTCGTGGATGCGCACCTCGGTGTCCAGCAGCCTGGCCTCGGCCTTCTCCGTGCGCAGCCGGGCGCGCATCTCCCGGAAACTGGGGGTGCGGCGGCGCTCGCGCACCGCCGTCCGCCGCCCGGCCCGGGCGCGCTGGAACTTGTTCAGCAGACCCATCTCCCTCATCCCCTCACCCGCTCGACAGGACGGCCGGGGCATGCCCCTTGTGCGCCGGTTCATGCGCGTTCGCGGGCTGACGTGGGGCTTCGAGCGGCGGCGGCGTTGGGGAATGCGGGGCGGCATGGCAAGGTTGTGCGGTGAAAGGACGACGGCGTCCGCCCCCGTAACAGCCACGCGTCAGCACAGGAGCATCCACCGTGTCGTTGCCACCTCTGGTCGAGCCCGCAGCGGAGCTCACCCGTGACGAGGTCAATCGTTACTCGCGGCACCTGATCATCCCCGATGTGGGCATGGCCGGGCAGAAGCGCCTCAAGAACGCCAAGGTCCTGTGCGTGGGCGCCGGCGGCCTCGGCTCCCCGGCCCTGATGTACCTGGCCGCGGCCGGGGTGGGCACGCTGGGCGTCATCGACTTCGACGTGGTGGACGAGTCCAACCTGCAGCGCCAGGTCATCCACCGCCAGTCCTCGCTCGGCCTGCCCAAGGCCGAGTCGGCGGCCGCGACCGTGCGCGAGATCAACCCGCTGATCGACGTGGTCGTGCACAACGTCGCGCTCGACCGCGACAACGTCATGGACATCTTCGCCCAGTACGACCTGATCCTCGACGGCACCGACAACTTCGCCACCCGCTACATGGTCAACGACGCGGCCGTGCTGCTCGGCAAGCCGTACGTGTGGGGCTCGATCTACCGCTTCGACGGCCAGGCCAGCGTGTTCTGGGCCGAGCACGGCCCCTGCTACCGCTGCCTGTACCCCGAGCCCCCGCCGCCCGGCATGGTGCCCTCGTGCGCCGAGGGCGGCGTGCTCGGCGTGCTGTGCGCCTCGATCGGCTCCATCCAGGTCAACGAGGCCATCAAGCTGCTGGCCGGCATCGGCGAGCCGCTGGTCGGCCGTCTGATGATCTACGACGCCCTGGAGATGAGCTACCGGCAGGTCAAGGTCCGCAAGGACCCCGAGTGCCCGCTGTGCGGCAAGAACCCGACCCAGACCGAGCTGCTGGAGGATTACGACGCCTTCTGCGGCGCGGTGTCGGAGGAGGCCACCGAGGCGGCCAGGGACTCCACCATCTCGGTGCACGAGCTGAAGGCCATGCAGGACCGCGGCGACGACATCTTCCTGGTGGACGTGCGCGAGGTGAACGAGTACGAGATCGTCTCGATCCCGGGCGCCACGCTGATCCCCAAGGGCGAGTTCCTCAACGGCTCGGCGCTGGAGCGGCTCCCGCAGGACAAGAAGATCGTGCTGCACTGCAAGTCGGGCGTGCGGTCGGCCGAGGCCCTGGCGGTGGTGAAGCAGGCCGGGTTCGCCGACGCGGTGCACGTCGGCGGCGGCGTGCTGGCCTGGGTCAACCAGATCGACCCCAGCCAGCCGTCCTACTGAGCACCCGGACGTCCCCGGACGCCCCGCGACCCCGCCCGGTCGCGGGGCGTTCGGCGTTCGGGGGGCCCGCGGGAAAGATCGTCGTACGACATCGGCCAAAGCGCTTGTGATCTGCCCCACGCGCGGAAAGACTTGGGCGCGACCGCGGGGTTCCCGCCGGCCGCCGCGCACCGTCGCGGCGTTCCGGCCCGTCCGCCCGCGGGCTCCCCTCTTCTCTGCACCGCCCTGGAGGCATGATGTCCGCGCAGGTGATCACCGAAGCCGAGGTGGCGCTCGGTCACCTGGAGCTGCTGACCGACGAGCTGCGCTCGCGCGGCTGGCGGGTCGAGGTCGCCGCGCACGGCGACCGCTGGCCCTCGGCGACGGTCGCCAACCCCGAGATGGCCGCGTTCAACGAGACGGTCATCGCCGTGCTGGAGCAGGCCGACCGCTCCTGGTCCTTCTACTACGGCTGGGGCGAGCGCATCGCCCCGTGCGCCGAGATCGAGCGCACCGCGACCATGCTCGGGCGGGTGCTGGCCACCCGCCGCGACGCCTGACCGGCGTCCCGCAGACTCCGCGGCGGCGCGGTGCGGAGGGCCCGTGCCGCCGCGGACAGCACCCCGGGGCGGTCCCACCCGGGTTGGGGCCGATTCCGCAGGTCACATAGCATCGGTCCATGGCTTGGACGCGATATGTGGCGATCGGCGACTCCTTCACCGAAGGCATCGGCGATGCCTACCCCGACGGCTCCCCGCGCGGCTGGGCCGACCGCGCCGCCGAGGCGCTGGCCGCCCGCGAGCCCGGCTTCACCTACGCCAACCTGGCGATCCGCGGCAAGCTGCTCGACCAGATCGTCGACGAGCAGCTCCCGGCCGCCCTGGCGCTGGAGCCGGACCTGGTGTCGATCTCCGGCGGCGGCAACGACCTGCTGCGCCCCGCCACCAGGGTGGAGGACCTCGGCGCCCGCATGGACGCCGCCGTGGCGCGCATCCGCGCGGCCGGCGCGGACGTGGTGCTGTTCACCGGCGTGGACCCCGCCGAGTCGGCGGTCATCCGCCGCACCCGGGGCCGGGTCGCCGCCTTCAACGGGCAGCTGCGCGACATCGCCGAGCGGCACGGCGCGCACGTGGTGGACCAGTGGTCGATGGACATCCTGCGCGACTGGCGGATGTGGGGGATCGACCGCCTGCACATGTCGCCCGCCGGGCACCGACGCGTGGCGCTCGCCATGCTGGAGTCCCTCGGCGTCCCCGACGTCGAGGACTGGCGCGAGCCGAAGCTGAAGCCGCTGCCGGAGCTGAGCCCCGGGGCGCGGCTGCTGTTCGACCTGCGCTGGGCGCGCGGCTACCTCGCGCCGTGGGTGGGCCGGCGGCTGCGCGGCCGCTCCTCCGGCGACCAGATCACCGCGAAGCGCCCGACACTCGCTCCCTGGGAATGACGGCATACCTCTCGTCCGGTGGGCATCATCGCGGTGTTCCATCCGCGACGAGAGGGAGACCATGCCACTGCTGAGGCGCACGACCATCACGCTCACCGTGGCGGGGACCGCGCTGGGCCTGCTGTCGGCCCCCGCGCCGGCCCATGCGCGCCCGCACGTCGTCAAAGCGAAGGGCCCGAGCAACGTCTACGACCGGGCCTACGCCAAGGCGAGCACGAAGGTGCGCGTGACCACCCGCGAACGGCGGACGACCGTCCGCTTCACCGTGTCGGGCCTGCCGGCCTCGGCGGCGGGCAAGCGGCTGGGGGTGCACGTCCACCAGAAGGCGTGCGGCCCCAAGCCCGCCGACGCCGGCAAGCACTACCAGAACCCGAAGGCGAAGCCGGGCACGCCGCTGCACGCCAAGGAGGTCTGGCTCGACGTGAAGGTCGGCAGGGACGGAAAGGGCCGCGCCCGCACGACCGTGCCGTGGCGCATCGCCAAGGGCGACGCGGGCTCGGTGGTCGTGCACGCCAAGGCGACCGACCACCACACCGGTGACGCGGGCGACCGCCTGCTGTGCACCACGGTGCCGTTCGGCGCCTGACAGGGCGCGACGCGGCCCGCCCCCTCGCAGGGGGCGGGCCGCGTCCCGTCAGGCGCTCCTGCGGCCGCCCCGCTTCTCGCTCTTGCCTTCCCCGGCCTTCTTGCCCGCGCGGCCCTTCTTGGCCGCCTCCACGCTGGCGCGCAGCGCGCTGAGCAGGTCGGCGGCCGGCTCCTTCTCCTCGGCCTCGGGCCGGTGCACCTCGCGGCCCTCCACCTTGGCGTCGATGACCGCCTGCACCGCCTCCCGGTAGGCGTCGTGGTACTCCTCCGGGTGGAACTCCCCGCGCATCGACTCGATCAGCGAGGACGCCATCGCCAGCTCCTGCTTGCGGACCTCGACCTCGTCCTCCAGGAACGGGAACTCCGGCGGGCGGACCTCGTCGGGCCACAGCATCGTCTCCAGCACGAACACCCCGTCGCGCACCCGCAGCGTCGCCAGCGACTCGCGCTGGCGCAGCACCGCCTTCACCACCGCGACCTGCCCGGACTTCTCCAGCGCGTCGCGCAGCAGCACGTACGGCTTGACGCCGGCGTCCTCGGGCTCCAGGTAGTAGGACTTGGCGAACAGGATCGGGTCCACCTCGTCGCGGTCGACGAACCGCAGCACCTCGATGTGGCGCCCGGTGGGCAGCGGCAGGTCGGCGAAGTCCTCGTCGGTCAGCACGACCATCTCCCCGCTCGGCAGCTCGTACCCCTTCGCCACCTCGCTGTAGGGCACCTCCTCGCCGTCCGCCGAGCAGATCCGCTGGTACCTGATCCGCCCCCCGTCGCTCCGGTGGACCTGGTGGAAGGCGACGTCGCGCTGCTCGGTCGCCGCGTACACCTTGACCGGGATCGTCACCAGGCCGAACGAGATCGCACCCTTCCAGATACTGCGCATGTCCTGCCCTTACCCGGCGCGACCTCTCCCTAGCGTGACGCCGGGGTGCGATTTGCTCCAGTTCGCACGCTTGATCCTTTTCCGGGCCCCGGGCGCCGGGTAAAAAGCGGTTATGACGATGCCGTGGCCGATCGAGCCGATGATGGCCGCCACCGGGGACCTGCCCGAGGACGCCCAGCACTGGGGCCTGGAGCTGAAGTGGGACGGGGTGCGCGTCATCACCTACGTCTCGGCCGACGGGGTGCGCGGCAGCGGCCGCCGCTCCACCGACCTGGCCGGCCGCTACCCCGAGCTGTCGGGGCTGGCCGACCTGCTGCCCCACCACGACGTGGTCCTGGACGGCGAGGTGGTCGCGTTCGAGGACGGGCGCCCCAGCTTCGCCCGGCTCCAGCGCCGGATGCACGTCGCCCGCCCGGACGCGCGCCTGATCCGCGAGGTGCCGGTCCGCTACGTGGTGTTCGACCTGCTGTTCCTGGACGGGCACCTGCTCTACGACATGCCCTACGCCGACCGCCGCGCCCTGCTGGGCGACCTCGACCTCGCCGAGGCCGGGGCGGTGGAGGTGCCCCCGTCGCTGCACGGCGGCGACCGCGACCAGGTCGCCGAGCTGCTGGAGTTCACCCGCGAGCAGCGCCTCGAAGGGCTCATGGCCAAGCGCCTGGACTCCCCCTACCGGCCCGGCCGCCGGGTGGACTTCTGGCGCAAGGTGAAGAACTTCCACACCCGCGAGGTGGTGATCTGCGGCTGGCGGCCCGGCCAGGGCCGCCGCGCGGGCGGGGTCGGGTCGCTGCTGCTCGGCGAGTACGACGACAAGGGCCGCCTCTGCTACGCCGGGCACGTGGGCACCGGCCTCACCGACCGCGCGCTGGAGGCGCTGTACCGGGCGCTGACGCCGCTCGCGCGGGCGACCGACCCGTTCGACGAGCCGATCCCCCGCGAGCACGCCCGCGACGCCCGGTGGGTTGAGCCGCGCCTGGTCGGGGAGGTCGCCTACAGCGTCCGGACCAGGGACGGAAGGCTGCGCTTCCCGGTGTGGCGCGGCCTGCGCGACGACAAGGACCCGCACGAGGTGACCCGTGACCCCTAAGAAGATCGACGTGGCGGTGGAGGGGCGCGAGCTCACCCTGTCCAACCTCGGCAAGGACCTGTACCCGGAGTTCACCAAGGGCGAGGTCATCGACTACTACGCCAAGGTCGCGCCGGCGCTGCTGCCGCACCTGCGCGACCGCCCGGCCACCCGCATCCGCTTCCCCGACGGGGTGGACGGCGGGTCCTTCTTCGAGAAGAACGCGCCCTCGCACACCCCGGACTGGGTCCGCACCGTCACGATCAGGACGCCGGGCAGCTCGCGGGGCCGCGACACCCTCGACTTCATCGTCATCGACGACCTGCCGACGCTGGTGTGGTGCGCCAACCAGGCCGCGCTGGAGCTGCACGTGCCGCAGTGGAAGGTGGGGCCGCGCGGCGGGCGGCACAGCCCCGACCTGATGGTGTTCGACCTCGATCCGGGCGCGCCCGCCTCGATCCTGGACGCCCGCGAGGTCGCCTTCCTGCTGCGCGACCTGCTGGCCGCCGACGGCCTGGACTGCCATCCCAAGACCAGCGGGAAGAAGGGCCTGCACCTGTACGTGCCGGTCAAGGAGAGCGACCGCACCGAGGAGTACGCCAAGAAGGCCGCCTACCGCCTGGCCACCGAGCACAAGGACCTGGTGGTGGCGAAGATGGAGCGTCAGGTCAGGCGCGACCGGGTCTTCGTGGACTGGAGCCAGAACAACCCGGCCAAGACCACCGTGGCGCCCTACTCGCTGCGCGGCGCCGAGCACCCGTGGGTGTCCACGCCGCTCACCTGGGAGGAGCTGGAGGCCGCCGAGCGCCCTACCGATCTGCGCTTCACGCCCGAGGAGGTGCTGGCCCGCGTGGAGGAGCACGGCGACCTGCTGAAGCCGCTGCTGGAGTCCCGCACGCCCCTCCCCTGACTGCGATGTCAACTCCGCCAGTGCCCTAAGTGTTCGAATCGCCACTCTCCGGCGTCGATTTCCGCCACTATGAGGGTGCGGGGACACTGCGCGGAGGGATGAACAGGTGACGCAGAACCATCACTACGACGTCGTGGTGCTGGGCGGGGGGACGGCCGGCGAGCTGGTCGCCGTCGAACTCGCCCGGGCCGGACGCGGGGTCGCGCTCGTGGAGGACCGCCTGGTCGGCGGCGCGTCGCCCTACTTCGCGTGCGTCCCGTCGAAGTCGCTGCTGCTGTCGGCGCGGCGCGGGGAGACCTGGGAGCTGGCGGTGGCGCGCCGCGACGAGGCCACCGGGCACCTGGACGACGGCCGGGCCGTGGCGCGCATGGCCGAGGACGGGGTGACGCTGCTGCGCGGCCGGGGCCGGATCACCGCGCCCGGCACGCTGGCGGTGGACGGCGCCGAGCACTCCTACACCGACCTGGTGATATGCACCGGCAGCGAGCCCGCGGTCCCGGCCGCCGACGGGCTCGCCGACGTGCCGGCCTGGACCAGCGACGAGGCGCTGACGGTGCCGGACCTGCCGCGCCGCCTGGTCATCCTGGGCGGCGGCCCGGTCGGCTGCGAGATGGCCCAGATCTACGCCGCGTTCGGCTCGCAGGTCACCGTGGTGGAGTCGGCCGGCCGGCTGCTGACCGCCGAGGCCCCCTTCGCCGGGGAGGTCCTGGCCGACACCCTGCGCCGGATGGGCGTGGACCTGCGGCTGGGCGCCGAGCCCGCCCGGATCGAGCGCGGCGACGCGGGCCTGCGGCTGTGGCTCAGCGACGGCGGCGCCCTGCACGCCGACCGCGTGCTGGTGGCGGCGGGGCGGCGGCCCCGCGTGGAGGGCCTCGGGCTGGAGAACCTCGGCCTCGCGGTCCCGCCCGGCCACGGGCTGCCGGTGGACGAGACCTGCCAGGTGGCCCTCGGCGGCCCTCCCGGCCCGAACGGCGGCGGCGTCTGGGCCGCCGGGGACGTCACCGGGGTGGCCCGCACCACCCACGCCGCCCGCCACCAGGCCCGCGTCGTGGTCTCCAACGTGCTCGGCAAGCGCCGCGAGGCCGACTACCGGGCCGTCCCGCGGGTGGTCTACACCACCCCGACCGTCTACTCGGTCGGCGTGTCGCCCGTCCACGCCGAGGAGCAAGGCTTCGACCTGCTCACCGCGGGGTACGACCTCGCCTCGACGGCCCGGGCGGCGGTGGAGGCCGACGACCGGGGCAGGGTGGAGCTGTACGCCGACCGTTCCCGCGGCCTGCTGGTCGGGGCGGCGGCGGTCGGGCTCTACGCTGAGGAATGGATGAGCGAGATCGCGCTGGCCATCCGGGCGGAGGTTCCGCTGAGCCTGCTCACCGACGTGGTGCACGCCTTTCCGACCTACGGCGAGGCGATCGAGGCCCCGCTGCGGGCGCTGGCCGACCGCCTGTGAGGCCCGCGCCCGAGAACGGAGGACCATGAGCGAGCAGACCGGCGCCGAGCCGCTTCCCGACGACGCGCCCGAGGCCGACGCCGCCGAGCAGCGGACCGTCGTGGGGCCCGACGAGGGCAGCCAGTGGCCCCAGCAGGTGCCCTTCGACGCCGACGAGGCCGACGCCGCCGAGCAGAGCCGCGAGGTCGAGCTGGACGAGGACGACTACCGCTGATCGCCGGCCGCGCCGACACCCGGCGGCTTTGTTGGTGACCGACGAGGTTACCGGCGCGTAGGATGATGAGATTGGTTCCCGCGACGGGTACCCCCGTCCGTCGCACTGAACGGTGATCGGAGAGTGTGGTGACCGCGACCCCGGACGCCCGCCCCCGTGGCACGAGACTGCCGCGACTGGCGCGCCGTCGGCAGCTGCTCGGCGCTGCCCAGGAGGTGTTCGTCGCCCAGGGCTATCACGCCGCGGCGATGGACGAGATCGCCGAACGGGCGGGCGTCAGCAAGCCGGTGCTCTACCAGCACTTTCCCGGCAAGCTGGAGCTCTACCTGGCGCTGCTCGACGAGCACGCCGAGGCCCTGGTGAAGGCGGTGCGCGACGCCCTGGCCTCCACCAGCGACAACAAGCTGCGCGTGCAGGCCAGCATGGCGGCCTTCTACGACTTCGTGGCCGGCGACGGCGAGGCCTACCGCCTGGTCTTCGAGTCCGACCTGCGCAACGTCGCGCCGGTGCGCGCCCGGGTCGACCGGGCCAACCAGCAGTGCGCCGAGATGATCGCCCAGGTGATCGCCGAGGACACCGACGCGCCCGGCGAGGAGGCCCACCTGCTCGGCATGGGCCTGGTCGGCATGGCCGAGGTCAGCGCCCGCTACTGGCTGTCCCAGCACCGCGCGGTGCCCAAGGACACCGCCGAGAAGATCATCGCCCGGCTCGCCTGGCGCGGCATCTCCGGCTTCCCGCGCGTCTGAGGGGCGCGGCGAAGGGCCTTCCGGCCCGGCCGCCCGCCTGACCGGCCGAAAGCTCCATCGTTTCGCGGTCCGCCGCCGTGGGCCCCGCCTCCGGCGTCGTCCCACGGTGGCGGTCAGGCGCTCGCGGGCGGGGCCGGGATCGCCGGTCCCCTTGTGCCGTACCGAGTGAGCGGGCACGGCGGGCCCCGTGTCACCATCGGAGGAGGACACGGCCCGCCGGCAGGCGGCGGGCCGGGCTGAGCGCAGGGAGATCGCGTGCAGGTTCGCATCGGCGTGCAGTTCGTGCCCAAGGAGCTGGTGGTGGAGACCCGCCAGTCCGCCGACGAGGTCGAGCAGGCGCTGGCCGCCGCCCTGGCCGTCGAGCGGGGCGTGTTCGTGCTCAAGGACCTGCGCGGCGGCCGGGTGGTCATCCCCGCCGACCGGGTCGGCTACCTGGAGATCAGCGAGGACGAGGAGCGGACCGTCGGCTTCGGCGGCGGCACCCAGTACACCTGAGCGGGACCGGTCCGCACGGCGCTGAGCAGCGCGTTGTTTGAAAGCGGCAAGGCGGGCATACCGATCACCGACCCACCCGGGTCAGGCCCCAGGGCCCGGCCCACGCGAGACGAAATGGTGATCGACACATGCTCACGGTTCTCTGGTTCATCATCGTAGGCGCCGTGATCGGGGCCGTGGCCCGCCTCATCGTGCCCGGCCGCAACCCGATCGGCATCCTGCTGACCGTCCTGGTCGGCATCGCCGGCGCGATCCTCGGCGGTGTCGTGGCCAACGCGCTGGGCGCGGGCACGCTCGTCGCCCTGGTGTTCGCCGTCGTGATCGCCGCGCTGGGCGTGGCCGCGCTGACCGCCTTCCAGTCGCGCGGCAGCGGTGGCGGCCGCTTCGGCCGGACCCGCCGCCACAACTACTGACCCGCGCCGCCCGCCCCCGGACGCGCGTCCGGACCTGGGAAAGCCCCCGTGCACACCGTGCGGGGGCTTCCCCATGTCCGGGGTCAGCCGGGGACCTGCGCGGCGATCTCGGGGCGCAGCAGGCCCGTCAGCCGCGCGGAGGGCACCGGGATGGGGGCGCCCCGGCACGCCATGTAGTAGTCGCTCTGCACCGTGGGCACGTAGAACTCGCCCTTGCCCCGCCGGATGAAGATCCCGACGGCCTTGCGGACGTCCTCGGCCTTGAGCGTGGGCCGGTCGGGATGGCGCGCGCTGTACTTCCCGGTCGCCGGGTCCCAGAAGCGGCCCCCGCACAGCGCGACGCCGCCGGGTCCGAACTCCTCCAGGCGGCGGGTCAGGGCGCGGGCCCCGGCCGCGGTGAGGAACTCGGGTTTGAGCAGGTCGGCGGCGGTGAGCGCGCGGCCGGTGCGCAGATCGACGTTCACCACGATGGGGACGCCGGTGTTGCGCGTGGGGTTGGTGAAGTTGTAACGGACCGACAGCAGCCGCGGACCGGAGGCACCGAGGGTGTAGTCGGCGGCGGACTTGAAGGGCGCCTGACTCGGCGTGGGGCCGAAGAACGACCCGTTCTCGGCGCCGACGTCCTCGGCCCACTGCTCCAGAGGCGCGCGCAGCGCCCGGTCGACCTTCGCCTCCAGGGCGGGACCGAGCCCGGTGATCTTGGGGTAGCGCAGCGAGACCGTGGTGGCGGGGCGGTCGAAGGTGCGGGTGAAGGTCGCCGCCGCGACGCGCACGGCCGGGGCGGAGGAGGACGCGGGGCGCGGCGGGGGGTCGTCGCCGGTGGCCAGCGCGCCGACGCCCGCTCCCCCGCCCGCGACCGCGGCGGTCGCGGCGACGGCCGCCGCGACCTTGGCGCCGCCGGACGCCAGCAGCCCGCCGCCGGCCGCCGCACCGCCCCCGGTCCCCGCTCCGCCCGCCGCTCCCGCTCCGCCCGCCGCTCCGGCCGCGACGCCCGAAGCGGGGGCCAGCCCCGCCGCGACCAGTGGCGACAGCGCGGCCAGGGCCACCGCCGCGCCCGCCAGCACGCGCAGCCCGCGCCGCTCCCAGTCGGTCCCGTAAGCCGCCGCGGCGGCCTTCTCCAGCTCGGCCACGAACGCGGCCGCGCCCGGCGGCCGGTCCTCCGCCCGCTTGGCCATCCCCCGCGCCACCAGCCCGCGCAGGCCCTCGGGCAGCGCCTCGACCGGCGGCGGCTCGCCGAGGTGCAGCGCGCGCAGCTCCGCCGCGTCCGCCCCGGAGAAGGGGCGCTCCCCGGTCACGCACTCGAAGAACACGCAGGTCGCCGCGTACACGTCGGCGGCCGGGGAGGCGGGCTCGCCCCGCCACTGCTCGGGGGCCATGTAGACCGGCGTCCCCGAGCGCCCGCCGTCCCCGGCCGGCGCGGCGATGCCGAAGTCGATCAGCTTGCTGAGCCCGTCCGGCCGCACCACCACGTTGGCGGGCTTGTAGTCGCGGTGCACCACGCCCACGCCGTGCGCGGCGGCCAGCCCCAGCAGCGAGCCCTTCAGCACCGTCAGCGCGGCTTCGGGCGCGAGCGCGCCGTGCTCGGCCAGCACCGCCCGGAGCGGCACGCCGTGCACCGCCTCCATGATCAGCGCCGCGCCCCGCCCGGCCGTCACGAACCGGTACAGCCGCACCACGTGCGGGTCGGTGACCCGCCCCAGCAGCACCGCCTCGCCGCGCAGCCGCTCGATCTCGCGCCCGTCCCCGGCCCGCCGCTCCAGGTACTTGATCGCCACCACCGTGCCGGCGGTGTCGTGCCGGGCCAGCACGACCCGCCCCTGGGCGCCCGCCCCCAGCTCGCGCACCTCGGTGAACCCCTCGACCCGCCAGCTCATCGCGGCGGACGGCTCACTTCGCGCCCGCGCTGGCCAGCAGGCGCGGGTACAGCTCCGGCTTGATCATGTCCTTGAGCTTCTCAAAGGAGGCGGTGAAGGTGAAGTTGTTGCAGTCGGTCCCGGTGGTGGACCAGATCAGCTCCACGCCCTTGGGCGTCATCATGATCCCGGCCGGCGCGGGCGAGTCCACCGGGTCGCCGTCGCGCTTGCCGGGGAAGAAGTCCTTGCGCTGGAGGTCCTCCAGCTCGCAGTCCTTCCAGTCGTTCTTGGGCCCCTCCAGCGCGTCCCAGAGCTTCTTCAGCCCGTCCTTCTCCAGCGTCTCGGGCCGCAGCACGTCCTCGGGGGTGAGCGCCTTGCCCGCCTTGGTGTCCACGATCACCGGGACGGTCGGCAGGCCGCCCTCCCCCTCCCAGCAGGGGATCATCTCGATGGCGTTGGCGGCGGCCACCACCTCGCCGCGCAGGCCGAGCCGCACCTTGGTCTGGATGGTGGTGTTGCGGTTGCCGCACTCCTTCTTGCGCTCGGGCGTGAGGGTGCCGTACGACCAGGTGATCGCCCACTCCAGCGGCGCGCGCAGCGCCTGGTTGACGCGCTGCTCGGCCGCCTTGTCCTTGATCCCGGCGATCTTGGTGGACTCGGCCTCCTTCAGCTGCACCTGCTTGTCGGCCCGCACGAAGCTCTCCTCGATGACCCGGGGCCCCGATCCGGCGTCCCCGGACCCGCCGCCGTCCCCACCGGAGCAGCCGGCCGCCCCCGCCACCGCCGCGGCGGCCGCCGCCACGGCCACCGCGCTCCTGAACCTCGCCCGCATTCGTCCCGTCCTCCCAGACACCGAGCCCGCACCGGATGAGGGGCTCGGGCAATTGTGACGGATGCCAGGATTTGACGTCCTCCCCATCCTGATCAAATGGAGATTCCGGCCTGCCCCGCGGCCGCGTCACACGGCCTGAGGCTGCCGGCGGGTTCCTGCTTCCACGAACCGTGCCACCGCGAACGGCGGTCTCACCGGTCCTCCACAGGCGTTTAGGGTCTCCGCCCCCCGCGCCGTCCCAGGCGCGGCTTGTCGTCCGGCGGCGACCGGGTCCGCCGCCAAACGGCGGCCCTCTTCCAAGATGTTGCGTGCGGCGTTGACGTCTCGATCGAGCCGGGTGCCGCAGGTCGGGCACGTCCACGTTCGAACGCCCAAAGGCTTGGGACCGTCGCGGCGTCCGCACACCGAGCAGAGCTGCGAGGAGGGGAAGTCCCGTGCCACCCGCACGAACGTACGGCCGTGCCGGGCGGCCTTGGCTTGCAGCATCCGCGTGAACCGGGCCCATCCGGCGTCGTGCACACCCTTCGCCTGCCGGGTCCGCGCCAGTCCCCGCACGTTCAGCGTCTCCACGTAGACCGCTTGGTTTTCGCGGACCAGCCAGGTGGAGACCTGATGATGGAAATCGCGGCGCGCGTCGGCGACCTCGGCATGCGCCCTGGCGACCCGGCGGACGGCCTTTGCGCGGTTGCGCGATCCCGTTCGGGCGCGGGCCAGCGCCCGCTGAGCACGCCTGAGCTTGCGTTCGCGGCGGCGCAGCCACCGCGGGTTGGAGATCTTCGTGCCGTCCGAGAGCACCGCGAAATGCGTCAGCCCCAGATCGAGACCGACCTCGTTCGCCGTCCCGGGCAGCGGGGCGTCCTCCACCTCGACCACGAACGAGGCGAAGTGGCATCCGGCCGCGTCCCTTACCACGGTGACCGACGAGGGGGCAGACGGCAGCGGCCGAGACCACTTCACCCTGATCTCGCCGATCTTGGCCACGTACAGTCGGCCGTTCGGACGCAGAGCGAATCCGTTGCGGGTGAGGCGGATGGCCTGCCTCCCGTCCTTGCGGGACCGGAAGCGGGGAGGGGCGACCTCGGGCCCCTCGCGCCTTCCTGCGAGGGAGGCGAAGAAGGCGCGATAGGCCGCGTGCAGGTCGGCCAGCGCCTGCACCAGCACCAGCACCAGCACCAGCACCACCGACGAGACTTCCGCGAGCCAAGCCCGTTCCGGCGTCCGTTTCGCGGCAGTGATCACTCGCTTCTGCAGCTCGGTGTCGCTGATGTAGGGCGCTCCTGCCGCGTGCGCGGCACGCCGGGCGGCGAGCCCGTCGTTGAACACCACCCGCGCGCACCCGAACGCACGCGCCAGCGCATCGCGTTGGCCATGATCGGGGTACAGGCGGTAGTTGTACCGGAGCAACACGTCACCGAACATAGTGGCGAACGGGACGACTCGACCCCGATGTCCCCGACGTTGAAATCTGACAAAACACGCATCAGCGGAGTTCCCACACCTCTTGGCCGACTGTGGCCGCGGGGGTTTCCGCGGCGGTCGCGGAGGCGGTCGGACCGTTCTGGCCGGGGGCGCATGGAATACCCGGGGACGGGGAACCGTTAGCACTGGTGATCGGCTATTGGTGTATACATTCCAAGGTCGGTACACTGCGTCGCGGAGTGTGACCGCACGCAGCCACTCGGAGTGACTGCTCTCAACCCCTGACTGCGGTCGCCGGAAGAATTTCGATTGACGGCTGGTCCCTCCCGCGCGAGCGCGCGGCCACGGGAAGCGAACCGGCGGACCTGTCCCCAGGGCCGCCGCCCGCACCGTGTGATCGGCCCGGCCCACCGTCCCGGTGCGGCCAGGCACAGCGCAGCGCCGCGCTACGGAGTGAGGACCCCGCACTTTGGAGGCTGAAAGCCCTGACTACCTTCACCGAACTCGGGGTCGTCCCCGAGATAGCCGATGCCCTCAAGGCCGAGGGCATCGTGGAAGCGTTCCCCATCCAGGAGCTCGCCCTGCCGATCGCGCTGGGCGGCCACGACATCATCGGCCAGGCCCGCACGGGCACCGGCAAGACGCTCGCCTTCGGCGTGGCGCTGCTGCAGCAGATCCGGCACGGCGGCAAGAAGCCGCAGGCCCTGGTCGTCGCGCCGACGCGTGAGCTGGCGCTCCAGGTCACCGACGACCTGCTGGTCGCCGGCGGCAAGCTCGGCAGCCGCGTGCTGTCGGTCTACGGCGGCCGCGCCTACGAGCCGCAGATCGACGCCCTCAGGGAGGGCGTGGACGTGGTCGTGGGCACGCCGGGCCGGCTGCTGGACCTGGTCAAGCAGAAGCACCTGGACCTGTCCGAGGTCAAGATCCTGGTGCTGGACGAGGCCGACCGCATGCTCGACCTCGGGTTCCTGCCCGACATCGAGCGCATCGTCGAGCGCATCCCGGCCAAGCGGCAGACCATGCTGTTCTCGGCCACCATGCCCGGCGAGATCGTGGCGCTGTCGCGCCGCTACCTGACCCGGCCCACCAACGTGCGGGCCGAGTCGCACGCCGAGTCCGAGGCGACGCCGCAGGTCAAGCAGTTCGTCTACCAGGCCCACCAGATGGACAAGCCCGAGATGCTCGCCCGCCTGCTGCAGGCCGAGGGCCGCGGGCTGTCCATGGTGTTCTGCCAGACCAAGCGGGCCTGCGACCGCGTGGCCGCCGACCTGGCGCAGCGCGGCTTCGACGCCGCCGCCGTGCACGGCGACCTCGGGCAGAGCCAGCGCGAGCGGGCGCTGCGCGCGTTCCGCAACGGCAAGATCGACGTGCTGGTGGCCACCGACGTGGCCGCGCGCGGGCTCGACGTGGACGACGTCACGCACGTGGTCAACTACGAGTGCCCCGACAGCGCCGACACCTACGTGCACCGCATCGGCCGCACCGGCCGCGCGGGCAAGGAGGGCATCGCCGTCACGCTGGTCGACTGGGCCGACCTCACCCGGTGGAAGCTGATCAACAGCACGCTGGACCTGCCGTTCGCCGCGCCGGAGGAGACCTACTCCACCTCCGAGCACTTCTTCGCCGAGCTCGGCATCCCCGCCGGCACCACCGGCAAGCTCCCCAAGGCCCACCAGCACGAGCGGGCCGGCCTTGAGGCCGAGGAGCTGGAGGACATCGGCGAGACGGGCAAGGTGCGCTCGAACGGCGGCTCGCACGGCGGCCCGCACGGGCGTGACCGCGACGAGGAGCGCGAGCGTCCGCGCCCGCGCCGCAAGCGGTCGCGCACGCGCACCCGCAGCGGCAAGCCGGTCGAAGGCGCCGAGGGCGCCGAGGCCGCCGCTCCGGAGCAGGCCGACGCGCAGGCCGACGTACAGGCCGACAACGTGGTGGACGCGGTCGCGACCGAGCGCAAGCGCAGCCGGTCGCCGCGCCGCCGCACCCGCGGCGGCAAGCCGGTCGCCGACCAGGGCGGCTCGGCCGCCGAGGCGCCGCAGAGCGCCTGATCTGGGATGACGTCTGCGGGATCACGTCGAGCAATGTCGTGGTCTCGCGGCCGTTGGCCCGACCAAGCGTGAATCTCTTTCATATTTGTTACCGGGGCGACGCAGGACGGCCGTCGCCCCGTTACCGTCCGGCCGCACTGTTGCCGTCATGAGCACCGGACCCACACGCCGCTCCCTCCTCGCCTCCGGCGCCGCCGTCGCCGGGGGCGCCGCCGTCTCCTCCCTGCTGCCGCCCTCGGTGCACGCCGCGCTCGCGCGGCCGCTGCCGCCCGGCGGGCTGTCGGCGATCAAGCACGTGGTCTTCCTGATGCAGGAGAACCGCAGCTTCGACCACTACTACGGGACGCTGCGCGGCGTCCGGGGCTTCGCCGACCGCAACGCGATCGAGCTGCCCGACGGCCGTCCGGTGTTCGAGCAGCCCGGCCTGGTGCGGCACGTCAAGCCGTTCCTGGCCCGCAACGCGATCGGCCACGGCCCGCTCACCGACGTCAACTACATCGCCGGGCTCGACCACTCCTGGGAGGGCGGGCAGAAGGCGCGCGGCGACGGCTGGCACAACGCCTGGGTCAAGGCCAAGCTGATGCCGACGATGGTCCACTACGACCGCCGCGACCTGCCGTTCCAGTACGAGCTGGCCGACACCTTCACCGTGTGCGACGCCTACCACTCCTCGGTGTTCGGCCCCACCAACCCCAACCGGACCTACCACTGGACCGGCACCATCGGGTACGAGCCGAACGGCGAGCGCGCGATCGAGAACGACGCCTACGCCGAGGCCACCCATCCCGGCTACGACCTGACCTCCTACGCCGAGCGCCTGTCCAAGGCCGGCAGGACCTGGCGCGTGTACCAGGAGTGGGACAACTTCACCGACAACGCGCTGGAGTTCCTGACCACCTTCAAGAAGGTGATGCGCAAGGCCCTGCCCGCGCCCCACAAGAGCCTCACCGACTTCTACGGCGCGGTCGCCAAGGCCAAACCGGAGGAGCGCAAGGCGATGCTGGCGGCGCTGGACAAGGGCGTCGCGGCGCTCTCCCCCGCCGAGCGCGACCTGTTCGAGCGCGGCCTGCGCCGCGTTCCGGCGGGCACGCTCGCCGACGCCTTCCGCGCCGACGCGGCGGCGGGCCGCCTGCCGCAGGTGTCCTACATCGTGACCTCAGCCGCCGACTCCGAGCACCCCAGTTCCGGCAGCCCGATCCAGGGCGCGGGCGTGACCTACCAGGTGCTGGACGCGATCGCCTCGCACCCGGAGGTGTGGGAGTCCACGGCGCTGTTCCTGCTGTTCGACGAGAACGACGGCTACTTCGACCACGTGCCGCCGCCGCTGCCGCCCGCCTCCGAGAAGGGCGAGCACGCCGACGGCAAGCCCATCGGGCTGGGCTTCCGCGTGCCGATGACGGTGGTGTCGCCGTGGTCGGCCGGGGGCTTCGTGTGCTCGGAGGTGTTCGACCACACCTCCACGATCCGCTTCATGGAGCGCTGGCTGGGCGTGCGCGAGCCCAACATCAGCGCCTGGCGGCGGACGGTGGCGGGCGACCTGACCTCGGCGTTCGACTTCCGGCGACCGGCGCGCCCGCAGCGGGTGGCGAGGCCCGCCGCGCCGCCCAAGTTCCACTTCCGGTGGCCGCCGCTGCCGCCGGTCGTGCAGAAGGGCGCCGCGCCCGAGCCCGGCACCCGGCCCGCCCGGCCGCTGCCCTACCGGCCCGAGGCGTCGGCGCGGCTGGCCGGCGGCACGCTGGAGATCACCATGGCCGAGGGCGGGACGCGGCCGTCCCACCTCGCGCTGTACCCGTACGCGGGCGAGTTCGCGACGCCCCGGCACTTCGACGTGGCGGGGCGGCACGTGGAGCGGGTCGCCGTCCCCAAGGGCCGCTACCGCCTCACCCTGACCGGCCCGAACGGCTTCCGCCGCGAGTTCGCCGGGTCGGCGTCCGGGGCGGCCGCCGGAGCCGCGGTCACCGCGGCGGCGGGCAACTCCCGGCGGCTGTCGATCACGCTGGCCAACCCGGGCACCGAGCCGCTGACCTTCCGGCTCGCGCCGCTGGCCTACGGCGGGACCGAGCAGCGGGTCACGGTCGCCGCCGGGAAGCGGGCCACGGTGCGCTGGAAGACCGCGGACGGCTGGTACGACGTGCGGATCACGGTTGCCGAGGACGCTGCCTTCGCCCGCCGCCTGATGGGCCACCTGGAGGACGGGAAGCCGAGCGTGTCCGGCTGACCAGCGGCCGTACATGAATAACTCTCGCATCAGCCACCGGCCGGACCACTCCGCGATCCTCCCCGGACACCCGGCGGCCCGAGATTTCCCTGCATGACCACACGTCGCACGTTCCTCGCCTCCGGCGCCGCCGTCGCCGGAGGCGCGGCCGTCTCCTCCCTGCTGCCGCCCTCGGTGCACGCCGCGATGGCCCGCCCCGTCCGCGCGGGCGGCCTTAAGGCGATCGAGCACGTCGTCCTGCTGATGCAGGAGAACCGCTCGTTCGACCACTACTACGGCGCGCTGCGCGGCGTGCGCGGCTTCGGCGACCGCAACGCGATCACCCTGCCCGGCGGCGCGTCGGTCTTCGAGCAGCCGAACGGCTCCGGTTCGGTGCTGCCCTTCCCGCTGCGCGAGGCCGCCGGCATCGCCGGCAAGGACCTGCAGTGGATGGGCTCGCTGCCGCACGGCTGGTCCGACGGCCAGGCCGCCCGCGGCGGCGGCTGGAACAACGGCTGGATCAAGGCCAAGACCCCCGCCACCATGGCCTACCTGGAACGCGCCGACATCCCGCTCCAGTACGAGCTGGCCGACACCTTCACCATCTGCGACGCCTACCACTGCTCGGTGCTGAGCTCCACCAGCCCCAACCGCAACTACTTCGTCTCCGGCCACACCGGCTACGAGCCCGGCGGCTCCAAGCGGGCCATCGACAACGCCGCCTACTCCGAGGACACCCACTCCGGCTACACCTGGACCACCTACGCCGAGCAGCTGGAGAAGGCCGGGGTGACCTGGAAGGTCTACCAGGAGTGGGACAACTACCAGGACAACAACCTGGAGTTCTTCACCGCCTTCAAGGCCGTCGCCCGCAAGGCCCTCCAGGGCGACTACAAGAGCATGGACTCCTTCTACGGCGCGTTCCGCCGCGCCGACGAGGCCAAGCGCAAGACGATGCAGGCCCGGCTGGACGAGGGCGTGGCCAAGCTCTCCGCCGCCGAGCGCAGCCTGTACGAGCGGGGCCTGCGCCGGGTGCCGACCGGCGGCCTGGCCGCCGACCTGCGCGCCGACGTCAAGGCCGGGAAGCTGCCCGCGGTGTCCTACCTGGTGCCCTCGGCGGCCGACTCCGAGCACCCCAGCGCGTCCTCGCCGATCCAGAGCGCGCGGATCACCTACGAGGTCCTGGACGCCATCGCCTCCGACCCCGAGGTGTGGTCCAAGACGGCGCTGTTCATCACCTACGACGAGTACGACGGCCTGTTCGACCACGTCCCGCCGCCGCAGCCGCCCGCCGGGCTGGCCTCCGAGCACTACCAGGGCAACCCGATCGGGCTGGGCTTCCGCGTGCCGATGACGATCGTGTCGCCGTGGACGGTCGGCGGCTACGTCTGCTCCCAGGTGTTCGACCACTCCTCGATCACCCGGTTCATGGAGACGTGGCTGGGCGTGGCGGCCCCCGACATCAGCCCGTGGCGGCGCGCCGTCGCCGGGGACCTGACCTCGGCGTTCGACTTCAAGCAGGCGGGACGGCCGCCGAAGGTGGCCCGGCCCGGCCCCGTGCCGCCGTTCTCGGGCCGCTGGAAGCCGCAGCCGCCCGCCGACCAGAAGATGCCCGTCCAGGAGCCGGGCACCCGCCCGTCCCGGCCGCTGCCCTACCAGCCCGAGGCGGTCCTGCGGCGGCAGGACGGCAAGCTGCGGCTGTCGCTGTCCAACGGCGGCGCGGCCAGCGTGCACTTCGCGCTCTACCCGTACGCGGGCGAGCTTCCCGCGCCCAAGCACTACGACGTCGAGCGGACCGCCACCGAGGAGATCGCCCTCAACGGCGACGCCTACAAGCTGGTGCTGACCGGCCCGAACGGCTTCCGCCGCGAGTTCGCCGGGACCGCCGCCGACCGGGCCGAGGTCGCCTCCGCGCCCAAGCCGAACAGCCGCGACCTCACGGTCGTCCTGGAGAACACCGGCGACGCCGACCTGCGCTTCACGCTGCGCGCCCTCGCCTACGGCAAGCGCTCGCGCAAGGTCGAGGTGGCGGCCGGCGGGCGCACCACGCTGTCGTGGAACACCGACCACGGCCGGTACGACTTCGAGATCACGATCGCCGAGGACCCGGCGTTCCGCCGCCGGCTGATGGGCCACGTCGAGAACGGCCGGCCCGGGATCTCGGGCTGACCCCGCGGCCCCGCCCCGGGGCGGGGCCCGCCTCGCGCAGCCGCAGCGCGGTCTCCGGGTGGTCGGTGATCAGGACCGCCACCCGGGGGTCGTGCAGGAAGCGGCGCATCAGGGGCTCGGCGTTGACCGTCCAGACCATGGCGGGGAACCCGGCGCGGGCGCACTGCCGCAGGACGCCCGCCCGCGCCAGCCGGTGGTTGACCGCGACCATGTCGGCCCCGGACTCGCGCACCACCCGCAGCGGCGCCAGATCGCCGACGGCGCCGCGCTCGAACACCCCGCGCCCCACCGACAGGGCCGTGGTGACCTCGGGGAACGCCTTCTTGATCCGCTGGAGCGAGGAGACCTCGCGGGTGGTGACCACGAACTCCCCGGCCCCGAACGCCTCCAGGCCCAGGGCGACGGCCTCGTGCTCGCACCCGTGCTCCTTGAGGTCCAGATGGCCGCGGGCCCGCCCGGCGATCAGCCGCATGGCGTCGGCGACCAGGGGCACCGGGCGCCCGGCCAGGTCCTCCAGGCGGCCGTAGGGCAGCCGGCTCAGCGGGAGCCCGGCGAGGGCGGCGTCGTGGTGGACGACCAGATGGCCGTCCCCGGTGCGGCGCACGTCGATCTCGACGTACTCGGCCCCGGAGCGGGCGGCCGCACGCAGTCCGTCCAGGCCCGCCTCGTCCCGGCGGTGCGCGGAGATCGCCGTCAGCACCCTCCGCACGCTACCACCGAACGTTCTTGACCGGTGTTTTCCGCAGCGTGTTTAGTATGGTGGCCCTCTGTGAGTACGCCCCCGTTCCTGACTCTGCCCGCCGGCGTCCGCCGGACGTCCGTCGAGACCTCCCGAGGCGCCTTCGCCGCCTTGGAGGCCCTCCCGGGGTCGGGCGTACCCGAGCGCTGTCCCGCCCTCCTGGTGCCCGGCTACACCGGCAGCAAGGAGGACTTCATCGCCGTGCTGCAGACGCTGGCCGCCTCGGGCCGCCGCGTGGTGGCCATCGACATGCGGGGCCAGTACCAGACGCCGGGCTCGGGCGACGACCCGGCCGCCTACTCGCGGGCCGAGCTGGGCAAGGACGTGACCGCCCTGCTGGAGGCGCTGGCGCCCGACCCGGTCCACCTGGTGGGCCACTCGTTCGGCGGCCTGGTCACGCGCGAGGCCGTCCTGGCGGGCGGCGCGCGCCCCGCCTCCTACACGCTGATGAGCTCGGGCCCGGCCGCGGTCTCCGGCCAGGCGGCCGCGAAGGCCCGCGCGCTCAAGGAGGCGATCCCGCAGCTCGGCATGGCGAAGATCTGGGAGCTGAGCCTGGGGCCCGACGCCCAGGCCCGCAACCTGGCGCCCGAGATCGTGGAGTTCCTCCGCGACCGCAGCCTCGGCAACTGCGAGGCGGGCCTGATGGCGATGGCCGAGGAGCTGCTGACCGCGCCCGACCAGGTGGACGAGCTGGCCAAGACCGCCGCCGAGACGGGCCTGCGCACGCTGGTGCTCTACGGCGAGGACGACGACACCTGGGACCCGCGCGAGCAGGCGGCCATGGCCGAGCGCCTGAACGCCGCCCGCGTGGTGATCCCGAGCGCCGCGCACTCCCCGGCGGTGGAGGCGCCCGAGACGACCGCCAGCGCCCTGATCGACTTCTGGAACCAGTCCGAGCGCTGCCCGCGCTGACCCGCCCCGTCCCAGGCCCTTATGGACCCGCCGCTCGCCGAGCGGCGGGTCCGTGTGCGTTGCGGCTCATTTCGCGGGGGCGGGTATCGCCCGCCGGGCGGGTAATGACACACTTACCAAAGTTTGTCTCACGCCCGACCCCCCGGTGAGGTGCCCATGTCCGCGACGGTCCAGCCCCCCGAAAGCGTCACCTGGCGCGTGCACATCGACCGGTCCATGTGGATCGGCGGCGTCCGCAGCCTCATGCTCCAGGCCCTGCACCCCATGGCGATGTGGGGCGTCTGGCAGAACTCCAACTTCCAGGAGGACCCCATCGGGCGCCTCCAGCGCACCTCCGACTTCGTGGGCATGGCCACCTTCGGCAGCCCGGCCGAGATCGAGGAGCTGGCCGCCAAGGTCCGCGGCATCCACCGCAGCCTGCGCATCCTCAACCACGACACCGGCAGGAAGGAGCGCCTGGACCAGCCCGAACTGCTGCTCTGGGTGCACTGCGCCGAGGTCTACTCCTACCTGGAGGTGGCCCGCCGCGCCGGGCTGCCCCTGACCGACCGGATGGCCGACAGGTACCTGGACGAGCAGCGCCACACCGCGACCTACGTGGGCCTGCACGCCGAGGACGTGCCCGGCAGCGTGGCGGCCATGGAGGACTACTTCGCGGAGATGCGGCCCCGGTTGCGCGTCACCGAGGAGGCCGCCGCCACGGTGCGCTTCCTGATGTGGCCCACCCTGCCGGAGAACCTGAAGTTCCTGAACGCGGGCAAGCCGGGCTACTTCCCCTTCGGCGCGCTGTGCTACTACTCCCTGCCGGACTGGGCCCGCAGGATGTACGGCTCCCTGCCCGAGGTCCCGCAGCCCGCGGTGACGGCGGCCCTGAAGTCGTTCCGCCTGGCCATCAGCTCGGTGCCGGAGCGCGTGCACGACTACGCGTTCATGAAGCCGACCCGCGACATGCTCGAACGCTCACGGCAGCGCCTGGCGGCCGAGGGCTACGACCTGAGCCGCGGCCTGTACGGCCTGCGCGACCCGCGCAGGTGGCCGTCGCGGCGCGAGCTGATCGACGCCTGACGGCGGCGGGCGTCCCCGCTGGAAGGCTCGGGGGCCTTTCAGCGGGGGCGCCGCAGCGGGGCCTCGGAGGCCGGGGCCCCGGCGCCCCAGCTCGCCAGCAGCCGCAGGTTCTCCTCTGCGGCG
Organism: Spirillospora sp. NPDC050679; assembly: GCA_044456955.1. GTDB lineage: Bacteria > Actinomycetota > Actinomycetes > Streptosporangiales > Streptosporangiaceae > Spirillospora. The sequence continues at coordinate 350,759 of JBITGK010000007.1, read as the reverse complement.
GAGCCGGGCGGGGCGTGGTAGACGGTCAGGCACTGCTCGGAGTCGTCCGGCAGCCGGAACGACTCGAAGGCCAGGTCGAGGTCGCCGGCGACCGGATGGCGCAGCCGTCGCGTGCCGTGGCTCTTCTCCTTGACGTCGTGCGTGGCCCACAGGCGTCGGAACTCCGGGCTACGCTCCGACACCTCGTCCACCAGCGCCGCCAGCTCCGGATCGTCGAGGCGCTGCCCGGCGTCCAGGCGCAGCGCGCCGACGGCTTCGGCGGCCCTCGCCTCCCAGTCCGCGAACAGCTCGCGGTGACCCGGCTCCAGGAACAGCAGCCGTATCCAGTTGCGCTCCCACGGCGGCATCCGGTCCCAGTCGCCGAACAGGGCCGCCGCCATCCGGTTCCAGGCGAGGATGTCCGAGCGCCACCCGGTGATATAGGCGGGCACGTCCTCCATCGCGGCCAGCATCCCCCGCAGCGAGGCGCGCACCTGCCGCTGCTCGGACGGCGGCCGCCCCTTGCGATGCCGGCTCCGCGCCAGGTGGACGAGATGCGCGCGCTCGTTGGCGCTCAGCCGCAGCGCGCGGGCGATCGCGTCCAGCACCTCGTCCGACACGTTGTCGCCGCGGTCCTGCTCCAGCCGGGTGAGGTAGGCGACCGACACCCCGGCGAGCTGGGCCAGCTCCTCGCGGCGCAGCCCCGGCACCCGCCGGTACCGCCCCGTGACCGGCAGCCCGGCGTCCTCGGGCCGCAGCCGGGCCCGGCGGCTGCGCAGGAACGCCCCGAGCCCGTCCGGCGGCCCGTCGCCGGCGGCCGCGCGCTCCTTCTCCCCCGACCGGTCGCCCATAGCGCCCATCATCCCCGATCATCAACGTCCGCCCAGGTACGAGACTGATCCTGCCATTAGCAGGAACGGCGGTCGTAGGCGGAACGGAGGTCTGGGTGATCCCGCGCCGCTCCGGCAGGCTCGTCGGCATGCCCCTCCGAGATCGGCGGGGCACCAGGCCACGGATCTGAGGAGAACTGCGATGAGCGCGTCCACCACCTCCCCCGCCGCCCTCAACGACGGCCGCCCGGCCACCGCCGACGAGCTGGCCCCGCTCGCCTTCGCGGGCTACGCCCACTTCACCGCCATGCAGGTGCGCGGGGGCGGCGTTCGGGGCCTCGACCTGCACCTGGAGCGGCTGCGCCGCGCCTCGCTGGAGCTGTTCGGCCGCGCGCTGCCCGACGAGCAGGTGCTGTCCCAGCTGCGGACGGCGCTGGAGACCGGCCCGGCCGACCTCTCGCTGACGGCCACGGTGTACTCGACGGCGGGCGAGTTCACCTCGGCCGACGGGGAGCCGCGGCTGCTGGTCCGCACGGGCCCGCCCTCCTCCGGCCCGCAGGGCCCGCTGGCGCTGGCGGTGGTCGAGCACGAGCGCGCCCTCCCGTCCCTGAAGCACGTCGGCGAGGTGTCCAAGACCTACTTCCTGCGGCAGGCCGCCGCGCAGGGCTTCGACGACGCCGCCTTCCTCGACCGCCGGGGCCGGTTCAGCGAAGCGACGATCTGGAACCTCGCCTTCTGGGACGGCACCGGGGTGGTGTGGCCCGACGCCGAGATGCTGACCGGCACCACCATGGGCGTCCTGCGGCGGCAGCTCGACCGCCTCGGCGTGCCCCAGCGCGTCCGGGAGGTGACGCCCGCCGACCTGCCGGGGTTCGCCGGAGCGGTGGTCATGAACTCCTGGACGCCGGGGGTGGCGGTGCGGCGGATCGGCGCCGTGGACCTGCCCGAGGCCGCGCCCTTCGTCTCCCTGCTGCACCGCGCCTACCAGGCCGAACCGCTGGTCGCGCCGTGACGGCGCCGTCAGGTGATGTCGCGGCGCACCGTGGTGAAGGTCGCGACGGCCGCGAACGCCAGCCCGTACGCCAGCAGCAGCAGCGTCCCGCCCCAGGCGGGCAGCGTGTCCAGCTCGCCCATCCCGCCGAACCCGCCGCCGGTCCTGGTGATCGCCCGGACCGCCCCGGCCGGCAGCCACTGCCCCACCGAGGGCAGCGCCACGGTCAGGATCGCCTCCACCAGCTGGACCCAGCCGACCGCCACGATGACCGCCGCGACCTGGTTGCGGATCAGGGCGCCCAGCCCCAGGCCGACCAGCGCGTACAGGCCCATCGCCAGGACCGTGCCGGCCAGGATCGCCGGGACGTCGTGGTCCAGCAGGGAGGTCGAGCCGCCCTTGACCGCCAGGGCGGGCAGCGCCACCGCCACCGTGACCAGCACGTTGGCCACGCCGAACGCCAGGCCGAACAGGAAGTAGGCCGCCAGCTTCGCCGCCAGCAGGCGGTGCCGGCGCGGCGTCACCAGGAACGCCTGCGTGATGGTCTGGTAGCGGTACTCGCCGGTGATCCCGATGATGCCGAGGATCATCATGAACAGCGTGCCCGCGCTCGCGGCCGAGTAGAGGCCGCGCACCGTGGCCGGGTCGGTCACCGGCGGCAGCCCCGGCTCGCCGTTCACCTCCACGCCCGCCAGCGCGATGTAGAAGCCGAGGCCGAGCAGCGTGAAGCCGAGGCTGAGGGCCAGCATCCCCAGCCACATCCGGGTGGAGCGGATCTTCAGCAGTTCCGCCCGGACCAGCGCGATCACGTGTCCCCGCCCAGCTCCGCCATGGTCAGCTCCAGGAAGATCTTCTCCAGGCCGGAGCGCTCGGCGCCCAGCTCGGTCAGCACCGCCCCGGCGGCCAGCGCGGCGCGGCCCACCTCGGCGGCGTCCAGCCCGGTCACCCGCAGCAGGCCGCCCTCGCGCCGGACGGCCCCGCCCGCCCGCTCCAGCGCGGCGGCCAGCTCGGCGGGGTGCTCGGTGCGCACCCGCAGCCCGTCCCGCTCGCCGACCAGCTCGGCCAGCGGGGCGTCCCGGACGACCCGGCCGCGCGCCACGATCACCACGTGGTCGGCGGTCTGCTCCACCTCGGCCAGCACGTGGCTCGACACCAGCACCGTGCAGCCGCCGTCGGCCAGGTGCCGCAGGAAGCCCCGCAGCCAGTGGATGCCGGCCGGGTCCAGGCCGTTGGCGGGCTCGTCCAGGACCAGCACCGGCGGGCGGGCCAGCACGGCGGTCGCGAGGGCGAGGCGCTGCCGCATCCCCAGCGAGAAGCCGCCGACCCGGCGGCCCGCGGCGTCGGCGAGGCCGGTCAGGCCCAGCACCTCGTCCACGCCGTCCTCGGCGATGCCGGACGCGCGGCACACCACCCGCAGGTGGTCGCGGGCGGTGCGGCCGGGGTGGAAGCCGGTCGCCTCCAGCGCCGCGCCCACCCGGGCCACCGGCCGGTCCAGGTCGGCGTAGCGCTCGCCGTCGATCAGGGCGCGGCCCGAGGTCGGGGCCACCAGCCCCAGCAGCATCCGCAAGGTGGTGGTCTTGCCCGCGCCGTTCGGACCGAGGAAGCCGGTGACCTCGCCGGGCCGGGCGGCGAACGAGAGGCCGTCCACCGCGCGCACCGGCCCGAAGTGCTTGGTGAGCTCCTCTACGAGGATCATGCGCACATCGTGCCACCGCCGGACGGGCCCGGCATCGTGCGCACGGACGATCTTCTCAGCGGGGCGCCGCCCCGGGCGCTCCCCGGCGCGCGCCGGAGAGCGGTCACTCGGCGGGCAGGGCCGCCCACGGCTCCTTGCGCGGCGCGGCCGCCTGGCCCTCGGGGCAGTGCCGCTGGAAGTCGCACCAGGCGCACAGACTGCCAGTGCGCGGCGGGAACACCGCGTCGAACGGCGCGTGGTCGGGGGCCTCCCCGGGGCGCGGCGGCTCGGCGGCGGGCTTCAGGCGCGTCCGGTACGCCTCGTCGGCGTCCTGCGCCTCGGCCGCGATCGACTCGGCGCGCCGCAGGTGCCGCTCCAGCGACTCGTCGGTGTGCTCCCACACCGCGACCTCGCCGGACGGCAGGTGGTGCAGCTCCACCCGGCGGCAGGGCTTGCGCAGCACCCGCGACGACGCGATCGCGTAGATCGCCAGCGCCAGCGAGCCGCGCGCGTCGTCGGCGGTCAGCACGTGCCGGCCGGTCTTGTAGTCCACCACGACCAGCTCGGCGCCGCGCTCGTCCAGCCGGTCGATCCGGCCCGACACCGCGATGCGGTCGGTGCGGGTGGCGACGGTGCGCTCCACGCCGACCGGCTCGTCGGACGGGTCGAGCCCGGCGGCGTAGCGCTCCACCATCTCGCGGGCCCGCGCCCGCTGCCCGGCCGACTGCTCCTGGTCGCGGAAGCCGTCGGTCAGCCAGCCGCGCTCCAGCAGCGCCCCGGCGGCCTCGGGCGTGCGCTCGTGCTCGGGCAGCTTCCACCAGGCCGCGAGCGCGTTGTGGACGCTGGCGCCCAGGCTGTTGTGCGCCCACGGCGGCCCCTTGGAGGGCATGGGCCGGTCCAGGTAGGTCATCCGGTACCGGCGGGGGCAGTCCAGCCAGGTGTTCAGCCGCGACGGCGTACACGAGTACAGCCGCCGCGGCATCCCCTCGAAACCGAGCTGCTCCATGGCGGGCGACGACTAGTCGTCGGACTCCCGGGCGAGCGCGCCCCAGGTCTCCCAGCGGGCGTCCTCCTCGCCGACGGTGGTCTCCTCGCCCTGGCCCGGCAGCACCCGCAGGTCCTTGGGCAGCGGGGTGATCAGCGCGCCGATCGAGTTGAGCTGCTTGCGCAGGTCCTCGTAGACCTCGCCGACCGAGCCGGGCCGGCCGCGGTGCAGGGTGTCGCCGGAGAACAGCACGCCGAGCTGCTCGCTGATCACGCTCACGCTGCCGGGGGTGTGCCCCGGGGTGTGCACGATCTCCAGCTGGGCGCCGCCGATCTCGAAGATCCCGCCGTCCTCCAGCCAGATGTCGGGCTCCAGCGAGCGCAGCGCCTTGGCGTCGTCCTCGTCGTCCTCCTCCTTGGCGAGGCGGCCGAAGTAGTCGCGCCACAGCAGGCGGTCGGCGCGGTGCAGGGCGACCGGGGCCCAGTTCTCCTCGTCGTCCTCGCCCGCGGCGGCGACCTCCAGCGCGTCGGCCAGGTGGTGGTCGTTGCCGTCGGTCAGGATGACCGCCATGACCTCCCGGTCGCCGACCTTGGCGAGGATGGTCTCGGCGCTGAAGGCCGGGTCGATCACGATGACCTCGTCGTCGTCGCCGACGATGTAGGTGTTGTTCTCGACGTCGTACTCGGTGTCGTCCAGGGTGACCTTGCCCGACGTCACCACGGTTTCGATGCGCGCGTCCACGCCCCGCACCCTACCGCGCCCCGCGCGCCGCGTGGCGGCTCTGGAAGATCACCCCGTGACCGGGGCGCGCCGGGCGCCCGCGACCAGCGCCTCGTAGGCGGCCGGAGCGGTGGTCTCGCACCCCAGGCGGTCGCCGGTGAGCGCGCCGTGGTCGTCGCTGGAGCCGGTCGGGACCAGGCCGAGCGCCGCCGCGAGGTCGCGGAGGCGGGCGCGGTCGCCGGGAGCGTGGTCGGGGTGGTCCGCCTCGACGCCGGTCAGGCCGGAGGCGGCCAGCCGCTCGATCAGCTCGTCGGAGAAGACGTGGCCGCGGCGGCGGGCGCGCGGGTGCGCGAGCACCGTCACGCCCCCGGCGGCGGTGACCAGCTCGATCGCGCGGACCGGGTCCAGCGCGTACCAGCTCACGTAGGCGCGGCCGCCCGGCGCGATCCAGTCGGCCGTGAACGCCTCCTCCACGGTCGCGACGGCCCCGGCGGCGACCATGGCGCGCGCCACGTGCGGGCGGCCCACCGCCTCTCCCCGCGCCAGCGCGCGCACCTGCTCCCAGGTGACGTCCACGCCCAGGTCCTGGAGCCGCTCCACCAAGCCGCGGGCCCGGTCCGTCCGGCGCTCGCGGACCTGGTCCAGCTCGGCGGCCAGGGCGGGGTCGGCCGGGTCGAACAGGTAGGACAGCAGGTGCAGGCTGCGGCCCTCGTGCTTGCACGACAGCTCCATGCCGGGGACCAGGGTCAGCCCGTCCGGCAGGGCGGCGGCCGCGGCGTCCCACCCGGCGGTGGTGTCGTGGTCGGTGAGGGCGAGCACGTCCAGGCCCGCGCGGCGGGCGCGCGAGACGACCTCGGCGGGCGGGCGGGTGCCGTCGGAGGCGGCGCTGTGGCTGTGCAGGTCGATGCGCATGGCCTACAGGCTTGCAGGCACGGGCTTACAGGCACAGGCCCCGCCCCGCGGACCTCACCCCTCCAGGCGCGGACTCGGCGCGCCGTAGGGCAGGTCCACCTCCATGCCGGGTTCGCGCAGGTCGAGCAGGGTCAGACGGCCTGCCATGAGCACCCCGGCCTCGGCGGGCCACATGACCACCCACAGCCAGTCGCCCATCGCCTCGCCCACGTAGACCGCGCGGTCGGGCCGCGCCTCCAGGGCCCACATCGGCACCGTGCGGGCGCAGGTCGCGGACGGGCCGCTGAGATCGAGCTTGGCGTGCGGCGGCCCGGTGTCGAAGCCGGTGCCGGGGTCGGGCCCGGGGAGGCCCGCGTAGTACGCGCCGAGGCCCACGCCGGGCTGCTCGGCGATCAGCAGCATGTCGGCCGGGCCGCTCAGCAGGTTGGGCCCCGAGAGCGCGACCGCGCTGGCGCGGCCGCCGCTGCGCTCGTCGCCGACCGAGCAGAACCCGGTCACCAGCCACGCCGGGGGCAGCGGCCACGGCGTCCACACCGGCACGCGGGTGTCGCGGACGACCGTCGACAGCCCGTCGGCGGTGGGCCGCTTGGCGGGCGCGCGCGGCAGCACCGCGCCGTGCGCGCCACAGATCCAGTCGCTCGACCACGCGTTCGGGGGCCGCAGGCCGCCCGCGCAGCGTGGGCAGGTGGGCTCCGCCCTCATGACTACCAAGCGTGCGTGCCGGAACCCGCGCCGTCAAGACGCACCCGGTCGGACCTGCGGAAAGACCGGACAAAATAGGGTCATGCGCGTGCGTTGTGTGGGCGGGATCGCCCGGGACGGGTCCGGGCGGCTGCTGCTGGTCAGGCGGGCCAACCCGCCGGCCGCCGGTACCTGGTCGGTCCCGGGCGGGCGGGTCGAGCCGGGCGAGGCCGACGACGCCGCCGTGATCAGGGAGATGCGGGAGGAGACGGGCCTGCGGGTCGCGGTCGGCCCGCTGGTCGGCACCGTGGACCGGCCCGGCGCGGCCGGGGTGGTCTACGAGATCCACGACTACGCGGTCACCGTGACCGGCGGGACGCTGCGGGCCGGGGACGACGCCGCCGACGCCCGCTGGTTCTCCCCCGCCGAGATCGCCGCCGCGACCACCGCGCCCGGTCTCGTCGAGGCGCTGGCGGGGTGGGGCCTGCTCGACTGACACCTCCGTCGAGCAGGCCCGGCGGGGGCCGGGTCAGCGCCCGGCGGCCCCGGGGTTGACCGGCGGAGTGTCGGTGGGCGGGGCGTCGCCGGGGGGCAGGTCGCTGGGCAGGGTGTCGCTGGGCGGGGTGTCGGTGGGCGGGGTGTCGGTGGGAGGCAGGGCGCTGGCGTCCGCCTGCGCCGAGGGCTCGGCCGGGGCCCCGGCCCGCGCCTCGGCCGGGACCGCGCCGTCGTGCGCCGCCGCCACGGGCACCGCGGCCGGGTCCGGCACGACGTTCTGGATCTTCATCCGGCGCGCCAGCCACACCACGGCGGCCGCGTACAGCAGCATCGGGACCACGTCCGCGACCACGTACTGCCACGGCACGTCGCCCTGCTCCAGGTCGAGCTGCCCGACCGCCGCGGGCAGCAGGAACGCCATCAGGTTGTTGAACACGTGCAGCGCGATGGCCGCCTCGAGGCCGCCGGTGCGCACGGTGATCCAGGCGGCGATCGCGCCGAACGCGAAGATGTCGAGCACGCCCCAGCCGGTGTAGCCGTGCCCGGATGTGAACAGCGCCGCGCCCGCCACGATGCCCGGCCACGGCGTGCGGAACACCCGGTTCATCGCCCGCCCGAAGCCGCCCCGGCTGTTCTCCAGCGTGCACGCGCCGACGCCCTGCAGAATCCAGCCGCGGAACATGTACTCCTCGGCCGACGCCTGGAACGGCACCAGCAGCAGGATGATCACGGCCGGGAGCAGGAACTCCTCCCAGCCCACCCAGTGCTGCGCCTCGCTCGCCGGGTCGTCCACGAAGCCGCTGGCCAGCAGCGACGACCCGAACCCGGCCACGCAGAACAGCACCGCCGGCACGCAGCACACCAGCAGCCAGCGCCACCGCAGGCGCCCGGTCACCGACGACAGCGTGCCCGGCCGCCGCCGCTGGATCCCCCACGCCGCCAGCAGCACCAGCGGCAGGAAGACCGCCAGCCCGGCGAGGTTGAAGGTCAGCTCCCCGACGACGCCGCCGAACATCGGCTCGCCCTCGGCCGGCTCGGGCGCCTCGCCCGTCACCGCGAACTGGATGATCGTGCCGATGATCATCAGCACCATCACCACGCCCAGCCCGGTGGCCAGGATGGCCAGGGTGCCGACCAGGGGGCGCCACCAGCTGTGCGCCGCCGTGCGGGCCATCTGGTGGAACGGCCGCCCCGGCTCGGGCGGCACGGACCACGGCTGCTTCACCTGCGGCGGCCCGTACGCCGGGTAGCCGTAAGGCGGGTACCCCTGGGGAGGCTGCCCGTAATAAGGAGCCTGGCCGTAGGGCGGGGCCTGCCCGTACGGCGGGGCCTGGCCGTACGGCGGGGCCTGCGGGTACTGCGGCGGCTGGCCGTTCCCTTGCGGCGGCTGGCCGTAGGGCTGCGGATAGGCCGGAGGCCGCGCCTGCCCTTGGGGCTGACCGTAAGGCTGGGGGTGGGGAGGCGGCTGCTGCGGGTACTGCGGCTGCTGCCCGACGTGAGGGTCTCGCCATCCCGGCTGCTGCGGTTCGGGCTGCGCCTGCGGAGGGGGCTGGGGCGACGCGGGCCGCCCGGGGCCGGGGTCGGGCGGTGCCCAGCCGTTCGCGTCCGACTGCTCCGACACCGATGACCCCCTGTCGCCGTCCTGCTCCGTAGCACTTGGGAGGAATCGTACGCGTCGGCGGAGGCGCGCTCCGTTACCGAAGCGCCGGTCAGTCCTCCGGCGGCCGGAACTCCTTGGTGCGGGCCAGCCCGGCGGCCCGGCCCTTGGCGGCGACCACCAGCGCCATCTTCCGGGACGCCTCGTCGATCATCTCGTCGCCCAGCATCACCGCGCCGCGCCGCTGCACGGTCGTGGCGTGCTCGTAGGCGTCCAGGATCAGCTCGGCGTGGTCGTAGTCCTCCTGCGCGGGCGAGAACACCTCGTTGCCCGCCTCCACCTGTGCCGGGTGCAGCACCCACTTGCCGTCGAAGCCCAGCGCCGCCGAGCGCGCCGCCACCCGCCGGAAGGCGTCCACGTCGCGGACGTTGAAGTACGGCCCGTCGATGGCCTGCAGGTCGTTGGCCCGCGCCGCCATCAGGATGCGCATCAGGATGTAGTGGTAGGCGTCGCCCTCGGTATAGCCGGGCGGCTGCTCCCCGACCACCAGCGTCCTCATGTTGATCGACGCCATGAAGTCGCCCGGCCCGAACACCAGCGTCTCCAGCCGGGGCGAGGAGGCGGCGATCGCGTCGATGTTCACCATGCCCCGGGCGTCCTCGATCTGCGCCTCGATGCCGATGCGGCCCGGTTCCAGGCCCACGGCGCGCTCGATCTGGCCGAGCAACCGGTCCAGCCACTGCACGTGCGAGGGGTCCTGGACCTTGGGCAGCATCACGCAGTCGAGGTTCGCGCCCGCGCCCTCCACGACCTCGATCACGTCGCGGTAGGCCCAGTGCGTCTCCAGGTCGTTGATCCGCACGACCCGCGTCTTGCCCGTCCAGTCGCCCTCGTTCAGCGCGGCGACGACGCCCTTGCGCGCCTCCTCCTTGGCCGCGGGCGCGACCGCGTCCTCCAGGTCGAGGAAGATCTCGTCCGCCGGGAGCCCCTGGGCCTTCTCGATGAAGCGGGGGTTGCTCCCGGGCACCGCCAGGGTGGTACGTCGCGATCGCATGGGCCGGATGCTACCGACCGTCCCGCGCGGCCCGGCGGCTCGGCCCATAGGACTTCCCACTGATTGGTATCAGTCCATTTCAGAGCCGCGCCCGCCGCCGGTGAGCCAAATTACAAAGTGTAAACAAATGGCAAAGGCACGCTCTTGAACGTCCGCCGCCCCGGCTGCCACGATCCCGCGCAATCCCTCCCACCCTCCCTCTCCCCTGCGGCCCGGACGGCTCCGGCCGTTGTTCGACGCACCCCGGAAGGCGGACGCACGTGAGCACCACAGAACAGGAATCCGAGCGGGAGCCCCGCCCGGACGCCACCGGCCAGGTCCAGCGCCTCCGCAAGGACGCCGTCGGCCTGGTCGGCGTCATCTTCATGGCGGTGGCCACCGCCGCCCCCATCACCGCCATGGTCGGCAACGTGCCGATCGCGGTCGGCTTCGGCAACGGCACCGGCGCCCCCGCCGGCTACCTCGCGGCGACCGTCGTGCTGACCGTCTTCTCCATCGGCTACGTCGCGATGGCCAGGCACATCACCGCGGCCGGCGCGTTCTACGGCTACATCTCGCACGGCCTCGGCCAGGTCGCCGGCATGGTCGCGGGCCTGCTGGCCACCCTCGCCTACGTGGTGTTCGAGGCGTCCATCGTCGGGGTGTTCGCCTACTTCGCGCACGGCACGATCGGCGACCTGCTCGGCGCGGACGTGCCGTGGGTGCTGCTGGCGCTGGCGATGCTGGCGCTCAACGCGGTGCTCACCTACTTCGACATCAACCTCACCGCCAAGGTCCTCGGCCTGTTCCTGGTCACCGAGATCCTGATGCTCGGCCTGATGGCGGCCGCGGTGCTGCTGAACGGCGGCGGCCCCGACGGCGTCCCGCTGTCGCCGGTCAACCCGGCCGGCGCCTTCTCGGTCAACGGCCTGGCGGCCGGGTCCGTCGGGCTCGGTCTGTTCATGTGCTTCTGGTCGTGGGTCGGCTTCGAGTCCACCGCCATGTACGGCGAGGAGTCCCGCGAGCCCAAGAAGATCATCCCCCGGGCCACCCTGGTCGCGGTGATCGGCATCGGGCTGTTCTACGTGTTCGTCTCCTGGATGGTGGTGGCGGGCAACGGCCTGGACGAGGTCGTCGCGATCGCCTCCGGCAAGGACCCCGGCCAGATCTTCTTCGGCCCCACCGAGCGGCTGCTGGGCTCCTGGGCGGTGGACCTGTTCAAGGTGCTGATGGTGACCGGCTCGTTCGCCTGCGGCATGGCCTTCCACAACTGCGCGGCGCGCTACCTGTACGCGATCGGCCGCGAGGACCTGGTCCCCGGCACGCGCCGCACGCTGGGCTCGACCCACCCCCGGCACGGCTCGCCGCACGTCGCGGGCTTCGTGCAGACGGCGGTCGCCACCGCGATCGTGCTGGCGTTCTGGGCCGCCGGGCAGGACCCCTACATCCACCTGTACACGCTGCTGGCGGTGCTGGGCACGATGGCGATCCTCATCGTGCAGGCACTGTGCTCGTTCGCGGTGATCGGCTACTTCCACGTGCGCAGGCAGCACCCCGAGACCGCGAGCTGGTGGCGCACGCTGCTGGCCCCGCTGGCCGGCGGCGTCGCGATGGTCTACGTCATCGTGCTGCTGTTCCAGAACCAGAAGACCGCCGCCGGAGCCGCCTCCACCGGGCTGTTCTTCAAGCTCATCCCCTACATCGTGCTCGGCACCGCGCTGCTCGGCGCGGCCCTGGCCCTCTATCTGAAGGCGCGCCACCCGAGCCGCTACGCGCTCATCGGCCGGGTCGTGCTGGAGGACACCGCCGAGCGCGAGTGACGCCGCGCGGGGGCGCGGCACGGCACCGCGCTCCCGCCGCGGGCCCCCCGCATGAGACGCTGCGGTCATGGGTGAGCTGAACGCGGCGCTGGTGGAAGAGGCGGCCAAGAAGTCGAGCCTGCTGTGGCTGGACCTGCCCGGGCTGCCGCAGCCCCGCGCCGCCTGGCACCTGTGGCACGACGGCGCGATCTACGTGCTGACCGGCGGCGAGGGCGAGCAGCCGCTGCCCGGCCTGCCCGAGGCCGACCGGGTGCGGGTGATCTTGCGCAGCAAGGACAAGGGCGGGCGGCTGCTCGACTTCACCGCCGACGTCCAGCGGGTCGAGCCGGGCACCCCCCGGTGGGAGGACGTCGCGCCGCTGCTGGCCAAGGACCGGCTGAACGCCCGCACCCACGAGGGGCAGCTCGAAAGCTGGGCCGAGCACTCCTACGTCGTCCGGCTCGTCCCGGCCGAGGCCGTGGACGAGCCCGCCGACGACTACGCGGCGGTGCGGCCCGTCCCGTCCCCCGCAACCACGGCCGGCCCGCCGCCGCGCCTGATGGGCGGCAAGCGCCGCAAGGCGGACCAGTAGGCGGACCAGTAGGCGGGCCGCCCGCGGCTCACATGGCCAGTCGCCGCCCCTCGGTCAGCGCGCGCAGCTTGTCGGGGTTGGCGACCAGGTGGACGGCGTGCACCCTGCCGTCGTCGCCCAGCTCCACGTCGATCGTGGTGATCGGCCCGTCCGGGCCGTCGATCACGATGGCGGGCGCGCCGTTCAGCTCCGCCCGCCGGAACCGCATGTCCTCCGGCCGCACGCCCGCGTACGGGACGCCGGCCACCGCCACCAGCCAGCGGCCCACCTTGGCCGCGCCGTGGATGGTGCGCAGCGCCGCCCGCACCTTGCCGCCGCCGTCGGTCCACAGCGTCACGTCCGGGGCCAGGACCTCCATCAGCCCGTTGATGTCGCCGCCGAGCGTGGCGTACAGGAACCGCTCGGTGGCCGCGCGCCGCTCGCTCGCGGCGGTCTCGTAGCGGGGCCGCCGCGCCTCCACGTGCTTGCGGGCGCGGGTGCCGAGCTGGCGCACCGACGCCTCCGAGCGCTCCAGCGACCGCGCGATCTCGGCGTAGGGGTAGCCGAAGACCTCCTTGAGCACGAAGACCGCGCGCTCCAGCGGGCTCAGCGTCTCCAGCACCACCAGCATCGCCATCGACACCGACTCGGCCAGCTCGACGTCCTCGGCGACGTCCGGCGAGGTCAGCACGGGCTCGGGCAGCCACGGGCCGACGTAGGTCTCGCGCTGGGCGCGGGCCGAGCGCAGCCGGTCCAGGGCGAGGTTGCTCGCGACGCGCACCAGGTAGCCCTTGGGGTCGCGGACCGCCGACCGGTCGGCGGCCGACCAGCGCAGCCAGGCGTCCTGCACCACGTCCTCGGCGTCGGCGGCGGTGCCCAGCATCCGGTACGCCACCGCGAACAGCAGCTCGCGGTGCTCCTGGAACACCTCGTCATCCATGATCGTCATCCTCTCGGCGGCCGGAACCGGCGTCCACCCGTCTCCGACGGGCCGGCGGCGCCGGATGTGACATGGATCCGGTTCCGGATGACCACAAAGATCATGGGTAGTGTCCCGTCCATGACCGGAACTCCGAACCGGGTGTTCATCGCCCGCCTGGCCGGGATCGCGGTCTTCGACCCGGCCGGCGACCAGGTGGGCCGCGTGCGCGACGTGGTCGTCGCGCTGCGGCTGGGCGCCCGCCCGCCCCGCGCGCTGGGGCTGGTGGTGGAGGTCGCGCCGCGCCGCGCGGTGTTCCTGCCGATCACCCGCGTCACCGTGATCGAGGCCGACGCGGTCATCTTCGACGGCCGGCTGAACGTGCGCCGCTTCCAGCAGCGCGAGTCGGAGACCCTGGTGATCTCCGAGCTGCTGGACCGCACCGTGCGGTTGTGCGACGGCGGCGACCCGGTGACCGTGGTGGACGTGGCGATGGAGCCCACGCGCACCCGCGACTGGCTGGTCTCCAAGGTGGCGGTGCGCCGGCACAGCGGGCGCGGGCTGCGGCGGCGCGGCGGCGAGACGTTCGTGGTGGACTGGGACGCCGTCGAGGGCTTCTCGGCCGTCGAGCACGGCCAGGGCGCCGCCGGGATGATCGCGGCGTTCGAGAAGATGAAGCCCGCCGACCTCGCCGGGATCGTGCACGAGCTGTCGGAGAAGCGCCGCACCGAGGTCGCGGTCGCGCTGGACGACGAGCGCCTCGCCGACGTGCTGGAGGAGCTGCCCGAGGACGACCAGATCGAGATCCTCGGCAAGCTGGAGATCGACCGGGCCGCCGACGTCCTGGAGACGATGGACCCCGACGACGCCGCCGACCTGCTGGGCGGGCTGCCCGCCGAGCAGCGCGAGCGGCTGCTGACGCTGATGGAGCCGCGCGACGCCGCGCCGGTGCGGCGGCTGCTGACCTACGCCGACGACGTCGCCGGCGGCCTGATGACCACCGACCCGGTCGTGGTGCCGCCCGACGCCACCGTCGCCGAGGCGCTGGCCCACATCCGCAACCCCGACCTGAACCCCGCGCTGGCCGCGCAGGTGTACGTGTGCCGCCCGCCGACCGAGACGCCCACCGGCCGCTACCTGGGCACCGTGCACTTCCAGCGGCTGCTGCGCGAGCCGCCGCCCGCCCTGGTCAGCGGCATCGTGGACACCGAGCTGGACCCGCTGCGCCCGACCATGTCGCTGGAGGCGGTCGCCACGTTCCTGGCGACCTACAACCTGGTCGCGGGCGCGGTCGTGGACGACAACGGGCACCTGCTCGGCGCGGTCACCATCGACGACGTGCTGGACCACCTGCTGCCCGAGGACTGGCGCGAGACGGTCATGGACGCCACCGCCTCGCAGGGCCCCGACCCCGAGGAAGAGGCGCTGCGCCGAGCCGAGGAGGGCCGATGACCCCGCGCCTGGACCAGCCGATCGAGTCCCGCCGGACGCTGCTGCCGCGCCCGCACTACGACCCCGAGTCGTTCGGGCAGCTGTCGGAGCGCATCGCCCGCTTCCTGGGCACCGCGCGGTTCCTCGTCTACATGACGGTGTTCGTGCTGGTGTGGATCGTGTGGAACCTGGTGGCGCCCGAAGCGCTGCGGTTCGACCCCTACCCGTTCATCTTCCTGACGCTGATGCTCTCGCTGCAGGCGTCCTACGCCGCGCCGCTGATCCTGCTCGCGCAGAACCGGCAGGACGACCGCGACCGCGTCCAGTACGAGCAGGACCGGGCCCGCAGCGACCGCAACGTCGCCGACACCGAGTACCTCACCCGCGAGATCGCCGGGCTGCGGCTGGCGCTCAGCGAGGTCGCCACCCGCGACTTCCTGCGCTCGGAGCTGCAGCAGGTGCTCAAAGAGCTGGACGGCAAGGACCGGCACGCGGGCCTGCCTTAGACGCGGGGACGGCCCCGGTCCCGTGGACCGGGGCCGCCGCGTTGGATCAGGCGGCGCCGCCCGCCGGGTCCATGGCCGTGTCGTAGCCCAGTTTCCGCAGTTCGTCCGGCGCCAGGCGGCTGACGTTGTGGTCGTGGTCGGTGGAGGCGTACTGGTGCAGCGTCCAGTCCTTCCACGGGGCCGGGGCCTTCAGCCGGCCTGCGTCCTTGCCGTAGTGCGCCACCCAGAGCGGGTAGGCGCCGAGGCCGTCGCCGTTCTCCTGGGCGAAGTACCAGGAGCTGTAGAAGAACGGCTTGACGCCGGTCGCGGACTCGACGCGCTCCAGCCAGCGCTTGGCCCAGGCGTTCACCTGGTCGCGGGAGCGCCCGTCGGTCGTCTCCAGGTCCAGCATCAGCAGGTCGCCGTTCTGCAGCCCGCCCTTGCGGACCACGTCCACGAAGTGGTCGGCCTCCTTGACGGGGTCGCCGCCGGGGTGGCCGTAGTGGTAGGCGCCGCGGACCAGGCGGTTGTCCCGGATCTTCGTCCAGTTGGCGGCGAACGTCGGATCGGTGCGCGCCGGGCCCTCGGTGGCCTTGGCGATGCCGAACGCCAGACCGCCGCGGCCCCAGTCGAAGTTCCGGTCGTAGGTGGAGACGTCCACCCCCTGGAAGCGGTCGGCAGGCTGCGCGGCCGACACGGCGGGCGCCGGTGCCGCCGAGGCCACCGGGGCCAGGGCGGCGATGCCCGCCGTGGCCCCGCCAGCGACGAGCACGGTCGACAGCAGCGTGGTGAGGCGCTTGTTCATGGAGGTCCTTCCGTCGTCGGGATCGCGTGGGCGGCCGGGGTCACGCGGACGCCGCCAGGCCAGGGCGGGGCCGGGCGTGCCTGCCGCCACGCGGACGGCTCGCGGCGGCCCCGGAGCGGCGCCTGAGGCGGGTGGCCAGCGCGATCACCGGCAGCGCGACCGCCAGCAGCGCGGCCGAGGGCTCGGCGGCCTGGCCCGCCAGGGATTCCGGCGGAGCGGTGACGGCGGCGGCGGTGGTGGCGGTGCCGCCCTGGCCCGGCCCGCCCGTCGTCGCCGCGGCGGTGGCGGCGGCCGGGGCGGCCTGCTCGTCCTTCGTCTGGACCTTGTCGGGGTAGCCGTAGCCGACCACCTTGGACTGGTCGCGGACCTTGCGCTTGGCGTGGACCCCGTCGACGTTGCCCTCGATGGTGTGGATGGTCCCGCCCTGCACCGAGGTGACGATGCCGACGTGGTCGATGCCCCCGATGCCCTTGCCGCCGGACCAGTCGTAGAAGACCAGGGCCCCGGGCTGCGGCTTGGCGCCCCAGGCGTCCTGCTTCTTGAACCACGCCGCGTGCGACGGCGTGTAGGCGAACTGCCCGGTCGTGGCGGTGGTCCCGGCCTGGGCGGCGCCCCAGGCGAGGAAGGTGTCGCACCAGGCGGCGTGCGAGAAGTCGTACGAGTCGTCGACGTGCTCGGTGTACCAGTCGCCGAACTTGCTGTATCCGTTGCCCTGCTCGCGGTACCCGAGCTGCGACTCGAGCACCTTGATCATCTTTTGGGTTCCCGCGTCCATGCGGTTTTCTCGCCTCTCCTTTTCCGCCTACCGGGTTAGCTGACGGATTCGGGCCAAGGAGGCGGCCCTACCGCTGCCGAGCAGCGGATTCACCCCGAGAAGTGGGTCCCCGGCTCTCCGCGCGCGGAGATTCGGCGGCCGGACGGATCTCGTCCGGCAAAAGCGAGACTAAGCACAGGAAAGAGCACTTAAAAACGAATGCGAGCAAATAAATTATGCGTCAAACCGCGGAGAGGGCGGCCGGAACGGCCGGGGCGCGGGACGGTTCGCCCATCACCGCGCCCGCCGTTCCGTCGCGGGCCTCAACCGATCGGTTGACGCCGGGGTCGGCCGCCCGGGGCGCCCGCGCCGACCCCTTGCCGGATGGGAGCGGGCCGCCGGGCGGCGAGGGTGGTGGTGAACGGCCCCGGCGGGCGGGGTCCGGGCCTGAGGAGGCCGATGATGGACGCTTCGATCGGCGGGCAGATCCGCCGGCGCCGCCGGGCGCTGCGCCTCACGCAGGCGCGGCTGGCGGAGCTGGCGGACCTGGACCAGCCCGCGGTGTCCCGGTTGGAGTCCGGCGCCCGCATCCCGCCGCTGCCGGTGCTGGAGCGCGTCGGCGCGGCGCTCGGCCTGCGGCTCGTCCTGCGGTTCGAGCCGGTCGAGGCCCCCCGCGGGACGCGTACGGCGTGACCGGGGCCTGCGCCCGGCGCGGCTCAGAGCGCGGCGGGCTCGCGGTTCGGCGCGATCGAGTCGGCGGCCAGCTTGTCGAGGATCGTGCCGAACTGCCGCAGGTCGTGCTCGTCCAGGCGGCTGAGCACGTACTCGCGCACCCCGCGCTGGTAGGTCGGGGTCGCCGCGGCCAGCCGGGACCGCCCGGCCGGGGTCAGCACCGCGTACAGCCCGCGCGCGTCGCTGGAGCACGACTCGCGCACCACCAGCCCCTCGCGCTGGAGCCGGTCCACCAGCCGGGTCAGGCCGCTGCGCGACAGCAGCACCCGGTCGGCGAGGTCGTTCATCCGCAGCCGCCCCTCCGGGGACTCCCCGAGGTGCATCAGGACGTCGTAGGAGCCCAGCGCGAGATCGTGGTCGGCCAGCAGGTCGGCCTGGAGGCGGCGGGAGATCTGCACCTGGGCGCGCAGCATGGTGCGCCAGACCGTCAGCTCGGCGGTCGTGATGGGCCGGGACGGCTTGTGATCAGGATGGATGGCATGGGACGGCATTGTCACGCCCTGATCGTACGGCGCGCGGCGGGCGGGGGCGATGCTCCCCCGGAGCGGACCGAAGTGTCGCGCCCGCCACAGGCCCGGCCCCGGTTACACATGTACCCGCCGGGAGTACATACCATGAAGGCATGGCCTCCCAGTTGACGATCGAGCAGGTGACCGCGGCGCTCGCCACGGTGAACGATCCTGAGATCCGCAAGCCCATCACCGAGCTCGGCATGGTCAAGAACGTCGAGATCGCGCCGGACGGCTCGGTGCAGGTCGCCCTGTACCTGACGGTGGCCGGCTGCCCGATGAAGGACACGCTGACCGCGGGCGTCACCGAGGCCGTCTCCCGGCTGGAGGGCGCCGGTCCGGTCCGCGTCGAGCTGGACGTGATGAGCGACGAGCAGCGCAAGGAGCTGCGCCAGAAGCTCAATCCGGGCGAGGGCCGGGAGATCCCGTTCGCCAAGCCCAACTCGCTGACCAAGGTCTACGCCGTCGCCAGCGGCAAGGGCGGCGTCGGCAAGTCGTCGGTCACCGTCAACCTCGCCGCCGCGCTGGCCGCGCAGGGCCGCAAGGTGGGCGTGGTGGACGCCGACATCTACGGCCACTCGGTGCCGCGGATGCTGGGCGTGCAGCACGCGCCGACCAAGGTCGACGACATGATCATGCCGCCGGTCGCGCACGACGTGAAGGTCATCTCGGTCGGCATGTTCACCGCCGGGAACCAGCCGGTGGTGTGGCGCGGGCCGATGCTGCACCGCGCGCTCCAGCAGTTCCTGGCCGACGTCTACTGGGGCGACCTCGACATCCTGCTGATGGACCTGCCCCCGGGCACCGGCGACATCGCGATCTCGGTGGCGCAGCTGCTGCCGTCGGCCGAGATCCTGGTGGTCACCACCCCGCAGCAGGCGGCCGCCGAGGTGGCCGAGCGCGCCGGGGCCATCGCCGCCCAGACCCACCAGCAGGTCGTCGGCGTGATCGAGAACATGTCGTACCTCACCTGCGCGCACTGCGGCGAGCGGCAGGACATCTTCGGCTCCGGCGGCGGCCAGACCGTGGCGTCGGCCCTCACCCAGACGCTGGGCACCCAGGTGCCGGTGCTGGGCCAGGTGCCGATCGACGCGCGGCTGCGCGAGGGCGGCGACAGCGGCGAGCCGCTGGTGCTGGCCGACCCCGACTCCGAGGCCGGCAAGGAGCTGCGCGCCATCGCCGACAAGCTGGGCGGCCGCTCGCGCGGCCTGGCCGGCATGTCGCTGGGCATCAGCCCCCGCAACAAGTTCTGACCGGCACGCCGAAAAGCCCCGCCCGGAATGGTCCGGAGCGGGGCTTTCGCGTACGCGGGGCGGGGTCGGCCGCCCGGGGCTCAGGTGGCCTCGTTGTCGAACGGCGGGCGCTCGCCGTAGTCCAGGCCCCCGGCCGTGGAGTAGGACGGCTCGTCGTCGAAGATCCGGCCGTTGGTGCGGGGGCGGTCGTCCTCGTCGTCCTCCAGCAGGTGCTTGCGGACGAAGGTCTTGGGATTGAGGTCGGCGACGTCGAAGTCCTTGAACTCCGGCCCCAGCCCCTCCTGAAGCTCGGCCTTGGCGCTGTTGGCCATCTGCCGCAACTGCCGCAGCGTGCGGCCGGCCTGCTGCGCCGCCTGGGGCAGCTTCTCGCCGAACACCACCAGGGCCAGCACGACGAGAACCGCCATCTCGCCGATTCCGACGTCGAACAACCCGTCCTCCACAACCGCCAAGGGATCGGGCCTCGCTCAGGCCCGACCCCCACAGCGTATCCCCAGCCGGGATGAACCCGACCTGAACACCTGTCGGCGCGATCTAGTTGGCGGCCAGGGTGACGTCCACCGTCGTCTCCTTGCCGCCCCGCTGGTAGGTGACCTTGACGGTCTGGCCCGGGGCGCGGCTGCGGATCTGCGCCAGCAGGTCGGCCGAGTCCTCGATGGGCTGGTCGGCCAGCCTGGTGATCACGTCGCCGGGCTTGAGGCCGGCCTTGTCGGCCGGGCCGCCCTTGACGATCGGCTGCACGCCGCCGTTGGGCTGGTCGGTGATGCGCACGCCCGGTCCGGTGTAGCGGGTGTCGATGCCGATGCCGAGCTGGGCGCGCTTGGCGCTGCCGGTGTTGATGATCTCCTTGGCGACCCGCTTGCCCTGGTTGATCGGGATGGCGAAGCCCAGGCCGATGCTGCCGCCCTGGCTCTCGCCGCCCATCGACTGACCGCCCAGGGTCGCGATGGCGGTGTTGATGCCGACCACCCGGCCCTTCATGTCCACCAGCGGCCCGCCGGAGTTGCCGGGGTTGATCGCCGCGTCGGTCTGGATGGCGTTGAGCACCGAGGCGTCGCCGCCGCCCTCGCCGCGGGTGGGCACCGGGCGGTTCATCGAGCTGATGATGCCGGTGGTCACCGAGCCCTGCAGGCCGAGCGGCGAGCCGATCGCGATCACCGGGTCGCCGACCGCGAGCTTGTCGGAGTCGCCGAACTCCAGCTGGGGCAGCGAGTGCCGGCCCTCGGGCTTCAGCACCGCCACGTCCGAGCTCGGGTCGCGGCCCTTGATGGTGGCCGGCAGCCGCTTCTTGTCGTTGAAGACGACCTCGACCTGGCCGCCCTGGGCGGCGCTGGACACCACGTGGTTGTTGGTGATCACGTAGCCGCCCTCGACGATGAAGCCGGTGCCGCTGGCCTCGGCGCTGCCGCCGCGGACCTGCACGGTGACCACGCTGGGCAGCACCTTCTGCGCCACCCCGGCGACCGACTCGGGCGGGCGGCTCTGCACCGCGGGCCCCCCGCCGGCCGGCGAGAAGCCGACCGAGCCGTTGTCGCCGCCGCCAGAGGCGATCACCGCTATCCCGGCCCCGACGCCGCCCGCGACCAGCGCCACGACCAGCGCCATCACCGCGAACAGGCCGAGTCCGGGGCCGCTGCGGCCGCCGGACGGCGGCGGGGGCACCGGGGACCAGTTCGGCGGCTGCCCGTAGCCGGGACCCATGGGCGGCGGGCCCATCGGCCGTCCCGGACCGCCGGGCGGGGGCGGGCCCATCGGGCCGCCGCCGCCGGGCATCCCGGGCGGCTGGTGGTTGCCCTGGCCCGGCCAGCCGCCGTAGGGCGCGCGCGGGTCGTGGTTGTGGGGGACGAAGCCGGGGCGCTGCCGCTGGTCGGCGTAGTCGCCTTCGGCCGGCGGGGCCGCGGGCTTGTCGAAGGAGACCGGCGCGGCCGCCTCCTGCCGCTCGCCGGGACGGTCCGGCGGCGCGAAACCGGCCACCAGCCGGTCGCCCGGCTCCTCGCCCTGCCGCTGCCCGGCCGGGGCCGCCTCGTGCTCGGCCGCGGGCCGTTCCGCCTCTCCGGCGTACGCCTCCGGGAGGTCGTCCTCGGGCGGCCGGGCGTCCTCCGGGGGCCGGGTGTCCTCGGGGAGTCCCGCGCTCTCGGCCGGTCCGGTCCCGGCGGGGACGGCCACCTCCTGGTCGACCGCCGTCGGCCGGGGCCGCCCCGCGCTCCCCGGTTCGGCGTCCTGCCGCTCAGGCTCGCGGTTGTGTTCGGTCATCCCCATCTCTCCTACCGAGCATGGTTCCCAGATCTTCGCGCCTATCGTGCCCAGACGCGCATGTGATGAGCGTAAGGGTCTTCAGTCGAAGGGATTGACCCAGCCGCCCATGCGGCGCAGTCCCCGGCCGATCCGGCTGCGCACCGCCGAGCGGTCCGGCGGCAGCGACTTGGCCGCCGCGACGGCGGTGCTCTGCGGAGCCTCGGTGAGCACGGTGTAGACATACCCACCGCGCTCGGTGACCGCCCATCGGCGCAGGTCGTCGCGCCGGTAGACGGTCCGCCCGCCGGAGGTGGAGCGGGTCCAGCCGCGCAGGCGGCGCCGGTCCAGGGCGCCCCGCTGGACGAAGACCGACACGTTCGCCAGCCCGTCGGTGTAGCTGAGGTGCACCACGCCGTCCCCGGTGGCGCGGCGGGCCTCGCGCAGGCGCAGCGAGTCGAGCAGGGTCTCGGGCAGCGACCAGCCGTCGCGGCGCAGGGCGTCGAGCTCGCGGGCGTCCAGCAGGTCCCGCCAGGGCCGGGTGGTGGTCGTGCTGGGCGTGACGCCCGCCCGCACCGGCACGGGGTCCCCGATGACCGAACCGCGTTCGGGCGGCCCGCCGCGCGCGTCGACCGGGAGGCCGGGGCGCGGGACCGGCAGGCGCACCTGGGTGAAGCCCGACGCCGCGACCTGGCGGCCGGTGGCGTCGATCAGCTCGCGGTGCAGCAGCAGTCCGGTGGCCGTGTCGATCCAGAAGCGGCCCGCGGCCGACCCGTCGTCGCGGCGGGCCTCGACCACCCGCGCGGCGCGGCCGCAGACCGCGCCGTCGGCGACCCGTACCAGCAGGTAGTTGCGGGCGAGCAGCGCGATGGTGGCCGCGTTCAGCCCGGCGTCCCGCGCGGCGGCGCTGTCGGGCTGGTAGCCGCCCGGGGCGGACTGCCGGACGGCGGTGAACGAGGTGCCCGCCCCGGCGGTGTGGCTGACGCGCACCTGGGCGGTGCGGGTGCCCGCCGCGCCCCAGGTGGTGAGGTAGCGCACGCCCTCGTAGGAGACCCGGCGGGCCGCGTCGGCGGCGGCGCGCAGCAGGCGGACGGCCTCGGGGTCGGCGGCGGCGCGGGCCGCCCCGGTGTCCCCGGCGAGTGCGCAGGCCGCGGCGAGGGCCCCGGCGACACCGCCGGCCAGCAGGGCCGTCCGGCGGGTGCGGGGCCGGTACCGCAGCGGTGCGGGTCCGGTCACGGCTCCGTGGTGAGGGGGACGGTGGTCGGTTCGGTGAGCGGGTCGGGCATCGGCGCGTCCCCGGAGATCAGGGCGTGCTCGACGGCGAACCGGTCGAAGGCGGGGCTGACGCTGGGCTCGTCGGGGCGGCCTCCGACGGCGTAGGAGGCGGTGCCGAGGCCGATCGCCAGCGTGGCGGCGCCGACGGCCAGGGCGCGGCGGTGGGCCGGGCGGTGCAGGGCGGCGGCCTGCGGGCGGCCGCCGGGGCGGTTGTCGCGGGGGCGGGACGCCGGGCCGCGGCCCGCGGGACGGGAGGCGCGGGGCGTCGGTGGCGCGAAGGCCGCCACGTCAGGGGTCGTCACCCCGGGGGCCGGGCCGGGCTCGCCCATGGCGCGCAGCCGGGCCAGGAAGTCATCGGAGGGAAGATCATCCGCGCCGTCGGACGCCGGGGCGCCGGACAGGCCGCGCAGCCTGCCCTTGAGCCGTCGCAGCGCGTCGGCCTCCGTCCGGCACCGGTCGCAGCACGCCAGATGGGCCAGCGCGCGGTCGCGCTCCTCATGGCCCAGCTCGCCATCGACCAGAGCGGTCAGGCGCTCCCCCAGACAACTCACGCGGCTCCCTCATCATCAGATCGTCACGCGCCGGCGCCGGAGCGCCGGTGTCCCCTAGCTCTACGCGTCCTCCGGCACGCGCGCGCCGCGTCGCTGCGGCGCCCGGTGGTCGAGCGCGGCGCGCAGCTGCGCCCGCCCCCGGTGGATGCGGCTGCGCACGGTCCCCAGTTTGACATCCAGCGTCGCCGAGATCTCCTCGTAGGACAGGCCCTCGATGTCGCACAGCACCACGGCGGCCCGGTACTCGGGGGCCAGGGCGTCCAGCGCGGCCTGCACGTCGGCGTCGAAGTTGCGGTCGTCGAACGCCTGCGCCGGGGTGGGCTCGCGGCCCTGGAGGCGCTCGGCGGCGTCGTCGGCCAGCCCCTCGAACCGGATGCGCTGCTTGCGCCGCGCGCCGTCGAGGAACAGGTTGGTGGTGATCCGGTGCAGCCAGCCCTCGAAGGTGCCGGGCGTGTAGTTCGACAGCGACCGGAACACCCGGACGAAGACCTCCTGGGTGAGGTCCTCGGCGTCGTGCTGGTTGCCGGTCAGCCGGTAGGCGAGGCGGTAGACGCGGGCGGAGTGCTCGCGGACCACCTCGTCCCAGGACGGCGGTGCCCATTCTGCCTCTGGCGCGTTCTCGCGCGTGCGCGAGGTGACCCCCACAGCGCCCTTAAATGTAAGTGCTGCCACTCCCATGGTGCCGGGTTGTTCCTCTCTGATGACCAACGCTGTCGCTTTGGAACGACACGGTCGCGCCTGGGCTGGGGCGGTAGTGGACCGACGTCAAGTAGAACGTGCTCAGACGCCAGTTGGTTCCCGGTCAGCGATATGGTCTTTCCAGCATGAGCCAGGCGGGGGTTCCGCGAGGAGGCAGCCATCGACGCCATTCAGGCCACCCTGGCCTACGTGGAGGAATTCCTCCCCGAAGACGAGCCACTTCTGAACGCCCGGCGGCGGGGCGAGGAGGTCGGCGCCATGCCCATCGGCCCGGCGGGCGGGGCGGCGCTGCGGTTCCTGGCGACCCTGCTGAACGCCCGGACGGTCGTGGAGGTCGGCTCGGGCTGCGGCGTGTCCGGGATCTGGCTCCTGCGGGGCATGGCCAAGGACGCCGTGCTGACCAGCGTGGACGTCGACCACGAGAACCAGCGGCTGGCGAAGCTCGCCTACCGGGAGGCCGGTCTCGGCACCTCCCGCACCCGCATGATCGTGGGCCGGGCGACCGAGGTCCTGCCGCGGCTCACCGACGGCGCCTACGACCTGGTCTTCTGCGACGCCGACAAGCGCGAGTACCCCGAGTACCTGGAGGCGGCGCTGCGGCTGCTGCGCCCCGGCGGCGTGATGGCCTTCGACAACGCCCTGTGGCACGACCGCGTCGCCGACCCGTCCCACCGCGACCCCGACACCGAGGCGATCCGCGAGGTCAACCGCCTGGTCCGGGAGGACGAGCGGCTGGTGCCGCTGCTGCTGCCGGTCGGCGACGGCCTGCTGTGCGCGGTCAAGCGCGACTGAGGCCGCCGTGACGGACCGGCCCGGCACCGGGCAGACCGACACCGAACAAAGCGACACCGGGGAGGCCGCCGCACCCCGAGCGGTCTTCCAGGTGCGCGGCAAGCCCACCTGGCGGGCCGCCGGGCAGGTGCTGGCCTGCCTGATCCTGGTCCTGGCGTCGGTCGGCTTCGTGGGCGGCGGCGTGATGCGGGGCATGGGGCTGGGCAGCGTGCTGTTCGCGGTCCTGGGCGCGGTGGGCATCGTCCTGTTCGGCGCGGGCCTGCTGGTGTCGGCCGGCGCCCTGGTGGCCCGCCGCCCGGTCCTGGAGCTGGACGCCGAGGGCGTGCGCCGCCCGGCCCGCTGGCCGCTCCCCCGCCGCGCCGACCGGACGCTGCCGTGGCCGGAGGTGACGGCGCTGGCCGCGCTGCGGCGGGGCGTGCACGGCTCCCGCCGGGGCGAGCAGGACTACCTGGTGTTCCTGCCGTCGCCGGAGCTGGCCGAGCTGGCCCGCACGGCCGAACGGCCCCAGCTGGTGGCGCTGACGCTGACCGACGTGCCCGCCACGGCGGCGGCGGTCCCGTGGTGCGTCCCGGTCGACGGGAGCTGGGACGCGTCGCTGCCGGAGATCGTCCGCCAGGCGCGGCGCCGCAAGGAGGTCCCGGTCATCGACCGCCGCAAGCGGTGAGCGGGGCCGCTGAGGGCGATCCGCGCCCCCGGCGGCCCCGGCCGCTCAGTGGTCCTCAGTGGTCCTCCCTGCGGGCCTCCTGCGCCTGCTCGGCGACCGAGGAGGCCGACTCGCGGGCCTGTCCCGCCACGTGGCCGCCCTGGTCGCGCGCCTCCTGCGCCGTGGTGTGCACGGCGTCCCCCAGCGTCTCCTTGACGTGCTGGGCGGCGGTGGAGACCGACTCCTTGGCCTGGTCGGCGATGTGCTGCGCGGACTCCTTGAGCGGCTCCGGCACGCCGTCGGCGTGCTCGCCGACCTGCCGCGCCATCCGGCTCTCGGCGTCGCTGGTCGGCAGCAGCGTGGCCGCCAGCAGCCCCGCGCCGAAGGCGATCAGCCCGGCGGCAAGCGGGTTGCCCTCGGTCCGCCGCATGGCCTGCTCGGGCGCCGCGCGCACCGCCTCGACCGAGTGCCCGGTGACGCTCTTGGCCGTCTCGGCGGCCTGCCCGACGCCCTCCTTGGCCGAACCGGCGGCGTGCTCGGTGGCCTCCTTGACCGACCCGGCCGCGTGGCCGGTGGCCTCCTTGACCGAGCCCATGGCCTGGCCGACGGCGTGCCCCGCCTGTGCGGGCTTTCCCATGACGCGCTCCTTCGCCTCCTGGAGACCGCTGCGCACGCGCTCGGTGCGGCGCTGGGCGATCCTGCGCGGACTGGTCCGGTCGGCGAGCCGGTCGACGTCCTCGGCCAGCTCCGCCCGCGTACGCTCGATCTCGTTCCTTATCTGGTCGGGTGACGAGCCCATTCCGCGTCCTCCCTCAACGTTTCGACGGTCTGCTCGGGCACCGGCGAGACCTCGCGCATCCGGGCCCGGCCCCGCGAGTACAGCACCGCCCCGACCACGGCCCAGACGACCGCGACCAGGAGCGCCGCCCACCCGGCGTCCATCACGTTCGCGAGGCCGAAGACGGCGGCCAGGGACACCAGCAGCAGCACCATGTAGGCGGCGAAGCCCGCTCCCCCGAGCATCCCCGCGGCCTTGCCGGACTTGACGGCCTCGGAGCGCAGCTCGACCTTCGCCAGCTCGATCTCCTGCCGGAACAGCTTCTGCAGATCGGCCGTCACCGCCCCCAGGAGGTCCCCCAGGGAGGGGTCCTCCTGCTGTGCCCCCCGGTGCGGGGCGTACGGGTCGGCCATCTCACCTCACCTCTCCGTACGGCGGGTCGTCCGGCCGTCCGCCGGGCACGGCGGGCCCGGACGGGTAGCCGCCGCCGGGACGCCCCGGCGGCGGACCCACCGGCGGCGGGCCCGTGGGCGGCCGGGCCGGCGGCTCGGTCAGCGGCCCCGTGGGAGGCGGCGGCGGAGAGTGGGGCGGGGGCACCGGGCCCGGCGGCGGCGGTGGCGGAGGCGGCGGTACGGCCGAGGGCTCGGGCGCCACCGGTGCGGGCCGGGTGACGTGCGCCGGAGCGGCGTGGTCGCCGGACCGGCCGTTCCGGTCCGCCCGGCCGCCGCCCGCCTGCCCGCCGCCCGCCTGCGCCTTGGCGGCCTTGGCCATGCGCCCCATCGCGAACCCGGCCAGGGCGGCGCCGGCGAGGAAGACCCCCGGACGCCGCCGGGCGAAGTCCTGGACCTCCTCGACGACCCCGCCGACGCCGCGGTCCTCCAGGTAGTCGGCGGTCTGCCGGCCGCCGTCGGCGATCTGGTGCACGACCTTCCGCGCCGGCGAGCCCTCGTCGGCCTCGGAGGCCATCTTGGCCAGGTCGTCCGACCACTGGCGCAGGGTCTGCGCGGCCCGCTGCGTCTGGGAGGAGACCTCGTCGCCCATGCGGCCGCGCATCTCGTGCACGACCTGGTGCACCTGGGCGCGGCCCTCCTCCGCGACCGTGCGGGTCTGCTCGGCGGCGGTCCCGGCGACCTCGCGGGCGGCCGTCTTGGTCTGCTCCGCGGTGGCCGCGGCCTCGTGCCGCCCGGCCTCGCCGAGCGGCCGCCCCGGTCCGGGCGGCGATTGCGGATGTTCGCTCACCGTGGCTCCTCACAAGTCGATGTGCTGACTTATTTCGCCTACCCACCTCAACAGCACGTGACCAGCGAAAACGCCATGGAGAAGCGAATTTAGGGCTTTCTTCACCGGCCTTGGCCTCCCGGTGACCGGAGCGCACGAAAGGCTCGGGAGGGCACGGGAGGCGGCCTGCGCCGGAGAACGAACGTGCCCCCCGCGTCGCTCGGACGCGGGGGGCACGCGGTGGAATGCGGGCGGGCTAGGCCGTGAGCCAGTCCAGCAGCAGTCGGGCGCCGTACCCGGTCGCCCCGCGCGTGATCTCGGCGTCGTCCGACGCCGCGCGGCCGGGCCCGGCGATGTCCAGGTGCGCCCACGGCCGGTCCCCCACGAACTCGCGCAGGAACAGCGCCGCCGTGATCGCGCCGCCGCCGTAGCCGGGGCGGCCGATGTTGGCGATGTCGGCCACGTCCGAGGTGATCGCGGGCCGGTAGTCCTCGACCAGCGGCAGCCGCCACAGCGGCTCGCCCGCCGCGCCGCCCGCCGTGACCAGCGCGGCCGCCAGGGCGTCGTCGTTGGCGAACAGCGCGCCGTGGCGCAGGCCCAGCGCGAGCTTGGCCGCGCCGGTCAGGGTCGCCACGTCCACGACGGCGTCGGGCGCGAGCTCGGCGTCGGCGTAGGCCAGCGCGTCGGCCAGCACCAGGCGGCCCTCGGCGTCGGTGTTCAGGACCTCGGAGGTGGTGCCGCCGAAGTGGGTGATCACGTCGCCGGGGCGCATGGCCGAGCCGGACGGCATGTTCTCGGCGGCCGCGACCAGGCCGGTGACGCGGTCCCGCACGCCGAGGCCGCGCAGCGCGCCCATGACCGCGAGGACGACGCCGCCCCCGGCCATGTCGGTCTTCATGGCCTTCATGTTGTCGTTGGGCTTGAGCGACAGGCCGCCGCTGTCGAAGGTGATGCCCTTGCCGACCAGCACGACGTGCCGTCCCGTGCCGGTGTCGCCCGGGTCGTAGGACAGCTCGATCAGGCGCGGCGGGCGCGGGGAGCCGGAGCCGACCGCCAGCAGGCCGCCGAAGCCGCCCTCGGCCAGCTCCTTCTCGTCGCGGACGCGCAGGGTCAGGCCGTTCGCCTCGGCGATCTCCCGGGCGCGCTCGGCGAGCCAGGACGGGCCCTTCTCGCCGGAGGGGGTGTTGGCCAGGTCGCGGGCCCGGGCGGTGGCCTCGGCGCGGGCGGCGCCGCGCTCCAGCGCGGGCGCGGCGGCCTCGGGGCCGCCCTCGGTCAGCACGGCCAGGGTGCCCAGCGGCCCCTTGGCGGGGGCTTCGCCGATCCTGAAGGCGTAGGAGGCCAGCAGCGCGCCCTCGGCGAAGGCGGCCAGCGCCGCCGGGTCGCCGTCGGGCACGCCGGCGGCGAGCACGCCGCGGCCCCTGCCGCGCCGGGCCAGCGCGGCGCCGGCCCTGCGCAGGTCGGCCGGGGCGCCCGCGCCGACGCCGTAGAGCAGGAGCTGGACCAGGCGGTCGCCCACCCTGACCTGGGTGGCGATGATCTCGCCGGGCTCGCCCTTGGCGTTGTGCAGGGCCAGCAGCTCGTCCAGCGAGAACGGCAGCGCGGCCGCGATCTCGGCGGCGGGCGCGACCGGCCCCGATCCGGCGGGCCCCGACCCGACCGGCACCGCCGCGACCTCGGCGCCCAGCTCGGCCGCCGCTTCGGAGAGGCGGCCGCCCACGGCGCGCGTCCGGGTCTCGATCGGCATTGGTCGGATCCCCCTGTCGGAACGCCTTCTCGGCTCGCGTTCGGCTTGCGTATGGTGCGGATACGGCGAAGGCCCCGGCGGCACCGCCGGGACCGTCACCGCTGCTCGGGTCCGCGCCGCTCACGGCGCGGCGGGCGTCAGCCCACCACTTCCTTGAGGGCCGCGCCCAGGTCCTTGGCCTCGTCGGCGGAGAGTTCGACCACGAGGCGGCCGCCGCCCTCCAGCGGTACGCGCATGACGATGCCGCGCCCCTCCTTGGTCACTTCGAGCGGACCGTCTCCCGTCCGCGGCTTCATCGCCGCCATGCGTGCATCCCCTTCCTGCCTAGGGCCGCGCGGGGCCTCCGGGCCCCGTTGGCCGCGTGGCCGCCTGTCAGCATCCGCGTCATCAGTAGTGGTCCATTATCTCGTCTTCCGGGCGCGAAGTGGTAACGATCAGCATCCAGATCACGTGAGTGCGGCGATCAGAGCGCCTTCGCCGCCCTTCCTCCCCGTTGGAGATCGTTTCTACCGGGCCGCCCCGAGGGCGCCGGGAGCGGAATTTGTCCGCCCGGCGGCGGCTTCCGCCGCGCCTCTTGCCCTCGACCTGCCCCTTCGCCGATCGTTGCCTGGGGAATCCCCCCGACCGGGCGCTGGACGATTGCGAGGACGAGGATGTCTGAGACCGTGCGGTACGACGTGACCGAGAGTGTGGCGACTATCACACTCGACCGACCGGAGGCGATGAACTCGCTGACGCTGGAGGCCAAGGTCGCGCTGGGCGCGGCGGTGGAGCGCGCGGCGGCCGACCCGGCGGTGCGCGCGGTGGTGCTGACCGGCGCGGGCCGGGCCTTCTGCGTCGGGCAGGACCTGCGCGAGCACGCCGGCAACCTGGCGGCGGGCAAGGGCTTGGACGACACCGTGCGGCGGCACTACAACCCGGTCGTCCGGGCGATCGCCGGGATGCCCAAGCCGGTGGTCGCCGCCGTCAACGGCGTCGCCGCCGGGGCCGGGGCCGCGCTCGCCTACGCCTGCGACCTGGTGATCGCCTCGGAGAAGGCCACCTTCGTCACCTCCTTCACCAGCATCGGGCTGGCCCCCGACTCGGGCATGTCGTGGACGCTCCAGCGCCTGGTGGGCCGCGCCAAGGCCGCCGAGCTGCTGCTGCTGTCGGAGCCGGTGAAGGCCCCGCAGGCGCTGGAGCTGGGGTTGGTCGGCCGGGTCGTGCCGGCGGACGAGCTGGGCTCCGCCGCCATGCAGCTGGCGCAGCGCCTGGCGGCGGGCCCCACCGTCTCCTACGGCGCGGTGAAGGCCGCCCTGGACCACGCCGCCGTCCACGACCTGGCCTCGGCGCTGGAGAAGGAGGCCGAGCTCCAGGACCTGTGCGAGAAGACCACCGACCACCACAACGCCACCGCCGCCTTCCTCAAGAAGGAGAAGCCGGAGTTCGAGGGCCGCTAGCGCAGCAGCGGCGCCAGCTCGGCCGGGAAGGGCTCGAAGTAGGTCTGCGCGTCCAGGTAGGCGATGTCCTCGCCCCTGGCGTGGTGGCGCAGCAGCGTCATCGGGACCTCCAGGTCGACCTCGCCCCGGCCGTAGGCGTCGATGACGCCGGTGACGTCGAGCCGCCGGGCCTCGTCGAGGTGGCGGGCCATCGGGCTGTAGACGTGCTGCAGCGCGTTCACGTGGCGGCCCCGGCCGGGCCGGACGGCGAACGCCTCGGAGAACACCGTCGTGTACGCGGCCTCCAGCTCCTCGCGGGGGCGCGCCCCCGCCTGGGCGACGATCCGGCCCGCCATCCGGTAGCGGGCCGGGTCGTGGGCGAGCATCTGGAGCTTGTGCGCGGCGTGGAAGGCGACCAGGTCGCGCGGGGTCCAACCGCCTGCGAGCAGGGCGCGCAGGCGCGCGTGCGCGAAGATCCGCTCGACGAAGTGGCGGCGCAGCACCGGGTCGTTGAGCCGCCCGTCCTCCTCGATCGCCAGCAGCGGGCGGCGCTCGGCCAGCGCGGCGGCGAAGACCCCCTGGCCGCGCCGGTCCACGGGCATGTCCTTGCGGTAGCGCGACACCCCGCGCGGCCCGCAGCTCGGCGAGCGCGACTTCAAAATCCAGCCCTCCAGCTCCGGCAGCTCGGCCGACCGCCGCTCGGCCAGCGCCACCATCGCGTCGGTGTGGTCGGCCGACCGGTCCTTGGTGGTGATCCGCACGGTCCCGTCGTCGGTGGTGAGCCGCAGCGTCGGCCTGGGCGCGCCCAGGCCGATCTCCATCTCCGGGCACACCGGCACCCAGTCCACGTACTTGCTCAGCGAGTCCGCCAGGAACCGGTTGCGGCTGTGCCCGCCGTTGTAGCGCACCGGTTCGCCCAGCAGGCAGCTGGACACCGCGATCCGGGGCCGGAGGCTCTCCGGGCGCGGGATGGGCGCGGGCTTGTCGCGGAAACGCGTGGTCCTGCCGCTCATGTCTCCCCCTTCATGCCGACAGCAGCACGCTCAGCCGGTGCAGCCCCCGGGCCGTGCGCGCCTTGACGGTGCCCAGCGGAGTGCCGAGCAGCTGAGCGATCTCGCGCTGGGTCAGGTCGCCGAAGTAGGCCAGCGTGATCGCCTCGCGCTGGGCCGCGGGCAGCGCGGCCAGGGCGCGGCGCACGTCCTGCTCGCGCACGACCCGCTCGGCGGTGTCGTCGGCGGCGGGCCGCTCGGCGGCCCGGGTGAGCGGCAGCGCGGGCGACGGCCGGGCGCGCAGGTGGTCCACGGCGCGGCGGCGCGCGATGGTCAGCGTCCACGCCTCGAAGCTGCGGCCCTGGTCGAAGCGGTGCCGGCAGCGCCACAGCTCCACCAGCACCGACTGCAGCACGTCCTCGACCAGGTCGGACGGCACCCGGTGCCGCAGGTAGCGGCGCACCATGGGGCCGAGCACGGCCTGGCACGCGGCCAGGGCCGACTCGTCGTCGTCCGCGAGGCGCGCGGCCAGGTCCGCGGGTTCGTCGGGCCCCCTCCGACCCGGTGACCCCGCCGCCGCGCCCGGCCCCTGCTCCATGCGCCCTCCCGTCCCGAAAACCTATTCAAAACTTGTTCATACCCGGAAGCGGGAACGCGCACAACCCGCTCACGGCAAAAGAGCGGGCAGGAAAAGGACCGAACGGGGAAAGCGGACGGGAAGCGGAGGCGGCCGGAGGAGCGGAGGGTCAGCCGCGCCCGAAGGCGGCCCGGATCTCCTTGAGCGCCTCGGGCAGGCTGTGCACCGGCCGCGCCTCCGGCGGCAGCCGGTCGGCGGGCCAGCCCGGACCGCCCACCAGCAGGTGCGCCGCCGGCCGCCCGCCGGGTAGCTCCGCCAGGGCCGCCGGATCGCCGGTCTCGGGCATCTGCGACCACACGAACACCACCGCCGGGCCGAGCCGCCGCACCGCGTCGGCCAGCGCCCGGGCGGGCACCCGCGCGCCCAGCACCCGCACCGCCACGCGCTCGGCGGCCAGCGCCGCGCCCAGCGCGTGGACGGGCAGGCTGTGCTGCTCTTCGGCGGCGCAGGCCAGCAGCACCGGACGGGCGGTGTCGGGCGGCTCGGCCAGCGCGATCTCCGAGGCCAGCGCGTTCTGCACGCAGCCCGACAGCAGGTGCTCCACCTCGATCAGCGCCCCGGAGGCCGCGTGCCGCTCCCCGATCGCGATCAGCGCCGGGGCCAGCAGCTCCTGCCAGGCGTGCTCGACGCCGTCGCGGCGCAGCGCGGTCTCGATCTGCTCGCGCATCGCCCGCGCGTCCAGCGCCCGCGCCGACCGCATCAGCGCCCGCCCGGCGGGGGTGGCGGCACCGGCCAGCGGGACGAACCCGGGCCGCTCGGCGCGGTCCGCGCGGGGCGGCGGCCCCGCCGCCAGCGCCGCCTCGTCGGCGGCCAGGGCGGCGCGCGCGGCCTCCTCGGGCGGGACGCCCTCCTGCACCAGCCGGACCATCAGCTCCAGCCGGGCCACGTCGTGCTCGCCGTAGCGGCGGTGGCCGCCGGGGCTGTGGCGGCTCGGGCCGATGCCGTAGCGGCGGTCCCAGGTGCGCAGGGTCGAGGCGGCCACGCCCACGCGCCGCGCGACCGCGCCGATGCCCAGACCCCACTCCTGGCCCACCCGGCCGCACCCCCTCCCGCCCGTCCGGCTCCACAGATTAGGTCCTCAAGCGGTCTTCGCACGGAAAGGTCCGCAAGGTTGCAACCGGGCGGGGCCGCCGGTGCGAAGGCAGGGTGATGGACACCGTGATCATGCTGTTCACCCGCGACCTGCGGGTGCACGACAACCCGGCCCTGGCGGCGGCGTGCGGGCGGGCGCGGCGCGTGGTGCCGCTGTTCGTGTTCGACGACGTGCTGCTGTCCCATTCGCCCAACCGGGCCCGGTTCCTGCTGGACGCGCTGGCGGACCTGCGCGCCGAGCTGCGGCGGCGGGGCGGCGGGCTGGTGCTGCGGCGCGGCGACCCCGCCGCCGAGACGGCCCGGCTGGTGAGCGAGACCGGCGCGGAGGCGGTCTTCCTCGCCGACGACGTCAGCCCCTACGCGCGGCGGCGGCGCGCCCGGCTGGAGGAGCTGTGCGGGGCGGAAGGGGCCCAGGTCGTCGGGCACCCGGGGCTGACGGTGGTGCCGCCCGGCGAGGTCACCCCGGCGAACGGCGACCACTACAAGGTGTTCACGCCGTACTGGCGGGCGTGGGCGGCGACCTCGTGGCGCCCGGTCGCGCCGCCGCCCGAGCGGGTCCCGCTGGACGACCCGCCCGCCGACCAGACCACCCTGGAGGCCATCGCCGGCGCGTTCGCCCAGGGCACCTCGCCGGACCTGCCCGAAGGCGGCGAGCGGGCCGGACGCGCCCGCGCCCACGCCTGGCTGGACGACCACCTGGCCGACTACGACGCCGTGCACGACGCCCTGGCCGCCGACGAGACCTCGCAGCTCAGCCCCTACATCCGCTTCGGCTGCGTGTCGCCGCTGGAGCTGGCCGCCGGGGCGCTGCGCCGTCCCGACGGCGACCCCTACGCGCGCCAGCTCGCCTGGCGCGACTTCCACCACCAGGTCACCGCCGCCTTCCCCGAGATCGGCACCCGCGACTACCGCCCCCGGGGCGGCGGCTGGCACGACGACGCCGACGCGCTGGACGCCTGGCGGGAGGGCCGCACCGGCGTCCCGATCGTGGACGCCGGGATGCGGCAGCTGCTGCGCGAGGGCCGGATGCACAACCGCGCCCGGATGATCACCGCGTCGTTCCTGACCCGCGACCTGAAGGTGGACTGGCGCGCGGGCCTCGCGCACTTCGACCGCTGGCTGGTGGACGGCGACCTCGCCGACAACGCGGGCAACTGGCAGTGGGTCGCCGGGACCGGCAACAACCCCCGGCCCGACCGCGTGCTGAACCCGCTGCGGCAGGCCGTCCGCTTCGACCCCCGCGGCGAGTACGTGCGCCGCCACGTGCCCGAGCTGGCCGGCCTCGCCGACCCGCACCGGCCCTGGCGGCTGCCGCCCGAGGAGCGGGGCGGCCTGGACTACCCGCCGCCGGTCATCGAGCCGCCCGCAGGAAGGTGACCACCGCCAGCACCCGGCGGTGGTCGTCGGGGGTCTGGTGCAGGTCCAGCCGGGTGAAGATCGACCCGACGTGCTTGACCACCGCGGCCTCGCTGACGGTCAGCGCGCGGGCGATCGCGCCGTTGGAGCGGCCCTCGGCCATCAGCGCCAGCACCTGCCGCTCGCGCCCGGTCAGCCGCTCCAGCGGCGAGTCCGCGCGCCGCCGCGCCAGCAGCCCCCGCACCACCTCGGGGTCGATCACCGTGCCGCCCGCCGCGACCCGCTCCAGCGCGGCCACGAACTCGGCGACCTCGCCCACCCGGTCCTTCAGCAGGTAGCCGACGCCGCCGCCGGTCTCCAGCAGGTCGGCGGCGTAGGACTGCTCGACGTACTGCGACAGCACCAGGACGGGCAGCCCCGGCCGCTCGCCGCGCAGCGCCAGCGCGGCCCGCAGCCCCTCGTCGCGGAAGCCGGGCGGCATCCGCACGTCGGTCACCACCACGTCGGGGGCGTGCTCGGCCACCGCCGCCGCGAGGTCGGCGGCGTCGCCGACCCCGGCGACCACCTCGTGGCCGAAGCGGGCGAGGATCTGGCTCAGGCCCTCGCGCAGCAGGACCGAGTCCTCGGCCATCACGACTCGCATGGGATCTCCACCCGCAGGATCGTAGGGCCGCCCGGCGGGCTGGACAGCCGCACCGACCCGTCGTAGACCGCGACCCGGTCGGCCAGGCCCTGCAGCCCGCTGCCGCCGTCCACCCGCGCGCCGCCGGTCCCGTCGTCGCGGACCTCCACGCTGAGGCCCGGCCGCACGACGACGCGCGCGCGGGTCGCGCCGCTGTGCTTGGCGACGTTGGCGAGCGCCTCGGCGATCACGAAGTAGGCCGCCGACTCGGCCCCCTCGGGCGGGCGGCCGGGCAGCTCCACGTCCACCTCCACCGGCACCGGGGAGCGCTCGGCCAGCGACTCCACCGCCGCGCGCAGCCCCCGGTCGGTCAGCACCGACGGGTGGATGCCGCGCACCAGGTCGCGCAGCTCGGCCAGCGCCGCGCGCGCCTCGCCCTGCGCCTTGTCGATCAGCTCGGGCGAGCCGGCGTCCAGCTTCGCCAGCCCCAGCGTCATGATCAGTCCGGTGAGGCGCTGCTGCGCGCCGTCGTGCAGGTCGCGCTCGATGCGGCGGCGCTCGGCCTCGAACGCGTCGGCCATCCGCGCCCGCGAGGCGCGCACCTCGACCAGCTCCTCCTCCACCGGCCGCACCAGCAGCGTGCGGGCGAGCGCCGCGCGGGCCCCGGCGAGCGCGCTCAGCGCGTACAGGGTCAGCACGATCAGCACCGGCCCGGCGGCGGCCAGCGCCCACGCCTCGCCGGGCTCGTCCACGGTGCCGGCGGACCCGAACTGGATCTGGTCGCCCTGCCCGATCAGCTTCGGCGACGCGGTGGCCATGGTCGAGCCCACGATGAACGTGAACGGCACGACCACGTCCGCCACCGCCAGCGCGAGCGCCAGCAGGGCGTACCCCAGCTCGCGCCAGGTGGCGGTCTCCCGCAGCCGGAACGACGCCCACGCCCGCAGCCCGGCGCGCGCGGGCGGCCGGTG
Source organism: Spirillospora sp. NPDC050679 (assembly GCA_044456955.1). Taxonomy (GTDB): domain Bacteria; phylum Actinomycetota; class Actinomycetes; order Streptosporangiales; family Streptosporangiaceae; genus Spirillospora. The sequence continues at coordinate 314,586 of JBITGK010000007.1, read as the reverse complement.
CGGGGACGGCGCGGGCCTCCGGTCCATCAGCCGCATCCGCCGCCGCTCCACCGCCGCGAACCCGACCGCCGACAGCGGGACGCCCGCCAGCAGCGCCAGCCCCACCACCAGCGGCGTCAGCACCACACCGGAGAGCGCCAGCGCCACCACCAGCACCGCCCACAGCGCGCCGACCAGCGGCCCGGTCGCCACGTACAGCAGCGACCGCCAGGGCCAGGAGGAGAAGACGAACCGCAGCGGATTGCCCGCCATCGCCCGCCAAACCGTCCCCGTCATGCCTTGACCGTACGAGACCGGTCGAGCAGGTGGCGAAGCCGCTCGGTGGAGCGGTCCCAGCCCCACTCCTCGCGCGCCCACGCGCGGCCCTTGTCGCCCATCGCGCCCGGCTCGGTCAGCAGCCTGACGAGCTTGGCTGCGATCTCCGGCACCGCGTCGCCGGTGGTCAGCCCGGTCTCGCCGTCCCGCACGGCTTCCGGCGCGCCGCCCGAGCGGCCCGCCAGCACCGGCAGCCCGGCGGCGGCCGCCTCCAGGAACACGATCCCGAGGCCCTCGGTCTCCAGACCCAGCCTGCGGTCGCGGCACGGCATCGCGAACACGTCGGCGGCCGCGTAGTAGTCCGGCAGCGCGGCGTGCGGCAGCCCGCCCGCGAACCGCACCGCGTCGGGCGCGACCTTCCCGGCCAGGCCGCGCAGCCAGAAGTCCTGCGGCCCCGCGCCGACGACGAGCAGCATCGCGTCCGGCACGAAGGCCCGGACGATCGGCATCGCGCGGATCAGCCGGTCCTGCCCCTTGCGCGCGACGAGCCGCGACACGCTCAGGATCAGCGGCCGGTCCCCCACGCCGTGGGCGCGCCGCACGGCGCTCCCGCCGCCGGGCCGGAAGAGGTCGGCGTCCACGCCGGGCACGAGCCGTTCCAGCACGGCCCCCGGCCCCCACGCCCGCGCCATCCGCGCGCGGCTGTCGGCGGTCAGGTAGGTGACGACGTCCACCTGCTCGCCGATGCTCCGCAGCATCCGCCGCGCGCCGGGGACGGTCGCCCACCACACCTCGTGCCCGTGCGTGGTGGCCACCGAGGGCAGGCCGAGCCGTCCGGCCAGCAGGCCGAGCGGCGCGGCGGCCCCGAACCAGGCCCGGTCGCACCCGTACCGCTCGGCCAGCGCCCGCGCCGTCCGCGCGACCCGTCCCGTGGGCAGCAGCGTGCGCGCCCGGTCGCGCACCACCGGGAACGGCAGCGTTCGGTCGAACGCGCGGCCTCCCGGCTCGGCCGAGGTGTAGACGACGACCTCGCCGGGCGGGAGGCGCCGGGCGATCTCGAACACGAAGGTCTCGATGCCGCCCCGCCGGGGCGGGAAGTCGTTGGTGATGATCAGGCAGCGCGCCATGGCCGTCCTCCGAAGTGCGCCCAGCACGCCAGCACGGCCGGGTAGACGAGATAGCCCCACCGGGTGGCGGGCATCAGGGCGGCGGCCAGCAGCAGGCCCAGCGCGAGCCGCAGCGCCGCCGAACGCAGGTCGCGGGGCGGTCTGACCAGCAGCGACACCGCCATCGCGAGCGCCGCCAGCACCAGCAGCACGAGCGCGGCGACGTGCCCGTACGTCCCCAGCCCGGCCAGCAGCCGCCCCGGCATCGGGCTGTCGGCGGGCGACTCGACACCGGCCAGCCCGAGCGGGAAGCGCACGACGTTCTCGGTGAACCCGCCCGGATCGGCGAGCAGGACCGGCACGATCCCCGCCGCCGTCACCGCGCCCGCGATCCCGGCGAACCGCCGCGCCCCGCCTCGCGCGAGCACCAGCACGAGCCCGACGGCCAGCACGGGCCAGGCCGTCGCCTTCAGGACCGCCGCGCACCCCAGCACGAGCCCCGCCGCCCCCGGCCGCCCCTGCGCCGCCCACGTCAGGCCCAGGCAGGCCAGTCCGATTACCGGCAGGTCGTCCCCGCCCACCACCAGCGGCAGCGCCACCAGCGGCGACGCGAACAGCAGCAGCGACGCGTCCGGCAGGGCCCGGCCGCGCAACGACCGGGCCGCCGCGTCCATCGCGGCCAGGAAGACCGCCGCGAACACCGGCCGCGCGTCGATCCCCGCCACCGCCCACGGCGCCCCGAACAGCGCCATCCCGGGCAGGTAGGGGTTGTAGGCCCGGTAGTCGGCGACCCCCGCGAGATCGTCCGGCCCCAGGTAGGGCGTGCCGTGCGCCAGCAGGTGCTCGCCGGACCGCTGCACGACCGCGACCTCCGGCTGCCCCTGCCCGGCCGCGACCAGCACCACCAGCGGGAACAGCACCGCGCCGCCCAACGCCATCGCGGCGATCGTGTCCCGGTGCCGCGACCGCCACAGCAGGGTCGCGCACGCGGCCAGCGCGTAGGCGATGACGGCGGCCCGGCCCCACACCCGGTGCGGTTCCAGATGCGTCACCGCGACCGTCACCGCCGCGAAGACCGCGAACGCCGCGTACATGACGGGCTGCCCCCACCATGCGCGGCGGACCGCCGGAACGCCGACCGGCGGCGCTGCGGGAGAGTTGGATAGTCGTGGTGTCGCCATGTCGCCCCTACCGCTGAGCTGCGTTTTCGCTTGTTCTCAGCGAAGCGGGACGGCGCCTTCGGATCTCTAGGTCTGTCCGCCGACTCGGGGTAGAGCCAGCCCTACCCTCCGCCTCCGCCTGAGCGGAGGTAGGGCTGCCCCCCGTAAAGGATCTCCAGTACGCGCCAATGCGCCGGGAACGGCCCGGCGCTTGGCTGGGGGCATGACACGAGCACAGCAGATGGCGCGGGCCCCTCGCCCGGCCCCCGGCGAGGAGCCGGTGGCGGTCGCGTCCGGCGTGACCAGGGTCTACGGGACCGGGGACGGCGCGGTCGCCGCGCTGCGCGGAGTGTCGGCGACGTTCCGGCGCGGCCAGTTCACCGCGATCATGGGGCCGTCGGGCTCGGGCAAGTCCACCTTCCTGCACTGCCTGGCCGGGCTGGACGCGGTCTCCGGCGGCACGGTGCTGATCGGCGGCGTGGACATCACCGCGCTCTCGCGCACGCGCCTGACCAAGCTGCGGCGCGACCGCCTCGGCTTCGTGTTCCAGTCGTTCAACCTGCTGCCGATGCTGACCGCCGAGGAGAACATCCGGCTCACCGGGCGCCTCGCGGGCCGCCGCGCCGACCGGCGGTGGTTCGACACGGTCGTGGACGCGCTCGGCCTGCGCGGGCGCCTGGACCACCGCCCCTCCGAGCTGTCGGGCGGCCAGCAGCAGCGGGTGGCCGTCGCGCGGGCCCTGCTCACCCGGCCCGAGGTGCTGTTCGCCGACGAGCCGACCGGCAACCTCGACTCCCGCTCGGGCGCGGAGGTGCTGGGATTCCTGCGGCAGGCCGTGGACGGCTACGGGCAGACGGTCGTCATGGTCACCCACGACCCGGCCGCCGCCGCGCACGCCGACCGCGTGCTGTTCCTGGCGGACGGGCTGATCGTGGACGAGCTGGCGTCGCCCGACATCGACGAAGTACATGCGCGGATGCGCCGGATGGAGGGCTGACCCGTGTGGCTCATCGCGCGCCGGTCGTTCACCGAGGGCTGGGGCCGCCTGGTGGCGACGCTGCTGGCGGCGCTGTTCTCGGTCGGGCTGATCGCCGGATCGCTGGACTTCACCCTGCGGGCCCAGGACGCGGTGACGGGCAACGGCGCCAGCGAGTACGCCAGGGCCGACGTCCTGGTCCAGGGCGGCACCGTGGACGAGACCGACCTCTACGCCGTCCCGGACGGGCGGGTGAAGGAGGCCGACGTCGCCGCCCGCCCCGGCGTCGCGGCGGTCGCGGGCGACGCCGTGGTCCCGGTCACGGCCGTGTCCACCGGCGGCAAGCCGCTGATCCCGGTCGCCGGAGGGCGCACGCTGGTGCGCCCGTGGGTCGCCGACGCCCGCCTCAACCCCTACAGGCTGGAGTCGGGCCGCGCGCCCGCCGCCGAGAACGAGGTCGCGGTCGTCCGGCACCTGGCCGAGGCGAACGGGGGGCGGGACGGGCTGCGGATGCTGCTGCCCCGGCAGGCCCGCGACGTGAAGATCGTCGGCGTGGTGACCGTGGACGGGCGCGGCGCGGTGTCCGGCGGCGACCTGATCCTGGCCGCGCCCGCGACCGTGCAGCAGCTGGCGGGGCTGCCCGAGGGCGCCTGGCAGACCGTCTGGGTCAAGGCGGCCCCGGGCGTCCGGACCGCCGACCTCAAGACCCGGCTGGCCCGCGACCTCAAGGGCACCGCCACCGTCCGCACCGCCGCGTCGCTGCGCGACGCGCAGGCCGCCGAGACCCGCGAGGCCGGCACGTCGATCGGCGGCGCGCTCAGCCTCGTCTCCTCGATCGCGGTGTTCACCGGCCTGTTCGTGGTCGCCAACACCTTCGGCACGCTGGTGCGCCAGCGCACCCGGCGGCTCGCGCTGCTCAGCGCGATCGGCGCGACGCCGCGCCAGATCAGGCGGCTGATCCGGCTGGAGGCCCTCGCCCTCGGCGCGGTCGCCGGGATCGGCGGCGCTTTCATGGGCGTCCCGGTGTCGGCGCTGCTGGCCTGGCAGTTCGCCAAGGACGGCTTCGACATCTCCAACGGCCGGTCCCACTTCGGCTGGGTCATGCTGGTGTCGGCCGCGGCCGGCCTGCTGGTCACCCAGCTGTCGGCCTGGCGGGCCGCCCGCGCCGCGTCGCGGGTCGCGCCGATGCAGGCGCTGCGCGACACCGCGGCCGAGGCGCGCGGCCGGAGCCGCAAGCGGGTGGTCGGCGCGCTCGGCGTGCTCGCGCTGGCCGGGCTGTTCTGGGGCCTGGTGTTCGCCGTGCGCGCCGAGGAGCCGCCCGGCCCCGAGCGCACCATCGGCGTCACGATGGTGTCGCTGATGGGCTCGATGATCGCGGTGTCGGCGCTGGCGGTGCTGGCCCCGCTGGTCGTCGGCCCGCTGGGCGGCCTGGTGGGGCGGCTCGGCATGGCGTTCGGCGGCGAGGCGGGACGGCTGGCGCGCGCCACGATCGTGCGCAGCCCGCGCCGGGTGTCGGCGGCGGCCGCGTCGCTGATGCTGGGCGTGGCGCTGGCCGCCTCCACCGCGCTGATGGTGCTGTCGGCCGACGCGCGCTTCGCCGAGACGGGCGGGCGGGCCATGCGCGCCGACCACGCCGTGGCCCCGGGCGCCCGCACGGCGGACGGCGCGTCCGCACTGCCGCGCGACGTCACCGGGCGGATCGCGGCCGTGCCGGGCGTGACGGCGGCGGGCGCGCTCACCGAGACGACGGTCACGCTGGTGGAGCCGCGCGGCCGCTCCATGGGCGACGACGCGGGCCTCAACACCGTCCAGGTGACCGGCGCCGACCAGGCGTCGCTGCCGCGCCTGCTGGCGCTCGGCGGCCGCCTGCGCCCGCTCGCGGACGGCGAGATCGCCCTGACCTCCTCGACGCTGGAGGCCCACCGCCTCAAGGTCGGGCAGAAGATCGTGGTGCGCGGGGCGCGCGGCCGCGTCGCGCTGACGATCGCCGACGCCTACCACGACCCGTCGCACCTGTTCGCCGACCAGGCCCTCGCCGGGACCGGCACGATGGACCGCCTGGACCCGGCCGCGCCCGCCAAGGCCGTGCTGGTCAAGGGCGGATCGCCCGCCGCGGTCGAGCGCGCCGTCACCGTGCCGGGCGTGCGGGTGCTGGACCGCGACGGCTACGTCGAGGCGGCCTCCGGGGCGATCACCAGCGGCACCGGGCTCGTCTACGGCTTCATCGGGATGGCGCTGCTGCTGGCGCTGTTCGGGATGGCGACGACGGTGTCGATGAGCGTGGCCGAGCGGACGCGCGAGTTCGGGCTGCTCGGCGCGGTCGGCACCACCGTCGGGCAGCTGCGCGCGATCGTGCGCTGGGAGGCGGCGGCGGTGGTGCTGATCGGCACCCTGCTGGGCGTCGGCGCGGCGTTCGGCGCGCAGACGCTGGCGTACCTGGCGAGCGGCAGCTCGTTCCTGCGCCCCGCGCCGCCGTGGTGGCTGCTGCCGCTGGTGGCGGCCGGCGCGGCGGCGGTGACGCTGGGGGTCTCGGCGCTGCCGGGCCGCCGCGCGGCGGAGGTGCCGGTGCTGGAGGCCGCGAAGGCGGAGTGATCAGCGGTAGGCGCCGCGCCGGTGGCAGGCGGCCAGGTGGTCGTCCACCAGGCCGCACGCCTCCATCAGCGCGTAGGCGGTCGTCGGCCCCACGAACCGGAACCCGTGCTTCTTCAGCTCCTTGGCCATGGCCTTGGAGGCGGGCGTCGAAGCGGGCACGTCCTCGGTGGTGACCGGAACGGGGGCGTCGGGGTCGGCGTACCGCCACAGCGTCGCGGCGAGGCCGCCGGGCAGGTCCAGGGCGGCGCGGGCGTTGGCGACAGCGGCCTCGATCTTGGCGCGGTTGCGGACGATGCCCGCGTCGCCCAGCAGCCGCGCCACGTCCCCGTCCCCGAACGCGGCGACCTTCTCGGGGTCGAACCCGGCGAACGCGTTGCGGAACGCCTCGCGCTTGCGCAGGATCGTCAGCCACGACAGCCCCGACTGGAACGCCTCCAGGCAGAGCCGCTCGTAGAGCCCCTGATCGTCGCGGACGGGGCGGCCCCACTCCTGGTCGTGGTAAGCGACGTACTCGGGCGTGACGGGCTTCCAGGGGCAGCGCAGCAGGCCGTCGGGCCCCTCCGCAGGGCCGCTCACGGCACCGCCAGCGGGGACGGCGCGGTGGCGGCGAGCCGGGCGAGCCGCCGCAGCCCCAGCCCCATGAACGCGCGGACGACGGGCCCGGCGACCAGCCAGCCGGCCCGCCCGAGCGGCCCGAGCGGCAGATCGACCCGCTCGGCCCACACGATCCGGCTGCCCCCGCCGGACTCCTCAGTGATCTTGAACCACGCCTCGCCGCGCACCACCCGGCCGGTGTGCCGCACCGCGACCCGGCGGCCCGGCCGCCAGTCGGTGATGACCATGATGTCGAGGAAGCCCACGGGACCGACGCCGGTCCACGCCTCCAGCCGCCCGCCGACCTCGTGCCCGCCCTCGGCGCGGGTGAAGGGCATCCACTCGGCGTGCCGGGGCCAGTCGGTCAGGACCGAGAACAGCACGTCGGCGGGCACGTCGGCCCGGCTCTCGGCGTGCACGGCGACCTGGCTCATGGGATCTCCTCGGGGTCCTGGGTGAAGTCGGCCGCGGTCGGCTTCTTGGCCAGCACGACGGGCGCGGTCTCGCCCTTGGGGGCCGCGTCGTCGAACAGCCCCTCCTCGAACTCTTCGTCCTCAGCATCGTCCCCGGACGCCTCGACCGCGGCCGCATCGTCCTCGGGACCGTAGAACTCGTCCCAGCGGTCGTCCTCGCCCCCGTCCTCGTCCTCGCCGAGCCGCTGCCGCAGCTCGACGAGGTGCTGCTCCATGACGGCCATCCGCGCGTCGCGCTCGGCCAGGGCGTAGGCGAGCCGCTGCAGCGCCTCGTCGGTGATGCCGACCTGGTAGCCCCACAGCCCGCGCGGCAGCCGCAGCAGGGCCACCTCGGGCCCGGTGATCGGCCGGCCGGTGGGCAGCGGCAGCGGCGGATGATCGGGATGGGTCTCGGCCAGCTCGCCGCCCCGGCCCATGGCGAGGACGACGACGGCTCCCAGCACGGCCAGGCCGGCCAGGATGAGCACCACGATCACGATCATGCTCCGTTCTGTCTACGGCTCCGCAGCACGATCGTGCCATGCCCGGGGTCATGCAGTCGCAAGAGCACGCACCGGTTCCGTTCGGGACGATGCGGGCCGGACCCGGCGATGCCGGCGGCGATCCGGGGCACCGCGCAGCCCATCCTGTCGCGCCGGGGCCTGGATGACAAAAGGCCCGCCGCCCAAGGACGACGGGCCTTCTACCAGCGCTTACGCGCGCAGGGCGTCCCAGGGGCCGGTGATGGCGAAGGAGACACCGGGGTCCTGCCGGTTGGCGAACAGGGTCCGCCCGTCGGGCGAGAAGGTGACGCCGGTGAACTCGCTGTCGTTGAAGGCGTTGCGCCCGAACGCGAACGGCTCGCCCTTCTTGGTGGCGCCCACCAGGTACTGCTCGCCGTCGCCGTCCTCGGCGAGGATCACGCCGCCCCCGTAGGGCGACACGGTGATGTTGTCGGGCCCGTCGAAGCGCCCGCCCGGCTTGAAGATGAGCTCCAGCTCGATCGTGTCGGTGCGCGGGTCGTACTTCCAGACCTGGCCCGCGTGGTCGGCGGCGGCGCCGTCCTCCTTGCTGGAGTAGGAGGCCACGAAGTAGGCCATGCCGTGCCCCCACCACGCGCCCTCCAGCTTCTGACTGCGCGTGATCTTGTCGAACTGCTTGCGCGTCGACAGGGCGGCCGCGGACGGGTCGGGCACCTTGACCCACCGGCAGCGGAACTTCTCGCCAGGCTCCTGCGCCAGCGACAGGTCGGGCAGGTCCCGGACGTTGAGCGCCTCCAGCCGCCCGCCCTGGAGGTAGGAGTGGTAGTCGCCCCGGTGCGCGCGCGGCCGGAAGCGGTAGAAGAGCCCGAACGGCTTGCTGGCGTCCTCGGTCAGGTACGCGGTGTGCGTGTGCGGGTCGATCGCGACGGCCTCGTGCGCGAACCGCCCCATCCCGGTGATCGGCACGGGCTTGGTGCGCTTGCCCGTCGGGTCAACCTCGAAGACCCAGCCGTGCGACTTGGTCTGCCCGGAGAAGCCCTCGGTCTCCTCGCAGGTCAGCCAGGTGCCCCAAGGCGTGCGCCCACCGGCGCAGTTCGTGGACGTCCCCGCGATGCTGACGTACTGCGACACGAGCTTGTTGTCACGGTCCAGCTCCAGCGTGGTGGTCCCCCCGTACGCGGCGGGGTCGTACACCAGCTCGGCCGGGGCGACGGGCTTGACGCCGCTGGCGGTCTGCTCGTGGTTGCGCACGATCCGCAGGTTCCCGGCCTTGCCGCCGGGGAAGGTGGCCATCCCGTCGTGCTTGCCGGGGACCTTGGCGTCGCCCTGGATGACGTCCCCGACCGCCGAGAAGGTGGTGTAGGAGAACCCCTTGGGGAGGTCGAGCACGCCCTTGGGGTCGGGCACGAGCGGCCCGTACCCGAAGGCCTCGGCACTGGCGGAGGTCTGGAAGACGGTCTCAAGGCTGCCGGCCAGCGCGATGGACAGCGCACCGGCCGCGCCGCCCTTCATCACCCCACGACGGGAAACGGACATCAGGGCTCCTTCGCATAACGGAATCACGCGAACCTTCCCGTTCGCCTCTGAACCCCACGTGAACGCCCTTCCAACACCACCCCAACCCTTGCAGCACCCGAAAAACCGAACAAAAGTTCGCAGCAATAAAGACAAATGAGGACACCCAACGGGGAGAAGGTGGCCAATTTTCCAAAAGACATTCCCTTAACGGAAGTTTTCTTGATAGTCATGACGATCTGACTACACACAGCACCAGCGCGCCTACGCCCCCGGGAGGCCGTCATGGAGAAGCCCCGCCTCTGGTGGCAGGCGGTCTATCCCTCGGACTGGACCGTCTTCTCCGAGTCCGGCGACTTGGCACGCGACCGCAACACCGCCCTGCTGGCCGCGCTCGAAGAGTTGTCGACCCGAGGCCCCATGGCTGGTCTGGACGAGGTCGCGGCCCAGATGCGCAGTGTGGGCTTCCACGATCCGCTTTCCGAGCAGGACCTCCGCAACGCACTCGACCGGTTGACGACGGCGGGGCTGGTCGAGCCGTTCCGCGACTACACCGCCCCCGTCCGCAACTACCAGGGACTGATCGTCCGGCAGGAGGCGTGGGCCCTCACCCGCAAGGGTCGCAGCATCGTCGCAGCCGTGCGGACCGCCGTGCTCGACGCCGGCCGAGCGCTCCAACTCCCTAGCCGTCTGCTCGTCAGCGTCGCCAACACGGTCACGGCGCTCATCGAACACTTCGACTTCGGGCCGGAGCAGGACCATGGCCTGCTGCCCATGGACCTCAACGACGTCCGCACCCGCATCGACGAGTTGCAGCGCGTGACCGCCGACTTCTACACCGCCCTCGCCCAACTGGTCCAGGCGGACGTCACCGACGACGCCCTGTTCGGCGAGAACCGGGACCGCATCATCGAGGCCCTGCGCCAGTTCCCCCGCGAGTACGAACGCGGCCTGGCCCAGGTCGAGCAGCGGCTGGCGAACCTGAACAAGGTCGGCCACCGCCACATCGTCGAGGCCGCCGTCGCGCACGCCGGGCTCATCGACGCCCGCGACCAGCACCACTGGGTCGAGGAGCAGGTGCGGCGGCTGTCGGACCTTGAGGCATGGTTCGTCCCGGACGGCACCGTCCAGCAGTTGATCACCTCGGCCTCCGGAGCCGTGCACACGCTGCTGGTCGCCATCGACCGCCGCTACTCGGCGCATCGGCGCGGCTCCGACCTGGGGGCCGACTTCCATGCGCTCGCGCGCAGCCTGCACCGGCAGGCCAGCGACGCGGACGCCCGCCGCGTCCATGCCGCGGCCTTCGGCGACTGGCCCGCCTGGCACGCGGTCGACCCGTCGGGCGAGGAGGACGTCGCGCACGGCACCGAAGCGGCCGCCAGCGCCCATCCCCGCCGCATCGAGGTCACGCTCCGCGAGCACGAACGCCAGGGGCGCGCCAGCGGCCGCCCCCGCAAAGTCCCCGACACCACCGCCGAACGCGACGCGGCGCTGGCGCAAGCTAAAGCCGAGGCCGAACGCAGACGCCGCCTGACCGCCCTGCTGGTCACTCCCGGCGAGGTCTCCCTCGACCACTTCGACGGCCTGGACGCCGAGGCCGCCGACGCCCTGTTCCGCGCCGTCGAGACCGCGCTCGCGCAGATCAACTCCACCACCGGGACCGGTACCGGACGGGTCGACGGCGCGAACGTCTTGGTCGAGGTCCGCCACGGCGACGCGCGCCTGGTCCGGGCCGCCCTCGCCGAAGGCGCGCTGACGACCCGCGATCTGCGCATCCGCGTGATGTCGACCGAATCCGTACAGAGCCGGGACACCGTCCGGAGCATCGCATGAACGACCGTCTCCTCGACCCGGACCTGCGCACCACCGCACGCGTCCTGACCACCACGGGCCGTCTCCGCGCCGAGACCGACCCCGAGCACTACCGGAAGGCGCTCAAAGGGCGGCAGCGGCTCGCCGAGTTCTTCCGCAACGAACTGGACTGGACGCTTGAGGTCCTGGAGACCGCCGAACTCATCCGCCTGCACAAACGAAGGACCGACGTTCCCGCCGACCGGGGCCCGTGGCTGCAGCGTTCCCGCGGCGACGGCCCGCTCGCGCCCAAAGCGGTCCTGGTGTGCAGCGCGCTGGTCTGCGAACAACTCTGGCGAAGGTCCCGGATGAGCCTGCGCGACCTGCTCCAGGCGATCGCGCAGACCTGCGCCGCCGAGGCCGAGGCCGGCACGCTCCCGGCGTTCCCGGTGGTCGTCGCCGACGGCGTGTCCAAGCAGCAGGCGCGCGGCAACCGGCAGACGCTGGTGGACGTCCTGAAGCTCCTGGTCGCCGAGGGCACGGTCACCGTGGACGCCGACCTCGACCAGGCAGTGGACGACGAGGACGCCGACCTGGTGGTCGTGGCATCCCGGGAGCGGCTGGCCGCCAAGTTCTCCTCTCTTTCCCCCCTGTTGCTCGATCTGGAGTCGCTGCCTCCCGAGCAGCACGCGGCGGCGCTCTCACAGGGAACGCTGCCCGACCGCGTCGAGCCCGATGCCCCCATCGCCGCCCCCTCCCTCGAAGACCGACGCCTGCGCCTGCTGCGCCGGCTCGCCGACGACCCGGCCACCGATCCGACCGACGACGCGACGGAAGGGTCGCCCTACCTCCACACCCTCACCGGACGCGGCATCGCCCTGAACCTGCTGACCTCGCTCGGTTACACCGTGACGGTCCGCCGGGACTGGTGGGAGGTCACCGACAAGTGCGGGGACGGCACCGCCCTCGAGTTCCCCAACGGGCGGCGCACCGAACGCCAGGCGGCCCTGGCACTCCTCGCCTCGCTCGCCGAGCGGGCCGCCCCCATGTCCCCCCTGCGCATCGACGAGGTGGTCGAGATGTTGGAGCAGGCGCGTCAGGACCGGCCCCGCTGGGCCGCCGCCTACGCGGAGCGCCTCCCCGCCCTCGCGCGGACCGCCGCCACCGAGTTGACCGCCGTCAAGCTGCTGCGCCCCGCGCCCGATGCCACTGATGTCTGGCTCCCGACGCCCGGCATCCACCTGTGGCGGGTCAAGGTCCACGCCAGTGCCCCTGACAAGACCACTCCGGCTCAGGCGACCCGCCCCACCCAGGACGCCCTGCCGCTCACCGACGAAGGATGAAGGAGCGTTCCGTGGCAAAGGACGAGGACCCGTTCCGATCGGTAGAGACGGCCGCGTTCGGTGAGCCGGGCGCCACAGGGCGCTGGCAGCCCACCCGCGCCGGTGCGGTCAACACCTGGGCGTGGGCCGACGAACCGCTGTGGTTCGCCGACGGATGGCTCGCCCTGGCCGGCCCCAACGGCTCGGGCAAGTCCCTCACCGCCTCGATGCTGATCACCGTGCTGCTGGACGCCGAGACCTCGCAGAAGGCGCTGTCGGTGTCGGGCAAGGCGAGCGGCACGCTGCTCAGCAGGCACACCGACCGCAAGGAGCAGGAGGACCGGACCGGCGCGTGGTGGCTGGAGTACGGGCGGCGGGACGAGGAGACGGAGGTCACGGCCTACCTGACCACGGGCATGTGGTTGCGCGCGGTCAACGGCAGGCTGCACCGCGCCTTCTTCATCGTGCCTGCCCGGGTCGGGCACGACCTGGTGCTGCAACGTGCGCAGGAGTCGGTGCGCATCGACGACCTCGCCGAGCAACTGGCCGCCCGCGACGGCGAACTGTTCACCTCCTCCGCCAAACTCCATGGACCGGCCGCCGGCAAGCTCGCGTCCATCGGTGACGAGCCGGAGTTCCGCCATGCCGTCCGGACCAGGCTGTTCGCCCCGCTCAACGAGATCCAGTTCGACGCGCTGATCGGCGTGCTGCGCAGCCTGCGCAGTGTCCGCACCGCCGAGGCGATCTCCCCCGACCGCATGCAGCAGGTGCTCACCGATGCGCTGCCCGCGCTGGAGCCCGACCGGCTCAAACTCGTCGCCGACACGATGGAGCGGATCTCCGAACTGGAGCGGCAGCTCACCGTTTCCCGCGAGGAAGCCGATTCCCTCACCAAAACAGAACGCAACTACCGCAGCTACCGCAACGCGATCACCCAGCTCCAGGCCGCCGAGCTGGCCACCGCCAACAACGCCTGTGACGACCTGACCCGGGACGCGCGCCAGGCGACCGAGGCGCTGGCCGCCGCGCAGCAGACGGCCAACCGGGTCGACGAACGGTTGCAGCGGACGCGCGCCAAAGCCGACCGCCTCGAAGGCGAGTTCTCCGCCGCCGACCGTGCTCTCAACGAGCACGCCGGAGCCGAACTCCCCCTGCGCGAGCAACGCGCCACCGAACTGGACGACGCCGCCAAAGCCGCCGAGCAGCGAGCGGGGCATGCGGTCCAGGCCGCCGCCGACACCGAGCAGCAGGCGGCCGACGCCGCGACCGACGCCCAGCAGGCCCAAACCCATCTGGAGGACTTCGCCGACAACCTCCGCAAGCAGTCCGGACGCCTGGGAGCCGAGTCCGCCGTCGACCGGCTGCTCGCCGCCTTCCGCGACCTCATCGCCGCCGATCCGCACGCCGTGCCCGCCGACCTCGACCTGAAGACGTTGTCCGGCACGCCGTTGGCGTGGACCGAGACCCGCACCGAGCAGGTTCGCCGTGTCCAGAAGACCTTGGTCCGGCACAGCGAAGCCCAGACGACCGAACGTATGCTCGCCGCGGCCCGCCGCAAGGCCGACGACGAGGAGGCCCAGGCCCGCGACGACGCCGAGGCCGCCGCCCGGTCCACCCAGGAGACCGAAACCGCCTTCCTCGACGCCCTCGCCACCTGGGCCGCTTCACTGCGCCGACTCCAGCCCCCTCCGCCCGAGTTCGCCGCTCCCGAGGGTGACGACCGCTACCCCACCGACCGCTTGCGGATGTGGCTGAGCAACGAGGTCACGGCGGCCCGCGACCGCATCGACCTGACCGGCCACCAGCAGCGCGCGGCGACCGACGACGCCCTCGCCCGCCAGGCCGAGCGGAACGCCGCCAACGCCCGTACCGCCCACCACGGCACCCTCGCCCAGGTCAAGACCTCGAACCGCGAACTGCACACCGCCCAGACCGCGACTACCGCCGAAGCGGAAGCCGACGCGACGACGCTCGCCCAAGCCCGTTCCGAACACACCCAAGAAATCTCCGCGGCGCAGAGCGCCGTCGCCATCGCCAGGCGTCAGAGGACCGACGCCGAGGCCGAAGCGATCCAGGCCGCCCACGACTGGCTCACCGAAACCCACCGCTGGCGAGCCTCCCTGAGGTTCCTGGACCCGAACGCCATCCCGCTCTCCACTCCCGCCGACCTCAACGGACTCGACCCGGCCCTCGTCCGGATCGCAGCCCACGCGGCTCACAACTCCGCCGCCGAATCCCTCCACCACCGCGTCGCGGCCGCACGCAACGCCGTCGCCCAGATCACCGAACGCGGGAACGCCCTCCGCACCGACCTGGCACAGGCACGCCAGGCCGCGCCCGTCCCCGACGCCCCGGCCTGGCGCACCCGCACTCCCGACGACGGCACGCCCCTGTGGGCCCTGGTCGGTTTCGCCGACCACCTCTCCCCCGAGGACGCCGACCGGATCGAAGGCGCGCTGCTGGTCTCCGGTCTCCTCGACGCCCTGGTCACCCGGCACGGCCTGCCCGCCCGGGGCGACCTCGTCCTCAACGCCGACTTGCCCGCCCCCGGCCGGACGCTCGCCGACCTGCTCCGCCCCGAGCACCACCCGGACGTCCCCGCCGAGCGGATCATGCGGCTGCTCCGTGCGATCCCCGTCGACCAGCCGGGGGCCAGGCTCGCCGACGGCGTCCTGAACCAGGGCGTGCTCACCGCCGCCTGCCCTGACGGCTACCGCGCGTCGTTCATCGGCCGCACGGCCCGCGAACGCGCCCGGCAACAGCGCGTCGCCCTCCTGGAAGCCGAACTCACCGCACTCGAAAACGACCTGTCGGCCGCCGAAGCCGACCTCCGCCGGCGCGAGACCGACGTCATCGCCGCCACCGCCGAACACGACGCACTTCCACCGACCAACACCCTCACTTCGGCCCGACAACACCTGGCGGAGTCGGACCGGAACCTCGCCGCCACCGAGCAGCAAGCCGGCCAACGCACCGCCCGAGCCGAAGGCCGCCTCCAGAAGGTCATCACCGACCTCAACCAGCGGGCCTCCGAACGCTCCGCACGGCTGGCCCAAGCCCGGCAGAAGCTCGATCACGCCGAGCAGGTCGCCGAAGCAGCCGCCTCCGCCGCCGCCCAAGCCGAAGAACACGCCTACGAGCAACGCCAGACCGCCGAGGCCAGCGAGATCGCCCGCCAGGAAGCCGCCGCCGCCCAGCAGGAGGCGGACACCGAGCACACGCTCTTCCCTCGCACCGCGCTCGATGCGCTGAACACCGCCCACCAGGCCGAAGACCGCGCCGAAGAGGCCCTCATCCGCACCCGCAGCGCCGCCATCGACGCCGCCGAGCAGTACGAGAAAGCCGCCGAGGAGGTCAGGAAGACCCTGCGTGCCCTCAACCAGGCGGCGGCCCTCCCTGACGGTTCGCTGCTGCCGACCTCCCGCGACGCGCTCGACGACCACACTCTCGCGATCGCCTCACTCGAACGGCTGGTCCTGGACGCGACATCGGCGGCCCGCCGCTGCGTCGACCTCATGCACCACGCCCATCGGGCCCACGAGGCCGCCGCCACCGCCCGGACCGCCGCCGTCCGGGTCGCCGAGCAGGCGGCCGAAGACCGCGGCGTCGCAACGACCGCGCTGGCCGAGGTCCGCAAGCTTCGCGAGCTGCACGGTGCACACTACGAGGAACTGCGGCAGGCCCGGGCCCGGCTGCTTGAGGAGCTCAAACAGGCCAAGGGGCAGATCGTGGCCCTCGGGAACGAGCGCCAGGCCGTCGCCATCGAACAGAACACCGCCAAGCTCACCCTCGACAACATCAAGCCCAAACGCGAAGCCGCCGAGCAGCACCGCGACCACTGCCTGCGCACCCTGGGCCGCCTGGTGGACGAGGGCCTGGCGACGGTGCCCGACGACATCGCCACCACCCCTTCCGGCCGTCCCGCCCACCTCACGGCAGGGCTGACGTGGGCGCGGAAGTTGCTGGCCGACCGTCCCGGCCACGCCGAACGCCGCGCGCAACTCGCGACGTTTCGCGACCGCGCCCTCTCCACCCTGGAGAACAGCGCCCGCCAGACCAGCTCCGACCTGGCCCGCTTCAACCGCCAGGTCATCCTCGTCACGGTCGAGGAGACCGGCTGGCGACGCGCCCTGGTCGCCGAGCCCGACGCCACACGCGGCGAGGACCTGATCGTGGCGCTGGAGTCCCTGAACGCGGGCATCGCCCAGCTTGAGAACGATCTGCGCGACGACGTGAAGCACGCGATGCGCACCGGCATGTTCACCCGGCTCCGCAAGGACATCCTGGTCCGCCGGGACGCCGCCCTCGAACTGGTCGGGCAGATCCGGGCGACGCTGAAGGACGTGCGCACCGGCGTGGCGCAGGTCGGCATCCAGGTCGACTGGAGGATCAGGCAGCAGGACGAGCACGCCGTCCAGATGATGGACCTCATCACCCGGGCCGCGTCGGAGGAGACCTTCGAGCAGATGTACGACGTCCTGCGCAAGCGCATGGATCAGAAGGCCGGAGAGCCGTGGGTCGAACGTGTCGCCTACGCCTTCGACTACCGCCAGTGGCACGAGTGGAAGATCTCGGTGACCCACTCCTCCTTCGGCGACTCGGCGTCCGCGTCCGCGGCGTTCAAGGAGATCACCACGCGGGCCAACCCGCTGGAGTCGTTGTCCACCGGCGAGCGCAGGCTCGCCACGATGTTGCCGCTGCTGGCCGCCGCCTGGTCCATGTACTCCGGCGCGGGCTACCGGGGCCCCCGGCTGCTGACGATCGACGAGATCGACGCCGCCTTCGACGAGCCGAACCTCCGCCAGGTCCTCGCCCTGCTGCGCTCTTGGGACTTCGACGTGCTGGCGACCACCCCGTCCATCACTCCCATGATCAAGAAGGAGGCGGGCCGCGCGATGGTGCACCAGGTCGTCGCCGACGGGCGCAAGCGCGTCACCGTCCCGTGGTTGTGGGAGGGCCACGGCGAGCCGCGGCCGCTCACCGTCGACCTGGAGGCCGTGTCATGACCGGCGGCCTGATCTCCTTCGCGGACGACCCGGACTTCGCGCCGTTCTGGCACGCCCTGCACGACCGGCTGTGTGAGAAGGGCTCCCCCGAAGGAATCGCCACGCTGAAGGTGAAGGACCTGCCGCTGCCCGCCCTCGCCGAAATCAGGATGCTGCTGGGCGCCTCTCCCCGGCGTCGGTCGCCAGTCGGTGTCTCCGAAACGACCACCACCATCCCCCTCCGCGCACTGCTCAAGGCGACCGACACCTCCCCGCAAGACCTCATCACCCTGGCCGAACAGGTCGTCGGTAAACCCGTGCAGAGCCGCCGCGCCACCCGCGAGGCCGAAGCCGGACGCCGCCGCACCCTGTGGGAGCACGCCGCCGCCCTGCTGTCCCGCTTCCCGCGCCTGATCGAGCGGCTGAAAGCCAGCGGAATCGGAGCCAACGAGCCCGAGGCCCGCCGCCTCATCACCACACTGGCCAAAGCGACCGACGGCCTCCCCTACGACCCTCCGGTCAGCCTGCCGAAACTCGCCCACGACTGCGCGGGCGACCCGCACTACTTCGACCCGGGCACCGTCAACAGGGCGCGGCTCATCGACGCCGTCACCGAGTACACCGGCCACCCCACCCCCACCCGCCCCCACCAGGTCCACGCCCTGCTGGCGGAGGTCGGCATCATCACTGACCGCCTCTCGGCCACCGTCCTGCTGCACAACGTCGAAGCCATCGGCGACGGCCCCATCGACCGGCGTCTCCGCGATGCCGACGCCCCGGTCGCACTCACCCTGCTGGACCTGACCCGCACCCCGCCGGCCCTCGCGCCGCAGACCGTCACCGTCGTGGAGAACCCTTCCCTGCTGGAAGCGGCCATGGCCTGCGGTTCCGACACCGCGCTGGTGTGCACCAGCGGTCAGCTTGGCGCGGTCGATCACGTGTTCCTCCAACTGGCCCACGACCAGGGCGTCGCGCTGCGCTACGCGGGCGACCTCGACCACGACGGTTTCCAGATCGCGGCCACCGTCGCCGAACAGTACGGCGCGAAGCCGGTCGCGATGGACGCCGCGACCGTCGCCGAGGCGGCGGCCGTCTCGGCGGTGCCGCTCCGCGACCGCTTCGACCCCGAACTCAAGCGCACGCTCGGCCTCACCGAGCACGCGATCTTCCAGGAGAACGACGCGGTGATCCGCCGTGTCCTGACCACCGGCGGGCCCCATGAGAGTTGATCAAATCCGGACACGTCCGTCGGTATGCCTCGATAACATCGGGCCGTCAGCAACCGGTCCCGCGGCCGGTGCGGCTCACGGCGAAGTGCGGGGTTGAGCGGGATGCGCGAGGGGCGCTGGACGACGGTCACCGAGTCCGAGTTCGACCACGAGCGCCGCGGCCTGGAGGCCATCCGCGAGCCGCTGCCCGATGCCGACCCCTGGTACGCCTGGTCCAACTTCACCTTCACCGCCTCCACCGGGCACGTCCGGGAGGTGGATCTGCTGGTGATCACGCCCGGCGGCGTCCACATGATCGAGCTGAAGGACTGGCACGGCCGCCTGGCCACCGAGAACGGCACCTGGGTGCAGACCACGCCCGGCGGGCGCCGCGTCGCGCACGGCAACCCCCTGCACCTGGTCGACAAAAAGGCCAAGGAGCTCGCCTCCCTGCTCGGCCAGCACGGCCGGCGGGTCTGGGTCGGGGCCGGCGTCTGCTTCACCGCCGCCGATCTGAAGGTCCACCTGCCCGCCAACGACCAGAACGGCGTCTACACGACCGCCGAACTCCTCCAGATGCTCCGCCGCCCGCCCAACGACGCGCGCCGTCGCATCGACGGCCCCCGCGCCAGGGAGATCAAGGCCGCGCTGGAGAAGGTCGGCATCCGCCGCAGCGACGCCGAGTTCAAGGTCGGCCCCTACCTGCTGGAGCGCCGCTCGTTCGAGACCGGCCCGACCTGGGCCGACTACCTGGCCCGGCACAGCGAACTGCACGAGATGGCACGCGTGCGCATCTACCTGCGCGAACGCGGCTCGGACGCGACGATCCGCCGCTCGGTCGACAACGCCGCCCGCCGCGAGGCCGCCGTCCTGCAGCGTTTCCGCCACCCGGGCGCGGTCCAGCTCAAGCAGTACGACCCCTCCGGCCACTCCGCCGGCCCCGCCCTGATCTTCGACTACCACCCCGACACCCTGCGGCTGGACGAGTACCTGGTCCGCTACGGCGACAAGCTCGGCATCCTCGGCCGCATGGCCCTGGTCCGCCAGCTCGCCGAGACGGTGCGGTCGGCCCACTCCAGCCGCATCCACCACCGCGCGCTCGCCGCCAACACCGTGCACGTCATCCCCCGCGCCCGCCGCAAGGGCGACTCCCACGCCGACGAGGAGGCCCGCTGGCTGTCCCCGACGCTGCAGATCTCCGACTGGCAGATCGCGACCCAGCGCTCGGGCGCGGCGGGCTCCAACAACTTCGCCCCCACCAAGCTGTCGGCGATCCACCTGTCCGAAGGCTCCGACGCCTACCTCGCCCCGGAACTGACCGCCGTCAAGCCCGACCCGGTCTCCCTCGACGTCTACGGCCTCGGTGTCCTGACCTACCTGCTGGCCACCGGGCAGCCGCCCGCCGCGTCCCAGGCCGAGGTGCTGGCCCAGCTGGAGGCGGGCGACGGGCTGCGCCCCAGCGCGGTCATCGACGGCCTCTCGCCCGACATCGACGAGCTCGTCCAGGCCGCCACCGCCTACGACCCGGGCCGCCGCCTGTCGACGGTGGACGAGTTCCTGGAGCTGCTGGAGTCGGTCGAGGACGCGCTGACCGCTCCCTCGACCGTCCCCGACCCCGCGCCGGCCCCCGCCCCCGAGATCGACCCGCTGGAGGCCACCCGCGGCGATGTCCTCGCCGGGCGCTGGGAGGTGCGGCGGCGGATCGGCACCGGCGCGACCAGCCGCGCCCTGCTGGTCCGCGACCGCCAGGCCGCCGAACGCAATCCCGGCGGCCGGTCCCTCGCCGTCCTGAAGATCGCCCTGTCGGACGCCCGCGCCGCGTCCCTGGTCCGCGAAGCCGAGATCATCCGGCGGCTGCGCGCCTATCACGGCATGATCGGCCTGGTCGAGAACGAGCCGCTGCTCATCGGCGGGCGCACCGCCCTGGCGCTGGAGTACGTCGGCGACGAGCGCGGCGACGACGACCGGCCCGGCGAGGGCTCCCGGCACCGGCACGAGACCGTGGCCCGCCAGTTGCGCGAACAGGGCCGCCTCCAGATCGACCAGCTCGAGGCGTACGGCGACTACCTGTTCGGCGCGGTCGACTTCCTCGAAGGCGAGGGCGTCTGGCACCGCGACATTAAGCCCGACAACATCGCCATCCGCATCCGGCCCAACCGCACCCGCGAACTCGTCCTCATCGACTTCTCGCTGGCCGGCTACCCGGTGCGGCAGATCGACGCGGGCACCGAGGGCTACCTGGACCCGTTCATCGGCGACCTGCTGCGTTCGGTGTACGACGCGCACGCCGAGCGGTACGCCGTCGCCGTCACCCTGCACGAGATGGCCTCGGGCGAGCTGCCCAAGTGGGGCGACGGCAAGGTCTCCCCCCGCCAGCTCGACGCCGACGAGTGGCCCTACCCCACTATCGCCGCCGACGCGTTCGATCCGGCGATCCGCGACGCGTTGGTCGCGTTCTTCCGCAAGGCTCTGCACCGGGACGTCGCCCAGCGCTTCCCCGACCTCAAGCCGATGCGGGACGCCTGGCGCAAGATCTTCCTGCAGCTCGCCGAGACCGCGCCCTCCACCGGCCACGGCAGCCGCCACCCCGTCGTCCCCGCGACCGCCACCGGAATCGCCGACGCCGAGCCGGAGAGCGCCCAGCAGCAGCGCGACAAGCTCGCCGCCCAGGCCACCCGCGAAACGCACCTGTCGGCCGCCGGCCTGACCCCGGCCGCCGAGTCGTTCCTGTACGGCCTGGGCGTCACCACGGTCGGCGAACTGCTGGAGTACAGCCGCCGCAACCTCATCAACGCCCCCGGCCTGGGCGCCAAGACCCGCACCGAGATCCAGGGCCGCCAGCGCGAATGGACCGAGCGCCTCGGCCGCACGCCGCGCACGCCGCTCACTCCCGAGGGCCGCAAGGACGCCGCCGAGGAGATGAAGGGCCTCAGCGACACCGAAACGGCCCTGGTCGACTCCTTGGGAACGGGCGAACGCGCGGACGCCTTCTCGCCGCGCACCCTGCGCAACGTCAGCCTTGATGCCCTCGCCACCCTGTTCGTGCCGAAGCTGAAGAGCGACGGCTCGAACCACAACGAGGTCGAGGCCATGCGGCGGCTGCTGCGGCTGCCCGACGAGAGCGGCGCGCTGCCCGACATCCCGCTGTGGCCCACGCAGGCGAAGGTGGCCGAGCCTCTGGACATCTCCCGGGGCCGGGTGCCGCAGATCCTGGGCGACCAGCGCAAACGCTGGCGCAAGTTGCCCGCCGTCAAGGAGCTGCGCGAAGAGATCCTGGAGCTGCTGACCGATCTCGGCCGGATCGCCTCCGCCGTCGAGATCGCCGAAACCCTCGCCGTCCGCCGCGGCACCCAGCTCCCCGACCCCGTGGCCCGCCGCGCCCTCGGCCTGGCCGCCGTGCGCGCCGTGGTCGAGGTCGAGCAGTCCGACCCGGAGAACAGCCGCTTCAACTACCTCGCCAACCGCGACGGCGAGGGCAACGCCGCCAACGGCGGTCTGCTGGCCCTGGAGGTCGGCGAGGACGACGGCCCCGACACCCCCTCGGCCCCCGGCCTGCTCGACTACGCCCAGCGCCTGGGGAAGGTAGCCGACAATCTCGCCCGCCTCGAAGCGCTGCCCACGGCCTCGACCGTGCTCAGCGAACTCGGCGCGATCCCCTTGCCGCCCGGCACGATCGACTGGGACGAGCGCCGCACCGTCGCGATCGCCGTGGCCGCCGCCAAGAACGCCGCCGCCACCCCCCGACTGGAGATCTACCCGCGCACGCTGCCGCTGGTGCGGGCCCTGCGCCTGACCCAGGCGGGCCTGGTCCGGGTGCTCCCCGGCGTGCTGGAGGAGAACCAGCCCGGCCTGACCGCCGAAGACATCCACAACCGGGTGCTGGCGCGGTTCCCCCGCTTCAACGACGACGGCAAGCGCCTGCCCACCGGCGGCCCGTTGACCAAGGCGCTGCGGGACGCGGGCTTCGACCTCGTCCTGAGCAAGCGCAAGGACACCGGGACCTACCGCTACCTGCCCGCCAAGCTGGACAACTTCACCAGCTACGTCACCTCCACGGCCGACCGCCACTCCACCCGCCGGGGCGGCGCGGCCCGCTACTCCGAAGACCCGGAACTGGCCGCCGCCTCCGAGGCCGAAGAACGCCTGGAAGCGTCGGTCCACCGCGACGGCTTCCGCGTGCTGACGGTCCGCGCGGGCCTGAGCGAGAACGCGGTAGCCGAATTGACCGGGGCCCGCTTCGGCGCCGAAGCGTTGTCGGTGACAAGCCTGTTCCTGGCGACCATGCACGATCTCATCCCGCCGAACGGCAAGCCGACCTGGGAGACGATCCTGCGCGCGGACGTTGCCGAGCCCGGCAGCCGCGCGGCGGCGAAGTTCAGCGAGTACGCGCGCACGGCGTGGGGGCGCATGGAACCCGTCGTGCGCGAGCGGTTGGCGTCGGGCAGTAAGCCGCTGCTGCTGACCGACACGACGGTCTTCGCGCGCTACCAAGCGATGGGCGTGCTGACCTCGCTGGCCGCGACGGCCCGCCTGGGCGGGCGGGGGATGTGGTTGCTGTGCCCGCAGAATGATCCGTTCCGGGAGCCGCGCTTGGCGACGGTGGCGGTGCCGTACCAGGAGGCGCTGGGTGAGTGGATCCAGCTCCCGGACTCCTGGATCAGGAACGTGCACCGGGCGGGCTGACCAACTTTCCTCGGCGAGGTTTTCAAGGACGCGGACACGAAACGAGCCCTCGGCCCGCATTGGACCGAGAGCTCGTGCAGTGCTGGCGGGGTCAGGCCAGGTCGTGCTCACCACGCTTGATACCGCTGGTGAACGCACGCCACTCGGCGGAGTCGAGCAGCAGGCTGGGGCCTTCGGGGTTCTTGGAATCCCGCACACCGATGTTTCCTGCGAGGTCCGCAACTTCCACGCAGTCGCTCTGGCCGGACGTGCTTCCACTGCGGCTGGACTTACGCCAAACGGGAGTCAATGAAGCCCCTCCATTACTTGCGTGATCATGTCAATCGTGGCATCGACGGGCAGCGCTCGATCACTGATGCGGTCGAACCGCAGGCGGAACGAGCGTACCTCTGCCTGGTCGCTCACCAGCCTTCCACCTCCGCAAGCCTCGGTGTAGACGGCTTCGGTGTTCCCGACCGTCATGATCTTGAATGAACCGTCCCGCCCCACATGGGCGCCTACGCTCCTGGGGACGACCCGAAACGTGGTGTTCGAATGTTTCGCATGCTCCAGGATGACGGCGAGCTGGGCATACAGGACAGCGGCACCGCCCACCGGCTGCTCGATGACGCCCTGGTCAAGGAAGACGCGCATCACCGGACGCGGTTTGCGCTCTAGCAACTGCTGACGCTTCATGCGCAGGGCAAGATGCGCATCGATGTCTTCGAGCCCAGCGGCTTCGAACATGGCGCGGGCATAGTCTTCGGTCTGGAACAGGCCAGGCAGCCAGGACAGTTCCCAGATCCGCAGCTCTGAGGAGCTTTGCTCCATCTCGACGTGCGCCTTGAACCACTCGGCGTCGTGACCCGACCTGGCGAACCCGACCATGCAGGTGAACAGGAGATCGGTTCCCCACTCCCGGTCGAGGATCTTCGCGTGCTTGAGCTGGAGCTTCATGCCGCCGGATTCCAACCGCGAAACACTCGACCTATCAAGATCGAGCATAACCGCGAGCGCTGATCCCGAGATCTTGCGCTCTTCCCGGTGTCTGCGCAGTTGAACGGCTATGAGGTCCCACAGCGAACTGGCTGGATCAAGCGAGTCTCGGGCGTTCACGACGACCTCCGCGGCGTTGTTTTTTGTGCGCGAACGTAGCGAAGGTAACTCTCCGCACCCATGTTTGTACGCAGATCCCGGAAAGATTCGGAGGGCCGGTCATGAACGAACGTATTGATCAAGATGTCCTGAAGATCGATCAACTGCGAAACGAATTCATGGGTCATCGCATTTGGCGATCGGTGCGTTCGGACGGCCGGCTCGGCGACTGGGTGGCGAGCCTCCACGACCCGGCCCACGGCGTCGACCCCACGGTGATCCGCTCAGACGCCGACGCACTGCGCGAGGCCCTGCTCGCTGAAGCGGGCCGGGCCGCCGCACGAAGCCTCCGGTGATCGGCCAGGCAGGGCGGGAAGCTGCCTGGCCACCGGAGAAAGGGGCCGCGTCCCCCCAACGCGGCCCCTTGGGGGAGGTGGCGACGGCGCGGGCAGTGGGCACCCCCTCGGGCACACCGCCCGCGCCGTCCCACCGCGTACACGTCCCCGTCACCAGCTCGACAACGACCATCGAACGGGCACGCCAGACGGCCATCGTTCGCATCCAGATGCGCTTCCCAGGAGTCCACGCCTGGTGGGGTCAGCACACTAATCACTGGTGGGCCTACGTGCCGACTCAACGCGGCGGACGCTTGCTGGAAGCCATCACTCTCGAAGCCCTAATGGCCTTGATCAGCCAGAACGTCCCGGCCTCTCAGCAAAGATGGGATAGGTCATGGACGAACTGGTGACTCGCTGGGGCCACTCGACGTCTGTAGCGGCATCGTGGAACAGACCATCCGCGAAACACTCGATGGTCGTTTCTTCAAGGACACCGCCGAAGAGGCTCTGCATCTAGCGCGCAGAAGGGGCGAGGAGCTGTGGGCCGAACCCGAACAGGCCGACGACACCTCAGGTCCTCTTTTGCACTGACATGATTGCTCAGATCACTCCCCTTACATGGGGTCTCGCCGATAGCCTGTGACCTGGAAGCCCCAGAGTTCCACAGTTGATCGGACCCCCCTCATGATCGACCGCAAGGCTCTACTTGACGACCTGAAGAAGCAGGTTCGGGCTCTCGAGACCGACCTGACACAACAGGTCAAGCTGTTGACCGAAACCGGCCTGCAACTGCGTTCGGAGTACGACCAGGCCCGCAAGATCGGGCGGACCGCAGCAACGTGGAACTCCTGGCTGGGCGAGCGCATCACCCAGGTCGCTGTCGCCTGGGTGCTCGGCACGGTCTTCGTCCGCTTCACCGAGGACAACGGCCTCATCCCTGAGCCCTACCTGGCGGCCCCCGAGATCGACCGCCACAACCTCGCCCGCGCGCGCTATGAGGCGTACGTGGAAGAAGACGACGATCCGACCTACCGAGGCTGGCTGGAACGTGCCTTCGCCGAACTGGGCGCGGGCCAGGCCGGCCGGCTGCTGTTCAACCGGGCCCACAACCCGCTCTTCCAGATCCCGATCAGCCACGACGCCGCAGGCGCGCTGATCACCTTGTGGCAGACGCGCGACGAGCAGGGCTCCCTGATCCACGACTTCAGGGACCCGCTGAACGAGGACGGCACCGAAGGCTGGGACACCCGCTTCCTGGGCGACCTGTACCAGGACTTGTCCGAAGCAGCCCGCTCGACCTACGCGCTGCTCCAGACGCCGGAGTTCGTCGAGGAATTCATCCTCGACCGCACAATGGAACCGGCCCTTCTTGAGTTCGGCCACGAAGATTTCAAGATAATCGATCCGACCTGCGGGTCAGGCCACTTTGTCCTAGAGGCATTTCGCCGTCTATTCATCTGCTGGAAAGACAAGCCTCGCGGACGTGATCTTCCCGAACAGGTCCGAGAGGCTCTGACCTCAGTTCACGGTGTGGACATCAATCCTTTTGCGGTCTCCATCGCTCGCTTTCGTCTGCTGGTCGCAGCGATGGCGGCCGCCAATATCCACACCCTGGCGGAAGCCTCCAAGTACGATTGGCCCCTCAATCTAGCCATCGGCGACTCTCTCATCAAAGACCGCCAACTTGAAGTAGCACTTATTAGCGATAAGAACGGCAAAGCCATCGCTGAATTCACCTATGCCACAGAGGACATCCCCGACTTTCCGCAGATTTTGCAGCCAGGCCGCTACCACGCAGTCGTGGGCAACCCGCCCTATATCACTGTCAAAGATAAAAGCCTCAAGAAGATATATCGAGAACTTTACGACGCCTGTGCTGGAACGTATGCACTAACAATACCCTTCGCGCAACGCTTCTTCGAACTAGCCATAAAAGGAAACGGCAATAACGGCTACGGCAGAGTAGGGCAGATAACGGCAAATTCTTTCATGAAGCGCGAGTTTGGCACTAAGCTCATCGAAGAGTTTTTCGCTAAAAATGTCGAACTCACTGAGGTCATCGATACCTCCGGAGCTTACATCCCCGGCCACGGCACTCCAACGATCATCCTGATCGGAACACGTCGCTCGGGGAATGACCGTTCACTTTCGGTACGCACCATTCGTAGCATCCAAGGCGAACCCAGAACGCCACTCAAGGGAGAGAGTGGTTTCGTCTGGTCCGCCATTGTTGATCAGATTGATAGACCCGGATCGTCCAGCGTCTGGGTCTCCTGCAACAACCTTGACCGAAAACGATACTTCGCCAAGCAGCCATGGATTCTCATGGATGGCGGCCTCGAAATGGTGGAGGCCATAAATAAATCCAGAGTAGCCAAACTTTCCAAGGTCACGGAGAGCATTGGCTTTTGCGCTGTGACGAGAGAAGATGATGCCTACATGATTGGAGAGCCGGCAACTCGACGCCTTGGCGTACCCCCGGGAAAAATCCGACCTTTTTGCAACGGATCCAACGTTCGTGAATGGCAAATTCAAGACGGAACGGGGACGATATTTCCTTATAATGACACCACCAAGCAAGCCGCTGCCGAGCCATCGATAAATAAAATACTTTGGCCATTGCGCACTCCTCTGCGCAACAGAAAGGCACTTTCTGGCACACAGGAAGAGCAGGGTTTGACATGGTTCGAATACTCCAGTTTTAACCCAAGGCGATATTGGTCATCTTATTTGATCGCCTTCGCATTTGTGGGGACTCACAATCAATTTTCCTTGCGGCGCGATGACACTGGCTTCATTCGAACCGCCCCTGTCATTAAGCTTAGCGAAGAGATGGAAGAGGAGACCTATCTACAGATCCTTGGGCTGCTAAATAGTTCTACCGCTTGCTTCTGGCTCAAAATGGTCAGCCATGACAAAGGCGGCCAAGGGGTAAATGAGGGCTTCAAGGCCCATGCATGGGAACGGTTTTTTGAGTTCACTGGAACTAAGATCCAGGAATACCCCCTACCCGCCGCTTATCCAGTTGAACTTGCCGCTACCCTTGACGGCCTCGCCCAGCAACTTTCCCTCCATTCTCCCATCGCCGTGATAAATTCAACTATTATAGAAAATTCTATCTTTCAGAAAGAAAAAGGAAGACAA
This sequence comes from Spirillospora sp. NPDC050679, assembly GCA_044456955.1. Lineage (GTDB taxonomy): Bacteria > Actinomycetota > Actinomycetes > Streptosporangiales > Streptosporangiaceae > Spirillospora. The sequence goes on along the minus strand of JBITGK010000007.1, from coordinate 286,909 downwards.
GAAAGCATTAAAGCGCGGATGGTTAGTCTGCAAGAAGAACTGGACTGGCAGGTCTACTCCATCTACGGGCTCCACCCGGAAGACCTTCGCGCCCCTGAGCAGGACGTCCCCGAACTCGTCCTCGGTGAGCGGGCCTTCGAGATCGTCCTGGCCCGCCGCGTCGCCAACGGCGAAGCGTCCGGCGAGTGGTTCAAGCGGCACGGCTCCACCCCCATCACCGAGATCCCCGCGCACTGGCCCGAGTCCTACCGCCAGACAGTTCAAAAACGAATCGACGCCATCGAGTCCTCTCGTGCCATCGGCATGATCGAGCGGCCCGAGTACAAGCGCCGTTGGGCCACCGAGGGTTGGGACTCCCTCCAGGAGAAAGCCCTCCGCTCCTGGCTGCTGGACCGCATCGAGAAGCGCGAGCACTGGTTCGACGAGAACGACACCCCCGCCCTCGTCACCCTCTCCCGGCTCATCGACATGCTCTCCCGTGACGACGACTTCGTCTCCGTCGCCAAGATCTACCGACCGCACGAGGAGCTTTCCAAGGTCGTCGCCGAACTCGTGGCCGACGAGCACGTGCCTTTCCTGCCGCCGCTGCGCTACAAGCCCTCCGGGCTCAAGAAGCGCGCCGACTGGGAGCACGTCTGGAAGCTCCAGCGCCAAGAGGACGCCGCACCCGATGAACCTCTCAAGCGGAAAATCCGGGACTCCATTTCCACCCCGCCCAAGTACACCTCGGCCGATTTCCTCAAGCCGTCGTATTGGCGGGCCCGAGGCAAGCTCGACGTGCCCAAGGAGCGTTTCATCTCCTACCCGACCGCCCTCGGCGGCCAACCCCAGCTCTTCGGCTGGGCCGGGTGGGATCACCGGGAGCAGGCATTGGCGCTGGCGACCTACGTCACCAACCAGGCCCTCTCCAGCGAAGAGATCGCGCCTTTCCTTGCCGGCCTGCTGGAACTCCAGCCCTGGCTCGACCAGTGGCACGACGACTTCGACCCCCTCTACAGCGGCTCCCCCGCCGCCTACTTCGACGGCTACCGCCAACAACTGCAAGGCGAGCACGGTCTGACCGACGACGCTCTCCGCGCCTGGCGGCCCACCCCGTCGACGCGGGGCCGCAGAGCAGCCAAGAAGTAACCCCCGGACAGCGGAAGGACACAAGAAGCAATGGCACAGCACCCCCCGCTGCTCCGTGAGGTCATCGACATCCCGGAGAAGGTCTCCACCTCGGACTACGTGCTGAGCCTCGCCGAGGCCACCACGCCCGAAGGAGCCCAGCGCGCCCTCAAGAACTACGTGGTCACCGAGCGCCTGCAGAAGAACTTCAAAGAGGCCCTCGACCTCATCAAGTCGGCGCTGGACGGGCGCACTTCCAAAGCGGCCTACCTGCACGGCTCGTTCGGTTCCGGTAAGTCGCACTTCATGGCGGTGCTGTACGCGCTGCTTTCGGGGAACCAAGCCGCGACCGGCCGGTCCGACTTCGACCCGGTGCTGACCAAGCACGAATGGCTCCAGACCGACGGCAAGAAGTTCCTACTGGTCCCGTACCACATGCTCGGTGCCAAATCCATGGAGCAGCGGGTGCTCGGCAAGTACGTCGAGTACGTCAAGAAACTGCACCCGGACGCGCCGATCCCGCAGGTCTACCGCAGTGACGCCCTATTCGCCGACATCCGCCGGTTGCGTGAGCAGATGGGCGACGACGCCGTCATCGCCGGCCTCAGCCTGCCGGGCGGCGACGACAGTGAGGACGAGTGGGGCGACTCCTTCTCCTGGACGCCCGCTCTGCTCGACCAAGCCATGAACGCCGAGGAGTCCCACGAGGACGGCCAGCGGCTGAACCTCCTGCAGCCCTCCACCCCCACCGAGCTGCGCGCCAAGCTGGTCCAGGACGCCTCCACCCACCTGCTGCCCGGCTTCGCGCAGAACGCCGCCGAGGACGAACACGGCTTCATCTCGCTCGACAAGGGCCTGTCGATCATCGCCGAGCACGCCAAGGCGCTCGGCTACGACGGGCTGATCCTGTTCCTGGACGAGCTGGTGTTGTGGCTGGCCACGATGATCCACGACTCCAAGCTGGTGGCGCGCGAGGCCGGGAAGATCACCAACTTCGTGGAGGGCGGGGACGCGCGGCGCGCGATCCCGGTCGTGTCGTTCATCGCCCGCCAGCGCGACCTGCGCGAGCTGGTCGGGGAGGGCGCGTCGGCGGGCGCGGCCGAGGCCGCTATCCAGGACACCCTGAACCAGGCGTCCGGCCGCTTCGACAAGATCACGCTGGAGGACCGGAACCTCCCACAGATCGCCCACGCCCGGCTGCTGACCCCCAAGGACACCGACGCGGCCCGGCAGATCGACGAGGCGTTCGAGAAGACCAAGCGACTCGGCCCGAACATCTGGGACACGCTGCTGGGCTCCGACAAGAGCACCACCGGCGCGGACGAGGACTCGTTCCGGCTCAGCTACCCCTTCTCCCCCGCGTTCATGGACACCCTCGTCCACATCTCCGCCGCCCTCCAGCGTTCCCGGACCGGCCTGAAGCTGATGGGCGAGCTGCTGGCCGCCAACCGCGACCTGCTGCGGCTGGGCGACCTGATCGCGCTGGGCGACCTCTACCCGGTGATCGCCATGGGCGGCGACAAGCCGTTCACCGACGACACCAAGGTGGTGTTCGCCGCAGCCGACAAGCTCTACCGGACCAAGCTGCGCCCCTACCTGCTGATCTCCCAGGAGATCACCGAGGACGACGCCCAGCGCTACCTGCGCGACCCCGACTCGATCGCCGACCCGCGGTTGCGGCAGCGCTGCAAGGTGTTCACCGGTGACAACCGCCTGGTGTGCACGCTGCTGCTGTCGGCGCTCGCGCCGAGCGTGCCCGCGCTGAACGAGCTGACGATCCGGCGGCTGGCCGCGCTGAACCACGGCTCGGTCGTCGCGCCGATCCCCGGCAGCGAGGTCGGGATCATCACCAACAAGATCGCCGAGTGGGCGGCGCGCTTCCCCGAGATCAAGCAGACCGGCACGCCCGCCAACCCCGGCGTACGCCTGGAGCTGACCGGCGTGGACGTGGACTCGATCATCGAGAACGCCCGCGTCAACAACAACCGCGGCAACCGCGACGCGCTCGCCCGCCGCCTGCTGATCGAGGAACTGGGCGTCAGCCACACCGAGGGCCGGCTCGGCGGCGACGAGCTGAACTTCGTCTGGAAGGGCACCGACCGCACCCTCGAGGTCGTCTTCGGGAACGTGGCCGAGGAGGACGAGCTACCCGACCACGACCTGGTTCCTCAGCTCGACGGCCGGTGGCGGATCGTGGTGGACCTGCCGTTCGACGAGGGCACCTTCGGCCCCGTCGAGGACGTCAACCGCATGACCGCGCTCCGCGAGCGACAGGGCGAGCCCGCCCGCACCGTCGCATGGCTGCCCACGCACCTGTCGGCGCAGCGCTTCGAGGACTTCCAGCGCCTGGTCATCATCGACAAGGCCTTGTCCGACGAGCAGCGCTTCGCCACCCAGTACGCCTCCGGCATGAACGCCGACAAGCGCGAGCGCGCCAAGGGCCTGCTGGAGAGCCAGCGCGAAGCCCTGCTCAAGCAGGTCAAGGACGCCTTCAAGCAGGCGTACGGGCTCAAGCCCAAGGAGCCCACGCATGTCGAGATGGACTTCGAGCAGCACTTCGTGGCGCTGCCCGACCTGCCGGGCCTGACCGTCCAGTTCGGGCAGTCGATGCGCGATGCGATCCGGCACGTCGCGGGCCAGTTGCTGGCCCACCAGTTCCCCGCCCACCCCGACCTGGACCCCGACCGCACCGGCTCGGCCGTGAAGCTGTCGGAGGCCAAGACGGTGTTCGGGCACGTGCGCGCCGCCGCCGAGTCGCCCAAGCACCAGGCCGAGATCCCCGCCAAGGACCGCAAGATCATGGGCCGGCTGGTCGGGCCGCTGGGCCTCGGCACGCAGAAGGAGGCGTACTTCACGCTGTCGTTGCAGTGGGCCGATCACTTCCGGCGGATGGCCAAGAACGACGGCGTGACCGGCGACCTCAGCCTGATCAAGCTGACCGACTGGATCGACAAGCCGCACCCGCGCGGGCTGCCGCCGTTCCTGGCGAACCTGATCGTGGCGTCGTTCGCCGAGATGGACGACCGGGTGTGGGTCCGCAACGGCGTGACGATGACGCCCGGCCCCGAACTGCACCAGATCAAGAGCGGCGACGCGCTGCGCACGCAGCCGTTGCCGAGCGAGCAGGACTGGGCGGCCGCCGGGGAGCGTTACCAGCTGCTGTTCGGCAAGCCCGCGCCGACGCTGCTGCGCGGCCGGATGGTCAACCAGTTCGCCCGGCAGATCACCGAGGCCGCCCAGACCTACCGAAGCGCGGCCGAGGACCTGGTCCGGCAGTTGGAGGAGCACACCGTGTTCCTCGGCCTGGACGAGACCGACGACAGCGGACGCCTGCAGATCGCGCGCCGGTCGGTCGAGCTGCTGAAGGCGCTGGAGTCCGGCGGCCAGGGCACCGTGAGCGCGAAGAAGACGATCGAGGCGCTGGCGCGTTTCGACCTGCGCGGGGTGAACGCCGACCGTTACGGCACCTCCGTCAAGCAAGCCCACGCCGTCACCCAAGCACTGGCGGGGGCCGCCTGGGACGTCATCAAGCTCGCCCAGGGCCGGGGAGCCGAAGGGGAGTCCCTGCTGGGGTCGCTGCGCGGCATCGCCCGCGTCGACCAGCGGACCGCCGACCTCATCACAGCGTTGAGCGACACTCGCCGCAAGGTCACCGAGCTACTCACACCCGACCCGCCCCCGCCTGTCTGTCCGCCACCGCCCCCGCCGCCCAAGCGCGACGACCCCGACAACGTCGGGTTGGACGGCAAGTCCAACGTCCCTCCCGTCCCCGATGACCCTGCCAAATCCGATCCCGCGCCCAAGCAGGGCAAGCACCAGATCAAGGCGGGCAACGCGACCGACGCGGCGGCCACGCTGACCCAGGAGTTGGCGAAGCTGCCCCCCAACGCCACCATCGAGATCACCTGGCGGGTCGTGGACTGATGGCCGTCTCCACCCTCGACACCCCGGGCACCGGCGCGATGCGGTTGTCCGTCGCGACCGTCACCCAGTACCTGGCGGCGCGCAAGAACCTCACCGACCAGGTGAAGCGGCGGGCCGTGCTGCTGCGCTCAGTCCCCGACTGGGACGGCCCGGCCGAGCTCACCTGGGGGGCCGGGCAGCAGGCCCGGGTCGTCGCCGCGCTCTCCCCGCTGGCGGTCCACGAGCTGGTGCTCGACCACCTCGCGCCGGAGGCCCAGGGCCCGGCGACGCTGGTGGTGCTGACCGACCGGGAGGAGAACGAACTCGACCCGGCGATCCTGTCCCGTGTCCACCGCAAGCGGGTGGAGACCGTCGACAGTTGGGGCGTCGTCGGTGAGGCGTTCGGGGCCGAGCAGGTCGACGCGCGGCTGCGCGAGACCGGCTGGGCCGCCGAAGCGTTGCTGGACGCCACCCCGCCGGGCGGCTGGCCGCGGCTCGCGGGCGGCATGTTGTCGCGGCGCACCGCGCTGTCGGCGCTGGCGCTGCGGCGGCTGCGGCTGGGCCGCTACGCCACCGACGACTCCGGCACCGACGCCGGCACCGTCGAGCCCGGCGGCGGCGACGGCCTCGACACCCACGCGCTGCTGCGCTGGTCGCTCGTCGCGGGCGGCCCGGGACGGCTGCGCGGCCTTCGCGGACCCGAACGCGAAGGGCTGGTCTCCTTCCTCAGCGAGGAGGAGCAGGCGGGCACCACCGGGTGCATCCTGTTCGCGCTCGTCGAGGCCGAGCACGGCTCCGACGCGGTGCCGTTCGGGCTGCTGTGCGCGGCGTTGTGGCTGGACGCCCCCGACGACACCTCGGTCTACCGGGCGCGGGGGCGGGTCGAGCGCTGGCTGGGCGACTCGCCACCGGTCACCGGGGAGGCCCTCGACCTGTTCCTGGACAGGTTCGGGCGGTCCTGCCAGGAGTTCGTGAAGGCGCTGCTGGCCGTGGGCCGGGCCGACGAGAAGGGCGACCGCGGGCGGGCGGCCCGGCGCGTCACCGACACCATTCTGGGCCGGGCCTCCGAGTTGGCCCGGCAGTTCGGCATCGAAGAGCAGGTCCGTTACAGCACGGTGCTGCCCGCCGGTCTGGCCGAGCGCTTCACCGCCATAGGCGAGGCGCTGGCGGCCGAGGAGCCCGGAGCCATCCTGGGCTGCCTGCGGGCGTTGGAGGCGCATGAGCTGGCCGCCGTCCGCGACGCCCGCGTCCGGATCGAACGGGCGCAGATGGCGGCTCGCCTGACCCGGTGGCTCGCCCTCGACCCCGCCGCCGACGTCATCACGGTCGCGGCGGCGATCGACCGGCACATGGCCGAGACCGGCTGGGCCGACCAGGCCCTCGACCACATCGAGGCGGGCGGTGACCCCGACCCGGTCCTGAAGGGCGCCTACGACCGAATCGCGGAGCGGGTCCGCGAGCGGCGCATGTTGATCGACCGCTCGTTCGCCCGTGTCCTGGCCGGGTGGACGGCGGCGGGCACCGACCCGGGCTCGATGCTGACTGTCGAGACGTTCCTGCCCCGCGTCGTCAAGCCGGTCGCGACCGGCAAGACCGGTCGGCGTGTGCTGCTGCTGGTGCTGGACGGCATGAGCGCCGCCATCGCCGCCGAACTCGCGGGCGAGCTGCGGCGCAACTGGGCCGAGTTCGACCCGGTGCCCGGCCCCGCCGGCGCGCCCCCGCGCCGCCGCGCGATGGCCGCGGCGCTGCCCACCCTGACCGCAGTGTCGCGGACCTCGCTGCTGACCGCCGCCCTGACCAAGGGCGGCCAGACTGACGAGAAGCGGGTGTTCCCACAGCTCAAGGTCTGGGGCGGGGCGAGCGCCGCCGCCTTCCACAAGGACGACCTGCGCGGCGAGACCGCCGGATCGCCGTTCGGGCAGGCGCTGACCGACGCCCTCGAAGAGGAGGACACCCACGTCGCGGTCGTGCTGAACACCATCGACGACCGGCTCGCCAAGGAACAGAAGCTCGGCGACGCCACCTGGCGGCTCGACGACATCGGCAAGCTGCGCGAGCTGTTGCGCGAGGCCGCCCACCGGGAGATGGCCGTCCTGATCACCAGCGACCACGGGCATGTCGTTGACCGGCACGGTTTCAAGGTCGCCGCCGACGACGTCGCCTCCGCGCGGCACCGGCTGCCCGACGGCTCCGCCGTCGACCCCGATACGGAGGTCGAGCTGTCGGGACCGCGGGTGGTCACCGACGCGCCCGGCGGGCGGATCGTGGCACTGTGGAACCGGGACGCCCGGTACACGGCGCAGAAGGCGGGCTACCACGGCGGTGCAGCGCTGGCGGAGTTCACGATCCCGGTACTGGCGTTCCTGCCGTTCAACGCCGAGCCGCCGAAGGGCTGGCGCGAGCTGGGCGATCCGCGGCCGTCCTGGTGGCGGCTGGAGGAAGAGCAGCCGCTCGTCGTCACCACCACCGCGCCCATCGCCGCGACGCGCGCACCGGCGGCACCGGTCGAGGTGACGCCGTCCTCCGAGGCGTTGTTCGATCTGGAGCCCCGCCGTCTCGAAGCTCCTCAGGCGGCACCGCAGATGGAGCCGGCCGAGATCCCCCTTTCCACCGCGCTGCTCGGCTCCGTCACCTTCGGGGACCAGGTGCGGCTGCTGGCCCGCAAACCGCCCATGGAGAAGGTGGAGGCCGCAGTGCAGGCGCTGCTGGAGTCGGGCACGCTGCCCGTCACCGCCCTCGCGCAGCGCGTCGGATACCCGATCACCCGCGCCGACGGCTTCGCCGCCGTGCTCGGGCAGCTCCTCAACTACGACGGCGTCCAGGTGCTGGAGACCCTCCCCGACGGCCGGACGCTCCGCCTGAACATCGCGCTGCTGCGCGACCAGTTCGGCCTGTGATGGGACGCTGGTGGACATGAGCACCCAGGTCAGCGCAGGCCGCCGCCGTGCCGTCATCGACGCGTTGCGGCGCGGCGCGGTGCCCGACAGCGGCCTCGACCTGCTGGCGACGGGACTGGACCGGTTCGAGGCCGCGCTCGACGCCGAACTGGACGCGGTCGCCTCGGGCGGATCAGTGTTCAAGGCCGTCAGGGGCGAGTACGGGTCGGGCAAGACGTTCTTCACGCGCTGGCTCGGTGAGCGCGCCAAGCGCCGCAACTTCGCCGTCGCCGAGATCCAGGTGTCGGAGACCGAGACGCCGCTGCACCGCCTGGAGACTGTCTACCGGCGGCTCACCGAACGCCTGGCCACCGCCGCCTTCCCGCCGAGCGCGCTACGTCCGGTGGTGGACGCGTGGTTCTACGCGCTCGAAGAGGACGCCCTGGCCGACGGGGCGTCCGAAGAGGAGCTGCCTGCCGAGGTGGACCGGCTCCTCACCGCGCGCCTGGCGGAGGTGTCGCGGCACGCCCCGTCGTTCGCGACCGCGTTGCGCGGCTACCGCAACGCGCTGGCCGGAGGCGACGAGGCCACGGCGTCCGCCGTGCTGGCGTGGCTCGGCGGCCAGCCGCACGTCGCAGCGGCGGCCCGTCGCTCCGCCGGGGTCCGCGGCGACCTCGACCACTTCGGGGCACTCGGCTTCCTGCAAGGGCTGCTGACGGTCCTGCGCGACTCCGGCCACCCCGGGCTACTGGTCGTGTTGGACGAGGTCGAAACGCTCCAGCGCGTCCGCTCCGACGCCCGCGACAAGGCCCTCAACGCACTGCGCCAACTCATCGACGAGGTGCACTCGGGCCGCTTCCCGGGCCTGTACCTCCTGATCACCGGGACGCCCGCTTTCTACGACGGCCGCCAGGGCGTGCAGCGCCTGGCCCCGCTCGCCCAGCGCCTGGCCACCGACTTCACCACCGACCCGCGTTTCGACAACCCGCGCGCCGTCCAGGTGCGGCTGCCGGGCTTCACCCTCGAATCGCTCACCGGCCTAGGCATCACCATCCGCGACCTGTACGCGGCCGGCGCCGACGCCTCCGACCGCATCAAGGAGCTGGCCGACGACACCTACGTCACCGACCTGGCGCGCGCGGTCGGCGGGGCCCTCGGCGGCAAGGTGGGCGTCGCGCCCCGCCTCTTCCTCAAGAAACTGGTCGGCGACGTCCTGGACCGCATCGACCAGTTCCCCGACTTCGACCCGCGCGCCCACTACACGCTCACCGTCTCCGGCACCGAACTCACCGAGGTCGAACGGAACCTGACCGCGGACGACGTCGAACTGGAACTGTGATGGAACGGCTGCACCCGGTCGTCCTGCACCACATCGTCAACACGCTGGGCTGGCCGGACCTGCGCCCGATGCAGCGCCAGGCCGTCGCCCCGATCCTCGACGGCGCCGACGCGATCCTCCTCGCCCCCACAGCCGGCGGCAAGACCGAAGCAGCAGCGTTCCCCATCCTGACCGCAATGGCCGAACAGAACTGGACCGGGACGTCGGTCCTCTACCTGTGCCCGCTCAAGGCCCTGCTCAACAACCTGGCCCCCCGCCTAGACCAGTACGCCCAATGGCTAGGCCGCCGCGCCGCCCTCTGGCACGGCGACACCCGCGACTCCCAGCGCCGCCGCATCCGCACCGACCCGCCGGACATCCTGCTGACCACGCCCGAGTCGCTGGAGTCCATGCTCATCAGCTACAAGACCGACCATGGCCAGCTCCTCGGCGGCGTCCGCGCGGTCATCATCGACGAAGTCCACGCCTTCGCTTCCGACGACCGGGGTTGGCACCTGCTGGCGGTCCTGGAGCGCCTCACTCGCATCACCGGCCGCCCCATCCAGCGCATCGGCCTGTCGGCGACGGTCGGCAACCCCCGCCAACTGCTGACCTGGCTCCAGGGCGCATCCGCGCCGAGCCGCCCCTCCCAGGTGGTCGCTCCCGAGACCGCCCCGGCCTCCGCCCCCGCCCGCATCGACCTGGACTACGTCGGCTCGATCGAGAACGCCGCCAAGGTCATCGCCTCGCTCCACCAAGGCGAGAAGCGCTTGGTGTTCTGCGATTCCCGAGCCCAGGTGGAGCAACTCGGCGCCGCCCTGCGCGCCCGCGACGTGACCACGTTCCTCTCCCACGCCTCCCTCTCGGCCGAGGAACGTCACCGCTCCGAGCAGGCCTTCACCGAGGCCCGCGATTGCGTGATCGTCTCAACATCGACCCTGGAACTCGGCATCGACGTAGGCGACCTGGACCGGGTCATCCAGATCGACTCTCCCGACACCGTGGCATCGTTCCTTCAGCGCCTGGGCCGCTCCGGCCGCCGCCCGGGCACCGAACGCTCCTGCCTGTTCCTGGCGACCAGAGACCACATGCTGCTCCAGGCGGCGGGCCTGCTGCACCTGTGGGGCCAGGGCTGGGTCGAAGACGTCGCGGCCCCGCCCTCGCCCCGTCACCTGGTGGCCCAGCAGATCCTCGCGGTCACGCTCCAGGAACACCGCCTGGGCGACAAACTGTGGTCCGAGCAGTGGAACGGCCTGGCGCCATTCGACCGCTCGGCCGAACCGATCCTGCGCCACCTGGTCAACGAGGGCTTCCTCGACTCCGACGACGGGCTGCTGTTCATCGGCCCGGAAGCAGAGAAGAAGTTCGGCCACCGCCACTTCATCGACCTGACGGCGTCGTTCACCGCGCCCCCGCAGTTCACGGTTTTGGCGGGCCGCACCGAGATAGGCAAGACCGACCCCTCGGTCCTCACCGAAGAACGCCCCGGCCCCCGCCGCCTCCTCCTAGCGGGCCGCACATGGCAGGTGACCTACATCGACTGGAAACGCCGCCGCTGCTTCGTGGAACCGGTCGACCATGGCGGCGGCGTGGCCAAGTGGACGACCAACGCCATCGGCGGCCTGTCGTTCGCCCTGACCCGAGCGATGCGCGACGTCCTGCTGGGCACCGACCCGCCCGTCACGCTGACCCGTCGGGCGACCACGCGCCTGGCCGAACTCCGCACCGAAAAGGCCCCCGAGTCGGTCCACCCCGCTGGCCTGCTGATCACCCGTGCTGGCACGGACGTGCGCTGGTGGACATGGGCGGGCTACCGAGCGAACGCGACACTGACGTCGACGCTGTCGTCGGTGACGGACCAGATCCAACGCCCGACGGACTTGTACGTGCGGCTGCGGGAAGACCTGACGCCGGAGATGTGGAAGGCGGCCTGCGCGGAAGCGCCGTTGGTCCTGCCGGACATCGACCCGCGAGCGGTGCGGGGCCTGAAGTTCTCGGCGGCTCTGCCTGGGCACCTGGCAACAGCAACAGTGGCGACGCGCTTGGCGGACCTGCCCGCCGCCGAAGAGGTCCTCAGGGAGCTGAGCCGATTCAACGTCATCCTTCCGCCCTGATCATCTCGTTAAGGTTGGCTCATGGCCCTGCTGCGCATGGCGTTCGAGAACTATCGCTGCTTCAAGGACCGGCAGGAGATCGAACTCCGCCCCATCACTCTCGTCCTCGGCAAGAACAACTCCGGCAAGAGCGCGATCACTCGCCTTCCACTGATCCTTCAGACCGGCGTCCTCACCTCGTCGAGCCTTCCCCTCGATCTCGACATGCTCGGGGACGACCCGCCGGAGTTCCTGGACCTAGTCTATGGGCGGAACATGTACCGGCCGCTCGTTCTGGAGTTCAGCGCTGCGGGGGATGAGGCCATCGTTGGCATCAAGGCCACCATCCAGAACATCGATGAGGTGAAAAGCCAGGTCGTCAGCCACCTGGAAATCCTCCACAGCACTCCTGCACGAGAATACATCTGGGAGCCGTCGAACGAGGAAGCATCCAATTTTTACACATATATTCAGGACGGCGAACCGGCCGACGAGGGAACAGCCGTCTTCTCTGGCCTTATTCCTTCCTTTGACAAAAACGCCCCCTTTGAAGAACTTTCAATAATGGTGGAAGCCGGTATAGCATTCCGAAATATTCGCTACATAGGCCCGTACCGGCAACGCCCGACACGACTGTCCCGCCTGCCGTCCAAGATGGCGCACATCGTCGGCTCGGCCGGCGAGAACGCCGTCGGCATGCTCATCAACGACCATGTTCGCGGCGACCGCCGGCTCATCGCGAAGGTCAATGAACTCCTCCGCAGCGACCCGGGCCTGGCGGAATGGCAGATCGAGGTCGAGCCGCAGGGACCGCTCTACGCGGTGATCCTCCGCTCGATCATCGACCCCGAACTGACGGTCAACCTGCTCGACTCTGGAACCGGAGTGGCACAGGTCCTTCCCCTGCTTGTGCAACGCGCCCGCGACATCGGCCAGGACGAAGCTCTCGACAGCACCCTCGACATCATCGAAGAGCCGGAACTGCACCTGCACCCCGCCTTTCATCCGGTGCTGGCCGACCTTTTCATCAACGCCGCCTCCCAGGACAACCGGTTCCTGATCGAGACGCACAGCGAGACCTTGCTGCTCCGCCTCCGCCGCCGCATCGCCGAAGGAAAGATCTCGCCGGACGACGTGGCGGTGTACTTCGTGGAGCAGCACGAGGGCGCCTCCCACGCCCGCCGTATCCACATTGACGAGGTCGGCAGCCTGGACTACTGGCCCACGGGCGTCTTTTCCGAGGACTTCGAGGAGGCAAAGAAGCTGACTCAGATCCGGTTGAACCGGGAGAGAAATGCGGGTTGAACTATCGGCCGACGTCTTCGGCGTCGATGCGTACACACCTCTTGTCGTACTCGTCTACTACTTCCTCGAAGGCCGGCACGACTGGGTGGTGGTGGATCCCGCCGACCTCGATGTCATGGACGCCTACTTCGCCGAGCACGCCCCCAGCAAGGCGGCGGACTGGAGCGAACTGGCGCGGCTCGGACTCACCAGCCAGGAGTGGACGTCCACCGCTCCCCTGCCTCCCGACGTGACGGTCACCCGCGAGAACCTGCGCGATCTCGTGCACGACCTTGGGGCCGCCGCCCGGGTCGTGGTGGAGAACCAGGCGGGTGACGGAGCCTTCCTGCTCGCCATCGCGCATGCCTTTGGCGTGACGAAGATCCACGAGGCGAAGGCCAAGGGCTGGCTGAAATTTGTCCAAGGTGGTGGCAGCAGCGAGGTCCCCAAGGTAGCGCGCAGTGAAGCGGCGGATTTCCGGCGGCTCAAGCGAGTGGTGTTCCTTCTCGACAGCGACCGCCTGACTCCAGGCGAGCGCTCCACACACGAGAAGAAGGCGGCCCAGCTGCTCGCCGAAGGTATTGAAGGGCACATCCTGCGCTTCCGTGAAGCGGAGAACTACGTGCCCGACCACGTCATCGCAGCCGCGCCCCATCGGGATCGCGAGGCGTTGAAGGAGCGGGTCGAGAACCTGCGCGATCTCATACCCGAGCAACGGGCTCACTTCGACATGAAGAAGGGGTTCCGCAAACGCGGCACCGACGAGGCCATGATTCCCCTAGCCCAGCAAGAGCTCTATCGTTCGTTGCACGAGACCACCGTGGTCGCGCTCGGGGAAGGATTCGGCGACCGGCTCACGACGGTCCTGCTGCAAGAGGCCGAGGACGGCAACCTGACAGAAGATGACTTCGCGTCGCTCGGCGCGGAGGTCTGCGACGAACTGCGTACGCTCCTCGCTCTAATCCAGAAGATCATTTAGTAGGAAGACGGCATGGCCATCCACGAGGACGAGCACGGACTGACCGGCCCCGACGAGTACGAGGGGACCGGCAACAACATCGGCGTGCGTCCGCAGGTCGACTTCCTGGAGACCTTCCTCGACGATGTTCACGCGGGCAGGCTGCGCATCCCCAAGTTCCAGCGTCCGTTCGTCTGGCGGCCCGAGCAGATGCTCGACCTGTTCGACAGCATCGAGCGCGGCTACCCCATCGGCAGCCTGCTGCTCTGGAAGACCAACCTGCACATCGAAAGCCTCGACCATGTGGGAGCGCTGACCGTTCCAGCGGCCTCCGGCGACGAGGCGACCTACGTACTCGACGGCCACCAGCGGATCTCCACCCTCTACTCGTGCCTCTACTGGTCAGAGGACCGCGAGAAGAGCCAGGAGGAACCCGAGTGGGTCTGGCAGGTCTACCGGATCCTCGGGCACACCTCCGACACTCGGACCAACCGGTACGTCCACTGGAAGCGCGCCACCCCTCCCCCCGCCAACTACCTGCCGGTCAGTTCGGTGCGCAAGACGCTCGACTTCCTCGCCTATGCGCGTGAACTCTCCAAGAGCTACGAGGGCAAGCGGTACGACGCGCTGGTGGAGGAGGCCGAGAACGTCGCCCAACGGATCAAGACGTACAAGATCTCGGTCGTGACGCTGCTCGGCGGCAACCTGAACCAAGCGGTCGAGGTCTTCTCCCGGATCAACAGCAAGGGCCAGGCGATGAGTGCCGACCAAATGGTCTCGGCCCTCACCTACAAGGGCGCTGGACAGGAGAGCCTGGCCAACCGCATCGACGCGATCCTGGAGCGCATCGCCTCCGAGGGCTTCGGGGAGATCAACTCCAAGACCGCCTTCCAGGCCGTGCTGGCCGTCGCAGGCGAGGAGGAGGTCACCGGCGCACGCTGGGACGTCCTCGCCAGGAAGGTCGAGGGCAAGGTCTCCCAGGCCGTCGAGGACACCGACCAGGCGCTGGCGCTGGCGGTGGCGTTCCTCCGCGACCGGGTGGGGGTGCCGATCGCCCGGCTCATCCCCTACAACAACCAACTCATGCTGCTCGCGCTGTTCTTCCACCTGTGCCCCCAGCCTTCCGACGGGCAGCGCGAAGGACTGATCCGCTGGTTCTGGATCACCTCGTGGTCGGGCTGGTTCGCCGGCATGAACTCCACGACCAGCCGCCAGGCCATCCAGGACATGCGGACGTTCGCCACCGGGGACAAGGGCCTGCGGGACTTCACCGGCGGGCAGGGCATGTTCGACTTCACCGACCAGCGTCCCCGGCCGTTTCCCGACCGGTTCGACCTGCGCAGCGCCCGTGTCCGCGCCTACTTGCTGTGGGAACTGCGAGAGTTCCCGGTCAGGTACACGGTGGACGGCGTGGAATATCCGGCGATCGACGCGATCCGCCAGTTGGACTCCGCCGCTTTCCGCAGGATCAGCAACAAGGCGGGATTGGCCAACGGCCCGCATCCGGCCAACCGGGTCGTGCTCGCCGCCGCCCCAGGCATTCCGGCCAAGGACTACACGCTCCTCAGCCTTGGCCAGGCTTGCAACGAAGGCATCCTCGGCATCAGTCGCAATGCCTTCGCCCTCCTAGAAGCAGGGCACGATGAGGATTTCATCGACATGCGCGCCGTAGAGCTGACCCGATTGGAGCAGCGGTTCATCAACTCCATCGCCGAAGTCAAGGAATCGACGCACCCCGGCGGCGCGGAGATCGACACCGAGTGACGAAGGGCCGGTACAGCCGACTTGAAGGCGAGAGCCGTCTTGGGGTGAAGTTCAAGTACGGCGCCGAGACGTGAGTGCCGATGGCAAGGCCGAACCCTAGGGCCAGCACGCAGTGATCCACGAGCCCTTCGATCGGTCGAAGATCGATGTGGTGACGCAGAGCATGACGATCGGTTTGCTGCTTGCGCGTCTGCGCAGAGGTGCTCTCGATCCGGCTCCTGATTGCCAGCGCTTCGCCGGAATCTGGAGGGAGACGGCGCAGAGCAGGTTCATCGAATCCCTCCTGCTTTGCGTCCCATTGTCCACCCTGTATGCGGTCGAGAGCGATGGACGGCGATGACCAGGGTCAGACGGCGGTGGAAACCGGTGAACGAGCACCCTTCGAAGTGGCCCAAGTCCAGTCCGGTCTTCAGCTCTCGGTAGTCGTGCTCGATGCCCAACGCACCTTGGC
Source organism: Spirillospora sp. NPDC050679 (assembly GCA_044456955.1). Taxonomy (GTDB): domain Bacteria; phylum Actinomycetota; class Actinomycetes; order Streptosporangiales; family Streptosporangiaceae; genus Spirillospora. Next base: position 271,155 of record JBITGK010000007.1, on the reverse strand, counting down.
CAACCACACCAGAGCCGCCGCCGGGCAGGCCGGTGCTCGACGGGTTCGGCCACCCGATGGGCCACTGGCGATCAAGCACTGCTCGGCAAGGACGCCGCCAGCCTCCGGACACGATCGTCGGCCCGCGGGCGCCACGTGCCAGCTCGGCGTAGGGGGCCCGGGGCCCTGAAGCCCCTCCGGCCAGCGCATGTTCACGTAAATCGATGGACCGGATCCAGTATCGCGGCAGCGGGCGTCGCATGCGATCACCGCGCTGCGCGAAGCGCTGCTCACGGAGGCCGTACGGGCCGCCGCGCGGAGCCTCCGGTGATGTGCCCGGCGGGGGAAGACGCCTGGCCACCGGGGAACGGGACCGCGTCCCCCAACGCGGTCCCGTGGGGGGAGGTGGCGACGGCGCGGGCGGTGGGCTCCCCCTCGGGCACACCGCCCGCGCCGTCCCACCGCACTCCCCCGGTCGGACCCGACACGACCGCCGCCTACATCCAACGGCGCTTCCCCGGCGTCCTCTGCTGGTACGGCCGGTGCACCGGCCGCTGGTGGGCCTACCTGCCGAACCGCCGGGGCGGCTGCCTGCTGGAGGCGGTCACGCCGGACGCCCTGCTCGTGCTGATCGGCCAGGCCGTGCGGCGGTAGGACTTCTTGAGGCATGACCCGCCGGACAAGGTGCACCGTCGAGCCGTACGCCAATAGCCCATGGCGTGAAATGCCCACCTGCGCCAAGGTTGGGACGAGGTGGAGGAGGTTCGTCCGATGTACCAGGAATGGCGAGGCAAAGCGGACGGGTTCGCACGTCCTGCCCTTAGCCTGTCCGGGGGCGACTGGCTCATCGTGGACGGTCGCGAGGTACGGGCTCTTCTGGCCGGGGAATACGAGGTCCCGATCCCTCGCGATAAAGTGATCAAGGTCTACGTGTGCAGGTCCGGTCTGAACCACGGCCTGTGCTTCGAACTGGAGAACGGCCTCGACTACGCGTTCTGGTGCTGGTGGCGGCGGCGCGGAGCCGAGGAGGCGTGGCAGGCCGTCAAGCGGGCCCGCTACCCGGTCACACGCTCGATCTACCGGCCCGGCTACGGCCGCCTCGCCCGTTGGGGCGTGGAGTAGCGCCCGCTCCCGCACGACCAGGCCGTCGGCCGTCCATGCCCGCGACTACGACGTCTCGGCGTCCTCGGAGCTCATGTGGGCGACGTAGCCGATGGCCACGACGGTCGCGATGGCGGCCATGATGAGCCAGGTGATCAGCGTGTCGGAGAAGTCCTCCGCTTCTCCGGGCGCGAAGACCGGGGAGAACATCCCGGTGAACACCAAGGCGACCGCGAGCCCCGTCGTGGCGGTCATGCCCGGGGTCGGCTCCGGGCGGCGGGAGCGGGCCAGCCGCCACGCGCCCGCGACCATCGCCAGCAGGCCCGGAGGCAGGAGGATCAGCGCGCCGATGAAGGCCCGCGTGCCCATGTCGGCCGGAGCGTCCTGGGTCTTCTGGACGTCGCCGTCCGCCGAGAGCTCGGTGATCCTGCCTCGCCAGATCGTGCCGGTGACCCGATCGCCCTTGTCGAGGCCGACGAGGAAGTCCTTTTCGGCCTCGACCTTCCACTCTTCGCCGCCCTGGCCCCGCAGGCGCACGGAACTCGATTTGCCCCTCGCGCTGGTCAGATGGACGCTGGACACGGTGAACTCCTCCGTCCAGAGGCAGTCCCGGGGCACGGACGGGACGGCCGTACAGCGCTTCGCCGCCTGGTAGGCGCGCAGGTCGTCGTCCCCGCCCGGCACCATGACGGCGAGCAACGCGACGCCCAGAGCCACCATGCCGAGGCCGCCCATCAGGATGAAGACGGCCTTGATACGGCGATGCAGGAGGGTGCGCATGTCCTAATCGTGCCTTTTTGGTCGCCTCTAACTCAAATCCATTCGCCGCATCGACCCGGGGCGCACGATCAACAACGTTCCGGGAACGCGAAAGCCCAGCCCCTGAGACCCGGCCGACGCCAAAGCGCGTCCACCCCACGACGCAGCGGCGACGCCGCCCTCCACCCCCATCCGTCCGGCCCGAAGGGCGAACGAACGCCCCTGTCCGAAAAGGCCCGCACAGTGGCACGAAAGCACCCCTAGCGCCCGGACAGGACTGTTCTAGTCTGATGATCATGTTCGACGACATCGATCCCCACGTCCTCGCCAACGGGAGCAAGTGGGCCCGCGTCGATTCCGGGGTGCTGCCCGCCTGGGTCGCCGACATGGACTTCCCGGTGGCGCCGCCGATCCGCGAAGCCCTCCAGCGGCACGTGGACTACCTCGGCTACCCCCGCTGGGACGACATGCCCGCCCTCAACCCCTTGCGGGAAGCCTTCACCGAGCGGATGCGCGAGCGCCACGACCTGTCGCTCGACCCGTCCCGCATCCACGTCTTCACCGAGCTGATCCAGGCGCTCCAGGTCGTCCTGCACCTGGGCACCCGGCCCGGCGACGCCGTGGCGATGCACACCCCGGCCTATCCCCCGTTCCTGGAGACCATCGAGGCCATGGGCCGGCGCCTGGTCCCCATCCCCATGATCGACACCCCGGACGGCTGGACCTTCGACGCCGAGGCGGCCGCCGGGGCCAGGGCGCTCGTCCTGGTCAACCCGCACAACCCCACCGGCCGCGTGATGACGCGGGCGGAGCTGGAGGCGCTGGCCGAGGTCGCCGAGCGCGACGGCATGCTGGTCATCTCCGACGAGATCCACTCCGACCTCGTGCACGACCCCCACCGGCACGTCCCGTTCGCCTCGCTCCTGGACCGGACGGTCACGCTGACCTCCGCCAGCAAGTCCTTCAACCTGGCCGGGCTCCGCTGCTCGGTGGCCCACGTCGGCGACGCCCGCGTGCGCGAGGCGATGGCGGCCATGCCGCCGCAGTTCTTCGGGGAGGTGAGCTCCCTCAGCGTCGCGGCCACCGTGGCGGCCTGGCGGGAGGGCGACCCGTGGCTGGCCGAGGTCCGGCAGACCCTCGCCCGCAACCGCGACCTGGTCGCCGCCTCGCTCCCGGCCGGCGTCCGCCACCACCCGCCGGAGGCCACCTACCTGGCCTGGCTGGACTGCCGCGCGCTGAATCTGGGCGCAGATCCGGCCGAGCATTTCCTGGAGCATTCCCGGGTCATGCTCAGTTCCGGCCCCAGCTTCGGTCCGGGCGGCGAAGGGTTCGCCCGTCTCAACTTCGCGACCGGCGGTCCGATCCTCAAAGAGATCCTCCGCCGCCTGTCGGACTGAGAGCGTCCCGTTCAACGGACGGCGGTGGAAAACCAGATCTTGACAGCGGGCGGCGCCGACCTCTTTGATCATTTCCGTGAACATCGTCTTAGTTATCATCGGCTCCGCTTTCCTGCTGTTCACGGCGGCGGGGATCATCCAGGCGATCTCCTATGTCGTCCGCGATGGGAGCGACATGGTGCCCAATCTCCTGATCAAGCTGGTCATGGGGACGGTCTTCGGCGCGCTGGGCGTGTACGCCCTCCTGGTGGGCCTGCGCGTCTAGCCCTGACGCGGCCCGCCATGGCGGCGCAGACGACCCTCAGTCCTTTTCCGGCCAGGGACTCTTTTCTCAACGGCGCGATATGGGAAAGGCCCGCCCCCCGGCGCACGATGGCGGCACCGAGCCAAGGAGCCGTCCATGCCCTTCGACGCCACCGCCGACACCCGGATCGCCCTTGAGGCGGTCAGAAAGTACACCAGCACGCCGAACGTCATCTCCGAGATCGATTCGGCCGGCCCCTTCCGCGTCTCCTTCGAGATGAGCGCCAAGGCCCCGAAAGCCTCGATGGCCGAAGCCAAGGGCATGACCTACATGGGCCTGTACGCCTCCGCCGGCAAAGAGCCGTTCGCCGTCCTCGCCGACGCGTTCGCGCCCGACGCCCGGACGTGGGCCGGCGATCTCAACAGCGCCGAAGTGATCGTCTGGTTCAACGGCAACATCGTCAGGTCCGAGGGCATGCTCGTGGCCGCCGCCTTCCACGAGTTCCAGCTGCACGTCGCGCCGTTCTGGACGCTCTACGAGCGGCTGACCATGCTGAACTTCAACCTCAGCTTCGACACCGACGCCGAGAAGGCGGCGAGCGAGATCCAGGCCGTCGACGCCTCGGCCGCCTCCTACCAGGCGTCGGCCCAGCACGCCGACCTCGCCCTGCGGGCCGACCAGCTGCTGGCCGCCCTCCACCTGGCCTGCGCCTCCGCCGACGAGCAGCGGAAGGCGTCCGAGGACAAGAAGCCGAACCTCAGCACCAAGAGCCTCGCGTGCCAGGCGCTGCTGAGCACCCGCCTCGACTTCGAGGCCGACAAGGTGCCGCTCAAGCCCGTCAAGGCGCTCGCGCTCAAGCGGGCCGACCCCCTCGCGGCCACCTACGGGGCCGACGTCCTCGACCACGTGGTCTACGTGTACGAGACGGCGTGATCCCGTCGATCGTGGGCGTACGCGGTCGGCGGACGGGGGCCGGAGAGGGCAGGTCCCTCCCAGGCTCCCGCCCGCCGAGCGGTCAGGAGCCTCCGGTCTCCGTCCCGGCGGCGCGGACCTCGTAGGCGTCGATGATCGTCTGCTTGACCGACGAGCCCGCCGGGCCCTTCGCCGTGGCGCGCAGGGACACCGTGCCCGCCGGTGCGCCGGCGATCGTCATCGTCCAGCGGGCCCCGGCGCGCTCGACCGGCACCTTCCGCCACGTGGCGCCCCGGTCGAAGGACGCCTCCACGGTCATCCCCCTGGTGGCGGAGCCGTCGTTGCTCTCGGCCCACAGCGAGACGGCGGTCGGCTCACCCGCCGTGGCGCGGTTGAGGTCGTCCAGCCCCTTCGGCGCGAAGCGGACGACGCGCAGGGGCAGCGGCGCGCTCTTCTCGACCCGTCCGGAGCGGAACTTCCACTCAGCCGTGATCCTGCTGGACGGCTTCGCGTCCGGGCGGCTCTGCCGAGCATCGGCCGTCAGCCGGTATTCGGCCGCGGTCGCGGGAAGGGCGGCCGTCAGGTCGTAGGACTCGAACGGAGCCTCCTTGACGACCTTCCCGCCCGACCGCAGGACGAGGCTCCCCTTCAACGAGTACATGTCGCCGTAGGCCCCGTGGCCCGACTCGCTGAAGAAGCCGGCCGGCCAGTAGCGGAGGACGTCCCCGGTCCGCTCGGCCTTCGGCTCCTCCGGGAAGCCCGTCGGCAGCGGCTCCTTCAGGGACGGGCCGAAAACGGCCGACCCGAACGTCACCTTGTGGGCGCGACGGGGGAACCGCAGGGGCGCGTATCTGGTGAACCCGCCCTCCTGGTCCAGGAGCGACCACCACCGGAAGGCGGGATTGCGGGTGAGGCGGAGCGTGGTCGTCGCCGGAGCGTTCACCCGGTCGCTGGCCATCCACGGGCTGGGGATCTCCGGGACCGCCGCGCCGATGGACAGCTCCGCGCCCGCCGCCTTCCCGTGGCCCCGCACGGTGGCCCGGACCGTCGCCAGGTCGGCGACACGGGCCCGGTACGAGGGGTCCTCCGGGAACCCGCCGCGCCGGTAGTCGTAGATCTCGTACCGGCTCGCCCCGGGAGCCTCGGGCGTCGCGTCCTTCTCCCGCCAGCTCGTCTGGTTGTAGTAGGCGAGCCCCTTCTGCCTGACGGGCAGGACGTACTTGCGCGACATGGGGCAGGCGCTCATCGGGAGGTAGTCGTAGGCGACGGCCCCGTTGGCGTATCCGAAGCCGTAGTAGTAGAAATCCTCCATCCGGAGCGAGGGATCGTCGATCGACACGTTCAGGGGTTTCGCGGCGGCGCGCGCGTCGAGCACCACGGAGCGGTCCCCGGTCAGCTCGACGGGCACGTGCGCCATGGCGCTGTCCCGGCATCCGTCGGGGCGCGGCTCGGTGTCGACCGAGCCGAAGACGTTGTAGCGCCCCTCCGGCAGGCGGTACTTGGTCGTCCCGTCGGCGAGGACGAACTCGCTGTAGGACGAGCGCTGGTCGTGCAGGACGAGCATCTCACCGGCGTCCCGGCCGTCGCGGTCGACGGCTTTCACGGTGATGTCGTGGGACTTCGGCTCCAGGTAGGCGCCGACCACCGTGCGGACGACCGTCGCACCGGACGTCGCGACGACCACGCCGCCGTGCGCCCCCTCGGGCGCGTCCGGTCCGCCGACCGTCAGCGGGACGTCGGCCCGCCCCCTGGCGGGCACGGTCACGGTCGCGACGCCCAGCCGGAACACCTTCTCCGGGCCGTCCACCCGGATCGCCAGCGTCACCGGCCGGTCGCCCCAGTTCTCGTAGGTGATCGTGCGCCGCCTGCCCTCGGTGTGCGGGTGGCGCTGGACCTCCGACATCGTGCCCACGCTGGTCCCCACCGACTGGCCGACGGCGCGGGCGACGTCGAGGCGCCCGGCGCCCTGCTGGTGGGGCGACAGTCCCTTGCCGGGCTCGGCGGAGTTCATGAGCGCCGCCTTGAGCCGCGCCGCCGGCCACTCCGGGTGGCGCGCGGCGAGGATCGCGGCCGCGCCCGCGACGTGCGGGGCGGCCATGGAGGTGCCCGACGCCGCCGCGTAGTGCTCGCCGTGGGGCTCGCCGGGGTCGGTGCCCTCCGCCCGCGCCGCGACGATCTCCACGCCGGGCGCGGTGATGTCGGGTTTGACGGCGAGGTCGCCCAGCCGCGGCCCGCGGCTGGAGAAGTCGGCGAGGGAGTCGTCACGGTCCACCGCGCCCACGGTGAGCGCGGCGTCGGCGCTGCCCGGGCTCCCCAGGGTGCGCGCGTCGGGTCCGGCGTTGCCCGAGCTGACGACGAACAGCGCCCCGGTGCGGGCCGTGAGCGCGTCGACCGCCAGCTCCAGCGGATCGCCGCCCTGGAAGTCGGTGGCGCCCAGGCTCATGTTGACGACCTTGGCCTTCGCCTGGGTGGCGGCCCACTCCATCCCGGCGAGGATCCACGAGTCGTGGCCTGAGCCGTCGTCGCCCAGGACCTTGCCCACCGCGAGGCGCGCGCCCGGCGCGACGCCCCGGAACCGTCCGCCCGAGGCCGCCCCGGACCCCGCCACCGTGGAGGCGACGTGGGTGCCGTGCCCCACCCGGTCCTGCACGTCGTCGGCGCCTCCGGAGGTGAAGCCCCGCGACTCGGTGACGACGCCCTTGAGGTCGGGATGCCCGGTGTCGTAGCCGGTGTCCAGGACCGCGACGGTGCTGCCCTTGCCGGTCCAGCCGCCCTTCCACGCCGTGGGCGCGCCGACCTGTACGACGCTCCGGTCGAGCCGCGCCCGCCGCCGGCCGTCGAGCCAGATCCGGGTGGCCGCGCCGCTGGAGCGCAGCCCGGCGGCGGTCAGCGAGACCCAGGCTTTCGTGGCGTTCCGCTTCTCGACGCGCAGGGCGTCCATGCCGAGGGCCGGCAGCGAGACCGTCCTGCTCGCGCCCGCGACCGCCGCGCGCCCCTGCCCCCGCTGCACGATCACCGGAATGTCGGCGCGCCGGGAGTCGCCGTACCCCTCGGCGCTCAGCAGCCCGACGTCGAACAGCCGCCGGTCGAGCCTGCCCTGCGCGACCAGGCGCGCCGCGTCCGACGGGATGACATAGCGGCGCCCGCCGACCGTGAAGCGCCCGAACGTCGTCCTCTCCCGCCCCGCGCCCGGCCGGACGCCCAGCAGGACGGCCCCCGGCCCCTGGCCGCGCACCCGCAGGACGTCACCGGTCACCAGCGTGATCTCACCGGCGCCCGCCGCCTCCGGCCCCGCCTGCGCGGGCTGCGGCGCGTGCAGCGCCGCCCCGGCGGTCATGGTGGCGGCGACCGCCGCCACCGCTCTTCTCCAGCTCATCTCGCTCCGTGGGTAGCAACGAAGATCCGTCACCGCCTCTTGCCCGAAGCGGCCTCGCCGGTTGCACCCACGTCCCGCCGGACCGGAGCCCTACAGCTCGGCCTCGGCGTAGTCCTCGGCGGTGGGCTCGATGCGCGGCTGGGAGCGTTCCAGCAGGTCGAACGCCTCGGGGACCGTCGTGGCCCAGCCCACCGCGTCGAACGCCTTGGCCCGCACGAACCCCTGCTCGGCGAGCCCGTTCATCAGCTCCTTCAGCGGCTCGTAGACGCCGGTCGGGTCGAGGATCACCACGGGCTTGTCGTGCATCCCGAGCACCCGGGCCGTCCAGATCTCGAACAGCTCCTCCAGCGTCCCGATCCCGCCGGGCAGTACGAGGAAGGCGTCGCTGCGCTTGTCCATCTCGCCCTTGCGGGTGCGCATGTCCGGGGTGACGACCAGCTCGTCGTTCTCCTCGTCGGAGATCTCCACATCGACGAGCCCCTCGGGGATCACGCCCACCGTCCGCGCGCCGCCCTCCCGCGCCGCCCGCGCGACGGCCCCCATGCACGAGATCCGCGCCCCGCCCGACACCAGGCCGTGCCCGCGCCGGGCCAGCTCGGCCCCGACCTCGGCGGCCAGCTCCACATAGCTCGGGTCGATCTTGTTGGAGGACGCGCAGAACACGCAGACGGCTGCCATCGGCGAACAACTCCCAGGGACAGAGGGGACCGGGTCCATCCGGATTCCATCACGCGCGCGGCGGCCCGGCTCCTCCGGGGAGGGGGCCGGGCCGTGGGGGGTCAGGTCACTCGCCGTCGCCGGCCTCGCGGGCGGCGGCCTCCCGGGCCTGCTTCTCCTCGGCCTCGCGGCGGGCGGCGGCCTGGCGGTGCGCCTCCACGATGACCTCGACGGCCTCATCGGGGTCGTCGGTCAGGTGGAACAGGTCCAGGTCCGCTTCGGCGATCTTGCCGGAGGTCAGCATGGTCTGCTTGATCCACTCGACCAGGCCGCCCCAGAACGCGGTGCCCATCAGCACGATCGGGAAGCGGGTGATCTTCCCGGTCTGGACCAGGGTGACGGCCTCGAACAGCTCGTCCAGGGTGCCGAAGCCGCCCGGCAGGACGACGAACGCCTGCGAGTACTTCACGAACATCGTCTTGCGGACGAAGAAGTAGCGGAACTCCAGCCCGATGTCGATGTGCTCGTTCATGCTCTGCTCGAACGGCAGCTCGATGCCGAGGCCCACCGACAGGCCGCCGTCTTCGTCGCAGCCCTTGTTGGCCGCCTCCATGATGCCGGGGCCGCCGCCGGTGATGACCGCGTAGCCCGCCTGGTGCAGCTTCGCGCCGACCTGGACGCCCAGCTTGTACTCGTCGGAGTCGGGCTTGGTGCGGGCGCTGCCGAAGACGCTGACGGCCTTGGGCAGCTCGGCCAGCAGGCCGAAGCCCTCCACGAACTCGGCCTGGATGCGCAGCACCCGCCACGGGTCGGCGTGCAGCCAGTCCGACGGGCCCCGGCTGTCCAGCAGGCGCTGGTCGGTGGTGGTCTGCGGGAGGGCGCGGCCGCGCAGCGTCGCGGGCCCCTGGCGATGCGTGCGGGACTCTTCGGATGTCATGTCGTCACCGTAGCCAACGCGGCGCGGCCGGGCCCTGCCCTTCAGCCGAGCCAAGACATCATCCGGCGCTCGCAGTCGCTGATCAGGGGCAGCTCGACGTACTCGTCCTTGGTGTGGGCCAGGGTGGGCTCGCCCGGCCCGTAGTTGACGGCGGGCACGCCCAGCTCGGTGAAGCGCGCCACGTCGGTCCAGCCGAGCTTGGCGCGGACCTCCGCGCCGCTCTCGGCGACGAACGCGGCCGCGGCCGGGTGGTTCAGGCCTGGGCGGGCCGCCGGGGCCGCGTCCACCACTCGCAGCTCGAAGCCCGCGAACCGCTCGCGCAGCAGCGCCTCGGCCTCGGCCACCGACTTGTCGGGCGCGAAGCGGTAGTTGACCGTCACCACGCACTCGTCGGGGATCACGTTCCCGGCCACCCCGCCGCTGATGAAGACGGCGTTCAGGCCCTCGTGGTACTCCAGGCCGTCCACCACGGGCTTGGTGGGCTCGTAGGCGCGCAGCACGTCCAGGATCTCGCCCGCCTTGTGGACGGCGTTGGAGCCCATCCAGGCGCGGGCGCTGTGGGCGCGCTCGCCGCGCGCCACGACGTCCACGCGCATGGTGCCCTGGCAGCCGCCCTCGATCAGGCCGCCGGTCGGCTCCAACAGCACGGCGAAGTCGCCGGCGAGCAGCTCGGGGCGCGTCTCGGCGATGCGCTTGAGGCCGTTGCGCTCGGCCTCGACCTCCTCGCACTCGTAGAAGACGTAGGTGACGTCGCGGGACGGCTCGGTGAGCGCCGCGGCCAGCTTGAGCTGGACGGCGACGCCGCTCTTCATGTCGGTGGTGCCGCAGCCGTACAGGCGGTCGCCCTCGACGCGGGAGGGCAGGTTGCCGTTCAGCGGGACGGTGTCCAGGTGCCCGGCGAGCACGACGCGTTCGGCGCGGCCCAGTTCGGTGCGCGCCACCACCGAGTCGCCGTCGCGGACGACCGCGAGGTGCGGCAGCGCGCGCAGCGCCTCCTCGACGGCGTCGGCGAGCGCGCGCTCGTCGCCGCTCACCGACTCGATGTCCACGATCGCCGCCGTGAGGTCCGCCACGTCCGAGAAGAGGTCAAGCCGCATGCCAGCAAGGCTACTTGACCTTGACGCGGCGTCAGGGCGTTGACTGAGGGCGTGCTGAGGATCGGAGAGATCGCCGAACTGGTCGGCGTGACGCAACGCACCATCCGCCACTACCACCACGTCGGCCTGCTGCCCGAGCCGCCGCGCGACGCCTCCGGATACCGCTCCTACGGGATGGACGACGTGGTGCGGCTGATCCGCGTCCGGCAGCTCGCGACGCTGGGCCTGTCGCTGGCGGAGGTCTCCGACGCCCTCAAGGAGGACTCGGCGGCCGGCCTCACCGAGGTGCTGACCGACCTGGACGCCGAGCTGGCCCGGCGGGAGGCCGAGATCCGGCGGCAGCGCGAGACGGTGGCGCGGCTGCTGGCCGGGCACGGCGAGCCCGACCTGTCCCCCGAGGTCACCGCCGCGCTGCGCGAGCTGTCCAGCGCCGTGGCCCCCGAGATCATCGAGCTGGAGCGCAACGCCGCCCGCCTGCTGGAGCACGTCGCGCCCGCCGCCTGGGCCGCCGGGATGGCCGGGGTGTACGGGCGGGTCGCCGCCGATCCCGACCTCGTCGCGCGGCTGGCCGCGCTGAGCCGCCGGTTCATGGAGGTGACCGACGACCAGGCGGAACGGCTGGCGGCCGAGTTCGCCGAGACGCTGCTCCCGCTGCTGCCCGCGCCGTCCGCCGAGCACACCGTGGGGCCGGTCGGCGAGCTGCTGGGCGAGCTGATGATCGCCGACTTCTCCCCGGCCCAGCAGCGCACGATCCGGCTGGTGGCCGACCGACTGCAAGGAGGGTCCCCATGAAGTTCCTCACCGATCCGTGGCTCCTGCTGCGCCGCGTCCGTCCTGGCGTGGGGCCGGAGGACCTGGCCGTCCCGTACGCGCGCAGCCAGGGCGCGATGCCGTACGTATGGGTGGGGCTGAACGCGGTCGAGATCGCCGCGCTGGAGCTGCTGATCCCCTGGGGGTGGCTGGCGCACGCCCTCACCGCCGTCGGAGTGGCGGGGCTGTGGTTCATGCTCGGGATGTACTCGGGCTACATCGTGCGCCCGCACGTCCTCACCGACGACCGGCTGCTGCTGCGCGCGGGCGCGTGGGGAGAGGCCGAGATCCCGCGGGCGCTGATCGCCTCGGCGTCCCGGCGGCAAAGCTTTCCCGACGGCTATTTCGTGCGGGCTCTCGACGGCCGGCTGGCGGTGACCGTGGATTCGTCGGCCAACGTCGAGGTCCGGCTCACCGAGCCCTACGAGGTCGCCCTGCCCAAGGGCGAGCGGGCGACCGTGACCGCCGTGCTGTTCCAGGCCGACGACCCGGCCGCGGTGGTCGAGGCGCTCAGGGACCCCGCCGTCACGCGCTGACGCCGTGGTCGCGCAGGATGTCGTTCAGCGCGGCCTTGTCGTGGCGCCGTCCCTCTTCCAGGCGCTTGATGACGAGCACGGCCGGCAGCCCGAACGAGCCGCCGGGGAACTCCTTGACGCGCGTCCCGCCCACCGCGACGCACCAGTCCGGGACGTGCCCGCGGGCGATCTCCTCCCCGCTCTCCACGTCGATCACCGGCATGGACGCCGACAGGTTGGTGCCCGCGCCGAGCACGGCCCCGCGCCCCACCCGGGCCCCCTCGGTGACCATCGACCGGCTGCCGATCATCGCGTCGTCGCCGACCACGACGGGCCGCGCGTTCGGCGGCTCCAGCACCCCGCCGATCCCGACGCCGCCCGACAGGTGCACGTTCCGGCCGATCTGCGCGCACGACCCGACCGTGGCCCAGGTGTCGACCATGGTGCCCGCCTCGACATGGGCGCCGATGTTCACGAACGACGGCATCAGCACCACCCCGGGCGCCAGGTAGGCGCCCCAGCGCGCGATGGCGCCGGGCACCACGCGCACCCCGTCCAGCCGCGACTTCAGCGGGACGCGGTCGTGGTACTGGAAGTCCCCGACCTGCGAGCGCACCATGCCGAGGACCTTGAAGCTGAGCAGGATGGCGCGCTTGACCCGCTCGTCCACCACGACCTGGTCGGTCGCGGGGTCCACGAACGCCGCGCGCGCCTCCCCGGCGTCGATCTGGTCGACCGCCGCGACGATCGCCGCCCGCGCGCCCGCGTCGTCGGGCGACAGCTCGGCGCGGCGCTCCCAGAGCTCGTCGACGACCTCCGAAAGCGGGCTGGTGAACGTTTGGGTCATGACCCTTGAGCTTAGTGGGGCCATCTCCCGGTACGGTCTTCGCGTGGCTGCAACGGCGAAGGACAAGCGAGGGGCGCGGCGGTGGCGCTGGACCGCCGTCACGCTGGTCACCGTGCTCGTTCTGGGGACCGGCGGTTACCTCCTGTTCCGCCAGGTCCGCCCCTACCTGCACGGCTCCGGCTGCGAGGTGCGGACCGCCTCGGGGAAGATGCCGCTGGACCTGGAGCAGGCCGCCAACGCCAGCACGATCGCGGCGGTGGCCTTCCGCAAGCAGCTCCCCGAGCGCGCCGCCGTCATCGCCTACGCGACCGCCATCCAGGAGTCCCACATCCGGAACCTGCCCGACGGCGACCGCGACTCGGTCGGCATGTTCCAGCAGCGCCCGTCCCAGGGCTGGGGCAGCCCCGACAAGCTCCGCGACCCGGTGACCTCCACCAGCAAGTTCTTCGACGGCCTGGTCAAGGTGAAGGACTACCTGGACCGCGACCTGCACGACGCGGCCCAGCGCGTCCAGCGCAGCGCCGACGGCGACGCCTACGCCCAGCACGAGCCGGACGGCAAGCTGCTGGCGCGCGCGTTCACCGGCCGCGAGCCGGCGACCGTGCGGTGCTGGTTCCCGCCGGACAAGAAGACGAACCCGCGCCGAGCCGAGGCGGTCCGCGAACTGCGCCGCGCCTTCGGCGGCCGCCTCCAGCTGGACACCCCGCAGACGGTGTCGAGCACGGCCCCGCCGCGCCCGACCGACGCGATCCGGGTCTCCAGCCCGCGCACGGGCTGGGCGGTGGCGTCCTGGGCGGTGACGCACGCGCAGGTGTACGGCCTGACGGAGGTGCGCCACAACGGCCGCCGCTGGAGCGCGGAGAACGGCCACGACGGCTGGCTGAAGGACCCCGAGGCCCCCAACGACCGCGTCATCATCCGCTGACCTCCACCCCGCTTTCCGGGCCACAATCGGCCGCCTTTTCTCGACCGCTCCGAGAATGACGCACTTGACAATTTCTCAGAGCCGTCTTTCCCGTTTCCAAGAGGAAACGGGAAACGCCGGGACCGTCTTGCCTCCACGCTGCACCTGACACAGGCTTACAGGCGTTGGTCCGGCTCTTCGGCGGAGGCTCACGTGGCGCAGCGCCCCAACCGGTTCGGCGAAGAACTCAGACGCCGTCGCGGCGACGCGGCCCTGTCCCTCAGCGCACTGGGGAGCCGGGTCGGCTACAGCAAAAGCCAGCTCAGCAAGATCGAGACCGGTCGCGTGGCACCGAACCGCACGTTGGCGCGCCTGTGCGACACCGTGCTCGGCGCCCGCGGGGAGCTCGCCGCCCTGGTCCCCGAGGCCCCCGTACCAGCAGAGCCCGCCCCACCTGTGAACGGTGACGAGGAGGTGTGGTCCATGAGCCCGTCTTCCGACGACCAGAATCGTTTCCCTTCCCTGACCAGACGGCAGGCGATGACGGCCGGGGCGGTGTCCGCGGCGGGCATGGGCATCGGCCGTCCGATCCTTTCTTCCGCTGCCGAGAACGGCACGCTGCTCGGCGTTTCCCGATCTCTTTTCGACCAATACCGGAAGCTCGGGCAGACCGTTGAGCCGGGCGTGCTGCTGCCCGTGCTCGTCGCCCAGACGCATACGCTCCGGGAGCTGTCCCAGCGGGCGGGGTCCCGGACCCGCCAGGCGCTTCTCCGCCTCGGCTCCCGCTATGCCGAGTACGTCGGCTGGCTGGTACAGGAGACCGGCGACGACCAGAACGCGCTGTGGTGGACACGGCGCGCCGTGGACCTGGCGGAGGCGGGCGAAGACCGCGACCTGGCCGCGTACTCGTCGGTGCGCCACGCGCTCATCACCCTCTACCGCGACGACGCACCGCAGACGATCGAACTGGCCCAGCGCGCGCAGGAGCGCCGGGCGCCCCACCGCATCCGGGGCCTGGCCGCACAGAGGGAGGCCCAGGGACACGCACTGGCAGGCGACTACGACGCCACGATGCGATGCCTGGACCGGGCGCGCATGCTGCTCGCACGGCACGTCCCGGATTCCGACGCCCCCGTCATCGGAACCATGCACCTGCCCGACCCGGCCGAGATGGTCCGCGGCTGGTGCCTGTACGACCTGGGCCGTCCGGGCACGGCGGCCGAGGTCATCGACCGGCAGCTCGTCCGCGTTCCCGGCCACGCCGTGCGCACCCAGGTCCGCTACGGCGTCCGGCGGGCGCTCGCCCTCGCGACCGCAGGGGAAGTCGACCACGCCTGCCATCTGACCCGCGAACTGCTCGACGACACCGTCGCCGTCGGCACCGCGACCATCGCCACCGATCTGCGCTCCCTGGCGCGCACTCTGGCCCGCCACCCCAGGAATCGCTCCGTGCGCGATCTGCTCCCCGCCCTGGGCACCGCACTGCACACCATCGTCCCGTAGAGAGGTCTCCAGCATGAGCGAGGTGTTCGTCAACTACCGCACCGGTGACGCCGACGAGGCGGCCGTGGTCTTGGAGAGGGCGCTGTCGGAGCGCTTCGGATCGGGTGCGGTCTTCCGCGCCGCCAAGGACATCAGGCCGGGGCAGACCTTCGATAAGGAACTGCTCCGGGGGGTTCGTTGCTGCAAGGTCCTGCTGGCCGTGATCGGGCCGCAGTGGGCACGCCACTCCCGGTTGCGGGAGGAGGACGACTGGGTGCGCCGGGAGATCCTGACGGCGCACGAACTCGACATTCCGGTGATCCCCATCTTGAAGGGGCGGGAGGCGCCCCGGCTCAAGGCGGCGGACCTGCCGCCTGAACTGGCGTGGCTGGCCGACCTCCAGTCCCTCCGGCTGGACATGCGCGACAGCATCACCGACCTGCGCCGCATCGGCGACGAACTGGCCGTCCGCATTCCCGCACTCGAAAGGGCAGACCGGCAAGCCCCCACCCCGGCGAACACCTCCGGCGCGGCCCGCAACATCTTCAACGGGAACCGGGGAGCCGTGCACACCGGGACCGGCGACCTCAACAACAACTCCAACCACTTCACCGGCGACGGAGCCACCTACATCCAGGGCACCAACCAGGGCGGGGTCAACCACACCTTCGGCCGCCCCTCATCAGCCCGGGACGACCGTTGAGCGAACCACCGACCTCCCACGTCAGCGGCAACAGCGGAGGCGTGCACACCGGCGAGGGCACTCAGAACAACTACTTCTGGACGCCTTCGATGGCCGATGCGAAGGGCCGTGATCCGCGCAGGCAGGCCGCCGACGAACTGGCCTGGTTGCGGCGTATCTTCGTCGAGCCCGACGGATACGGCAGGGCGATCGAGATCCTCGAAAAGCATCGGACGGTGTTCCTGGACGGATCACCCGGCAGCGGCCGGACCATGACCGCGCAGATGTTGCTGTGGGAACCGGGCCCAGTCGATGACCGCCTGCATGAACTCCCCCTGGAGGAACCCAAAAAGCCACGCCGGATCGACCTCACCCACGTCGGCGATGACGACCGGGTCTGGCTGGACCTCTCGACCGTGGACCAACCGGCCTGGGTGGCCCTCCAGCCCGAGCTTTCCGAACTCCGCAAAGCGGTTCGCGACAACTCCGCGCAGCTCGTCGTGGTGCTGCCGTCCCCTGTCAGGGACTTGAAGTCTGAGTTCGGCCCCTACTGCGTGAAGATCAAGCGACCGTCTCCAGAGCAGGTCTTCGGGCGCTGCCTCCGCGCGTACGAGTTCGAGCCGGCCGTCCCTCCATCCGCACAGGTGTTCCTGAGCAGCAACCCGCCGCTAGGGCGGATTGCGCGCTTCGTTCAGCTCGTCATCGAAGCGCGCGAGACCAGCAGAGGGCAGGGTGATTTCGCGGGCTGGTGCGAAGCAGCCCTTAATGCCTTGTCCGGCCAGATGGAAGAGGCCGCCGCCCTGGTACAGGAACTCACAGGAGGCCGACAACGCGCGCTCCTGCTGTCTGCGGCAATGCTGCACCAGGCACATGCCGACGTCATCGATCAGGCCGCCTCCGCCCTGATGCAGAGGGCGCAGCAGCAGCCCGATGACCGTTCGGTGTTGGAGCACTCCACTCTGGACACCCGGTTCAAGGAGATCGGCGCGGAACTCGACGGCGAAGGCCATATCCGTTTCTCGCGGCTCGATTTCGACTCGGCGGTCCGCCTCTACTTCTGGACGCAGTTGCCGACGCTTCGCACGACCATCAAGGACTGGGTGGGAGAGGTCGCCGCCTTCCAGGGCCTCAGCGACACCGAGCGCGGCGGCCTCATTGCGAACTTCGCCGACCTCTGCCTTCACGAACGGCACCGGGAATTCCTGACCATGCTGGTATGGGAGTGGACCGAGCACTCGCCATCCCCTGAAAAGAGCAAGGCGGCGGCCCTGGCCCTGTTGCGCGGCCTCCACGACCAGCAGCACGGCCGCTTCTTTCGAAAGAAGATCTACGAGTGGTCACGTCAGACCGGCCTGTCCGACCGCCTCGCTCAACTGCTCGTCGTCGCCTGCCGGGACGAGATCTCGATCAGACATCCCGATGAGGCGCTGGTGCGCCTGCACCACCTGGCTCGGCGCGAACGTGGCACCAGCAGCGCACGGGAGGCGCTGCTATGGCTCACCCACCAGGATCGTCGGTTCCTGCGTCAGCTGCTGCCACGTCTCACCGAGAGCAATCCCGAGACCAGACACCACGCCACAAACATCGAACTCTTCCTCGAACTGGCCGACCCCGCCGTGCTCACCAAGCCCGGCAGGAGCGGCCGCCCGCTCATCGTGGGCAAGACGATTCGCGCACAGCTCACCGCCGGGTGGGAGCTCTCCTTCGCGACCTCCCCGCACGAGTCGTGGGCCCCGCTGGCCTGGCGCTGGCTCGGCCATGCCGCCGCCGATCCCCTCCACCGGCACGACCTGCTGGACGTGCTCGTCGCTGGAGGCGCTCGCCGGATGGACATCTTGTCCCGCCTCTACGTGATGTCGTTGGGACGGGACCTGCGCCCGGTCCTCAGCGATCTCGTGCGGCAAAAGATCGAGAACGCGCAGGGTCTTCCGCGCGGCTGACCCTCCAGAAAGGAAAGACGCCATGGTCACATGGGCGACCTTTGTCGTGGGGCTGGTGCTGGCGGGACTGGCGGTCCTGATGCTGCGGAACGGACTGCGCCGTCCGGCGACCGCTCCCGTAGACCTCGGTCCCATCGAGCCCGCCGCCTTCGACCCCGCCGACATGGCGGAGCCGGACGAGCCCCAGAGAACGTCGATCACCGATGTCCTCCTGGAGAGCGGCCGTGCGGACTACCACTTCCTGTTCTCCGCGACCGTGCTGTGGCGCTCCACCGGCGCCAAAGACGACACGAGCGTCGACATGGCCGCCCTCGCGCGCGCCGCCGTCCTGGAACGCGCCTGTGAGATCACCCGGCGGAGCGATCCTGAGCGGGTCTCGTTCGTCCAACACGAACTCAGCGCCCCGTTGGGCAGGATGGAACCCGAGACGTCAGGCCACCTGTGCGCGATGGCAACGTCCGTCCGCCTCTCCCTGTCCCCCAACGACCAGAGGAGGCTGGACCAGCTCGCCGAGGTGCGCAAGAAGAAGGACGTCTGGGAGCACGAGCGCAGACACGAGCGAAATGTGCGCGAATACCTCGGCGAGGACGTTCTCAAGGACACCGGAAGCGCCGTGGTCTGGTGGTTGTCGAAAAACGAAGGCGAGGTGGAGAAGGCCGTCGACAACATCAAGCTGCTCGCGCGGCTCGCCTCTGCTGCGCAGAACGTTGAAGTTCCCGAACAGTTCCAGCAGCACGTACCGCCGTTCACGGACATGCCCACGGCCGGCTCCAACGGCTCGGCCCCGTTCAGGTCGTCGGCGAACGGCAGGTCGGCATCCGACCATTTCGACGACTTCCTGAAGGCGTCCGGCTTCGCCGAGGACGATCCGCAGCGCGTCTGGTTCGCCCATCAGGTCGGGAAAATGGCCAGGACCAACGGCTACTCCGAAATGGCCGACGATCTGGAAAGCCGTTTCGACGCGCCCGAGTCCTCCGAGCCCCCGCCCGATCCCATCCCCGGCCTGTGACGACGAAGCCCTGGTCCGGACGGCGGTGTCCCGCCGTCCGGACCAGGGCCGGGTCGCGGTCCCGCTAGAGGATGGAGCGGCCGATGATCTCCTTCATGATCTCGGTGGTGCCGCCGAAGATGGTCTGGATGCGGACGTCCTGGTACGCCTTCGCGATCGGGTACTCGTTCATGTAGCCGTAGCCGCCGTGCAGCTGCACGCAGCGGTCCACCACCGTCTTCAGCATCTCGGTCGTCCACCACTTCGCCATCGACGCGTTCTCCGCCGACAGCTCGCCCCTGGTCTCCTCGGCGATGCACTGGTCGAGGAAGGCGCGGGCCACCGTGATCTCGGTCTTCATCTCGGCCAGCGTGAAGCGGTTGTGCTGGAACTTGCCGATCGGGCGGCCGAACGCCTCGCGGGTCTTGCAGTACTCCACCGTCTGGTCGAACGCCGCCTGCGCGCCCGCCACCGCCGACACCGCGATGCACAGGCGCTCGCGCGCGAGGTTCTGCATCAGGTAGATGAAGCCCATGCCCTCCTCGCCCAGGAGGTTGGCCTTCGGGACGCGCACGTTGTCGAAGAACAGCTCGGCGGTGTCCTGCGCGTGCATGCCGACCTTGTCCAGGTTGCGGCCGCGCTCGAAGCCCGCCATGCCGCGCTCGACCACCAGCAGGCTCACGCCGTGCGCGCCCGCGTCGGGGTCGGTCTTGGCGGCGACGATCACCAGGTCGGACAGGATGCCGTTGGTGATGAAGGTCTTGGAGCCGTTGACGATGTAGTCGTCGCCGTCCTTGACGGCGGTCGTCTTCATGCCCTGCAGGTCCGAGCCCGCGGCCGGCTCGGTCATCGCGATGGCGGTGATCAGCTCGCCGGAGCAGTAGCCGGGCAGCCAGCGGGCCTTCTGCTCGTCGTTCAGCAGCTGCACCAGGTAGCCGCCCACGACGTCGTTGTGCACCGCGAAGCCCGGCCCGCTGGCCATGGCCTTGGCCAGCTCCTCGTTGAAGACCGTGTAGTAGCGGTAGTCGGGGTTGCCGCCGCCGCCGTACTCCTCGGGCATCTCGATGCCCAGCAGGCCCTGCCGCCCGGCGGCCAGCCAGACGTCGCGGGAGACGATCTCGTCCTTCTCCCACTGGGCGTGATAGGGCGCGATCTCCTTCGCGATGAAGGACCGCACCATGTCGCGGAACGCCTCGTGCTCCTCGGTGAAGATCTCCCGTGCCATGCGGCGGCTCTCCTCAGGGGGTAAGTGGTTCCTGATACAGAGTTAATGTAACACTGGAGCTGTCACATAGATCGGAGCGGGGAGCCCATGGCGGACATGACGGTGGACGAGCTGGCCGCCCGCGCCGGGATCACGGTCCGCACGCTGCGCTTCTACGCGGGCAAGGGGCTGCTGCCGCCGCCCCGGCTGCGCGGGCGGACCGGGCTGTACGGGGCCGAGCACCTGGCCCGGCTGGAGCTGATCCGCGAGCTGCAGGCGCTGGGGCTGACGCTGGCCGCCGTCGAGAAGCACCTGGAGAAGATCCCGTTCGACACCCCGCCCGAGGACCTGGCCCTGCAGCGGGCCCTGCTGTCGCCCTGGGCCCCCGAGGAGACCGAGGAGCTGGAGCGGGACGAGCTCGACCGGCGGGCCGGGCGGCGTCTCGACGACGAGGCCCTGAAGAAGCTCGCCGCCCTCGGCATCGTGGAGGTCGAGGACGGCGGGGTCGTGCGCGTGCTCAGTCCCGCGCTGCTGGGGATGGGGGCCGAGCTGTCGGCCATGCCCCTGGACACCCTGATCGCGGCGCACGAGGCCGTCGAGCGGCACACCACGGAACTGGCCGCCGAGCTGCAGCGGGTCTTCCGCGACACCGTCGTCCGCCCCTACCGCGAGCGCGGGCGGCCCCCCGAGGAGCGGCGGCGGCTGCTGGAGCTCACCGCCAAGCTCAAGCCCCTCATGATCCAGTCGCTGGTCACGTCCTTCCAGCGCTCGGTGGACAAGGCCATCCGCGCCACCGTCCCCCGGGACTGACCGTCAGTCGCGGACGCGGCGGCCGCGCAGCAGCAGGTGCAGCAGCCACGCCTGCACCAGGCCCGCGCCGGCCGTCGCCGCGATGACCAGGGCGGTGCCGAGCGGGCCGGGTGAATCGGTGGGCAGCAGGGCCAGGGGCAGTATCGACAGCGGCAGCGTGGGGATGAACAGCCAGATGCCGACGAAGCCGGGGTCGTCGGAGAACACCAGGACGGCGGTGACCGCTACGGCCGCCACCAACACCAGGGCGGCGTACACGCCGGGGATCACGATGCCGATCCAGCCGTTGCGGCGCCGGGAGGCGTAGGCCGAGAGTCGTTCGCGCATGCCGCCAGTCTCGTGGAACGTTCCGCCGGGCGCCTGAGTACGGGTACTCAGCCGTCAGGCGTCCTTCCACTCATCGTTCTCGTACTCGACCAGGCGCGGGTTCATCAGCGTGTTGACCTCGACGTCCTCGCGCCGCAGGTCCCTGGCGAACACGGCGGCCGAGCGCAGCACCTCGGCGTCCAGGAAGCGCAGGCCGGCCGGGAGTCCGGCGGCCAGTTCCAGCTTCGGAGCCGTGCCCTCGCCCGCCAGCACGTAGCCCCAGTCCCCGAAGCTCGGCACGTCCACGTGGTAGGGCACGGTCGCCAGCCCCGCCGCCCGCACCGTCTTCTCGATGCTCCAGAACGACCGGGGCGCGAAGTACGGCGACCCCGCCTGCACCACCATCCGGCCGCCGGGCGCGATCACCCGCTTCACCAGGCCGTAGAACTCCTGCGAGTACAGCTTGGCGGTGGCCACGTCGTCGGGGTCGGGCATGTCCACGATCACCGCGTCGTAGCGGGCCGCCGCGCCGCGCAGCCACGAGAACGCGTCGGCGTTCACCACCCGCACGCGCGGGTCGTCGAACGCGTGCCGGTTCAGGTCGGCGATCTCCCCGTGGGTGCGGGCCAGCCGGACCATCTCCGGGTCCAGCTCCACCAGCGTCGCCTCGCGCACGTCCCGGTAGCGCAGCACCTCGCGCAGCGCCAGCCCGTCGCCGCCGCCCAGGATCAGCACCCGGCCGCGCGGTCCGGCGAGCACCGGGTGCACCAGGCTCTCGTGGTAGCGGTACTCGTCCACCGACGAGAACTGCAGGTCGCCGTTCAGGAACAGCCGCAGGTCCGGGCGGCCCGACAGCGCGACCTTCCGGGTGATCACGATCTCCTGGTACGGGGTGCGCTCGGCCAGCGCGATCGGGTCGCGGTACAGCGCCTGGCGCGCGCTCACCTCGAACCCGTCGGCCAGCAGGTAGGCGCCGCCCAGCACGGCCAGCACCCCGGCCATCCCCGCCCACAGCCCGGCCCGCACCGCGCCGCGCAGCTGCCGCCGGAACAGCCACAGCACCACCGCGATGCCCGCGACCGCGTTGACGACGCCGACCAGCAGCGCCCCCTTGATGTGCCCGAACAGCGGCAGCAGGAAGAAGGGGAACGCCAGGCCGCCCACCAGCGCGCCCACGTAGTCGGCGGCGAACAGGTCGGCGACCGCCGAGCCCGCGTCCTGCCTCCTGATCCTCTGCAGCAGCGTCATCAGCAGCGGGATCTCCGCGCCGATCAGCGCGCCGACGGTGAAGGCGACCACCACCAGCGCGGGCACGTACAGGTCCAGCCACGCGAACGCCGCGTACAGCGCCAGCACCGACAGCCCGCCGGTCAGCGCCAGCACGCCCTCGATGATCGCGAACGCGGCGACCGGGCGGTTCTGCAGCGGCTTGGCCAGCAGCGACCCGATGCCCATCGCGAACACCATCACCGACAGCACGATGGACGCCTGGGTGACGGAGTTGCCGACCAGGTAGCTGCCGAGCGCCACCAGCGCCAGCTCGTACACCAGCCCGCACGCCGCGCACACGAACACCGCGGCCAGCACCGCCGAACGCGCGGCGCGCGCGGGCAGGCTCAGCCCGCCCGCCGCGCCGTCCGTCCTCTCGCCCGTCATGTCAGGACCTCCCCCCGGTACGGTCCCGAGCCTCGCTCAGGAAATGGCGGCGGCGACGATCGCCGCGGTCGCCAGGTCGGCGGCGGCCACCACCCAGCTGGCCGGGTGCAGCGTCCCGTCCTGCACGACGGTCGCGCCGAGCTTGCCGGGCGTCAGCAGGTCCAGCAGGTAGAAGGCGACGACCATCAGCACCATGCCGAGCACGCCGTACACCGAGGTGCTGAGCAGGCCCGCGCCGAGGTCGTCCTCGCTGCTGACGATGGCGGTGGTGACGATGGCGCCGACGCCCAGCAGCTTGGCCGCCAGGACCAGGGCCGCGCCCCGGTTGCGCTCGGTCCAGATCTGCTCGCCGAGCTTGCCCGGCGTGGTGACCTCCACGACCAGGTAGCCGAGCGCCATCAGCAGCACGCCCAGCACGCCGTAGGCCAGCAGCGCGCCGCTCTCGGCCAGGATGTCGTCGATCATCAGGAGCTGCCCTTCCGGCTGCGGACTGCGGCGACGGCGATCCACAGCACGCCGCCCGCGATCAGTGCGATCGCGATGGTGGTGAAGACGTAGAAGCCGGCGCCCCGGCCCGAGGAGATCTCGTCCCCGGCGGGCACGGGCGCGGCGGCGGGCGCGACCGGGCGCGCCCTGCCGTCCTCGGCGGCCAGCACCGGCACCGAGCCGATCGCGTCGGCCAGCCGCCCGACGGCGTTGTCGCCGATCAGGTCGGCGGAGGTGAGACCGAGCCGGTCGCCCGCGCCGGTGACCTGGAGGCGGCCGGTCAGCCCGATGTTGTCCTCCAGGCGGACCGATCCGCTGGTCCACTCCTTGTCGATCACCGAGTAGGAGTAGTCGGCCTTCAGGATCGCCCACTTGGGGCACCGGGCCGGCGCCTGGCGCGGGTCGACGCCGACGCCGAGGTTGGAGCCGAACTCGACGCCGGGCCGGGTCAGCTCCTGCTCCACCTCGGGCGGCACGGTGGGCGGCGCGGACGGCCGGGGCGCGGCGCCGGCGCGCTGCCCGGCGGTCGCGCGCGGTGACGCGGCGGGGCTGGGCACAGTGGTCGGCTGCGGGGTGAAGGTGCCGCTGTAGGACGGGGTGACGGCCGGGATGCGGGCCGACCGGTCCGAGTCGATCACCCAGCCGTAGCAGACGCCCTGGGCCTTGGCGGCGGTGTCGAGCCGCTCCACCAGCCGCCCCGCCTCGCTCGGCCCGAAGACCGGGGAGCTCTCGGGGTCCCGCTTGTCGCCGCTGAACACCCCGTCGTCGTACATGCTCCACAGGAACGGCACGACGAAGGCCAGCAGGAAGATCAGGACGAACACGCCGCCGACGATCGCGCCGCCGCGGTCCTTGCCGCCGCTCACTTGCCCGCCCCCGGTCCGCCGCCGCGGAAGGTGGAGGCGCTGCCGCCCGGCCCGCCCCAGCGGCCGCCGACCGAGGAGTGGTAGCGGGCGTAGCCGCGCGCGGGCGTGTCCAGCGTGATGCGCGCGCCGCCGCCGGCCTGCGGCAGCACCCCGACCACCAGGTCGCGGTAGCGCAGGTAGACGCCGGTCGGGTCGCCGGCGCGGTCGGCGGGCCGGAACTTGGCGCTGATCCGCTGCGCGGTGCGCAGCGCCGTGTCCGGCGACCGGTAGGTGCCGGGCCCGGCCTTGGCGTAGTTGGAGGCGATCCACTTCTTGGGCGAGGACCCGCCCGACAGCAGCGCGGCCAGCAGGATCACCACGCCGAGGGCGGCCAGCAGCCCGCCGCCGATGAGCGCGCGTTTCACGGTCGGGGCTCCAGCCTGCTCCAGGTCATGACGATCTCCCGGGTCTGGGGGTAGGCGTGCCAGGTGCGCCAGGCGAGCCCGGCGGGTTCCAGGGCCAGGGCGGTGAGGGCGTGCGGCGAGCCGGGGAAGGTGCCGGTCAGCGCGTCGCCGCGGCCGTCGGTGTGCCGCCGCACGGCGTCCACGGCGCGCACGAAGTCGCTTTCGCGGTGGTGCGCGGCGGTCTCGGCGCGGAAGTCGTAGGACCAGCCCGCGACCTCGCGCCCGACGCGGGGCGGCAGCGGCCCGGGGTGGCCGGGCAGGCAGGCCACGGTCTCGCTGAAGGCGTCCCCGTCCACCAGCACCTGGTGGGAGGCGCCGAGCAGCCGCAGCAGCAGCCGGTGCCCGGCGCGCTCGACGGCCAGGGCCGCCAGCGCCTCCAGGGGCGGCAGGCCCAGCACGAACGTCAGCTCGTCGGCGCGCGTGTCGGAGTAGGGGGTGTCGAGGGTCGCGAGCAACGTCAGCTTCCGGGGTAGATCGTCATGGTGCCCGCCGGGACCTTCTCGCCGGTGCCGAGCTCCCAGGTGCCGCCGCCGTAGCGCTCGAACGACAGGTAGCGGCCGCCGGGGCCCTCGTAGTCCACGTACTCGACCTGGCCCTGCACGCCGACGCCGGTGGTGCCCTCGCTCTCGTAGGTGGCGGTGCCGTGCTCGTCGCGGCGGTAGGCGACCCCGTCCAGCTCGATCAGCTGGGCGTCGGGCCTGAGGTCGCCGATCTCGCGGCCGGTCCACCAGACCACTTCCAGGTCGGGGTCCTCCTCCACCGAGACCCAGAGCTTCTCGCCCTCGGGGGTGTCGGCGTCCAGCAGGTGCTCGGCCCAGGTGAAGCCGCCCTCGCGGATGCGCAGCGAGCCGCGCACGAAGTAGCGCACGCCCAGGTACTCGATCATGTCGCCCGCCTTGATGGCGCGCGGGTCGCCCGCGGGCAGGTCGGCGGCGGCGAACGGGTCGCGCGGCACGCCCGCCGCGGCGGGGGGCGCGGGTTCCGGACGGCGCCGGCGCAGCATGATGACGATCAGCGCCACCAGCGCGACCAGGACCAGCGCCAGCAGGATGGCGACGACCGCCGTGCCCATGCGAACCTCCCGATATGCCCGCCCTTGCCACCAAAGGTCAGCGGATCGTATCGGATGAACATTTCTCCCAGGTCACGGCGGTCGGGAGCGGCGCGGGCTACAGGCGTTCGGCGGCGGCGGCCACCCGTTCGTCGGTGGCGGTGAAGGCGATGCGCACGTGCCGGTCGCCGGCCGGGCCGTAGAAGTCGCCGGGCCCGACGATGATCCCGAGGTCGGCCAGGTGGCCCACGGTGTCCCAGCACGGCTCGTCGCGGGTCGCCCACAGGTACAGCGCGGCCTCGGAGTGGTCGATGCGGAAGCCGTGGCCCTCGAACGCGCCGATCAGCGCCGCGCGCCGCCGCGCGTACCGCTCGCGCTGCTCGGCCACGTGCGCGTCGTCGTCGAAGGCGACGGTCATCGCGGCCTGCACCGGCGCGGGCACGATCATCCCGGCGTGCTTGCGCACCTCCAGCAGCCGCTTGACCAGCGCGAGGTCGCCGGTGACGATCCCGGCGCGGTACCCGGCCAGGTTGGAGCGCTTGGACAGCGAGTTGAGCGCGAGCAGCCCCTCGTGGGAGCCGCCGCAGACGTCGGGGTGCAGGATCGAGATCGGCTCGCGGTCGGGGTCCCAGCCGAATTCGAGGTAGCACTCGTCGCTGACCACGATCGAGCCGCGCTCGCGCGCCCAGGCGACGACCTTGCGCAGGTGCTCGGCGGGCAGCACGCGGCCGGTCGGGTTGGACGGCGAGTTCACCCAGACGATCTTCGGCGCTGCCGGGCCGAGGCCCAGCAGGCCGTCGGCGGCGACCGAAGAGGCCCCGGCCAGCCGCGCGCCCACGTCGTAGGTCGGGTAGGCGAGCCGGGGGAACACCACCTGGTCGCCGGGGCCGAGCCCGAGCAGGGTCGGCAGCCAGGCCACCAGCTCCTTGGTGCCGATGACCGGCAGCACCGCGTCGGGGTCGGCGCCGGTCACGCCGTGCCGTCTGCGCAGCCAGCCCGCGACGGCCTCGCGCAGCGCGGGCGTCCCGTAGGTGGCCGGGTAGCCGGGCGCGTCCGCGGCGGCGGCGAGGGCCGCGCGGATCGGCTCGGGCGTGGGGTCGACCGGCGTGCCCACCGACAGGTCGACGACCCCGCCGGGGTGCGCGGCGGCCCGTTCCCGGTAGGGCTGGAGACGGTCCCAGGGGAAATCCGGCAGCGTGAACAACAGCCCGCCCTCCTAGACAGACCGCAAGGCCGTGCCCTCCCCGTTCTCCGGGAGGTCACGGCCCTGAGGGTGTGAAAGAACCCGCGTCGAGAGCCCTCAGTCCTGGCTCTGCGGGGGCAGCGCGGCGACGATCGGGTGGTCCTTGTCGATCTTGCCGACCTTGGAGGCGCCGCCCGGCGAGCCCAGGTCGTCGAAGAACTCGACGTTGACCTTGTAGAAGTCCTTCCACTGCTCGGGGACGTCGTCCTCGTAGTAGATGGCCTCGACCGGGCAGACCGGCTCGCACGCACCGCAGTCGACGCACTCGTCGGGGTGGATGTAGAGCTGGCGCTTGCCCTCGTAGATGCAGTCGACCGGGCATTCCTCGATGCATGCCTTGTCGAGCAGGTCCACGCAGGGCTGCGCAATGACGTAGGTCACGTTAGTGACTCCTCTCCCGGCTCACCGCAAGCTCGCTGTGAATAGTATTGCCGCCACGGCTCAGTCGATTCGACACGGGGGTCCTCACATGTCTGGCCGTCTTGCCGCAAGGCTGGTGGTCTCCATCAGTCCGGCGGACGTGGGTCAGCGGGTCTCGCTGCGCCGGCGTCTGCCAACGGGAGAGTACAGCGACGTCGTCGGCGTACTCGAATCGTGGTCCGACAAGCGGCTGCTGGTCCGCCGGCGCACCGGCGAGGCGGTCGAGGTGCCCGAGGGGATCGTGGTGGCGGGCAAGGTCGTGCCGCCCGCGCCGCCGGAGCGCCGCCGCCGGGGCTGACCTGCCGCGACGCGCGCCCGGCGCGGGCCGCCCAATCGGCGGCAAAGCCTTGGCGATGAGTGCGGCGGCGCCCCTGGTGGCGCTGTCCGGCCGCGTCCGTTCCTCCCCAGTCTGTCCTGGGGGGTCGATATGGAGCCAGGGCAGGACGTTCCAGCGGGCACGGCGGAGAACGGCGCGGCGGGGAACGGCACCGCCGGGAACGGCGCGCGGGGCACGGCGGAGGGCACCGGGGCCGTCACGCTGGGCCGGGCGCCGGTGGTGGAGGCCGTCGGCCTCGGCCTGCGCGCCCGCCGCGGCTGGGTCTACTCGGACGTGCACCTGACCGCCGGCGCGGGCTCGCTCGTGGCGGTGGCCGGACCGGGCGGCAGCGGCCGCACCTCGCTGCTGCTGACGGTGGCCGGGCGCATGAAGCCGACGACCGGGATGCTGCGCGTGTGCGGGCACGACCTGCCCGGCGAGGCGGCGCGGGCGCGGCGGTGCGCGGCGGTGGCGCGGGCGACCGGCGCGGCCGAACTGGAGCAGGACCTGCGCGTCCGCGAGCACGTGCGCGAGCGGCTGCTGACCCTGCGCGGCGTGCCCGCCGAGGCGTTCGACGACGCCGGCGCGCTGGTCGGGCTGGAGGTCTCCGGCAAGGAGCTGGTGCACGAGCTGCCGCCGGACGAGGCGACCCGGCTCGCGCTGGCGCTGGCGCTGCTGGGCACCCCCGCGGTGATCGTCCTGGACGACCTCGACGACGGCGCGGACGCCGCCGCGCAGTACGGGCTGTGGCAGGCCGCGCGGCGCGCCGCCGACTCCGGGCCGGTCGTGCTGGCCGCCACCACCGAGCCCTCCCCCGCCGAGGGCCTGGCCGACGCGGTGGTGGAGCTGACCCGGGCCCGCCCCGCCGACCAGGACGCCGACCAGGACGCCGACCGGGACGCGGGCCCCGTCGCCCTGAAGGACGGTGACGCCTGATGCGCGCGCTCCGGCTGGCCAAGTACGAGCTGCTGCGGTTCCGCTCCCCCATGCAGATCGCGGGACTGCTGTTCCTGCTGCTGGTGCCGCTGCTGTACGGCGGCATCTACCTGTGGTCCAACTGGAACCCCTACTCCAAGATCGGCCAGGTGCCGGTCGCGGTGGTGAACCAGGACCGCCCGGTGACCGTCGAGGACCGCGAGATCGACGCGGGCGCCGACTTCGTGGCCGAGCTGAAGAAGGAGCGGCTGCTCGGCTGGCGGTTCACCGACGCCGCCGACGCCGGCGACGGGCTGAAGGACGGCCGCTACTACGCGGTCATCACCGTGCCGCCGGACTTCAGCGCCAAGCTGACCAGCGGCGCGGCCGGCACGCCCGAGCAGGCGGCGATGTCGATCCGGCTGGACGACGCCAACAACTTCCTGGTCGGGATCATGGCCGGGACCATCCAGTCGGAGCTGGAGCGCAAGATCTCGGCGGCGGCCGTGTCGGCCTACTTCGAGGCGGCGTTCGGCAAGCTGGACGAGCTGCACAGCGGCCTGGCGGACGCGGCCAAGGGCTCGGCCGAGCTGCGCGACGGCCTCGGGCAGGCCAAGGACGGCTCGTCCCAGCTCGTGGACGGCCTGGGCGAGGCCCGGCAGGGCACCGGCGCGCTCGCGACCGGACTCGGGGAGGCCAAGAAGGGCTCGTCCCAGCTCGTCGGGGGCCTGAGCCAGGCCCAGCAGGGCACCAGCGCCCTGGCCACGGGCCTCGGGCAGGCCAAGAAGGGCTCCGCGCAGCTCGTCGGGGGCCTGAGCCAGGCCCAGCAGGGCACCAGCGCGCTCGCCACGGGCCTCGGCCAGGCCAAGAAGGGCTCGTCCGCACTGGCCGGGGGCCTGGCGACCGCCGACCAGGGCACGGCCGCGCTGGCGGGCGGGCTGCGGCAGCTCAAGAACGGCACCGCGCAGCTCGCGCCGGGAGCCGAGCAGCTCTCCCAGGGCCTGCACAAGCTGACCACCGAGGTCGTGCCGCTGGCCGGCGCGGCGTCCCGGGCCCTGCCCGACCTGGCGACCCTGGCGGTCGCGGCCTCCGGGGACGCGGCCGAGCTGACCAAGCTGGCCGCCGAGGTCGCCGCGCACGTCGCCTGGCTGACCGAGCGGGTCGACGACTGGCTGCACGGGCTGGCCGACGCGCATCCCGGCGTCGCCGGGAGCCCGCAGTACCAGCGGCTCCAGCAGGCGCTCAGGGATCTGGACGGCACCGTCGCCCAGCGCCTGAGGGAGCTGTCGGCCGCCTTCCCCGAGGTCGCCCGGCAGCCCCGCTACCAGGAGATCCTCGCGGCCGCCGAGCGGCTGGACTCGACCCTGCACAGCAGGCTGAACCGGCTGGCCGGCAGGCACCCCGAGCTGCTGCGCGACCCGGTCTTCCAGGACGTCCTCCGGCTCGCCGACCTGATCGCCGACCGGACCCGGCGCATCGCCGCGCTGGCCGCCGGGGTCAACGGCTCCGCCCAGAAGATCGCCGCCGACGCGCGCGCGTTCCAGGAGCACGTCCCCGAACTCCAGACGAAGCTGTCCTCGGCCGAGAGCGGCCTGCTGGCCCTGGACGCGGGCGGCGCGCAGGTCGCCGCCGGGGCGCGCCAAGCCGACACGGGCACCGGCAAGCTCCTGACCGGAGCCGACGCCCTGCACGCGGGAAGCGGCAAGCTGCTCAGCGGAGCCCAGCAACTCGACTCAGGCAACACCCGGCTTCTCAGCGGAGCACAACAACTCAACGCGGGAAGCGGCAAACTCCTCAGCGGGGCCCAGCAACTCGACGCGGGCAACGGCAAGCTCCTGAACGGCGCGCAACAGCTCAACGCCGGTTCGGGCAAGCTCCTCAGCGGCGCGCGGCAGCTCGACGCCGGGAACGGCAAGCTCCTCAACGGCGCCCAGCAGCTCAACGCCGGAAGCGGCGAACTCCTCAACGGCGCCCAACAACTCGACTCCGGCAACGCCCAGCTCCTGGACGGCGCCAAGGAACTGGCCTCCGGCCTGAAATCCGCCGAGAAGCAGGTCCCCGTCATAGGCGACCAGGGCGACACCGCCGAGAAGCTCGCCAACCCGGTGAACGTGCAGACCTCCAACGCCCACCCCGCCAAGACCTACGGGCGCGGCCTCGCCCCGTTCTTCATCGCGATCGCGCTGTGGGTGTTCGGGATCGTGGCGTTCCTGCTGCTGCGCCCGGTGTCGGGACGGCTGCTGGCCTCGCGGGCGGGCGCGGCGACGGTGGCGTTCGCGGCCTGGCTGCCGGTGCTGTTCATGGGCCTGCTGGGGGCGCTGCTGCTGTTCACGGTGCTGTCGGTGGGGCTCGGCCTGGACGCGGTCAACGTCGCCGGGACGCTGGGGCTGATGGCGCTGGGCGTGGCGACGTTCACCGCGATCGTGCACGTGCTGCGGCTGGCGTTCGGCGCCGTCGGCGACGCGCTCGCGCTGGCGCTGCTGATGCTGCAGCTGGTGTCGTGCGGCGGCCTGTACCCGGTGGAGACGCTGCCGCAGCCGTTCCGCGCGATCCACGACGTGGTGCCGATGACCTACTTCGTCGCGCCGATGCGGGCCACGATCTCCGGCGGGCAGACCTCGCACATCGTCAGGGACGCGCTGATCCTGGGCGGCTTCCTGGTCGCCGCGCTGGCGCTGCTGGTGCTGGTGGTGCACCTGCAGCGGCGCTGGTCGATGACGCGGCTGAAACCCGAGCTGGAGCTGTGAGCTACCACTTGGGGTAGCGGTGGCCGGGCTTGAGCCGCTTGGCCTGGTACAGCTCGGAGACGGTGACCAGGGTGAAGCCGCGGCGCTTCAGGCCGGCCACGACCTTGGGCGCGGCCTCGACCGACGCCTCGTGGATGTCGTGGTACAGCACCACCGCGCCCTTGCGGGGCTCGCGCACGCCCACCTTGGCGTTGCGGGCGACGCTGCGGTAGCGCCAGTCGAGGCTGTCCACGTCCCACATGATCTGCGGCATCCCGACCGCCTTGCCCACCCGGCCGTCGGTGGCCCCGTAGGGCGGCCGGAACAGCTTCGGCTCGACGCCCGACGCCTCCTTGATCGCCTCCTGCGTGCGCCGCACCTGCGACCGCACCCCGGCGCTGGACAGGCCGGTGAGCTGCGGGTGGGACCAGCTGTGGTTGGCGACCTCGTGCCCCTCCAGGGCCATGCGGCGCACCAGGTCGCGGTGGGCGGGCACGTTCTGGCCGAGCATGAAGAACGTGGCGCGCACGCCGGCCTGCTTGAGGTCGTCCAGCAGGCGGGCGGTGTACTCGCCGGGCCCGTCGTCGTAGGTCAGCGCCACGCACTTGGTCTTGGCGCAGTCGATCTGCCGCGGCGGCGGTGGCGTCGGCGTCGGCGTCGGCGCGGGAGACGGCGCGGCGGGCCGGGCCCGCTGGCCCGGCACGGCCGCCTGCTGCCGCACCGAGACGCTCTGCCCGCACGCCGCGGCCAGCGCGCACGCCGTCAGGAACACAGCACAATATCCGGCACGCACCGCTTACCCCCGAAAGTGTCGCTCAGGGCATTTGATTCCCCGGCGTCACCTTCGACATGCCGTGCCCGACACAAGATCACCTTCCCGTGACCGATTCGTGAATCCCTCGGCGAAAGGTCCAGGGAACGCAAAACCCCGGGGCGCGCGGCCCCGGGGTCCGGCGCGGCTCAGCGCAGCGGCCAGTCCGGCACCTGGGGCGGCAGGTCGGTGCTGACCCGCATCGGGAACACCGCCGGGCGCTTCTCCAGGAACGAGGTGACGCCCTCGTTCGCGTCGGGCGCGCCGCCCAGCGCGGCCATCAGGCGCGAGTCGGCGGCGTGCGCGTCCCACGGCGAGGGGGCCGACAGCCCCGACCACATCAGGCGGCGGATCGCCGCCACCGACACCGCCGAGGTGTTGTCGGCGATCTCGCGCGCCAGCGCGTAGGCCGCGGGCAGCAGCTCGTCGGGCGCGTACAGGCGCGACACCAGGCCGCCCGCCAGGGCCTCCTGCGCGTCGAACACGCGGCCGGTGGCGGCCCACTCCATCGCCTGGGCGATGCCGACCAGGCGCGGCAGGAACCACGACGAGGCGGCCTCGGTGACGATGCCGCGCCGCGCGAACACGAACCCGAACTTGGCCTTCTCGCTGGCCAGCCGCACGTCCATCGGCAGCGTCATCGTGACGCCGACGCCGACCGCCGCGCCGTTGAACGCGCCGATGACCGGCTTGAGGCAGCGCGCGATGCGCAGGGCCACGGTGCCGCCGCCGTCGCGCGGGGTGCCGTCCTCCAGGACGTCGTCCTCGCCCGCGAACATGTCCTGCGACTTGTCCTTGTCGAAGGTGCCGCCGCCCCCGCCGAGGTCGGCCCCGGCGCAGAACGCCCGGCCCGCGCCGGTGACCACGACCGCCCGCACCTCGTCGTCGGCGTCGATCCGGTCGAACGCGTCGAGCATCTCGGCCCGCATCGTGTAGGTGTAGGCGTTCATGCGGTGCGGCCGGTTCAGGGTGATCGTGGCGATCCCGTCCTCGACCCGGTACTCGATCTCGGTGTACGACACCTGCGGCCCCTTCTCGCGCCCAATGTTAGAAGGTGATTCTAGGAACCCCGCTCAGCCGAACCTCACCCGGCTCAGCGCGGTCCGCGCCACCGCGACCGCCTGGTCCTCCATCCGCTGCTCGGCGCGGTCCCGCACGGTGTACCCGACGATCACCACGACGTTGCGCTCGCGCACGGCGAGCTGGATGTTGCGGGCGGGCGGGCGACCGTCCCCCGGGGCGTACTCGGCGGGCCGCGTGATCTGCCAGGCGTCGTCCCCGAGGCCGGACACCGACTTGCTGCCGCCGGCGCGCGAGTAGGTCGTCATCCGGTCCTTGGCGTTGGCGACGCCGCCGCTCATGCCCTCGCTGGAGTAGCGGTGCAGGCTGAGGTCCAGCGCCGCGGCCCCGCCGGGCTGCGCCCAGCGGCACCCCGACGACTGGAACGGCTCCCTGTCCAGGTGGGCCTCGTCGGACCGCACGGCCCCGGGCACCAGCTGCTGCACGGCGGCGGGCTCGGCGGCCTGGCAGGCGCGCGGCAGCGCGGCGGCGTCCTTGTTGGTGGGCCACCACGGCTCCTGCCAGGGCAGCTCGATCAGCTGGACGGCCAGCAGCCCGGTCAGCGGCCACATCACCAGCCCGACCTTGCCGACACCGTGCCGCCTGGTCGGCTTGAGCCGGTTGCCCGAGGTCTTCCGCCGGACGATCTCGGCGATCTCGGCGTCGAAGTCGGCGCCGCGCCCCAGCAGCCCCTCGCGCGGCGCGGCCAGCGGCACCGTGGTCCCGCCGCTGCTCATCCTGAGCGTGGCCCGCCGCCCGAACGGCGTGGTCACGATCTCCAGCCCCCGGACCTGCTTCCACCTGGTCTGGCGCTCGGCACCGTGCAGCCGGTGGACCACGCCGTCGTGGTCCACCCGGACCGAGCCCTTCAGCAGCAGGCTCGCCAGGCGCCCGAAGTAGAGCGTGCCGATGATGCCGAGGCCGAACAGCATGTACCGGCCGTAGCCCCGGTACAGCACGGCGGCCGCGAGCGCCGCGACGCAGACCAGCAGGCAGGGCAGGACCCAGACCAGCATCCGGCGCGGCGGGCGGAAGGCGCGGGGGGCCAGGTTCTCGCGAGGGCTCTGCTTCTTGGGGGCGGCCATCGTGTCCTCTCGGCGTTCAGCGAAGAACGACTTTCTCCAAGGCGCGGCGTGCCATCGGCTCCAGACCGATCGGCGTCAGATCGATGCCGTTGTCATCAGATTCGTCGATGACACTTGATTTGTCGCCGCGCCCGCCCGAGGAGTTCGCCCCATCGCCTCCGGCCCCGGCGGCCGCCCGCCGTGCCGCCGCGCGCGGCGGCCGCGGCACGATCCGCGGGGGCTGGGCGTCGGTCGGCGGCACCACGGCTCCTTGGCGGGCGAAAAGATCGCCCCGGAGCCTAACGGAAGCGTTCTCGGCTAAACAGACGCTTCCGGGAAAAGGCGGACCAGCAGGTCACGCCGCCACTCGTTCACCGCGCCGCCGTGGCCGGCCGGCGGCAGGACCGCGAGGCCGCCCTTGTCGGCGGCCAGCAGCACCGAGGCGCCGTCGCCCAGGTCCAGTTCGGCGGGGCCGTTCAGGCCGCTCGCGGCCATGCGCTGGGCGACCAGGCCGAGCACCTGCGCCCAGCCCTGCCCCAGGTACGGCGGCAGGCCGGTGGCGCGCAGCTCGGGCAGGCCGCGCTCGGCCAGGCCGAGGGTGCGCAACTCCAGGCCGCCGGGCCGCTCGGCCCCGACGATCCGGACCTCGGCGCGCGTGCTCTTCTCCCCGCTCATGGCACGACCGTACGCGGGCGCGCGCACCCCGGCGGTCCCTCCGCGCCGCGCAGTGAGACAGATCACCGATCGGCCTCGGCACGGGGCGATCCCGCGCGTCGAACGGAATATCGGATAAATTGCGACCGTGAACTGGGCCGTGACGACGTACGACTCCGCCTTCGGGTACGTCTCCGCGCACGGTGCGCCGCTGGTCGACCTGCTCGATCCGCAGCCCGGCGAGAAGATCATCGACCTCGGCTGCGGGACCGGCGCGTTCACCGCGGAGATCGCCGAGCGCGGTGCCGACGTGCTGGGCATCGACGGCGCGCCGGAGATGATCGCCCAGGCCGCCGCGCTGCACCCGGGCTTGTCGTTCGCGGTCGGCGACGCGCACACCTTCACCACCAGCGAGGCGTTCGACGCGGTGGCCTCCAACGCGGCCCTGCACTGGATGACCCGGGACCCCGACGCGGTGATCGCGCAGGTGCACGCCGCGCTGCGCCCCGGCGGCCGGTTCGTGGCCGAGCTGGGCGGCGCGGGCAACTGCGCCGAGCTGATCGTGGCGATGCAGACGGCCTGGCGGGTGTTCGGGCTCGGCGAGCCCGACCTGCCCTGGTACTTCCCGAGCCCGGCCGAGTACGCCGCGCGGCTGGAGGAGGGCGGCTTCACGGTGCGGCTGCTGGAGCACGCCGACCGGCCGTCGCGGATGGTGGAGGGCCCCAACGGCGCGGCCGACTGGGTGCGCGTCTACGCGCCGCGCGCGCTGGCGGACGTGCCGCCGGACCTGGTCGGGCCCCTGCTGGAGCGGGTCAACGAGCTGGCCGCCCCGGCGCTGCGCCGGGAGTCGGGCTGGGTGGCCGACTACGTGCGGCTGCGGTTCGCGGCCGTCCGCAAGCCCGACCGCAACGCGCCGATGCCGGAGGGGCCCCACCTCAACGGCACGGTGCTGTGACGATGTCCCCATGACGCTGCGACTGGGAGCCCTCGAACCGCCGCCGGGCCGTCCGCTGCGGGTGCACGTCGCCGCGGGGGCGGGACTGCGCGCGCTGGTCGTCGCCGACCTGCTGCGCCGGGTGGCCGAGCGGCGGCGGCACCGCGTGCTGCTGACCGTCTCGCCGGAGACCGCGCCCCCGGGCCGGGACTGGACCGACTACAACATCCGGCCGTTCGAGACGCGGGACGCCGACGTCCACGACCTCCTGATCGCCTCCGAGGGCGGCGGCCTGGCGGTGCCGCGCGAGACCGGCGACCCGGGCCCGGTGGCGGACCCCCTGTACGCGCGCCTGGCGATCCTGGAAGTCCCCTACGGCGAGCCCCTGCACCTGGACGCCGACCGTCTCCGGCGTGCGGGGACGCGCCTGGAGGAGTGGCGCCGCCAGGTCGCGCTGTGGGCCGCCGCGCCGGGCCGTCCGATGGACCGCGCCTACGCGGCCGAGGCCGAGGACGCCCTCGCCGCCGACCTGGACGTCCCGGCGGCCCTGGCGGTCCTGGACCGGCTGGCCGCCGATCCGGACGCCGCGCCGGGCGCGAAGATCGACACGTTCATCCACCTCGACCTGCTGCTCGGCCTCAACCTGGTCGCGGCCATCGGCCGCGCCTGATCACCAGAAACCGGCGCGAAGCCGTGATCTCCGGACGTTTGCCCGTCCCGCCCCGCTCCGCGCGCCTACGTCGCTAACGTGCGGCGACGACGGAACGGACACGGACGGCCACGGACGGACACCTTCGACGATGACCAGAACCGGCGCGCTCGCGGCCGCCGCCCTGCTGGCGGGCGCCTGCACCCCCACCGCCGGGGCCTCGGGCGACCTGCGCCCCAGCGGTTCCCCGCCGCCCGCCGCGCCGCGCCGCGCGGCCGTCCCGCCGGGCGGCGGCGCCCAGGTCCTCGACCGCTACCGGCTGTACCACCGGGTGCTGGAGCACGCGCTGGAGACGGGCGACACCCGCCGGGTGCGGACGGTCGCCACCGGTGAGGCAGCGGATCGGCTGCTGGGGACCGTGCGCCGCAACCGCCGCGCCGGAGTGGTGCAGCGAAGCCACGCCGTCCCGCGTCCGCGCGTGGCGGCGCTGCGCGCCCGGACGGCCGACATCGTCGACTGCGTCTCCACCTCGGGACTGTGGACGTACCGGAAGCGGACCGGCGCGCGCGTCGGCGCTCCTCCGCGCGCGGCGCGCTATCTGCTGTACGTGAGCATGGCGCGCACGCGGGACGGCTGGAAGGTCGCCAGGATCTCCCACCCGCGCGATCCGCGATGCTGATCGGCGTGCTGGCCGCCGCCGTCCTGCACGCCCCGGCGGACGCGGACTGCACGGCGGGCGACGGCTGGTTGTGCAGCATCGGCGCGTCCCGTCCGGCCGCGAGCGTCCCAGTCCGGCCGCGTTCGGCGGGCGGCGCAACGGGCGGAACGGTCTCCCCCGAGGACGGCATCCGAGTGGAGCCGATGTGCGCGCCGACCGGCGGCGCCGACCACTGCATCACGCTGCCCGCCGAGCAGACGGCGCGGACGCCGACCGCCGAGGTCGCCGAGATGGCCCGCGACGCGATCGCGCTGCCGCCGCCCCGCCCGCGCACCAGCCCGGCCCGCCGCACCTGGGTGGGCCTGCCGACCTACCTGTGGATCGACGGGGCGGCGTGGCGCGGCCGGAGCGCGCGGGTCGGCGTGGACGGGCAGGAGGTCGCCATCACCGGCCGCCCCGTCCGGGTGGTCTGGGACACCGGCGAGGGGACGCTGACCTGCCATGGCCCCGGCACCCCCTACCGCAGGGGCATGACCGGGTCGTCCTGCGCGCACTCCTACCGGCGCTCGGGCGCGTTCACCGTGACCGCGACGGTGTACTACGAGGTCACCTGGACGTGCGCGGGCGCGTGCGACGCCGCCGGCGGCGGGTTCGGGCCGCTGCCCGTGTCGGGATCGGTGCCGCTGCGGGTCGCCGAGATCCAGACCGCGGCGCGCTGAGCGGCCGGTTCCGGCCGCCAAATTACGGACAGACAGCCACAGAAGCATCCTTGGTGACATTTCCAACTAACGCCTCATGTTGCCGCCGCTTCCCCCGGCGCGGTTGACTGTGCGCTTCCATCTGTCCGGAATGCTCCCCCCTTCACGGAAGGCAGCACCCCGTTGCGTCTTTCATCTCCCCGACTCCTCATCGCGGGAGCCGCCGCCCTCGGCACCGTGGCGGCCGCTTCCGGCGTGGCCGTGCTGGCCACCGCCGATGACGCTCCGGCCAAGAAGGCCGCCCCGGTCGGCGCCAAGGCCCCGACCGACCCCAACGCCCGGCTGGAGGTCCTGTCGGTCGGGCAGGACCCCGCGGCGGTCAAGAAGTACTGGACCCCGGCGCGCATCAAGGCCGCCAAGCCGCTGACGACCAAGAACGTCAACGCCGCCCCGGCCGCCGCCCCGCAGATGTCGGCGATGGCCGCCGAGCAGCACGCCTCCGGCGCCCCGACGCTGCCCGAGGACTCCCCCGAGGCGCTCTCGGCCCAGAGCGCCGGGTACTCGGCCCAGGCCGTCAAGACCGCGCGCCAGTGGACCCGCCACGGCAAGCCCCCGGCGCGCACCATCGGCAAGCTGTTCGGCGTCGACAACCGCAACCGGCAGTACACCTGCTCGGCGGCGGTCATCAGCTCCAAGAACAAGCGCACCGTCTGGACCGCCGCGCACTGCCTGCACTCCGGCAGCGGCGGCCGGGCCGGGTTCTCCAAGTACGTGATGTTCCGCCCGGACTACAAGGACGGCAAGTCCTACGGCTCCTGGGTCGCCGACCGCCTGGTCGCGCTGCAGGGCTGGACCGTGAAGGGCGACCTGCGCTACGACATCGCGGGCTTCACCGTGAAGCCGTACCGCGGCAAGGGCATCCAGTACTACACCGGCAGCCAGGGCTACAACTTCGGCTACAAGAAGCGCGCCTACCCGATGTACAGCTTCGGGTACCCGGCCCGCGCCCTGCCGTCGAAGAAGGCGATGAACAGCAACCGCCTCTGGTACTGCTCCGGCAAGACCTTCGGCGTCAACTACGGCGGCGGCAGCGTCGGCCTCGGCATGTGGTGCTCCATGGGCAACGGCGCGTCCGGCGGCCCGTGGATCTACGGGATGCAGCGCAACGGCCTCGGCCGGATCGTGGGCGTCAACAGCACCCACAGCCTGCGCACCCTGCAGATGAACTCGCCGTACCACGGCACGGCCGCGGTGAACGTCTACCGCGCCATCGCGTACTGACCGGCCGTACCGGCCCCGGCGCGCGACACCGGCGACGCGAACGCCCCGCAGACCTCAGGGCCTGCGGGGCGTTCCCCGTTCGTCAGGGGTTCTCCGGCCCCTCGGGCATCGGCATGGGCTCGGCGTCGCGCATCCGCTCCTCGGTCCAGTACTCCGCGGCGCCCTGGCTCTCCTCGGCCGGCACCTCGTGCACCACCGGGTCGGCGGGTTCGCCGCGGCCGGCCTGGCCCGCGCTCGCGAACCCCACGACCGCCGCGCCCGCCGCCGCAACGGCGCCTGCCAGCAGAATGATCCGCCGTCGGTTCATTGGCCCTCCCGGGTCGAGTGAACGAACATCCTAGAAGATGACCCAATCGTGACCTCGCTTCACCAAGATCTCCCTGATCCCGTGTTCCCCCCGCAGACAGGGAGTCCCCTTTCGTGACTCGTAAGGGCCGCACGGCCGGAGTCCTGTTCGGCGCAGCCACCCTGACCGCCGCGATCCTCGGCTCGGGCCCGGCGCAGGCCGCCCCCACCGCCGCCGCGGCGCAGAAGATCACCTGGCGCGCCTGCCCCGACGACCGCACCGTCCAGTGCGGCAAGCTGACCGTGCCGATCGACTGGGCCCACCCCAAGCGCGGCACCATCAAGATCGCGGTGGCGCGCGCCCGCGCCACCCAGCCCGAGCAGCGCCTCGGCACGCTGTTCATCAACCCCGGCGGCCCCGGCGGCTCCGGGGTCGACTTCGCGCTCGACCGCGGCGAGCTGTCCAAGCAGATCCGCCAGCGCTACGACATCGTCGGGTTCGACCCGCGCGGCGTCGGGGCCAGCACCCCGGTCAAGTGCGCCAAGGTCGGCCCGCGCCCGTCGGTCCACCCGCGCAACCAGGCTGAACTGAACAAGCTGACCGCCTACCAGGTGAAGCTGCGCCAGTCGTGCCGCAAGAAGACCGGCCCGCTGTACGACTTCCTGGACGCGGGCAGCGTCGCGCGAGACATGGACGCGATCCGCGCCGCGCTGGGCGCGCGCAAGGTGTCCTACTACGGCGTCTCCTACGGCACCTGGCTGGGCCAGCGCTACGCCGAACTGTTCCCCGGCCGCGTCCAGCGCCTGGCGCTGGATAGCACCATGGACCACAGCGCGGCGGGCGCGGCCCGCTTCCTGGTCGACGAGACGCGCGGCTTGGAGACCGCCTACAAGCAGTTCGCGAAGTGGTGCCCCACCTCCAGGTACTGCGCGCTGCGCGGCAAGGACCCCGTCAAGGTCCTGGACTCGCTCATGCTGCGCGCCGAGCGCGGCACCCTGCACGAGATCGGCTCGCCCAAGACGCCGCTGCGCGTGCCGGGCCTGGCGCAGATGGTGCGGGTGTCGCTGTACGACCCGATCTCGTGGGCGCAGCTCAGCGAGGAGCTGCGCGAGCTGGGCCGCCAGAAGGCCAAGACCCTGAAGGGCGCGGCGGCCGACCCGACGCCGGACGGCCTGTTCGCGGGCATCATGTGCAGCGACTGGGCGTTCCCGATCCGCGACGGCAAGGCGATGGCGGCGGTCAAGCGGGAGGCCCGCAAGGCGGCCCCGCACATCCGCATCAGCCCGCTGGGCTGGGAGCCGATCACCTCGTGCCTGGGCCGCAAGGCCGGCGACCCGCAGCGGCCCTACCGCATCAAGGGCGTGCCGCCGGTCCTGATCGTGAACGG
The DNA here is from genome assembly GCA_044456955.1 of Spirillospora sp. NPDC050679. GTDB lineage: Bacteria > Actinomycetota > Actinomycetes > Streptosporangiales > Streptosporangiaceae > Spirillospora. The sequence continues at coordinate 230,605 of JBITGK010000007.1, read as the reverse complement.
GATGGGCGACCCGGCGACGGTGCACCCGTGGGCGGTGGGCGTGAACCGCCAGATCCCGGGCTCCCGGCTGCTGACCTACAACGGCGGCGGCCACCGCGCGTACTCGCTGAGCCCGTGCTCCCGCAAGGCGGTGGACGCCTACCTGCTGACGGGCCGCCTCCCGGCCCAGGGCGCGCGCTGCCCGGCCGTGCTGCCGAACTACAGCGAGATGCGCCTCCGCCAGGCGCCTCCGGCCAACCCCCGTTTCTGACGGTCGCGAACGCGCCCGCGAACGCCCTCAGGCGATCGCGGGCGCGTTCACGTTCTCAGCCGTGCGCCTCCGCCACGGCGCCCTCGTCCACCAGCTCCTTCACCGACCGAGGCAGCACGTAGGCCACCCCGCCGCCCGGCTGCTCGAACCAGGGCACCGCGACGCCCGCCAGCACCCACATCGGCCGTTCAAGCCGGTACAGGTGGTACGGACGCCCCGCCCAGTCCGGCGGCAGCGAGCGCTGCTCGAACGGCGTGTGCGCCGCGTACACCAGGTTCCCGGTCGCGTCGCCGAACCGGTCGACCATCGCGCCCGGCTGCAACTCGACCATCCGCCGCTCGCGGAACAGCGTCAGCGGCGGCTCCCCCGGCAGCGTCTGGATCGCGTCGCCCATCCACTGCTGCCTGGTCTCGTCCGGCTGCGGCTCGGGCACGGGCGGCGTCGGCACGGGCGGGGCCGGCACCGGAGGAGCGGGCACGGGAGGTGCGGGGACCGGAGGAGCCGGGACGGGCGGCGCGGGCACCGGCGGGGCCGGCACCACCGGCGCGCGACGGCTCTCCCGCGGCGCCAGCAGCACGCTGCCCAGCAGGTGGGCCGCCGCCTGCCCCGCCTCGTCGAAGACGCTCTCGCGGCGCCGCTCGCCGTCCTCCAGCCGGAACACCGACCAGCGCCGCTCCTCCGACACCAGGCACCAGGCCCCTTCTGCGGTCTCCCTGATGCGGTAGGTGCCCGGGTCCACGCCGAGTTCCTCCAGTCGCTCGTCCAGCCGCTCCAACCAGTGTCCCGCCGCGTCGGGCCGGGCCTCGGGCGCGGGACGCCCGGTGACCGCCGCGTTGGCGGCGTCCATCGCCGTCTCGTCCACCTCCGGCACCCGGAACCCGGCCGCCCGGATGTGCCCGACCAGGTCGGGCTCCGGCGGCAGGCCGTGCTCCTCCAGGTAGTAGCCGACCGCCCCCGACCACACCCAGGTCCCGTCGGTGTGGAACGTCAGCGGCACCCGGTCGCCGCGCGCCGGGTCCAGCTGGTCGGGCGCGTACGAGCGGGCCGCCAGCACCACCGGCGCGCCGCGCAGGTAGGCCGCCAGCCGCTCGACCTCTTCCTGCGGAACGGCAGGCCGCGACACCGACGGCCCCTCCCCGTCCGGCCCGAGGTGGTCGAACACGCGCGCCTTCCGCACGCCCCCGGGCGGCGCCGCCACCGGCGCGGCGGCCTCCGGGACGCCGCCCAGCACCCGGCTCATCCACTCCGGCACCCGGTCGCGCGGGAACCGCTCCAGCTCCCGCCGCACGTCATCGGCGGACGGCGGCTCGCCCCAGTCGGGCTCCTCGTCGTGGGTGAACGCGGCGCGGCACCGCACGCCGCCGTCCTCGTACAGGACCTCGAAGTCGATCCGCGACCACGTCGAGCCCTGGAACCCGTGCGTCCCGGCGCGCAGCCGGTCCAGCAGCACGGCGGCCGCGCGCGGCGCCGGCCACGTCCGCGTCCGCCCGTCGGCGAGCCGCACCGCCAGCGGCGGGAACTCCACGTGCCCCCCGGCCGCCTGGTAGTGCCCGGACACCCGCTCCCACAGCGCGGGCGCCCGCGCGGCCAGCAGCACGCTGAGCCGGTCCGACAGGATCTCCATCTGCTCGACCGGGTTGAGCGTCAGCGGCGCGAGGTCGAGCCGGTACTCCGGCTCGCGGTCGGACATGCGGTCGCGCAGCCAGCCGGGCAGGTTGCCGCCGTCGCGCGGCAGCACGATCTGGTCGCGCCGCCAGTACTCGGGCGGGATCGGCGGCTCCCACCCCGGGTCGAAGTCGTAGTTGTAGAGGGGCCGCGCGGTCCCCGGCTCCACGTGGAAGACCATCGAGAACCAGGTGCCCTGCTCCGACAGGTAGTGCGCGCGGCGCAGCTCGACCAGCAGGTCGGTCAGCTCCGGCGGCGGGCTCTCGGCCGTGGCGACCGCGCCGTCGCCGGTCAGCACCGTCAGCGCGACCTCGTGCACCGCGACGGTCGCGCGGCAGGACAGGTCGGCGCGCCGCCACCCGGGCGGGGCCAGGGCCCGCACCAGGTCCACGATCTGCCGCTCCAGTCCGGTGATGCGCTCGTTCTGCCCCGCCATCCAGGTCCCCCTGAAGTCCGCCGACCCGACGATCCGCAGGTTATCCGCCCACACCGGGCGATCAAGGGGCGGCGGAAAAGGGCTTGGCGTCCGCCGCGCGGTCCGGCACGCTCGGACCATGCGCGTAACGGACCTGATCGAGCTGGAGGAGCGGCGGGAGCTGCCGGAGTTCGTGCTGTTCTGGGGCGGCAAGCGGCGCAAGGGCCGCCTGAGCCAGTGGTGGCCGTCCCCGTTCCTCCTCGACGGCGTCCGGTACCCGACGGCCGAGCACTACATGATGGCCGAGAAGGCCCGGCTGTTCGGCGACGAGGCGAACCTCGCCCAGGTCCTGGCCGCCGACTCCCCCGGCAAGGCCAAGGCGCTGGGCCGGCAGGTGCGGGGCTTCGACGAGCCGACCTGGGCCGAGCACCGCTACGACATCGTGGTGCGCGGCAGCGTCGCGAAGTTCGGCCAGTCCGACGAGCTGCGCGGGTACCTGCTGTCGACCGGCGACAAGATCCTGGTCGAGGCCAGCCCGCTGGACGCGATCTGGGGCATCGGGCTGGCCGAGGACCGGCCCGAGGCGCTGACGCCGTCCCGCTGGCGCGGCGAGAACCTGCTGGGCTTCGCCCTCATGGACGCCCGCGACGCCCTGAGGTAGGCGACCGGTTACCCGGGGCGGCCCGCCCTCGCATAACGTCGTATGTCGTGGCCACCGAAACCGACGCGCCCAGCGTTCCCGCCAGCCCGCCGCGCCGCCGCAAGAGGCGGCTCCTGCGCGCGCTCGTCGCCGCCGTCGTGGCGCTCGCGCTCCTGGCCGGGGCGGCCGCGGCCGGGATCGGCTGGTACTTCTCCGGCGTCGCGACCGAGGTGGAGCACGGCCGCGAGTACCGGCTGACCGTCCTCGCCACCGCGCCCGGCACCGTGACGCTGCCGCGCGAACCGGGCACCGCCCGGCCGGGCCTGTGGGGCCTGGTCTGGCGCGACGGCCGCGCGATCATGGGGCAGGTCGTCGGCGGCGACGCGAGGACGGTGGTCCGCAGGGTCGAGTCGGTCCCGCAGGGCACCCTGGCCAAGGGCCTGCGCGCCGCGATCGACCACTGGGTCTACGGCGGCGACCCGAAGACCGCGCTCGGGCTGGACTACCGCGACGTCACCTACCCGTCCAAGCTCGGCCCGATGCCCGCCTGGCTGCTGCCCGGGACCACGCCCCGCCGCACCTGGGTGATCGCCGTGCACGGCCGCAACGCCGACCGCGCCGAGACCTTCCGCGCGATGAAGGCCGTCCAGCGCACCGGCATGCCGATGCTGTCGATCGCCTACCGCAACGACGTGGGCGCGCCCGCCGCGCCGGGCGGCCGCAACCTGATGGGCCAGACCGAGTGGGACGAGGTGCGCAACGCGATCGCCTACGCGCGCGGTCAGGGCGCGACCGGGATCGTCCTGTACGGCTGGTCGATGGGCGGCGCGATGGTGATGCGGACGCTGCGCCACGACCCCGCGCCGATCCGCGGCGTGGTGCTGGACTCCCCCGTCATGGACTGGGGCGCGACCCTGGACAAGCAGGGCGCCGAACGCGGCCTGCCGGCCCCGCTGACCGCCGTCGCCAAGCTCGTCCTGCAGCGGCGCTACGGCATCGACCTCGGCCAGTTCGACCAGCGGCGCTACGCCTCCACGCTGAAGACGCCGGTGCTGATGTTCACCACCGACGAGGACGAGATGGTGGACAACCGCCCGTCCTACGAGTTCGCCCGCAAGGCCCCGGCCGGACTGGTCACCCACATTTCGGCGCACTCCGACCACACCGACGCCTGGAACGTCGACGCGAGCGCCTACGAGGCGTCCCTTGACGCATTCCTCCGGAAGGTCGGTTGACGCCCGCTAGGGTCGGGGGCGTGGACGGCGTGTCCTGCCTCACCACGCCGCGGCTGCTGCTCCCGGCCTGGCAGTACCGGTACGGCGCCGACCTCGCGCGCATGTCGTCCGACGAACGGGTCATGCGCTACGTGGGCCAGCGCCCGTGGCCGCCCGACCATGCCGCGCTGCGGCACTCCGAAGCCCTGACACATTGGGTCCGGCACGGCTTCGGCTGGCGCGCGGTCCTGGACCGGAGCACGGGCCGCTTCCTGGGCCTGTCGTCGCTGACGTGGCTGCACGACACGCTGCCGGGCGTCGAGGACGCGGCCTTGGAGGTCGGCTGGTGGACCGAGCCGCACGCGTGGGGCCGGGGCGTGGCCACCGAGGCGGCGCGGGCGCTGCTGGAGGAGGCGTTCCAGCGGGTGCGGACGTCGCTGGTGGTGGCGCGCTGCGACCCGGCGAACGCGGCGTCCGAGCGCGTGATGGTGAAGCTGGGGATGGCCCGCCACTCCGATGACGGCAAGACACTGGTGTACACACTGCACTCACCGGACTGAACCGCCTTTACGGCTCCGCCCTCTCCCACTACAAGAGGGCCCCATGGGATTCGCCACCGGTTACGTCGCCGTCAAAGACCTGTCCCAGGAGGAGATCCTCACCCGCCTCGGCGCCACGCTCGGAGACACGGTCAAGGAGCCCTACCTCTCCGCCGCCCCCACGGCCCTCTCTCCTGCCGAGAACGGCTGGACCGTGATCCCGACTCGGCCAACGAGCTCTGGCACTCCCCAGAACGACTGTCAGCGCTCAGCAAAGGCACCACGCTCCTGGCGGCGTTCATGGAGGAGCACGTGATGTAGGCGCACGCGGAGCTCTACGACGACGGCCGGCGCGTGTGGCGAGTGGTCAGCGACTCCGGCGAGGACCCGCAGATCAGCTCCCAGGGAACACCGCCCGCCACCCTGCCCGGCCTCATCGACAAGGACGTGGACCACCACTTCGAGGTGCCGTTCAAGCTGGTCACGGAGGCGACCGGCGGGACGGTGGACACCCGTGGCCGGAAGAAGGCTTCCGAGAGCTGCTCTTCAAGTGACGGTCCAGCATGGCTGGACAACAATCATCTGGAGCACCTGGCGGATTCCCTAAATACCTCCTAGAGGAACGCCGCCCGCCCTACGCCACAGTACGCACCTTCCAGGACACCCCCTGGCCGCGACCGACTCCGCCTGAACGGCACGCTCTACCTGTCCAGGGACCGACGCACAGCAACCAAAGTATGGCCCCGCCGTCCACGCGGAGCCTCCACCTCGATGCCACTGGCCCAAGGCATGGCACCGAACGGCTACCGCCCCGGCCACCACGACCTGCTGAACACAGCGATTCCCCTGGTAGTCGGGCCGTCATCACGTACACAGCACCCAACAGGCAGTGACCCGTCATCGGAGCCCGTACCGGCGAAAACCAGATGCACCAGACGCGACGTGCACGGTCAGACCTTTCGGCAACGAATCCCTTTTCTCGCCACATGCACCTCTGTAAGCTTTCGCGCGTACTCCGCCCCGTTGTCGGCTGAACAAGTCAGGGATAGCGATGCGAGCCCGGTCGGTACGTTGCACTCCCCCGGGGCTCCGCCACGCCGTTGCGCCGACCGGGAAGATCCCGAGACCCCGCCTGTTCCGTACAGCATCATGCCTGCTCACAACGGCTTTGCTCGGCGGCACTGTGACGGCCTGCGGCCAGGAGAAACCGTCGAGCGGCGCTCTCAAGCCGAGCGGAACGTTCAACACCGCGCCGCCCGCCCAGAGCGGCGGCACTGCTCCCCCCACGGGCGCGGCCCACCCGTCAGCACTGCCGACACCGCAGGTCAACCAGAACGTCCTGGACCGCTACCGCGAGTTCCAGAAAGTCTACAAACGGGTCTACGAGCGAAATGACGCTACAGAGCTGGCTGCGGTCGCCGTAGACCCGGTGCTGTCCAACGTCACCAAGGACGTCGAGAAGGTGAAGGCGGCGAGGGAAGTCTGGCGCTTCACCCTCGTGGTCAACCCCAGGGTCTACGCACGCGCCCAAGATGGGCTGACCGTCTTCGTGGTCGATTGCCTGCGGACCCTGAGCAGCTACCGTTTCTCCACCAAGACCGGCAAGCGTATCGGCGGCGGCCCCGGGGGCGCTTTCATCTATCGCACTGCCATGCGTTACGACTCCGGCACCTGGAAGGTTTCCGACAGTATCCGGGACAAGAAATGCTGAGCACACACATGCCGCGCAGTGCTGAACTGCCAGTCGGTCCCGCTTCCCAAGAAGCGGCCTCTTCCTCAGCGGTACGCAGAATAGGCCTATCGGCACGTGGGCGTCGTTCGCTGCTAATCACCACGCCCATGGCCGCCATCCTGGGAATCGTCCTTCTCTCCGCCACCCCGGTCAATGCGGCCCCTTGCGGCGACGGCTCTCTGGACTGCGGTCTGGAGGGGGGAGGAGGATCCCGCGGCGGCGGTGGGGGCGGGAACGCCGGCGGAGGCGGTGGTGGCGGTGGAGGAAATGGGGAAATCCCGACTGTTCCCACCGATGAGCAGGGACTTGGCGGTGGAGCCCAGGACGGCGGCAATGCAGGCGAGGCTCCGGCTCCCCCCGCGACCCTCGATTTGGCGGAGTCAGCACGATCGACCGCCCAACTCCCGGTGCCGACAGTGCACACGGCTCCAAGCGGCAAGACCTATGTACGAATCCGAACCGCCCTTTGGGTCGACGGCTTCACCACGGTGGCAACTGAACCGATCACCGTGGGCGCGCAGACGGTACAGGCGACCGCCACTCCAAAGGCGGTCGTGTGGCGTCTTGGCGAGACCACCCTGACTTGCAACGAGGCAGGGAGCAAGGGCAGCACCTCCTGCGGGTACACCTATCAGCGTTCGTCGGCCAAACAGCCAGGCGGCGCGTACCGCATCACGGCCACCATCGTCTGGAGCGTCAACTGGACCTGCACAGGAGCCGAGTGCGACGCAGCCGGCGGCGCGCTCAGCGACTTGGAGATGACCTCCGTGCCCACTCCGCTGACCGTAACCGAGATCCAGACCAAAACCGGCCAATGACCAATTGCCGTCGCCTCGCTTCCCCAAAAGCATCGGTCGCTTTCTTTATCATCACCATCGCGCTCAGCAGTTGCGGAGGGGGCAAGGAAGACAAAAAGACATCCCCGACCCCTCCTCCCTCGCCTTCAACGACCCCCACCGCCACTCCCGCGCCCAGCTTTACAGCGGAGCACGTCCGACAAAGTCTCATCACCCCCAAGGATATCGGCCCTAAAGTAAAACAGATTCCAACGGTCAGCGATTTTCTCAAGGACCGCCAAGCACCCATGTGTTCGCTCACTGGAGCGAAACTTCCCGGTTCACCAAAAACAGCCGCTCGACAGTTCACTAATTCAATACAAAAAAAGGGCGGAGTGAACTATCTCCAACTGATCGCGCACTACGATGAAGCACCATCAGCTTCAACCGCCTTCGCTACACTCACAAAAAAGGCGCGCTCATGCCCCAAGAAGCAGCATGTAGCCCCTAAGCGCATACGGAAGAACTTCACTCTTTTCGCTCACGATGACACGTGGAGGACCAGCGAGGGGACACTGGACGGCTGGTCCCATCTGCGCGGGTATGAAAAGCATGTGGAGCCTCCGTCACAGACGAAGGACAACGTCTACTACTTCTCTTACGACTACGCTGTCCGCGGGAACGTCCTGGTGACGACCCTGTACTCTGAGCGCACTGGACCGAAGGACTCTGGCGACCCCAGCTACAAACGCTCATTGGATCTACTGACCAAGCAACTCCAAAAGATCGGATGAGCGGTGGGGTTCAGCACGTTCCCGGCTACACAGAAATCAAGGTGCTGGGAACCGGAAGCCAGGGGCGAGTCGTACTCGCACGACACGAAGGCACCGGTCAGGTTGTCGCCATTAAGCACCTTGCACCAGAACTGCTCGGCGACACTCGTTCCCTGACCACGTTCCGCACCGAAGCAGAGCTGCTGAAGCGGGTGGACAACCCGCATATCGCCCGCCTTCTCGATTACATCGATTTTCCAACGGGTCCGGCCATCCTGATGGAGGCGGTTCCCGGTCATTCACTCCGCCAGGTACTGGACAAGTACCGGAAGCCTTTCTCTCCCGAGGCTGCGCTCACGGTCCTCAAAGGGTCTCTACTAGGACTGGCGGCCGCGCATGCAGCCGGCGTCGTTCATCGTGACTACAAGCCCGCAAATGTTCTGGTCCAGAGCGATGGGCGGAGCAAGCTGATCGACTTTGGCGTCGCCGTCCTCTTCGGCCAAAGCGGCAGCGCAGGTACTCCGTCATACATGGCTCCCGAGCAATGGGCCGGCCACCCCGCCACCTCAGCGACCGACCTTTACGCCGTTACTTGCGTGTTCGTCGAGTGCGTCACTGGGGCCAAGCCCTACGTGGGAACCGTGGACACGCTCCAAGAGCAGCACATGCGTTCTCCTCTACCACTTCACCACGTTCCCGAAGCCCTTCGCCCGCTGGCAGCGCGCGGGCTCGCCAAGAATCCCACTGAGCGAATCGGCAGCGCCGTCCAATTTATCAGCGAACTGGAATCGGTCGCTGCCAAAGAATACGGTTCCGATTGGGAACATCGCGGTCTCATTGCGGTGAGCGGATTCGCCGCGCTGCTTGGTATCGCCATCCCGGTCGCCGTGCTAGGCACAGCCGTCCTCGCACCTGGCGGCTCTACCGCAGGCGCCGGTGTCGGTTCCGCCCTCGCCGGCCAAGGAACGGCTGCGTTCCAGGGTGGTCAGGCCGCTGCGGCCACGGGTAAAGGCGTGTTGGCCAAAGTGGGTGGCGCGAAGGGCGCCACCGTGATCGGTGGGGGAAGTGCGGCGGTGGTCGTCGCCGGAGTACTGCTGTGGCCCACAACACCCGCCGTGGGCGGCACCACGTCGGGCAATTACCGTGCCTATTTTACGCGACCTGGTGTGGTACTCGCCAACGCCACGGTGCCCGAAGGCGCACATGACGCCAGTCCGCTAATGGAAATAAAAATCAAGCTGACGCCAGCGATCGTTATATTCGGCACCAAACTGGAGATGACGCACGACTGGCTTCTCAGGGCTCCTTGGGGGCTTGATTATCGAGGGCCGGGCAAATTTCGCTGCCACGCTCCAAACTCAGACAAAGGCGATGCCTTCCACCAAAGCTACAGCGTCACGGTCGGCGACGGAAAGAATTTCGAGGAAAGTCAAACGAGCAAAGTCTGGCTGTATCGTTCCTCCAATGCCTCCAAGAGGCTTCCCGTCGGCACCCCCATCAAGGTGACGGCCAAGCAGCGGAAACTCAAGACAGGTAAGCGGTACGACCATTCGGTCTGCGCATGGTCGACTACCTACACCCTCGTCCAGGAGTTCACAATCCCTGCAGACGGTTCCATCAGGCCGGGAAAATATCAGGTGTCTCCCAATCACCCCGTTGGTTTCTCGTCAGTTCGAGCCACGGTAAACGGTCGAGTCCAGCCGGTCTCTCCTACCTCAGTCGGGGCACAAGCCGAGGGAACTCTGCCCGTGATAACTGTGCTCAAGTGATCTGAAATGTGTGCACAGCGCCTTCCAGTTGACGGCATCATGGGAGTCTCAGCCGCGAGCGAGGAGGGCACCACCGCATGGCATCCCAGCGTCTCTGGCTCGATGTCCCCTTCTCCCAGAAGGACCAGGCCAAAGCCCACGGCGCCCGCTGGGATCCCAAAGCCCGGCGCTGGTACGCGCCCCGGGCCGGGATGGACGCCCTCCAGCCCTGGATGCCCCTCCCCGACGTCCCTGATCTCCTGCCCGGTGAGGATCGCGGCTTCGGGGACGGGCTCTTCGTCGATCTCGTGCCCTCCACCTGCTGGTTCACCAACGTCCGCACCTGCGTCGACGAACGGGACTGGGAGCGGCTGCGCAGGATGATCACCAAGCGGGCCGGGCGGCGGTGCGAGATCTGCGGGCAGGGCGAGGACCGCGACGCGCGGCGCTGGCTCGAAGCCCACGAGCGCTGGCACTACGACCACCAGCGCCAAGTCCAGTCCCTCAAGCGGCTCGTCTGCCTCTGCACCGACTGCCACACCGTCACCCACATGGGGCACGCCCAGCTCACCGGCAAGAGCGCCCAAGCCGTCGCCCACCTCCGGCACGTCACCGGCATGTCCCAGGCCGAGGCCGACGAGCACATCGACGTCGCCTTCGAGGTCTGGAGCCTGCGCTCCCAGGTCCCCTGGACACTCGACCTCAGCATCCTCACCGACGCCGGCGTCACCCTGCGGCCCCCGCCCGACGCCGCCGAGCGCGCCCGGGAGGCCGGGCGGCGGCTCGGCTAGGTCAGTACGGCCACCACCACCGCGCTCAGGAAGCCCACCACCAGCACGCTCTGCACCACCACCGCCGGAAGCGCCGTCTCCGTCTCGATCGGCACGTCGGCCCTGCGACCGCCCGGCATCCGGCTCAGCGCGGACAGGGCCGCGTCGAAGTCCGGCGTGCGGACGAGCAGGCCGTTCCGCGGGGCCGCCAGGCTGATGCGTTCGCCGTCGTGGCCCTCCAGCTGCACGTAGCGCCCGAACAGCGTCCGCACGACGATCAGCCGCGACGCACGTTCCCACACCGCCTCGGCCTGGTGGCCCGCCAGCTGGTTCACCAGGCCGTCCGGCCACGCCTCCGTGTAGCCCCGTTGCAGTATCAGCAGGCTGCGCAGCGCGTAGAACGACATCCCGCAGCCCACCATGCACGCGGTCGCCGACGGCTGCGTCCAGCCGATCAGCAGGAGCAGCGGGCCGGCCAGCAGGGTCGGGACGACGGTGTGCAGGCCGCGGCGTCGCGGGCGCAGGCGCAGGCGTGAGCTGACGTCGGCCATCGCACCCTCGGGAGGTCGGGAATCCGGCTGAGGCCCATCGTCGCGAACGGTCCCTCCTGACACAAGACACCTTTCGGACAGGCCGGCGGCCGTGCGGTGATCTCCCGGCACACTGGGGAGGTCACAGCGTCGGGCGAGTTCAGGAGCGTGCGTGGGAGAGCTGTTCGAGATCGACGGGCCGAGCGGTCCGGCCGTCCCGGTGTCGGGCGCCCCCGTCGTGGTGCACACCGACGGCGGGTGCAGCCCCAATCCCGGCGCGGGCGGCTGGGGCGCGGTGCTGCGCTACGGCGAGCACGTCAAGGAGCTGTACGGGGGCGAGGCCGACACCACCAACAACCGGATGGAGCTGACGGCGGCGATCCGGGCGCTGGAGCACCTCACGCGGCCCTCGGTCGTCCAGGTGCACACCGACAGCACCTACGTGCGGCAGGGCATCACGCAGTGGATGCGCTCCTGGAAGCGCAACGGCTGGAAGACCGCCGACAAGAAGCCGGTGAAGAACGCCGACCTGTGGCGGCGGCTGGACGAGGCCGCCAGGCGGCACCGGGTCGAGTGGTTCTGGGTGAAGGGGCACGCGGGCGATCCCGGCAACGAGCGCGCCGACGAGCTGGCGGGGATGGGCATCGCGGAGGCGGCGCGCTCGGAGGGCGTGCGCTCCTAAAGGGCTTTGCGGAGGGTGGCTTCGGCGACGGGCCTGCCGGTCTTCCTGTCGTGGTAGGTCAGGCTCAGCTCGTCGTCCTTGAGGTAGATGTGGACGGTCGAGTCCGCGCAGCCGTTCTCGGGCTTGTTGATGCGCTCGTCGAAGGTGACGCGCTCGTCCATCCGTTCGGCGGGCGTCAAGGTGCTGGTGCACACCGCGCTCTCGTACGACGCCCGGCCGGTCCCGCCGTCCGACTGGATGGTGAGGCGCATACGCGTGGCGGTTCGGCCGTCCCGGTAGGTCATCTCGCCCTGCCAGGTCCCGGCGTAGCCGTGCGGCACCAGATCCTCCTCGGGCGCGTCCCCGCCGTCGTCGGCCAGGACCGAGACGCACGCGGCCAGCGCGAACAGGTAGCCCAGCAGCACCACCAGCAAGATCATGCCGCCCCGGTTCGGCCGGAACGTGCTGGTGGGGGCGGGTTCAGGCGCGCGGTGCCGGTCGTATTCGGCGCGCTGGTCGAGCAGCGCGGTCCGGGCCGCCTTCAGCAGCCGGAGCCGTTCGGCGGCGCGCGGGTGCGCGCCGGGGTCCTGAACGGCGTCGGGGTGCACGGCCCGGACCTCGCGCGCGAACGCCCGCCGGACCTCCCTGTCGTCGGCGCCCTCGGGCACGCCGAGGATCTCGTAGGCGTCGTGCCCGTCCAGATCCTGGAAGGAGTCGCTCATCCGCGTGCCCCCGTCGCCTCGGAGATCGGCACATCCTAGGGACGCGGCCCGCCGCCGCGCGGCTCCGGCGCGTGCCGGAACCGGCCGCCGTTCGAGCGGAGATCACCGTCAAACCGTTTGACCTGCAACGATGACGGTACGTAACGGATATGAACGTTCTGTTGTGGCACGTGCACGGCTCCTGGACCGCCTCCTTCGTCCAGGGGAGGCACTCCTACCTCCTGCCGACCACGCCCCTGCGCGACGACGACGGCCTGGGCTTCGGCGGCTACGACTGGTCGGCGACGGCCCGTCAGGTCCCGGCCGCCGAGCTGCGCCACGAGGACGTGGACGTGGTGGTCCTCCAGCGCCCGCACGAGCGTTTCCTCGCGCGCGACTGGCTCGGCCGGGACGTGCCGATGATCTACGTCGAGCACGACACCCCCAAGGGGAACGTGCCCGACACCCGGCACCCGATGGCCGACGAGCCCGGCGTGACGATCGCCCACGTCACCCACTTCAACCGCCTGATGTGGGACAACGGACGCGCCCGCGCCGTGGTCGTCGAGCACGGCGTCGTGGACCCCGGCCCGCGCTGCACCGGCGAGGTCCCGCGCGCCGCCGTGGTCGTGAACGAGCCGATCCGGCGCGGCCGCGTCACCGGCACCGACCTGCTGCCGGAGTTCGCCGAGGCCGCGCCGCTGGACGTGTTCGGGATGCGCGCCGACGGCCTCACCAAGTACCTGGGGCTGTCCGGCGACCGGCTGACCGGCACCGACCTGCCGCAGTCGCGGATGCACGACGAGCTGGCCAAGCGCCGGGCGTACCTGCACCCGAGCCGCTGGACCTCGCTGGGGACATCGCTGCTGGAGGCGATGCACCTGGCCATGCCGGTGGTCGTGCTCGGCACGACCGAGGCGTGGGAGGCGGTGCCGCCCGAGGCCGGCGTGATCTCCACCGACGTGGCGGTGCTCAAGCGGGCGCTGGCGGACCTGATCGCCGATCCCGACCGCGCGCAGGAGGCGGGCCGGGCCGCCCGGAAGGCCGCGCTGCAGCGGTACGGGCTCCAGCGCTTCCTGGACGACTGGGACCGCCTGCTGACCGAGGTCGCCGCCTAGAAGGCGGGTAAGCCGCCGTTCCCGAGCCTCGGCCGCCGCGCGAGTGCCTGAACGGCCTGGCGGAGTGAAGGCGCGCCAGATCGCGAAGCGATGCGGCACTCGCCAGGCGGCGGCCGGGGGCCGGCCTCCTGGGCTGGGGCTTCGATCAGCTCAGCCTTGTCGCCCATGACCGCCGCCCGAACGCGAAGACGATCACCATCGGGGTCGCCGTGAGCACGCCGGCCGCCCCGAACATGATGATCACGGTGGGGCCGGCGCTCCAGAGGCCAGCCGATGCGCAGATACGGCCTTGATCGCTACATCGGCGAGCAGGTCGTGCTCGGCCTCCGGCCGGCGCACCTCCGCGCCGAGTCCGACCCCGGCTGGAGCCCGCTGCACGCGGTGCCGGATCTGATCGAGGAGCCGGTGCCGTTCACGCCGAGCGGGCGATCCGGGCTCACGAATCGATCCCGCCGAAGATCTACCTCGCGCGGCCGCGGTTCTCCGATCCCCCACGAGGCAGGCGATCGGGCATCCGGCCCGGTTCCGATCCCCTTGTGATCCGCTTCATAAAACAGCTTGACCGGAATCGTTACCCCAAGGCACCGCGTTAAAACTCTCTCGTAAGCCCCAACGAGGAGTAAATTACCGTGGCTGTCCCAGTGATGCTGCGCTCGCTGCGCCATCACAACTACCGTCTGTGGGCCCTGTCGGACCTGGTGTCGATCACCGGAACCTGGATGCAGGTCCTCGGTCTGAACTGGCTCATCCTGTCCATCACCCACTCGGCGACCAGCGTCGGGTTCGGCCTGGTGCTGAACGCGCTGCCCGCCGTCCTGCTCGGCCCCTGGGCCGGGGCCGTGGCCGACCGGCTCCCGGTGCGTCCGCTCGTGCTGGGAGCCCAGGTCCTGCAGGCGGTGCTGGCGGTCCTGCTGACGCTGATAGCGCTCGGCGACCCGCAGAGCACGGCGCCGCTGTACGCGATCTCGCTGGCGTCCGGCCTGGTGGCGGCGGTCACGGGCCCGGCCCTCGGCCGCTTCGGCGCCGAGGTCGTCGGTCCCGACGACCTGTCCAACGCCCTCGCCCTCGGCTCGCTGTTCAACTCGGGCGGGCGCATCCTCGGCATGAGCCTGGCGGGCGCGCTGATCCCGCTGGTCGGCGTGCCCGGGGTGTTCGCGGGCAACGCGCTCAGCTTCGGCGCGGTGATCATCGCGATCCTGATGATGCGGGGCGCCGAGATGCACCCGGTGCCCAGGGCCGCCGAGAGCGAGCGCGGCATCGCCGACGGCCTGCGCTACGTGCTGCGCACCCCGTGGCTGCTGGTCACCTTCGCCCTGGCGTTCGTGCTGGGCAGCCTCGGCCGCAACTACCAGGTGACGATGGCGGCCATGAGCGAGGGCCCGCTGCACGCCGGCGCGGCCGGCTACGGGTTCCTGTCGGTGGCGTTCGCGATCGGCACGGTGATCGGCGGCGTGTACGCGGCCGCGCGCACCCACCTGTCGCTGGCGCTGCTGCTCGGCCTGGGCCTGGTCTGCTCGGTCGGCCAGATGATCAGCGGGATGACCCCCGGCCTGATCGCGTTCGCGGCGGTGCTCGTCCCGGTCGCGGCCGGCGCCGTGGTGATCGACACCGTCGTCAGCACCCGCGCCCAACTCGACTCCCCCGGCCACCTGCGCGGCCGCATCATCGCCGCGCAGGGCATGGTGGGCGCCGCCGCGGGCGCGGCGGGCGGTCCCGCACTCGGCGCGCTGTGCGACACCCTGGGTCCGCGCATGGCCCTGCTGCTGGCCGGCGCGGTCTGCGCGGCGGCGGCCGTCGCGGCGACGTACGTGCTGGCGCGGACGCGCCCGGAGCGGCCCGGCTGGCTGCCCGTGTGGGCGCACCGGCTGCTGCCCCGGCCCGCACAGGCGGCCGTGGCCACCGGTTGATCAGGACCGGGGCGACCGCGGCCCGGTGAACGGGACGGACGGCCGCCGTCCGGCGCTCAGGCGCCGGGCGGCGGCCGTCCGGCGTTTGACCGCTGCCGGTCAGCCGCGCGGGCCCGCCGCCCGCTATAGGTGATCTTGCTAGATTTGCCGTACGCGGACGAGGGGATCTCGATGAGCAGGCTGGTGCGCTGGGAGACCGAGGACGGACCGGTCATCGTGGAGGTCGCCGACGACTACCCCGGCTACGAGTCGGTGTCGCGGTTCGACGACCTGATGGACGAGGCCAAGATCCGCTTCGAGGACGCCATGCGCACCGTGCGGACCGCCTCCCGGGCCACCCTGCGCGGGCTGGCCGGCGGGGCGGACCGGCCCGACCAGATCGAGCTGGAGTTCAGCCTCAAACTGAACGCCGCCGCCGGGGCCGTGATCGCCAAGACCTCCGTCGAGGGGCAGATGAAGGTCAAGCTCACCTGGGGCGCGGCGGGCGCGCAGCAGGTCGAGGAGGTCGAGGGCGGGGGCGCTCCGGACGGCGGCGGTCCGGCGGGCGGCGGGGAGAACTGATCGCGCCGTGGGCCGTTGGGAGTGGAGGGCCTGGGTCGGCACGGCCGAGGGGCGGATCGAGTCGGCGGCGTTCCTGGTCACCCCGACCAAGGTGCTGACCTGCGCCCATTCCCTGCTCCGGCTGCCGGAGCCGCACGTGGGGTTCTCGGGGCTGCCGGGCTCGTTCCCGGTCAAGGCGGTGCACCGGCCCAGCGGCTGGGAGCGGCGCGGCGACTTCGGCGACATGGTCGTGCTGGAGCTGGCCGAGGACCCCGGGCTGCGGCCCGCCGAGCTGGCCTGGTCCGACGAGCCGTACGGGCGGCCCGGCGCGGGCGTGCTGCGCGCGCACGGCTTCCCGCAGCGCGCCGACGGCGCCGACCGGTTCGCCGACGTCACCACCGGCCCCGACATGCGGCAGCGCGGCGAATGGTGGCAGCTCAACGCCGCGCCCGGCCACTGGCTGGAGCGCGGCTTCAGCGGCGGCGCGGTCTACGACGCCCGCACCGGCCTGGTGTTCGGCATGGTCACCGACGCGGAGCTGGGCGACGCCGGCGACGGGACGCGGCGCGGCGCCGGCGGCCGGATGCTGCCGGTCTCCACCCTGCGCCGGTACTGGGAGGAGCTGGACGACCACCTGCCGCTGACCTGGCTGACCGCGCCCGCCCGCCGCGAGCTGCGCGCGCTGCTGGACGGCCGTCCCGCCGACGGCGCCGCCGTCGAACGCGCCCTGGGCCGGCGGCCGCCCCGGCCGTTCGCGTCGGCCTGGGACGCGGTCCGCACCATCGCCGAGGGCTACCCGGCCGACCGGCTCACCGCCCACCTGCGGGACCTGGTCCGGGCCCTCCCCGACCTGGCCGGATGGGCGCGGCGGCACCTGCCCGAGGCCGTCGCCGAGCCCGCCGGGGCCGAGCCCGCCTCGGTGATCGTGCGGGTGGACCGCGACACCTACGCCTACCAGGTCAGCGCCTACACCTGGATCGACGGAGCGCGCGGCCCCGGCCCCGCCCCGGTCACCGTGGACGCGGCCGAGGGCGAGGCGGCGGTCCGGCGGGCGGTCGAGGACGCGGTGGTGGCGGCCAGCCGCGCCGTGCTGGGCCGCAAGTGGATCATCGAGTTCGCGGTGCCGAGGAACTGGCTGGGCAAGCCGTTCGAGGATTGGCACCTCGACCGTGCCGCAGGGCTGCGGATGCGCCGCTACCCGGTGGTGGTGCGCGACGTGGACCGCCTGTCGCCGCAGCCCATCCCGTACGAGCAGACCCAGCGCCGCTGGCGGTCGCTGTGCGCCCCGCACCGCCAGGTGCACCCGGTGGACTGCCGCCCGCCGCAGCGCCGCGACTTCGAGCTGACGCTGGAGGCCGAGTACGGGCTGGGCGCGCTGGTGTACGCGGCCAGGCCCGGCCTCCCGCACCTGACCGCCGCGCTGGCCTCGGGCATCCCGGTGATGTTGTGGCCGCGCAAGCCGTGCGACGACGAGGACCACACCGCCTGCACCCGCCGCGAGCTGCGTGAGGAGCTGGTCGCCCGGGTCGGCGCCGCCCATCCGCACGCGCTGCCCGAGGTCGTGTTCGAGCTGCGCATGGCGGCCCTGAAGGCCCGGGACCGCCCGCACTGCGGTCACGACCTGACCCTGCTGTGGGACGATCCGTCCCGGTTGCCCGACCCCCCGTTCCACATGCCCAGCTGAGGAGTGACCGGTGACCGACTGGCTTTTGTACACCGGGAGCCGCGAGCGCCACGACGGCATCGAGCGGCTGCCCGACCCGCCGCCGTGGCGGACCTTCACCGGCGGCCCGGCGCGGCCCGTCCCCGAGGGCGGCGACGCCGACACCCGGCACCAGGCCGTCACCTACCGGCCCTCCGACGACGCCGTCCAGCAGGTCAACGCGGCCCTGTACCTGCGGCGGCCGCTGCTGGTCACCGGACCGCCCGGCACCGGCAAGTCCACGCTGGCCCACGCGGTCGCGCACGAGCTGGGCCTCGGGCCGGTGCTGCACTGGCCGATCACCAGCCGCGTGACGCTGCGCGACGGCCTGTACCAGTACGACCCGCTGACGCGGCTGTACGCGGCCGGGCGCGAGGCCGCCGACGCCGACGACATCGGCAACTACATCCGGCTCGGCCCGCTCGGCACCGCGCTGCTGCCATGGGAGCGACCCCGGGCGCTGCTGATCGACGAGATCGACAAGAGCGACATCGACCTGCCCAACGACCTGCTCACGATCTTCGAGAAGGGCTCCTACACCATCCCGGAGCTGGAGCGGCGGGCCGATCCGCGGGCCAGGGTGCTGACGGCCGACGGGCGCGGCGAGCGGGCCACGGTGGAGGGCGGGCGGGTGCGCTGCGCGGCGTTCCCGCTGGTGGTGATGACCAGCAACGGCGAGCGCGAGTTCCCGCCCGCGTTCCTGCGGCGCTGCGTGACGGTGGAGCTGCGCCAGCCCGCCGACGAGGCCGAGCTGGCGGCGATCGTGCGCGAGCACCTGGGCGGGCTGGCCGACGAGAGCGAGGACCTGGTGCGGCACTTCCTGGCGCGCTCGTCGTCGGGGACGCTGGCCACCGACCAGCTGCTGAACGCCGTCTACCTGTGCCGCCGCTCGGGGGTCGCCGACCGGCGCGCGCTGGCCGACCGGATCATGCCGTTCCTGGCCGGCGGCGCCGACGACTGACGCGATGACGATCGAGCGGTTCCGCGACGTCCTGGCCTCGGTGGGCCCGGACGCGGACGCCGTGGAGCTGAGCGAGCTGCTGTGGCTGGCACGGCACCTGCCCGCGCCGGAGACCGCCTCGGAGGCCGCAGCGGAGATCTCGGCCGAGGTGCCCAGCGAGCCGGTGGAGACGCCGGAGGCGGAGCCGCCCCGCCCCCGGCCCGCTCTCCCGGACCCGCCCGCGCCGCCCGCCGAGCTGCACGCGCCGCCGCCGTCGCCCGCAGCGGGAGTGACCGCGCGCGAGATCTGGGTGCCGACCGCGCCGATGCTGACCGACCCGCTGGGCGTGCAGCGGGCGCTTCGCCCGTTGAAGCGCCGGGTCCCGTCGCGGCTGCGCCGGGAGCTGGACGAGGAGGCCACGGCGGCGCGGATCGCGGACACGCGGTTGTGGACGCCCGTGCTGGTGCCGTCCGCCGAGCGGTGGCTGAGCCTGACGCTGGTGATGGACACCGGCCCGGCGATGCGGCTGTGGCGCCCGCTGGCGCGGGAACTGGTCGAGGCGCTGCTGCGGCAGGGCGCGTTCCGGGACGTGCGGGCCGCCCACCTGCATCCGGACGGGCGCGTGTCGGCGACGCCCGGGGGCCCGCGGCGCGACGCGGGGACGCTGCTGGACCCGTCCGGGCGGCAGATCGTGCTGGTGCTGTCGGACTGCTCGGGGCCGCACTGGTGGAACGGCGGCGCGCGGGCGGCCGTGCGCCGGTGGGCGCTGACCGGGCCGACGGCGATCTTGCAGCCGCTGCCGGAGCGGATGTGGCGGCGGACGGCGGTGCCCGCCGCGCCGGGGCTGGCGACGGTGGTGCGGCCGGGCGGCCCCAACACGGAGCTGACGTTCACACCTTATGGCGGCGGGCCGCCGCCGGTGCTGCCGGTGCCGGTGCTGGAGATCGCGCCGAGATGGTTCGCGGGATGGGCGAACCTGCTGGCCGGGGGCGGGCCGGGACCTGCGGCGATGGCGGACTTCGGGGCGGCCTCCCCCGTGGCCGCCCCGGTGCGGCGGGAGCAGCGGCTGCCGGTGGAGGAGCGGGTGCGGCGGTTCCTGTCAGCGGCGTCGCCGGAGGCGGCCGAGCTGGCGGCGCATGTGGCGGTGTCGGTGCCGTCGCTGCCGGTGATGCGGCTGATCCAGCACCGGGTGCTGGGCGCGTCGGGGCCGAGCCAGCTGGCGGAGGTGCTGCTGAGCGGCCTGCTGAGGCCGGAGGGCGACCGCTACGAGTTCGTGCCGGGGGCGCGGAAGGCGCTGCTGGACACGTTGCCGAGACCGGAGGCGCAGCACACGCGGTACGTGCTGGAGGCGGTGTCGGCGGAGATCGAGCGGCGGGCGGGGACGGGGACCGAGTGGTTCCCGGCGCTGCTGCACGCGGAGGACGGGGACCGGCTGCTGCCGGACGGGACGGGCGCGTTCGCGGCGCTGAGCCCGGAGGCGCGGGAGCTGCTGGACCCGGGGACAGCCCTCGTCACGGCCGAACCGCCTGGCCTGGCGGAGGCGGACGAGCGGCGGGAGCTGGAATCCCTCTACGACTCGTACCGGGAACGGGCCACTTCCAAGGTGATGCATTTCGGCCATGCCTCGGACGGGCGGCCTCTGGCCGTCCCCATGCCCGATGACATCGGCAGCGAGCACGGGGTGGTCCTCGGCGGGGCTGAGTCGGAACGGACCGGACTGCTGCGGACGCTCGTCCTCCAACTCGCGCTCGCCCACGCGCCTGGCGAACTCGACCTCGTTCTGGCCGCCCGCACCGACAGCCCCCTGCACGACCTCGCCGACCTGCCGCACACCGTCGCCAGCCTGGGCGACCGGTCCAGCCCCGAATGGGTGCAGACCGTGGTGCGGGCGCTGGAGGCGAGGTTCGCGGCGCTGGGCGGGACCGCCATGCCCGCTGACGGGCCCCTGCCCGCCTACGACGACGTGCATTCGCCTTCGTCCTGGGACGCCCCCGAGCCGACCGCGCCGATCCTGGTGGTCGTGCTGGACGACGCGGAGGAGCTGCGGGAGGCGTTCCCGGAACTGGACGCGCTGCTGACCCAGCGGATGCGCGACGGCCTGCCGCGCGGCGTGCACTGGTACGTGGCGGCCGGGACCACCGACCACGCCTTCCTGCCCTACATGCTGCCGATCCTTCGGTGGAGCGCCGCGTTCACCGGCATTTCGTCGGGCGACCGGGCCGCCGTGCTGGGGCAGCGGGAAGCGCCGCTCCCGCCCGAACGGCCGGGAACCGGCCACCTGCGGCTCGGGCAGGGACGCGTGGAGGATTTCGAGGCCGACCTGCTCGACGATCAGACGGTCGCGGAACTGGCCCAGCGGACGCCGGAGGCGGAGGCCGCCCCTCCGGCCGCGTCCCCCGCATCGGTGTTCGCGCGCTTCGACCCGGACGGGAGCGCCGAGCGGTTCCGCGCGGACCTCGCCGCGCTGCGGGCGGAGCCGGAAGCACTGATCCCCGTCGGCGTCGATGACCAGGGGGAATTGGTCGGCCCGCCTTTGGCGCTGCACGGCGGCGGTCTGCTGGGCGGCCTCATCTCCGGACTCCCCGAAACGGGCACGTCCGAGCTGATGGCGGCGGTGGTGCTCGCCCTCGCGCTCCACCACTCCCCTGACCAGGTCAATTTCGTGCTGTTCGGCGAACCTGACAGTCCCCTCGCCGCGCTGCCGCACGTCACGGCTTCCCTGACCGACCGCGACCTGGCGCAGATCCTTACCAGCACCCTCCACTACGAGTTCGACCGGCGCAGCGGGCTTTCGGAGGCCGACATCGCCGCGCTGCCGATCCTGTTCCTGGTGCTGGACCGCAACGACCAGTTGGTCCAGGAGAACGAGCGCTTCGTCCGGCTGCTGAACGCCATCGCGGACCGCGGGGCCTCGCTGGGGATGCACGTTCTGCTGAGCGTCGGGAACATCCCGGTGCGGCGGGCGATGGTCCTGTGGCACATCATCCTGACCGGCCAGGGACGCGGGGTGCTGACACATCCCTTCGCTCCCCAGACCGAGTTCCAGAGCAGCATCGTCGATCCGGCCACGTTGGAGAGGCTGGTCGAGCGGCTGGCCGCGCACGACCGGCGCGCCCCCTCGCTGTTCGCCGTGGTGTCCGAGCCGTTCGAACTGCTCGGGCAGAACCGCTTTCCGGAGGAAGAGGAGACGCCCCCGGGCTGGCGGCTTCCCCCTGGCGAACCGCGTCGTCCGATCATCGGTCTGGGCGAGGGCGGCGGCCTGACGGTGAATCCGCTCGATCACCAGCACACCGGACCGCACGGCCTGATCGTCGGCGCGCCCCGGGAACGCCGCGACATGCTGCGGTCGCTCGTGCTGTCGCTGGCCCTGGCGTATCCGCCGGAGCAACTCGGCATCGTGCTCGCCGGCGCGGGCGACCATCCGCTCGGTACGGAGATCCCGCTTCCCCACGTGCTGATGTCGTACGACGAGTTGCTCGGCGACCCCCAGCGGCTTCGGGAGTTCATCGACCGCCTCAAGACCCGCCTCGACGCCCGGGCCGATGCGCCGACCGGGACCGACTGGGCCGACCAGCGGGAATCGCAGGCGTTGCTGGTCGTGGTGGACGTGTCGCCGACCCTGCCGTCCGGTCGGAGCGACCTGGTGGACCTGCTGGTCCAGATCGCCGCCCAGGGGCGGCGGCTCGGCGTGCACCTGGTGGTGGCGGTCTCGGAGGTGGACCGGCAGATCGAGTGGTACCGGTTGATCCCGTCGCTGTCCTGGCGCATGTCGCTGGGGGCGCTGCCGCCCGAGCAGAACCGGCACCTCCACGGACGGTCGCGGCTTTCCTCGCCGATGGCGATGAGGTTCGGGCACTTGAGCGTCCGCGACTCGGAGCCGGTGGCCTTCCAAGCACTGCGGCAGCCGACGGACGACGACCTCGATCTGCTGGTCGGCCGGATGCACAGCGCGCATCCCGGCGCTCCCGCGCGGCCGGCCCCGAGGTTCCTGGAGCTGAACGAGCCGGCCCCCGAACGCTGGCACCGGCCGCCGGGGGAAGGCGACCGGCTGGTGATCGGGACCGACCGGCGCGGCGATCCCGTCGCGCTGCGCCCGTTCGGCCCGTTCCGGGGGACGGGCGGCCTGATCGTCGGTGGTGGCGCCGAGCGGACGGCCATGGCGACGAAGATCGTGCACGGGCTCGCCGCGCTGCACTCCCCCGCGCACGTCTCGTTCATGGTCGCCTCGACGCCGGGCGACGACACCGCCGGCCTCGGCGCCTTGCTCCCGCATACAACGAGCGTCGTGCTCAGGATGGACCTCCCCTCTGAGCGGGACCGGTTCCTCACCCAGTTCGCCCGAGAACTCGTGCGGCGCGAGGAGGCCGACGCCGCCGTTCTGGAGGAGCTTCCCGAACTGTTCGTCGTCCTGTTCTGGCCTTCGGCCGATGACCCCGACCTGAGGCCGATCCTGCGCCACTTCACGTCCCGGACCCGCCAGTTCGGCGTTCACCTCATCCTGACCACCGACCAGGCCCGTGGCAGTGCCCTGTTCCTCGGGGACCGCTTCTGGCAGATCGAGACCGGGCCGGACAGCTCACGCCTGTGGTCCGCCGCCACCGGGGCCGTCGCGTTCTCCCCGCTGCGCGCCCCCTCCCTCCCCGAGATCGACAGGGTGCGGCAGCGCATGGAGGAGTAGCCCGCCGTATTGCACTGATCGTTCCAAAACTGCTACGGTCCCGATCATGGCCAGGCCACGGAAGTTCGACGAGGAGCGCGCGGTCGAGGCGGCCATGCACGCCTTCTGGGCCGCCGGGTACGAGGCCACCTCCACCGAGGACCTCTGCAGGGCGACCGGCCTCGGCCGCAGCAGCATCTACAACGCCTTCAAGAGCAAGCGCGACCTGTTCGACAAGGCGCTGCGCCACTACACCGCCATCAAGACCGCCCGCATCCTCGAAGCCCTGGACGGCGACCGGCCCGTCCGGGACAAGGTCCGCACCCTGTTCGGCCAGGCCCTTCAGGACGACGGCGACGAGGTGGGCTGCCTGGTCGTCAACACCAGCGTCGAGCTGGCCCCGCGCGACCCCGAGGTCGCCGCACTGCTCAAGCGCGACTACGACGTCCGCTTCAACGCCCTGCGCACCGCCTTCGAGACCGGCCGCCGCACCGGCGAGATCGCCCCGGACAAGGACCCCGTCCGGCTCGCGCACTTCGTCATCGCCGCGATCGGCGGCATGCAGGTCGCGGCCAGCGCCGGGGCCGACCGCACGACCCTCCAGATGATCGCCGACACGGCCCTGACCGCCCTCTGACCCCTGCGCCGGCCGCGTCCCGGCCCTCGCGCACCCTCATTTTGTACTGATCAATCCAAAACAAGGAAGGGAGACCCCCGCGATGCCACTGGCCGTCTACATCCTGGGCCTGGCGATCTTCGCCCAGGGCACCTCGGAGCTGATGCTGGCCGGGCTGCTCCCCCAGATCTCCGCCGACCTCGGCGTCTCCGTCCCCGACGCCGGGCTGCTCATCTCGGCGTTCGCGGCCGGGATGCTCGTCGGCGCGCCCGCCCTGGCCGTCCTCACCCTGCGCTGGCCGCGCCGCACCGCGCTGCTGCTGTTCCTGGCGGTGTTCGTCGCCGGCCACATCGCCGCCGCGCTCGCCCCCGGCTACGGCGTGCTGCTCGCGACCCGCGTCGTCAGCGCGTTCGTCTACGCCGGGTTCTGGGCCGTCGCCGCCACCACCGCGATCGGTCTGGTGCCCGAGTCGGCGCGCGGGCGCGCCATGAGCATCGTCGCGGGCGGGATCACCGTCGCCACCGTCGCCGGGCTGCCCGCCGGGACCGTCATCGGGCAGCACCTCGGCTGGCGGGCGGCGTTCTGGACGGTCGCGATCCTGTCGGCGCTGTCGATGGCGGGCGTGCTGGCCACGATCCCCGGCGGGCGGCCCGCCGCCGGCACCGTCCCCAGCCTGCGCGCCGAACTGCGCGCCATGGCCAGCCGCAGGCTCTGGCTCGCCTACGGCACCACCGCCCTGTCCACGGGCGCGCTGCTGGCCACGTTCGGCTACCTGGGCGTGCTGCTGACCGAGACCACCGGCATCGCCGAGGCGTGGGTGCCGGCCGTGCTCGCGCTGTACGGGCTGGGCTCGCTGGTCGGCATCACGGTCGGCGGCCGCACCGCCGACGCCCGCCCGTTCGCCACCCTGTACACCGGCGTCGCCGGAGTGATCGCCGGGTCCGCCGTGCTCGCGCTGACCGCCGAGCACATCGTGCCGGTCGTGCTGGCCTCCTTCCTGCTCGGCGCGTTCGGGTTCGCGATGAACCCCGCGCTCAACACCCGGGTCTTCGCCCTGGCGGGCGGCGCGCCCACGCTGGCCGCCGCGACCAACTTCTCCTCGTTCAACGTCGGCATCACCGCGGGCCCGTGGCTCGGCGGCCTCGCCATCACCGCGGGCCTCGGCTACCCGGCCGTCTCGTGGATCGGCGCCGCACTCGCGGTGGCCGCGCTCGGCACCGTCGCCCTGTCGGCCGCCCTCGACCGGCGCTCCGCCCCGGCGCGCACCCCCGTCCCCGCGCACGCGGGCTGAGAAAAGGACCCCTCAATGCCACTGGCCATCTACGTCCTGGGCTTCGCGATCTTCGCGCAGGGCACCTCCGAGTTCATGCTCGCCGGGCTGCTCCCGGCGATGGCCGACGACCTCGGCGTCTCCATCCCCACGGCGGGGCTGCTGATCTCCGCCTACGCGTTCGGGATGGTGGTGGGCGCGCCCGCGCTCGCCCTGGCGACCCTGCGCGTCCCCCGGCGCACGGCGCTGCTCGCCTTCCTGGCGGTGTTCGTCCTCACGCACGTGGTCGGGGCGCTGACCCCGGGGTACGCGGTGCTGTTCGCGGCGCGGCTGATCGGCGCCGCCGCGTGCGCCGGGTTCTTCGGCGTCGCCTCGGTCGCGGCCGTCGACCTGGTGCCCGAGCACGTCCGGGGGCGGGCGCTGGCGATCGTGATCGGCGGCATCACCGTCGCGACCGTGCTCGGCGTGCCCGCCGGGACCTTCCTCGGGCAGTACCTGGGGTGGCGGGCCGCGTTCTGGACGGTCGCGGCCCTGTCGGCCGTCGCGTTCGCCGGGGTCGCCGCCACCCTGCCCGGCGGCCGCCCCGCCGGCCGGCCGCCCCGGCTGCGCGAGGAGCTGCGCGGCATGGCGAGCCCGGGGCTGTGGGCGGCCTACGGGACCCAGGCCCTGTCGTTCAGCTCGATGATGGCGACCTTCAGCTACCTGGGGGCGCTGCTCACCGGCACCACCGGGCTGCCGGAGGCGTGGGTGCCGGGGGTGCTGGCGCTGTTCGGCGCGGGCTCGGTGCTCGGCATCGCGATCGGCGGCCGGGTCGCCGACGCCCACCCCGGCCGGACGCTGGCGATCGGGATGTCCGGCGTGGCGGTCGCCTCCGCCGGGATCGCGCTGCTGGCCGACAACCCGTACGCGGTGGTGCCGCTGGTGTTCCTCATGGGCGCGTTCGGGCTGGCCACCAACCCGGCGACGAACGTGCGCGTCTACGCCAACGTGGGCGCGGCCCGCACCCTCGCCGGGGCCACGGTGACCTCGGCGTTCAACGTCGGCAACACCCTCGCGCCGTGGCTGGGCGGCCTGGCGATCGGCGCGGGCCTCGGCTACCGGTCGGCCGCGTGGGTCGGCGCGGCCATGGCGGTCGCGGCGCTCGGCACCATCGCCCTGGGCACCGCGCTGGAGCGCAGGCCGTCCCCCGCGCTCGCAGGGGCCTGAGGACACGGCACGGGCCGGGCGGATCGCTCCGCCCGGCCCGTGCCCGTTCGGTGCCGGGTCAGCGCATGCGGCAGGTGCCGGTGTCGGTCTTGGTCGGGTCGCTCTCGGAGGTGGCGCGCAGCGTCACCTTCCCGTAGCGGTCGGCGCCGGGGCTCGACTTCGCCCAGACCTCCACCTCGCTCGTGCCGCCCGCCTTCGCGGTCGCGACCGAGTGCGGCAGCCACACCTTCCAGCCCTCGCCCGCGATCTCGCCCTTCAGGCGGTACACGTCGGAGTCGTGGTGGCCGGTGCCGCCCTTGCCGGTGTTGCGCAGGGTCAGCGTGCACTTGGACCAGCCGCCGCCCGCCGGGGACGGGTTGCCCGAGTCGACCTTCACGCCGCGCTTCTGCGGGCCCGCGCCGTCCAGCGCGCGGACCGCGACCGTGTAGGACAGCACGCCCTTCTTGTCGCGCTTCAGGTCCAGCACGTAGAAGTGCAGCTTGTTGGCCTGGTCCACGTACTCGTACTCGCTGCCGGAGTCGTTGCCCGCGTGGAACAGCGCGTCCGACAGCTGGCGGTAGTCGCCGATCGTCATCTTGGACACCGTGCCGTCGGGCAGCACGAAGTCGGTCTTGTCGATGTCCTGCGGGTTCGCGTCCTTGACCCAGATGAACGGAGCGCTGTCGCGGTCCTTGGTCTTGGCCAGCAGCACGCCCGAGTCGGGGGTGAAGGAGTCGAAGCCCATCCGGTCCACGACCTCGACCGTGTAGTTGTTGTACTTGTCGGTCGGCCTGTTGCCGTCGCACAGCGGGTCCTTGGCCGGGTCGCACTGGGGGCTCTGGTCCCCGGCCGCGCCGAGCTTCAGGTTGATGCCGGACAGGCCCTTCTCACCCGGGTCCGCCGCGCGGGCCGTCACCTTCGCCACCAGCGCGCCCTGCGCCGCCAGCACCTCGCGGTCCAGCTGCAGGACGTTGTCGGGGTTGATGATGCCGAGCTTGAGCTTGTTGCGCAGCATGTGCTGGGCGCCCATCGACGCACCGCCGGTCGCCGGGATCATCCACCGGCTGTGCGGGCCGCCGGGGCCGTTGAAGCTGCCGCGGCTCAGCATCTCCCACGGGCCTGAGTAGGCGCGCCGCGGCGGGTTGCCGTAGGGGTTGTTGTAGTTGTCGCCGATGCCCAGGATGTGGCTGAACTCGTGCGCGAACACCCCCATGCCGGAGCTCTCGGCCTGGGTGGAGCTGCCCGTGACGGCGTTCGGCCAGTGCGTGGAGCCCGCCTGCCAGGACGTCCAGTCCACGTAGCGGGTCTTGATCCAGTTGGGCAGGGCGGCGTCGTCCTCGGGGCCCCACTCGTCGGGGACGTCCTCCTTGCTCTTCCACTTCATCATCCCGAACTCCTGCCAGGTGGAGCTCTCGTCCTGGCCGGCCGTCAGAATGAAGACGAAGTCGAAGGACTTGGCCGTCTCCTCGCCCACGTCGGCGATCCACGCCGCGCGCGCGTCGGCGCGGATGTCGCGGTTGCAGGTGTCGCCGGCGGGGCAGCCGGTGCCGTCCTGGAACTGGCCGACCCCGTACTCGTGGTCCTTGGCCTTCATCCGGTACGCGCCGAACGCCTTGAGGTCCACGCCGTACCGGCCGCCCGAGTCCTCCATCCAGTACTCGTGGAGGGTGTGGCCCCGGTTCAGGTCCTGCGGCTTGTTCAGGAAGTCCTGGTAGAACTGCGCGACCTCGTCCTGCGGCACCTCCCCGACCGTGGTCGGGTTGCCGAAGATGGTGGAGTTCTTCTTCTGGGTCACCACGAACGGCTGGTTGGGGTAGTCCACCAGCACGACCGCGCCCTTGAAGTTCTTGATCGAGCCCTTGACCGAGGGGTCGGCCCAGTTCGTGCCGGGGACGGCCTTGTAGTCGTCCCAGGTCATGGTGTCGGGCAGCTCGTAGTTCTGCGGGTCCACCGGCTTCGGCGCATCCGGCGCGGCGAAGCTGCGGACCTGCTGCCCCTGCTGCCAGGGCTGCGTCTGCGGCCAGTGCCGCATCTGCCAGGGGTTGGGGGTGGGTTTCGGAATGGGCGGCGCGGGCGCCGCCGAGGCCGGGACGGACGCCAGTCCGGCCGACAGCACCAGGGCCGCCACCGGTACCAGCAGTCTCTTTCTGAGGCGCATGTCTCCCCTGTCGCCGTTGTTGCTGCGACCGTAGGGACGTCCCGATTCGTGATCAATGGCCGAGTTAGCCGATCTTGTATCGGGGGCGCTGGCAGGTGCCGCCAGCGTGGGAGACCGCCGGACGGGGCAGGGCGGCCCCGGCGCCGCATCGAACCGGCGCCCGACCAGGTGAGCGCGGGGCGGAGCGGCCCCCGCGCCCACCCGGCGGGATCAGGACAGCACGTCGCGCTCGGCGAGGACGATGCCGTCCTCGTCGCTGTAGAGCCAGTCGCCCGGGCGGAACTCGGTCTCCCCGAAGGTCACCGGCACGTCCACCTCGCCCGCGCCGTCCTTGGCGCTCTTGCGCGGGTTGGAGCCCAGCGCCTTGGCGCCCAGGTCCAGCTTGCGGAGCTCGGCGACGTCGCGCACCGCGCCGTTGATGACGACCCCGGCCCAGCCGTTGGCCACCGCCGCCGCGGCGATCATGTCGCCCATCAGCGCCGACGCCAGCGAGCCCGCGCCGTCCACCACCAGCACCCGGCCCTCGCCGGGGCTGTTCAGCAGCTTCTTCACCAGCCCGTTGTCGCGGAAGCAGCGCACGGTGACGACCCGCCCGGCGAACGCCGCGCGCCCGCCGTACTGGCGGAACTGCGTCTCGCAGCTGCGCAGCTCGTCCCCGAAGTCGTCGATCAGATCAGCGGTCGCGAAGTCCATGGCGGCCACCCTACCGATCGGTAACAGAGCCGGCCTCCGGCGCCGGGCCCGCGGCGATTCGCGGCCGGGCGCGTTCCGCCCACTCTGGGAGACTGACCGCACACGCCTGCGGGTGGGACAATCGACCGATCCCCCCAGGAGGCGCCCCATGCACGACCCCGTCTTCCAGCCACTCGCACCCGGCGACCCGCTGCTGATCGGCGGTTATCGGGTGCTGGCCAGGCTCGAGGACGGCGGGCGCGGGTCGGTCTACCTCGCCGTCACCGACAGCGGCCGGCGGCTCGCGATCTGGGTCGTGCGGCCCGAGGTCGTCTGGGAGCACGGGTTCGAGGCCCGGTTCCGGCGCGACATGGCCGCCGTCCAGCGGGTCGGCGGGAACCGGGTGGTGGCCGTCGTGGACTACCACGCCGACGCGCCCCGGCCCTGGATCGCCAGCGAGTACGTGCCCGGCCCGTCGCTGGCGCAGGCGGTGGCGGGGTCCGGGCCGCTGCCGCCCCGGTCGCTCCGCATCCTGATGGGCGGCATCGCCGAGGCGCTGCGCGACATGCACGCCGCCGACGTCGTGCACGGGCGGCTGGTGCCCTCCACGGTGCTGCTGGCCCAGGAGGGCCCGCGCGTCACCGGGTACGGCGTCGCGCCCGCCGGGTCGCCCGACGCCGACGTGCTCGCGCTCGGCGGCGTGGTGTTCTACGCCGCCACCGGCCGCCAGTTCGAGGGGACGGGGCTGGAGGAGTGCCCGCCCGACCTGCGGCCCCTCATCGAGCGCTGCCTCGCCGAGGTGCCCGCCGACCGGCCCAGCCCCGAGCAGATCCTCACCGCGCTGGAGCAGGAGCCGGGCGCGGCCGACCCGGGCTGGCTCACCCCCGAGATCGTCGACCGGCTGCTGGCCTACACCGCCGATCCCGAGCCGCCGCACGACCCCGAGCCGGACGACGGGCCGGAGCGGCCCCAGCGGCCCTCCGACACCCGGCCCGAGCCGCCGCTGATCCTGCCGCCCGGCCCGCCCGCCGAGGCGCCCGCGCCGCCGGGGCCGCGCACCGGGCCCGTCCCGCTGCCGTCCGGCGCGCAGCCGCTGCCGTCGGGTGCGCAGCCGCTGCCGTCCGGGGCGCAGCCCCTGCCCGTGCGCTCCTCGGGGCCGCCTCCGGTGCAGCTGATCGCCCTGGCCGCGGGCGGCTGCGTGTTCGTGCTGCTCGCCCTGGCCTTCCTGGTCGCCTTCGTGCTGTAGCCGCCGGGCGTTCCCAGGGGCTCGTCCCGCCGTCAGGGCGCCGTGGCGGTCGCGTCCTGGGCCGGCGCGTCGATCGGCCGGCCGATCAGCCGCGACAGCACGATCGCGGTCTTGGTGGCGGTGATGTTGTCCTCCCGGCGCAACCGCTCCAGCGCCTGCTCCAGATGCTGGATGTCGCGCACCCGCACGTGCACCAGGGCGCTGGCGTCGCCGCTGACGGTGTAGGCGGCGACCACCTCGGGATGGCGCCGGATGCTGGAGTAGATCTCGTCGGGGGAGGTCGCCCCGGTGCAGAAGATCTCGATGAACGCCTCGGTGGTCCACCCCAGCGCGGCCGGTTCCACCACGGCCGCGAAGCCGGTGATCACGCCGTCGGCGCGCAACCGGTCCACCCGGCGCTTGACCGCCGGGGCCGACAGACCGACCTGGTCGCCGACCTGGGCGTACGAGGCGCGCCCGTCCTCCAGCAGCTGCGCAACGATTCGCCGGTCGAGCTCGTCAAGACGCAACAAATATCTCCCCCCAAGTCGGCTTTCGTCATTGGTCGTTGGTTGATCCCGAACATACGCTGAGTCCAGGGCCGCCGCCCACCGGTTCGCGCGGCCCGCCCACCCCCCTCGGCACCGGCCACCTCCGGTGTCTTCAGCGATCCCGGCCACCGGCCGGGCCGAGCAGGGCGAAGGAGTCACGTTGCCGCGATCCGATGAGCTGCGGGCGTTGTCCGAGGAGCACAGCGCGCACAACTACCACCCGCTGCCGATCGTCATCGCCGAGGCCGACGGGGCCTGGGTCACCGACGTCGAGGGCCGCCGCTACCTGGACATGCTGGCCGCCTACTCGGCGGTCAACTTCGGGCACCGCAACCCGCGGCTGACCGAGGCCGCCAAGCGGCAGCTCGACCGGGTCACCCTGGTCAGCCGCGCCTTCGACCACGACCAGTTCGGCCCCTTCGTCGCCGAGCTGGCCGAGCTGTGCGGCAAGGACATGGTCCTGCCGATGAACAGCGGCGCCGAGGCCGTCGAGACCGCGCTGAAGACCGCGCGCAAGTGGGGCTACGAGGTCAAGGGGGTGCCCGCCGGCCAGGCCAACATCATCACCTTCGAGGGCAACTTCCACGGCCGCACCACCACGATCGTCAGCTTCTCCACCGACCCGGACGCCAAGGACTCCTACGGCCCCTACACGCCGGGCTTCCGCACCGTGCCCTACGGCGACGCCGAGGCGCTCCGCGCGGCGGTGGACGACGACACCGTCGGCGTGCTGATCGAGCCGATCCAGGGCGAGGCCGGGGTCAACGTGCCGCCGAGCGGGTTCCTGACGGCGGTGCGCGAGCTGTGCACCGAGCGCGGCGTGCTGATGATCGCCGACGAGATCCAGTCGGGGCTGGGGCGCACCGGCACCACCTTCGCCTGCGACCACGAGAACGTGGTCCCCGACGTCTACATCCTCGGCAAGGCCCTGGGCGGCGGCATCATGCCGGTGTCGGCCGTGGTCGCCGACTCCGACGTGCTCGGGGTGTTCAAGCCCGGCCAGCACGGCTCCACCTTCGGCGGCAACCCGCTGGCCTGCGCGATCGCCCGCGAGGTCGTCGCCATCCTGGCCACCGGCGAGTTCCAGGAGCGCTCCCGCGAGCTCGGCGAGCACATGCACCGGCGGCTCGGCGCGCTGCCCGGCGACCTGGTCCGCGAGGTGCGGGGCCGGGGCCTGTGGGCGGGCGTGGAGCTGCACGGCAGGGCGCGGCCGGTCAGCGAGCGGCTCATGGAGCTGGGCGTGCTCGCCAAGGAGACCCACGAGACCACGCTCCGCCTCGCCCCGCCGCTGACCATCAGCCGCGAGGACCTGGACTGGGCGCTGGACCAGCTGGAGATCGCCCTGAAGGGCTGAGGAGCCGGGCGGCCGCCGGTCAACGGCGCCCGGCGGCCACCTGCCCCGCAAAGCGGCCGTTCGCCGCGACACGCTCATTCCGGGCAGCCGGCCCGGGGCGGGCCGGGCTCGCACAATGATCGGCATGTCCTCGGCACCCCGCGCACCGCGCATCGCGGTCATCGTCACCGGCCTCGGCCGTCCCCAGCTGCTGGACCGGCTGCTGCTGTCGCTGGCCGGGCAGACCCTTCCCCCGGCCCAGGTGCTGGTGGCCGACCAGAGCGGCGGGGCCGGGACGGGCGCGGTGGTCGAGCGGCACGCCGAGCGGCTGCCGGTGCGCCTGCTCGCCTCGCCGTACGGCGAGTCCGCCGGACGCAACGCCGGGCTGGTCGAGCTGGGCGTGCTGGACGCCGCCGCCATCGCCCGGCCCGACCCGCTCGGCACGCTGGAGGCCATGCTCTCCGGCGCCGCCGCGCCGCCGCATCCGCACCGCTCGCTGTACGAAGACGTCCCGCTGCCCGCCCTGGTCGGCGCGTCCGGGCACGCCTCCGAGCCCGAATCCCGGCCGATCGACGTCGTGGTGTTCGCCGACGAGGCCACCTGGTACCCGCCGGACGCCTTCGAGGCGGGCGTGCGGGCGCTGGACCCGGCCGTGGACGCGGTGTCGGGCCGCATCCCGGTCGCCGTGGACGGCAGCGGCGACGATGCCCGGCACGACTCGGAAGACGGCCCCTGCCCCCTCGACCGCCGCACCGTGTGGACGCGGGCGTTCATCGGGGCCTGCCTGTTCCGGACGCGGTTCCTGCGCGCGGTCGGCGGCTTCGACGAGGGCCTGGGCGCCGGGTCCGGCACGCCCTGGCAGTCGGGCGCCGGGACCGACCTGCTGCTGCGCGGCCTGCGCGCCGGGCAGACGATCATGTTCGATCCGGCGGTCCGGGCGTTCGAGGACGACCCCGACGACCCCGGCCCCGCCGACCGCGCCAGGGTCCGGCACGTCGCGCGCGGCACCGGCCGGGTCTACCGCCGCTACTACGACGGCCACGCGTGCGCCCGCGTGATCCTCCGCCCGCTGGGCGGCGCGGCGCTGGCGGCGCTGCGCCGCCGCTGGCCGGAGTCGGCCTGGTACCTGCACAAGGCGGTCGGGCGGCTGGAGGGCATGGCGGGGGCGCTGCTGCCCGCGCCGCCGCCGGACGGCCCGCGCCGGTAGGGCGGTGCCCGCGCCGCGCGGGCGCCGGCCTCACCCCACCAGGTCGCGGAACACCTCAAGGTGCCGCCGCGCGGCGGCGTCCCAGGTGAAGCGGCGGACGTGGCCGAACCCCTGCTCGCGCAGCCCGATCGCGTAGGACTCGTCCTCCAGGACCTCGGCCAGCGCGGCGGCGAGGCCCGCGACCGTCAGGCTCCGCACGACCTGCGCGGCTCCCCCGGCGATCTCGGGCAGCGCGCCCCGGTCGGAGACGACCGCCGGGGTGCCGCACGCCATCGCCTCCAGCACCGGCAGCCCGGACCCCTCGCGGGAGGACGGGAGCGCCAGCACGGCCGCGGCGCGCAGCAGCGGCGCCACCAGCCCCTCGGGGACCCTGCCGAGCCGCCGCACGTGCGGGGCGGCCAACGCGCGCACGGCCGCCCGGTCCCGCGCGTCCGCCGCCCCGGCGGCCACCAGCGGGACGCCCAGACGGGCGGTCGCCTCGACCAGCAGCGGCACGTTCCTGCACGGCGCGGACGTGCCCAGGAACAGCACGAACCTCGGCGGCAGCGCCAGCGGCCCCAGCAGCGCCGCGTCGCCGTCGCCGCCGGGATGGAAGCGGCCGGTGTCCACGCCGTGCGGGATCACGTGCAGCCGCCGCGCGGGCACCCCGAAGGTTCGGTGGATCTCCCCGGCGGAGAACTCCGAGACGGTGATGACCGCGTCGGCGACCCGGGTGACGCCGCCGACCCGCCGCAGCCACAGGCGCTCGCCCAGCGCCCGCCGCGACCCTGCGGCGCGGCGCGGCGCGAGGCCGTACGGGACCAGGGCGTTCAGAACCGGGCCGTAGGCAGGCCGATCGTGCGGGACCAGGCCGTGCACGGTCGCGGCGACCGGGACGCGCGCCGGGATCAGCGCCCCGGTGCCGGCCGGGTAGTGCAGCAGGTCCGCCGTGGCCGTCCGGGGCCACACCAGGCCGTCCGCCAGCGCGTACGCCAGGGCACGTACCGGTCCGCGGCCTCCCGGCGGCACCATCGGCCCGGCCTGCACGCCGAGCGGCCGCAGCCGCTCGTACAGGGCACGCGCGTAGGCGGTGCCGCCGACGTCGCGGTCCAGCACACTGCCCGACACTCCGACCCGCATAGGCCCCCAACTCCAGGTCCGCCGCCCGACGACTCCGTCGACGGGACGCTAGGGCAGCCCGCCCGCGCGCCGTCCGCCGCCGCGCGCGGCCTTGGCCTCATTTGGCGACTCGTTGGCGGCACACTGCACGCCGACGGCGCGCGCCGCCCCGCCGGCGCCCCCGTCCTGCCGGACACATCGCCCGATCACGGCCCTTAGCACTGAAGATGCGTAAACAGTCGATTCGGATTAGTCTAAGTGGACCAATCCGAATCGACTATGACGACGGGAGAGGCGTCCATGGCCCGTCCCCTCACCCCGTTGGCGCTGACCGTGCTGCGCATGCTCTGCAACGAGCCCATGCACCCCTACGAGATGCAGCAGCAGATCCGCACCCGCGCCTACGACCTGGCCGTCAAGCTCACCCACGGCGCGCTCTACAACACCGTGGACCGGCTGGCGGCCGGCGGCCTCATCGAGCCGCTGGAGACCAGCCGGGAGGGCCGCCGCCCCGAGCGCACCGTCTACGCGGTGACCGAGAAGGGGCGCGACGCCGCCCACGACCGGCTCGCCGACCTGCTCACCAGGCCGAGCGAGGAGTACCCGCTGGTCGGCACCGCGCTGGCGCTGATCACGCTGCTGTCCCCGCGGCAGACCCTGGTGTGCCTGCGCTCGCGCGCGGTGGCGCTGGAGGCGCGGCTGGTGGGCGAGCGGGCCGCCTTCGACGCGCTGCGCAGGCGCGGGCTGGAGCGGCACCTGCTGCTGGACCAGGAACTGAAGATCGCGCAACTGCGCACCGAGCTCGACTACGTGTCGTCGCTGGTCGACGACATCGGCGCCGGACGCCTCGACTGGGAGCCCGGCACCCTGTCCACCCGTATCGACGTCCCCCCGGGGGAGGACTCATGACCAAATGGCGCGGCCACCCGTGGGCCGTCCTGCTCACGCTGTCCCTGGGCTTCTTCATGACCCTGCTGGACCTGACCATCGTCAACATCGCCATCCCCAGCATCACCGAGCGGCTGGGCGCCTCGCTGGACCAGGTCCTGTGGGTGACCAACGTCTACACCCTGGTGCTGGCCGTGCTGGTGATCACCGGAGGCCGGCTCGGCGACCTGTGGGGCAAGAAGAACCTGTTCATCGCCGGGGTGATCGTGTTCACTCTGGCCAGCCTGGCCTGCGGCCTGGCCCAGGACCCCGTCCAGCTCATCGCGGCGCGCGCCGTGCAGGGCGTGGGCGCGGCGATGCTGATGCCGCAGACCATGTCGATCATCATCGGAACGTTCCCGCCCGCCAAGCGCGGCGCGGCCCTCGGCGTGTGGGGCGCGGTCGCGGGGGTGTCCACCATCGCCGGCCCCACCATCGGCGGCCTGCTGGTCACCACGCTGGACTGGCGGTGGATCTTCTTCGTGAACCTGCCGATCGGCATCGCGGTGCTGGCGCTGGCGGTGCCGATCCTGCACGGCCACACCCGCACCGTCCGGCACCGCTTCGACGTGACCGGCGTGCTGCTGGCCTCGGCCGCGCTGCTGTGCCTCACCTTCGCGCTCACCGAGGGCCAGAAGTACGAGTGGGCGGGCTGGATCTGGGGGCTGCTGGCCGCCGCCGCGGTGCTGCTGGGCGTGTTCCTGCTGCAGCAGCGCCGGATGCAGGACAGCGAGCCGCTGGTGCCGTTCGCGCTGTTCCGGGACCGCAACTTCGCCATCCTGAACTTCGTCGGCGCCACGGTGTCCATCGGCATGATCGGCGTGTTCCTGCCGATGACCATCTACATGCAGTCGGTCCTGGGCTTCAGCGCCCTGAAGGCCGGGCTGGTGATGGCGCCCTCCTCGGTGGTGTCGATGTTCCTGGCGCCGGTGGCCGGGCGGCTGGCCGACAAGATCGGCGGCCGGTTCCTGCTGATGGGCGGCCTCACCCTGTACGCGGTCGGCACGCTGTGGACGCTGGCGATCGCCGAGGTGGACACGCCCTGGACGGCGTTCCTGCCCGCGCTGATCCTGACCGGCATCGGCGTCGGCGGGGTCTTCGCGCCGATGACCACCGAGGCCACCCGGAACGTGCCGCCCGCGCTCGCCGGGGCCGCCTCGGGCGTCAACAACACCGTCCGCCAGGTCGGCTCGGTGCTCGGCGGCGCGGTCGTGGGCGCGGTGCTGCAGAGTCAGCTCGCCTCGTCGCTGAAGGAGCAGGCGACCGACCGGGCCGGGGCGCTGCCCGCCGACGCCCGGGAGGGGTTCGTCAACGGCTTCGCGCAGGCCGCCAAGGGCGGGCTGGAGGTCGGGGCGGGCCAGCACGGCGCGGCCCAGCAGCCGCCCGCGGGGATGCCCGCCGAGGTCGCGCAGCGCGTCCAGGAGCTGGCCGGCCAGGTGTTCACCCACGGGTTCGTGGACGCCATGAAGCCCACGATGCTCGTGCCGGTCGTGGCGGTGCTGCTCGGCGCGGCCGCCTGCCTGGGCGTGCGCGCCTACAAGGCGCCCGCCGCCGAGCCCGAGCCGAAGGATCAGGCGATCGCGCGGTAGGCGCCCGCGTGGAAGACCAGCGGCTCGCCGTCGGGGTCGGGCAGGTCGAGACCGAGGACCCGCCCGACCACGATGGCGTGGTCGCCGCCGTCGTGCACGGCGTGGGTGCGGCACTCGATCGTGGCCAGCGCCTCCGACAGCAGCACCGCGCCGGTGCCCGGCCCGCGGCGGTGGGGGCAGTCCTCGAACTGGCCCTCCAGCGGGCGGCCCCGGGTGGCGAAGCGCTCGGCGGCCGTGCGCTGCCCGGCGCCCAGCACCGACACCGCCCACAGGCCGCCGTCCAGCACCGCGCCGTGGAACCGCGAGGTCCGGTCGACGCAGACCAGCACCAGCGGAGGGTCCAGGGAGACCGAGGTGAAGGAGTTCACCGTCATCGCGTGGTCGGCGCCCCCGGCGACCGTGGACACGATCGCCACGCCGGTGGCGAACCTGCCGGTCACCTGCCGGAACAGCACCGGGTCCACCGGGACCGGGACCAGGTCGGCGGGGGGCTGCATGCCCTCACCCTACCTGCGGGTAGGACCGATGCCCCGGGTCAGCCAGTCCCCCGCCGGGCGCCGCGCCGGCGTGGTGCCCGCCGCGATCACCGCCGCGACCATGCCGCCGACGATGAACACGTAGCCGGCCGTGGTGCCCGGGATCACCAGATCGCCCTCGGGCCGCTGGACCGAGAGCAGGAACACCACCAGCGACCACACCACCGCCGGGATCACCGCGCCCAGCCGCGACCCCATCGCCCAGCCGGCCAGCCGCACGAAGACGAAGTTGGCCGCCACCAGGCCGATCGCGGCCACCGGCACCCCGCCCAGCGACCAGTCCTGGGCGAACGCGCCGAGCACGGCCACCACCAGGGCCAGCAGGCCCAGCGCCGCGTAGGCCGCGCCGGCCACGAACTCGCCCAGGGGCGTCTCCGGCCGGGCGCCCTCCTCCGCCTGCTCGGCGGGGGCGGCCTTGTCCAGGATCACCGAGGGCTCGTCGCTGTCGTCCACGCTCGTCAGGGTATCCAGCCGATCACTGCGCGGGGGCCGCGAACAGGTCGCTCTCGCGGCCGCCGGGCCGGGCCGCGCCGAGCTCGCCCTCCAGCAGGATGAAGTACTCGGTGCCGAACGCCTGCT
Organism: Spirillospora sp. NPDC050679; assembly: GCA_044456955.1. Taxonomy (GTDB): domain Bacteria; phylum Actinomycetota; class Actinomycetes; order Streptosporangiales; family Streptosporangiaceae; genus Spirillospora. Next base: position 192,381 of record JBITGK010000007.1, on the reverse strand, counting down.
GGCCCAGGTTGTTGGACAGCGCGAAGTAGGGCCCGACCTCGTCGGGGGCCACGGTGATCTGCGTGCGGTGCGCGCGCAGCGCCGCGATCTTGGCGGGCAGGTGGGCGCGGGCGTCCACGGCCGTGGTGACCTCGCCGTCGGGCACGCCCGACCCCAGCTCGTCCAGCCCCGCCACCCGCGGGAAGGGCAGCCGGACGGCCTCGCGCATCACGGCGATGGCGCGGGCCAGCACGGTGCGCGGGGTGGCGTAGGCGTAGAACTTGGCGGCCTTCCAGGGCTCGCCGCCGTCCCGGTGCGCGGGGTCGGCGGCCAGCTCGTGGGCCCGGCGCGCGACCCGGTGCGCCTGGATGTGGTCGGGGTGGCCGTAGTTGCCGCGCTCGTCGTAGGTGACGATCACCTGCGGGCGGACCTCCCGGACGACCTTCACCAGCTCGCCGGCGGCCTCGTCGAGATCGGCCCGCCAGAAGCAGCGCGGGTCGTCGTTGGTGGGGGCGCCCATCATCCCCGAGTCGCGCCAGCGCCCGGCCCCGCCCAGGAACCGGTGGTCGCCCACGCCCAGCGCCGCGCACGCCGCCTCCAGCTCCCCGATCCGGTGCTCGCCGAGCCGGTCCTCCTTGTCGGAGGCCAGGTGCCGGAGATCGGCGGGGATGACCTCGCCCTCCTCACCCAGCGTGCAGGTGACGAGGCAGACGTGGGCGCCCTCGGCCGCGTACTTGGCCATGGTCGCCCCCGTCCCGATGGATTCGTCGTCCGGGTGGGCGTGGACGAACAGGATGCGCGGGTCGGTCATAGCCCTGAGCGTACTCAGCCCGCCGACCCGCCGTGGTCAGCGGCCGCCTTCGGAGCCGCCCGCGCCCTGCGCGCCGGTGCCCTGGCCGTTGGCGCCGCCCCCGCCGCCGTTGCCGTTGCCGCCACCGCCGCCGGTGCCGTTCCCGCCGCCACCGGTCGGCGGCGGGTCCTCGTCGCCGCCTCCGCCGCCGGTGGAGGGCGTGGTCGGCCGCGTGGGCGGGGTCTCGGGCTGGGTGCTGGGCGGCGGCTCGGTCTCCGGCTGCGTGGGCGGCGGCGTGGTCCGCGTCCGCGTGGGCGTCGGGCGGCGCGTGGACGTCTGGCGCGACGGCGGGGGCGCCTCCGTGGTCTCCGAACCGCTGTCGTCGTCCTCGGTGGTGGCGCTGCTCTCGGTGGGCGCGGGCGAGTTCTCCCCGGCCGGGGTGTTGTCGCCGCGGGTGGCCATGACCAGGCCCACCACCAGCGCCAGCACCACGATCGCGGCGACCGCCGCCACGATCGGCCACTTGGAGGAGCCGCGCTCGGGCTCGTAGCGGCGGTGCCCGCCGCCACCGCCGCCGCCGGGGCGGGTCTGGCCATAGCCGGGGGCCGGGGGCAGCGTCCCGGTGTAGTCCTGCGGGGAGACGCGCTGGGTGCTGCCGACCGGCTGGGGCTGGGTCGAGTAGGGCAGCGGCGCGACCCCGGCGGCCATGTGCGCGCCCTCGTCCAGCATCGCGGTCGCCTGCGCGGGGTCGTCGGCGCGGGTCTGCGCGGCGGGGCCGCTGCCGATCAGCGTCATCATGATCTGCTGCGCGGTGGGCCGGCGCTCGGGCTCCTTGACCAGGCACGCCGCCAGCAGCGGGTGCAGGTCGGCCGGGACCCCGTCCAGCGACGGCGGCTCGTGCATCACGCGGTTGATCACCGCGACCACGGTGTCGTCGCCGAAGGGGGGCCGCCCGGTGGCGGCGAAGACCATGGTGGCCGCCCACGCCCACACGTCCACGGCCTCGGTGAGCTGCGCCCCGGCCACCTGCTCGGGGGCCATGTAGGAGGGGGTGCCGATCGCCTTGGTGGCGGCGGTCTGCCCCACGTCCAGGGCCCGCGCGATACCGAAGTCGATCACGCGCGGCCCGTCCGGGGCCATGATCACGTTGTGCGGCTTGAAGTCGCGGTGCACGATCCCGGCCTGGTGGATGGCCACCAGCGCGGTCGCGGTGCCGATCGCCAGCCGCTCCAGCCCGGCCCCGGGGATGGGGCCCTCCTGGGTGATCTGCCGGTACAGCGACGGTCCGGGCACGTACTCGCTGGCGATGTAGGGCTGGTCGCCGGCGACGTCGGCCTCCAGCACCTGCGCCGTGCAGAACCGGGCGACCTGCTTGGCCGCCTGCGCCTCCCGGACGAAGCGGTTGCGCGCCGAGGCGTCCTCGGTGAGGTCGGCCCGCAGCAGCTTGATCGCCGCCTTGCCGCCCGAAGCGTCCACGCCCAGGTAGACGACACCCTGCCCGCCCTCGCCCAGGCGTTCGAGCAGTTCGTAGGAACCCAGCCGCCGGGGATCACCCGGCTGTAGTTCCGGCATGGACAACTCCTTCAACACCTACGACGAGCTTCGGGGGGAAGCCTTGAGCTTACGCGAGGCCAGGCCCGATCACGGGGTCGTTCCCCGTGGGCGGGGCCCAACCCCACGATCATGGCCCTTCCGGCGTGTCGCCAGGTGCCGTACGCGGAGATCGGTTCCGCCGCGCGGCGCGCACCGCAAGATCATCGCCCCGCTGTGCACGGACACCGCCCGCGATCGCGCCGGGTCCATGACCACCTCGCCCCGGCTGGCAAACTCAGGTGTCATGAGCATCAGCTATCCGCGGCAGAGTGCCCGTACGCGGCGGTTCACCCTCGGCGCCCCGCGCGCCTTCCAGATCGCGCCCGACGGCTCCTTCACGGCCTTCCTGCGCACCAAGGCCGGCGACGACCCCGTCACCTGCCTGTGGACGCTGGACAACGCCACCGGCGAGGAGCGCCTGGTCGCCGACCCCGCGGCGCTGGACGTGCCCGGCGAGGCCGACCTGCCCGCCGAGGAGCGCGCCCGCCGCGAGCGCGCCCGCGAGTCGGCGGGCGGCATCGTCGGCTACCACCTCGACCGCGACGCCCGGCAGGCGGTGTTCACCCTCGGCGGCCAGCTGTTCCTCGCCGACCTGGCCACCGCGCAGGTCCGGAGCCTGCCAGCGCAGACGCCGGTGTTCGATCCCCGGCTGGACCCGGCCGGCCGGACGGTCGCCTACGTGTCGGGCCGCACCCTGCGCGTGATCGGCACCGACGGCTCCGGCGACCGCGCCCTGGTGCGGCCGGAGACCGAGCAGATCTCCTACGGCCTCGCCGAGTTCATCGCCGCCGAGGAGATGGGCCGGATGCGCGGCTACTGGTGGTCCCCCGACGGCGGCTCGCTGCTGGTCGCCCGCGTGGACGAGACCCCCGTGCTGCGCTGGAACATCGCCGACCCGGCCAACCCCGAGCGGCCCGCGACCGAGATGGCCTACCCGGCGGCCGGCACCCCCAACGCGATCGTGTCGCTGGTGCTGCTCAAGGTGGACGGCGGCCGCGTCGGCGTGGCCTGGGATCGCGGCGAGTTCCCCTACGTGGTGACCACCCACTGGGACCGGCACGGCCTGCTGATCGTGGTCCAGTCCCGCGACCAGCGCACCCAGCGGGTGCTGAAGGTGGACCCGACCGGCGGCGAGACCACCCTGCTGCACACCGGGCACGACCCGGTGTGGACCGAGGTCGTGCCCGGCATCCCGGCCCGCACCGGCGCCGGCGAGCTGGTCTGGATCACCGAGGACCGCGGCACCGACACCCGCCGCGTCACCGTGGCGGGCGAGCCGGTCACCCCCGGCGGCCTCCAGGTGCGCTCGGTGCTGGGCGTGGAGGGCGAGGAGATCCTGTTCACCGCCTCCGAGGAGCCCACCGAGGTCCACCTGTGGTCCTACACCCCGCAGAAGCTGACCCGCATCAGCGAGGGGCGGGGCGTGTTCGGCGGGCAGCGCTCGGGCGGCGCGACCCTGGTCACCGGCTCCCGGCTGGAGGACGGCGCGCCGCTCGCCGAGGTCCGCACCGAGGCCGGCGTCCACCCGATCGCCTCCCGCGCCGAGACCCCGGTGATCACTCCGCGGGTCGAGCTGCTGCGGGCCGGCGAGCGCGAGATCCGCACCGCGGTCGTCCTGCCCGCCGGCTGGGAGCCCTCGCACGGCCGCCTGCCGGTGCTGATGGACCCCTACGGCGGGCCGCACGCCCAGCGCGTGCTGGCCGCCCGCCGCGCCTACAACGAGGCCCAGTGGCTGGCCGACCAGGGCTTCGCGGTGGTCATCGCCGACGGCCGCGGCACCCCCGGCCGGGGCCCGGTCTTCGAGCGCGCCGTGCGCGGCGACTTCGTCACCCCGGTCCTGGAGGACCAGATCGCCGCCCTGGAGGAGGCGGCCCGCAGGCACCCGGCGGCGCTGGACCTGGACCGGGTCGGCATCCGGGGCTGGTCGTTCGGCGGCTGGCTGGCGGCGCTCGCCGTGCTGGCCCGCCCGGACGTCTTCCACGCCGCCGTCTCGGGCGCCCCGGTGACCGACTGGCGGCTGTACGACACCCACTACACCGAGCGCTACCTGGGCCATCCCGAGGAGGAGCCGGAGAACTACGCGGCCAACTCGCTGATCGACATGGCCCCGGAGCTCACCCGGCCGCTGCTGCTGATCCACGGCCTGGCCGACGACAACGTGGTGGCCGCGCACACCCTGCGCCTGTCGTCGGCGCTGCTGGCGGCGGGCCGCCCGCACACCGTGCTGCCACTGTCGGGCGTGACCCACATGACCCCGCAGGAGGTCGTCGCCGAGAACCTGCTGCACCTGCAGGTGGACTTCCTGAAGAAGAACCTGGCCTAACGGCGGCGGGACGCCCGCCAGGGCGGGGACGGCCCGTCCTCGCCCTGGCGGCCCGCCGTCCTATCGGGTCACGGGGTGGGCGCCCGGTCGCCGTAGCCGAACTCGGAGACCACCTTGCCGTCGGGGTCGCGGAGCTGGGCGAGGTCGCCCTTGTCGTTCCAGATGGGGCGCTTGCTGCCGTAGGAGTGGCCGCCCCATTCGGGGTGGACCTCGTTGGTGTAGATGCGGATCTTCTGGCCGGGCTGCAGGACCGTGCCGGGCGGGAAGACGAAGTCCTGGCCGCGGTCGTCGGCGCCGACGGTCCAGCCGGAGATGTTGGCGGCCACGGTCCCCCGGTTGACGATCTCGATGTACTCGTCGGCCTGGGTGGTCTTGACCTCGCCCTTGTTGCGGACGGTGGTGATGTGCACGTCCGGGCGGCCGGCGCGGGCGAGGATGGCGACCACGTCGGCGCTGTTGGCGCCGTTCTCCGGGCTGATGAACTGCCGGACGACCCGGCCGTTCTGCTTGAAGCCGCTGATGACCACGCCGTAGGGCTCGCCGTCGATGGTGACGGTCTCGGGCGAGACGAAGGTGGGCAGGTCCACGATGTCGTCGGGGGCGGGGCCGTTGTTGGGGGTCTCGTTGTGGTGGAAGCGGAAGCTGAAGTCGGCGGTGGTGCCGTCCTCGAACGTCACCTTCACCTTCAGGTCCACGTCGAACTGCGACTGCGGCATCGCCACGATCGGGAAGTTCTCGTGGGTGAAGGTGCCCAGGGTGAACTCGGTCCCGTCGGTGCGCACCGGGACCGAGCCGCCGCGGAAGACGTAGCCGCTCTTGCCGCCCCCGACGGGCTGCCCCCAGGTCACGTGGTCGGTGCCGAGGCCGGCCTGGCCGGGCGGGGTGGCGGTCATCGACGGCCAGACACCGCTGGTGGTGGCGTTGCTCATGGAGCTCCTTTCGTCGCGGTCCTCCGGGTTCGGGCGAACCCGGCGAGAAGCGCCCTATGGACGACTCAGCGCAACTTCTCGACCTCGTACGGTAATCACAGGAAAACTCCCCACCAAGAGCCTCACGGTGACCACAAGCTGGCCTTCGGCAAGCGGCATCTCCCCTTGCCCTCCGGCACCGGACCGACTAAGCCCCCGAGGCCCGCGCCGGGCGGCGGTCCGGACCGCCCGGCTACTCCGCCTGGGAGGCCGCGGAGGTCTGGTCCCCGTGCCAGGAGGACCACAGGGCCGCGTAGGAGCCGTCCGCGGCCAGCAGCTCCTCATGCGTGCCCAGTTCGCTGATGCGGCCGTCCTCCACCACCGCGACGCGGTCGGCGTCGTGGGCGGTGTGCAGGCGGTGCGCGATCGCCACCACCGTGCGGCCGTCCAGGACCGCCGCCAGCGAGCGCTCCAGGCGGCGCGCCGCCCTCGGGTCCAGCAGCGAGGTCGCCTCGTCCAGCACCAGCGTGTGCGGGTCGGCCAGCACCAGGCGGGCCAGCGCCAGCTGCTGCGCCTGCGCCGGGGACAGCGCCTCCCCGCCCGAGCCCACGGCGGCCTCCAACGGCGGGCCGTCCCAGTCCACGGCCTCCAGCGCGGCCGCGACGTCGGCGTCGGACGCGCCGGGGCGGGCCATCACCAGGTTGTCGCGCAGCGTGCCCTGGAACACATGGTGCTCCTGGGTGACCAGCGCGACATGGCCGCGCAGCTCGTCCAGCGGCAGGCCGACCAGCGGCACGGCGCCGCCCTCGGCGCCCACGGTGACCGTCCCCGAACGCGGCCCGTCCACCCCCGCCAGCAGGCGGCCGAGGGTGGACTTGCCCGCGCCGCTCGGGCCGACCATCGCCAGCCGCTCGCCGGGCTCCAGCCGCAGGTCCACGCCGTGCAGCACGTCCTGGCCCGGACGGTAGGCGTAGCGGACGCCGGCGGCGGTCAGCAGCTCCCCCTCCGGCCGCGCGTCGTCCGGCTCGCGGTCCGGCGGGACGTTGCCCACGCCCAAAATCCGTGCCAGCGACGCCCCGCCGACCTGCAGCTCGTCGAGCCAGCTCAGCAGCATCTCGATCGGGCCCGCGAGCTGCTGCACGTACAGGGTCGCGGCCGTCACCTGGCCCAGCGTCGCCATGCCGTTCAGGTAGAACAGGCCGCCGATCAGCAGCGTGGCGGCCACCGGCAGCACGAAGCCGATCTCGATGAACGGGTACAGCACCATCCGCAGGCGCAGCGTGTAGCGCTCGGCCGCCCACGTCCGGGCGATGTCGGCGTCACCGCGCCGGTGCCGCTCCCCGGCCAGGCCCAGCGCCTCGACGGTCCGCGCGCCGTGCACGGTCTCGGCGAGGCCGTCGGTCATCTGCGCCCACGTCTCGTTCTCGCGCAGGTACCCGGCCCTGGCCCTCGGCAGGTACCAGCGCATGACGCCCCACAGGACCGGCACCGCGATCAGGCACGGCACCGCCACCAGCGGGCCGGTCAGCACCAGCGCGCCCGCGGTGAACGCGGTCACCACCACGGCGATCAGCGTCTCGGGCAGGGCGTAGCGCACGCTGGTGGCCAGCGCGTCCACGTCCCGCGAGGTGCGGGTCACCAGGTCGCCGGTCCCCGCCCGCTCCACGGTGGACAGCGGCAGCGCCAGCACCCGGTCCACGAACTCCTCGCGCAGCTCGGCGAGGACGCGCTCGCCCAGCCGCGCCGAGGCGTAGTAGGCCAGCCAGGTCAGCACGCCCTGCGCGACCATGAAGGCGGCGATTGCCAGGCCCGCCTGGTCGATGGCGGCGCGGCCGCGGGAGACGTTCTCGACCAGGTCGCCGAGCAGGCGCGGCGCGACCAGGCCGGTGACGGCCGCCAGGGCGTGCAGGCCCAGCGCCCCGGCCAGCGCGCGGGGATGTCGCAGCGTGAGCCGCCGGGCGTAGGCCCGCACCTGCGCCGGCGTCGCCACCGGCAGGGTCTGGGTGCTCATTCACATTCCTCGGGTGACGACGGCGGCGTAGCGGGGCGCGGCGGCCAGCAGCTCGCGGTGGGCGCCCTCGGCCACGACCTCCCCGTTCTCGACGTAGACGACGTGGTCGGCGCGGTCCAGCAGCAGCGGGCTGGTGGTGCACACCAGCGTGGTGCGGCCGGGCCGGGCGGTGCGCAGGCGGTCGGCGATGCGGGCCTCGGTGTGGGCGTCCACCGCGCTGGTGGGCTCGACCAGCACCAGCACCTCGGGGTCGGCGGCCAGCGCGCGGGCCAGCCGGAGGCGCTGCTGCTGGCCGCCGGAGAACTCGCGCCCCGCCTCGGCGACGTGGGCGTCCGCGCCGACCGCCGCGACGATGTCCTGGGCGTCGGCGGTCTCCAGCGCGGCCGCCAGATCGCCGCGGCCGGTCGTGGTGAGCGACGCGGTGAGCGGGCCGGAGAACAATCGGTCCTCGTTCACCGCGACCAGCACGCGGTCGCGCAGGTCGGCGATCTCGCGCAGCGGGACGCCGCCGTAGGTGACCTCCCCTTCGGCGTAGCGGCCGAGGCGGTCGGCGATGGCCTGCGCGTCGCGCGGGTCGGCGGCGGCCACGGCGGTCAGGACGCCGGGCCGCACGACCAGGCCCGAGGCGGCGTCGGCCAGCTCGGCGGGGCCCTGCGGGCGGGCGGCGCCGGCGGCGGGCAGCTCGGGCTCGATGTCCAGCAGCGCGACCACCCGGCCCGCCGCCACGTGCCCCTTGGTGAGCTTGCCCGCGGCCTCGCCCAGCGTCTTCAGCGGATGGATCAGGAAGACGGCGTAGCCGTAGAACGCCACGAGCTGCCCCACGCTGATCTCGCCGTCGGCGGCGAACCGCGCGCCCATCCACGTCACCAGCGCGATCAGCAGGCCGGGCAGGAGCACCTCCGCGCCGCTCAGCCGGGACTCGGCCGCCGCCACCGCCACGCCCGCGCGCCGGACCCGCTGGGACTCCGACCGGTACCGCTCGGCGAACAGCGCCTCGCCGCCGATGCCGCGCAGCACCCGCAGGCCCGCCACCAGGTCGGTGGCGTGGGTGTTGAGGCGGCCGACCAGCTCGCGGTGCTCGTCCTCGCGCCGCCGGTAGGGCCGCAGCAGCGGGGCGGCCACCAGCAGGATCAGCGGGACGCCGACCAGCACGACCAGCCCCAGCTGCGGGGAGGTCGCCAGCAGGATCGCCGCGACCGCCACGATCGCCGCGACCGCGCCGCTGCCCCGGCCCAGGATGTCGACGGCGTCGCCGAGGTGGGCGACGTCGGAGATCCCGACGCTGACCACCTCGCCCGCGCTGAGGCGCTTGGGCAGGGTCGCGCCCAGCCGGGTGGCCTGGCGGGTGACCACCTGGACGGTGCGGTAGGCGCTGGCCAGCCAGTTGAACACCGACAGCCGGTGCCGCAGCACGCCCGCGACCGCCTGGACGACCGCCAGCCCCAGCAGCGCCCCGGACCACAGGGCGAGCGCCCCGGAGTCCTTGGCGGCCAGGCCCTGGTCGATGGCGCGGCCGATCACTGCGGGCATCAGGGCCTGGGCGAGCATCCACACGACGCCCAGCCCGGCGGCGCCGGCCACCGTGGGCGCGTTGACCCGCACCAGCCAGCGCAGGTAGCTCGCGGGCGACCGGTGATCCGGCGTTCCTGGATCTTTCACCGGCAGAGACTTCACACCGCGCAGGCTATGCAGGCGCCCGGCCGCGGGACGAACGGTTTTTCCGGCCGCGGGAGCGCGCGGGAGCCCCGCCTGGAACGTTCCCCCGCCGGTCCCGGGGATGCGTGGCCACGATCAGAGACGCTAAAGTCGGGGGGACGGAGCGATGCTCATCCGCTCCTTGAGCCGGGACCTCCGGCGGCTAGGCCAATGCCGCTGCCCGGCGCGGTCCGACCCGGACGGCCCGGCCCTGCGCCGCCGCGAGCACTCGGGACGGCCCGGCCGTTGCCAGTGCGCCACCCCGCCTACAGTCCGGAAGCTTCCCTGTGAGCACGATCAGCCACCAGTCACATCCGCTGGCCCCCGGGTCGGAGGACAGGATCGACCTGCTCCTCATCGACGACGACCCCTCCGACGTCTTCCTGGTCGAGCGCATGCTGACCGACTCCGGCCTGGACATCCGGATGGCGGTCGCCCACGACCTGGCGGCCGCCCGCGAGCGGATCCACCGCCGCGTCCAGTGCATCATCGTGGACCTGTCGGCGCCCGGCCCCGACCACCTGGAGGGGCTGCGCCAGGTACTGGAGCTGTCTGGCCGGGCGGCGGTGGTGGTGCTGACCGGGCTGGACGACGCCGACCTCGCCGCCCGCGCGGTCGCCGCCGGGGCCGAGGACTACCTGGTCAAGCAGGAGGTGGACGGGCCGCTGCTGGCCCGCGCGATCCGCTACGCCGTCGAGCGCAAGCGCGCCGAGGAGACCGAGCGGCGCCTGGTGGAGGCCCGCATCGTGGGCCGGGAGAACGCGCGGCTGGAGCGCGGGCTGCTGCCGGTGCCGCTGATCGACGACCCGGCGCTGCGCCACCACACCCGCTACCGGCCGGGGCGGCGGCGGGCGCTGCTCGGCGGCGACTTCTACGACACCGTGCAGACCGGCGACGGCACCGTGCACCTGATGATCGGCGACGTGTGCGGGCACGGCCCCGACGAGGCCGCGCTCGGCGTCCAGCTGCGCATGGCCTGGCGCACGCTGGTGCTGGCCGGGCACACCGGCGAGCAGCTGCTCGGCATCCTGGACACCGTGCTGGGCCACGAGCGGCGCAGCGAGGAGATCTTCACGACGCTGTGCATGGTGACGGTCGCGCCGTCGCGGCGCACCGCGCGCATGTACCTGGCCGGGCACCCCGCGCCGCTGCTGTTCCGGACGGCGGCCGACGGCTCCGACGGCGAGGTGGCGGCGCTGCCGGAGTACGCGCACGGCCCGGCGCTGGGCCTGCTGCCGGGCGCCGAGTGGCCGACCACCGAGATCGACCTCGGCGCGGAGTGGAGCCTGATGCTCTACACCGACGGCCTGATCGAGGGCCGGGTGGGCGACGGCTCGACGGCGCGGCTGGGCACCGAGGGCCTGGTCGGGCTGGCCCGCGCGGCGCGCGACCGGGGCGCGACCGGCCGGGGCCTGATCGACGCGGTGGTGGCCGAGGTGGAGGAGCGCAACGGCGACTCCCTCACCGACGACCTGGCGGTGCTGCTGCTGTCGCACGGCCCCGCGCGCTGACGGGCGCGGGCGGCGTGCCGATGTACTACAAGCTGTAGTACAGTTCGTGTACTACGCGTTGTAGTTCCTGAACCGGCTGTGAGGTCCCTCACCTTCGGTGACCGACGCGGCGTCGGCAAAGCCCGGACCGGCACTGTTCATAGCCTGCGGCTATCGAAACGAGTTCCGTGATGACTTGGCTCTCTCAAAGCAGGTAGACATACGGTTCGCCCGTGGCTATAGCGATACCTGCGATGTACAAATCGACCGTCGGCAAGAAGGCCGTCATGGCGGTGACGGGCGCCGTCCTGGTGCTGTTCCTCGTCGCGCACATGATCGGCAATTTGAAGATCTTCATGGGCGCGGAGGACTTCAACCACTACGCGCACTGGCTGCGCACGATGGGCGAGCCCGCCGTCCCCTACCGCACCCTGCTGACCCTCCTTGAGGTCGTGCTGGCCGTCGCGGTCGTCCTGCACATGTGGTCGGCGGTGTCGCTGGCACGCCGCGCCCGGGCCGCGCGCCCGGTCAAGTACCACTCCAAGAAGAAGTCGCAGGCGCACGGCTACGCCACTCACACCATGCGGTACGGCGGCGTCATCATCCTGCTGTTCATCATCTGGCACCTGCTGGACCTCACCTTCTTCGTGGTGAACCCCAAGGGCGCCGACGCCTCCCCCTACGAGCGCGTGGTCGCCGACTTCGCGCCCGAGCGCTGGTACATCACCCTGTTCTACGTCGTCGCGGTCCTGCTGGTCGGCCTGCACCTGTGGCACGGCATCTGGAGCGCCTTCCAGAGCCTGGGCCTGCGCACCCTGCGCACCGAGCGCACCCTGCGGCTGCTGGCCCTCACCGTCTCCGCCGTGCTGACCCTCGGCTTCCTGGCCGTTCCCCTTGCCGTCACCTTCGGATGGGTGAGCTGAACATGACCGACACCTTCTACAAGTCCGGCGAGCCGCTCGTCGACGAGCGCGCCCCGCACGGCCCGATCGAGAACCGCTGGACCACGCGCAAGTTCGAGGCCAAGCTGGTCAACCCGGCCAACAAGCGCAAGAAGAAGATCATCATCATCGGCACCGGGCTGGCGGGCGGCTCGGCCGGCGCCACCCTCGGCGAGGCCGGCTACCACGTCATCCAGTTCTGCTTCCAGGACAGCCCGCGCCGCGCCCACTCCATCGCCGCGCAGGGCGGCATCAACGCCGCCAAGAACTACCGCAACGACGGCGACAGCGTGCACCGGCTGTTCTACGACACCGTCAAGGGCGGCGACTTCCGGGCCCGCGAGTCCAACGTGCACCGCCTCGCCGAGATCTCCACGCAGATCATCGACCAGTGCGTCGCGCAGGGCGTGCCGTTCGCCCGCGAGTACGGCGGCCTGCTGGACAACCGCTCCTTCGGCGGCACCCAGGTCTCGCGCACCTTCTACGCCCGCGGCCAGACGGGCCAGCAGCTCCTGCTCGGCGCCTACCAGGCGCTCATGCGGCAGGTGGACGCCGGCAACGTCGAGCTGCACGCGCGGCACGAGATGCTCGACCTGATCATGGAGGACGGCCGCGCCCGCGGCGTCGTCGTCCGCAACCTGCTCACCGGCGAGGTCAAGAACTACACCGCCGACGCGGTGGTGCTGGCCTCCGGCGGCTACGGGAACGTCTACTTCCTGTCCACCAACGCCATGGGCTCCAACGTGACCGCCTCCTGGCGGGCCCACAAGCACGGCGCCTACTTCGCCAACCCGTGCTACACCCAGATCCACCCGACCTGCATCCCGGTCAGCGGCGACCACCAGTCCAAGCTGACCCTGATGTCGGAGTCGCTGCGCAACGACGGCCGCGTCTGGGTGCCCAAGAAGGCCGGCGACGGCCGCAAGCCCTACGACATCCCCGAGGACGAGCGCGACTACTACCTGGAGCGCATCTACCCGTCCTTCGGCAACCTGGTGCCGCGCGACATCGCCTCGCGCGCCGCCAAGAACGTGTGCGACGAGGGCCGCGGCGTCGGCCCCGGCGGGCTGGGCGTCTACCTGGACTTCGCCGACGCGATCGAGCGGCTGGGCCGCAAGACCGTCGAGGCCAAGTACGGCAACCTGTTCGAGATGTACGAGCGGATCACGGGCGAGAACCCCTACGAGACGCCGATGCGCATCTACCCCGCCGTGCACTACACCATGGGCGGCCTGTGGGTCGACTACGACCTGCAGTCCAACATCCCGGGCCTGTTCGTGATCGGCGAGGCCAACTTCTCCGACCACGGCGCCAACCGCCTGGGCGCGTCCGCGCTCATGCAGGGCCTGGCCGACGGCTACTTCGTGCTGCCGACCGGCCTCGGCGACTACATCGCCCGCAACGAGCTCGGCCCGGTCTCCGAGACCGCCGTCGCCGAGGCCGAGGAGCGGGTCAAGAGCCAGATCGAGAAGTTCCTGTCGATCGACGGCGACCGCTCGGTCGACTCCTTCCACCGCGAACTCGGCCACATCATGTGGGAGTACTGCGGCATGGAGCGCACCGAGGAGGGCCTGCGGAAGGCCCTGGAGCTGATCCCGGCGCTGCGCGAGGAGTTCTGGACCCGGCTCAAGGTCACCGGCAAGGGCGACGAGCTCAACCAGCAGCTGGAGAAGGCCGGCCGGGTGGCCGACTTCCTGGAGCTGGGCGAGCTGATGGTCATCGACGCCCTGCACCGCTCGGAGTCCTGCGGCGGCCACTTCCGCGCCGAGAGCCAGGACGAGGACGGCGAGGCCAAGCGCGACGACGACAACTTCGCCTACGTCGCCGCCTGGGAGTGGGCCGGGCAGGACCAGCAGCCCGTCCTGCACAAGGAAGCCCTCGAGTTCGAATACGTCAAGCCCACCCAGAGGTCGTACAAGTAATGAAGCTGACTCTGCGCATCTGGCGCCAGTCCGGCCCGGCCGACAAGGGCCGGATGGTCGAGTACCCGATCGAGGACATCTCGCCGGACGCCTCGTTCCTGGAGATGCTCGACGTCCTCAACGAGAAGCTCATCGCCGAGGGCGAGGAGCCGGTCGCCTTCGACCACGACTGCCGCGAGGGCATCTGCGGCATGTGCTCCCTGGTGATCAACGGCAACCCGCACGGGCCCGAGCGCAACACCACCACCTGCCAGCTGCACATGCGCAAGTTCAAGGACGGCGAGGTCATCGACGTCGAGCCGTGGCGCGCCAAGGCGTTCCCGGTGATCAAGGACCTGGTGGTGGACCGCACCCCGCTGGACCGGATCATCCAGTCCGGCGGCTACATCTCCGCCCCCACCGGCACCGCGCCGGAGGCCCACTCGGTGCCGGTGCCCAAGGCCGACGCCGACCGCGCGTTCGAGGCGGCCGAGTGCATCGCCTGCGGCGCCTGCGTGGCGGCCTGCCCGAACGGCTCGGCGGCGCTGTTCCTGGGCGCCAAGGTCACCCACCTCGGCCTCATGCCGCAGGGCCAGCCCGAGCGCTGGGACCGCGTGGTCAACATGCTGGAGACCCACGACGACGCGGGCTTCGGCGGCTGCACCAACACCGGCGAGTGCAGCGTGGCCTGCCCGAAGGGCATCTCGATGGACGTCATCAGCCGCCTGAACGGCGACCTGCTGAAGGCGTCGGTCGGCGGCAAGAAGAAGTAGCCGCGGCAACGCGGTGACGCGGTAAAGCGGCCACGCTGAAAGGCCCCGCCCGGAGCGCTCCGGGCGGGGCCTTCGCCGTCCGCCGTCAAGCGGTGACCAGCGACTCCACGCCCGCCGGCAGGCTGCCCGCCAGGGCCGCCTCCACCAGGAACGTCTCCAGCGTGTCCTGGAAGGCGCGGGCGGCATGGGTAAGGTCCACGTCCTTGCGATGGGCCAGCGCGATCGTCCGCAGCAGGCCCGGCACCGGCTGCCCCCGGCGCGGCGGCTCCCGCTCGCCCGCCTGGTCCGCCAGCACCAGCGGCGTGCCGCGCAGCAGCGGGCGTCCGGCCAGCACCATGCTCGGCACCACCGCGATGCCGAGCCCGGCCTCCACGAACCGCAGCACCGCGTCCATCTCGCCGCCCTCCACGGCGAAGCGCGGCTCGAACCCGGCCGCGCGGCAGGCGCTGATGGTCGCCTCGCGCAGGTCGTACCCGGAGCGGAACATCACCAGCGGCCGGTTGCGCAGGTCCTGGATGCGCAGGTAGGGCCGGCGCGGAACCTGCGCGCCGTCGCGTCCCGACGTCCGCGCGCCCTCGCCGCCCGCGTTCCCGGCCGGGGACGCCACGACCAGGTGCTCGCGCAGGATGGAGGTGGTCTCCAGCGGCGGATCGCCGTGCAGGGGCAGGATCACCAGCGCCAGGTCCAGCAGGCCGCGGGTCAGGTCGCGCACCAGGTCCCGCGAGCCGCCCTCCTCCACGATCAGCTGGACGCCCGGGTAGGCGTCGTGGAAGCGGCGCAGCACGTCGCCGAGCAGCCCCGCGCAGAGCGAGGGCGTCGCGCCGAGCCGGACGCGGCCGCGCCGCAGCCCGGCCAGCTCCTGCACCTCCAGGCGGGCGGTGTCCACGTCGGCCAGGATGCGCTTGGCCAGCGGCAGCAGCGTCTCCCCCGCCGGGGTGAGCGTGATGTTGCCGCGCGCCCGGCTGAACAGCGAGGCGCCGAGCTCGGTCTCCAGCGCGCGGATCTGCTTCGACAACGACGGCTGCGCCACGCGCAGGATCTCCGCCGCCTGGGTGAAGTGCCGCACCTCGGCGACGGCGACGAAGTACGCGAGCTGCTGCAACTGCATCCTGCCCAGGGTAGGCCCCGGCCCGGCGGCTCCTGCGGGCCGGGGCCGCCCCGCCTGCCCGGACACGTTCTGTCACGTTCCAACACAGCGGCGCGACCGGCGCTACGACAGTTGTCACAGGTGGATGAAATCCGCTCCGCCCCTCATGGGTTTTGCGCACGAAGTGCGCTAGATCACCAGGTCGGGCCCTCACTACGGTGTGCTCCACCCCACCCCGCACTTGGAGAAACGCCCCATGAAGCACCTGGTCCACCGGGTCCGGATCACCGCCGGGCTCGGTGCCGCGGCCCTCGCCGCCGGCCTGCTGGCGGCCGGTCCCGCCACCGCCGCGAACGCCGAGACCGGCTACACGCCGGGCCCGGCCGACTTCAAGGACTGCCCCGCGCCGCCCGCGGGCGCGCAGCCGTGGCTGTGGAACTGCCTCGCGATCGTCATCACCGGCGGCGAGATGAAGCTGGGCGGCCTCTCCCAGAAGGTCACCAAGCCGATCACGATCCCGGTCGCGGTGGGCCCGCACGAGTGGAAGCTGCGGATGCTGACCCCGCGGGGCGGCTTCCAGGGCGAGCCGATCGAGGTGCCGAAGGAGAACCTGCCGCTGCCCATCTCCGGGGTGAGCGTGCAGGTCAGCCAGGCCGGCGAGGTCAAGCCGGGCAAGCTCCTGGTGCCGGACGCGCTGCCGATGAAGATCAAGGTCAACCACCTGGTCTTCGGCGACCGGTGCTTCATCGGCGGCCAGGCGGACCCGATCAACCTCAAGCCGGGCCTGTCGAACCTGGGCCTGGGCGCGATCGGCGGCACCCCCGTCATCAAGACCAGGATCAGTGACAGCACGTTCGCGGTGCCCGCGGCGGCCGGCTGCGGCCTGCTGAACGGCGCGCTGAACGCGATGGTCAAGCTGCCCAGCCCGGCCGGCTCCAACGCCGCCGCGCTGGACGCGGTGGTGCGGATCAAGAACTACGCGTTCGGCGACAGCACCAAGTCCTACGCGCGCGAGCGCGGCATCCGCTAGACCGCTAGACCGCGCCTTTCCGGCAGGCGCCGCGTTCGGTAGGCGGGACGCGGCGCCGCAAGGCCATCCGGTATCCGCTCAGCGAGCGTGGCGGCGCAGCGCCTGGAGGTCGTGGACGATCACGCTGCGGCGGCCCGTCTCGATCCACCCGTGCCGCCGCAGCGTGCGCAGCGCCTTGCTGACCGCCTCCCGGGAGGCGCCCACCCAGCCCGCCAGCTCCTCCTGCGACAGGTTCAGGTTGATCAGCACGCTGTGCCCCCCGCCGGGGTCCCGGCCCGCCGGGCCGTTGGCGCGGGGCGGGGCGTCGGGGTCGGCGTCGGGCTCGTACGGGACGCCGAACCGCTCGGCCAGCTCCACCAGCCGCTGCGCGACCCGGCCGGTCGCGTCGAAGGTGCCGAACTCGATGCGCTTGCGGTCGGCGTCCCGCCAGCGCTGGCAGAGCATCCGCATGATCAGGATCGAGACGCGGCCGTGCCGCTGCAGGAAGGCCATGAACTCCTCGGCGGTCACCGCCAGCGCGCTCGCGGCCTCCAGCGTGGCGACGCTGGCCGAGCGCGGCAGCTCGTCGATCGCGGCGACCTCGCCCAGCAGCGCGCCCGGCCCGCGCACCGCCAGCAGCGTCTCGCCGCCCTGCTCGCGGTGCGAGAACGCCTTGACCCGCCCGGTCAGCAGCACCGCAACCCACGTGGACTCCTCGCCCTCGTGGAACATCGTCTCGCCGCGCTCGAACTCGCGGACCCGGCCCCGCGCCTCCAGGTCGGCGCGCTCCCCCGGCGTCAGCTGGGCGAGGAACGAACCGGGTTCGAGGGCGGTCATGATTCCACGCTAGAGGGCAGGGTGCGGACCGTCACAGGTCGAGCGATCACGAATGCGTCACGCGTTGTGTGTATTTATGCCTGTTCATTCGCGCAGGGGCGGGCCAGGGTGAAGCGCGACGGGCGCGTCCCGAGGGACGCGCGCGGCGGCGGGCGTTCATGGGGAACGGCGGCGGGCGGGCGGCGGTGACGGGGGCACGCCGCCCGCCGGCCTTCGCGCCGTTCCCCGGCGCGGCTCACGCCGAGGGCGTGTCCTGGCCCTTCTTGACGATGCCGAGCTTGCTGCCGAGCCACACCACCGGGTCGTAGCGTCGGCCGACCACCCGCTCCTTCATCGGGATCAGCGCGTTGTCAGTGATCTTGATGTGCTCCGGGCAGACCTCGGTGCAGCACTTGGTGATGTTGCAGAAGCCCAGCCCGTGGTCCTCCTGCGCGATGTTGCGCCGGTCGGCCTCGTCGGCCGGGTGCATCTCCAGCTCGGCGATGCGCATCAGGAAGCGCGGGCCGGCGAAGCCGGGCTTGTTCTCCTCGTGGTCGCGGATGACGTGGCAGACGTTGTTGCACAGGAAGCACTCGATGCACTTGCGGAACTCCTGCGAGCGCTCCACGTCCACCTGCTGCATCCGGAACTCGCCGGGCTTGGTGTCGCCGGGGTCGAAGGACGGGATCTGCCGCGCCTTCTCGTAGTTGAACGACACGTCGGTGACCAGGTCGCGGATCACCGGGAAGGTGCGCACCGGCGTGACCGTGATCGTCTCCTCCGGCGTGAAGGTCGACATCCGGGTCATGCACAGCAGCCGCGGCATGCCGTTGATCTCGGCGGAGCAGGAGCCGCACTTGCCGGCCTTGCAGTTCCAGCGGACCGCGAGGTCGGGGGCCTGGGTGGCCTGGAGCCGGTGGATGATGTCGAGGACGACCTCGCCCTCGTTCACCTCGACCCGGTAGTCCTGCAGCTCGCCGTCGCCCGCGTCGCCGCGCCACACCCGGAACTTGGCCTCGTAGCTCATCGGTCGGTCTCCTCGCTGTCGGCGGGGGCGTCCAGCTCCTGGGCGTCCGGTGCCCGGACGTCCTGTACCTGGGCGGGCAGTTCCTCGGCGGTGAGGTACTTCTTCAGCTCGTCGGTCTCGAACAGCCCGATCAGGTCCTCGCGCATCGGCTCCATGGGCTGGTGCCGCAGCTCCACGCGCGGGTCGTCGGGGTCGCCGGCCAGCCGGCACACCAGGTTGACCTTGCGCCAGTCGGCCGACATCTGGGGATGGTCGTCGCGGGTGTGGCCGCCGCGGCTCTCGGTGCGCTCCAGCGCCGACTTGGCGATGGCCTCCGACACCAGCAGCATGTTGCGCAGGTCCAGCGCCAGGTGCCAGCCGGGGTGGTAGCCGCGGCCCTCGTTGACGGCGACGGGGGCGACGCTGACCTTGGCGACGCGCCCGCGCAGCCCGTCCAGCGCCGCGAGGGCCCGCTCCAGCTCCTCCTGCTTGCGGATGATGCCGACCAGGTCGTTCATGGTCTGCTGGAGCTCGGCGTGCACGGCGTAGGGGCTCTCGCCGTCGGTGCGCTCGAACGGCGCCAGCGCCTCGCCGGTGGCCTTGGCGACCTCGTCCTCGGGCACCGCGGGCCGCGCGCCGCCGAGGCCGTCCACGTACTCGGCCGCGCCCGCCCCGGCGCGGCGGCCGAACACCAGCAGGTCGGTCAGCGAGTTGCCGCCGAGCCGGTTGGAGCCGTGCATGCCGCCCGAGCACTCCCCGGCCGCGAACAGGCCCGGCACCAGCGCGGCGCCGGTGTCGGGGTCGACCTCGACGCCGCCCATCACGTAGTGGCAGGTCGGGCCGACCTCCATCGGCTCCTTGGTGATGTCGACGTCGGCCAGCTCCTTGAACTGGTGGTGCATGGCCGGCAGCCGCCGCTTGATCTCCTCGGCGCCGCCGGGCATGCGGTCGACCACGGTGAGGAACACGCCGCCGTGCGGCGACCCCCGGCCCGCCTTGACCTCGGAGTTGATGGCGCGGGCGACCTCGTCGCGCGGCAGCAGCTCGGGCGGCCGGCGGTTGTTGTCGGGGTCGTCGTACCAGCGGTCGGCCTCCTCCTCGGAGGTCGCGTACTTGTCCTTGAACACCTCGGGGATGTACTCGAACATGAACCGCTTGCCGTCGGAGTTCTTCAGGACGCCGCGGTCGCCGCGCACCGACTCGGTGACCAGGATGCCCTTGACCGAGGGCGGCCAGACCATGCCGGTCGGATGGAACTGCACGAACTCCATGTTGAGCAGGGTGGCGCCCGCCAGCAGGGCCAGCGAGTGGCCGTCGCCGGTGTACTCCCAGGAGTTGGAGGTGACCTTGAACGCCTTGCCGATGCCGCCGGTGGCCAGCACGACCGCGGGCGCCTCGAACACCACGAACTTGCCGGTCTCGCGGACGTAGGCGAACGCGCCCGCGATGCGGTCGCCGTCCAGCAGCAGCCGGGTGACGGTCGTCTCGGCCCAGACCTTCAGCCGCGCCTCGTAGTCGCCGAGGTCGCGGTGGTCCTCCTGCTGGAGCGCCACGATCTTCTGCTGCGCGGTGCGGATCAGCTCCAGCCCGGTGCGGTCGCCGACGTGCGCGAGCCGCGGGTACTCGTGGCCGCCGAAGTTGCGCTGGGAGATCTTGCCGTCCTTGGTGCGGTCGAACAGCGCGCCCCAGTGCTCCAGCTCCCAGACGCGGTCGGGCGCCTCCTTGGCGTGCAGCTCGGCCATCCGCCAGTTGTTGAGGAACTTGCCGCCGCGCATGGTGTCGCGGAAGTGGACCTGCCAGTTGTCGTTGGGGTTGACGTTGCCCATCGCGGCGGCGGCGCCGCCCTCGGCCATCACGGTGTGCGCCTTGCCGAACAGCGACTTGGAGATGATCGCCGTCTTCTTGCCCTGCAGCCGCGCCTCGATGGCGGCGCGCAGGCCCGCGCCGCCCGCACCGATCACGACGACGTCGTAGGAGTGCCTTTCGATCTCAGTCATGATCCGGGGGTCCCTCAGTTGAAGATTCGCAGGTCGGAGATCGTCTCGCTGGCCACCAGCGCCACGTACAGGTCGGCGACCACCAGCGAGCCGAGCGTGATGAGGGCGTACTGCCCGTGCCGCTCGTTCAGCTTGGAGACCCAGCCCCACATCCGGTACCGGAACGGGTGCTTGGAGAAGTTCTTCAACCGGCCGCCGACGATGTGCCGGCAGGAGTGGCACGACAGCGTGTAGCCCCACAGCAGGATCACGTTGGCGAGCAGGATCAGGGAGCCGAGCCCGATGCCGAACCCGCCGTCCTTGCCGTGGAAGGCGCGGATCGCGTCGTAGGTGTTGATGAGCGAGATGACGAACGCGGCCATCCAGAAGTACCGGTGCAGGTTCTGCCCGACGAGCGGGAAGCGGCGCTCGCCGGAGTACTTCTTGTGCGGCTCGGCGACCGCGCACGCCGGAGGCGAGGCCCAGTAGGACCGGTAGTAGGCCTTGCGGTAGTAGTAGCAGGTCAGCCGGAACAGCAGCAGGAACGGCAGCGACAGCGCCGCGAACGGTATCCAGCCCCGCGTGGAGGCCGGCAGGAACGTGCCGAACTCGGCGGCGTCGCCGGTGTGCCCGTTGACCGTGACGTTGTTGCAGACCTCGTTGAGGCAGGGCGAGAAGAACGGCGACAGGTAGTGAAACTCCGGGACGAAGAAGGCCGCGCCCCAGAAGGCGCGCACCGTCGCGTACACCACCCACGCCGTGAAGATCACCAGTGTGGTGATCGGGTAGACGCGCCAGTTGTCCTTGCGGAGCGTGCGTTCCTTGATCCGGGCGCGCGTCTTGTCCGGCGCCTCCACAGTGCTCATCGATCGCTCTCCTGAGCTCGGGTCATCAGGGGTCCCCGTACCACGGGCGAGCGCACGCACCTGGCCGTCGCGCCCCGGCCTGGAGCGGCACCGCGGACCGGCGGTGACGCCTCGTGTGCGCTGCCAGCGAAGCGACCCTACGCCACCGTCCCGGCACTGTGACATACATAACAGGCAGGGCCGCGTGTGACCCTGGCCACAGAGTATGGCGCGGCGCAATCCCTTTCCACCCGGTGCGATCCCATAGTCAGGGGTTATGGCCGTTGGGCATGGAGACCAGTTCGACCGGGCATGGCCGGACCATCCGGGACGGTGCGCTAATGCCCGCTAAGCCCATCCGAAACCCCCGCCCTCTCGTCGGCAGGACGGCGCACGAGTCCGAAGCGCGGCCGCCCATGCCGATACGCACGGCCACACAGGCCCCCAGAACGCGATCAGAGCACGGCGTACGCGCAAGCGCACGACACCCGGCGTGCGGGTCCGGCGCGCGACATGTAGGCCAAGCGTTCAGCGTGCGGTGAGCGGGCCTGGCGCGCAGCGTCTGGGCCCGGTGTGCGGTGGGCGGGGCTCTCAGCCGCCGAAGGTGCGGGCGAAGTGGGCCTCGGCCTCGCTGGCGCGGCCGGTGCCGTAGACCCGGAGGACCTCGGCCAGCTCGGGGAAGTTGATGTCGATCATCGAGGCGGCGGCCTCGATCTCGGCCGCGGAGGCGACCTCGCGCAGCAGCGACTGCAGGATCCGGGCGGGCGACCCGGACGGCTCCTGGCCGGCCGCGATCCGCTCGGCGAGCATCCGCTCCACCGGCGAGTGCCCGGTCGCGGCCAGCCGGGCGCCGGAGGTGGTGGCGGCCGACTCGGCGCGGATGGCGTTCAGCCTGTCGCGCACCTCCGCCTCCCGCAGCGCGCCGAAGCCCGGGTCGGCGGCCAGCTCCTCCACCGCCAGCAGCCGGTTCAGCACCGCCGGATTGCTGATCTTCGCGCGCTGGCCGGACATCAGCTGGGACAGCATGGGCGGCGACAGCCCCAGCACCCCCGCCAGCGCCGACTGGGAGAGCCCGAGCACGCCCAGGAGCCGGCGGACCCGGTCCCCCAGCGGCTCGCCGTACCACTCGGTCTGCAGGGCACGATTCCGGACGACGGTGTCCTCCGCGGAACTCACATCCAACCCCCCTTGACTGTTCGCATTTGCAAACAGTATATTCCCATCTGCAAGAGGTAACGACTCCAGTTCTTCTATGGTGCCATGCCGTTCTCTGTTTGCACATGCGATGCGACCGGCGGCCGGCGCCTCCCCCTGACGAAGAAGGTGAACGATGCCCATCCGACACCGCATGGCGGCGCTCGCGACGACCTTCCTGCTCACCGGCGCTCTGACGGGCTGCTCGGCATTCGGCGGCGACTCCTCCTCCGGCGGCGGGGACGGAGGCGGCGCGGCGGGCCCCGGCAAGGCCGCCAACGCCGTGGCCAAGGGCGAGGCCAAGGTCGCCGACCCCGCCAGGCCGCTGGCGAAGACCACCGCGGGCTCGGCCAAGGGCCCGGTCGAGCTGGCCGTCGTGAGCCTGTCCGCCCGCGGCCGGCTGGCCCACCTGACCATGTCGATCACCCTGCGCGGCAGCGGCGGCAGTGAGAGCCTCTACTTCGTCAACGGCAGTGAGGAGCCCGCCGTCTCCCTGCTCGACGGGGTGAACCTCAAGCGCTACGTGGTGGTGAAGGACTCGGCCGACAAGGCGCTGTCCGCCGGCACCCCGTCGCTGACCCGCGACCAGCCGTCCACGCTGAGCTACACCTTCGCCGCCCCGCCGGAGAACGTGCAGGCCGTGGACGTGCAGTTCGGCCGCTTCCCCATCTTCCGCAACGTCCCGATCGAGCGGTGAGCGCCATGAGACGAACCGCCGTCGCCGGCCTGGTCCTGGCGGCCGTCCTGGGCCCGCCGTCCCTGGCGGGCGCCTCGCCCGACCCCCGGGTGCCCGACACCAACCTCAGCAGGTCGATCACCACTCTGGACACGGCGGCCGCGACGCGGGCCGTCGACCCGGCGAAGGCCACCCTCGACCTGGACCTCTCCAAGGCCGTGCTGCCGCTGGAGGAGGAGAGCAAGGAGGGCGCGAAGGTCACGGTGCGCATCTCCGCGGACGTGCTGTTCGAGTTCGACAAGGCGACGCTCACCGACGCGGCCCGCCAGCGCGTCTCCCAGCTGGCCTCCCGCCTCCGCGAGGCCGGTCGCCCCGTCCGGGTGGCGGGCCACTCCGACTCGCTGGGCGACCCCGGCTACAACCTGCGCCTGTCCGAGCAGCGCGCCGAAGCGGTCAAGGCCGAGCTGGAGCGCCTGCTGCGCGGCTCCCCCGTCAAGGTGACCGCCACCGGCCACGGGGAGACGAAGCCCGTCGCGCCCAACAAGATCGGTGACAAGGACAACCCCGAAGGCCGGGCCAAGAACCGCCGCGTGGACATCACGTTCTGACCCGCCCGGCACCGGGCCGACAGACGCGAGACCCACCCCGCCCACACCGAGGAGGTAACCAGTGAACGGAGCCATGGCGAGCACGACACGGCGCGTCGCCAGAGCCGTCGCCCCGCTCGTCGCCATCGTGCTGTTCGCCGCCTCCTGCGGCGGCGGTCCTGACGAACCCGGTCCCCCCAAGGGCCGTCCCACCGGCACGACCACGACCGCCGCCCTACCGTCGCCCTCGGCCCCCACGGGGCCGGAGCCGACGTCCTGTCCCAACGGCGGCCAGCTCATCAAGGCGGTGGAGATCCCCGCCGTGCACGCCGACCCGGTGCACATCCCCGAGGCGACCATCGGCGGGCAGAAGATCGCCGCGGTCACCGTCCCCGGGGTGGACATCCCCGCTCAGCGGGTCCCGGCCCAGTGCGTGGACGTCAAGCCCGCCCCCGGCGGCTGCCTGAGCGCGGTGAGCATCCCCGCGGTCACCATCCCCGCGGTGCGGATCCCGGCGGTGGAGATCCCGGGCGTCAACGCGGGCGGCATCAAGCTCGATCCCGTGCGCGCCGACGCCACCTCGACCTCGGCGGTGACGGTGGCCGGTTCCCAGACGTCGGAGGTGTGCCAGGCCAAGCCCACCGAGGAGGGCCAGTTCATCGGCTCGGTCTTCCGGCCGTCGGTGTTCCGGGCCTCGGCGTTCCGCCCGTCGGTGTTCCGCCCCTCGGTGTTCCGCAGCTCGGCCTGCAACTCCGGCAACGAGTGCATCCGCCAGGTGAGCGTTCCCCAGGTCAGCGTGCCGCAGGTGAGCGTCCCCCAGGTCAGCGTGCCCCAAGCCGTGCTGCGGCAGTACACCGCGGGCCGGAGCAACGTCATCAAGGGCGACGACCAGATCGCCTACAACATCGAGGCCGACGTGCTCTTCGACTTCGGCAGGGCCGACATCAAGCCGGCCGCCGCGGCCGAACTCGCCAAGATCGCAGCCGCCATCGGGAAGGAGATCCCCGCCGGCGCCCCCGTCCAGGTCGACGGCCACACCGACGCCAAGGGCGACCCGGCCGCCAACCAGAGGCTCTCCGAGCAGCGCGCCCAGGCCATCGTCGAATGGCTCGCCGCCAAGGGCGGCATAGCGCGCTCCCGGTTGAAGGCCACCGGCTACGGCGAGAGCAAGCCCGCCGCGGCCAACACCAAGCCCGACGGCTCCGACGACCCGCAGGCCCGCGCCAAGAACCGCCGCGTCGTCATCTCCGCCCGCCCGAAGTAGCCCGCTGCGACCTCCGACCGGACGAGCCTCCGATGCCCACTCCCCTCGCATCCTCCCGACACCCCCGCCTCACCGGACTGTGCGCCGTCAACGAGTTCGCCGGCTGGAGCAGATCCCAGCCACACCGGGCATCGACGCTGTTCAACCAGCGCAGACGGTCCGGCACGAGATCAAAGGGCCGGGCCTCGCACCTCGAGAAAAAGGCCCGCGCCCGTCTCTCGCCACCGGACATCGGCGCTGTTCAAGCAGCGCAGACGATCCGGCATGAGACCAAAGGGCCGGGCCTCGCACCTCGAGAAAAAGGCCCGCGCCCGTCTCTCGCCGAGGGAACGGAATCCAGCTTTCAGGCGGGGCCCGCGGTCAGCGCACCACGGGCGGAGGGCCCAGGTGATCGAAGATCTGCAGGGGTTCGCCGTCCATGGTCCGGGCGGGGAAGGTCAGCGGGGCACGGCAGGCGGCCAGCGCCTCGCGGGCCGCGTCCGCCGTCGCCGGGCGGTCCTCCGGGGCGGGCGCGCACAGGTGCTCGACCACCCTCCACAGCCGCGGCGGCGCCCACGGAGGCGGCGGGCCGATGCGCTGGCGGGGTTCGGGGAGGTCCGCGCCGGTCAGCATCCGCCAGGTCACCATGCCCGCCGCGTACAGGTCCTGCGCCGGGCTGGGGCGGGCCCAGTCCAGGACCTCCGGGGCCATGTAGCCGGGCGTGCCGACCGCGAAGCCCGTCGTGGTCAGCCGCATGCCGTCCGCGCCGAGCGCGATGCCGAAGTCACCGAGGCGGGTGTGCGGCGCGCCCACCGGGCTCGGCTCCAGCAGGACGTTGGCCGGTTTCACGTCCCGGTGCACCACGCCCGCGGCGTGGATGTGGCTCAGCGCCGTCAACATCTGGTCCAGGACCTCGGCCGCGTACTCGGGCGGCAGCCTGCCGTAGTCGCCGAGGAGGGTCTCCAGTGAGCCGCCGCGCATCAGGTCCATGGCCAGCAGCACGTCGTCGTCCGCGGGGTACCAGGCGTACGGCGTCAGCACGTGCGGGTGCGCCAGCCGGATCGCGCGCTCCCGGACCACCCGCAGGATGGCGGTCGTGTCGCGCTGCCGGACGAGTTTGGCCGCGCAGTACCGGCCCGCCAGCCGGTCGTAGGCGCGCCACACCCGGCTGGTCCCGCCCGCGCCGATCCGGTCGAGCATGGTGAAGCGCCCGCCGATCTCCCACCCCGCGTTCACGAATCAGATCGTACGGAATCCCCCGGTGGGGGACGATTCATCTCACCGCTTCCGCAAAGGAGAGAGATGCGCAAGGCACTGCCGCTCGCCGGCGCCCTGCTCATGACGCTGTCCCTCGTCCTGGTCCCGCGCGCGGCCGCCGCCGAGCAGCTCGCCCCGGTGATGCTGGTGCTGGACGCCTCCGGCTCCATGCAGGCCAAGGTCGCCGGCGGCACCCGCATGGACGCCGCGCGCCGCGCGGTGCGGTCGCTGGTGGGCAGCGTGCCGCCGCAGGCCCGGATGGGGCTGACCGTCTACGGCACCGGCACCGGCTCGTCCGACGCCGAGAAGGCCGCCGGGTGCAAAGACATCAAGGTCGTGCAGCCGGTCGGCCCGCTGGACAAGAACGCGCTGGTCCAGGCCGCCGAGAAGGCGACGCCCCGCGGTTACACGCCGATCGGCCAGTCGCTGCGCACGGCCGCCGCCGCGCTGCCCGGCCAGGGGCCGCGCTCGATCGTCCTGGTCTCCGACGGCGAGGACACCTGCGCCCCGCCCGAGCCCTGCCAGGTCGCCGAGGAGCTGGCCCGGCAAGGCGTCGACCTGCGCGTCCACACCATCGGCTACCAGGTCGCCGGCAAGGCCAAGAGCCAGCTCACCTGCGTCGCCCAGGCGACGGGCGGCACCTACACCGACGTCCCCGACGCCTCCGGCCTGGGCAACGCGCTCCACCGCGTGACCTCCTCGGCCCTGCGCAACTACCAGCCCGCCGGCAAGCCGGTGACCGGCACGGACGCTCCGCAGGGCGCCCCGGTGCTCGCCACCGGCGGTTACCTGGACACGCTCGGGTTCCAGCGCAAGCGCCACTACTCGGTCGAGGTCCCCCAGGGCAACACCGTCTACGTCGCCGCCACCGCCGCCTTCCCGCGCGGCGGCGAGCGCCAGATCGCGGGCCTCAACGTCGCCGTCCACGGTCCCGGCAACGTCAACTGCCACTACTTCGAGAACCAGGTCACCTCCGGAGGCAGGGAAGGGGAGTCCGTCAGCGCCGTCCTGGCCTGGGACACCACCAAGCCCTCCGCTCCGGACGCCTGCAAGGCGCCCGGCCGCTACACCTTCGCGGTCTACTTCACCAGCGCCCAGGACACCGGCCCCGACTCCCCCGACCGCGTCCCGCTGGAACTCCAGATCGGCCTTGAGCCCCCGGTCTCCGGGGACAAGGGCCCCGCGCCCGCGTCCGCTCCCGTGTCCCTCACCGCGCAGTCCGGGCCGGGCGTGCCCGTCAGCGGCGGCGGCTCGTTCGGCAACGCCGCCACGCTGCCGGGCAGCGGCCGCTACGTGGAGCAGCTCCGCTTCGGCGAGATCGTCCATTACCGGGTCCGCCTCAACTGGGGCCAGGGCCTGGCCTACCGGGTCGACTACCCAGCGCGCGACCTGTTCGGCGCGGCCAACATCACCTCCACCCTCTTCTCCCCCTCGCGGCAGCGTGCGGGCTGGTCCACCAACGCCTACAGCGGCACCGCCACCTCCCTGCCCGGCAACGGCAAGGCCTTCGCCACGCTGCCGGTCCGCTACCGCAACCGCGAGGCCGCCACCAAGGAGCACAACGCCCAGAGCACGGCGGGCTGGTACTACATCTCCGTCAAGCTCGGCGTGGCCTCCTCTCTGAGGCAGAGCGACGACCTCACCAGCCCGCTCCCGGTGACGCTCGACCTGACGGTGACCGGCACGCCTGAGAAGGGCCCCCAGTACGCCAACGCCTCCGGCCGGGACCCCTTCGGCGCGGCCCCGCCATCGGCGTCCGAGCCGTCCGCGTCGGCGAAGCCCTCGGCCGGGAAGGAGGCCGACGACGCCTCCGTCCCGCTGTGGCTGCTCGGCGCCGCCGGCGCCGCCGTGCTGGGCGTGGCGGCCGTTGCCCTGTTCCTCATCCTGCGGCGCCGTTCCTCCGGGCCCCGCCCGCCCCAGGGAGGCCCCTACAACCCCTTCTGAACCATTTGCGGCTTTTGGGAACATTGAGCCCCTGGAGCACGTCCAAGGGGAGAGTCGAGCACGCCACAGGGTTTTCCCGCCGGTAACGAAGACCCCTTAATCTTCCTAAGCTGACAAACCGCCTGCCCGCGTAGGGCCCGCCCGAGACAGGACCGGATGAGCGACAACGACCCCCGCCGCGAGGACCTCGCGGGGGACGACACCGCCACCAACTCCCCCGGCGCCACCGCCCCCACCGCCCCCACAAGGGGCGCGGACGGCGGCACCGCGGGCGGGCGGGAAGGGAAGCCCGACCAGACCGCTTCCCAGGACGGCGGGGACGGAGCGACGGCCGAAGCCGCCGCCCCGGCGCGCAAGCGTTCGCGGCGCCGGAAGATCCTGCGGCGCACCGCGCTGGGAACGGCAGTGCTGCTGCTGGCCGCCGGCGGCGGTGCGGGATGGCTCTACTACGACCTGCGCAGCGGCATCGACCAGAAGAGCGCCGCCGAAGCCCTCGGTCCCGACCGGCCCAAGAAGCTCAACAAGTCGCTCAACATCCTGCTCCTCGGCTCCGACACCCGCGACGGCGACAACGCGCGGTACGGGGCGGCGGCGGGCATGACGGGCGCGCGCTCCGACACCGCGATCCTGCTCCACCTGTCGCCCAACCGGGACCAGGCCGTGGGCATCAGCTTCCCGCGCGACTCGATGGTGCGGATCCCCGACTGCAAGAAGGAGAAGGGCGGCACCGTCCCCGGCCAGTTCGGGATGCTCAACGCCGCGTTCGCCTTCGCCGGCCCGACCTGCACCTGGAAGACGCTGGAGACCCTGACCGGCATCCACATCGACCACTTCGTGCAGATCGACTTCACCGGCTTCAAGCGCATGGTGGACGCCCTGGACGGCGTGGAGATCTGCGTCGACAAGCCCGTCAGCGACCCGCGCGCCGAGCTGTTCCTGAAGGCCGGCAAGCAGACCGTGAAGGGCGAGCAGGCCCTCGGCTACGTGCGCGCCCGCTACTCCCTCGGCGACGGCGGCGACCTCGGCCGCATCGAGCGCCAGCAGAAGTTCATGGCCTCGGTCGTGGCCAAGGCCACCAGCGGCGAGGTCCTCTCCGACCCGGCCAAGACCTACAAGTTCCTCAAGGCCGCCACCAAGTCGGTGACCACCGACGACGAGCTCGACCTGGCGGCCATGAAGAGGCTGGCCGAGGGCGTCAAGGGCATGAGCGCCGGGCAGGTCCGCTTCGTGACCGTCCCGGTCGAGGAGTACGCGCCCGACCGCAACCGCGTCCAGTGGAACGACGAGCTGGCCAAGCCCCTGTTCGAGGCGATCAAGCACGACAACGACCTGCCCGCCCCGCCCCCTGCCAAGGCGGGCCCCAAGCCGCCCGCCCCCAAGGACGTCAAGGTCGCCGTCGTGGACGCCGGCGGCAAGGACGACCTGATCAAGCGGATCGTCCGGCAGCTGGAGGAGCGCGGCTTCGACGTCGAGCGCGAGGAGGCCGCCGAGAGCCCCGACAGCCGCATCGTCCACGCCCCGGCCGACGAGGCCAAGGCGGCTGTGCTGGCCCAAGCCGTGCCGAACGCCCTGCTCACCCCCGACACCGGCGCGACCGGCGACCGGATCGAACTGGTCATCGGCACCAAGGGCGCCCGCCTCGCCCCGCCGCCCCTCAAGATCAAGGGCGGCGTCAAGCCCGGCCAGAACCTCTGCGAGTAGCGCGGCCCCGACCGCCTCCGGTCAGAGACCCCACCGCAGCGCGCCGACGACCGAGGAGTAGGAGTCCGTCCAGACGGGACCGCGCGCGCTCTCCGTCTCCCAGCGCCGCCCCGCCGAGGTCAGCGGCCGCAGGTCCGCCTCCGAGCGGGCCACCACGCTCCAGGCCGAGGGCGCCGACACCCGGCCGGGCGGGGTGCCGTCCCGCCCCATCGCCGCGACCAGCCCGGCGGCGCGGGCGGTGGAGGCCAGGACCGGGCGCAGGTCCAGGTTCCGGTTGCTGATGTTGAAGACGAGGACGCCGCCGGGCGCCAGCTTGCTCGCGTACAGTGTCAACGCCTCGCGGGTGAGCAGGTGTGTCGGGATCGCGTCGGAGCTGAACGCGTCCAGGACGATGATCCCGTAGCTCCCGTCCGGGACCTCGGCCAGCCGGAGCCGCCCGTCCCCGGTGAGGGTCCGCACCTCGCAGGCGCAGTCGCGCAGGTAGGTGAAGTGGGAGCGGGCGATGCGCACGACCTCCGGGTCGATCTCGTAGAAGTCCATCCGCTGCCCCGGACGGCCGTAGGCGGCGACCGTGCCGGTCCCCAGCCCGACGACCGCCGTCCGGCCCGCCGCCGGAGTGGCGCCGTAGGCGGTGAAGACGTCCCCCAGCGGCCCGGTCCTGGCGTAGTAGGACGTCGGGAGCCCGCGCTCGTCGGGCCTGGTCAGCTGCCAGCCGTGCAGCGTGGTCCCGTGGAGGAAGCGGCGCTGGTCGTCCTGCTGCTCGACCCGGTAGCTGCCGAAGAACGTCCGCTCCTGGACGAGGGAGGACCCCGTCTGGAGGAAGAACATCGCCACCACGCCCAGCACGGCCGAGACGACGGTGAGGCGCGGCTGCCGCCACAACACGCGGACGGCGCAGGCCACCAGCGCGAACAGGCCGAGCAGCAACAGCAGGTCACTGTGCAGCCGCGAGCCGCCCAGGACCGCCAGGGGCGGCACCAGGAAGGGCAGGAGCCGGACCACCCGCCGCCAGACCGGAGGCTCGCCCGCCCGCCCGCGGCCCTCGTCTCCGGAGCGGGCGATCACCAGGGCGAGGCCCGCCAAACCCGCGATGGCCAGGGGGAACTCCGCGCCCCAGTTGAAGAGCAGGGGCGCGAGCAGCCCGTTGAACGATCCGCCCAGCGCGCCGCCGAGCGACACGTACAGGAAGAACTCGGTGAGGTGCCGGGAGGCGGGACGGTCCTCCGCCAGCAGCCCGTGGCAGGCCAGCCCCGCCAGCACCACCCACAGCAGGTCCACGGGCAGCATGAGGACGCCCAGGTACGACGAGAACAGCGGCAGGGTCCAGGACAGGACCGCCGAGGAGGCCGCCAGCGCCCAGGCGGTGGCGCCCAGCCACGGGCGTCGCCGCACGCCGAACGCGACGATGAACGTCACCAGGTACAACGCCAGCGGGACCACCCACATCAGCGGCACCGGCGCGATGTCGGTGGAGATGTGCGTGGTCGCGCCCAGCATCAGCGACGACGGCAGCGCGGCCAGCAGGACCCATTTGAGGCGCCGCCGCCACCCGATCTGTTCGGCGCTCTCCTCCTCGGCCTCCGTCCCGACCGTTGCCTCGATCTCGGCCTCCGACGCCTGCGGCCCCGGAGAACCGCCCCGGCTCCGCACGACCACGAGCGCGCACACCGCCATCAGGACGACGAAGACCGCGTACCCGACGGCCCACCCCCGCTGCTGCGCGGCCAGCCCGGCGAGCGGTTCGATCACGAACGGGTAGGACAGCAGCGCGAGCAGGCTCCCCACGTTCCCCGCCGCGTACAGGAAGTAGGGGTCCTCCGCGCGCGGCAGGCCCGACCACGAGTACCAGCGCTGGACCAGCGGACCGGTCGCCGACAGCGCCGCGAACGGCGCCCCCACCATGACGGTGAGCACCAGCAGCAACCACGGCGCGACCCACCAGGAGTCCGGCGCCTTGGCCCAGGCGGGCAGCGCGACCGGCAGCAGGAACAGCGGCAGCACGATCAGCGCGATGTGGACGGCGGGCTGGCGGCGGCGCCCGAAGCGCTGGGACCAGTGCGCGTAGGCGTACCCGGCCAGCATCATGAGCTGGAAGAACAACACCGAGGTGTTCCACACCATCGGGGAGCCGCCGTAGGTCGGCAGCAGCAGCTTGGCCACCATCGGCTCGACCGCGAAGATCAGGCTCGCGCCGGCCAGGCTCGTCAGCACGAAGATCCCGACGACCGCCGCCGTCGGCCGGCGCCGCCCGCCGGGTCCGGTCACCGGCGGCGCGGCCGCCTCAGCGGCGAGGTCCAACGTCATCACTCCTCAGGGCGGGGGGAGGGGCACGGGGCGGTCATCCGGCTCATCCGGCGACGCCGGGCGCCAGCAGCACCGCGGCCAGGGTCCCGGCGATCATGTAGGGGCCGAACGGGAAGTCGCCCTTGCGGGTACGGCGGACGATCATGATGCCGATGGCCGCGAACCCGCCGGCGAAATAGCTCAGCAGCAGTCCCATGACCCAGGTCTCGGTCCCGAACCAGCCGAGGTACAGCCCGAGCGCCCCCGACAGCTTGACGTCGCCGAGGCCGAGCCCGCTCGGCACCAGGAACACCTGGACGACGTACAGCAGGAACAGCGCGACCATCCCGATCAGCGCGTGCCCGAAGCGGGTGAGCCCGTTCTCGGTGAACGGCACCGCCGCCCCCAGCAGCACCAGCCCGATCCCGTAGGCCGTCAGGGTGAACCGGTCGGGCAGCCGCTTGACCCGAACGTCGATGTAGCAGAGCAGCACGCCCACGGCGACCAGGTAGAGCAGCGCGACCGTGACCGGCTGCCAGCCGGCCCGCCAGCCGAACAGACCGAACCCGCCCGCCGTCAGGGCCGCCACCGCGATCCGGTGCGACCGCGGCACGTCCTCGACGTAGGGCCGGGCCAGCGGCGCGAGCAGCAGCCCGACGACCGCTCCCAGCAGGACCGCCAGCAGTGTGACCATCGCTCAGGCCGCCCCATCCTCACCCGTGTCCGGGCACCCGGCGACGCCGGTGCCAGCGGATATCCAATCGTCTGCACGGTCCCCGCGCATGAGTCTCAGGGCCCAACACGGCCGCCGCGCGCGCCGCACGTGCCGCCGCCGCAAGTTTGGGCCCCGGATTCGGGCCCCGAGGCCCATCCCAAAAATCGACTCTTTCGGTGGGATGTCAGGGTCGCCCACACATGCCCCGTGGGCGATGCCCCATCCCGTCGCGGTCTCGTGCGCGCGGAGCAGAGCGTCATCGGGAGTCACGCTTGGCCGGACTGTCTTATTTCCCCACGGAGTCGAACGAGCCTCCGCAACCGGCGGTCATCGCCCGGGTGCTGCTGTGGTTCATCGGCGGCTCGACGCTGGTGGGGTCCCTGTCGTGGTTCCTCGACGGGACCGACGCCAGGGCGTTCGGCGCGGCACTGGCGGTCGCGACTCCCGGCGTGGCGGTGGTCGTCCTGCTGCGCCGCTACCGGACGGGACGCCGCCGCACCTGGATCGCGCTGACGGTCCTGGCCGCCCTGTACGTGTTGTGGCAGGTCAGCCGCATCCTGGACGGCAACTTCTTCGGTCTGGTCGGCCTGCCGGTCACCGTCGTGGCGCTGGTGGGGCTCGTGCATCCCGCCACCCGCGTGTTCTTCCAGCGCGAGCCCGGCGAGGAGCCGCCGCCGGAAGCACCGCGCGGCGACCGGGGCGTCAGCGCCCTCCAGTACGGGGCGCTGCTCACCGTCGTCGCGGTGACCATCGGCGCCCTGCTCGTGGTGGTGCCGAACGAGTTCACGCCCTCCCTCAAGAACGTCCTCTGCCAGGTCTTCGACCGCGACAAGTGCGGCACCCCCACGGCGAGCGAGCCGAAGGGCCCCGCCCCGAACACCACGCCGGGTACCGGCGGGCCCAACGGCACGACCGGCACCAACGGGAACCGGCCGCCCCAGCAGCAGCCTCCGCCCAAGCCCAAGGAGGAGAAGAAGGACTGCGACTGGAAGTGCAAGCTCAAGGGCGGGCTGTCGTCGGCGGGCAACTTCGTCAAGGACACCGCCGTCGGCGTCTACGAGGGCGGCAAGGACCTCGTCGTCGGCACCTGGGACAGCATCACCGGGGCCACCTGCATGGCGACCGGCGTCGGGTGCTCCGAGGAGGAGCGCCAGAAGATGATCGACGGCCTGGTCGACCAGTGGAACGCCTTCAAGGACAACCCGTTCGAGTACACCAAGGAGATCGCCGAGGCGGCGATCGCCAACTGCAAGAACGCGGTGACGGGCGAGGGCGGCGGCGAGGCGTTCGGCCGCTGCCTGGTGGACGCCGCGGGCGTCATCGTCGCCAAGAAGCTCCCGCCGGGCGTCAAGCTGCCCGGGAGCAAGCTTCCCGACGGCAAGAACGACAAGGGCGGCGACCACGACGCCGGCGGCAAACCCGATCCGCGGAACGACAAGGACAACGACGGCAAACCCGACTGCGTCCTCACGGCCCTCGGCCCGCCCGGCGGCACGCCCGGTGGCGGGACGGTGGCGTTCGGCCGAATGGGCGCCCAGGTGCCGATCGGCCGGTTGTTGGCGGCCCCCTGTCCCATCAAGGACAACGCCGACAAGGCCGACGACGCGTCCAAGCGCGCCAAGGACGCCGCGAGCAGGGGCAACATCACCGAAGCCGAGAAGGCGTTCCGTGAGGCGGACAAGGCGTACCAGGACGCGCTGGACGCCGCCCGCAAGGCCGGCGACAAGGACCCCGACAACAACCCCGAGGTCAAGCGGGCCAAGCAGGCCAGGGACGAGGCCGACAAGGCGCTGCGCGACGCCGCCAAGACGAAGATCGACGGACTCCGGCACGACAACGCCAGCCGGCCGCGCGCGCACGGCGTCGAGCGGCACCTCGACCCGACCGACGACCGGCTGAAGATGCGGCTGGGCGACCCGATCTACGACGATCCGCCGAACAACACCCGGGGCAAGCCCCTCCAGGGCGGCCCCAACGCCGGGTACGTCAAGAACCAGCCGGGCACCAAGGTCGACCCGGCGCGGTCGAACCCCTACAACCCCGACGGCAGCAAGAACACCAGCGACGCCTACAACACCGACAGCCAGGGGAACCCGTCCCCGCACCAGGCCGGACCGTTCTCCACCGCCTTCGGCGACCCGGTGGACATGGCCATCGCGGACGAGATCGCCCGCACCCGGCTGGCGTCGATGACGCCGGGCAGCAACGGCCAGTACCCCGAGATCAAGATCTCCATCAACGATCTGCCGCCGGACGCCGCCAAGCGCATGCGGGGCTACTACCGGCAGGTCAACGACCCGGACAACCCCAAGGCGATCAACTTCGACAACGCCGAGATCGTCTGCCGGTACAGCGTCGACGCCAACGGCAAGCCGTACATGGCGACCATGTACCCCGAGCCGGACAAGAGCAAGAACCCTCCGTGACAGGCCCCGGAGGGTGACCGGGGACGCGGCGCGCCGCGTCCCCGGTCCATGATGTTCCCGGCCCCGACGTTCCCGGCGAGGAGACCCCCTCAGTGATCACCCCTCGGTTGTTGTCCGAGCACCGCACCGACGATGCCGCCCTGCTGAGCCGCGGCCGCGCCGCGCTCGACTTCTCGGCGCCCGCTCCCCGGCTCCTGGTGCGGACCGACGAGGAGCTGCGCGTCCACGACCTGCCCGCCGAGGGCGGTCCGGTCCCGCCTCCGGCGGCGGCCTTCGCCGGGGCCGGGACCATGCCGTTCGCAAGTCCGGTGGCCCACGACCTGTCGCACGCCGTCCTGTACGGGACCGGCGCCTACCGGATCGTCGACCGGTCGGGGACCGTCGTCCGGGAGCTGCCCATGGCCGAGCACGGCGGCACGCCGGTGACCTCGGCGATGTGGAGCCGGTCCGCGCAAGGTGAACCGCAGGTGTGGCTCGCCGTCCCGCTCGACCCTTCGCTCGACCGCACGGTCCCCCCCGACCAGGGCGTCTGCCTGCTCCGCCTCGACGCGCAGGGCCGCCCGCTCGACCGGTTCGCCGTGCCGCTGGGGGACGGCAACCCCGGCGTGGCCCCGATCATCGGCGACGACGGACGCCTCGTGGCGGTCTCGGCCCTGGGTTCCCTCCGGCCGATCACCTTCCTCGTCACCGACGGGCACCGGCTCGCCCCGCTCCCCGGACACCGCCGGAGCCCCGAGCACAAGCCGGTGCGCTCGCGGTTCGTCACCGTGGGCAAGGACGACGGCTCCGCCGACTTCGACCTGCGCGTGCACGACGCGACGACGGGCGCCGCCGAGGCCGTCGTGACCCTGGCCGATCTGCTGGACTCCGAGCCCGACACCGACGGCCTCCACCTGGCCCCCTACATCTCCTGGTCCACCGGCGGCCGGCTGGACGACGACTCCCTCGTCGTCGCGGTGGAGGACGGCGACGAGGACGACTGGGCCGCGCCCGACGCGCTCCCCTACAGCCACTGGCTGGTGACCGGCGGCAGGAGCCGGGGCCGCATCGTCTACCCCGCGCCGCACTCCGCCTCGCATCCGGGCGGCGCGCGCCTGCCCGGCGACGGGACCTGGTTCACCGCCGACCAGCAGGCGCTGTACCGATGGAGCCTGTGAAGCGGGTCGGGTCCGGGCCGGCCGGACGTCTGGGCCTGCGGACCCTTGGGCTATTCGATCCCGACTCCTATCGTTTCTGCCCATGCGCGCAGTACTGAGCGGTTGGTTCGCGGCCGGCCTGGTCGCGGCCCTCGCCCTCCTCGCCCGTGCGGCCCTGGCCCCCGACCACCAGTCCGGCCCGGTCGACGAGTACGCCCGCGTGCTCCCCGTGCACTTCCCCTGGCTGGTGTTCAGCGTCGTCATGGGCTTCACCGTGGCCTCGTCGATGCGCGAGCACTGGGGCGCCCCGGCCCAGTTCCTGGCGGCGCTCCTGGTACCGGCGGCGGCCGCGGTGGCGGGGATGGCGCTGAACGTCGCCGCGCCGCTCACCGACCTGACGCTGGTGCTCCAGTTCATCGAAGGACTGCTCGGAACGGCCGTCGGCCTCGTCGTGGCCAACGTGCTCGGCAACGTCACCAAGGCGCGGCAGCCGCTCCCGTCCGGCCAGCTGTGGCGGGACAGCGGCGGCCTGTCGGACCCGCACGGCGTCCTGGAGACGCCGCCCCCGCACCAGGGCGCCTACCCGCCGCGTTCTTGACAAGTGACCCGATTTGGGTCCACGGGCCCTGTCGGACACCGCGCAGGTCCTCTACGGTTCTCCCGGACCTGTCTTGATCATTCATGGGGTGCGCGGTGCTGCGTCGGATCAGGTTTAGCGGCAAACACGGAGGCGATGCGGGGATCGCGACCTCCACGCTGGTGATGGCCATGGCGCTGCTCCTCGCGCTGAGCTTCCTGCTCGTGGGGAGGATCGCGCAGGCCAGCGACATGTTCACCCGGGCGCAGACCGGCGCCGACGCCGCCGCGCTCGGCACGTTGTCCCCGCTGCGCGACAAGGCCCTCGAACTGCTCCTGGACCCCGTCTACCCGAAGGACCCCAAAGGCATCGGGTACTGGCTCGTCGGCGACCCCGAGGTCTCCGCCGCCAAGTTCGCCAAGGAGAACACCACCGAGCTGGTCGGCAAGGTGCATCTCAGCGGCGCCATGGGGGAGACCGCCAAGGTCACCGTCCGGACCAAGGAGTGCCAGCTCAAGCGGGACGAGGAGCTGACCGCCCAGGACCGGGACGACCTGCGCAAGCGCAAGAACCTGTGCACGGACAACCAGGGCAAGGAGGGCATCGGCCGCTACGGCACCGCCACCGCCATCGCGCGGATGACCGTCCCGGACTGCCTGTTCGAGTACTACCCGGTCGCCTCTCCGGCCGGCGACCCCGGCGGCGGGCTGAAGCGGGTGACCTGCGGCGGCGTGCAGGCCTACCCCCGGGTGCCGGGCAACTTCCGGGCCCTCCAGGCGCAGTTCAAGATCCGCCTGGTGGACAAGGAAAGCCCCATCAACTACACCGGCGAGCCCGCCAACGGCATCGCGGGCGGCGGCGGTGTCGTGGTCGACCACTGCGCCAAGGACGGCTCGAAGCCGCCGGAGGACCTCTCCTTCGGCGCCGCAGTGGTCGCCTGGGCGCTGTGCTGGCGTGGTACCCCGTACTCGTGGGGCGGCGGCAACTACAGCGGTCCGACCCTCGGCATCTGCTGCTCGCCCGGCGGTCACGACGCCCGCGGCACCCTCGGTTTCGACTGCAGCGGCCTGACCCTGTACGCCGTGTACCAGGCGTCACGCGGTCGGATCGCGCTCGGCCACTACACCGGGAACCAGGTCAGCGACCCCCGGGGCCGCCCCGTTCCCGTCAATCAGCTTCAAGCCGGTGACCTGGTCTTCTTCGGATCCATGCCCACACATCACGTGGCCATCTATTACGGCGACGGAAAAATGGTCGAAGCACCGCAGACCGGCGACGTCGTCAAGATCTCACCGCTGCGGAACGTCAGCTACGCCCGCCGCTTCGGTCCCTGATCCGACCGCCTCCTGACGGCCCGGTCGCCACGCGACCGGGCCGTCGTCGCTCCCGCGACCGGCGGTTCAGCGCGCCGCGCCCCACCGGTCCAGGCACCGGGGCTGCGGGTCGGCGTCGACGGCGCGGTACAACTGGAACTTGGCCTGCCACCACGGCACCGGGCGGGACAGCAGCGGATCGTCGCCGACCCTCGTGTCGTGCACGGTCCCGTCCCGCTCGTAGCGCAGCCGGACGTCGGGGTGCCGCTCCGCGTACGCACGAAGCGACAGCACGGTCAGGCGGTAACGATCGGTGGCGTACTCGCGCAGTTCGGGATCGCTGGAGTCGAGGACCGTCACCAGATGCCGCTGCTCGTCCGACAGCGGCAGGGTCCGGCCGATCAGCCAGTGGTTGCTGCGCCCGCCGACGGTCACGAGGTTGCTGTACATGTTCCAGCCGAAGCCGGTCTTCAGTTCCAGGTAGGGCGTGAGCCCGTTCAGCGCGGCGACGAGCGGCACGACGAGCAGCCAGCGGGACGCGCCCACCGCCCCGAAGCGCTGCGGCTCCGGCCTCCCCCGCAGGTAGGCGATCACCGCGAACAGCAGCACCGCCGCGTACATCACCCAGACCGCCAGGGCGAACAGGCCGAGGACCGCCAACCCCAGATGCCGGGCGTGGGGCAGGAGCCACATTCCGACGCTCAGGGCGGCCGAACCGAGCAGCGGGAGCCGCGGGGAGTAGCTCAGCCGCCGCGCGTGGCCGCGCAGCCATGTGGCGTACGAGGCGGGCAGGAACAGCAGGAACAGGGCGAGCAGCGTCGAGGAGAAGTCGAAGAAGAAGTGCTTGACGTCCAGCGCGATCAGCGTGTGGAACAGCAGCGCGAGCAGCACCCCGGCGTGCCGGGTGCGGCGGAACGCCAGCAGGAGCGGGATCGTGCACTCGATGGCGACCGTGCCCACCACCATCGTCCACGCGACCGGTCCCGTCCCGGGCGGCCCCGGCAGCCCCCAGCCGGTGAACAGTTCGTCGCCGAAGAACGTCGCGCAGCTGCGGCCCGGCTCCAGGAAGCCCTCGTTGAGCTTGCTGAACGCGGCGAACCCGTAGGCCACCAGCAGCACGCTCTTGGCCACCGGTAGGAACCGGCGGGTCAGCTCGTCCGCGTCCAATCTTCCGGTCGCGACGCGCGCGGCGGCCGCGCTGAGCAGCAGCCCCGCCGCGACGAGCGCCACCAGCAGCCAGTGGTTGCCGAGGAAGGGCAGCTCGACCAGGAGCGAGACCACCTGGAGTCCGGCGAGGACGAGCAGGGCCCGCACCGAGCCGGGGCGGCCCAGGACCGCCAGCGCTCCCAGGGCGAGCGCTGCGTGCACCGCGCCCGCCCAGGAGGGGTCGTGCAGCAGCGCGGCCGAGCGCGGATTGCTCCAGACGTGGAACAGGGTCGTCATCGCCCAGGTGATCGCGAACAGCCGCAGGACGTCGGGGGCGGCCGTCCGGTCACGCGACCGGTCCGGGCGGAAAACGGTGAGACCAGGCACAAGGGGCGAAGCTAGCGAGCGCGCTCCCCCGCTGACCAGGGCCCGAGGTCCTCATTGCCGGTGCTGATGCCGGTGCTGATGCCGGCGCCGGTCCTGGCCCGCCTTGCTGCGGCCGGGACACGATCGCTAGGTTCTCGGTCATGACTTCGGTCAACGCCGGCCCCGCCGACCGGTCCGGGGGGCACGTCGGCCCCTACCGGCTGGTCCGCGTCCTCGGCGTGGGCGGGATGGGCACCGTCCATCTCGCGGACGCGCCCGGCGGCGGCCGGGTGGCCGTCAAGGTGCTGCGCCCCGAGGTGACGGGCAGCGCCGAGTCCCGCGAACGGTTCCGGCGCGAGGTGGCCGCCGCCCGGCAGGTCCAGCCGTTCTGCACCGCGCCGGTACTGGACGCCGATCTGGACGGCGACCCCCCGTACGTGGTCACCGAGTACGTCCCCGGTCCGACGCTGGAGGACGTCATCATGGCGCGCGGGCCGCTGCGCGGGGGCGACCTCCAGGGGCTTGCGGCGGGGGTGGCGACCGCGCTGACCGCCATCCACAGCGCGGGCGTGGTCCACCGCGACCTGAAGCCCGCCAACATCCTGCTGTCGGCGTTCGGGCCCCGGGTCATCGACTTCGGCATCGCCCGCACACTGGGCGTCGACTCCCCGCTGACCAGGGACAACCTGACCATGGGCACCCCGTCGTTCATGGCGCCCGAGGGGCTGGTCGGCGAACCCATCACCGTGGCGGCGGACGTGTTCGCCTGGGGGTGCGTGGTCGCCTACGCCGGGACGGGACGGCTGCCCTTCGGCGGCAGGAACAACCGGGAGATCCTCTACAACACGGTGCACGGCCAGCCCCAACTCGAAGGCCTGGATCCGGCCCTG
The DNA here is from genome assembly GCA_044456955.1 of Spirillospora sp. NPDC050679. Taxonomy (GTDB): domain Bacteria; phylum Actinomycetota; class Actinomycetes; order Streptosporangiales; family Streptosporangiaceae; genus Spirillospora. Next base: position 151,784 of record JBITGK010000007.1, on the reverse strand, counting down.
TCGGGGCTGGTGACGCGGGCGCTGTCCAAGGAACCGGCCGACCGCCCCAGCGCCGTCGAACTGCTCACCGAACTCACCGGCCTGCGCGACCCCGGCCAGGTCGCCCAGCGGCTCCAGCACGAACCTCCCGCCCCCGCGCCCGTGCCCGCCCCGGCACGTCCCACTACTCCGACTCCCGGACCGCACGGCCCGCCGCGGGACGGACGCACCCGGCTCGCACGCAAGCTGCCCGGACGCCGACGCCGCGTCTGGCTGTGGAGCGGAGCGGGCGCGGCACTCCTGGCAGTGGCGGCCCCTGCGACGGTGGCGCTGTGGCCCTCGTCCTCCGCCGCCACCCTGACGAAGGGGCCCCTCCTCCTGAGCCAGGACTACGCCGCACCGGGCGGCGGATGGCCCTCCGGGCTCGGAGTCGGGTTCGAGCGCGTCCACGCCGACGGCGTCTACCGGCTCAGGACGTTCTATCCGCAGGCCTTGAACTCCACCCCAGCACCGCTGTCGGGCCCGCAGCGCGCCCTCGTCCTCAGCGTCAAGGCGCGCGTGACCACCGGCGACCCGGCGGACGAAGCCGGGCTGTACTGCAAGGACGGCGATCAGGCGCAGTACGAGATACTGCTGTCCCGCACGGGCTCGGTGCGGATCCGCAAGGGCACCGCGACAGCCTCCACCGAGAAGGCCAGGTCCAAGGCTCCGGTGGCAGAGCCCGGCGCGGCCGTGGAGTTGCAGGCGGTCTGCGACGTCACCGGCGACGGGGTGCGCATCCAGGCATGGGCGAAGAACAAGCTGGTGGCGGAGGCGACCGACGCGCCACGCCCGGCCGGCGGGTGGACGGCGGGCCTCGTCCAGGGGCGCGAGAACCGCCGGGTCGGCGATCCCGACACCTGGGCGGAGTTCGACGACTTCGCCGCCTACCAGCACTGAAGCACCCCCGATCGGGAATTTCGTCCATTTTTGGGACCCAAGACCCTTATCGGAGATCGGCGACCTGGATAAAGTCGCCGGTCGTGTCCCCCGAAAAGCCGGTCGCCCGCACCGTGCCGCGCGCCGCGTTCCACCCGGTCGGCGAGCCTGTGCCGAAGGCCACGGGGCACCGCGCCGCCGCCCTGGCCGGACGCGCGTGATGCTGGCCGGACTCCGCCAGCGGACGCGCCCCGGCGACGCCGACCGGCCGCGCCGCGACCTCGCCCGGTACGCGCCGTGGCTGCTGCTGGCGGGATGGGCCGCCCAGGTGGCCGTCCGGCTGATCCTCACGGCGCGGCGGGAGGCGCCTCTCGTCTACCCCGACGAGGCGGGCTACCTCGTCGCCGCCCGCTGGCTGACCGGCGGTCTCGGCGCGGACTTCTCCGGTTCCACCTTCTACCAGCCCGGCTACGCCCTGCTGCTCGTCCCCGCCCACCTGATCGGCGACGACCTCGCGTCGGTCTTCCGGACGGTCCTGGTGACCAACGCGCTGATCGGCGCGCTGGCCTTCCCGCTCGGCCACCTGGCGCTGCGGCGGCTGGGGTTCGCCCGGACCGACGCGTTCGCGCTGGCGTGGGCCGCCGCGCTGCTGCCCGCCACCACGCTGTTCGGGTCGGGCGCGCTGGTCGACGCGGTGCTCCCCGTGGTCGTACTGGGCTGGCTGCTGGCCCTGGACCGGTTCGTGCGCGGCGGCGGGACCATGGCCGGGATCGTGTCCGGGCTGGTCGCGGTCTACGCCTACGCCGCGCACATGCGGGGCATCGTGGTGCTCGGCGTGCACGTCCTGGTGCTGGCCGGGTGCCTGGCCGCGCGGCGGCCACGGCGTCCGGTGGTGCCGGCGTTCGCGGTCGTCGCGGTGGGAGGCGCGGCCGCCACCCTGCTCAACGGGTACGTGCGGGACGCGCTCTACCCGGGCGGGCCGAAGAACCACAACGGCATCCTGGTCGCCCACCTGACCTCGTTCGACGGGCAGTTGTGGGCGCTGTCGGGATCGGCGGGCCAGGTCTGGGCCATGGTCTGCGGCACCTGGGGGCTGGGCGGGGTGGGCCTGGCCGTCGTGCTCGGCGTGCTGCTGCGACGGCGCTCCCCCGTTCCCGACCGGATCATGGCGGCCGTTCTGCTGGCGGTCACCGCGGGCGTCTCCTACGCGTCGGTGGCGGCGCTCCCCAACGAGTACCGGGTCGGCAACTTCGCCTACGGCCGCTACATCGCCTGCGTCGCCCTCGTCTACACGCTGGTCGGGCTGGCGGCCCTGGCGCGCCTCCCCCGCGCGCGCGGACCCGTGGCGGCCTCCCTGGCCCTGCTGGTCGGGACGGCGGCGTGCGTCCGGCTCTACGGTGGCAGCCGCCTGGAGACCTACACGTTCATGGGCTGGGACTTCCCCGAGGTCGGACTGCTGGCCTTGAACTACCGCGAGATGAAGATGCCGATCTCGACCCTGGTGGCGGGCGCGCTGATGCTGGCGCTGTGGGGACTGAGCCGCCTGGGGTCGGCGAAACTGGCCGTGGGGCTGCTCCAGATCAACGTCCTCGCGGCGCTCATCATGAACATCACGCTGATCCGGTACGGGTCGTACCCGTTCGCGTCCCCGCCCGTGCGGGCGGGCGGCGTCGCCGTCGACGAGCGCTACCCCGTCGACTACCGCCCCGAACCGTCCCTGCTGACCGCCCGGCTGGCCGTGGCGGTCGACTGGACCAGGCCCGAGCGGTTCGATCCGCGCCGGGGCGCGCCGCGCGCCGGCGTGTGCACCGCCATCGTGACGTGGCCGACGGGCACCCTCGCCGCCGACAGCTGGCCGCAGCACCCGCCCGGCTGGCGGTACCGGCGGGAGGGGCTGAACGGCATCTGGTGGGTGTACTGGTGGGATCCGGCCTGCGCGACGGGCGGGCGCCGATGACGATCACGGCGGAGCCGGACACGGGCACGGGCGCCCGCCGCGCGTGGGCGGCGGGCCCCTGGCCGCTCGTCGCGGCGTGGGCCTTCCAGGTGGCCGTGCGGCTGCTGCCGTCCTGGGGCCGCGACTTCCCGCTGATCCACCCGGACGAGCCCGGCTACCTGCTCGCCGCCCGCCGGCTGGCGGGCGGACCGGGCACCGACTTCACCGGCATGCCCTTCTACCAGGGCGGATATCCGCTGCTGCTGGCGCCCGCGCACTGGGTGACCGACGATCCCGGCCGGGTCTACTCGATCGTCCTCATCGTCAACGCCCTGGTCGGCGCGCTGCTGTTCCCGCTCGCGCGGGCGGTGCTGCTGCGCTGCGGCGTGCGGCCCGGCCCCGCTTCGGTGATCTCGTGGGTGGCGGCGCTGCTCCCCGCCACCACCCTGTACGGCGGGCTCGCGATGTCCGACGCCGTCCTGCCGGTGATCGTGCTGGGCTGGCTGCTGGCCGCCGACCGGTTCGTCCGGCGCGGCGCCCTCGGCCCGGCGCTGCTGGCGAGCGCGCTGGCCGCCTACTCGGTCACCGTCCACGCGCGCGGCACGATCGTCCTGCTGGTGCACGCGGTGCTCCTCACGGTCGTGGCGGCGCGCGGACCGGCCCGGCGCGCCGCGCTGATCGCGGGCGCGGGGACCAGCGCGGCCTGTGGTGCCGCCCTGGCCTTCAACGCGTGGGTCTCCGGCGTCCTCTACCCAGGCGGGTCGTTCGACCTGGGATCAACGATGCAGGACCGCCTCACCAGCCCGTCGGGGCTGCTGCGCACGGTCACCGCCGCCGGCGGCCAACTCTGGGCCATGTCCGCCGGCACGTGGGGGCTGGGCGCGGTGGGCCTGATCGTGGCGGTCGCCGTCCTGTTCCGCCGCTCCTCCCCGCGACCGGACCGGATCGCGGCCGCCCTCCTGCTGGCCACCACCGCCGGGATCACCCTCGCCTCGACGGCGGCGCTCCCCGACGAGCACCGGGTCGGCAACTTCGCCTACGGCCGCTACATCGCCTGCCTGTCGCTGGTCTACGCCCTGGTCGGGCTCGCCGCGCTGCTGCGCCGGGCGGCTCCGGCACGGCTGATCGCCGGGGCGGCGGGCCTGATGTTCGCCCTCGGCGGCTGGTTGCTGCTCTACCTGGGCGAACGGATCGACACCTACGCGGTGAGCTTCTACGACTTCCCGGAGATCGGCCCGCTCGGCGGCAGCTACCTGGAGCTGCGGCCCCTGGTCATCTCGGCGTCGGCCGGTGCCCTGCTGCTCGTCTTGTACGGGCTCCTGCGATGGGGCACGCCCAAGCTCGCGGCCGCCCTGCTCGTGCTCAACGTCTCGCTGACCCTGGTGCCCAGCTCGGTGTGGCGGTTCGTCGAGGAGACGATGCCGCCCCCCGCCCTGCCCCGCACCACGGGCGGTGTCGCCATCGAGCGGCACGCCGCCGAACTCGACCTGGTCGAGCCCGAACCGCAGCTGGTCTACTCAAGGCTCGCCAACGCGGTGTGGTGGACCGAACTCCGGCAGTTCGACCCCGCCCAAGGACCGCCCCCCGGCGTCTGCACGGTGATCGTCTCTTGGCCCGCAGGAGTCCAGGCCGCCGACACCTGGCCGCAGCGTCCGCCAGGGTGGCGTTACCAACGTTCCGGCGCGCTGGGCGCCCTGTGGTGGGTCGCGTGGTACGACCCCGCCTGCCCGTCCGGAGCCGCCCAGTGAAACAGGAGAACGAACAGTGCGTTGCGTGAGAGTCGCGGCCGCCGCCGTCGCGCTCGCGGTCACGGCGACCGCCTGCGGAGCGTCCGCGACCACGCCCAAGGGCACCTTCACGATCGGGCTGGCCCTGGAGGCGGGCGGGCTGGGCGACCTGTCGTACAACGACGTGGCCGTGTCCGGGATCGACCGCATCCGCACCACCGCCGAGGTGCGCCTCTCCCAGGCGACGGCCCGTCCGAACGAGCCGGAGGGCGACCGCGAGACGCGGCTGCGGACGCTGGCCCAGGGCAACCGCATGGTCATCGCGCTGGGGCCCGCCTACACCCGCGCCGTCGAACGCACCGCCAAGGCGTTCCCCAAGGTGAAGTTCCTGGTCGTCGATCCCGAACGTTGCAAGGTGAGCGGCGCGAACGTGGCCGGAGCGTGCTTCCGCACCGAGCAGGGCGCCTACCTGGCCGGAGCGGCCGCCGCCCTCAAGACGAAGTCGAACGTCATCGGCTTCATCGGCGGCACCGGCTACCCGGACGCCGCCAGGTTCCAGGCCGGCTACGAGGCGGGCGCCAAGGCGACCCGGCCGGACATCCGCATCCTCCCTGCGCGGTACGTCTCCACGGAGAAGGAAGCGCGCGAGGCCGCCGAGCAGCAGCTCGACGGGGGCGCCGACATCGTCTTCCAGGCGGCGGGCCGACCTGGAGCGGCCGTCATCGCGGCGGTCGCGGGAGCGGGCCGCCAGGTCATCGGCAGCGGCGCCGACCAGCACCACCTGCCCGCCCTGGCATCCTCGCGCGAGCACATCCTGACCTCGGCGCTCAAGCGCGTCGACCTGGCGGTGTTCCTGTTCTTCGTGCTGTCCGCCGACGGTTTCAAGACCGGTATCGAGAACTACGACCTGAAGCTCGACGGCGTCGGCTACGCGACCGCCGGCGGCCGTCTGGACGACGTCGCGCCCCGGCTGGACGCCCTGCGGCTGGCGCTGCTCGACCGCAAGGTGAAAGCCCCGGCGACGCCTCAGAAGTAGGAGTTCGACGAGGCGGCGGTCCGGCCCGCGAAGTACTCCTTGACCTCGGAGCGGAACAGCAGGACCAGGATCGCGATCGGCAGGACCATGTTGGTCAGGCCGCGCGGATCACCCTGCCCCAGGCGCGAGAACGACAGCAGGATGTAGAAGATCTCCAGCGCGATGATGCCGCGCCGCAGGCCCGTGCGCCCCTGGGGGATGCGCAGCGCCAGGACGAGGCTGAGCACGCCGGGGAAGGCGGCCCAGACGGCGGCACCGAGCGAGGCCGCGGAGACACCCACCGTGATCATGAACGCCACCGTGGTGACGAGCGTGATCCCGGCCACCACGAACATGAGGATCCGGATGGTCTTGACGGTCTTCGGCATGATCCCACCTCCCATGACCGAACACCGTAAGGCATAACGGGCAGAAACGGCTCGCCCCATTATGGGAACGATCCAAAGAATCCATGCTCGGCCACCTCCCCGAAATTGGGCCCTGGGGCCCATGCCCTCGAAGCCTCCACTGCCTAGCTTTGACTGATTCTGTCAATCGGGGCACGGGGATGGGCGCAGTGCGGTTGACGCGACTCCGACGGGAACCGGACTCCGGGGCGAGCGCCATTGAATACGGCGCGCTTCTGGCTCTTGTCACGGCGCTTGTCGCCGTGCTTCTCAGCTCGATGCTGCCGGTCTTCTCCACCGAGACGAAAACGAAGATCTGCCAGGTCTTCCAGGGCGGCGCGTGCAAGACCACCATCCAGGCGCCGGGCGGCACGGCCGCCAAGCCCGGCCAGCACACCGACGCCAACGGCCGCCGCGTCGACGCCAACGGGCGTCCGGTGGACGCCAACGGGCAGCCCTTCCCCGTCGACGCCGCCGGACGGCCGCTGGGCCCCGACGGCAAGCCCCTCGGGATCGACTCCAACGGCCGTCCCGTCGATTCCAGCGGCCGCCCCGTGGACGCCAACGGCCGACCCCTCGGTCCTGACGGACGCCCTCTGGGTCCGGACGGCCGTCCCGTCGACGCCAATGGACAACCGGTCGCCACCAGCGGGCAGCCCGTCACCGCCGATCCCAACAAGTGGGGACCGAACTGGCAGCAGAACTACGCGGGCTTCACCACTCCCTGGGACCGGTTCTGGGCCCCCATCAACAAATCCGTCAACGGCTTCTTCGACGGCCTGCAACGCGGCATCAAAGAAGGGGTCCAAGGACTCCTCGGCGGAATCTGGAGCGACGTCAAAGGCGTCGTCGAACCGTTCATCCACCCGATCGAAACCGTCAAGGGCCTGTGGTGGGCCGTCCAGCATCCCAAAGAAGCCGCCATATCCCTGGTCTGGGACGACGAGTCCAAGAAGGACTGGGACTCCGGCCACAAGGTCCGCGCCGTCACCCGGGCCGGCTGGAACGTCGGCTCCTGGTTCATCCCGTACTACGACATCGCCAAGGCCGTCAGCAAGATCGGCAAGTTCAACAAGATCGCCAAGGCGGCCGAAGCCGCGGGGAAGCTCGAGTCGGCGGTCTCCGACGCGTCCAAGACCGCCAAGGCCGCCGAGGGCGCGGCCAAGGCCGGGGACATCGGCAAATACCGCAAACTCCTTGACGACCTGCAACAGAAGCTGAGAAGGGTGGATGAGGAGACCAAGGGCAAACACTGCCCGGTCTCGCTCGGACCGCCACCGACACCGCAAACGAGGCGTCCGGCTGCGGCGGTCGCCGGGTCCGCCCCGGGCACGCCCGCGCTCGCGAGAAATCTGCCGTTCGGCGCCTTCACCTGGGCCAACGGCCCGCCCCGGAGCGACGCCCTCGCGCTCCGGCCGCTCGCGCTGCTCCGCGTCCTTCCGGGGCGCGCCCGGGATTGCGGCGACGTCGCCCGGACGGTGCAGGACCTCAAGAACGCCCTGAAGCCGCGGCTGACGGCGCTGGGGCTCACGGAGGCGGAGGCCGACGCCCTCCTCCAGGCCCTGCGCGCCGCCAGGGAGAGCACCGACAAGCTCCACTCCTTCGACGATCTCATCGAGATCCTGAAGCGCGGCGACCTGAAGCCGCCGAAGGCGAAGGCCCTCCAGGACGCCCTCAAGTCGGCGGGTCGGCTGGCCGCGACGGGGCGCGTGGACGAGAAGAGCCTCGCCAAGTCCATCGAAAGGATGCGGGAGTACGCCCTCAGTGAGGGTTCCATCGCGGCACGCATCCAGGAGGTCGACTTCGAGATCCGCAACGCCTTGGACGCCCTCGACAAGATGCCCGTGTACCCCGGCACGAAGGTCATCCTGAACGTGGACAAGAACACCGTCGCCGACCTCGGGCGCGGCCGGGTCGACACCTCCCCGGTGGACGAGGTCGACGTCCTGTACATGACCACCCGCACACCGGGCCGGGCTCCGGGATCGGTCAACCAACCGCCCGTCCTCCACATGGACGACACCAAGGCGACCTGGTCCGCGGCGAAGGACAAAATCCTCAAGGCGCTTCCCGGGGAGGACGGCGCCGAGCCCAAGCCGAGCCAGGTGACGAAGATGGGCGAGTGGGCCCGGAAGAACCCCGAGCAGCGCCAGGCCACCTACCATGTCCCCGACAAGACCGACCTGGAGTCCCTGTTCAAGGATGAGGAATCCGTGAAGGCCTTCAATCTCCTGGCCAAGCACGGTGTCGGCCTACGGATCAACGGCCGGTACTACAGTCCGGGCGACATCAAGAAGGCCGTGCAGCAGGGGACGTTCAAGGGCGTCCCGGGCAAGCCCGAGTTCTAGGCCGGAGAAGAACATGGAGCACCCCTTGTCCCACGACGCCGTACCGGCCGCACTCACACGGGTGCGGCCCCCTTGGGACAGGACCGGCGTCGACGTGCTCGAACCACACCCCGATCTTGTGGCGACCGAGGACACGGTGCGGGACGCGTTGGACGCGCTGGAGACCGCGCTCGATCTGGTCGCCCAAGGCTGGGGGAACGCCGGTGCGTTCGACGACGACCTGCCGCCGGGCCTGACCGACCGGCCGTGGCGGGTGGCCGAACTGCTGAGCCGCGAGATGCCCGCCTTCGGACAGATCGCCTGGCCGCGTCTGCTGGACGCCCGGCGCTGGCGGAGCCTCCACGGCGCCGACCTGTCCGAGGCGCAGTGCGAGGCCGTGGCGCGGTGGTGGGTGAAGGCGCTGGTAGGCGATCTGCTGCGATCGGCCGCGGCCTGGCTGGAACAGGGCCTTCGGATCGCCGGAAGCCCTGAGCAGATCGACCGTGCCGGCGCGCTCCTGATCCGGTATCTGGAGGTCCCGGGGGTCCGGCAGGGCAGCCTGGTCATGATGCTGCGACGGGGCACGGGCGAGCGCGCGGTGGAGGTGCTACGGCGCATCGAGGACGACGAGCGATACGACTCCGCCATCCGGTGGTGGGCGCGCGACGAACGCTGGTACGCCCAGGGCGAGAACCTCGACGCGGTGCCCGACTATGTGGAGGAGGCCCGGGGGGAGGGCCTCGCCCAGGTCCGGCAGGTCTTCCGCATCGACGGCGAGCGGGGACCGGAACCGTACGCCCCGGTGGCGCTCTCCTTCGAGGACGGCACCGCCTTCTCGCTGCGCTCCTGGACCGGAGGGATCTCCTTCCACCTGGGGGCGGAGGACGCCTACCCGGACGCGGCTGGGCCCCTGCCGCCCGACGGTCTCGCCATGGTCGACCTCAGTTCCGGTCCCCTGGCGTGGGAAGCCGTCGCGCAGCCTCTCACCCATGTGACGACCCACCTGCGGGAACCGGAGCATCCGGGGGTGGCCGCCGTCGCGTTCACCTTCGAGGACGTCGAGATGCTCGTGCGGTTGAGCGGCGACCTGCCGGACAGGGGCGCTCTCCGCGTCGTCTGGACGAGGACCGGCGCCTGACGGGCGCGTCGTCCGCATGGAACAGGGCTCCGGGCCGATGGCCCGGAGCCCTGTGCTGAGCGGGATCAGTTAATGGTTAGGCCGGTCGCGTTCGCGCCGGGCTTGATGTTCCAGGGGATGGCCACCTCGACCGACTTCAGTTGCGCCGGGGGCTTGTAGGTGTTCCACAGCACGACGCTGTCGCCGGGGCCCAGCTTGTCCTTGGCGTCGTTGGTGAAGCCGGAGCACAGACAGGTGCCGGCGGAGGTCTCCAGCGGCCAGTAGCGCATCTTGGCGGCCGGGTCGACGAGCATGACGCCGCCGGTGGAGGCGCCGCGCTTGGTCGGGTAGCTGCCGTGCAGCAGCACGTTGCGCTCGAAGTTGTTCAGGTCCACCTCGGCCGAGCCGGTGTTCTTGAGCGTCCACACCAGGGTGGTCAGGCCCGTCGCGTCGCGGTGCAGGTTGTTGATCTCGTAGGCGAGGCCGTTGGACGGCTCGATCTTGCCGCTGGCCAGGACCTGCTTGTCACCGCTCTTGTAGGGCTGGCCGGAGGTGGGGGCGGCCGGAGGCGGGGGCGGCTTGGGGAAGGAGACCGCCACGCGGCGGTTCTTGCGGCGGCCCTCCTCGGAGCCGTTGTCGGCGATCGGCTGGGAGGAGCCGTGGCCCGCGGTCTGGAAGGTGACGCCCTGGCGGGTCACCAGGCTCTTCAGGCGGTCGGCCACGTTCTGGGCGCGGCGCTGCGACAGCGGCTGGTTGATCGCGTCGTTGCCGCTGTTGTCGGCGTGCCCGTCGACCTTCACCGTGGGGCCCTTGGAGGCGTCGATCTGCTGGGCCACCTCCTTCAGCAGGGCGTCGGCGCGCGGGGTCAGGTCGGCCTTGTTGAGGGCGAACAGCACGTCGGACGACAGCCGCACGTTGCGGTTGTCGGCGTCCTCGTCGACGCTCTGCTCGATGCCCTCGGCGACGCTGTTCACCTGCAGGACGCTCGGCGGGGCGAGCTGCGCGTTGGCGGGGTCGACCGTCTGGTCGGGCAGCGGCTTGACCTGGCCCTGCCCGAGCGGCACCTCCTGGAACGGCAGGGCGACGGGCGTCGCCACCGTGATCGTGGTGACGTCGGCCGGCGGCGCCGGGAAGACCGCGTACAGGTCGGCGGAGGCGCCGGGGGCCAGCGTCTCGGGCGGCTTGGAGCACAGGCACGAGGCGTCGGTGCCCTTCAGCGGCCGGTAGAACTTGTTGTTCCTGGCGTCCAGCAGCCCGAAGCCCGACACGTAGAAGGACCCGCCGCGGTCCTTGTCGTTGGCCGGGTCGGCGAGGGAGTAGCCGAGTTTGATCGCGGTCTGGCCGTCGTTGACCACCTTGAACTGCCCGGTCACCGTCGTCGCCGAGGTACGGCTCAGCGCGGTCAGCTCCAGGCGCCCCGTGCCCTCCTTGAGCGGCAGCGGGGACGAGCGCTGCACCGGCGGGGCGGCCGGCCCCGACGGCTGGGCCCCGCCCGGCGGCCGCGAGGCGGGCGCCTTCTTGGGCTCGTCGTCACCACAGGCCGACAGCACGAGGAGGCCGGCGACCGCCACCGCGGCTCCGCGCAACCCCGCCCCTGCGAACTTGTTCATGCATTCCTCTCTTCCGGACGCACAAAAACACCGTGCAGGAAGAGCGGGTTATGCTCGCTCTTCCTGCACGGTGTTCAGCGGTATTCCCCTCCGGGGCGCGGAATGCCGCGGAGATCAGTTGCTGAAGATTTCCTTGATCTTGCCGGTGACCGCGGTCTTGAACTCCGAGTTCGCGATGCCGACGAGAACACCGATGACCACGGCGGACACGACCAGCAGGGCGCCGTACTCGATCGCGCTGGCGCCGCGGTCGTCCATCCGCTCCTTCATCTGGTCCACCCGGCCGTGGATGAAGGTCTGAAGGGTGACGTAGAGGGGGATGATCGGGTTCATTCGCTGTCTCCTGACCGCTTGCCGGTGGCGCTTTCTTGAGGAGAAAACTACGGTTCACCGGCTGCCTCTCCCAGGGTCCAGCGGCCCAATTCCAGCCCCGTCCCGTTCCCCGCCCGAATAGGGCCTGCGGGCCCAAGGAGCCCCGGGCCCCCGAACGGCGGGAGGTCAATGGCCCGCCCCGTCCGCCGTCCCGAGCCACAACGCGATCGCGGCGGCCCGCGAGGTCACGCCCAGCTTGGCGTAGATGCGGTTCACGTGGTTCTTGACCGTCTTCTCCGCCAGGAACAGCCGCTCGGCGATCTCGCCGTTGGACCGGCCCTGCACGATCAGGCTCATCACCTCGGTCTCGCGGGCCGACAGGCCGAAACGTTCGCCCACCGCCGGGGCGGCGACCTGGCGCGACTCCACCGGCTCCGGTTCCACCACCGCCTGCGAGTCCTGCCGGACCGCGCCCACCAGGGCCGACACCGCCACCGAGGACAGCGGGTTGCTGCCCTGGACGGCGCTGTGCACGGCGTTGGTGAGCTCCTCGGCGCTGAAGGTGCCGTGCACCAGGTAGCCCACCGCCCCGTTGCCGATGGCGGCCCGCACGGTCGCCGGGTCGTCGGTGTACGTCAGCATGATCACCTGGGTGATGCGGCTGAGCGACTCCACGGCCGCCACCCCGTCCATCAGCGGCATCTGCACGTCCAGGAAGACCAGGTCGGGCCGCAGCCGCTCGGTCTCCTCCAGCGCGGTCAGGCCGTCCCCCGCCTCGCCGACGACCTCGATCCCCGACACCTCCAGCAGCGAGATCAGGCCGGAGCGCACGACCACGTTGTCGTCGACGACCAGCACGCGGGGGGTCTTCATTCAGCTCACCTCGACCACTCGTTCGGCGGATTCCCCGACGAAGTTGCCAACATGGATGCGCAGGGTCGCCGTGGTGCCGGCGCCCGGCGCGGAGGTCACCGTGACGGCGCCTCCGGCGCGGGCGGCGCGCTCTGCCAGGCCGATCAGCCCGTAGTGCCCGCCCCGCGCCAGTTCGACCGGCGATGGCAGGTCGAACCCCCGGCCGTCGTCGCGCACGGTGAGCACGACGTCCGGCCCGTCCCGGTACAGCCCGACCTGGACGTGCTCGGCCCCGGAGTGCCGCTGGACGTTGGCCAGCGCCTCTCCCAGGATCGCCAGCGCCTCGTGCCGGGCGCGCTGGGGCAGGTCGATGCGCGCGTCGATCCGCCGCTCGACCGGCAGCGCGGCCTCCTCCGCCCAGCGCTCCACCTGCGCGCCGACGACCTCGCCGAACGGGAGCGTGAGCCCGTCGTCGCGCAGCTCGGTGAGCAGGACCCGGGCCTCGCGGGAGGCGATCTCGGCGGCCTCGGCGATCTTCTTGGCCTCGTCGGCCGCCCGGTCCTGGTCCTTGGCCAGCCAGATCGGCAACGTCCCCGCCGACAGCGCGATGCCGCGCAGCGTCTTGACCAGGGAGTCGTGCATCTCCCGGGCGAGCCGCGCGCGCTCCTCGGCCGCCGCCGCGTTCGCCTCGGCGTGCCAGCGCGCGGCCTCCTGCGCGGCGTAGTCGTCCAGCAGCCGCCGCAGCGCCACCCCGGCGAAGCCCGCCAGCGGGTAGGCCAGCGGCTGGCTGAAGATCGCCTGGAAGGCGACCGGCGCCTCGTCCGGCAGGGTCAGCAGGTAGGCGGTGTAGTAGCACACCATCTGGAGGCCGACCACCGTGAGCATGCCCTGCCAGCGGTAGAGCAGGCCCGCCACGCAGGGCGTGAGCACCGTGCACAGGAAGAACGGCCCCGAGGTGCTCCCGCTGACGATGAACGCCGCGCACGAGATCCACATGTCCAGGCCGAACAACATCGGGTGCTCGGCCATCCGCGGCGCGATCAGCTGCCAGGCGCGGCCCGCCAGCCACGACATCACCACGATGGACAGCACGATCAGGAACGAGGCCACCGTCAGCTGCTCGCGGGGCAGCAGGAGCAGGGTGAGCGCGGCGATCAGCATGCGGATCTGCATCAGCATGCGGAACGCCGCGCCCACCCGCTCCGGGACGGGCCGGATCCTGCTGGGCGCCAGGTCAGTTACCGATGAGACCACCCGCAGCCCCTACTCCGGAGCCATAGACGAGGGCCGCCATGATCACCAGGATCAGACCCGGCATGGCCATCGCCATGGTCACCCCAGTGATCTTCGGGTTGGCCTTCTGCGCCTTGCGCCTGGCCCACTGGGCCGACTCCCGTCGCATGTCGTTGCTGATGTCGATCAGGGCCTGGCCCAGCGGGGCGCCCAGCTCCTCGGCCTGCAGCAGCGCGGTGACGAACTGGTTGACCGCCTCGGAGTTGTTGCGCTCGCGCAGGTCCTGGAACGCCTCCCGGCGCGGGGTGCCCAGCTCCATCTGGCGCAGCGCCACGGTGAACTCCTCCGACAGCGCGCCAGGGATGGTCTCGCAGACGCGCGCGAGCGCCAGCCGGAAGCTGAGGCCCGCGCTGACCGTCACGGCGAGCACGTCCATGAAGTCGGGCATCGAGCGCTGGATGTCGTCCTGGCGGGCCTGCCGCTTGCCGTAGAGCACGAACTCGCTCTGGAGGCAGCCGACCAGGACCAGCAGCCCGTACATCAGCCGCCCGCTCAGGATGAGCAACAGCGACAGGCCGCCGAACAGCACGATGTAGCCCGCCAGCCGGCGCGAGTAGGACTCCACCGTCATCCCGTTGGGGCGGCCCGCCGCGTCGATCCGCTTGCGGATCTTCATCCGCCAGGGGCCCAGCAGGTCCATCATCGGCTTGGCGAACGGGGAGCCCAGCCGCTCGGCGATGGCGTCCAGGACGAACAGGTCGTCGTTGCTCTTGACCGGCTCGGGCACCGCCGAGGCGCTGACCCGCTCGCCGGAGGCCAGCAGGGCCGCGCCCCAGCAGGCCAGGAGCACGCACAGCGCCGCCGCGGCGGCGAGGAGGAAAATCGTCGTCACCGCTGCCTCACACGTCGATCTTGGTGATCCGGCGCACGATGAGCATGCTGCCGACGAACAGGGTCAGGGCGACGCCCAGCACGATCTGGCCGGGCAGCCGTTCGCTCATGGTGCGCAGCGCGCCCGGCTGGATCACGTTGACCAGCGCGACGCCGGCCAGGCTCAGCGCGATGACGCCGTAGTTGGTGACGACCGACTCGCCCATGATCGTCTTGACCTCGCGGCGGATCTCCTTGCGCTCCTCCAGCGTGGTGGCGATGGTACGCAGCGCGGTGACCAGCGACCCGCCGGCGCGGGCCGACACCACCAGCGTGCTGACCAGGACGCCGAGCTCCCGGGAGGGCAGCCGCTCGCTGAGGTCGCGCAGCGCCTCGTCCAGCGGCTGTCCCAGCCGCAGGGCGTCGGCGGTGCGCTTGAGCTCCTCGCCCGCCGGCTCGGCCAGCTCGTCGGCGGCGATCTCGATGGCGGTCCGCATGGCCAGCCCCGCGCTGGTGGCGTTGGACAGCACCCGGGCCAGCTCGGGCAGCTGGGCGATGAAGTCGTCGCGGCGCCGCTCCTCCCGCCGGCGCAGGAAGGTGAGGAACAGCGTGATCACGCCGACCGCCGCCACGATCCCGAACAGCGGGGCGATCCACTTGCCGATCAGGAAGATCGCGGCCCCGGCGCCGACCGCCATCAGCACCAGCAGCGTCGACACCCGCATCCGCACCCCGGACGCGGCCAGCCGCTTGGCCATGGCCTTGCCCAGCGCGGTGCGGCGCAGCACGGTGTCCAGCCGGCCCAGCAGGCTGTTCATCCGGGCGTCGGATCCCAGGGCGGACCGGGCGACCAGGCGGCGCCGCTGCCCCCATCCGGCCACCAGGTCGCCGATCCCCCAGGTCGCCAGGGCGAGCGTCGCGGCCAGGATCAGCAGGGTCACCGGCAACGGCAGGTTCATCGGGTGCGGCCTCCACTCCTGTGGGCGTTGCTGGTCATCGCGCTCCCCATCCCGGCGGCGGACCGCCTTGCTCCGTGGCGGCGAAGGCCGGCGGGATGTGCTCGCCCGCGTGGAACAGCCGGGTCGCCAGGGCCCGCGGCAGCGGCAGCGCCCGGAACCGGCCCTGCACCACCCGGTCCGGGCCGACCGGGTCGGCGTCGAACCGCATCACCGGGCGCAGCACGAACTCGTCGCGGCGGTCGCGGTCCACCACGGCCACCTCGGTGATGCGCCGCGACCCGTCCGGCCCGCGGCTGAGCTGCACGACCGCGTCGACCGCGCTGCTGATCTGGTTGCGGATCGCCTCGAAGGGCAGCTTGACGTCGCTCATGCTGGCCAGCGTCTGCAACCGGTTGATGGTGTCCTCGGTGGTGTTGGCGTGCACGGTCACCAGCGAGCCGTCGTGGCCGGTGTTCATCGCCTGGAGCATGTCCAGGGTCTCGCCGCCGCGGACCTCGCCGACGATGATGCGGTCGGGGCGCATGCGCAGCGCGTTGCGCACCAGGTCACGGATCGTGATCGCGCCCTTGCCCTCGATGTTGGGCGGGCGGGACTCCAGCGGGATCACGTGCTGCTGCTTGAGCCGCAGCTCGGCGGAGTCCTCGATGGTGATGATGCGCTCGGACTCGGGCACGAACGCCGACAGCGCGTTCAGCATCGTCGTCTTGCCGGTGCCGGTACCGCCGGCGATCACCATGTTGAGCCGGGCCCGGACGAACGAGGCCAGCAGCATGCCGCTGGCCGGGTCCATCGCGCCCATCCCCACCAGCTCCTCGATGGTGTAGGCGCGCGGGAAGCGCCGGATGGTGAGGATCGGGCCGACCAGCGACAGCGGCGGCACGATGACGTTCACGCGCTCGCCGGTGGGCAGGCGGGCGTCCACCATCGGGCTGGACTCGTCCACGCGCCGGTTGACCTGCGCGACGATGCGGTCGATGGTCTGGTAGAGCTGGTCCTCGCTGGCGAAGCCGCCGTCCAGCCGGAACACCCGGCCGGCGCGCTCCACGAACACCGTGTCCGGCCCGTTCACCATGATCTCGGTGACGTTGGGGTCGGCCAGCAGCGGCTCCAGCACGCCGAGGCCCAGCGCCTCGTCCACCACGCGGCGGATGAGGTTGGTGCGCTCGGCCGGGGCCAGCACCGGCCCCTCCCGCGTCACCAGCAGGCCGGTGACCTTCTCCAGCCGGGCCCGCCGCTGGGTCATGTCCAGCCGGGCCAGCTCGTCGAGGTTCACCTCCTCCAGCAGCCGCTGCCGCCAGTGGGCGATGCTGTTGTTGCTGACGCGGTCGTTGGCCGACCGGTCCTCTTCGAGACGGTCCTTCAGTGCCATGCCCTCACCCCAGCGGCAGGGTGACCTTGCGGGTCACCGTGTAGTCGAGGGGGATGCCCTTCCAGATGATCGGCAGCTTGGCGTCGACCTCGCAGTAGACCGCGTCGCCGTCGGCCAGCCGGGTGTGCCCGCCCTCGACCCGGTAGTCGTTGATCCAGTAGGGCTTGGCCCCGAGGGCGTACTCGCGGCACTGGCCGGGGCTGTACAGCTTGCTGGCCTCCCGCGCCCCGGTGCGGGCGATGTTCTCCACCCGCTCGACCGTGGTCGAGGAGATGTAGGCCTGGTAGACGAGGAAGATGCAGAACAGCGCGATGGGGAGGATCCCGCCGAACTCCAGTGATGGAGCCCCGCGATCGTCGCGCAATCGCGCCAGCAGTCCGGTCATGCCCCGGCCCCTCATCAGTCGCTCCCCTCGCGGACGACCTTCGCCTTGGTCGTGATGCCCCAGGTGCTGTGGAGGCCCGGGAGCAGGATCGGGGTGTCGATGGTGACCACGGCGTAGCCCTCGGGCGTCACGTCGATGCGGAGGTGGTCCTTGTCCTTCCAGTCGCCGGCGATCCGCCGGACGGCGCGCCGCCGCACCTCCTCCCGGTTGGCCCGCGCGTCCTCGGTGTCCCCCTTGTCGTAGCCGAGCACCGCCACCGCACGGGCGGCCTCGTTGGAGGCGTGGGAGGAGTACATGGAGGTCAGGCCGACCAGGATCACCTGGATGCAGAGCATCGCGACCAGCGCGATGAGCGGGAACACCCCGCCGAAGTCGAGCGCGACCCCGCCCTTGTCCTTGCGGCCCCGGGCGCTGCGCCCCTTGGCCGCGGCGCCCTCCTCGCCGACCAGGCCGAGCTCGGCGGCGAACCTGCCGACCGCCTTGCGGAAGTCGCCGTTGCGGACCGCCGCCGGAGCGCCGGTGTTGGCGGCCTCCTCCAGCGCCCGGAATACCGCCGGGACGGCGGCCTCGTGCAGCTTCGAGGCGCCGATCATCTTCTTGGCGAGCTCGGGCTGGATCTCGTTCTTGCGGTCGGCCTTGGTGAGCAGGACCGAGGTGTCCTCCTCCTTGCGGATCGTCAACCGGGCGAACATCAGCGCCAGCCGCCGCGACGAGCGCAGAGCGGGCACATCGGGCGTGGCGACCAGCACGACGTGGTCGGCCAGCTCCACCGCCATCGCGTTGGCGTCGGCGACGTAGGTCCCGCCGTCCACGATCACCACGTCGTACCGGGAGCGGACCACGGTGAGGATCTGCCGGATCGCCCGCGCGGATATCTCCTCGGCGTCCTCGCCCTGTCCCGGTGCCAGCAGCAAGTGCGGCCCGGAGGAGTGCACGAACAGCGCCTCGGCGACGACGCTGGGGTCCAGGTCGCCCGCGGCGGCCAGGTCGGCGATGCTGTGCCGGTGCTGGATGTCCAGGTAGCCGGGGATATCGCCGTTCTGCAAGTCCATGTCCACCAGGCACACCGACCGGCCCGCGCTGGCCACCGCGATCGCCAGGTGGATCGCCAGCGTGGTGGTGCCGACGCCGCCCTTGGCGCCGCACAAGGTCACCAGCGTCCCCTGCTTGCCCATCGTGGCCGTGGGTTCGGCCGTGCTGAAATGCTGGCGCATGGTCCGGGACCACTCGCCCGCCTGCATCACGCGGTTCTGCAGCTCCGACAGGGTCGGATTGCTGGAGATCACACCGCGGGCGCCGGCCGCCATCGCCTGGGAGAAGGTCTCGGTGCTGGCCTCGTCGACGATCAGGACGACCGCCAGCTGCGGATGGCGGGTGACCAGGTCGCGGATCAGGTCCAACGCGGGCAGCGGCCCCAGACTCTCGTGCACCATCACCACGTCGAGCGACGGCACGGTCTGCACGGTCCCGGCCAGATGGTTGGAGGTCGTCTCGACCGCCAGGACCTCGAAGTCGGTCAGCTCGCGAAACTGGCCGGTGAGCGCGGACGCCACCTGCCGATCGTCGGTGCCGAGCAGTACCTGGAGAGCCATTCGTCACCTCGCCGGTTGGGTCTCGCAGAGCGGCGGCATCTTGACGCCGTCGGGCGTCTGGCCCGACCCCCCGATCAGGGCCAGCCGGATCTTGTTGGCGAAGCTCTCCTCACGGGTGAGCTTGAGGCTGTCGGCCGCGCTCAACGCGAAGGTGATCGGCAGGGCCTCGCTGGTGACCGTGCTGTTCTTCTCCTCGCGGATGTTGGTGACCTGACCGATCTGCGTGACCAGCGCGGACTTGACGATCCGGGCCGCGCAGGACTGCTGACTCTGTCCCTGCTGCTTCTGGTAGGTCGCGTAGATGTCGACGCTCATCCCCTTGCGGACCCGGCCCGCGACCCCGGTCTCGGCGTCGATCAGGATGGCGATCTCACGCTGGCCCGGTTGCAGGCTCGGCCCGGGGGCCAGCATCCCGACCTGGAGGTAGGCGCCGCCCGGAAGGTCGGAGGCGGCGACCTTGCCCTCCAGTTGGTTCACGTCGGTGATCATCGTGGCGGGCGACCACTTCTTGGGCACCCAGATGCGTTCCAGGTTGTCCTCGGTGACCCTGGTGAATGCCGGGACCGACTGCTTAAGCCGCAGTACCTCGGTCTTCACGCCCACCTCGGCGCGCACCGAACCGACGTAACCGAGGACGCTGGAGAACACCACCACGGCGCCAAGCGCAGCCAGGATCATCAGCAGGACGCCGCGTCGTTGACGTGGGTTCATGGGACTCCGTTTCTCAGCAGGGGGACAGCAGGAGGCGGGTCGTCGTCACTCACCGGGGTGGCCGAAGACGACGGTTTGGTGGCGGAAGCCGTCGGAGTCGTCGTCCTCGGGTTCGTCGGCGGCGGGCGAGTCCGCCCTGGTCCGTTCGAGGCCGGCGTCGAACGGCGTCGAGCCGTCGCCGGGCGGCTTTCCACCCGCGTGGTCGGGAGGCTGCGCGTCGGTGACCGGTCGCGCCGCCCGTTGCCGGGGCGCTTCGGGAGGAGGCTTCGGTCCCGCGATCGGTCCTTGCGGATAGAGCGGAGCGGGAGGCTGGACCGGCTGGTCGGGAACGCCGGACCGGCCGTTCGTCGGAGCGGCCATCGGCTGTGCGCCGGTGTGCGTGGGAGGCGCCTGCCGAACGGGCTGTGCGCCGGTGTGCGTGGGAGCCGTCTGCCGAACGGGCTGCGCGACCTGCGGATATGGACCGGAGGGAGCCACCGTGGGCTGGGCGCCCGTCTGCCCCGGACCCGGTTGGGGAACGGGCGGTGCCACCTGTGGCTGTCCACCCGTCTGACCCGAACCTGGCGGAGGAACGGGCTGGGCCGCTTGCGGCTGTGCGCCCACCCGGCCTGGAACGGGCGGGGGAACTGGCGGGCGAACGGGCGGGGGAACAGGCGGTGCCACCTGCGGCTGTGCGCCGTTGGGCGTGGGAGCTGGTTGTGGAGCGGGCCGCACAACCTGGGGCTGCGGCCCGGAAAGGGGCACCACAGGCTGCGCGCCGGTATGCCCAAGGCCCGGGGGCGCCGCGTAAGGCTGTGGAACGGGCGGGGCCGCCCCGGGCTGCGTGTTCGTCGGCCCTGGCCCCACCTGCGTCACCTGGGGTTGGGGGCCGGACGGCGCCACTACCGGTCGCGTGTTGTCAGGTACGGGAGCCGGCAGCGGAGCGGACGGCACGACCTGCGGCTGCTCTCCAGTCCGTCCGGGCCCCGGTCGCGGACCGGGTGGGACCGCCACAGGCTGCGCGCCGGTCTGCGCCGGCCGCGGTCGCGAACCGGCTTCGGCGGGCGGAGTCGGCTGCACCATGAGGCAGAGCGGGCACCGCGGCGCGGCGATCGCTTCGCCGCACCACCGGCACGGCTTGTAGGCCATGCTTCGCAGGACTCCCTGCAGCGCCTGAGGGTGAGCGCTGAAGGCCACGAACTCCAGATACCTCTTGGAGCCCCAGTAACCCGCGCTGAGCGGCTGCGCCTCGACCGCGAGGATCGTCGGCGCGTTCAACGCCGGGCTGAGACTGCGATGGAACCAGTCGACGTCACCGTCCTGCTGGGCGGTCAGCACCATCATCGGGCCCGGCGGGAGCCGGGGGAAGGATTGCACCGGCTCGGACGAGGTGACCCGC
Organism: Spirillospora sp. NPDC050679; assembly: GCA_044456955.1. Classification (GTDB taxonomy): domain Bacteria; phylum Actinomycetota; class Actinomycetes; order Streptosporangiales; family Streptosporangiaceae; genus Spirillospora. Next base: position 131,087 of record JBITGK010000007.1, on the reverse strand, counting down.
CGGACGTCGGTGTCGGGCGACATGACGACCGAGAACCCGCCACCCGGCAGATACGAGGAGACATGCTGGCCGAGCCTGATGTGCACGTGCTCGAAGTGGGCGACGCTGCGCACCCAGGCGCCTGCCACCGTGTTCTCGGCCAAGCGCTGCGGCAGACTCGCCAGCATGCCGGGCTGGACGTACATCGCGACGAAGGCCAGTTGGTCGGCCACCAGGCTCAGCGCCAGCGGCGGAAGGCGGAGTGGCACTCCCGCGATCCGGTCGCTCAGAAGTGCCCCACGGGCGAGGGTGACCAGCCGCTCCGCTTGCTTGGCACGCCAGGACGGGTAGAGCACGAGGACCGCGCCGCGGTCGCGCAGTGCGGCGGCCACGGCGTCGATGAACAGCGGGGCCGCCTGCGCATCGGACGGCGGGTCGACACGCTGTGCCGTGATCTGCTTCATCACGCCCGTCGCCGGGAAGCCGCCCAGCAGGATGACCGCGCTCACTTGGTCCCCGCGTCCCTCGTGACCATCAACGAGATTACCCCCAACGCTCCTTCTTGACCAGAGGCGTGCTTTGTTGTCAGTAACCTCGATCCGAGCGGCTTGACAATAGCCGCCCCACACGCCCCTGCTCAAGCAGGATTTTCTTCCGATCGGAGCATGATTTAAACGTCAACCGCTTGAATGGAGCGCCACCGGAAAAGCCGCCCCCCACGTCCACTCGGCGAACAGTTGACTGACCTGCGGAAGTACCCCTCCAGCGCAAGCCGGAGGCCGGTTGTGGCCAAAGACGTGATCACTTCACGTAGCGACCTTGACGCGACGAGTGAAGATTAAAAACAGGTTACGGGGCTTGGATCGCACACCTCCTGCGCCTCGAACCTCCGATCGCGACGGCCCTGGGCGCCGGCGGCAGAGCGCTCGGCGGTGTTCGTTCCCCTTGGGTCCCCGTCCCTGATCCGCTTCGACCGCTTCGAAGCGTGACCCGCGGTCACCGTCTTCCTACCGAACGGACGCGAGACGGGAGCCTGCGACGGGCTCACCCTGTGGATACCTATGGGCGGTACGCCGCCGATCCGCTCGCAGCGCGGACCGCGCACGGCACGCATCGGAGCAGAACGCCCCGACCCGGCGATCGGGGCTGTGGGTCCCCTGCGGGGTCGGCCGGTCGGAGCAGTAGGGCCCCAAACTAGGTCTCCGGGCCCTTAGAGCACATCGACCCGCCGCCTTATGGTCAAGGCCGTTTCCTGGTCGGAGTGGGAGGGCGGAGCAGTGCGGAACCGGTACCCCATGGCCGATCGCGGGGCCAGCGCCATCAGCTACGCGGCCCTCCTCGTGGTGGTCGCCGCGGTCATCGGCACGCTCCTGGCAGCACTGACGCCGTTCGGCGGCCACGTCAAGTACGAGCTGTGCAAACTGTTCGGCGGCACGGACTGTGGTTCAATTCCCGAGGCCAGACCGCACGAATTCTATAAACCAAAGGTCTGCCAACGGTCCTCCACGGAACAGAAGTTCGGCGCGGTCATCAAGGTCGCGATCGTGAAGGTCGGCGAAGAGTACTCGTTCCTGCGCCAGGAAATGGCCGACGGCTCGGTCCGCCTCACCGTCATCCCCAATGGCACCGAGGTCGGTCTGGAGACCGGCGCCGGCGGCAAGCTCAGCCTCGGCAAGAACCTCAAGCTCGGCGCCGACATCACGGTGGGCGCGGGCATCAAGGTGGGGGTCGGCGACACCTACGTCTTCAAGACCGCCGACGAGGCGAACAAGTTCGAGGACGACGTCAAGGAGATCTCCTATCGGGACTCGGCCAAGAACATCATCGCCGGCGGCAACCCCCTCACCCGCTGGGCCGCCAACAAGATCGACGACCTGACCGGCCGGCCGGATCTCAAGTCCCCCGAGATCACCAACACCACGGTCTCCTACCGGGAGTCGATCGAGGGCGTACTCGGACTGCACCTGCCGCAGACCGGATCCAAGGGCGACGGCTCCGACGACTGGGACTTCAATCTCAACACCGGCGTGAAGATCAACGGCGAGCGCGGCGCGGAGGTCGCCGTCACCCAGGACCGCACCGATCCCGCGCGTCCGAAGACCTCCTACTTCATCAGCCTGTCGGGGACCATCGGCGGCGGGGCCGAGGTCTTGGGCGCCGGTGCGGAGGGCGATCTGAAGTGGTCCGGCGGGCAGCGACTCGTCTTCGAGAACGGCAAGCTGGTCGCCGTCGTGTACCAGACCACGTTCGAGAAGGGCGGCAAGGTCAACGGCAAGCTCGGCGGCAACTACGACGACAAGACGGGCGGGGGCAAGGGCTCGGGCGGCGACCGGACCGTCGAGACGGTGACCATGGTGGTCCCGGTCAACGACTCCAACCGCAACGCCGTCTGGAACTACTTGCAGAGCAACCCGTACCAGATGCCGCTGAACCTGCTCAAGTACATGGGCGGCGACGACAACGTGATCCGGACTGATCCGGGTCCGAACGCCAGCGTCATGGATCGGCTCATGTTCGACGAGGGGACGGTGCTCAAGCAGCAGCACGAGAACAGCACCGACGGCTGGGAGGTCGGCGCGGAGGCCAAGCTCGGTCTCGTGCTGGGCGCCGAGGTCAAGTCCGAGAGCTCCAAGAACTCCACCACCAAGGCCGACTACCTTGGAGCGCCGAGGAACGGTACGCGCGACTACATCCCCTACACCGAGTGCGTGAATTGAGGTCGATGTCAGTGCGACTCGCACGGTACGGCGTTCTACTGCTCGCCGCGGCCGGGCTGGCCACCGCCTGCGGTGGCGGCCAGGGCGACGCGGACCTGACCAGGGTCGAGACCGCGCATGTCCGGCTCGGGTTCCCCAAGGACTGGCAGCGTCAAGACGAGAACGGCCGGTTCGCGGCTCGCAAGTCCGCCGGCGGGCGGACCGTTGCCCAGGTCGTCGTGCTCGAACGGGCCGTCAAGGCCAGCACGGCCGACCTGGCGGTGGAGGCGATGCAGGCCGGGCGCGCCGTTCAGCCGAACTTCCAGCGCGGCAAACTCGAAGCGATCAAGGTGAAGGGGACGGATGAGGCCCGCAAGCTCACCTACGACTACACCTCGACGGAGGGCAAGACCCAGCAGCCGGCCAGCGGCACTGACGTGGTCGCGCTGCTGGACCGGGACGCCTACGTGGTGCGGATCACGGGGCTGCGGGGCCAGCTGACGCAGTCGGACGTCGACGCGATCGTGTCCTCCATCGAACTGAAGGAGGGGTGATGCGGCTGCTGCGAGCCTGGCTGGTCGCCTTCGGCGTGGTCGTCGCGGGCCTGATCATCGACAGTCTGGCGGTGTTGTTGTTCGGTAGGCACGTCACCTCGTGGCCGGAATCCGCGGCCGCCGTGCTGCTGGTCCACGTGCCCTGGACGCTCACCCTCCTGGTGGCCGCGACGTTGAGCACGCGGTTGTACGGTCCCGCGCGCGGCGACGAGGTGCGCCGGTTCTTCGCCGTCTTCACGGTCCCCGCATTGTTCGCGGCCGGCAGCGTGATGGTCGGCTCGGCGACGGGGTCCGCGCTCCTGGGCGCGGTGAGCGCCATCGAAGCCTTGCTCGGCGCGCTCGCAGGCTGGTTCATCGTGCGACGGCTAACCGCTTCGTCCGAGTCGGGGGACAGCTACTTTCCCGCGCACTGACCATTCGGATGGCGAGGCCGCCTTGGCGTCGATTCCGCATCCGGCGAGTACCGACGGAACGATGCTCGACGTGCAGAGCGAGCGCGGGGGCGGGGTGCCGTTCTAGAGTCGCCTTACACCGTGAGATGAGCCCCAGGAGTACGGCGATGACGAACCCAGCGGAGCCCGGACGGCCCGCCCAGCCACCGGGATCCGGTCCCTACGGCCCGCCTCCGCCCCGGCAGCAGCAGCCGCAACCTCATCCGCAGCAGCATCCCGGGCACGTCCCCGGTCCCCGCGCCTCCGGCCCCGGCCCCCAGCAGCGGCCCGAGGAGTGGGCGCCTCCGGCGCGCACCGACAAGGGGGTGATGGGCGCGCTGTTCGACACCAGCTTCGAGCATCTGGTCACTCCCAAGCTGATCAAGGTGTGCTACCTGCTGTCGCTGCTGCTGATCAGCCTGTCCGCGCTCATGGTGGTGGCCGTGGGCCTCTGGATCGCGCAGTTGCGCGACGGCTGGCTGCTCGGTCTGCTGGTGATGTGCTGCGCCCCGGTGCTGTGGTTCTTCGAGGCGATCCTCGCGAGGATCTTCATGGAGGCCGTGGTGGTGCGGTTCAAGGGGGTCGAGCACCTGCGGGTCATCAAGGACAAGATCTAGAGGCGGGCGTTAGGCTCGCGGGGAGCACGCGACACAGACGGGGCAGTGCAAGTGGCCGACTTCCAGGAGCCGGGGACCGGCGACGACACTCCCCCGCGTTCGACGCGCCGGGACCCGGGCGTCACCCGGCGCGACGATCCGGCGGTGCCCGCGCCGCGTGCGGCGGGCGGTGCCGGCGGCGCGGCCGCCACGCGGCGGGACGGCGGGATGTCCGGCGGCGGTGCGCTGCTGCGCCTGCCCGACGTGCTCGCCGACCGGTTCGAGCTGGTCTCCGAGCTGCCCGTGCAGGGCGCCGAGTCCGATCTGCTGCTCGTCCGGGACGCGGCGGGCGCCGAGTTCGTCGTCAAGCTCTTCCGCCGCGGTTACAACGCCGACCCCGACGTGTGGGCCAAGCTGCCCGAGCTGGACTCCCCGCACGTGCTGCGCGTCCAGGAGACCGGCCACGCCGACGGGCGCGACTACGAGGTCACCGAGTACGCGCCCGGCGGCAACCTGCGGTCGCTCATGGCCGGGGCGCTGGCCGCCGAGACGGTCTCCGCCATCGCGCGGCAGCTCGCGGACGGGCTCGACGCGCTGCACCGGGCCGGGATCGTGCACCGCGACCTCAAGCCCGAGAACGTCCTGGTCCTCGGCGCCGACCCGCTGCGGCTCGCCATCGCCGACTTCGGGCTCAGCAAGGTCCTGGAGCAGAGCGTCGTGTTCGCCTCCTCCTCGCGCACGCTCGCCTACGCCGCGCCCGAGTCCCTGTCCGGGCAGGTCTCCCCGGCCCGCGACTGGTGGTCGCTCGGCATGATCGTGCGGGAGCTCGCGACCGGGCGGCCGCCGTTCCTCGGGCTCAGCGAGACGGCCGTGGTCGATCACCTGGCGACCCGCCAGGTGTCGGCCGACGAGGTCGCCGACCCCCGGCTGCGGCTGCTGGTGCGCGGGCTCCTCACGCGTGATCCGCGCCGCCGCTGGGCGCAGGAGCAGGTCGCCGAGTGGCTGGCCGGTGGTTCTCCCGCGGTGGCTAAGGAGCCCGCCGCGCAGAGCGCTCCGCCGGGCAGCGGGCTGCCGTTCAAGGGCGTCCGCTACGACGAACGCGCGGAGCTGGCCCGCGCCCTGATCGAGGACTGGGACCACGCCGCCCTCTACTTCTTCGGGCGCGGCGAGTCCGGTGAGGCGTGGCGGAGCCTGCGCGATTGGCTCGCCGAGGTCCCCGACGACGGTCGCATCGAGCTGATCGACCGTTACCTGACGGCGGACCTCAAGGCCGACGTCAAGCTCCTGCACCTGGTGCGCTGGCTCGATCCCTCGCTGCCGCCCCACTATCTGGGACGCCGCGTCGCCCCGTCCGACCTGCCCGGCCTGGCCGCCCTCGCGGGCGATCCCAAGCACCCCGACCACCGCACCGCCTGCCTGCTCGGCCGCGCGCTGTGGGACGAGCGGCTGCTGCGCGTGCTGGCCGCGTCCGAGGGCGGGCACGAGTTGGCGCGCATCGACGACCAGTGGCGCGCCCACGTCGCTGCCTGGAACGACCTGGCGCGCTGGCTGCGCGGGCAGGAGACCGGGCCTGAGAGCCTGTCGACGCGGTTCCCGAACGCCGGTACCGCCGAGGGCACGCGCGTGGCGGGGCCCTCCGACGACCCGCCGGTGCTGCTGCTGACCTTGCTGGCGCTGGCGGCCGAGCCCGCGCAGACCCGGCAGCAGATCGCGGCGGCGGCCGGACGGGCCCGCGCGGCCGTTCAGGAGCCCGTCCCGTGGTTCGCGTGGCTCGCCGACGGCGCGGGCGACGATCCGCTCCGGCAGCTGGCGGTGACGCGGGCCGCGCCCGAGGCCGTCCTGGAGATCGAGGCCCGCAAGCGCGACCGGCACGCCGCCGAGCAGCGCACCGAGGCGCTGCGCACGCACTGGGCGGGCAAGGAGCGGCAGCGGCTGGACGGGCGCAAGGCGGCGACCGTGCGGGCCGTGGCGTGGTCGCTGCCGATCCTGGCGTTCTGGCTGTTCGGCAGCTGGATGGTCGGCGGGCTGTTCGGCGGCGGCGACTCCGGCACCAGTTCGGTCGGCGGGATGCAGCGCTCCTCGGGGCTGGCGTTCGGCGTGCTGGCGGCGTTCTCGGTGCTGGCCTGGTTGGTCCAGTGCGGCGCGGAGGTGATGGTCGCGCGCGCGCAAGGCGGCGACTACCTCCCCTACGGGCCGTGGTCGTGGATGTCGCGGGTGCTCGGCGCCAGTGGCAAGGGCCTGTCGAAGGCGTCGCGGACGGTGTCGGGCGCGGCGCGGCAGAACGGGCGGCGCGGCTGCGGCATGTTCCTGATCCTGGGCATCGTGCCGCTGCTGCTGGTCCTGCTCCTGCTGTCGGCGGTGACGGCCGTGGCCAGCCTGCTGTGGCTGCTGGTGCTGGTCGCCGTGCCGGTCGCGCACGCGGTCGGGGCGGGCGTGCGGCTGCACCATTGGCGGCAGGCCCACCGGGAGGCCGAGCGGAAGGCGCTGGCGTGACGAGAGAAGGGACCCCATGAGCAGCGGAGTCGAGGCCGACATCGCCCTGGACGCGGCGGTCGTGCTCAGCCTGGGCATGAACCGGGCGCTGGGCCGCACCGCCGGGCTGGCCGGGCGCGGCGCCGAGGCGCTGGCCGCGCTGGCGGCCGGGCGCGCCGAGGCGCGGGCCGCGGCGCTGACCGAGGCCGAGACCTACGACCGGGCGCTGCGCGAGGTGCTGGACCGCAACGCCCGTATCGCCGCCCTCGCCGACGCCCGCGCCAAGGTGGGCGCGCAGGTGGAGCTGCCCGCGCCGTTCGTCCCGGCCGAGCAGCCCGTGGAGGAGCTGACCGCCTGGTGCGCGGCCGTGGACCGGCGGCTGGACGAGGCCGAGCGCGAACTGTCGGCGCATCTGGCCGCCGAGGTCACCGCGCAGATCTTCGCCGTCCCCGCCGAGCGGCTGAGCGCCGACACCGCGCCGACGCCGCGGGCCGCCGAGCACGCCCCACGCGAGCACATCCTGGCCGAGCACACCGCCGCCCTGGAGCGCGTCCTGGCGCGGCTGCTGCCCGACGCCTCCGAGGCCGAGCGCCGCGCCGTGTCCGACGCCGCCCGGCTGCTGGCCGACGCCGCCACCGCCGACGACGCCGAGAGCGCGCTCACCGAGGTCCGGTTGCGCATCCAGGAGGCCAACCGCCGCACCGAGCAGGCCCGCGAGGCCGCGCGCCGCCGCGCCGCCGAGCGGGAGGCCGCCGAGCAGGCCGAGGCCGAGCGCCGCTACGTGCTGGACTCCATCACCACCGCGTTCGAGGACCTCGGCTACGAGGTGTCGGCCGGTTTCGAGACCATGACCGCCGCCGACGGGACGCTGCTGCTCAGCAAGGGCGACTGGCCCGACCACGGCGTCCGGATGCGGGTGGACGACGCCCGCCAGGTCCGCGCGGCCGTCGTCCGCACCTCCGAGGCGGCCAGCGAGGACGACCGGCGCGTGGACGTCGAGCGCGAGCAGGAGTGGTGCGAGGCGTTCGAGGCCGCCCGCGACCGGCTCGCCCGCGCCGGTGTCCGGTCCGAGGTCACCTGGCGCCTGGAGCCCGGAGTGCACGAACTGCCGGTATCGGCCGAGGCACGGCAGACTAGGGCGCGGACCGGTCGGCGCGAACGCCACCGCGAGCGAGGACAGTGAGAGAGGCAATGAGCGCGAAAGGCCGTGCGCCGTCGGGATCGAGGACCGCGCGTAGGGCGGCCGTGGCCGCCGGGCGGGGGCGGGGCCGATGACCGAGTCGCCGACGCTGGGAGGCAGGCTGCCCGGCTGGCCGCCGTTCATGCGGGAGCTGGACGCGACGCTGTCGGTGCACTCCCAGTACGTGCTGTCGGGGAACCTGTACGACAGCTTCCTCGCGCCGCCGCTGGAGGGCTCCGGCCCGGCGCGGCTGCTGCCGCTGCGCGACCTGCTGTGGGAGTCGCTGCGCTCCAGCGGCTTCTCGTTCATGCTGGTGTACGACCCGGTGGACGGCCTGCAGGTGCACCCCGAGGCCGGGGACGAGGCCGGTGACCGTGCCGCCGAGGCGGCCGAGCGCCTGCTGGGCAAGCTCAAGGGCGACAAGCCGTCGCTGGAGGGCGTCACCAAGCACCTGGCGGCGGTGGCGCGGCCGGAGGACGACCTGCGCGCCGCGGTCGTCATCGAGTCCGCGTCGCGGATAGCCCGCACCCCCACCGAGATGGAGCCCGCCGAGCGCGACTTCTTCCGGTTCTGCGCCAAGCTGTCGCGCACCGCGCGGCCGGTGCGGGTGGTCGGCGCGCGGCCCAAGCCGCTGTACAACCCGATCGTCTGGCTGGTGGAGCGGCCCGGCGACCTGCCGCCGTGGCTGACCGCCGACAACGAGAACGTCCGCGAGATCACCATCCCGCGCCCGCACCTGGGCGACCGGCAGGAGACCGCGCGGCTGCTGGCGCGCGCGTTCGGGGTGTCGGACGTGGACGCCGACAAGGCCGCCGCGGCCGCCTGCGACGCGTTCGCCGAGCAGGCCGACGGCCTCACCCTGCAGTCGATGATCGAGGTGACCCGGCTGGCCAAGGAGCGCAACGTCTCGCTGGCCGACCTGCCCGACGCGGTGCGCACCTACAAGCTCGGCGTGCTGGACAACCCGTGGAGCCGCGGCCACCTGCGGCGGCGCGTGCTGGAGGGCGAGAAGCGGGTGCCCGAGCGCGTCATCGGGCAGCCGCAGGCGGTCACCAAGACCCTGGACATCCTCAAGCGGGCGGTGCTCGGCCTGTCGGGCGCGCAGGCGACCCGGTCGGGCAGCCGGCCGCGCGGGGTGCTGTTCTTCGCCGGCCCCACCGGCACCGGCAAGACCGAGCTGGCCAAGTCGATCACCGAGCTGGTGTTCGGCGACGAGTCGGCCTACCTGCGCTTCGACATGAGCGAGTTCTCCGGCGAGGGCTCGGGCGACCGGCTGATCGGGTCGCCGCCGGGGTACGTGGGGCACGAGGCGGGCGGTGAGCTCACCAACGCGGTGCGCGAGGACCCGTTCCGGGTGATCCTGTTCGACGAGATCGAGAAGGCGCACCCGCGCATCCTGGACAAGTTCCTGCAGATCCTGGAGGACGGGCGGCTCACCGACGGGCGCGGCAACACCGTGCACTTCTCCGAGTCGATCCTGATCTTCACCTCCAACCTGGGGATGTTCGGCGCGGCGCCCGACATCACGGTGCGCGGCGAGGGCGGCGGCGCCGCGCACGGCGTCCGCGTCCAGAACATCCACCCCGGCATGGACTACGACGAGGTCGAGCACCGCATCAAGAGCGCGGTCGCCGAGCACTTCACCCAGGTGCTGAACCGGCCCGAGCTGCTCAACCGCTTCGGCGACAACATCGTGGTGTTCGACTTCATCGGCCCCGAGGCCGCCGACAAGATCTTCGACCTGCAGTTCGCCAACATCTGCCGCCGGGTCGCCGAGGAGCACCGGCTGATCCTCACCGTCAAGGGCGAGGCGCTGCAGACGCTACGCGAGTGGTGCACCGGCGAGCTCGACAAGGGCGGGCGCGGCATCGGCATGGCGCTGGAGGCGGCGTTCGTCAACCCGCTGGCCCGCGCGCTGTTCGACCGCGAGCTCACGCCCGACGAGCGCCTGACGGTGACCGGCATCCGCCGGGAGGGCTCGATCGTGCACGTGGACCTGCAGTGAGCGCCGAGCTGCTGCTGGCCAAGGCGCACTACCCGGTGACCGCCCTCGGCCCCGGCGTCCGCGCCGGGATCTGGACGCAGGGCTGCACGCTGCACTGCAACGGCTGCCTGTCGCGCGACACCTGGGCGGCCGACCCGGGCAAGGCGGTGCCGGTGGAGGCCGTGCTGGGCTGGCTGGAGTCGCTTCCGGGGCCGGTGGACGGCGTCACGATCTCCGGCGGCGAACCGTTCCAGCAGCCGGCCGCGCTGCGGGCGCTGGTGGCGGGAATCCGCGCGTGGCGGGAGAGCAGACCGCCCGATGCCGTACCGTTGGACATTCTCGTCTACAGCGGATATGTCTACTCTCGGCTCTCGCGTTCGACCGAAGCACGCGAGATCCTGGACATGTGCGACGCCGTGATCGCGGGGCCGTACGTCGAACGGCTCAACCCGGAGGGGCGACACACCCGGAGTGGCTCTCTACTCTGGAAAGGGTCGGCCAACCAGCGCGTCGTGCCCCTGTCCCCGCTGGGACGGGACCGGTACGCGACACCGGCCGGGAAGACCGAGCAAGCAGCAGGGCCCCGCATGCAGGTGTCCGTGGACGAGGGGCCGGAGGGAAGGCGGGTGTACTACATCGGAATCCCGCGAAGGGGTGACATGGAGCACCTCACGACGACGCTCGAACGCGCCGGGGTGCGCGCGGGGGATGTGTCATGGCGACCTTGAACTGTCCCGTCTGTGACGAGCCGTTCCAGCCGGGCGATCTGCTCTGCCTGAGCTGCGGCGCCAACCTGGCGCGCGCGGGCGGCGGCGGGGCGCGGCGCCCGGGTGGTTACGAGGACCAGCAGCCGCCGCGGATTCCACCGCCGCCTGCCCCGGGCCAGCCGCACCACGGGCAGCCCGGTCCGCAGCATCAGCCTCCCCCCGGCGACCCGTGGGGCCAGCCGCAGCAACCCCAGCAGCCGCCCCAGGACCCCTGGGGCGCGCCGCCACCGCAGCACGGCCAGCCCCCGCACGGGCAGCCCCAGCACGGCCAGCCGCCGCAGCATGGACAGCCTCAGCACGGCCAGCCGCCGCAGCCCCAGGACCCCTGGGGCGCACCGCAGCAGCCGGGTCCCGCCGATGGGTGGGGGGCGCCGCCGCAGCAGCAGCCGCCCGTCCCCCAGCACGGGCAACCGCCGCAGCACGGGCAGCCCCCGCACGGCCAGCCTCAGCACGGTCAGCCGCAGCATGGGCAGCCCGGTCCGCAGCATCAGCCTCCCCCCGGCGACCCGTGGGGCCAGCCGCAGCAACCCCAGCAGCCGCCCCAGGACCCCTGGGGCGCGCCGCCACCGCAGCACGGCCAGCCCCCGCACGGGCAGCCCCAGCACGGCCAGCCGCCGCAGCAGGACCCGTGGGGCGCGCCTCCGCCGCAGCACGGGCACCCGCAGGCCCCGCACCAGTCCGGCCCCCCGATGCCGCCGCAGCACGGCCGCGAGGCCACGCTGCTGCCGCCCGAGCACGGCCAGCAGCGGGGCGGCGAGACCGCGTTCATGTGCCCCTACTGCGAGGCGGTGCTGAGCAATCCGAGCGCCGCGCAGTGCGAGTCGTGCCTGCGGCCGCTGCCGCAGAAGGGCACGCCGGTCCTGCGGATGCACTTCCCGACCGGTGAGCTGAAGGTGTCGGTCGGCCAGCACCTGGTGCTGGGCCGCGACGCGGGCCAGTCCCCCGTGGCGGCGACGTTCACCCAGTACGACAACGTGTCGCGGCGGCACTCGACGGTCTGGCTCGACCCGTCGGGCACCGCCTGGGTGCGCGACGAGGGCTCCACCAACGGCACGTTCGTCAACGGCGAGCGCCTGCCGCGCGGTGTGGAGGCCCCGCTGCGCGACGGCGACCAGCTCCGCCTGGCCGCCGACGTGACCGGCACGGTCCAGCTCAACTAGCACCGCCCGCTCGACCGGCGGCCCGGAGACCCGTTCTCCGGGCCGCCGTCGTCTGCGGCCCCGGCCGGATGGATCGCTCCAACCGTTGCCCAGCCGTGATCATCTTCGGGGCAACGCGCAGGTCGCGCCGCGCGTCTTCTGATCACCACGTGTCGCGTGGCCCCTCCCCCCGGAAAGAAGCCTTGATGCGCAAACTCCTCAGTGCGTCCGTCGCCACGGCCGCGCTCGCCGGTTCCCTCGCCGCCGTCCCCGCCGCGCAGGCGGCCGCGGCGCCGGCCCCCACCAAGATCAGTGACTTCCGCTTCGTCAGCGAGCACTACGGCCTCATCCGGCTGTCGGGCAAGATGACCGCCACCGGCGCCACCGCCCTGGGCGGCCGCCAGCTGATCGTCGAGTACGCCACCGCCAAGAACGGCAAGTGGGTCCGCCTGCCGCTGCTCAAGGGCTACAAGCCCCTGGTCACCGGCCGCCTCGGCGGCTTCCAGGGCACCGCCTTCGTCGGCTACACGGTGGAGAACGGCAAGAAGCGCGTGATCGGCGCGGCCAACTCCTACTGGCGCGTCCGCTTCGCCGGCGACGCCAAGCTGCGCGCCGCGACCAGCGGCGTCGTGCGCGACCCGCGCATCGACAGCTCCATCACCAGCTGGAAGATCACCACCAAGCTCCGCAAGGGCGGCTACGTCTACGTCAGCGGCGTGCTCAAGCACCAGGTCGGCGGGCCCGGCAAGCCGTACGTGCCCTACAAGGGCCGCCTGGTCTACATCAACGGCCTGGTCAAGGGCGAGAAGGAGTGGTACTGGTACGCCCGGCCCAAGACCGACGCCAAGGGCCGCTTCTCGGCGAAGTTCCGCGTGTACAAGGACACGCAGTTCCAGGCCATCCACTACGCCGACAAGGGCCACTACTCGGCCAGCGTCCCGCCCGTCAACGTGGACGTGCGCTGATCGGCGCGCGTCCGGCCTCTCCCATCGAAAGAAGCACTGTGCGCAAACTCCTCAGCGCGTCCGTCGCCGCGGCCGCGCTCGTCGCGGTCGTGCCCGCGACGGCCGCCGCCGCTCACGCGGCCCCGGCCGTCCGGGCGGCCGCTCCCACCCCCACCGCCATCACCGGCGTCAAGGTCTCCACCAGCGCGACCAGCGTGCTGACGGTGTCGGGCCGGCTGACCGCGTCCCGGGGCGCGGTGGGCGCGGGCCGTCAGATCATCGTCGAGACCGCCGACGACCAGGGCAGGCACTGGCGGCGGATCCAGCTGGCCAAGGGCGAGAAGTGGCCGGTGACCAAGGCCGACGGCTCGTTCGGCGGCTCCTACCGGGCGATCTACTACGTGCACGGGTACTTCCGGTTCCGCTTCCTGGGCGGCCCGAAGTACGCGGCCTCGGTCAGCGGCACCGTGCGCGACAAGCGCGTCAACGCGATGGTGTTCGGCTGGAAGGTGTCTCCGACCAAGATCCGCAAGGGCTCGTACGTGACCTTCAGCGGCACGCTGAAGGAGAAGCCCGGCAAGGGCTACGTCCCCTTCAAGGGACAGACGATCTCCATCGAGGGGCGCGTCAAGGGCGAGAAGAAGTGGTACTGGTACGTCCGCCCGAAGACCGACGCCAAGGGCAACTTCAAGGCGCGGTTCCGGGTCTACAAGGACACCTACTTCCTCTACATGTACTACGGCGACAAGAACCACCACTGGGACTTCCCGGTGAAGACCACGTTCGTGGACGTGCGCTGACGCGCTGACGCAACGGCGAGGCCCCGCAGTCCGTACGGACTGCGGGGCCTCATCGCTTCACGCTCAGCTGCTGGCGCGCTTGGCGCGGGCGCGGGTGCGCTCGCGCTCCTTGGCGTCCAGGACGATCTTGCGGATGCGGACCGACGCCGGGGTCACCTCGACGCACTCGTCGTCGCGGATGAACTCCAGGCTCTCCTCCAGCGTGAGGATCTTCGGCGGGGTGAGCGTCTCGGTCGTCTCCGACGTCGAGGCGCGCATGTTGGTCTTCTGCTTCTCCTTGGTGATGTTGACGTCCATGTCGTCGGCGCGGGAGTTCTCGCCGACGATCATGCCCTCGTACACCTCGGTGGTCGGCCCCACGAAGAAGGTGCCGCGCTCCTGCAGGTTGGTGATGGCGTAGGCGGTCGCCGCGCCGGAGCGGTCGGAGACCAGCGAGCCGGACGGGCGGGTGCGCAGGTCGCCGAACCACGGCTCGTAGGACTCGAACACGTGGTGGGCCATGCCGGTGCCGCGGGTCTCGGTCATGAACTCGGTGCGGAAGCCGATCAGGCCGCGCGCCGGGACCAGGAACTCCATCCGGATCCAGCCGGTGCCGTGGTTGGTCATCTGCTCCATGCGGCCCTTGCGGACCGCCATGAGCTGGGTGACCGCGCCGAGGTGCTCCTCGGGGATGTCCACGGTCAGGCGCTCGACCGGCTCGTGCTTCTTGCCGTCGATCTCCCGGGCGACCACCTGCGGCTTGCCGACGGTCAGCTCGTAGCCCTCGCGGCGCATGTTCTCCACCAGGATGGCGAGCGCGAGCTCGCCTCGGCCCTGCACCTCCCAGGCGTCGGGGCGCTCGGTGGGCAGCACGCGGATGGACACGTTGCCGATCAGCTCGCGGTCGAGGCGGTCCTTGACCATGCGGGCGGTGACCTTGGTGCCCTTCTCGCGGCCGGCCATCGGGCTGGTGTTGGTGCCGACGGTCATCGAGATGGCCGGCTCGTCCACGGTGATGGTGGGCAGCGGGCGCGGGTCCTCGGGGTCGGCGATGGTGTCGCCGATCATGATCTCCGGGATGCCGGCGATCGCGATGATGTCGCCGGGGCCGGCCTGCTCGGCGGGCTTGCGCTCCAGCGCCTCGGTCATCAGCAGCTCGGTGATCTTGACCCGGCTGGTGGTGCCGTCGCCCTTGATCCAGGCGACCTGCTGGCCCTTCTTGATGACGCCCGAGTGCACCCGGCACAGCGCGATGCGGCCGAGGAAGTTGGAGGCGTCCAGGTTGGTGACGTGCGCCTGGAGCGGCGCGGTCGGGTCGTAGGACGGCGCCGGGATCGTGTCGGTGATGACCTGGAACAGCGGCTCCAGGTCCTCGGAGTCGGGCAGCTCGCCGTCGCCGGGCTTGGTCAGCGAGGCGCGGCCGGCGCGGCCGGAGGCGTAGACGATCGGGAACTCGATCTGGTCCTCGGCGGCCTCGAGGTCCATGAACAGCTCGTAGGTCTCGTCGACGACCTCGTCGATGCGCGCGTCGGGCCGGTCGGTCTTGTTGACGACCAGGATCACCGGGAGCTTGGCCTCCAGGGCCTTGCGCAGCACGAAGCGGGTCTGCGGCAGCGGGCCCTCGGAGGCGTCCACCAGCAGCACGACGCCGTCCACCATCGACAGCCCGCGCTCGACCTCGCCGCCGAAGTCGGCGTGACCGGGGGTGTCGATGATGTTGATCGTCATCCCGTTGTGCAGGACCGCGGTGTTCTTCGCGAGGATCGTGATGCCCTTCTCGCGCTCCAGGTCGTTGGAGTCCATGACGCGGTCGTTGACGTCCTGGTTCTCACGGAAGGCACCGGACTGCCAGAGCATGGCGTCGACCAGCGTGGTCTTGCCGTGGTCGACGTGGGCGACGATGGCGACGTTGCGGAGGTCATCGCGCGTGGAGAAGGGCATACAGGTTCGCCTTGCGTGAGAGTTTGGGTGTGTCGCAGACGTGCGGCATACACCATTCTACTTGGCCCGCCGCCCGACCCCGCCGCCTCGCGCGTCCCATCTGTCGCGAATATCAGCATTTGGCCATCTTTGAACTTCCTTTGTACTCTCCTGGACGTCCGGTCGTGCCGAGCCCCGCCCCCGGGGCTGCGCCCGGACCGCCTAATCCCCCGTGCGGGGAGCCGGGGACCCACATCTGCGACCCCCTGGGGTGAATCGGCTCACATCCGTGGACCGTAGGGCGTCTCCTTGCCCGAACCCGTCAGCTAACCCGGTAGGCGGCGAAGGAGAGGAGAACCCCGGCTTGGCCCCGGAACCCCGTCGACACCGCTTCGCCCTGCCCGCCCGTGTGCCCGCCCGGTCCGCCCGGGTGACCGCCGTCCTGCTGCTGGGCGCCGGGATCGCCGCCCCCGCCGTCGCGCACGCCGCCCAGCCCGCCCGGCCGGCCGCGCAGCCGGTCCTGGCCGCGGCCCCCAAGCCCAGCGAGAGCGAGCTGCGCAAGCAGCTGGACGCCCTCAACACCGAGGCGGAGAAGCTCACCGAGGCGTACAACAAGACGCGGGTCGAGCTCGGCAAGGCGCGCGCCGCCGAGAAGCAGGCCGGCAAGGTCGCCGCCGACCTGGAGCGCCAGGCCGCCCCCGCCCGCGAGCAGATCGGCCGCCTGGCCGCCGCCAACTACATGAACGGCGGGCCCGACACGCTGTTCTTCGCCAGCGGCTCGGCCGACGGCCTGTCGGACTCGGCCTACCTGGCGCAGAACCAGTCCGCCGTGGTGGCCCGCCTGCAAGGCCAGATCGACCAGGCCAACAAGGCCGAGCAGGAGGCGCAGCGGCGCGCCGCGCAGGTGCAGCAGGCCACCGACCAGGCGCTGAAGGCGCGCTCGGCGGCCAAGGCGAAGGTCGACGAGGTGGTGAAGCAGCTGGACAAGCTGACCACCACCAACGTCAAGGACCCCAAGACCGGCCTCAAGGCGACGGTGAAGGGCTCGGACCTGCCCGCCAAGATGGCGCGCAAGGCGCTGACCAAGATCGGCAGCCCGTACGTCTGGGCGGCCGCGGGCCCCTCCACCTTCGACTGCTCCGGCCTGGTCGTGTGGGCCTACGCGCAGCTCGGCAAGAAGGGACTGCCGCACTACACCGGCGACCTGTACGAGCTGGGCAGCAAGGTCGACAAGGGCGACCTGCGCTCGGGCGACCTGGTGTACTTCGGGGGCAACCTGCACCACATGGGGATCTACCTCAGCGACGGCAAGTACCTGCACGCGCCGCAGACCGGCGATGTGGTGAAGATCTCCAAGCTGTCGGACCGCTCCGACTACGCCGGGGCCAACCGCATCTCCTGACCCCGTCTCCCCCGCTCCCCGTCCCCGACCCGCCGCCGGCCGTTCAGCGCGGCGGGTCCGGCGTTCCCGGCGTCCGGTGCCCGAGGTCTGGTTACACAGGAGCGCGGTTCGGCCTTTCGCTCCGCCGAGTCCCCGAATGCGGTTCGATCCGAAAAAGCTCGCGATACATCGCGATTCTGGCCGGTCATGGTCATTTTCCGGACTCCACTGCGGAGGATCAGTACTCTCCCGGCGCAGGTCTCGAACGTCGCCCCGGCTTCCCCGGCGTTCACTTCCGCCCCGTCCCAAGGAGTCCCGGTGAAGATCCGCAAGCCCGCCCTGCTCACGGCCACCGCCGCCGTCGCCCTGCTGCCGGTCGCCGGCCTGGTCGCCCCCGCGCAGGCCGCCACCGCGCCCAAGCCCCGCGCCAAGGCCGCCGCGGCGGTGCCCGGCCAGGAGGAGCTCATCAAGCTGGTGCTGAGCTGCTTCCCGGCCAACATCCAGGCCGACGTCCAGCAGATCCTGGGCGGCGACTACATCGGCGGCCTGACGCTGCTGGCCAACGACGTCATGAAGCTGACGCCCGCCCAGCTGCAGGAGATCGCCGGCAAGCTGCAGGCGATCCTCGGCCAGCTGCCGATCCCGCAGCAGCAGGCGCTGAAGGGCCAGCTCAAGAAGGGCCTCACCAAGCAGGAGGCGTTCACCGTCCTGCTGGCGCGCCGCTGACCGCACGCGCACAGGCGTTCACCGGGGCCGGACAGGTCGCGACCGGCCGATCTCGGCCGGGCCCGGTGCGCGCCGCCCCGACGCCCGGCCCGCCGGGCTGGGCGGATCAGCCCAGGTGCGGGATGATCGCCTCGACGACCGGCAGGTCGCCGGGCAGCCAGTCGACGTCGTAGATCTCCTCCGCCGACAGCCAGCGCAGCTCCAGGTGCTCCAGCGCGCGCGGCCGCCCCTCGACCAGCCCGGCGGTCCACACGCGCAGCACGCTGCCGCCCAGCACCAGCGGCCAGTCGCCGCCGACGCGCTCGCCGAGCACGACCTTGACGCCCAGCTCCTCGTGGCACTCGCGGACCAGCGCGTCCTCGTCGCTCTCGCCCGGGTCGACCTTGCCGCCGGGGAACTCCCAGCCCCCGGCCAGCTCCGGCGGCTCGGCCCGCTGCGCGGCCAGCAGCCGCCCGTCCGAGATGATCGCCGCTCCTACCACTACGGTGATGACAACCAGCCCCTTTCTCCCCGTCCATGATGCCCGGCGGGCGTCCGGAGGGGCGTCGGCAGGCCGCTCTCACACCGCCCCGGACGCCCCGGTTCCGGATGAGACGCCGGTGGCGGGGGCGGCGGTTCCGTTCGGAGCCGCGGCGCGGGCTTCGGCCACGATCCGGATGGCCGAGGCGACGATCTCCTCCAGATGGTCGCCGTGCGCGCCGCGCCAGTAGACCTGGCCGCAGTCGGCGCACTTGCCGTACACGTCGTAGCTGCGGCGGGTGCCGTCGGCCAGGGCGTCCTCGACCTCGTCCTTGGCGGCGGCGACCAGCTCGCCGTTGCAGGCGGTGCAGCGCGTCCAGGGACTCAGCTCGGGCGCGAACCGCTCCAGCAGGTCGCGCAGCTGGTCGTCGGGCCGGGAGCTGCGCACGTGCGCGCCCAACCACAGCGCGCGGCGGCGCAGCAGGCCGCGGTCCTGGGTGAGCAGGACGCGGCGCTCGGCGTTGGCCTGCACGACCAGCGCGGGGTCGTCCATGTCGTTGTGGTAGGCGGTGTCCAGGCCCAGCAGCCGCATCCGCCGCGCCAGCGTGCCCAGGTGCACGTCCAGCAGGAAGCGCGGCGCGCGCTGCCCCGGCTCCAGCGGCACCGGCTGCGGGCGCGGCATCGCCGCCACCGTGACCCGCTCGCCCGGGACGGGCTGGTG
This sequence comes from Spirillospora sp. NPDC050679, assembly GCA_044456955.1. GTDB lineage: Bacteria > Actinomycetota > Actinomycetes > Streptosporangiales > Streptosporangiaceae > Spirillospora. The sequence continues at coordinate 112,359 of JBITGK010000007.1, read as the reverse complement.
CGAGGGGTCGGCGGGCGCGCCGTCCACGGTCAGCGGGCCGACCTCGGGCAGCGGGATGCCCAGCGACTCGATGAGGTGCCCCAGCGTCGAGGTCCCGTCGGTGGCCGCCCGCTGCTCGGCGCGCCGCCGGGAGGCGGGCAGGAACAGCAGCAGGTCGGCGGCGACTTCTAGATGTACGTCCGGCTCGTCCACATCGCCAGCATGCCACGCGCCGCCGAACGGCCACCGCCTGTTTTTCCCGCGCCGGGCCGGGCGCGCGCCAGACCGCGCACCCGGCCGCGCGCCTAGTCCAGGGCCATCTCCGACAGCTTCTTCTTCAGGGAGGGGTGGGCCAGCGGCCGGGTCGAGCCGATCCAGTCGCCGCGCTTGTACGGGGTCACGGTGATGGCCGGGCGGCAGGCGCTGCACCGCGCCACGATCATCTTGTTGTCGGCGATGACCATGCCGACGTGACCGGGGTTGTCGTTGGAGGTGCCGGGGCCGGAGTTGAAGAACACCAGGTCGCCGGGGCGCTCCTCACCCTTCTTGATCTTGATGCCGAACGGCCACTGCACGAAGGTGGTGCGCGGGATGGTGAGCCCCACCGACCGGTAGGCGGCCTGGAGCAGGCTGGAGCAGTCCCAGGCGTCCGGGCCGTTGGCGCCGAACACGTAGGGCTTGCCGCGCTGCGCCATCGCGAACGCGATGATGCGCTGCACCACGCCTCCCGCGTTGGCGGGCAGGTCGTTGTCCTCGCACTTGACGCCGTTGGACTGCACGACCTTGAAGTCGCCGCCGCTGTACTTGCCGGCCCACTCCAGGACGAGGTTCACGTAGTCCCAGGAGTGGTTGTACATGAACAGCGCGGTGCGCATCCGCTCCGGGGCGCCGTTGTGCTTGATGTAGCGGGCGGCCGAGGGGATGGCGTCGGCGGGGTCGTAGCGGTCCTTCTTCTTGTCGTTGTTGCCGTCCACGGCGAACGCCCTGAACGTGGCCTCCAGGAACTGCATGGGGCCGCCCGCGCCGGCGTAGTTCTCGCCGCTGGACACCCCCGGCAGCTTGGAGGTGCCGTGGCCGGTCTCGACCTTGCCGATGCCCGCCAGCACGTTCCACGGGACGCCGTAGTCCTTGCCCGCCTTCTTGTAGAGCTCCAGGTAGTTGGCGGGGATGGCGCGGGCGTCGGCGGCCTCGCCGGGCTGCGCGCCCGCCTTGGAGGTGTCCACGCAGTTGTCGCCGGTCGCGCCGCCGCCCCACATGAACTGCCCGGCGCCGAACAGCACCGGCACGATCAGCAGCGCTCCGAACAGCATCGCGGCCGCGCCCAGCGCGACGGCGGCCAGCACCCTGCGGCGGGTCATTCGACGTCACCCGCCTGCCCGGCGTCGGCCGGCTCGAAGGCGTACACGCGCAGCGCGCCGCCGTTGCGGGCCACCGTCACCGCGTACTGCTCGCTGACGTCGCTCTCCTTGCCGCCCTTGGTGAGCCGCTGCTTGCCGGTCACCAGGAAGATGATCGAGTTGTCCTCGATGGTGCGGACCCGGTCCAGGGTGGCCGAGCCGGTCGCGACGGCCTGCTGCTGGCGGCGCTCCTCCAGCATGCCGGGGGCGGAGGCGCCGCGTTCGAGCTCGACGCGCAGCTCGTCGGTGACCAGGCCGTTCAGCCGGGCCAGGTACGCCTGCGGGGCCTCGTCGAAGCGGAAGGTGCCGTAGGCGGCGGTGAAGCGCTGCGCGATGCCCGCGGCCGTGGCGAACTCCTGGCTGCTGAACGGCAGCAGCCGGTAGATGTCGAAGGCGCCGGGCTCGACGGCGGTGGCGATGCCCGGCGGCGGGGAGGCCGGGCCGCCGCTCGGGATCGGCGCCGCCGACGACGGCGGGGCGGTGGGGCGCTCGGCCTCGCTGTCGGGCGCCGCCACCGTCAGGTAGACCCCGACGGCGGTCAGCGCCACCACCAACCCGCCGAACAGGAACTTGCGCTGTCGGTCCGTCGGGTTCATTACTCGTCGCGTCCCTGATCACCAGAGGGCCGGTCCACCGGCCGCAGCCAGAACGGGATGGGCGGGGCGGCCTCTTCGGAGCCGCGTTTGCCCCACAGGGGCGGCGGGGCCTGCCTGCCGCCCGGAGCGGGGGCCGCGGACGCTCCGCCACCACCGGCCGCACCGCCGCCACCGCCACCGCCGCTGACGCGGGGCTTGGGAACGTTGGAGGCCGGGTCGGCGGGCCTGCTCTTGGGCGCGGCTCCGCCGTTCTTGCCACGTGCGGGAGCCGCGCCCCCACTGGAGCCGCCACCGGCGCGGCCGCGACTGCGGCTGCCGGACAGCCAGCCGCCACCACCGGACGCACCGCCGGACGCGCCCCCGCCGGAAGCACCACCGGACGCGCCGCCTGATGCGCCGCTGCCTGCAGCGCCTCCGGATGCTCCGGCGCCTCCGGTGACACCCCGCCCGGTCCAGGACGTGGGACGCGGGGTCCCGCCGCCGGTCTGGCCGCCGCCGCTCGATCCGCCGCCGTCGCGTCCGCCGCCGCCCGTGCCGGCCGCTGCGGCACCCGCCAGGCCACCGCCACTGCCGCCGCCCGAACGCGCGGCCGCAGCGCCGTTACCGTCGCCGAGCGCACCCGCGCGCGAGGGCAGGTTCAGCGGAGGCGCACCGCGTCGCGAACGCCCCTGCGCCGCGGCGGCGCCCGCGTTGCGCGGCTTGGCCGCCAGCACCGGGGCCGCGTCCGGCGACGCCGAATCGCCCGCCCCGGCTGCCGCACCGCCGCGACGGTCGGCGCTCGCGCCCACCGAGGCGTCGGTGAGCGCCGGCGCGTTCGGGTCGGCGTTCGGGTCGCCCTTGCCGCGCGCGCCGAGCCGGTAGCCCGCCGCGCCCGGCACGACCGCGGCACCGACCGCCGTGGTGCTCTTGCGCGCCTCCATCACCGACTTGTCGAGCTGGCGCTCGCTCTTCTCCCGCGCGCCGACGGCCGAGTAGCCGACCGCTGAGAACAGGTGCTGGAACGGCTTGCGGTAGATGAACGCCGCGAACGTCACCAGCGCGATCAGCAGGATCTGCAGCGCCCAGGGCAGCGCCTCGCCCAGGATGAGCCCGTAGGCCCACAGCAGCAGCGACAGCACGCCGATCAGCGCGGCCTGTTTGAGCAGCATCGACAGCAGCAGCTCCAGCCAGCGCACCGCGATCACCCGGCCGATGCCCGGATGGATGCCGATGCCCAGGAAGATCGGCCCGGCCACCAGCAGCAGCAGGAACGCGATCTTCACCACGATCAGCGCGATCGCGATCACCATGATCAGCAGGCCGGCGACCAGCGCCGCGAACAGGCCGCCGAACGCCACCGCCAGGCGGTTGGTCCAGTTCTTGCCCTGGAAGGTGGCGTAGACGCCGGGATGCTCTTCCTTGATGTTCTTGGTGACGTCCTTGTAGGCGTCGGCCTTCTTGGCGAGGTCGACCTTCGCGCCGCCGTGCGTCTCGGGCAGGTCCACCGCCTGCGACCACAGCAGCTTGTCGGCGTTGTCCTTGACGACCTTGGCGTTGGGGTCGGTGGTGCCGAACTCGCCCATCAGCCACGGCTTGCACACCAGCGCCACCCACAGGCCGTTGGCGTTGCGGGTGGTGGCGTCCACGTCGGTGGCGGCGGCCGGGTTCGGCCTGCCCTCGGGGGCGGGGATGCAGGTGCTCCCCTTGGTGTCGCTCTGCGGCAGCGCGGCGTTGAACGCGGCGCTGGTCGCCTCCGACACCTTGGTGCCCAGCGTGGTGAAGTCGGCGGGCCGCGCGATCAGCCAGATCAGCGCCACCATCGCCGCGACCATCCAGATCACGCCCTCGGTGACCTTGCTGGCCCGCTTGCGCACCAGGCCCCACCAGGCCAGCCACATCGCGCCGAGGATCACCACCCACGACCAGTAGCGGGCGTTGAAGGTCTTGCCGATGCCGCTGATGACACCGTCCACGGTGTTCTTCAGCCAGCCGAGCAGCGACTCCGAGGCGGCCGCCTGGTAGACGCTGATGGTGGTGCGGTCGATGGTGCGGACCAGGGTGAAGGTCGTGTTGGCCAGGGCGTTGCCCATCATGGCCATCGCGTCCGAGCAGCCCATGTCCACCGCGTACCAGGTCTGGCCCGCGGTGCCGTAGCGGTCGTAGTAGGTGAGCTTCTCGACCGGGGTGGTGCGCAGCTTCTCGTCGGGGTAGTCCGGCGGCTTGATGAGTCCGTCGGTGCCCGAGCCGTACTGCTCGGGCGCGGGGTTGTCGGCGGGACGGCAGGCGTCGCCGGGGCTCGGCAGCGGAATCGAGGCGACCGCGGGCGACACCGGGCTGAGCAGGAACAGCGACATCAGGATCAGCAGCACCGCGGAACGGCGGCGGCGCGGCCGGGCGACCCGGTGCGCCCTGCGGGCGTCCCGGCGCAGCCGCGCCGGGTCGAGCCCTTCGCCCGGGGAGCGCTGGACGCGCGGCGCTCGGTGGCGGGGACCCCTCATTACCGAACCTCCTTGACCTTGACCCCCGCCGGCACTTCCTCGATCCCGGGACGGGACCGCGTCGGGTTGGTGTCCAGCCAGCGCCGGAGCTCCTCGGAGATCAGGTCCACGCCGATCCGGCCGGCCCGGCCGTCCAGATCGCGGAAGACGCACTCGCCGTTGCCCAGGTTGCGCAGCACGGCCTTGTGCTCGTCCGACGTCTCCACCCCCAGCAGAGACATCACGTTGCCGACCTCGACGCGCTCGGAGGAGCGGAAGGAGAACACCGACGACAGGCAGTTGGTCACCTGTTCATTCAAGAGGTCCCCGGCGTTCTGCGACACCAGGATCAACGCAGTGTTGCGAGAACGCCCCATGCGCGACACTTCCGGCACCAGTTTGGCGCCCTCGGGTGTCGAGGTGATGGCCCACGCCTCGTCCAGGAAGATGGCCTTCGGCATGCGCCGGTCCAGCCCGTGCATCAGGCGCCGCGCGAACTGCGACACCAGGTACATCAGCGCGACCGACAGGCGCTGCTCGTAGGAGTAGTCCTCGCGCCCGATCGTCACGTCCGGCAGCGTCAGGCCGCCGAGGGTGAACACCGTGGTCCAGCCCGCCGAGTCGATGCGCTCGCCGCCGGAGGGGTCGAAGCAGAGCCGGGCCAGCCGCATCTCCGACATCGACCGCAGCACCGCGCCCAGGTTCTTGGAGGCGGGGTCCTCGGCGGCCTCCAGGAAGTCCACGACCTTGCCGAGCGAGGGGCGCTCGGCGTTGGCGACCGCGCCCACCGCTTGGATCATCGCCGACTCGCGCTCCTCCGACATGCGCGGAAGCAGCAGCCGCAGCGTCTCGGTGGCCATCGTCTTCTTGGCGGCCAGGTCGTCGCCGAAGGAGAACGGGTCGAGCAGGCCCGGCGCGGCCGACCCCAGCGGCAGGATGCGGGCCTTGCGGCCGCGCGCCTTCAGCAGCTCCACCAGCGACTCGGCGTCGCCCTTGGGGTCGATCGCCGCGATCGTCACCCCGCGCAGCGCCATCTGGTAGATCAGCAGCAGCGCCAGGGTGGTCTTGCCGCCGCCGGGCTCGCCGGTGATGGCGACGGCGGTGGGGCGGTTGCGGGCGGCGGCGACCAGCGGGTCGAAGTGCACGATGGACCGCGCGCGGCCCAGCGTCTCGCCGATGTAGGGGCCGATCCAGCCCTCGTTGTTCTCGTCGGGCCGGTCGCCGAGGTCCACCGTGGCCACCGGCATCCCGCCCGCGATGGTCCGCAGCGGCTGCCGCTGCGCGTAGGCGTTCAGCCGGATGCGGTCGCCGGGCAGCGACTCGCAGAACAGCGAGAACTGGTCGCCGGTGGAGTTGACCACGTCGATGCCGATGTCGCGGTAGTGCTCGACGACCGCGTCCACCCGCTGCGCCAGCAGGTCGGCGGTCGGCGCCGACACGATCAGCCGGTGCCAGCCGTACACGAACGGCAGGCGCTCCTTGGTGATGCCGTGCTCCAGCATCCGCGCCGCGTCGATCTGCTCGGCGAGCGCGATCGGGGCCTCCGCGCCCGCCTCGCGGATGTGCTGGTCCATGTCGCGGGCGTGCGCGAGCTTGCGCGAGACGTCCTTGGACGCCTTGGCGGGCGGGATCAGCTTCATCCGCGAGCTGATCTCCACCGGGAACGGCAGCGCGTCGGCGTAGTGGAACCACGGCTCGCCGTCGGGGAACGGCATCATGTCCGGGAACCGCGCGAACGACAGGTAGGCGACGTAGGACTGCGCGGTGGCGCCGCCGCCCGCGCCGGTGAAGTTGGGCTGCTCCACCCGCAGGTAGGAGCGCCCGTTGTGGATCGCGCCCTCGACCAGCGCCTCGATCTCGCCCTTGCCCCAGGTGCGGCGCGCCACCGCCGAGGGCGGGGGGTCGGCCAGCGACGCGGTGACCGCGTGCTGGAACAGCCACGCCACCTCGGTGGAGGTGGCGTGCCGCGCGTACAGTGCCGACCCGCCCAGCGCCCGTCCGATGCGCTCGGCCTGCTCGGTCCAGCGCGCGATCTCCTTCTTGTCGATCGCGTCGTCCTCGATGCCGAGCGCCTGCTCGCTGCGCTTGTAGAAGCCGAGCAGCTGCGCGATCGCGCCGCCCGACAGCTGCGCGCCCATGCCGCGCGGCCCGAGCCGCACGCCGAGGTAGACCTCCTTGGTCCAGAAGTCCTTGGCCCACACGTGGGCGTAGGTCTCCTCCAGGTACTCGCGCCAGCCCGGCCCGCCGTCGGAGGTGCGGTCCAGCGCCAGGGCCCACTCGGCGGCCGGGTAGGTGCGGTGCGCGATGCGCAGGTGCACCTCGGCGTCGGCCATCCGGATGCCGGCGAGGGCGATGGTGATGTTGGTGGCCAGCGCCTCGCGCTCCTCGCCGGTGGTGAACTCGTAGGACACCGTCGGCAGCCGGAAGTACGCCCAGGCGGCGGTGTCGGTGAGCAGTACCCGGTCGTCGAAGTACCGCACCGCTAGTCGGCTGGACCTGGCCTTGGACGCCCTGCTCATCGCCTCGCCTCCGCTCGCCGGCTCACGGCCGTCCCGTGCGCCGGTCCCCCGGTGCGCGGGCTGCTCGGTCCGGACGGCGCGCGTCCGTTCGCGCTCATCCGGCTGCGCTCCGTCCGGCACGTCGCGGGCGGGTGGGGGCGCTCATCGGGTGGCCTCCTGCTCCTGCTGAAGCTCCTGGTAACGCTCGGGCACGACGGTGAACCCGCCGGCGACCACGCCGGCGAGGGCAAGATAGGCACGCCGCGTCGGCGCCCGCAACGATTTCAGCTCGTTGCGGGGCGCGCGGTCCATGCTGAGGTGATCGTCCCACGGGATGCGCACCAGCGCCCGGCAACGGCCCCGCGCCACCGCCTCGGCTTGTTCAACATCGTCCATGCTGCGGCGGCTGACGCCGTTGATGACGGTCACCGCGCGCGAGCGCAGCTCGTGGTAGCCGTGCCCGTCCAGCCACTCGAACGTCATCGAGACGGCGCGGGGGGCGTCCGCGCTGGCGGGCGCGACCAGCACGATCTGGTCGGCGTAGGGCAGCACGCGCGCGACCACGGCGGCGGCGGCGTCCAGCAGCGTCACCGAGTAGAACCGGTCGATGGTGCGGATCGCCAGCGCGTAGTCGCGGTCGTCCAGCGCCTGGAGCGGGTTCTTCCCGGCCGCGATCACGTCCAGGCCGGACTTGGCCTGCGAGGTGTAGCGGCGCATCGCGGTCAGGCTGTTGACCTGGTCGGCGCGGGTGATCAGGCCGGTCAGCGTCTCGTTGGTCTCGCTGCGGGTGCGGCGCGCCAGCGCGCCGGGCCCGGGGTTGACGTCGATCGCCACGACCGGCTCGCCGTTGTGCTGGGCGAAGGTGTGGCCGAGCATCAGCGCCGTGACGGTCTGGCCCGCGCCGCCGGTGCAGCCCAGCACCACGATGTGCCGGGTGCCCTGGAAGGGCTGCTGCAGGCGCAGCTGGTACTCGGCGTCGGCCTCGCCGTGCCCGCCGCCGACCGCGTGGATGAGGCGGCGCAGGCCGCCCGCGGTGACCTCGTGCTCGGGGTCGGGCGGGGTGATGGCGGGCTCGGACGGCGGGGCGGCCGGGGGCGGCGGCAGCGGCCGGGGCCGCACCGGCGAGGCGGGACCGGACCGCACCTCGCGCGGCGGCGGCTCCTCGTCCGGCACGGGCAGCGGCGGCTCCATGTGGGGCCGGGGCGGCTCGGGCTTGACGGGCGTGCCCTGCGGCGGCCGGGGCGGCGGGCCCTGCGTGGGGAACCGGCCCGGCTGCGGACCGGTCGGCCGCTGCTGTTCGGGCTTGCCGGCGTCGTGCCGGGGCTGCGGGATCGGCGGCCAGACCATGGCGTCGGTGCCAGCGGGCTGCACGGGCTTGGACAGGCCCTTGGACCACGGCTTGGGCGGCTGCTGCGGCTTGGGCGGCTGCGGCTCTTGCGCCGCGGGCCTCTCCGGCTCGGACGCGCCGGGCTTCTGCGGCGGCGGTCCTTGGGCGGCGGGCTTCTGCGGCTCGGGGGCGGCGGGCTCGCGCGAGGGGTCCTTGGCGGGACGCCACTCGCCCTCCTGCCGCTCCCGCTTGCCTCCGGCACCGCCGAACGCACCCGGCACCATGGGGATGTCGGGCCTGGTGGGCGCGGGCGGCCTGGCGGGCGAGGGCGGCTCGGCGGGCGAGGGCGGCTCGGCGGGCGCACCCTCCTGCCCGCGCGCGCCTTCCCCGGCTTGGGCGGCGGGCATCTGCGGGATGTCGCGGCGCGTGGCGCCGGGCCGCTGCGGCAGGTCCTGCCTGGTCTGGCTCTCGGATCGCTGCTGCTCCCGCTGCCGGGGCCGCTGCTCGGTCGCGGGCGGGACCTGCGGGATGTCGTACCGCGTGGTGGAGGCATCGGGCCGCTCGGCCTGTGCGGCGGGGAGCTGCGGAGTGGCTTCCGGCTGAATGGGAGCCGACGGCGCGCTCTCGGGCTTCGCGGGCTGCGACTGAGCGGCCGGAGCCTGCGGCTCGACCGGCTGGGGCCGTCGCGCCGGTGCAGGCCGTTCAGCCTGCGCGGCAGGCACCTGGGGCGCGGTCTGCTCGGAGGCAGGCTGCCCAGATTGGGCGGCGGGAGTCTGCGGCGCGGGCCGTTCGGCCTGGCCAGCAGGAGCCTCCGCCGCAGGCTGCTCAACGGGCTGGGACGGCCGCGCCGACTCAGGCTGCTCAGCTCGGGCAGTCGGAACCTGCGATGCGGGCTGCCCAGCATGAGCAGCAGGTGCCTGCGGTGCAGGCTGCTCGGCGGGCTGGGACGGCCGCGTCGGCTCAGGCTGCTCGGCTCGGTCAGCCGAGACCTGCGGTCCGGGCTGCCCAGCCTGGGCGGCCGGTGCCTGCGACGCAGGCCGCTCGGCAGACCGGGGCAGTCGCGTTGCCTCAGGCTGCTCAGCTCGGTCAGCCGGAACCTGCGATGCGGGCTGTTCAGTATGAGCGGCAGGTGCCTGCGGCGCAGGCTGGGCGGCGGGCCGGGGCGGTCGCGTTGCCTCAGGTTGCCCGGCATGAGCGGCCGGTGTCTGCGGCGCTGGCTGGTCGGCGGGCTGGGGCGGGTGCGTCGGCTTAGGCTGCTCGGCTCGGGCAGCTGGGAGCTGCGGTGTGGGCTGTCCAGCCTGGGTGGCCGGGGTTTGCCGTGCGGGCTGTTCGGCGGGCTTGGGGCGCTGTGCCGGGGCGGGCTGCTCGGCCTGGGCGGCCGGGATCTGCTCCGGGGTGGTGGGGGCTTGCGGCTTCTCGGGCTCCTGCGGAGGTCGGGGCGCCTCCGCGGTCGGTCGCGGCGGCGGCGGGGGCGGCGGAAACGGCACCGGCGGCATGGCGGCCTTGGGCTTGCGCCTGCCCGCCACGCGGACGTCGCCCGGCTCGCCGTTGAACTCCGGCTCCGGAGCCTGGGCGGCGGGCTTCTGCTGGGGGATGTCCGGGCGGGTGTCCGGAGCTGGCGTGGACGCGGTGGCCTCCGGGGCGGGGTCGGTGGGCGCGGGCGGGGCGATGGCCTGCCAGAAGTCCACCGCGCCGCCGGGACGGCGCACGCCCGACGCGAACGCGCGCTTGCCCGAGCCGACGGTCGGGGCGGTCGGCTTCTCGGCGGGCTGCTGCGGTGGCACTTCGAGCCGCGGAGTGGCGGGCGGGTGCGCGAGGTCGGCCGGGGTCTCCGCCGGGAGGCCCGGCGGGACGGCCGCGTCGTCTTCGTGCGCGATGTCGCGAGTGGAGCGCCGCCATGGCCGCGCTGCGCGGCGCGGCTCGCCGGCTTGCTCGGACGCTTGCGCCACCGGCGCCTCTTCGGCTTCCGGCCGTGTGGCCTGGGTCTCCTCGGCCGGCGTGTGGACCGCCTGAGCCCGCACGGCCGGGGCTTCGGTCTCCCGGACGCGCTGGGGCTCCGCGGCCGGGGCCGTTTCGGTGGGGGGAAGAGCGGGCGGGGACGCCTTGGCGATCGCGTCGCCCGGCGCGGCCACCTCTTCGGCCGGAGTCGGCGCGGCCGGAGTCTCCTCCACCCGCGCCTTGGCGAACCGCCGCTTGCGGGAGCGCTTGGCCGGACGCTCCTCGACGGGCGCGGCCTCGCGCGAGGCGTTGGCCGCGTCGCGCTGGGCCTCGTACTCCGCCAGCGGCTGCGGCGCGGAGGCCATCGCCGGGGTCGGCATGGGGGCGGCGATCTCCTGCGGGAGCGGCGCCTCCTCCACCAGGGGGCGGGCCTTGCGGGCCTTGCGCGCCTTGCGGCGGGACTTCACGGCGGCGCGCTCGGCGGCCGCCACCGGGGCCGGGGCCTGGGGGCGGCGCCAGACGCGGGCGACGATCACGACCTCGCGCGGCTCGCGGATCGGGGTCAGGCGGCACCAGGTGCGCGGCTCGGCCAGGTAGCGGCTGTGCGACAGCAGCAGCTCGGTCAGGCGCTTGCCCTCGATGACCGGGCGGGTGGCGAGCCAGGTGAGCACACCCGGCGGGACGACGTACAGCACGTGCCACGGCGACTCGAAGGGGATGCCCACGAAGCGCAGCAGAACGATCCACGGCACGAACACGCCGGCGAACACGCCGATCTGGACGAGCGGCAGAGGCATCGGAAGCCGCAGGTCGTACAACTTGTACAGCCGCTTCTCGATGCGCCAGATGTTCGTGTACGTGGGTAGATCCACGCCCCTACTCCCCTACCTGTGCGCGCACAGTGTCGCCTGCCGGGCCCGCCGGGGGGCCTGTCCCGGCCTCGGTGTCGGCCGTCCTCAGCTCAGGTCCACGCCGAGGGCCTTGGCGATCGCCTTGGCCGTGGTCTCGATGATGTTGGGAACGTAGAAGACCACTCCAATGCCGATCGCGAGGACGATGAATTGCACGAACCTGGTGATCTCCCGGGTGAACAGGAAGAAGATCGCCACAATGGAGACGATCACCAGGAACAGGGGGCCGAAGATCTGGCGCAGCCAGTCCGCCAGCTGGTCGGTCTTCAGTTCGTCGTTGGTGGGCGCCGCCCAGACCTCGTGCGGAATCGACGCCATGATGTGGTGCAGCATCGACGGGTTACCTTCCTAGGTCGCCGGGTGTCTCGGGGCAGGGGCCCCGGTGTGCTCTCACTTCGCGACCTCTCATGACGCGTTCGGCTCGGTGGTTCCGCGAATGTCCTTCACGTACCAGTTGTCGCCCTTCTTAACCATGGCCATCCGGTAGGCCTGCTCCAGCTCGCCCGCGCCTCCCGCGGCGCTGCCGGGGAGCTGCCACGCCACGGTGACGGTGACGGTGCGCGCGTCGGCCGCGCCCTTGGGCGCGACGACGCCGCGGACCGCCACGTAGTTCACCGACTCGGCCAGGCCCGGCAGCGCGGGTCCGGCCGCGTAGCGCGACAGCGTCGCCTGGTCGCTCTTGGCGTACGCCTGGAAGAAGGTACCGAGCATGGGCTGGAGCACGCCCTCCAGGGCGGTGTCGCGGTCGCGGACGCCCTGCTGGGGAAGCGTGGCCTTGGTGGGCGGCGGGAGCAGCGCGGGCCGGCCGGAGATGACCAGCGCGCCGTCCTTGGCGAAGACGGGGACGTTGAGGCGGAGCCACTTGTCCTGGCTGCGGGCCAGGATGGTGACCGACGCGTTGTTGGCGTCGTGCACCTCGACGCCGGCGACCTGGACGGACTGGACCGCGAGCTGGCCGACGCCGTTCCAGCCGAACTTGGGGTCGGCGCCTTCGGGCAGGAACGCGCGCAGCTGCTCGTCGCGGGCGGGCGCGTTCTTCTGGTCGTAGTTGAGGTAGACGTTGGCGAACTGCAGCGCGTAGGCGCCGGCCGAGCTGCTGGGGAACTGCGCGTTCTTGGCGGCCGGGCTCGCGGTGGTGCCGCCCTCCTCGGCGGTGAAGCGCTGGAAGGGGGCGCGGACGCCGTTGACCAGGATGACGAGCAGGACCGCCCACAGCACCGCGCGGCCGATCCACACCCACCAGCGGCCGCCGGACCCGCCCCACCGCCCGCCGCGCGGGCGGCCGCCGCCGGACCCGCCGCGCCGGCGGCCCTGGTCGGGCACGTCCCACGGGTCGAGGGCGCGGCCGGTCGCCGCCTCCTCGACCACGGCGGTCTCACGGCCGTGTTCCACGGCCGACCTGCGAGCCATCCTGCCTCCGCTCGCGCCTCGCCCCCGGTCGGCGCGGTCATGTTCGCCTGGTCTCGTACTTGTCGAACGGTGGCCTTTCCGAACCCACCTCGGGCCCAGCGTAACCACGAGCGCCAATTCTTCCAGCGCATCGCGGTCAAGCACAGCCCCGGCACGCGGTTGTGGATAATGCAATCCACCTCGTCCGGAACAGGGAAGATTGCCAAACGGTGACGATCCTCTACCCATGCCTCCGAAGGGTGCGCAGGTGGCGGTCACGGACAAGCGGGCCGGAGTGCGGCGGCGATTACCGACCGGCTGACCGTCCGGTCCGCAACCTCTTGCCAGGGAATCCGACATCGTGTCGATTTGGCGACATAACTGCACGTAGCACGCTGGATGCGCGGGAATCTCTCCCCGTACCGGACACCGAAACTTGCGCGCGCGAAGCGGCCCGGACCACCGCCGAGGGTGGTCCGGGCCGCCGCGGGAACGGGCGCGGTTCAGACGTTGAAACGGAACTCGACCACGTCGCCGTCCTGCATCACGTACTCCTTGCCCTCCATCCGGACCTTGCCGGCGGTGCGGGCGGCGGCCATCGAGCCCTCGGCGACCAGGTCGTCGTAGGACACGATCTCGGCCTTGATGAAGCCGCGCTGGAAGTCGGTGTGGATGACCCCGGCCGCCTCGGGCGCGGTGGCGCCCTTGCGGATCGTCCAGGCGCGCGACTCCTTGGGCCCGGCGGTCAGGTAGGTCTGCAGGCCGAGGGTGTCGAAGCCGATGCGCACCAGCTGCGACAGGCCCGACTCCTCCTGGCCCATGCCCTGCAGCAGCTCCAGGGCCTCCTCGTCGGGCAGCTCGATGAGCTCGGCCTCGATCTTGGCGTCCAGGAAGATGGCCTCGGCGGGGGCGACCAGCTCGCGCAGCCGGCCCTTCAGCGCCTCGTCCGACAGCTCGTCCTCGTCGAGGTTGAACACGTACAGGAACGGCTTGGCGGTGAGCAGGTGCAGCTCGCGCAGCAGCGCCAGGTCGATGCCGGCCTTGGCGGCCCCGGCGAACAGCGTGACGCCCTCGTCCAGCAGCTTCTGCGCGTTCTGCACGGCGTCCAGGACGGCGAGCTGGTCCTTGTCCTTCTTGGTGCGCGCCTCCTTCTCCAGGCGCGGCAGGGCCTTCTCGATCGTCTGGAGGTCGGCCAGGATCAGCTCGGTGTTGATGGTCTCGATGTCGCGCGAGGGCGCCACGTCGCCGTCCACGTGGGTGACGTCGGGGTCCTCGAAGGCGCGGATGACCTGGCAGATCGCGTTGGTCTCGCGGATGTTGGCCAGGAACTTGTTGCCCAGGCCCTGCCCCTCGGAGGCGCCCTTGACGATGCCGGCGATGTCCACGAACTCCATCGTGGCCGGGATGATCTTGGCCGAGCCGAAGATCTTCGCCAGCCCCTCCAGCCGTGGGTCGGGCACCCCGACCACGCCGACGTTGGGCTCGATGGTCGCGAACGGGTAGTTCGCGGCCAGCGCGTCGTTCTTGGTCAGCGCGTTGAACAGCGTGGACTTGCCGACGTTGGGCAGCCCGACGATTCCGATGGAGAGGCTCACGGCGGACAAGTTTATGGGCCCGCCGGACCAGCGGCGGACGGCGCCGGGGTGAACACCCCGTGGATGATCTCCCCGGACGCCGGGCGGCGGCGGTCCGGCGGCGCCCCGCTCAGGCGCCCAGGCGGCGCAGGAACTCGGCGATGTGCCGGAAGGCGGCCTTGCCCTCGGGCATGAAGTCGGCGAACACCGGGAAGACGTGCACCAGGCCGTCCCACTCCTGGTAGACCGCGTCGACCCCGGCCCGCTGGGCGCGCTCGGCCACGTCGCGGGTCTCGTCGCGCAGGATCTCGGTGCCGCTGGCCACGAACATGGTCGGCGGCAGCCCGCTCAGGTCGGCGCGCGCCGGGGCGAACAGCGGGTCGTTCTCCTCCTTGTCCGCACAGAAGCGCTGCCCGAGCTCGGCCAGCTTCCGGGCCGGGATCAGGTGGTCGGTGCGGGCGTTGGCCGTGTGGGAGTCGGCGGCGCACAGCAGATCAACCCAGGGCGACAGGCAGACCGCGGCGGCGGGCAACGGCGTGCCGCGCTCCTTCAGCGCCAGCAGCAGGGCCAGGGTGAGGTGGCCGCCGGCCGAGTCGCCGCCGACGACGATCTGCGACGGCCCGTGCCCGCGCTCCAGCAGGAAGTCGTAGGCGGTCAGCGCGTCGGCGAGCGCGTCGGCCGGGGTGTGCTCGGGCACCAGGCGGTAGTCCAGCGCCAGCACCGGGCGGGCGGTGGACGCCGACAGCCGCCAGTTGAACGGCCGGTACAGGCGCGGGCTGCCGAAGAAGTAGCCGCCGCCGTGCAGGTAGAGGAAGACCTTGTCCTCGTCGGGCGCGCCCGCCCGCACCCATTCGGCACCGCACCCGTCCAGTTCCTGCGGGGTGATGGCGACGCCGCGCGGCACGGCCTGGAGGCGGCCGAGCAGGTCGGTGGCGCGCTGGACGCGGACCAGCCCGGCGTCGCCGCTCGGGCCGTGCTCCCAGGCGGTGCGCAGCAGCACGCGGATGACCTTGTTGGCGATCCGGGCCTGCAGGGTCGGCGGGCCGCCCGGCTCCAGGGCGAGCGCGCGGGCGACGCGGCGCTCGGCCGGGGTGGTGGCCACGGGCCGCAGGGCGTGGGGGCGGGCGTCGACGGTCATGTGCTGCTCCTCGGCGGGGGCCGGACCGGGCGGCCGATCGCACCGTCCGTCCGGTTTCAGGGGGCTTAGTGAACGATGAGTCTAATTGTCGGGCGCGGCGGCCGTCTCGGCGCGTCGCGCCGGCGCGCCAGGGAAGCGCTGTCACGATGAACGGATGGATCTCGCGCTGTTCGCCGGCCTGTTCGTCGGGGCCGCCTTCGGCGTCGTGGTCGGGTACGCGCTGGCCACCGGCCGCCAGGGCGCGCTGATCGCGCGGGCCAGGGCCGCCGAGGAGAAGCTCGCCTACGCCGAGGAGCGCATGGCCGAGCACTTCGAGAACCTGTCGGCCAAGGCCCTGGACGCCAGCAACCAGCGCTTCCTGGAGCTGGCCGACACCCGGCTGAAGGCCGCCGGGATCGAGGCCGCCGGGGAGCTGGAGCGCCGCCAGCAGGCCGTGGAGCACCTGGTCGCGCCGCTGCGCGAGACGCTGGCCAAGGTCGAGGAGCAGCTGCGCGAGGTCGAGACCGGCCGCCGCGAGTCGCACGCGATGCTGGCCAAGCAGGTGGAGTTCGTCCGGCAGAGCTCCGAGCAGCTGCGCGGCGAGACCCGCACGCTGGTGCGCGCCCTGCAGCGGCCCGAGGCACGCGGCCGCTGGGGCGAGCTGCAGCTGCGGCGCGTGGTGGAGCTGGCCGGGATGACCCACCACTGCGACTTCGACGAGCAGGCGAGCGCGGCGACCGAGGACGGCACGGTCCGGCCCGACCTGGTGGTGCGGCTGGCGGGCGGCAAGAACATCGTCGTCGACTCCAAGGTGTCGCTGGCCGCCTACCTGGAGGCCGCCGGGAGCGACGACCCGGCCGCCGAGCGCGACCGGCTGGACGCGCACGCCCGGCACCTGCGCAACCACGTGGACCAGCTCGCCGCCAAGTCCTACTGGCAGGCGTTCAGCCCCACGCCGGAGTTCGTGGTGCTGTTCATCCCCGGCGAGGCGTTCCTCGCGCCCGCGCTGGACCGCGACCCGGGCCTGCTGGAGTACGCGATGCGCCGCCGGGTGCACATCGCCACCCCCACCACGCTGATCACGATGCTGCGGACCGCGTCCTACGCCTGGCAGCAGGCGGCCCTGTCGCGCAACGCCCGCGCGGTGTTCGAGCTGGGCAAGGAGCTGTACGAGCGGCTCGGCACGATGGGCGGCCACGTGGACGAGCTGGGCCGCTCCCTCACCAACGCGATCAAGTCCTACAACCGGACGGTGGGCTCGCTGGAGACCCGCGTGCTGGTCAGCGCGCGGCGGCTGAACGAGCTGGGCGTGGTGGAGGCGCCGCTGGCCGGGCCCGCGCCGGTGGAGGAGAGCCCGCGCTCGCTGTCGGCCGCCGAGCTGACGGCGGCCGACGGCGCCGCCCGCGACACGGGCGGGCGTCCACAATCGGTCTCCGCCACGGAACCGATAGGTTTCCGCGGACGGGCCGTCCCTGATCAAATTGATCGGGAGAAAGGGTGGCAATGAGTGCATCGACGGTACGCGAAGCGCCCGGCGGCGGCGCGTCGCCCGCGGGGGGTCCAGTGCGACGGCAGCGCGGCACCGCGTCCCCGCGGAGCGCGGGCGGCGCGGTCACCCTGACGGGGCGCGGCGGCATCGTCGTCATGTTCGCCGCCGCCCTGCTGGGCGGCCTGCTGTCCCGCTGGCTGGAGATGCCGCTGCTGGCCGGGGCGGGGTTCGTGCTGGGCTGCGCGGTCGCCGCGCTGCTGACCCGCCCGGCCGACCTGCTGACGCTGGCGGTGAGCCCGCCGCTGGTCTTCCTGGCCGCGACCTTCCTGGCGGTGCTGGTCACCGCGCTCGGCGACGGCTCGCTGCTGACCGGCGTGGGCGGCGGGGTGCTGCTGACGCTGGCGGCCACCGCGCCGTGGCTGTTCGGCGGCACCCTGCTGCTCCTGGTGATCACCGCGCCGCGCGGGCTGCTCGCCCAGGTCAGGGACCTGCGCGGCCGGCTGGCCGGGATGCGCCTGTTCATGGAGGAGGAGAACGAGGACCCGGTCCGCTGGGACGACACGACGCAGCGCCGGTCGCCCCGCTACCGCCGCTCCGCCAAGGACGACCCGCCGCACGCCGACGTGGACTGAGCCGGGAGCCGAACGCCGGGAACGTCAACGCGCCGCGCTCGCTCGTGCGAGGCGGCGCGTTCCCGTACGCCGGGAGGTCAGCCCGCGGCGACCTTGCGGAGGTCCTTGCGGAGCTCGTGCGGGAGGGCGAAGCGCATGCTCTCCCTGACCGACTCGATCTCCTCGACGTCGCCGTAGCCGCGCTCGGCCAGCCACGCCAGGACGCCCTGCACCAGCTCGTCGGGCACCGACGCGCCGCTGGTGACGCCCACCGTGGTGACGCCCTCCAGCCACGCCTCGTCGATCTGGGAGGCGTAGTCGACCAGGTAGGCGTTGTCGGCGCCGTGCTCCTTGGCGACCTCGACCAGGCGCACCGAGTTGGAGGAGTTGGTGGAGCCGACCACGATGACCAGCTCGGCGCCGGCGGCCATCTGCTTGACGGCGACCTGGCGGTTCTGGGTGGCGTAGCAGATGTCGTCCGAGGGCGGGTCCATCAGGTTGGGGAAGCGCTCGCGCAGCGCGCGGACGGTGGCGAGGGTCTCGTCCACCGACAGGGTCGTCTGCGACAGCCAGGCCACCTTGTCGGGGTCGCGCACCTGCACGCGCGCGACGTCGTCGGGGCCGTCCACCAGGTGGATGTGGTCGGGCGCCTCGCCGCTGGTGCCGATGACCTCCTCGTGGCCCTCGTGCCCGATCAGCAGGATGTCGTAGTCGTCCTTGGCGAACCGCACGGCCTCCTTGTGGACCTTGGTCACCAGCGGGCAGGTGGCGTCGATGGTGGCCAGGTTGCGGCCGCGCGCCTCCTCGTGCACGACCGGGGCGACGCCGTGCGCGGAGAAGACCACGATGGCCCCCTCGGGCACCTCCTCGGTCTCGTCCACGAAGACCGCCCCGCGCTCTTCCAGGGTCTTGACCACGTGCACGTTGTGGACGATCTGCTTGCGCACGTAGACCGGGGCGCCGTACTTCTCCAGGGCGATCTCGACCGTCTCGACGGCACGGTCCACGCCGGCGCAGTAACCACGCGGTTTGGCGAGCAGGACACGGCGCTGGCTGTTGGAGGTCATGCCCCTATCGTACGAGATCGCACGAGCCGTTCCAGGCGTCCCGCACGGCTCACCGCACAAGCCGCGGACCATGCCGAAGCGGGCGGACAAAGCTCTGGTGAAGCCCGCAATGTGACCCACTCCACGCGCCTTTTGGACAGAAATCCATTAACCCGGGGTGACCACTCTCGCACCCATGGGGCAAAGTGAGGATTGACAGCCGGTTCCGTATCGACCCAGTCCCGCCACCGGGACGGCAGGGAGATGGAAGACGATGACGAAATCGCCGCGCCGCATCAAGCGACAAGTGCAGGAGACGGTGGGCGAGCAGGTCCGCGATCTCCCCCTGCACGCTGTGCGCCTGGCCATGTTCGGCGTGGGCCGGGCCCTGCTGCTGAGCGACCGGGTGACCAAGGACTACAAGGAGATCACCGAGGGCGGCGGCGTGAAGCCGGTCATCGGGCGGCTGGCCGGGGACGTCCAGCACACGGCCTTCAAGGTCGTCGGCGCGGTGGTCGAGAGGGTGCGCGGCGGCGAGGAGGAGGCCGAGCCGCTGCCCGAGGCGCGGCCGCGGCCGAAGGCCGAGCGCGAGCCGAAGGCCGCCGCCGACAAGGAGATCTCCATCGGCAAGCCGGCGGCCGCCCCCGCGCCCGCGGCGAAGCCCGAGGTCAAGCCCGCTGCGCCCGCCGCGTCCACCGAGCCGAAGGCCGCCGCGCCGAAGCCCGAGCCGAAGCCTGAGCCGAAGGCTGAGGCCAAGCCGGAAGCCAAGCCGGAGAGCAAGCCCGAGGCCAAGCCGGAGGCCAAGGCGAAGCCGGAGCCCGCCGCCAAGCCCGAGTTCGAGCCCAAGCCCGAGCTCAAGCCCGCCGCGCAGGCCGAGGCCGAGGCGCTCGCCGCCGAACTGCCCATCCCCGACTACGACGCGGCCACCCTGCCGCAGCTCCGCGCGCGTCTCCGCGGGCTGTCGGCCGACCAGGTGAAGCTGCTGCGCGAGTACGAGACCAAGCACGCCGCCCGCGCGGACGTGATCCGGATGTACGAGAACCGGATCACCAAGCTCAACGGTCTGGGCTGAGGCCGCGTCCGGCCATTTCATTAGGTGAAAAGGAGAACGGCCTCCGGGACATGCCCCGGAGGCCGTTCTCCTTTTCGAAAGTCTTCGGGAGACCTCGTTCGCGGAGGTCACGCCTTCGCGGGAAGCGGCGCCTCCTGGAAGGCGTGGTCGATGTCCACCCGCTCCAGCGCCGTCAGGTGCCTGCGCCGCACCACCAGGATGGCGATGGCGACCGCGCAGCACGCCGCGCCCGCGTAGTAGGGCACCGAGGGGTCGAACCTCTCGGCCAGCTTGCTGGCGGTGTAGGGGGCCAGCGCGCCGCCCATCCAGCGGACGAAGTTGTAGCCCGCCGAGGCGACCGGCCGGGGGTTGTCGGAGACCTCCATGGCGGCCTCGGTGAAGGCGGTGTTGTTCATGCCGATCGGGACGCCGGACAGGATCGTGCAGACGATGATCCCGGTGTGCCCGGACAGCGCCAGGCCGATCTGGAAGACGATCAGCAGGACCAGCGACAGGTGCATGACCCGGACCGTCCCGAGGCGGCGCTGCAGGACGGGCGCGGCGAACACCGACGACAGCGCCACCAGCACGCCCCACCCGAAGAACACCAGGCCGATGCCGTGCGCGTCCATGTGCAGGACGAACGGGGTGAAGGCCAGGATCGTGAAGAACGCGTAGTTGTAGAACAGCGCGGTGAACGCGGTCGTGGACAGGCCGCCGTGCCCCAGCGCGCGGATCGGGGCCGACAGCCGGGTCGGCGTCGCGGGCCTCGGCGCGGGCCTGAGCAGCGCGGCGATCAGCAGGAAGCCGACCGCCATCAGCACGGCGGTGCCGAAGAACGGGTAGCGCCAGTTCATGTCGCCGAGCAGCGCGCCGACCAGCGGGCCCATCGAGATGCCGAGGCCGAGGGCGGCCTCGTAGAGGATGATCGCCGACTCGGCGCCGCCGCTGGCCGCGCCGACGATGACGGCGAGCGCGGTCGCCACGAACAGCGCGTTGCCGAGGCCCCAGCCCGCGCGGAAGCCGATGAGCTGGCCGACGGTGTCGGAGGTCCCCGCGAGCGCCGCGAAGACCACCACCAGGGCCAGGCCGATCATCAGGGTCCTCCTGCCGCCGATCCGGCTGGACACCCAGCCGGTGACCAGCATCGCCACCGCGGTGATCAGGAAGTAGCTGGTGAACAGCAGCGAGACCTGGGACGGCGTGGCGCGCAGGTTCTCGGCGATGGCGGGCAGGATCGGGTCCACCAGGCCGATGCCCATGAACGCGACCACGGCGGCGAACGCCGTCGCCCAGACCGACATCGGCTGGCGCAGGACGCCGCCCCTGGCGGCGGCCTCGTCCGGTGGCTGCGAATGCATGGAGAGCTTCCTTTCAGCGGGTGCTGGCCGGGCCCTCGGTCACGGGGATCGGGGCTCAGGACGGGTCGAAGAGGCGGTCCAGCGCCGGCAGGGCCGCGGCGATGGCGGCGCGCTGCTCCTCGTCCAGGGCCGCGATGCGCTCGGCGAGCGCCTCGGTGCGGCGCTCGCGGGTGGCGCGCAGCTGCGCGGTCCCGGCGGCGGTGATCTCGACGGTGACCACCCGGGCGTCGGAGGCGTCCCGGCCGCGCGCCGCCAGGCCGTCCCGCTCCAGGCGGTTGACCAGCGCGGTCATGGTCGGCAGCCGGACCCCGTGCTCGTCGGCCAGCTCGGTCATCCGGCGGGGGCCCTCCTCCAGCGACCCCAGCACCGAAGCCTGTTGGCTGGTGACGGGCTGGTCGGCGCCGACCCGGCGCAGCAGCAGCACCACGTCGCGCAGGCGCCGGTTGAAGTGCTCGGCGAGTTCGCGGTTCGGGTCGGTCACGTCGTCTCCTCGAAGTACTTAGCCAGCCTAAGTTAGCTTGGCTAACTATTCAAGCCGGGGCGTTCGCCCCGGCCCGGCGGACGGTTCAGCGGCGGGCGGCCCAGATGCCGCGCACATGCCGCAGATGGTGGCGCATCAGCGCCTCGGCCGCGGCGGCGTCCCCCGCCGCGACGGTGTCGAGCAGTTCCAGGTGCTCGGCGGCCGACGGCAGCAGCTCGCCGCGCGCGGCGAGGCTCGGCACCCCGTACAGCCGCGACCGGTGCCGCAGGTCGCGCACCACCTCCACCAGGTGCGCGTTGCCGGCCAGGCCGAGCAGCGCGAGGTGGAAGTCGTGGTCGGCGGCGATGTAGGCCAGCACGTCGCGGCGCCCGGCGGCGGCGACGATCGCCTCGGCCAGCGGGCGCAGCGCGGCGACCTCGGCGGCCGGCAGCCGGGCGGGCACGGCGGCGGCGACCAGGCCCACCGTCGGCACCTCGATCAGCGCCCGCACCTGCGTGATCTCGTCCAGGTCGCGCTCGGACAGCGCGGTGACCCGGAAGCCCTTGTTGCGGACCACGGTGACCAGGCCCTCCTTGGCCAGGTCGAGCATGGCCTCGCGGACCGGGGTCGCCGACACCCCGAACCGCTCGGCCAGCGCGGGCGCGGAGTAGACCGCGCCGGGCCGCAGGTCCCCCGCCACCAGCGCGGCGCGCAGCGCGTCGGCGACGCGCTCGCGCGCGCTGCGCCGCTCGCCCAGCGGCGGCAGGTCGCGCGGCGGGGGCTCGGGCATGGGCCGCTCCTCGGCTCGGGGACGGCTAGCGGGCGCCGCCCAGGTACGCCTCCACCACCCGGGCGTCGGCGGCCAGTTCGGCGGCCGGGCCGTGCAGCACCGCCTCGCCGTTCTCGATCACCAGCCCGCGGTGGGCGATGCGGAGCGCGGCCTTGGCGTTCTGCTCGACCAGCAGCACCGTGGCCCCGGCGGCGTTGATGTCGCCGATCACGTCCATCACGGCCGCCACGACCAGCGGCGCCAGGCCCATCGACGGCTCGTCCAGCATCAGCAGCCGAGGCCGGGCCACCAGCGCCCGGCCGATCGCCAGCATCTGCTGCTCGCCACCCGACAGCGTGCCGCCCTGCTGGCCGCGCCGCTCGGCGAGGCGCGGCAGCAGCTGGTAGACCTCGTCGACGCGGCGGCGCAGCTCGCCGGAGTCGCGCACCAGGTAGCCGCCGATCTGCAGGTTCTCCTGCACGGTCAGCGTGCTGAAGATCCGGCGGCCCTCGGGCACGTGCACCACGCCCGCCGCCACGATCGCGGTGGGCTTGGCGCGGGTGATGTCCCGGCCCGCCAGCGCGATGCCGCCGGCCGAGGCGCGCACCAGCCCCGAGACCGCCGACAGCGCGGTGGTCTTGCCCGCGCCGTTGTTGCCGAGCAGCGCGACGATCTCGCCCTCGCGCACGGTCAGGTCCAGCCCGCGCAGCGCCTGGACGCCGCCGTAGCGCACCTCCAGGCCGCTGATCTCCAGCAGCGGCCCGCCCTTCGGCGGCTCAGTCCTCGGCACCGCGCACCTCCCGGCGGGCGGCGGCGAGCTCCGCCTCGTCGGCCTCGCGCCCGAGGTAGGCCTCGATGACCGCCGGGTCGCGGCGGACCCGCTCCGGCGGGCCGTCGGCGATCTCCTTGCCGAAGTTGAGCACCACCACGCGCTGCGAGACCTCCATGACCAGGCCCATGTCGTGCTCGATCAGCGCGATCGCGGTGCCCAGCCCGCGGATGCGCCGGATCAGATCGAGCAGCTCGCCCTTCTCGCCGTGGTTCAGCCCGGCGGCGGGCTCGTCCAGCAGCAGCAGGCGGGGCCGCCGGGCCAGCGCCCGCGCGATCTCCACCCGCCGCTGCTCGCCGTAGGGCAGGTGCCGCACCAGCCCGGCGCGGTCGCCGCGCAGCCCGACGAAGTCGAGCCACCTGTGCGCCTCGTCGGTGGCCTCCTGCTCGCTGCGCCGGTAGCGGGGGGTGTGCACCAGCGCGTCGAACACATTCTGCTTGAGCCACAGGTGCGTGCCCGCGCGCACGTTGTCCAGCACCGACAGCTCGCCGAACAGGCGCGGGTTCTGGAAGGTGCGCGACACCCCCAGCCCGGCGATCCGGGCCGGGCGGCGGCCGGTGATCGGCGCGCCGTCCAGCTCGACCGCACCGCCGGTCGGCTTGTAGAAGCCGGTGACGCAGTTGAACGCCGAGGTCTTGCCCGCGCCGTTCGGGCCGATCACCGACACGATCTCCCCGGCGTCCACCGCGAACGACAGCCCGTCGACGGCCCGCACGCCGCCGAACGCCAGCCGCAGGTCCCGCACCCGGAGCAGTGCCGCCTTCCCCGCCGTCACTCCGCCGCCTCCCTCGACCGCGCCGCGGTGTGCGGCGTCTCCCGCGAGCGGTGCGGCCACAGCCCCTGCGGCCGCACGATCATCACCATGATCAGCAGTACCCCGAACACGAAGAACCGGTAGTCGGCCAGCCCGCGCAGCAGCTCCGGCGCCAGGCTGATCACGATCGCGCCGATCACCACGCCGGGCGTGGAGCCCATGCCGCCCAGCACCACCGCCATCAGCACCAGCGCCGACCACAGGAAGGTGAAGCTGGCCGGGGAGATCGCCGACAGCTGCGCGGCGAACAGCACGCCGGCGAGCCCGCCCCAGATCGCGCCGCAGACGTAGGCGGCGAGCTTCACCTTGTAGGTGTGCACGCCCATCGCCTCGGCGGCGTCCTCGTCCTCGCGCACGAACCGCCAGGCCCGGCCGAGCCGCGAGCGGCCGAGCCGCGCGGCCAGCAGCACCGCCAGCGCGACGATCAGCACGGTCGCGTAGTAGAACGCGGCCGGGCCGAAGGCGTCGCCCCACAGGCCGGGGATGCCGTAGATGCCCGAGGGCCCGCCGGTGACCTCCAGGTTGTTGGCGCAGATGCGGATGATCTCGCCGAAGCCCAGCGTGACGATCGCCAGGTAGTCGCTGCGCAGCCGCAGCGTCGGCGCGCCGATCACGATCCCGGCCAGCACCGTCACCAGCACCACGACGGGCACCGTGGCCAGCAGCGGCAGGTCCAGCTCGGTGGCCAGCACGCCGCTGGTGTAGGCGCCGACGGCGAAGAACGCCGCGTAGCCGAGGTCGAGCAGGCCGCAGTAGCCGACCACGATGTTCAGCCCGACCGCCAGCATCACGAAGATCGCCGCGCTGGTCATCACGTTCAGCGCGTACGGCGTCGCGATCACCAGCGGCGCGGCCAGCGCGACCGCGAGGCCGCCCCAGCCGAGCCGGCGGCTCTCCAGCAGCCGCGTCACCACCGAGGGCCCGCGCCCGCGCACCGGCTTGACCGGCGGCCCGCCGTCCGGCGAGGTGTCCACGGCCGCGCTCACACCCGCTCCGTCACGCGTTCGCCGAGCAGGCCGGTGGGCCGCACGGTCAGGAACAGGATCAGGCAGCCGAACGCGAACACGTCGCGCCACTGGCCGCCCAGCCAGTCGGTGCCGAACGACTCCAGCAGCCCCAGCAGCAGGCCGCCCAGCATGGTGCCCTGCATGTTGCCGATGCCGCCGATCACCGCGGCGGTGAACGCCTTGAGCCCGATGATGAAGCCCATCAGGAAGTCGATCTTCCCGTAGTAGCCGCCGGCCATCACCCCGGCCGCGCCCGCCAGCGCCGAGCCGATGAAGAAGGTCCGCGCGATCACCGCGTCCACGTCCACGCCCATCAGCCGCGCGGCCTTGGGGTCCAGCGCGATGGCGCGCATGGCGCGGCCCTGCCGGCTGCGCATCACCAGCCAGTTGAGCGCCGCCATCAGCACGATCGCGATGGCCACCAGCACCAGCTGCTGGACGGTGACGCGCGCGCCGAACACCTCCATCGTCGTGCCGCCGAGCCGGACCTGGTAGACCTTCGGGTTCGGCCCGGCCACGATGCGGGTGCCGTACTCCAGCGCGAACGAGGCGCCCACCGCCGTGATCAGCAGCGACAGCCGGGGCGCGCCGCGCAGCGGCCGGTAGGCCACCCGCTCCAGCGCGACACCCGCGAGGCCGGTCACCGCCATCGTCGCCACCAGGACCAGCAGCAGCGCCAGCAGCGACTGCGACCGGACGAGGCCGCCCAGCGCGCCCAGCATCGCGAACCCCGAGAACGCGCCGAGCATGTACAGGTCGCCGTGGGCGAAGTTGAGCAGCTTGATGACGCCGTAGACCATGCTGTAGCCGAGGGCCACCAGGGCGTAGAAGGAACCGACGAACAGGCCGTTCCAGACGAGCTGGCTCACGCCTCGGCTCCGGTGGTCCGCGGGCTCACTGGACCTTCTCCTGCAGTACGAAGGCGCCGTTCTTGACGACCTGGATCTCGAAGCCGCCGGTGATGGTCTGCTGCTGGGTGAACTTGAGCGGGCCGCTGAACAGCTTGAACCCGTCCAGCCCGCGCAGCGCGTCGGCGATCTTTCCGCCGTCGGTGCTGTCGGCCTTCTTGATCGCCTCGGCCGCCAGCCGCACCGCGTCGTAGGACTGGGTGGAGTAGGGGCCGGGGTCGGCGCCGAACTTCTGCTTGTAGGAGGCGATCCAGCTCTCGGCGCCCTGGAGGGTCTGCGGCGTGGGGGTCATGGTCGCGTAGACGCCCTCGCCGTTCTTGCCTCCGGCGATCTTGGCGAGCTTGGCGTCCACCGAGCCGTCGCCCACGATGAACTTGCCCTTGTAGCCGGCCTGCCGGAACTGGCGGATCAGCAGCCCGCCCTCGGCGTAGTAGCCGGTCCAGTAGATGTAGTCGGGACGGCCCTTCAGCACGGTGGTGACGGCGGCCGAGTAGTCGCTCTCGCCGGGGTTCACCGCCTCGACCGCGGTCTTGTCCGGCGCGCCGGGCTTGTCCAGTTCGGCGGCGGTGCGCACCGCGATGTCCTTGGAGTAGGAGGTGTTGTCGTGCATGACCGCGACCTTCGTGCCGCCGTCCTTGGCCAGCCACCGGGCCGCCGCGGCGGCCTGCTGGTCGCCGGTGCCGTTGATCATGAAGACGTGCTTGAGGCGCTGGGCGTACAGCTCGGTGGAGTTGGCCACCGGAATGATCATCGGGATCTTGGCGCGGTCGAAGATGGCGAGCGTGGGCAGGGTGGCGCCCGAGCAGTAGCCGCCGACCGAGACCTTCACCCCGGCCGACACCAGCTTGGTGGCGGCCGCGGTGGCGGTCTTGGGGTCGCACGCGTCGTCCTCGGCGCGCAGCTCCAGCTTGCGGCCGCCGAGCAGGCCGCCCCTGCCGTTGATCTCGTCGACCGCGAGCTGGGCGCCGTTCTTCATGTACGGGCCGATCTCGGCGCTGCCGCCCGACAGCGGGATGTCCATGCCGAGCAGGATCGGGCCCTTGTCCTTGCCGGAGTCGCCGCCGAGCAGGCCGTGGCCGCATCCGGCGGAGGCCGCCGCGGCCGACAGCGCCAGCACGGCGCCGAGGACGGTTCTCTTCGCGTTCATGGGGTTCGCCTCCCTGTGGTGTGTGACATTGCACAGGCGCCGCCGGGGGTGGGCAAGATCACATCAATCCCGTGACTCGACCGTTATGCGGGCCCCGCGCGCGGCCGGCGGCCCTAGGCTGGCGGCCATGGCGATGGAGACCAGTGCCGAGTCACCCGTACCGGTCCGGACCGTGCTGCAGGCGGTCGGCGGCTGGATCGGCAAGCTCGGCCGGATCTGGGTCGAGGGGCAGATCACCGAGCTGAAGGCGCGCGGCGGCACGGTCTACCTGACGCTGCGCGACCCCACCGCCAACATGTCGGTGCGGGTGGTCGGGCCGCGCGGGGTGTTCGAGGCGGCGGGCCCGGCGGTCACCGACGGGGCGCGGGTCGTCGTGCACGCCAAGCCCGACTTCTGGGTCAACCGGGGCACCTTCTCGCTGGCCGCGCTGGAGGTGCGGCCGGTCGGCGTGGGCGAGCTGCTGGCCCGGCTCGAACGGCTCAAGCAGGTCCTGAACGCCGAGGGGCTGTTCCGGCCCGAGCGCAAGCGGCCGCTGCCGTTCCTGCCCGGCCGGATCGGGCTGATCACCGGCCGCCAGTCCGACGCCGAGCACGACGTGCTGCAGAACGCGCGGCGGCGCTGGCCCGCGGTGGAGTTCCAGGTCGAGAACACCGCCGTGCAGGGCAACCACGCGGTCGGCGAGGTCATGGAGGCGCTGCGCAGGCTGGACGCCGACCCCGCCATCGACGTGATCATCATCGCGCGCGGCGGCGGCTCGATGGAGGACCTGCTGCCGTTCTCCGACGAGGCGCTGGTGCGGGCGGTCGCGGCCGCGCGCACCCCGGTGGTCAGCGCGATCGGCCACGAGCAGGACTCCCCCATCCTGGACCTGGTCGCCGACCTGCGCGCCTCCACGCCGACCGACGCGGCCAAGAAGACCGTGCCGGACGTGCGCGAGCAGCTCCAGCTCGTCCGGCAGCTGCGCGACCGGGGCCGCCGGGTGCTGGCGGGGGGCGTGGAGCGGGAGCTGGCGTGGCTGACGGCGGTGCGGTCGCGGCCCGCGCTGGCCGACCCGGTCCGGGAGATCGAGCGCCAGGACGAGCGGATCGGCGCGCTGCGCGACCGGTCCCGGCGCTGCCTGTCGAGCGCGCTGGACCGGGCCGGCGACCAGCTCTCCCACACCCGCGCGCGGCTGCTGGCGCTGTCACCGGCCGCGACGCTGAAGCGCGGGTACGCGATCGTGCAGCGCGAGGACGAGGCCGTGCTCCGCGCCGCCGGGGACGCGGCCGACGGCGACCGGCTGCTGGTGCGGCTCGCCGACGGGCGCCTCGCGGTGACCGTGGCCGGGCGCCTGGAGCCCTAAGGTGGTCGGGTGGCCGACCAGAGAATGTCCTACGAGCAGGCGCGCGACGAGCTGACCGAGGTCGTCAAGCGGCTGGAGTCCGGCGGGCTGACCCTTGAGGAGTCGCTCGCGCTGTGGGAGCGCGGCGAGAAGCTCGCGGCGGTCTGCGAGGAGTGGCTGGAGGGCGCCCGCGCCCGGCTGGCCGCGGCGATGGCCGAGCCGGACGGCGGCGAGGCGAACGCCCCGGCCCCCTTCTAGGAGCGCGAGGTCGGCGTCGGCAGCGGGGCGCCGTCCTTGGCCTGCGGCTTCAGCGACGCGGCCAGCACCGCCAGCTCCTCGTAGGAGGCGGTGCCCGCCACCACGATGCTGACGCCGTTCGGCAGGGTGCGGGCCAGGGAGTTCTGCTTCTTGTCCTTGCGGAAGTACCTGGTCCAGGTCTGCCCGGCGACCTGCTGGGTGCCGCTGGAGTTCTTGTTGTTGGTCATCCGCTTGACGTACTCGGACGCCTTCTCGTTGCTCTGCTCCAGCGCGGCGTACTCGTCGGAGGGCGTGACGAAGCCCAGGTGCCAGGCGACCGGCTCGCCGGGCTTGTTGAGCCCGTTCAGCCGCGAGCTGGTGGGCCGCCACCCGGCGGGCAGCCCCTCGGGGGCGTGGACGGTGTAGGGCGCGTCGTTGCGCATCGCCCACAGCTGCGACCGGTAGTCGACGGTGGGCAGGACCTCCTCGGTGCTGCGCGGCGTGATCGCGTAGATCACCGCGACCAGCAGCAGGCACGCCCCCATCGCGAGCGTGAAGCCGCTGAGCCCGCTGGTCAGCCGCTTGTAGACGCCGGGGCTCACCTCCACGGTCCCGCGCGAGGCGGCGGGCGCGGCCTGCCCCGCCGGGGCCTCGGTCGGCGCGGCGGCCCCCGCGGCGGGCACAGTGGCCGGCTCGGCGGCGGGCTCGGCGGCGGGCTGGGTGACGGGGTCGGAGGTCTTGTCGCTCACGCTTCCAGGATTCCCTACCGTCCGGCCTGCTCGGTACGGGGGTTGCTGATCGTGCCGACGATCACCATGACCTCGTCGGCCAGCTTGCGCGCGGCCGTCTGGTCCTCCATCAGCGAGACCTCCGACACCGCGCCGGCCATCGCGCCGGTGAGCACCACGACCAGCGCCTCGTCCACCCCGCCGTCGGCGGTGTGGAACAGCGCGGCGTTGCGGCGGGCCCACTTGTTGAGCCGCTGGCGCATCACCCGGTCGAACCCGGGCGGTCCGTCGCCGGAGATGAACAGCCGCGCGACGTCCCGCTCGTCGAGGCAGCCGTTGAGGTAGGCGCCCGCGCCCGCGACGAACTGCCGCATCGGGTCGCTCTCGCCGGCCTCGCGCACCGCGTTGATCGCCTCGCGGGTGCGCTCCTGCTGCCGGCCCTGGAACTCCTCGAACAGCGTGAGGTAGAGGTCGGCCTTGCCGTTGAAGTGGTGGTAGAGGCTGCCGACGCTGGCCCCGGCCTTGGCGACGATGTCGGTCACCGCCGCCTGCGCGAAGCCCGCCTCGCAGAACACGTCGCGCGCCGCCGCCAGCAGGGCGCCGCGCGTGGCCGCCCCGCGGTCGGAGGTACGGGCGGGGGTGGCGCCGTCCGCGGCTCCGCCGGACGAGACGTCGATGTCGCTGCTCATGGATGCTGAGATTACGCCCTCCGCCCTGGGGGAAACGATCCCTGACCCGTGTGGTCGTCAAAACCTGTCCCCGCACGGGTGTCACGCCTCTCCGCCGGAGCTCTGGTCTGGTCCAATTTGTGGCCCGGTGCCCAGTCCGCAGAGAATCCGTGTAGTCACCGACCGAAAGGGCTGCCTGGTCATGTCCGACGACACCTCCGTTTCCTCCCCGCTCACCACCGAGCCGGCGGCGCCGGACCGCAACCTGGCGATGGAACTGGTCCGGGTGACCGAGGCCGCCGCCCTGGCCGCGGCGCGCTGGGTCGGCCGCGGCGACAAGAACGGCGCCGACGGCGCCGCCGTGAACGCGATGCGCCAGCTGATCAACACCGTGTCCATGAAGGGCGTGGTGGTCATCGGCGAGGGCGAGAAGGACAACGCCCCGATGCTCTACAACGGGGAGGAGATCGGGGACGGCAGCGGCGCCGAGTGCGACGTGGCCGTGGACCCGGTGGACGGCACCCGGCTGACCGCGCTCGGCATGAACAACGCGATCGCGGTGCTGGCGGTCGCGCCGCGCGGGTCGATGTACGACCCGTCGGCGGTGTTCTACATGGAGAAGCTGGTCACCGGGCCCGAGGCGGCCGACGTGGTCAGCATCGAGCGGCCCATCGCCGACAACATCCGCGCCATCGCCAAGGCCAAGGGCTCCTCGCCGCAGGACGTGACCGTGGTCATCCTGGACCGGCCGCGGCACGAGGGCATCGTCAAGGAGGTGCGCGAGACCGGGGCGCGCATCAAGTTCATCCTGGACGGCGACGTGGCCGGCGCGATCATGGCGGCCCGCGAGGGCACCGGCGTCGACCTGCTGCTGGGCATCGGCGGCACCCCCGAGGGCATCATCGCGGCGTGCGCGATCAAGGCGCTGGGCGGGGTCATCCAGGGCCGGTTGTGGCCGCAGGACGACGCCGAGCGGCGCAAGGCGGTCGACGCCGGGCACGACCTGGGCCGGGTGCTGACCACCGACGACCTGATCAAGTCCGACGACGTGTTCTTCGCCGCGACCGGCATCACCGACGGCGAGCTGGTGGACGGCGTGCGCTACAGCAAGGGCACCGCGTTCACGCACTCGCTGGTGATGCGCTCGCGCAGCGGCACCATCCGCACGGTGTCCAGCGAGCACAAGCTCGACAAGCTCCGCGCGTACAGCGCGATCAACTTCGACCAGGCGGTCTGACGCGAGCAGAACGAAAGCGCCCCGGCCCTGCGGCCGGGGCGCTTCGTCGGTCCATCAGCTACGGCCGAGGCGGCCCTTGACGCGCTGGCGCAGGGTCCGCTTCGGGGCCCGCGCGCTGATCGAGCCGAAGAGCAGCGTGCCGCCGATCTCGATGGTGGGGCCCTCGGGGACCGGGCGGGTGCGGACCTCGCGGGTGCTGAGGATCGAGCGGCCCGTCACGTTCACCTGGACGCCCTCGGGGACCAGCAGCCGGATGCGGCCGCCCAGGACCATCGAGTCCAGCACGATGTGGCGCCGCTGCAGGACGGCCTCGCGCAGGTCCAGCTCGACGGTGCCGAACAGGGCCAGCAGCGGCAGCTTGACCGGGACGACCCAGCGGCCGTCGCGGCGGGCGCGGCCGAACAGCACCGACACCGGGCGGTCGTCCACCAGGATGGGCTGCGCCTCCTCGGGGCTGAGGTCGCCGGTCAGGCCGGTGAGTTCGCCCAGGGTGCGGGCCTCGTAGGCGCGGGAGGTGCGCTCGGCGTGCTCCTCCATGGTGAGGCGGCCGTCGGCGAGGGCCTCGCCGAGCGCGTTGGCCACACGTTCGCGGTCGGCGTCGGAGGCGCGCAGGTCGCGCACGCTCGTGGCCCGTTCCGGGCCCCGGCGGCGGTCGGGTGTGTCCACGGTTCCAAGGTTAACGGGCGGGACGCCGGAAAATCCGTGAGGGAACGCCCTATCTCGTCCCGATGCGCCTACTGTGGCGGTACGGCCCTCCCCTGGCCGCGGCCGCCGGGCCGGTCGGACGCGGCTACCAGGCATTTCAGTCATTGACCGCTTACCGCGGCCCCTCTACGCTTACGCGAATCTTCTTCACATTGAGCGTCGCTCATCACCGCCAGAGAGGGGATGCCGCGTGAGTCAGGGCATCACCGTCCGGGACCGGCAGGCGCGCCTCGGGACCTACGCCGCCTTCGGCGTCCAGGGCCTGTGCTTCGCCACCCTGGTCACCCAGGTCCCGCAGATCCAGAAGACCCACCACCTGAGCGACGGCGTCCTGTCGCTGGTGCTGCTGATGGTCCCGCTGATCGCCGGCGTCGGCAGCGTGCTGTCGGAGTTCCTGTTCAAGCGGGTCGGCAGCGGCCTGGTGCTGCGCGTCGTGCAGCCCGCCGAGTGCGTCACCATCATCCTGATCGGCCTGACCGGCGACAACGACGTGGCGCTGTTCGCGACGGTCGCGCTGTTCGGCCTGTGCGTCGGCGGCGTGGACGCCTCGATGAACGCCCAGGCGGTCGCGGTCGAGCGGCGCTACGGCATGAGCCTGATCACCGGCTTCTACGCGGTGTGGAGCATGGCCGGCATCCTCGGCGGGCTGTGGGCGGCGCTGTCCAACAAGCTGGACCTCGCGCTGCCGATCGGCTTCGCGATCGCCTCGGTGGTGGGCGCCGTCGTCTCGCTGGCCACCGGGCACCGGCTGATGGCCAAGGACGAGGAGGCCGCCGGGCAGCCCGGCGCGGCCGAGCTGAAGGCGGCCGGCAGCCGGGTGCCGTGGCGGCCGATCCTGGTGGTCGGCGCGGCGATGGCGGCCTTCTACCTGACCGACTCGGCGCTGTCGAGCTACGGCGCCAAGTACCTGGACGACGAGCTGGGCAGCAGCGACTGGGTCGCGCCGCTGGGCTACGTCGCCTACCAGATCGCGATGGTGGTCAGCCGGGGCGTGGCCGACTTCGCGGTGCGCCGGCGGGGCGCGCCGCAGGTGGTGCGGATCGGCGCCCTGGTCGGGCTGGTCGGCATGGTCGCGGTGGTGGCCGCGCCGAACGCCGCGGTGGCGATCGCGGGCTTCGCGGTCGTGGGCCTGGGGCTCAGCGTGATCGCGCCGGTCTCCTACACCGCCGCCGCCAAGGTGGACCCGACCGGCCTCGGCGTCGCGGTCGCCCGCGTCAACATCTTCAACTACGTCGGCTTCGTGCTGGGCGCGGCGGTGGTCGGCGCGATCGCGCCGTCCGACCCCGAGCACGGGCTGCGCCTGGCCTTCATCGTGCCGCTGGTGCTGATCCTGGTGATCTTCGCGGCGGCCAAGGGCTTCGCGCCGCGGCCGGTGGCGGGATGGCGCCCCGACGCGCCGGTCGCCGAGCGCCCGACCGTCTGAGCGCCCGGACGCGGAAAGGGCCGCCCGAGCACCTCTCGGACGGCCCTTTCCGTACGTCTCAGACGCGTTCTTCCACTCCCGTGACCGGAGGCTCGCTCTCCTCCAGCGCCGCCACGGCCCGTTCGCCGGCGGCCTGCGCCTCCTCCGGCGTCATGTCCTGCAGCGCCTGGGTCAGCGCCAGAAGTGCCGCGTCGGCCGCGGTGCGCGCGGTGACCGCGTGCTCTTGGGCACGGTCCAGATCGCCGAGTCCCACGCAGTCGAACGACACCTGGGCGTCGTGCACTGCCATCTTGAGCTGCCGCGCCGCCTCATCCAGACTCATCCGTCTCTCCTTCGCCGTGGTTGCCGTTCCTACCCGCGAGCACCGAGGGTAACCACCGTTCCCAGCAGCGCCGCCGCCTTCGCGAGGCGCGCCTCGCTCAGCCCGGCGTAGCCGAGGACCAGCGCGGGCGCCGCGGCGGCCGCCCGGCCCGACGACCACATCGACGACGCGCCGGTGACGGCGAGCCCCGCCTCGGCGGCGGCCGCCGTCACAGCGGCCTCGTCGGTGCCGCGCGGCAGCTCCACGTACAGGTGGATGCCGGCCGACACACCGTGCACGGTGGCCTCCGGCACGTGCTCGCGCAACGCCTCCACCAGCGCGTCCCGGCGGGCCCGGTAGCGCCGGCGCATCGTCCGCAGGTGCCGGTCGTACCCGCCGGAGGACAGGTAATGCGCCAACGCGTGCTGTTCCAGGGCCGGCGCGCCCAGATCGGTGTGCCGGCGATGCCCGCGCAGCCGCCGGGCCAGTCGGGGCGGCGCGGCCGCCCAGCCCAGCCGCAGCGCCGGGGCCAGCGCCTTGCTGACCGAGCCGAGCAGCACCACCCGCTCGGGGTCGACGCCCTGCAGGCAGCCGACCGGGTCGCGGTCGTAGCGGAACTCGGCGTCGTAGTCGTCCTCGATGATCAGCCCGTCCACCTCGCGGGCCCAGGCGATCAGCTCGGCGCGGCGGCCCGGCGACAGCACCACGCCGGTCGGGTACTGGTGCGCGGGGGTGACCAGCACGGCGCGGGCGCCGGTGCGGCGCAGCGCCGCCACGTCCAGGCCCTCGGCGTCCACCCGGACGCGCTCCAGCCGGATGCCGGCGGCCTCCAGCATGGGCAGCTGCCGGTCGGTGGTGGGGTCCTCCAGCGCCAGCGCGGTGTGCCCCTCGGCCAGCAGCAGCCGCGCCGTCGAGGACAGGCCGTGCGCGACCCCGTTCATGATCGTGACCTGCTCGGGGGCGACCGCGGCGGCGCGCACCCGGCCCAGGTACCCGGCCAGCTCGGCGCGCAGCACCGGGACCCCGGCGGGATCGGGGTAGTCGAACAGCTGCTCGTGCGGCGTGGTGCGCAGCACCGCGCGCAGCGCCGCCGCCCAGCGCTCGCGCGGGAACGTCGACAGGTCCGGGCGTCCGGGCCGCAGGTCGTAGGCGGCCTTGGCGGCGGGGGCGGGGGCCGGCTCGGGTTCGGGCTCGGCGAGCGGCCCGGGGGTGTCGGGCCGGGCCAGCTCGGCGACCCGGGTGCCGTCGCCGCGCCGGGCGGTCAGGAAGCCCTCGGCGATGAGCTGCTCGTACGCGGTGACCACGACACCGCGGGAGACCTCCAGGTCCCGGGCGAGGTCGCGGCTGGAGGGCAGCCGGGTCCCGGCCGCGAGCCGCCCGGAGCGGACCGCGCCGCGGAACCCGGCGGCGATCTGGGCGGCGAGCCGGCCGGCGGCCCGGTCGATGGGAAGATGGAGATCGGTCACGTTCGGTTCAGCGTCCCGGCGCTCCCAGGTGTCACGGCAGGCGCTTTGGACCAGTGCCGCGCGTCGTGATTGGCCCTGTGTCCGGGGCCAAACCACTTCTAACGTTCCATGTCATGACCGCTTCTTCCAGCCCCCGTGGCCTGCTCGGCGCGGGCGTGGCGATGGCCTTCGTCGGCTCGCTCACCGCCGTGTCGGCCACCATCGCCGACTACCCCGTCTTCGGCGGCCAGGCCGTCCGCTACACCGTCGCCGCCGCCGTCCTGCTGGCGGTGGCGTGGTTCGCCGACCGCCGCCGCCGCTGGATCAAGCTCTCCCTGCGCGAGTGGGCGCTGCTGGCGGCGCTGGCGGCGACGGGGCTGGCCGCGTTCAACGTGTTCATCGTCGCCGCCACCCACGAGACCAGCCCGGCCACCATCGGCACGGTGATCGCGACGGTGCCGGTGGTGCTGGCGCTCGCCGGA
This sequence comes from Spirillospora sp. NPDC050679, assembly GCA_044456955.1. Classification (GTDB taxonomy): domain Bacteria; phylum Actinomycetota; class Actinomycetes; order Streptosporangiales; family Streptosporangiaceae; genus Spirillospora. The sequence goes on along the minus strand of JBITGK010000007.1, from coordinate 77,138 downwards.
CCGCTGATGGAGCGGCGGCGGCCCGCGCCCGGCCTGGTGGTCTCGGCGGGGATGGTCGCCGCGGGCGCGGCGCTGGCCAACGGCCTGGGCAGCGGCTCGCTGCGCGGGCTGCTGCTGTCGCTGGGCGCGCTGGCCGGGGAGGTGTGCTTCTCGCTGCTGGCGGTGCCGCTGCTCCCCCGGCTCGGACCGCTGCGCGTGTCGGCGTACTCGGCGGCGCTGGCCGCCCCGATGCTGCTGGTCATCGGCCTGGTCGCGGACGGCTCGGGGGTGCTGCGCGCCCCGACCGGCGCCGAGCTGGCCGGGTTCGCCTACCTGACGGTGATCGTGACGACCATCGCCTTCCTGCTCTGGTACGACGCGATCGGCCGGCTGGGCGCCGACCGCGCGGGGCTGTTCGCGGGCGTGATCCCGATCAGCGCCGTGGTGACCACCGTGGTGCTCGGCCTGGCCGCGCCCACCACCGCGGATCTCGCGGGGGCGGGTCTGGTGGCGGTGGGCGTGGTGGCCGGGCTGCGCACCGGCCGGTCCCGGCGGCCGGACGCCCCGCCGGCCGCGGTCCCCGCCGAGGCCGCCGCCGGGGTCCCGGTCGGGGCCGCCGCCGAGGTCAAGGCCGGTGCCGCTGCGTGATCGGCGGGTGGGGGCCGTACCCTGTTGGGCGGCCCCCACCCGGATGACGCGCGAGGATCTTGAGGATGCCTGAGTTCTCCTACACCGACCTGCTGCCGCTCGGCGCCGACGACACCGAGTACCGGCTGCTCACCACCGAGGGCGTGTCCACCTTCGAGGCCGGGGGGCGCACCTTCCTCCAGGTCGAGCCGGAGGCGCTGCGGCTGCTCACCGAGACCGCCATGCGCGACATCTCGCACCTGCTGCGCCCGGCGCACCTGGCCCAGCTCCGCAAGATCCTCGACGACCCCGAGGCCAGCCCCAACGACCGGTTCGTGGCGCTGGACCTGCTGAAGAACGCGGGCATCGCCTCCGGCGGCGTGCTGCCCATGTGCCAGGACACCGGCACCGCGATCGTCATGGGCAAGCGCGGCCAGCACGTGCTGACCGACGGCCGCGACGAGGAGGCCGTCTCGCGCGGCGTCTACGACGCCTACACCAAGCTCAACCTGCGCTACTCGCAGATGGCGCCGGTCACGATGTGGGACGAGAAGAACACCGGCGACAACCTGCCCGCCCAGATCGAGCTGTACGCGGCCCCCGGCGACGCCTACAAGTTCCTGTTCATGGCCAAGGGCGGCGGCAGCGCCAACAAGTCGTTCCTGTACCAGGAGACCAAGGCCGTCCTGAACCCCAAGCGGATGCTGGCCTTCCTGGAGGAGAAGATCCGCTCGCTGGGCACCGCGGCCTGCCCGCCCTACCACCTGGCGATCGTGGTGGGCGGCACCTCCGCCGAGTTCGCGCTCAAGACCGCCAAGTACGCCTCGGCGCACTACCTGGACGCCCTGCCCACCGAGGGCTCGCCGCTCGGCCACGGCTTCCGGGACCTGGAGCTGGAGCGGCAGGTGTTCGAGCTGACCCAGAAGCTCGGCATCGGCGCCCAGTTCGGCGGCAAGTACTTCTGCCACGACGTGCGCGTGGTCCGGCTGCCCCGGCACGGCGCGTCCTGCCCGGTGGCGATCGCGGTGTCGTGCAGCGCCGACCGGCAGGCCCTCGGCAAGATCACCGCGGAGGGCGTGTTCCTGGAGCGGCTGGAGACCGACCCGGCCCGCTACCTGCCCGACACCACCGGCGAGGACTTGTCGGACGACGTGGTGCGCGTCGACCTCAACCGGCCGATGGACGAGATCCGCGCCGAGCTGAGCCGCTACCCGGTCAAGACCCGGCTGTCGCTCACCGGCCCGCTGGTGGTGGCGCGCGACATCGCGCACGCCAAGATCAAGGAGCGGCTGGACGCGGGCGAGCCGATGCCTCGGTATCTGCGCGACCACGCCGTCTACTACGCGGGCCCGGCCAAGACGCCCGAGGGCTACGCGTCCGGCTCGTTCGGCCCGACCACCGCCGGGCGCATGGACTCCTACGTCGAGCAGTTCCAGGCGGCCGGGGGCTCGCTGGTCATGCTGGCCAAGGGCAACCGCTCCCAGCAGGTCACCGACGCCTGCCGCGCGCACGGCGGCTTCTACCTCGGCTCCATCGGCGGCCCGGCCGCGCGGCTGGCGCAGGACTGCATCAAGAAGGTCGAGGTGCTGGAGTACCCCGAGCTGGGCATGGAGGCGGTCTGGAAGATCGAGGTCGAGGACTTCCCGGCGTTCATCGTGGTGGACGACAAGGGCGAGGACTTCTTCGCCGACACCACCGGCCCGGTCCTGACCATCGGCCGCCGCTGACCGCTCCCCCCGCTAGGGGGCGCGCGTTCCGGGACCGGTCCACCACTCGAACAGGTGTGGTGGCCGGTCCTTGCGCTTCTGCTTCTTGTGCGGCCACCGGTCGGTGCGGCTCGGAGCGGGCTGCGGGGTGGCGGTCGGCGCGGCCGTCGTGGGGGCCGCCGAGGGCTGCGGGCCGCCCGACGGGCGGCCGGCGGGCGGCGGCGCGACGCGCACCGTGGTGGTGACGGGCGGGGCGGGCGTGCTGGACGCGGGCTCGGCCGGGCCCGCGCTCCGGCCGCCGTTCTCGCGGACGACGGAGGACCCGCCCTCGGCGCCGCCGTCCCCGCTCGGCCCCACCGTGATCACCTTGGTGCCGCCCGGCTCGGGATCGGCCTGCGCGGCCGGATCGGCCCCGGCCAGCGCCCAGATCGCGGCCGCGCCGCCCGCGGTCGCCCAGGCCGCCGCGAACCCGGCCTTCAGCAGCAGCCCCCGCCTCGCCCGCACCGGGGTCGCGCCGTAGTCGGTGGGCTCCCACAGGTCGGCGATGGCCTTGGCCGGGTCGCCCTCGGCGCGCAGCGGCAGCAGCGCGTGCAGCAGCTCGACCGCGCTCGGCCGCCGGGCGGGGTCCTTGCGGAGCGCGGTCAGCACGGCGGTGCGCAGCGGGTCGTCGAGGCCCTCCAGCGCGGGCTGCTCGTTGATGACGCGGTCGCCGACCCCCTCGGGCGGACCGGTGTCGAACGGGTGCCGCCCGGTCGCGGCGTAGGCGACCAGGCAGCCCCATCCGAACACGTCGGCGGCGGCGGTCGCCTGGCCGCCGAGCAGCCGCTCGGGCGCGATCCAGCCGGGGCTGCCCATCACCACGCCGGCCTGGGTGGGCCCGGCGGCCAGGTCGGGCTCGACGGCGATGCCGAAGTCGATCACCCGGGGGCCGGAGCGGGCCAGCAGCACGTTGGCGGGCTTGAGGTCGCGGTGCACCAGCCCCGCGCCGTGGATGGCCGCCAGCGCGACCGCCACGCCGATGCCGATCGCGACCGCGCCGCCCGGCGGCAGCCCGCCGTGCCGCTCCACCACCTGCGACAGCGGCGGCCCGTCGATGTACTCGGTGACGATGTAGGGCCGGTCGCGGTCGCTGCCGTCGGCCAGCACCCGGGCGGTGCAGAACGAGGCGACGCGCTGCGCGTAGGCGGCCTCGGCGCGGAACCGGCCGCGCGCCTCGGGGTCGCGCGCCCGCGCGGGCGGCAGCGTCTTCACCGCGGCCAGGGTCCCGTCCGGGGCGCGGCCCAGGTAGACCGTTCCCATGCCGCCGGTGCCGAGGCGGCCGAGCAGCAGGTGCCCGCCGACCATGGGCGGGTCGCCCGGCAGCAGCGGCGGCACCCCGCCGGGGATCCCGCCCGGCGCGCACCGTCGTCGTGTCCCCACGCAAGCCTCCTGGGTCGGGACGGCTCACCTTCCCCTCGACCATCGCCGATGGGGACGCAGGATGTGGGGAAAACCCGGCAAATGGCCGTTCCGGACGGCCCCTCCGCCCGCCGACGGCCCTCCGATGCGTACCGGTACCGGGCGGTAGGTCACAGTATTGGAAAGTGATACCTGTTGGTCCCGAGGTCTCCCTAATAGCCGTGCTGACACTCCGGTATCTTTTCGGCCATGTCTCAGTCAGAGCGCCTCGTGCTCGCGACGCGCTACCGGCTGGTCTCGGAACTCGGTCAAGGTGCCAACGGCACCGTGTGGCGGGCCCATGACGACCTTCTCGACCGCGCGGTGGCGGTCAAGGAGCTGCGCCTTCCCGGGGACCTGTCCGAGGACGACCGGGTCACCTTCTACCGCCGCACGCTGCGGGAGGCACGCGCGCCCGCGCAGCTGCGCACGCACTCCATCGTCGAGGTCTACGACGTCGTCATCGAGAACGGCCGCCCGTGGATCGTGATGGAGCTCATCGAGGCGCCGAGCCTGGAGCAGCTCATCGAGCGCTCGGGCCCGCTGCCGCCCGAACGCGTGGCGCACATCGGCCGCCGCCTGCTGGACGCCCTGGCCATCGCGCACAAGGCCGGCATCGTGCACCGCGACCTCAAGCCCAGCAACGTGATGCTGGACGGCGACCGGGTCGTGCTGACCGACTTCGGCCTGGCGTTCTCCTCCGGCTCGGCCAGCCTGACCAAGACCGGGCACTTCATGGGCTCCCCCGCCTACGTCGCGCCCGAGGTCGCCGCCGGGGAGAAGGCCACCCCGCGCTCGGACCTGTGGTCGCTGGGCGCGACCCTGTACGCCGCGCTGGAGGGCCGCCCGCCGTTCGAGCGCGACAACGTCATGGCCACGCTCAGCGCGCTGGCCAACGAGTCCGCCCCGCCCATGCACAACGCGGGCCCGCTCGCCCCGGTGGTCAGCGGCCTGCTGGAGAAGAACCCGACCCGGCGGCTCACCCACGCCCGCGCGGTGGACCGGCTGGAGCGGGCCATGGCCGGGCCCCGCTCGGGCCGCCGCGCGCAGTCCGACCCCCGCTACCGCATGATCGCGATCATCGCGCTGATCGGCGCGACCGTGGCCTCCTGCGGCATCGGCGCGACCGCGCTGGTGGTCGGCATGATGAAGGAGAGCCCCGGCCCCTCCCCCCGGGCCTCGGCGGCGCCGCGGCAGTCCCGCCCGGCCACCGACGCGCCGCCGTCGGCGTCCTCCAGCACGCTGGTGGTGCGGGCGGTGGCCGACGGCTGCAAGATCTTCGTCATGGTGCCCGGCGCCAGCACCTCGGTGCTGGCCAACGAGACGCTGCTGCCGGGCGCCACCCGCCAGTACGAGCAGCAGCGCCTGAACGCTGTGATCTACAACTCGGCCGCCTGCGAGGTCTGGGTCAACGGCCAGCGCAAGGAGTCCGGCAAGCTGGGCGAACGCAAGTCCTACACCATCCGCAGGGCGGGGGCCGGCGGCTAGCGGGACCACTAGACCGCGGGAATGCGGGAAGGCCCTCGTTGGCTGCACCGGACGGCGGCGCCCATCCCGGGCGCCGGCCGGTGCGCGCACCACAGCGGTGAGTCGTAGGCGGAGGTGTCCTTCCCATGGCCGAACGGACGACGGGGTCCGAGCAGCGGTACCGGATCGAGCACGACTCCATGGGGGAGGTGCGGGTCCCGGCGGCGGCCAAGTGGCGGGCGCAGACCCAGCGCGCCGTGGAGAACTTCCCGATCTCCGGGCGCGGCCTGGAGCCGGCGCACATCGCCGCGCTCGGCCACATCAAGGCCGCCGCCGCGACCGTGAACGCCGAGCTGGACGTCCTGGACAAGGACCTGGCCGCCGCGATCAGCGAGGCGGCCCTGGAGGTCGCGGCCGGCCGGTGGGACGACCAGTTCCCCATCGACGTGTTCCAGACCGGCTCGGGCACCTCCTCCAACATGAACGCCAACGAGGTCGTGGCGACGCTCGCGCAGGAGCGGCTGGGCCGCCCGGTGCACCCCAACGACCACGTCAACGCCTCGCAGTCGTCCAACGACGTGTTCCCCTCCTCCATCCACATCGCGGCCACCGGCTCGGTGATCAACGACCTGGTCCCGGCGCTGCGGCACCTGGAGGCCGCGCTGGAGCGCAAGGCGGCCGAGTTCGCGACCGTGGTGAAGTCGGGCCGCACCCACCTGATGGACGCCACCCCGGTCACCCTCGGCCAGGAGTTCGGCGGCTACGCCGCGCAGGTCCGCTACGGCGCCGAGCGGCTGGAGTCGGTGCTGCCGCGGCTCGCCGAGCTGCCGCTCGGCGGCACCGCGGTCGGCACCGGCATCAACACCCCGCCCGGCTTCGCCGCCCGCGTCATCGAGGAGATCGCGAACCGCACCGGGCTGCCGCTGACCGAGGCGCGCGACCACTTCGAGGCCCAGGGCGCGCGCGACGGCCTGGTGGAGGCCTCCGGCGCGCTCAAGACCGTCGCGGTGAGCCTCACCAAGATCGCCAACGACCTGCGCTGGATGGGCTCGGGGCCGCGGGCCGGCCTCGCCGAGCTGCGGCTGCCCGACCTGCAGCCCGGGTCCTCCATCATGCCGGGCAAGGTCAACCCGGTGATCCCCGAGGCGGTCGCCCAGGTGGCCGCGCAGGTGATCGGCAACGACGCGGCCATCGCCTTCGGCGGCGCGGCGGGCAACTTCGAGCTGAACGTGATGCTGCCGATGCTGGCCCGCAACGTGCTGGAGTCGATCACGCTGCTGGCCAACGTGTCGCGGCTGCTGGCCGACCGGGTGGTCGACGGCGTGGAGGCCGACGTGGAGCGGGCCCGCGAGTACGCCGAGTCCTCCCCCTCCATCGTGACGCCCCTCAACCGCTACATCGGCTACGAGGAGGCCGCCAAGGTGGCCAAGCAGGCCCTGCGGGAGCGCAAGACGATCCGGCAGGTGGTCCTGGAGCGCGGCTACGTGGCCGACGGCAGGCTCACCGAGGAGCAGCTGGACGCCGCGCTGGACGTGCTGTCGATGACCAACCACGACCGCTGACCCGGGAGGCCCGCCTCCCGCAGACCGCCGCCAGGGGCCGCGGCGCGGGCGCGGCCCCTCAGTACCAGCCGGTGGCCCGGAAGTGGCCCCAGGCGCCGCAGGGCGTGCCGTGGCGGTACTTGATGTAGCGCAGGCCCCAGCGGATCTGCGTCCTGGGGTCGGAGCGCCAGTTCGGGCCGGCGCTGCCCATCTTGGCCCCCGGCATCGCCTGCGGGATGCCGTGGGCGCCGGTGGCGCCGTTGTGGGCGCGCTCGTTCCAGCCGCTCTCCTGGGCCCAGAGCCGCTCCAGGCAGCGGAACTGCCGCCCCGAGCGCCACTGGAGCCGCGCCATCATCTCCTTGGCGATGAGCTTGTTGCGCGAACCGCGGTCGAGCTCGCGGGCGCGGATCTCGGTCAGCTTCGGTTTCCGGCGCTCGCGGTGCGCGTCCGGGCGGGACGCGGCGGCGAGCCGCACGCCCTCGTCCGGGGTCGCCGCCACGGGCGCCGTCGTCATGGGCGCGACCACCAGCGTGGTCGCGGCGCCCAGGGCGGCGGCGCGGAGTCCGGTACGGATGAAAGTCGACACGCGCAGTAGCGTTCACCCGTCCGGGACCCGCCGGGCGGCTGATTCCGCGCTCCCGCGACGGGCCTTTGCCGACCTATTGGCCCGCGGTGACCCGGCGGGCGGACAAAAGGGGCGGGCCGGAGCCCGCCCCTTCGCCGGCGACAACGGACGTTCGCCGCATCTCACCCGATTACCGGGCCTGGTGCGCGGAGCGCCCCGTGCGGTACGCCCCGTTGCGCGGTGCTTAGTACCAGCCCCGGCTGTTGGAGTGGCCGAGGGCGCGGCACGGCGTCTTGTACCGGCCCTTGATGTACTTCAGTCCCCACTTGATCTGGGTGCGGGGGTTGGTGCGCCAGTCCTTGCCGGCCGAGCGCATCTTGCGGCCGGGCATCGCCTGGGGGATGCCGTAGGCGCCCGAGGAGCGGTTGCGCGCCTTGTGGTTCCAGTGGCTCTCGCGGTTCCAGAGCTTCACCAGGCACTTGTACTGGCGCTTGGACCAGCCGCGCTTGGCGACCAGCGGCTTGGCCAGCGCCTTGTTGCGCTGCGCGCGGGTCGGCTTCTTCTTGGCCTTCGCCGCGGTCACCTGGGTGGGCGCGGCGGCCTGGGCCGCCGCGGGGGCGGCCGCCTGGGCCGGGACGGTCTCGGCGACGACGCCCAGGGACAGGGTGGCGGCGAGGACCAGGGTGGCGGAGCGCCGGAGGGGCTTGCGGACCAAAACGAACCTTTCAACGTGCCGGGCGGCCGGTCGGCCCAGCGGATGGGATCACCTCGTGCGGCGCGGTCCCGCGATCGGGCTGCGGGACGACCGGGCGCCTGCCGCGTCGGGGACGCGGCGCGCAGGGGCCCGCCGGGGGCGAGGCGCTGCGCGGATGGCGAGGTGGGGGGCGGTGGGCGCGCATGGGATGCGCCCCCGCCGGGGATACGGGCCAGGCGGCTGGATGCGCCGGGCCGTTGTGGGCCTTGGTGAGGCCGGCCGCGTCGTCGCGGCTTCGTTCAGCGCGCGCGGCCGGGGACCGTGCGCGGCGAGGACGGGCCGTCCTCACCGGGCGGACGCGGTGCGCGCACCGGCCGCCCGGAGTCTCAGAGGGTGGGTCGGGCTAGTACCAGCCGACCGACTGCGAGTGCGACCAGGCGCCGCACGGGGTGCCGTAGCGGCCCTTGATGTAGCCGAGCCCCCACTTGATCTGGGTGCGGGCGCTGGTGCGCCAGTCGGAGCCGGCGCTGGCCATCTTGGAGCCGGGGTTGGCCTGCGGGATGCCGTAGGCGTCGGAGGAAGGGTTGTCGGCGTTGGTGCGCCAGCCGCTCTCCTTGTTCCACAGCTTGACCAGGCAGGCGAACTGGCCGCTGCCGCCGAAGCCGTAGCTCGACAGCATCGACTTGGCGATCTGCTGGGCCTGCCCGGCCGGCACCGGGTCGGCGCCCGCGCCGCCTCCGCCGCCGCTGCCGCCGCCGGTGTCGCCCTTGTCCTTGTCGTCCTCGGGCTTCTTGGTGGGGATCGGCTCGCCCTTGGGGAGCAGGGACGGGGCCTTGGCCTTGCCGCGGGCGGCGCGCGAGGCGCGCTCGATGGCCAGCTTGTGCCGCTGGGCCTCCACGACCTTGGGGTCGGGGGCCACGACGGCGGCGTCGGCCAGGGGCTGGGAGACGCCGGCGTCCTTCTTGGCGTCGGCGGCGGCGGGCTTGGAGTCGCCGGTGAGGGCGAAGGCGGCGACGGCTCCGCCGCCGACCACCACGGCCGCGCCCGCGGCGACCGCCGCGATCTTCAGGCCGGTGCGCCCGCCGGAACGGGCGGGGCGGACGGGGGCGCCGGTCAGTTCCTCGCGCGGCCCCATCGGGTCGGCGCCGGGCATCGGCGCGGGGCCGGTGCCGATCGGCTCCAGCCCGGCGGTGTCGCCGGAGCGGGCCGCGGCGTCGCCGGGGCGTCCGGCGAACGAGGCGCCGGCGACCTTGACGTCCTCCTCGGCCACGGGGCCGAACGGGGCCCGAGCGGGCTCCTGGGGACCGAAGTCCTGTCGATCGTCTCGCCCACGGGACCCCTGCGAGTCTCCGACCAAGGCGGTCCTTCCGACGGTCGCACGCGCATGGGCACGCGCACGAGGTGCCTTCACCCCCGGCCGGGCGGCCGCCCGGCTGAGGGCGGCTCCCGGCCCCGGAGCGGTGCGGCACCGGCGAGACGATCAGGGCGGCTCATCCGGATTTGCCCCACTCGGGGGTGCTTACGGGGACACACAATGCCCGAACCGCCGGGATGCTCCGCAACCAAATCGAGACGAATGCTCTTGGCGGTGCCGTTGTCAACTCGGGGTGAACGACGCCGAAACAGCGATGAGAGCTGGGAATCCTTATGTTCGCGTTAGGTTGTGTGACCTTCATCACAATTGCACAGGGTGATGTTTATTGATCACTCTCTGTACCGGAATCGTGCGCACAGCGGAACGCCCCGGACGGTCCGCGGACCGTCCGGGGCGTCACCTTCGGCGCCGTTCGCCCCGTCGGGGGCGACTCTCAGCCGGGGCTCACCCGGTCACGTCGCCCAGCATGTCGGTCACCAGCGCCGCGATCGGCGAGCGCTCGGAGCGGGTCAGCGTCACGTGCGCGAACAGCGGGTGGCCTTTCAACCGTTCCACGACGGCGGCGACGCCGTCGTGCCGGCCCACCCGCAGGTTGTCGCGCTGCGCCACGTCGTGGGTGAGCACCACCCGCGAGCCCGCGCCGATGCGCGACAGCACCGTCAGCAGCACCCCGCGCTCCAGGGACTGCGCCTCGTCCACGATCACGAACGCGTCGTGCAGCGAGCGGCCCCGGATGTGGGTGAGCGGCAGCACCTCCAGCATCCCGCGGTCCAGCACCTCGTCGATGACCTCCGGAGTGGTCACCGCCGACAGAGTGTCGTAGACCGCCTGCGCCCACGGCGACATCTTCTCGTTCTCCGAGCCGGGCAGGTAGCCGAGCTCCTGGCCGCCGACGGCGTACAGCGGCCGGAACACCACCACCTTGCGGTGCCTGCGGCGCTCCAGGACGGCCTCCAGGCCCGCGCACAGCGCCAGCGCCGACTTGCCGGTGCCGGCGCGCCCGCCGAGCGAGACGATGCCGATCTCGTCGTCCATGAGGATGTCGAGGGCGACGCGCTGCTCGGCCGAGCGGCCGCGCAGCCCGAACACCTCGCGGTCGCCGCGCACCAGCCGCACCGACTTGTCGGGCTGCACGCGCCCGAGCGCCGAGCCGCGCTCCGACAGCAGCCGCAGCCCGGTGTGGCAGGGCAGCCCGCGGGCCTCCTCCAGGTCGGCGACGCCCGACTCGTACAGCTCCTCGACCTGGCCGCCGCCCAGCTCCAGCTCGCGCATCCCCGTCCAGCCGGACTCCACGACCGCGAGCTCGGCCCGGTACTCCTCGGCCGCCAGCCCCACCGCCGACGCCTTGACGCGCATCGGCAGGTCCTTGGACACCAGCACCACGTCCCGGCCCTCCTGGGCGAGCCAGCTGGCCACCGACAGGATGCGGGTGTCGTTGTCGCCCAGCCGGAAGCCGTCGGGCAGCACGCTGGGGTCGGAGTGGTTGAGCTCGACGCGCAGGGTGCCGCCGAGCTCGCCGAGCGGCAGCGCCTCGTCCAGCCTCCCGTGCTCCAGGCGCAGGTCGTCCAGCATGCGCAGGGCCTGGCGGGCGAAGTAGCCGAGCTCCGGGTGGTGGCGCTTGGCCTCCAGTTCGGAGATGACGACGATGGGGAGTACGACCTCGTGCTCGGCGAACCGGGTCATCGCCCCCGGGTCGGCGAGCAGGACGCTGGTGTCGAGGACGTAGGTGCGCCGCCCTGTGTCGGCGGACCCGGTGGAGGGCCCGGACTGCGGACGGCGCGGAGAGGTTGTGGCCACTCGATCTCCCTGACTATGGGGGAACTGGTGGCGCGGCGGTCCGCCTCCGTGCGGCCGCGGCCCCGGAGGCGGGGACGGGGACGGCCGGAGGCGGTGGCGGGGCGTGGGCCCTCAGGAACCGAAGCGCCGATGGCGCGCGGCGTAGGAACGCAGTGCCCGCAGGAAGTCCACCTTGCGGAAGTCCGGCCAGTGGACCTCGCAGAAGTAGAACTCCGTGTGCACGCTCTGCCAGAGCATGAAGCCGGACAGACGTTGCTCCCCGGAGGTCCTGATGACCAGGTCGGGGTCCGGTTGGCCGCGCGTGTAGAGATGCTCGGCGATGTGCTCCACCTCGAGGATCTCGGCGAGTTCCTCGATGCTGGTGCCTTTGCCCGCCTGCTCGATGAGCAGAGAGCGCACCGCATCAGCGATCTCACGCCTACCTCCATACCCAACGGCGACGTTCACAATCAGGCCGGGGGCGCCAGATGTTGCTTCTGCGGCATCTTTAAGGACACGTGCGGTTTTGTCGGGGAGCAGGTCCAGCGCGCCGACCGGCTTGACGTGGTAGCCGTCGGCCGCCAGCCCCGCCACGGTGTTCTCGATGATCTCCAGCAGCGGGTCCAGCTCCTTGGCGGGCCGGTTGAGGTTGTCGGTGGACAGCAGCCACAGCGTGACCACCTCCACCCCCGCCTCGGCGCTCCACTGGAGCAGTTCGGAGATCTTGTCGGCGCCGCGCCGGTGGCCGGTGTTGACGTCGCTGATGCCCATCGAGCGGGCCCAGCGCCGGTTGCCGTCCAAGATCACCCCGACGTGCCTGGGGGTGATGTCGGTGGGCAGCGACACCTCGACCCGCCGCTCGTACATCCGGTAGGCGGCGTCGCGGACGATCCCGTACGGCTTGCTGCGCCGGATCGCCGAGACGAGCTTGCCGTCGCCGGACGGGTCCCGGCGCGCCCGGTCCCCCATCTTGGGCATAGTGGGCATCCCTTCGAGCGTCCGTTCCTGAGGAGAACGACGCTCAATTATGGCCCGCTCGGGAGAGTCGTCCCACCGCGGCGGCCGCGCCCGGCCGTCCGGATGGGGCCGCCGCTCAGCCCGGCGGGCGGCTCAGCAGGTCCCGGTAGCTGGCCCCGGCGCGCTCGGCCTCGGCCAGCAGGTCGCCCAGGAAGCGGGCGAGCTCGGCGGAGGTCAGCACCGCGCGCACGCCCCGGCCGCCGGCGCCCCACGCGTCGATCACCGCGCGCCGGGCGACCCGCCAGCGGCCGTCGGCGGCGCGGTCGGCCTCCGGCGGGCCGACCCAGGTCGAGGAGGTGCGCAACGTGCAGCGCAGTTCCCCGGTGCTGGCCAGGTCACCGCGGTCGCGGTAGCGGAAGGCGAACAGCTCGGGTTCGCGCGCCTGCTCGGGCCGGGGGCCGGTGCGGGGGTCGGGGAAGCGGTCGTCGGGGTCGGGCCAGCGGGCCGCCTGCGGGGAGTCCTCGGCGCGGGCGGCCGCCACGCGCTCGGCGAGCCCGGCCAGGAAGTAGCCGCAGCGCTCGCCCACGGCGCCGAAGGAGTCGCCGTCGCGCCGCAATTCCAGCGTCACCTCGAACGGGACGCCGCCGCGGTCGCGCGACGGCACCGGGACCACCGCCAGCGATGTCCCGTCCAGACAGCGAAGTCTGCCCACGCCCCTCTCCGCCCCTCCGGCCGCGCGATCCTGCCCTCCGGCCGGCGCGGCGGTCGTGCGCCGGCCACTGGCAACGCCACCTCAGAAGGCAGGTTAGGGCAGGCCATCCCCATGATCACACCTTGCGGACCCCGGGATCGGGTAAGGAATCGCGCGGCCTCCAGCGCGGTCCCCCGCGCGGGCGCGGCGGCGGGCGCGGTCAGGCGGTGGGGCCGGCCGCGCGGGCGCGCTCGACGTGCTCCAGGGCGCTGCGCAGCTCGCCCAGCCACTCGTCGGTGTTCTTGCCGACCAGCCGCACGCACCAGGCCAGCGCGTCGCTGCGGCTGCGCGCCACCCCGGCCTCGACCAGGGTGTCCAGCACCCGGCGCTCGGGCTGGCGCAGCCGGGTCATCACCGGCACCGAGAGCGTGGTGAACATCTCCTGCCGGCCACCGCAGGACACCCCCCACGACACCTTGTGGCCGAAGCGGTGCTCGGCCTCCCGCGCGATCGCGATGCGCTGGTCGCGCGTGCCCTCGCGGAACCGGCCGATGTGCCCGTCCAGCAGGGCGGCGCGCTCGGCCTCCGAGCGCTCCTCGGCGGCGGCGGCCGGCTCGGCCAGCTCGCCGAGCACGGTGACCTCCTCGCGGTCGAGCACGATCTCGGGCGCGCCGGTGAACCAGCCGTCCGGGAGGCGGCCGGAGAACCAGCCGCGCAGCTCCTCCACCGCTTCGCTCGTAGTCATGTAATCAAAATTACATCTCCACCTGGTACCGGTCGAGCACCCGCTTCACATTGACAGTCACCATCTTTTGAGAGTTACTTCCATTTGATAGCTACTCTCTTAAAGAGGTGACTTCCATGCACACTCCGGACCCGCGGCGGTGGTGGGGGCTGGGCGCGCTGGCGCTGGCCCTGCTGGCGCTGGGCTTCGATCTGACGATCCTGAACGTGGCGCTGCCCACGCTCTCGGCCGAGCTGCGCGCGGGCACGAGCGCGCTGCAGTGGATCGTGGACTCCTACATCCTGGTCTTCGCGGCGCTGCTGATGCCCGCGGGGCTCTTGGGCGACCGGTTCGGCCGCAAGAGGCTGCTGCTGGCGGGCCTCGCGCTGTTCGGGGCGGCCTCGCTGGGCGGCGCGCTGGCCGACGGCACCACCGGCGTGATCGCGGCCCGCACCTGCATGGGCCTCGGCGCGGCGATCGTGCTGCCGCTGTCGATGTCGCTGCTCCCCGCGATCTTCCCGCCGCACGAGCGCACCCGCGCGGTCGCGGTCTGGTCGGCGTCGATGGCGCTGGGCCTGCCGCTCGGGCCGCTGCTGGGCGGCTGGCTGCTGGAGCACTTCTGGTGGGGCTCGATCTTCCTGGTCAACGTGCCGGTGGTGGTGCTGGGCGGCCTCGCGGTCGCGTTCCTGCTGCCGGAGTCGCGCGACCCGGCCGCGCCGCGCATCGACGTGCCGGGCGCGGCGCTGTCGATGGCGGGGCTCGCCGCGCTGGTCTACGGCGTGATCGAGGGGCCGGTGCGCGGCTGGGCCGACCCGCTGACGCTGGGCGCGGTCCTGGGCGGCCTGGCGCTGCTGGCGGCCCTCGTGCGGTGGGAGGCGCGGGCCGCCGAGCCGCTGATGGACCTGGCGCTCTTCCGCGACCGGGTGTTCGTGTGGGCGATGGCGGTCGGGATGGTCTGCACGCTGGTGATGGCCGGGGCGCTGTTCGTGCTGCCGCAGTACCTCCAGGTCGTGCGCGGGCACGACGCGTTCGGCACCGGGCTGCGGCTGATCCCCATGCTGACGGGGCTGATGGCGGGCGGGCTGCTGACCGACCGGCTCGTGCCGCGCACCGGCGCCAAGCCGGTGATGGGGACGGGGCTGCTGGCGCTGACCGCCGGCCTCGGCGTCGGCGCGTCCACCGGCACGGGCGACCCCTACGGCTTCACCGCCGCCTGGCTGGCGGTGCTGGGCCTCGGCATCGGCCTGACGATGGTGCCCGCCATGGACGTGGTCCTGTCGCGGCTGCCCGACGGTCAGGCCGGACGCGGCTCGGGCCTGGTGCAGACCCTGCGGCAGACCGCCGCCGCGCTGGGCGTGGCGGGGCTCGGCAGCCTGGTCTCGTCGGTCTACCGCGACCAGGTCGCCGTCGGCGGCCTCCCGGAGAAGGCGGCCGGCCTGGCGCGCGACTCGATCGGCGGCGCGGCGTCGGTGGCGGCCGAGCTGGGCGACCCGGCGCTGCTGGCGTCGGCGCGCGACGCCTACGTGTCGGGGATGGACGCGGCGCTGGCGCTCTGCGCGCTGGCGACCTTCGTCGCCGGGCTGCTGCTGTGGGTCTTCATGCCCGCCGTGCCCCCGGAGCGCGCACCGGCCCCCGCCGATGCCGCAGAATCGGACCATGAGCACGTCGCTTCCTGAGCAGACCGCGGCCGACCGGCTGGACGACCCCCTCCACCACCTGCCGCTGCGCGAGCGCAAGAAGCTGAGGACCCGCAGGGCGATCCAGGACCACGCCCTGCGGCTGTTCACCACCCGGGGCTACGACGCCACGACCGTGGAGCAGATCGCGGCGGCGGCCGAGGTGTCGCCCAGCACGTTCTTCCGCTACTTCCCCACCAAGGAAGACCTGATCCTCAACGACGAGTACGACCCGGTGATCGAGGAGCGGCTGCGCGCCCAGCCGCCGGAGCTGGCCCCGCTGGCGGCGCTGCGGGCCGCGCTGCGCGAGGTGCTCCCCTACTTCGTCCGGGCCGACCTGGACACGATCGGGACGCGGATACGGCTGATCACGGAGGTCCCCGCCGTGCAGGCCCGGATGCACCAGGCGCTGCG
Organism: Spirillospora sp. NPDC050679; assembly: GCA_044456955.1. Classification (GTDB taxonomy): domain Bacteria; phylum Actinomycetota; class Actinomycetes; order Streptosporangiales; family Streptosporangiaceae; genus Spirillospora. The sequence continues at coordinate 61,509 of JBITGK010000007.1, read as the reverse complement.
CGAGGGCACGATGCGCGTGCTGGCCGAGATCTTCGCCGAGCGCAGCGGCCGGGACGTCACCGACCCGCGCGTGCAGGCGTTCGCGTGGGCGGTCGTCGGGGTGCTCCAAGCGGCGATGTACACCTGGCAGGAAGGCGGCGGCGCGCAGGACCTGGCGGAGCTGCTGGACCGCAACCTGGAGTTCCTGGAGGCGGGGCTGCCGCTGTGAGCCCTACCCCGGGGTGCGGGCGGCCTGGATCGGGTTGACCCGCACCGCGCCCTTCATGTTGCGCGTGTAGACGTTCTGGACCTGCACCACCGTGCCCCGGCGCGGCGCGGCGATCATCTTGCCGCCGCCCAGGTACAGCGCGATGTGCGAGATGTAGCCCGGCGCGGTCGGGTCGTTGGCCCAGATCAGCATGTCGCCCGGCTGCGCCTTGGCGTAGGGGACCACCCAGCCGGTGCGGGCCTGGTCGGCGGCGACCCGGGGCAGCTTGATCCCGGCGCGCGCGAAGGCGTACTGCATCAGGCCCGAGCAGTCGTAGCCGCCCTCGGACTCCGACTCGCCGCCCCACACGTACGGCCAGCCGAGCCGGGTGTAGGCCGCCTTGATCACCGTCTGGACCTGCTGGGCCGTCATGACCCGGCCGTTGGCCTGCGGCAGCTTGCCGACCGACGGCACGTCGATCTGCGGGTTCACCTCCACGGCCCGCGCCTGCTTGGGCAGCACCTTGCGCAGGCCCTTGATGAAGGCGGCCGGCTTGGCCTTGGGCACGCTGACCAGCAGCGCGTTGCCGGTCGGCATCCCGAGCGCCTGCGCGTTGCCGCGGGAGATCACCGCGTCGACGTCGCTGATGCCCATGGTGGCGTAGGCGCCGACGCGCAGCTGGGTCTGGCGGCCGCCCTTGCCGCCGACCGGGACCTGGCTGCCGAGCTGCACGCCGCCGTCGCTGCCCATGGTGAACGAGACCGCGACGTCGCCGCCGGCGATGTTGCGCCACAGGTCGTCGGCCTGCGCGGTGGGCTTGGGGGTGTAGTTGCGGAAGGTGGAGGGGTCCACGCCCAGCAGGCCGACGCGCTTGCCCGAGACCATCGCCTGCGCGGCGTCCACGACCTCGACGCCCTGCACGCCCTTGAGCCGGCGGACCTTCTCGACGGCGTCGGCGGGCAGCGTGGCGGGCGCGGCGACCAGCACGTGCGGGGTGAGGCGCCTGCCGAGCGGGGCGACCGCCGAGGGCGACAGCGACGAGCTGCCGGAGGCGGCCACGAAGCGCTGCGCCTGCGACTGCGGCGACGGCGCGGGCGCGTCGCCGTGGTCGAAGGCGACCACCACCGCGATGTTGGCGGCGAGCGTCGTCATCGCCGAAACGCCGATGATCATTGGCAGAACCCGGCGGTTCGGCTTACGCACGGCAACACTCCCCTGTCCTTGCGCCCGCGTCCGGGCCGCCCGCGCCCGGCGGGCGGCATCCACGACTATGACCCGTGAGCGCGGCCACCGTCCAGATACCCGGGGCACGCCCCGCCACCCTGGTCCCGGTGGCCGCGTTCCGTCAGCCCCGTCTCTGCTACCAAGTGGTAACACCTGGCGTTGACGAGATCAAGGTCACGTTGCCACAAAGTGGACCAACGGTCCAATTGACCTGGTCCCGGCGTACCGGTCAGCCGCGCAGTTCGGCGCCGAGGTCGGCCGGGGTCGTGACCGGCAGGCGGCAGGTGAAGCCCCGGCAGACGTAGGCGGCGGGCGCCCCGTCCACCAGCCCGCGCCCGGCCAGCAGCGGACTGGCGTCCGAGCCGGGGGCGCCGGCGCTGACCACCGCGCCGGGCGACACCGACATCAGCGCCGTCTGGTGCAGGGCGCGGGTGCGCTCGTCGCCGGGATCGCCCACGACCGCGACCTCCAGCGGCCCGGCCAGGTGCGCCTCGGCGACGGCCAGCCCCCATCCGGCGAAGCGGGCGTGCTTCTCGGCCAGCAGGCCCGCCGGGGACAGCGCCTCGGCCGCGGCGTCGCGGTGCCGCTGCGAGCCGGTCAGCGCGGCGTAGGACAGCAGCGCCCCGGCGGCGGCGAACTGGCCGGACGGGGTGGCGTTGTCGGTGGGGTCCTGGGGCCGCCGGAACAGCCGCTCGGCGTCGTCGGCGGTGTCGTAGAAGCCGCCCTGCCCGTCGCCGAACCGGTCCAGCACGGTGTCGAGCAGCGTCCCGGCGACCGCGACGTACTCGGCGTCGCCGGTGACCGCGTGCAGCGCCAGCAGGCCCTCGGCGACGTCGGCGTAGTCCTCCAGCACGCCCGCGTTGCTCCCGGCCGCGCCGTCGCGGGAGGTGCGCACCAGCCGGCCGTCGCGCACGTGCAGGTCGATCACCAGGCGGGCGATCTCGCGGGCGGCGGTGACCAGATCCGGCCGGTCCAGCAGCGCGCCGCACTCGGCCAGCGCCGCGATCGCCAGGCCGTTCCAGGCCGCGACCACCTTGTCGTCGCGGGCGGGCGGGACGCGCTCCTCGCGGGCGGCCAGCAGCGTGCGCCGCACCCGGTCGTACCGCTCGGCGTCGTCGGGGTCGCGCAGCAGCTGCAGGACCGAGGTGCCGTGCTCGAAGGTGCCGGTGACCTCGAACAGCCCGGCCGCGTAGCCGCCGTCCTCCTCGCCGAGCACCTCGCGGAGCTGCTCGGGCGTCCACACGTAGTACTTGCCCTCGACGCCCTCGCTGTCGGCGTCCAGCGCGGAGGCGAGCCCGTTCTGCGGGGTGCGCAGGTCGTGCAGCATCCAGTCGCAGGTCTCCAGGGCGACGCGGCGCGCGAGCGGCGTGCCGGTGAGCCGCCACCAGTGCGCGTAGACGCGGGCCAGCAGGGCGTTGTCGTAGAGCATCTTCTCGAAGTGCGGCACCACCCAGGCGTCGTCCACCGAGTAGCGCGCGAAGCCGCCGCCGAGCTGGTCGTACATGCCGCCGCGCGCCATCGCCTCCAGCGTGTGGCCCGCCATGGCGAGCGCCTCGGCGTCCTGCGTGCGCGCGTGGTGGCGGAGCAGGAACTCCAGCGCCATGGACGGCGGGAACTTGGGCGCGCCGCCGAACCCGCCGCGCGCCACGTCGTAGCTGCGCGCCAGGGCCTGCACGGCGTGCCCGAGCTGCTCGTCCCCCGGAGGCTGGGAGCCGCCCATCTCGGGCGCGCGCGAGGACAGCGCCTCGACGACCTGCTGCCCCTGGCCGGTGACCTCGTCCCGCTGCTCGCGCCACGCCTTGTCCACGGCCTGGAGCAGCGCCTGGAACTGGGGGCGCGGGAAGTAGGTGCCGCAGTAGAACGGGTGGCCGTCCGGCGTCATGAACACCGTCATGGGCCAGCCGCCCTGGCCCGTCATGGCCTGGGTCGCCTCCATGTAGACGGCGTCGATGTCGGGCCGCTCCTCGCGGTCCACCTTGATGTTGACGAACAGCCGGTTCATCAACTCGGCGGTGGGGCCGTCCTCGAACGACTGGTGCGCCATGACGTGGCACCAGTGGCAGGCCGCGTACCCCACCGACAGCAGGACCGGGACGTCGCGGCGGCGCGCCTCGGCGAACGCCTCCGGACTCCACTCCCACCAGTCCACCGGGTTGTCGGCGTGCTGGAGGAGGTACGGGCTGGTGGCGTCCTTGAGGCGGTTCATGTACCCGATCCTGCCCGATGCGGGGCGCGGCTCACTTCCCGGCGGAGCCCAGATCCGCCAGCGCGGACTCGATCGCGCGGTGGAAGGTCGGATATGCGGTGATGAGCTGCCGGAGCGACGCCACCGGGACCTCGGCGTGCACGGCCACCGACAGGGCGCCCAGGACCTCCCCGCCGGCCGGGCCCATCACCGTCGCGCCGACCAGCACGCCCCGGTCGGCGTCCTCGACCAGCTTGATGAAGCCGTCGTTGCCGACCTTGTGGATGAAGCCGCGGGTGGAGTCGGGGATCTGGGCGGTGCCGGTCCGCACGGCCAGGCCCTTGTCGCGCGCCTCGGACTCGATCATGCCGACGACGCCGATCTCCGGATCGGTGAAGGTGACCCGGGGCACCGCGTGGTAGGACGCGGGCGGGCCGTCCTCGCCGAGGATGTCGCGGACCGCGATCGCCGACTGGTACATCGACACGTGGGTGAACGCGCCCTTGCCGGTGACGTCGCCGACCGCCCACACGCCGTCGGCGGCGCGCAGCCGGTCGTCCACCTCCAGGGCACGGGCGCCGTCGTCCAGGCCGAGCACGTCCAGGCCGAGGCCCTTGAGGTTGGTGCGGCGGCCGGTGGCGACCAGCAGCTTCTCGGCCGACAGCCTCTCGCCGCCGAGGTCCAGGGTGAACGCGCCGTCCGCGTAGGAGGCCCCGGCGACCTTCACGCCGGTGCGGACCGCGATGCCCTCGCGCTCGAAGACCTTTTCGAGCAGCTCGCTCGCCGCGGGCTCCTCGCGCTCGATCAGCCGGTCGCCGTGCTGCACGATGGTGACGCGGGTGCCGAACCGGGCGAAGACCTGCGCCAGCTCGACGCCGACCACGCCGCCGCCCAGCACCGCCAGCGACTCCGGGGCCCGTTCGGCGCGCACGGCCTCGCGGTTGGTCCAGTAGGGCAGGCCCTCCAGCCCGTCGACGGGCGGCACGGCCGGCTCGGTGCCGGTGTTGATCAGGATGCCGCGCCGGGCCCGGAACACCTGCTCGCCGACGGTGACCTCGCCGGGCGCGGTGATGCGGCCCCGGCCGCGCACGACGGTCGCGCCGCGGCCGGTGAGCCGGTCCACCGCGGCCTTGTCGTCCCAGTCGGCGGTGGCCTCGTCGCGGATGCGGGCGGCGACCGGGCCCCAGTCGGCCCGCACGGTCGCGTCGCCCGCCATGCCGGGGATGCGCCGCCCGTCCGCCAGCAGCTCGGCGGCCCGCACCATCATCTTGGTGGGCACGCACGCGTAGTAGGGGCACTCGCCGCCCACCAGCCGGGCCTCGACGCCGACCACCGCGAGCCCGGCGTCGGCCAGCAGCCCGGCGGCGTTCTCCCCGCCCGGTCCCAGGCCGATGACGACGACGTCCACGTCCTGCACGGTCATTGCGGATTCCCCCTGTTCGGCGCGGTGCGCGCTAGACGCGTACCCGGTCCACGTACATGCTCCCCCACCCCGGAGCGGAGTGACCACGACAGAGGTGGTTCTGCCGCACATGGCCCATCTTGCTACGTTCGAGGCCCGGCGGCCGCCGCGGTCCCCCGGCTTGGGCCCTCAGTCCCTGCGGCGGGCCGGCAGCGGGATGCGGTCCAGGTCGTGCACGAGCACGATCTCCCCGCCGAACGCGGCGGCGGCCTGCTCCACGAAGCGCGGCTCGTCCTCCTCCCGGTAGCGCTCGGAGAAGTGCGTCAGCACCAGCAGCCGCGCCCCCGCCCCGGCCGCGACCCGGCCCGCTTGTCCGGCCGTCAGGTGCCCGTACGCGGTGGCCAGCTCGACCTCCTCGTCCAGGAACGTGGACTCGATGATCAGCATGTCCGCGCCGTCGGCCAGCTCCGGCACCGCGTCGCACATCCGGGTGTCCATGATGAAGGCGACCTTCTGGCCGGGCCTCGGCACGCTGCACTCTGCGAGGGTGACGGCCGCGCCGTCCGGCGCGGTGACCCGGCCCTCCTCCTGCAGCCTGCGGACCAGCGGCCCGCGCACCCCGCGCCGGGCCAGCTCGGCGGGCAGCATCGTCACCCCGTCCGGCTCGGCCAGCCGGTACCCGTACGCCTCCACCGGGTGCGACAGGCGGCGCGCGACCAGCGAGAACGGCGCGTCGCCGGTGTCGACCTCCATCGCCTCCCCCGACAGCGGGTGCTCGTGGATCACGTCGGTGTCGTGGAAGGCCGTGGCGTGCCGCAGCCGCTCCCAGTAGACCGAGCCGCTGGCCGGGAAGGCCGCGTCCACCCGGTGCGCGACGCCGTCGCGGGCGATGCGCTGCACCATGCCCGGCACGCCCAGGCAGTGGTCGCCGTGGAAGTGGGTCACGCAGATCCAGTGCACGTCGTTGGCGGCGGCCCCGGCCCTGACCAGCTGCCGCTGCGTGCCCTCGCCCGGGTCGAACAGCAGGCCCCGGCCGTCGAAGCGCAGCAGGTAGCCGTTGTGGTTGCGGTTCCTGGTCGGCACCGCGCTGGCGGACCCGAGCACCAGGAGATCACGTGTGGACATCTCCCCATGGTGCCGGTGCGCAGCCGAAATAAGCGCTTGTTTATCCTGGCCGCGTCGTCGCCTCCGACCTTCGAGGAGCCCCCGTGGCCGCCAGCAAGCGCGAGAAGATCAAGATGACCCCCCAGGAGACCGCCGGGTTCCTGGCCGCCAACTACAAGGTGCAGGTCGCCACCATCGGCAAGGAGGGCGAGCCGCACCTGGTGACGATGTTCTACGCGCTGCTCGACGGCAGGATCGCCTTCACCACCTACAAGACGTCCCAGAAGGTGCTGAACCTGCGCCGCAACCCGGTGATGACCTGCCTGGTGGAGGACGGGGTGGAGTACGCCGAGCTGCGCGGCGTCGCCCTGTACGGCCGGGGCCTGGTGGTCGAGGACCCCGACGAGCTGCTGAAGGTCGGCGTGGTGGTCGGCTCGCGCATGGCGGGGCTGCCCGTGCCGGAGGTCGGCGACCCGGTCGACCCGGAGTTCGCCGAGGGCGTCCGGCTGGCGATGTCCAAGCGCGTCCTGATCGTCATGGAGCCCGACCGGGTCGTCAGCTGGGACCACGGCAAGGCCTGAGCGCGCCGGGTCCGGACGGCCGCGACCCCCCGTACGGCGTGCGTACGGGGGGCTCAGGCCGTTTCCGGCACGGCTCGGGCGCCCGGTCAGCCGACGGTCGGGTCGTCACCACCGGAGGCGGCGGTGTCGGCCTTCTTCGCCTCCTTGGCGGCCTGGGCGCGTTCCCACTCCTGCTGCTTGAGGTCGGCCTCGCGGGGCGCCTGGATCTTGCGCATCTGCTTGTTCATGGAGCGGATGAGGAAGACCAGCGCGACCAGCAGGGCGAGGAACACGCCGAAGCCGAGGAAGCCCGGCGTGACCGTGTCGTCGTTGAGGGGCAGATCGAGCGGTACGGCGAATGGCAGCACTACAAAGACACCTTCTCCCGGATGCCGGCGAACAGATCGTCCTCCGGCAGCTCGGTGTCGACCAGGGACCTGGCCAAATGGTAGTCCTCCGTCGGCCAAGCCTCGCGCTGGACGTCCAGCGGGCACTGGAACCAGAAGCCGTTGGGGTCGATCTGGGTGGCGTGGGCCAGCAGCGCCTTGTCGCGGGTCTCGAAGAAGTCGCCGCACGGGACGCGGGTGGTCACCTCCCACTGCGGGGCCGGCGCGTCCTCGAAGCGCTTGAGCCAGTCGCCGTAGGGCGACTCCAGCTCGGCCCGCTCCATGGCCTCGTGCAGGGCGACCAGGCGCTCCTTGGAGAAGGTCATGTGGTAGTAGAGCTTGAGGGGCTGCCAGGGGTCGCCCGTGCCGGGGTAGCGGTCGGGGTCGCCGGCCGCCTCGAACGCCTCCACCGAGACCTCGTGGCACTTGACGTGGTCGGGGTGGGGGTAGCCGCCCTTCTCGTCATAGGTCAGCATCACGTGCGGCCTGAACTCGCGCACGGCCCGCACCAGCGGCTCGGAGGCCGCCTCCAGCGGCTCCAGCGCGAAGCAACCCTCCGGCAGCGGCGGCAGCGGGTCGCCCTCGGGGAAGCCGGAGTCCACGAAGCCCAGCCAGGTCTGCTCGACGCCCAGGATCTCGCGGGCGCGGGCCATCTCCTGCTCGCGGACCTTGCCGATGTCGGCCTTGATCTCGGGCCGGTCCATGGCCGGGTTGAGGATGTCGCCGCGCTCGCCGCCGGTACAGGTGACCACCAGCACCTCCACGCCCTCGGCGACGTAGCGGGCCATGGTCGCCGCGCCCTTGCTCGACTCGTCGTCGGGGTGGGCGTGCACCGCCATCAGCCGCAGGCGGGGCGCGGCCGGGTCGAGGTCGGCAGGGATGATGGGCTCAGGCACCGTGGGACTCTCCCTCTCAAGCAAGCAGGACCTGCCGTGCTCGGCGACACGCGGTCCCGGCACCCCGGTTCCGAGCATCAGCCACGACAGAAGAGAATTGTTCCTGACAACGTCCGCACCCCGCACGGAGATTCCCCGCCATGGACACGAGCGCCCCAGAAGCACCGGCCCCATCCCGTCCCTCCCGCGGCGGCGGTCTGGGGGTGTTGGGCTGGATCGTGATCGGCGGCCTCGCCGTCGTGCTGGCCGGTGGCTGGGCGATCATTATGGCGAACGTCGGCCAGACGCCGGGCATCCAGTCGCAGACGGTGGCCTGGGACGTGCGCGGCGACGACTCGGTGCGCATCACCTACTCGGTCGCCAAGTCCAAGGGCGACACCGTGCGCTGCGTGGTGGACGCCTACGACACCGACTTCGCGATCCTCGCCTCGCACGAGATCACCGTGCCGCCCGGCACCTCCCAGATCACCCGGACCGAGACCCTGCGGACCGCCAAGCGGGCCACCGGAGCGCGCGTCAAGGACTGCCGCTCGGTGTGACCGGAGGGCCGCGAAAGCGGCGATCCAGCACCGCGAAACCGCTGGTGAAGCCGAAACCCGTTTGCCGGATTGCGGGCCCGTCGTTCAGGGAACCTTTACCCGCACACACCGGATAGGCTAGAGGTTTCACCCGGCCGCACTTCATGTCGATGTGTAGTCCGACCGCCCGGGACGGACGATGATCGCACCATGTGGATGAGGAGTACCCGTGACCGAGACCCGCGCTGACAACGTCACCTGGCTGACCCAGGAGGCGTATGACCGGCTCAAGAACGAGCTGGACTACCTGTCGGGCTCGGGCCGCACCGAGATCGCGAAGAAGATCGAGGCGGCCCGGGAGGAGGGGGACCTGCGCGAGAACGGCGGCTACCACGCGGCCAAGGAGGAACAGGGCAAGATCGAGGGCCGCATCATGCAGCTCCAGAGCATTCTGGAGAACGCGCGCGTCGGCGAGGCCCCCCGCACCGAGGGCGTGGTCGGCCCCGGCATGACCGTCACCGTCTCCTTCGAGGGCGATGACGAGGAGGTCACCTTCCTGCTGGCCTCCCGCGAGGAGAGCGGCGCCCCGATAGACGTCTACTCCCCCAAGTCCCCGCTCGGCGCGGCCATCAACGGCAAGAAGGTGGGCGAGAAGGCCACCTACTCGCTGCCCAACGGCCGCGGCATGACCGTCGAGATCCTGGACGCCACCCCCTACGTGGGGGGCTGACCGAGGTAGCGGGACGGCCTCCGCCGGCCCCGGCCCCGCCCGGACCGCCGGACGTCCTTCCCCGAACGAGCCGCGGTGACCCGTCTGGCCCGCCGTTCTCCGGAGCGGCGGGCCTTCGGCGTGCTCGGGGCCGATTCGATCACCACGCTCGGGGGGCCTGCGCGGCCGTCAGCGCGCGTCGGCCCGGCCGTCGGCATCACGGTCCGCCGCCCGCGCGGCCGCCCGGACCAGCGGCAGGGTGCGGTGCGGGATCTGGGTGGCCAGGGAGATCACCGAGGAGGCCCGCTCCACGCCCTGCACGTCCACGATCACGTCGATGACCCGCTGCAGGTCCTGGTTGCTGCGCGCCACGATGCGGCACAACATGTCGCCGCCGCCGGTGATGGTGTGCAGCTCGATCACCTCCGGCACCCGCGCCAGCCGCGCCACCACCGGGTCGTGGCCCCCCGCCTGGCGGATCTGCAGCGTCACGAACGCCGTCACCCCGTAGCCGAGCGCCGCCGGGTCGATCTCCGGGCCGTACCCCCGGATCACGCCCTGCCGCGCGAGCCGGTCCAGCCTCGCCTGCACCGTGCCGCGCGCCACCCCCAGCCGGCGGGAGGCCTCCAGCACGCCGATGCGCGGCTCGGCGGTGAACAGCTCGATCACCCGGCCGTCCAGCTCGTCGATCATGTGACCCGCCTCTCACCATGGTCATCCTGTACAGAGCGCCCGGTCGGTCCCGGGTAGGACTGTACAGATTGCCCAGTGATCTGAACTACTCTTGCGCATACTGCAGAGACATGTCGTGATGTGCGCATGGATGAGTTCCCGGTCAAGGGCATGGACGCCGTCGTCTTCGCCGTCGGCAACGCCAAGCAGGCAGCGCACTACTACTCGACCGCTTTCGGGATGCGCCGGGTGGCCTACCGCGGCCCGGAGAACGGCAGCCCCGACGAAGCGGTGCACGTCCTGGAGTCGGGCGGCGCCCGGTTCGTCTTCCGCGGGCCGGTGAAGGCCGGCACCGACCTCGGCCGCCACATCGCCGAGCACGGCGACGGCGTGGTGGACCTGGCCATCGAGGTCCCCGACGTCGAGGCCGCCTACAAGCACGCCCTCGCCAAGGGCGCCACCGGCGTCGAGGAGCCGCACGTCCTGGAGGACGACTACGGCAAGGTCGTCATCGCCGCCATCGCCACCTACGGCGAGACCCGCCACTCGCTGGTCGACCGCTCCAACTACTCCGGCCCCTACCTGCCGGGCTTCGCGGAGGCCGACCCGATCGTCGAGCCGCCGAAGACCAAGCGCTACTTCCAGGCCATCGACCACTGCGTGGGCAACGTCGAGCGCATGGACGAGTGGGCCGACTTCTACCACCGGGTCATGGGCTTCACCGACATGGCGGAGTTCATCGGCGACGACATCGCCACCGAGTACTCGGCGCTGATGTCCAAGGTCGTCGCGGACGGCACCCGCAAGGTCAAGTTCCCGCTGAACGAGCCCGCCGAGTCCAAGCGCAAGTCGCAGATCGACGAGTACCTGGAGTTCTACGGCGGGCCCGGCGTGCAGCACATCGCGCTGGCCACCAACGACATCCTGGCGTCGGTGGACCAGATGCGGGCGGCCGGGGTGGAGTTCCTGAGCACGCCGGACTCCTACTACGAGGACCCCGAGCTGCGCGCCCGCATCGGCGAGGTCCGGGTGTCGGTGGAGGAGCTGCAGAAGCGGAAGATCCTGGTGGACCGCGACGAGGACGGCTACCTGCTCCAGATCTTCACCAAGCCCGTGCAGGACCGGCCCACGGTCTTCTTCGAGCTGATCGAGCGGCACGGGTCGCTGGGCTTCGGCAAGGGCAACTTCAAGGCGCTGTTCGAGGCGATCGAGCGCGAGCAGGCGGCCCGCGGCAACCTGTGACGCGGCGGCCGGCGGCGTGACGGGCGCGACCGGTGGGACTCCAGTGCCACCGGTCGCCCTCCGCGCCGGAAAACCCCGGTCATTTCCGGGGCCCGAGAGGTTTGCGAGGGCGGCCTGCGGCCGATCCTGTCGGCATGAGTCAACCTCCGCACGGCCCCACGCCCGGTGAGCCGGGCGAGCACCCCGAAGACCAGCCGTGGCGGTCGCCCGGCGATTCCGGGTCTCCCCCGTCCGACTCCCCGCCCTCCCTGAGCAAGGACTCCGACGCGTCGCGGTCCGAGCAGCAGCAGCCGTACTCCCCCTACCGGGAGCAGCAGTCGGGCCATGAGTCCCAGTCGCCCTACGGCGGCCAGCAGCCGCTCCAGGGCGGGTCCCAGCCGTCCTACGGCCAGCAGCCTTCGTACGGGGAGCAGTCGCCGTACGGGGAGCAGTCTCCCTACGGCCAGCAGCCGTACGGGACGCAGCCTCCCCCCTCCACGTCGCCCTACGGCGGCTACGGCAGCGCGCCCTACGGGGACCAGTCCTCCTACGGCGGCGCGCCCTACGGCTACGGCTCGCAGCCCTCGCCGGGCTCCACCAACACCATGGCCATCGCCAGCCTGGTCTGCGGCATCGTCGGGCTGATCCTGTGCGGACCGGTCTCGATCGCGGCGATCGTGCTCGGCCACATGTCGCTCGGCCGGATCAAGCGCAGCGGCGAGGGCGGCCGGGGCCTGGCGATGGGCGGCCTGATCCTCGGCTACCTCGCCCTGGTGATCTGGGTGATCCTGCTGATCGCGATCCTGGCCGGGGCGTTCGCGGGCTCCGACGGGACCTACTGACCGTCCGGCCCGGCCGGGCAAATATTCGGCCTGGTCAGGGCGCGGCGGTGGCGAAGGCGCGGCCCGAGGTCGCACGTTGGGCGTCATGACGCAACCGCCGCACGACCCCAACGGACCCGAAGACAACCAGGACGACCGGCCGTGGCGGCCGCCCGCCGAGCCGGGGCCGCAGCCTTCCATGCAAAAGGAGCCGCAGTCGCCGTACGGGGAGCAGCCGCCCTATGGGCAGCAGCCTCCGTACGGGGAACAGCCGCCGTACGACCAGCAGCCCCACGGTCAGCAGCCCTACGGCGAGCAGCCGCCGTCCTACCAGGGCGCCTACGGCCAGCAGCCGCCGCCGTACGGCCAGCCCTACGGCGGCCTGCCCGGATACAGCGGCGGCGACGCCGCATACGGCGCCCCGGGCGGCGGCCTCGCCGGCCGCTGGGCACGCCTGGGCGCGGCCGTCCTCGACTGGCTCCTGGTGTCGATCGTGACCACGGTGCTGTCGTGGCCCTTCCCCCAGTTCGTCCGGGTCGAGGGCCGCGCCGACGCCCCGGTCTACATCTACAACGGCACGGGCGCGGCGGTCAGCTTCGTCCTGAGCGTCGCGGCCTTCTTCTACTACGTGGTCATGCACTACAAGTGGGGCCAGACCCTCGGCAAGAAGGTCCTTGGCATCCGGGTGGTGCGCGAGCGCGACGGCGGCCCGCTGTCGTTCGGCCAGTCCGCCTGGCGCACCGGGTTCTCCTACCTCATCGCCGTCTTCACCTGCGGGATCGGCGGGATCGTGGACGTCGCCTGGATTCTGTGGGACCCGCGCAAGCAGGCCCTGCACGACAAGGTCGCGCGCACGCTGGTGGTCAAGGCCGGACCGGCCGAGCAGGACCCCTACGCCCGGCGCTGACCCGGCCCCCGCGGCCGGCGGCCGCGGGAGGCCGGTACCAGCCGCCGCCGCTCCCAAGTTGCCCAGCCCGCCCTTCCGAAGGCAGGCTGGGCAACGTGCATACGGCCGGAGAGTCCCCCCGTCCCACCCGTCGTTTCCGCCGGGGCGCCGCGGGGCTCACCGCGCTCGCCCTCGCCGGTTCGCTGACCGCCTGCGACATCTCGCGGGGCAGCGGCGGGAACACCACCGGGCCCGGGTCCTCCGGGCCGCCCGCGGCCTCCGGCTCGGCCGGCCCCGACAGCGCCGGGGACCCGTACGTGCCCGGCGACGGCAACGGCGGCTACGACGTCCAGCACTACAAGCTCAAGCTGGCGGTCACCCCCGGCCGGCCCACCGAGCTGGACGGCACCGCCGAGATCACCGCCAGGGCGACCGGGCGGCTCGACCGCTTCAACCTCGACCTCACCGGCCTCACCGTCTCGGACGTGCAGGTCGACGGCGCCCCCGCCCACCGGGAGCACCGCGACGCCGAGCTGACCGTGGTCCCGGCCAAGCCGCTGGAGCCGGGCGCGACCTTCACCGCCACCGTGCGCTACTCGGGCACGCCCCGCCCGCTCGACCAGGGCACCCTCGGCAAGTACGGGTGGATCCGCACCTCCGACGGGGTGTTCGTGGCCTGCCAGCCGAGCGGCGCGCACAGCTGGTTCCCGAGCAACGACCACCCCAGCGACAAGGCCACCTTCGAGTTCGAGATCACCGTGCCCGAGGGCCTGACCGCGATCGCCAACGGCGAGCCGGTCCGGCCGGTCGGCGGCGCGGTCCCGGCGACCCCGCCGCCCGGCGGCGGCAGCGGGACGCCCGAGGTCGTCCCGGCCGCGGCGCGCCGCGCGTCGGTGTCCACCTGGCGGGTGAAGGAGCCGATGGCCACCTACCTCGCCACCGTCACCGTCGGCCGCTTCGACGTGCGCTCGGGCCGCACGCCCGGCGGCGTGCTGAACATCTCCGCGGTCGACCCGACGGTGTCCGGCGTGCAGGCCGACGCCTTCCAGGCCAAGAACGCCGAGGTCACCGACCAGCTCGCCAAGTGGTTCGGCCCGTTCCCGTTCGCCTCCACCGGCGGCATCGTGGACAACGCCGCGGTCGGCTTCGCGCTGGAGACCCAGAACCGCCCGGTCTACGGGGCGTTCGGCGTCGACGACACGCTCATCGCGCACGAGCTGGCGCACCAGTGGTTCGGCGACAGCGTCAGCGTGGGCCGCTGGCAGGACATCTGGCTGAACGAGGGCTTCGCGACCTACGCCGAGTGGATGTGGGCCGAGCACGCCGGGGGCCGGACGGTGCAGCAGCAGTTCGACTCGTTGTACGAGAACTCCGGCAACCGCGAGCTGTGGGACGTGCCGACGGGCGCCCCCGGGCAGGCGCAGATGTTCGGCCGTTCGGTGTACGAGCGGGGCGGCATGACCCTGCACGCGCTGCGCAAGAAGGTCGGCGACGCCAAGTTCTTCGAGATCCTGAAGACCTGGGCCAAGGAGCGCAGGCACGGCACCGGCACCACGCCGCAGTTCACTGCCCTAGCCGAGCGCGTCTCGGGTCAGCGGCTCGACGAGCTGTTCAAGGCGTGGCTGTTCGAGAAGGGCCGCCCTCGCCGCTGACGTCCCGCGCCGCGACGTCCCGCGCCGCCGACCGTCCGGCGGCGGTGAAGGCCCGGCAAGGGCTCGGAAAAGAAGCGGCAAGTCAGCGCGACTCCGCCCCGCCCGGCGTCCAAGGTGAGCCGGATGAACGGGCCTCATGGACGCGTGACCGCCGCGGCGACCGCCGCGGCCCTGCTGGTGACCGTGCAAAGCGGCGCGGCGGCCTCCGCCCGGCCGGACGGCCGGACCACCCCGGCGGAGCGCTCGGACGCGCCCGGCCCCTGCCCTCAGCCGTCACCGGCCCCGGCTCCGGCGGCCGCAGCGGCGTCCCCAGCGGGCCCGCCGTCCTCGCCCGCGCCGTCGCCCTCGACTCCGGCGGCGCCCACTCCCGAGTCCCAGACCGCCGCGGGCGGCGCCGACTCGGCGCCCGCGTCCGCGACGTCCCTCCACCGCCACGCCTACCGGCGCCTGGCCGTCCCGCCGCCCAACCTCGTCCTGCCGCCCGCCCAGGCCATGCCGCACCAGTCCGCGCCGGCCGGCGCCGACACTCCCCCGGGCGCCACGACAGCGCTGGACGACTGCGCCCCGAAGCCGTCCGACTCGCCGGCCGCCCAGCACGGCACGGCGTCCCGCGCGGGCACGCCCGGCGCGTCCGGCCTCGGCGACCCCTACTTCAAGTCCGCCGGGAACGGCGGCTACGACGTGCGGCACTACGCCGTGGACCTCACCTACGGCGGCAAGGGCGAGGTCGCCGCCACCGTGCGGATCACCGCCAAGGCGACCCAGGTCCTGTCGCGCTTCAACCTCGACTTCCGCGGCCCCCGGATCACCGATGTGACGGTGGACGGCGAGCCCGCCAAGCACGCCCGCCAGGGCCAGGAGCTGACCGTCACCCCCGCCGCCCCGCCGGCCGCCGGGACGACGTTCACCACCGTGGTCCGCTACGCGGGCCGCCCCGGACCCATCCGCAGCGGCGCGCTCGGCACCTACGGCTGGGTGCCCTCCAAGGACGGCGCGCTCGTCCTCTCCGAGCCCGACGGCGCGCCCACCTGGCTCCCGGTCAACGACCACCCCAGCGACAAGGCCACCTACTCCTTCCGCGTCACCGTCCCCAAGCACCTCCAGGTGCTGGCCAACGGCACGCCCGGCCGCACCGTCGCCAAGGGCGGCACCGCCACCTACCAGTGGGACGAGAAGTCCCCCATGGCCAGCTATCTGGCGATGGTGGCGATCGGCAGGTTCCAGACCATGCGCGGCAAGGCCGGGTCCATCCCGGTGATCACGGCGGTGGACCCCCGGTTCAAGAGCGCGGCCAAGCGCCTGCACTCCACCACGGTCGCGGCGCTGAAGTGGGAGGCCAAGACCTTCGGCAAGTACCCGTTCGCGACCGCGGGCGGCATCGTGGACGACCCCCGCCTCGACTACGCGCTGGAGACGCAGGAGCGCCCGGTCTACGCCGGGTTCGCGCCCGACGAGGACTTCGTGGTGCACGAGCTGGCGCACCAGTGGTTCGGCAACAGCGTCACCGTGCGCTCCTGGGCCGACATCTGGCTGAACGAGGGCTTCGCCACCTACGCCGAGTGGCTGTGGGCCGAGCGCGGCAAGAAGGACAGCGCCAAGAAGATCTTCAAGCGCTACTACCGGCAGCCCGCCGACTCGCCGATCTTCAGCCCGCCGCCGGGCCGGCCGGGCGCCCGGGAGATGTTCGGCTTCTCGGTCTACATCCGGGGCGCGATGACGCTGCAGGCGCTGCGCCAGCGCGTCGGGGACAAGAAGTTCTTCACCATCCTCAGGACGTGGGCGAGCGGCCGTCCGGGCCGCAACGCCACCACCGCCGACTTCATCGCCCACGCCGAGAAGACCTCGGGCAGGCAGCTGGACCGGCTGTTCGACGCGTGGCTGCACAAGAAGGGCAAGCCCAAGAAGTGGTGACCACATCCCGCGCGCGGCGGACGGCCGCCGCGCTCCTGGTCCCGGCGGTGGCCGGGACCGCCGCGACCGCCGCCGAGCGCCCCCTGCCGTCGGACGCGCCGCCGGCCCGCGCCGCGACCGGCCCGGTGTTCCGGCCGGGCGCGGCCGGCGCGGGCGACCCCTACTTCCCCAAGGCGGGCAACGGCGGCTACGACGTCCGCCGGTACGACGTCTCGCTGCGCTACCGCCCCGGCCCCGCCGGGCCGCACATCGCGGGCCGCGCGACCGTCACCGCCACGGCGACCCAGAACCTGTCCCGCTTCGACCTGGACCTCGTCGGCCACCGCGTCGGCGGCGTCACGGTGAACGGCCGGGCCGCCGCCTTCCGCCGCGAGGGCCAGGAACTGATCGTCACCCCGGCCGCCGGCATCCCCAAGGGCGCCCGGTTCACCGTGACCGTGCGCTACGCGGGCAGGCCGAAGTCCCTCAACGACCGGGGGCTCGGCCGCACCGGTTGGATCGACACCGCCGACGGCGCGGGCACGCTGTCGCAGCCGCTGGGCTCGGCGACCTGGTTCCCGCTGAACGACCACCCCTCCGACAAGGCCGCCCACTCCTTCACCGTCGAGGTGCCCAAGGGCCTGCGGGTGGTCGCCAACGGCGAGCCCGGCCGCACCACCCGCACCGCAGGCGGCACGGTCTTCCGCTGGCGGTCCGAGCAGCCCATGGCGGGCTACCTGGCGCTGCTGGCGATCGGACGGTTCACCGTGCACGACGGCCGCACCCCGCAGGGCGTGCGGATGGTCACCGCGGTCGATCCGACGGTCTCCCCCGACACCGAATGGCTGCCGCGCACCACCGGCACCGTCACCGACGGGCTGGCGCGCATCTTCGGACCGTACCCGTTCGCCTCCACCGGCGGCGTGATCGACGACCTGCCGGTCGGGTACGCGCTGGAGACCCAGAACCGGCCGTCCTACCCCGGCGGCGCCAACACCACGCTGGTGGTGCACGAGCTGGCGCACCAGTGGTTCGGCAACAGCGTGAGCGTCAGGCGGTGGCAGGACGTCTGGCTGAACGAGGGCTTCGCCACCTACGCCGAGTGGCTGTGGAGCGAGCGCACCGGCGGCGCGAGCACCGCGCGGCACTTCGCCGCCGCCTACGACCGGCCCGCCGACTTCGCGGGCTGGCGGCGGCCCACCGGCGCCCCGGGCCGCAAGGGGATGTTCGAGTTCTTCCCCGTCTACACGCGCGGCGCGATGACGGTGCACGCGCTGCGCACCACCGTCGGAGACCCGGCCTTCTTCAAGATCCTGAAGAGTTGGCCGACGGCGCGCCGGCACCGCCACGCCACCACCGCCGACTTCGTCGCGCACGCCGAGAAGGTCTCCGGGAAGCGGCTGGGCGGCCTCTTCCGCACGTGGCTTTTCACTCCCGGAAAGCCCGTCTGGCCCCCGAAGCCGTCCTGAACCGGCCGATTCGATACCGAATCGCGCTTGATCCGCCGTTGATCACTCGCGAGTCTTGGGGCACATGTGACCCACTCCGAGGACGGGGCCGATGAGCAGAACCCCCAAAGCACTGGCAGCCGTGGCGCTCGGCGTCTCGGCCGGTCTCCTGGTGACGGCGGCGCCCGCGGGCGCCGCCGCCCGGTACACCCCCGGCGCCCCCGGCGCGGGAGACCCCTACTTCCCCGACATGGGCAACGGCGGCTACGACGTCGCGCACTACGACATCGGCCTGAAGTACGACCCGGCCACCAAGGCCGTGCGGGCCGTGACCGGCATCAAGGCCCGCGCCACCCAGAACCTGTCGCGCTTCAACCTCGACTTCCTGGGCCCGCTGGCCATCTCCTCGCTGAAGGTCGACGGGCGCAAGGCCGCCTACAAGCGCACCGGCGCGCAGGAGCTGGAGATCACCCCGCCGCGCGGGCTGGCCAAGCACCGCTCCTTCACCGTCGAGGTCGCCTACTCCGGCGTGCCGCAGAAGGTCGACGACCCGGCGCTCGGCGTGTCCGGCTGGGTCGCCACCCCCGACGGCGCGGTCTTCGTCAACCAGCCGATCGGCGCGGCCACCCTGTACCCGGTCAACGACACCCCGCGCGACAAGGCGACCTACACCTTCACGCTGACCACGCCGAAGGGCACCACGTCGCTGGCCAACGGCGACTTCGCCGGCAAGTGGACCCGGGGCGGCCTGGAGACCTCGCGCTGGAAGATGCGCCAGCCGATGGCCAGCGAGCTGTCGATGATCGCGATCGGCAAGTACGACGTGATCTTCGGCCGCACCAAGAGCGGCCACCCCAACATCACCGCCACCGACCAGCAGCTCAAGACCCCGCCCGCGCTCGCCAAGGACTTCAACACCCAGACCGGCGACGTGCAGGACTTCCTGGCGGGCTACTTCGGCCGCTACCCCTTCTCCTCCACCGGCGGCGTGACGGTGAAGGCGAGCCTCGGCTACGCCCTGGAGACCCAGGGCCGCCCGGTCTACGACCTCACCCGCCGCCCCGGCACCATCCCGCGGGGCGACCTGCTGGCGCACGAGCTGGGGCACCAGTGGTTCGGCGACAGCGTGACGCCGAAGATGTGGGCCGACATCTGGCTGAACGAGGGCTTCGCCACCTACTCCGAGTGGCTGTACTTCGAGAAGTACACCGGCAAGCCGGTCCAGCAGAGCTTCGACGAGACCTACGCGACGCCGGCCGACAACGACCTGTGGAAGCCCAAGACGGCCGACCCGGGCCGCGACAACATCTTCCACCCGACCGTGTACGAGCGGGGCGCGATGACGCTGCACGCGCTGCGCAAGGAGGTCGGCGACAAGGCGTTCTTCAAGATCGTCAAGGCGTGGCCGGAGGCCAACAAGTACGGCAACGCCTCCACCGCCGACTTCATCAAGTTCTGCGAGCGGCGCTCGGGCAAGCAGCTCGACGCGCTGTTCGGCAAGTGGGTCTACACCTCGGGCAAGCCGAGCCTGTAGCCGTCCGCCGGGAGACCGCGGGGCCGCGCGCCCCGCGGTCCTCCCGTTCCCGGGAGAATCCTCTCCGGAGTTGATCGGTCACTCTATGATGTCGCCTGACAAGGGGGCGCAGCGTGACCGACAACGTGATCATCGCCGAGGGCCTGGAGAAGCGCTTCGGCAAGGTCCGGGCCGTCAACGGGGTGGACCTCACCGTCCCGGCCGGCACCGTGCTGAGCGTGCTGGGCCCGAACGGCGCGGGCAAGACCACCACCGTCCGGATGCTCACCACCCTGCTGCGGCCCGACGGCGGCCGCGCCGTGGTGGGCGGGCACGACGTGGCGCGCGAGCCGGACGCCGTCCGCAACATCATCGGCCTGTCGGGGCAGTACGCGGCGGTGGACGAGTACCTCACCGGCCGCGAGAACCTCGACATGTTCGGCCGGCTGTACCACCTGCCCGCCCGCGCGGCCCGGGAGCGGGCCGCCGAGCTGCTGGCCCGCTTCCGGCTGACCGACGCCGCCGACCGGCCCGCCAAGACCTACTCCGGCGGGATGCGCCGCCGGCTCGACCTCGCCGCCGCGCTGGTGATCCGGCCGCGCATCCTGTTCCTGGACGAGCCGACCACCGGCCTGGACCCGCGCAGCCGCCTCGGCATGTGGGAGGTGATCCGCGAGCTGGTGCACGAGGGCACCACGCTGCTGCTCACCACCCAGTACCTGGAGGAGGCCGACGAGCTGGCCGACGAGATCGTCATCATCGACCACGGCCGGGTCATCGCGCAGGGCACCTCCGACCAGCTCAAGGCGCAGGTCGGCGGGGAGCGCATCAGCTTCGCGGTGGGCTCCAACGCCATGATCCCCAAGGCGTCGGCGGCGGTGCTGGAGGTCACCGACGCCACCCCCGAGATCGATCCGGAGACGCTGACGGTCTCCGCGCCGGTGTCGGACGGCACCCGCAGCCTGGTCGCGGTGGTCAACGCGCTGGACGCCGCCGGGATCGAGGCCCACGACCTGGGCCTGCGCCGCCCCACCCTGGACGAGGTGTTCCTCGCCCTCACCGGCCGCCGGGCCGAGGACGACAAGGAGGACGAGGGATGAGCACCGCGCAGTACGTGCTGTCCGACAGCTGGGAGATGACCAAGCGGCATCTGCGGCAGATCCCGCGCATCCCCGAGCTGTTCTTCTTCTCGCTGATCCAGCCGATCATGTTCGTGCTGCTGTTCCGCTACGTGTTCGGCGGCGCGGTGCGCACCCCGCCGGGCATCGACTACGTGCAGTACATGATGGTCGGGATCTTCGCGCAGTCGATGACGTTCGCGACCGCGGGCATCTCCACCGGCCTGGCCGACGACCTGCAGAAGGGCCTGATCGACCGGTTCCGCTCGCTGCCGATGGCCCGGTCGGCGGTGCTGATCGGGCGCATGGGCTCGGACCTGGTGCGCAACATGTTCGTGGCGATCGTGATGATCGGCGTGGGGCTGCTGGTGGGCTTCCGCTTCACCAACGGCTTCTGGGGCGGCCTGTTCGGCATCGGGATGCTGGGGCTGACGGTGCTGGCGTTCGGGTCGATCGGCGCGTGGATCGGGCTGTCGGTCCGCAACGCCGAGACCGCCAACATCGCCGGGATGGTGTGGCTGTTCCCGCTGACCTTCACCAGCAACGCGTTCGTGCCGGTGCAGACGATGCCGGGCTGGCTGCAGGCGTGGGCCAAGGTCAACCCGGTGTCGCTCATCGTGGACGCGTGCCGGGGCCTGTTCATCGGGCCGCCGCAGTTCGCGGTGTTCCCCGCCGTCTGGCAGGCCCTCGCCTGGTGCCTCGGCCTGATCGCGGTGTTCGGCTTCCTGGCCGTCCGCCAGTACAAGAGGGTCTAGCTCAGCGTCAGGGTGTAGCCCTTCTCCCTCAGGCGCCCGAGGACGTCCTCGCTGTGCTCGGAGCCGCGCGTCTCCAGGTGCATCAGCACCTCGGCCTCCTCGACGTGGAGGCGCGCGGTGATCCGCTCGTGCATCACGTCCAGCACGTTGACGCCGAGCTCGGCCAGCTCGCTCAGCAGCGTCACCAGCGCGCCGGGCCGGTCCTTCAGGCGGCAGCGCACCACCAGGTAGCGGCCCGCGCCCGCCAGGCCGTGCCGCAGCACCTTCGCCAGCAGCACCGGGTCGATGTTGCCGCCCGACAGCAGCGCCACCACCGGGGTGCGCACCGCGTAGGAGTGCTCCAGCAGCGCCGCCACGCCCGCCGCGCCGGCCGGCTCCACCACCTGCTTGGCGCGTTCGAGGCACATCAGCAGCGCCTGGGAGATCGACTCCTCGGTGACGGTGACGACCGCGTCCACCAGATCGGTGACCAGGTCGTAGGTGAGGTCGCCGGGCCGGCCGACCGAGATGCCGTCGGCCATGGTGGGCTGGACCTCCACCCGCACCGGCCGCCCGGCCGCCAGCGACGGCGGGAACGCCGCGGCCCGCTTGGCCTGAGCCCCGACGACCTTGACCTCGTGGCCGCCGGCCTCCTTGGCGGCCGCCTTCAGCGCCGCCGCCACGCCCGACACCAGCCCGCCGCCGCCGACCGCTCCGACGACCGTGCGCACGTCGGGCAGCTGCTCCAGGATCTCCAGCCCGATGGTGCCTTGGCCGGCGACCACGTCGGGGTGGTCGAAGGGGTGGATGAACACCGCGCCGCACTCGGCGGCGTACTCCTGCGCCGCGACCAGGCAGTCGTCCACGGTCGGGCCGGGGAACACCACCTCGGCCCCGTAGCCCTTGGTCGCGGCGACCTTGGGCAGCGGCGCGCCCTCGGGCATGAACACCGTGGCCTTGCAGCCCAGCATCGACGCCGCCAGCGCCACGCCCTGCGCGTGGTTGCCGGCGCTGGCGGCGACCACGCCCCCGGCGCGCTCGGCGTCGCTCAGCCGCGCGATCCGCACGTACGCGCCGCGGATCTTGAACGAGCCGGTGCGCTGCAGGTTCTCGCACTTGAGGTAGACCGGCCCGCCGATCGCCTCCGACAGGACCCGCGAGGGGATCAGCGGGGTCGGCACGATCACCTCGCGCAGCAGTTCCCGTGCCGCGCGGATGTCATCGAGGTTCAGGGCCATGCCGAAATCCTGCCATGCGCCCCGACCGCTCCGACCGGCCGCGCCCCGCGCTAGTCCGCGCTCCAGTACCGCCCGCCCTCGTAGACCAGCGCCGCCGCCCCGACGAGGCCCGCGGTCTGGCCGAGCGCCGCCGGCACGACCGAGACCCGGCGCGCGAACTCCATCCGCGCGTGCCGGCGCAGCGCCTCCTCCAGGGGGTCGAACAGCAGCGCGCCCGCCTGGGACAGCCCGCCGCCGATCGCGACGACCTCCAGGTCGCACAGGTGGACGGCCGAGGCGATGGCGACGCCCAGCGCCCGGCCCGCGCGCCGCATCGCGGCGGCGGCGACGGGGTGGCCGCGCCGGGCGTCCTCGGCCAGCTCGACGCCGGTGGCGGGCAGGCCGGCCCGCCAGTCCTGCCCCTGCGCCCAGGCGACCAGGCCGGGGCCGCGCGCGACGGCCTCCAGGCAGCCGTACCCGCCGCAGCCGCACGGCGGCCCGTCCGGATCGACGACGACATGCCCGATGTGGCCGGCGTTGCCGCTGGCCCCGTCGATCAGCCGCCCGTCCGAGATCAGGCCCCCGCCCACCCCGGTGGACACCACCATGCCCAGCACGTTGGCGCGGCCCCGGCCCGCGCCGCGCCAGTGCTCGCCGACGGCGACGCAGACCGCGTCGTTGTGCACGCGCACGGGCAGCCCCGGATAGGCCGCGCGCAGCCGCTCGCGCAGCGGGAAGCCGCGCCAGGCCGGGATGTTGATCGGGGACACCTCGGCGGCGGGCCAGGTCATCGGCCCGCCGCAGCCCACGCCGACGCCGGCGAGCGGCCCCGCCTCGGCGGTGAGCTCGCCCAACAGCGCCTCCAGCGTGCGCCACAGGCCCTCGGCGTCCGCGCCGGCCGGGGTCGCGACCCGGTCGTGGGCCAGCACGCGGCCGTCCGGGTCGACGATCCCGGCGGCCAGCTTGGTGCCCCCGACGTCGACGGCGAGGACGGTCACGAATCGCCCCCTGCGGGGCCGAAGGCCAGGATCGAGGCGGTGAAGCCGTGCACGTGGTTGCGCCCGGCGACCGGGCCGATCTCGCCCGCCCCGAAGAACCCGCCGATCCCCGCCGGGCCGAACGCGCGGCCCAGCACCTTGGCGTCGTGGTCGGAGTCGGGGAACATCGCCCGGCCCCGGCCGTTGCAGGAGAACAGCAGCGCGCCCTCCACCGGCCGCAGGTCGAAGCGCTCCAGCAGGGCCGACAGGTCGTGCTCGGCCGCGCCCGCGTCGCGGACCTGGAAGCGCACCGTGCGGCCGACGTCCACCACGTCGCCGATCGCGATCGCGCCGGTGTCGCTGTCGGCGCCGACCACGCCGCGCACCAGGAAGTCGCCCTGCTCGTGCTCGTCGGCGTACTCGTCCATCGCCACGCCGATCAGCAGGCCGCGCCCGGCCAGCTCCTGGTCCTCCTCGGGCAGGTCCAGGACGATCTGCTCCAGCTTCTCCAGCGCGGGCGTGCCGGCCAGCTCGTACAGCACGTTCTCGTCGGAGCGGGTCACCACCATGTCGGGGCCGATCGGCCGCGCGCCCTGGCTGACGACGGTGGTCGCGGTGACCGCGCCGCCCAGCACGACGCCGACCGCGCCCTCGGCGTGGGCCTCGCCGTTCAGGAACAGCCGGATGTCGCCGCGCTCGCGCCCGTCGGCCATGCCGCCGACCAGCGGCAGGCCCGGCATCGCCTCGCCCGAGCGCTCCACGAACGCGTCCACCGGGAAGGTGTAGGGGTCGGCCAGCAGCACGCCCACCACGTCGTCGTCCTGCCCCTCGGGCATCCCGACCACGATCAGCCGGTCCTCGGCCTTCAGGGTCTCCAGCCGGAACGGCTCCAGCCGCGCGCCCGGCAGCACCGCCGCCCACGCGCTGACCGCCGTGCTCTCCTCCACGCCCCGGCCGCCGCCGATCACTCCGGCCGCCGTGCAGCCCAGCACCACGCGCGCCTGCGCGGCCTCGGTGGCGCTCAGCACGGCGCGCTCGACCTCGGCCGGGTCGCCGCCGGAGACGAACACGCACACCAGGTCGGGCGGCGCGTCCAGCGGCGCGCGCGCCTGCCGGACCGCCGCCGCGGCGGCGCTGGACAGGTCGGGGCCGACGGCCAGGCCGTCACCGAATCGTGCCATCGGGGCCGCCTCCCTCGAACGGATCACCGGGTCTGTTCACGCTCCCTAGTCTCCCCGCTGCTCCCCGGTGTCCCAAACTCCCGCGCGATGCCCAATCCCCGCGCGGGGGTGCGATTTGCGGAACCGGCGACGTAATGTCGATCGCGTGCGTCCATCCACACCACGCGAGACCACTCTGGGCGGGCTGCGCACCAGCGGCCACGTGCAGCGCTCGGTGAAGGCCGAGATCCGTCACAACCTGCTCGTCCGGCTGAGATCGGGCGAGCCGCGCTTCCCCGGGATCGTCGGGTTCGACGACACCGTGCTGCCGCACCTGGAACGGGCCCTGCTGGCGGGGCACGACCTGGTGCTGCTGGGCGAGCGCGGCCAGGGCAAGACGCGGCTGATCCGCACGCTGGGCGGCCTGCTGGACGAGTGGACGCCGGTCGTCACCGGCTGCGAGATCAACGACCACCCCTACGACCCGGTGTGCGTGCGCTGCCGCCGCCTCGCCGCCGAGACCGGCGACGAGCTGCCGGTCTCGTGGCGGCACCGCGACGAGCGCTACGGCGAGAAGCTCGCCACCCCCGACACCAGCGTCGGCGACCTGATCGGCGACGTGGACCCCGTCAAGGTCGCCGAGGGCCGCACCCTGGGCGACCCCGAGACCGTGCACTACGGGCTGGTGCCGCGCACCAACCGCGGGATCTTCTCCATCAACGAGCTGCCCGACCTCGCCGAGCGCATCCAGGTGTCGCTGCTGAACGTGCTGGAGGAGCGCGACGTGCAGATCCGCGGCTACGCGCTGCGGCTGCCGCTGGACGTCCTGCTGGTCGCCAGCGCCAACCCCGAGGACTACACCAACCGGGGCCGGATCATCACCCCGCTGAAGGACCGCTTCGGCGCCGAGATCCGCACCCACTACCCGCTCGCGCTGGACACCGAGCTGGCCCTGATCCGCCAGGAGGCCGACTTCGCCGACCTCGGCGGCGTACCCGCCGAGGTGCCCGAGCACCTGGTCGAGGTGATCGCGCGCTTCACCCGGCTGGTGCGCGAGTCCAACGCCGTGGACGCCCGCTCGGGGGTGTCGGCGCGGTTCGCGCTGGCGGCGGCCGAGACCGTCGCGGCCGGCGCGGTGCGGCGCGCGGCGCTCACCGGGGAGGACCACGCGGTCGCCCGCGTGTGCGACCTGCCCGCGGTCGTCCCGACGCTGATGGGCAAGGTCGAGTTCGAGGTCAGCGAGGAGGGCCGCGAGCAGGAGGTGCTGGAGCACCTGCTGCGCCGGGCCACCGCCGAGACCTACCGCCGCACCCTGGGCACCGCCGACCTGTCGGGGCTGCTGGACAAGTTCGACGCCGGCGAGATGGTCGAGTCCGGCGAGCTGGTGGGCGCGGCCGAGCTGCTGCGCCGCGTCGGGCGGGTCCGCGGCCTCGCCAAGATCATGGAGCGGCTGGAGATGACCGGGGACTCGCCCGGCCAGGCCGCCGCCGCGCTGGAGTTCGCCCTGGAGGGGCTGTTCCTGTCCCGCCGCCTGTCCAAGGACGTCTCGGAAGACCGCGCCGACGGAACCGCCACCTACCGAACCTGACCCGAGAGGGGGCGCCCATGAGCCGTTACCGCTATGGGGCGTACCAGGACGGGCCCGATCCGCTGGCTCCGCCGTACGACGTCCGCGACGCCCTCGACGCGCTGGGCGACTCGGTGCTGGAGGGCACCCGGCCCGACGAGGCGCTGCGCGACCTGCTGCGCCGGGGCCTGCCCGGCTCGCGGGGCCGCGACGCCGACCGCCGAGGGCTGGACGACCTGCTGCGCCAGGTCCGCGAGCGCCGCCGCGAGCTGCGCGAGCGGGGCCGCCTGGACGGCACGCTGGAGCAGGCGCGCGCGCTGCTGGACACCGCCGTCGGGCAGGAGCGCGCGGAGCTGTTCCCCGATCCGAGCGACGACGCCCGGCTGCGCGAGGCGGAGCTGGACACCCTGCCGCCCGACACGGCGCAGGCGATCCGCCGCCTGTCGGACTACCAGTGGCGCTCGGACGCGGCCCGGCAGACCTTCGAGAAGCTGAAGGACCTGCTGCGCGGCGAGGTGCTGGACGCCCAGTTCCAGGGCATGAAGCAGGCCCTGCAGAGCCAGGACCCGCAGGCCATGGAACGCGTCAAGGACATGATGGCCGCGCTCAACCGGATGCTGGAGAGGGACGCGCGCGGCGAGCACACCCAGGAGGACTTCGAGGAGTTCATGCGCGAGTACGGGGAGTTCTTCCCCGACGGCCCGCGCGACCTGGAGGAGCTGGTCGACTCCCTGGCCCGCCGCGCCGCCGCCATGGACCGGCTGCTGGCCTCCCTGTCGCCCGAGCAGCGCGCCGAGCTGGCCGACCTCATGGAGCAGGCCATGCAGGACGCGGGCCTGGCGATGGAGATGTCGCGGCTGAACGAGTCGCTGCGCGCGCGCCGCCCCGACCTCGGCTGGGGCACCCCGGAGGCGATGGACGGCGACGACCCCATGGGCGTGTCCGACGCGACCTCCGCCCTCGCCGAGCTGGCCGACCTCGCCGGGCTGGAGGAGTCGCTCGCCCAGGACTACCCGGGCGCGCGGCTGGACGACGTGGACGAGGAGGCGGTCCGCCGCGCCCTGGGCCGCCGCGCCGTGGACGACCTGGCCGAGCTGCGCCGCATCGAGGCCGAGCTGGAGCGCCAGGGCTACCTCCAGCGCAAGCGCGGCAAGCTCGAACTCACCCCCAAGGCGGTGCGCCGCCTGGGCGAGACCGCGCTGCGGCGGGTCTTCTCCCAGCTCACCGCAGGCCGCCAGGGCGACCACGACCAGCGGGACGCGGGCCAGGCGGGCGAGCTGACCGGCACCAGCCGGCCGTGGCGCTTCGGCGACGAGCAGCCCCTGGACGTGGTCCGCACCGTCAGCAACGCCATCACGCGCAGCGCGATGGAGGCCCCCGCCAGGGGCCGGGGCGTGCGGCTGGCGGTGGACGACTTCGAAGTGCAGGAGACCGAGCGCCGCACGGCCGCGGCCGTCTGCCTGCTGGTGGACCTGTCCTACTCGATGGTGCTGCGCGGCACCTGGGCGGCGGCCAAGCAGACCACGCTGGCCCTGCACACCCTGGTCACCAGCAAGTTCCCGCAGGACGCCATCAAGATCATCGGGTTCTCCAACTACGCCCGCGAGCTGCACCCCACCGAGATGGCGGGGCTGGACTGGGACATGGTGCAGGGCACCAACCTGCACCACGCCCTGATGATCGCCGGGCGGCACCTGGACCGGCACCCCGACTTCGAGCCGATCGTGCTGGTGGTGACCGACGGCGAGCCCACCGCCCACCTGCGCCCCGACGGCCGGTCCCTGTTCGACTACCCGCCCTCGGCCGACACCCTGGTGCTCACCCTGGCCGAGGTCGACAAGATGACCCGGCGGGGCGCGGGCATGAACTTCTTCATGCTGGCCGACGACCGGCGGCTGGTGTCGTTCGTGGAGGAGGTGGCACGCCGCAACGGCGGCCGGGTCTTCGCCCCCGACGCCGAGCGGCTCGGCGAGTACGTGGTCTCGGACTACCTGCGGGTGCGGCGCGGCAGGCGCTGAGCGCCCCGTACGGCGCTCTCGCGGGTCCGCCTAGGTGAAGCACGCGGCGGGGGCTAGGGTCGCGGTATGTCGAGTTCTGATCGCCTCCTGCTGATCCTGCACATCGGATTCGCGATCTTCACGCTGGGGCCGCTGACCGCCGCGACCATGGCCACCCCGCGCTACATCCGCAGGCGGAACGTGGCGGTGGTGCGCTACCTGAACCGCACCACGCAGATCTACGGGCTGGGCACGCTGGGGATCTTCCTGTTCGGGATGTTCCTGGGCAAGGGGCGGCTCGGCGAGGTGTGGCTGTCGGTGTCGATGACGCTGATGGTGGTGGCGCTGGTGCTGCTGTTCCTCATCGACCGCGACCAGCGCAAGGCCGCGCACGTCCTGGAGGTGGCCGCCGCCGAGCGGACCTCGGCCGAGGTCGTCCCCGCCGCGCCCGCCGAAGAGGCGGCCGACCCCGCCGCCGAGACCGCCGGGAAGGCCGCCCCCGAGGCCCCGGCCGGGCATGCGACCACCCCGGCCGGCGGCGACATCGCCCAGGTCGAGCGCGGCCGGATCGCCGCCATCTCCGGCGTCGTCGCGCTGATCTGGCTGGTGATCCTGGTCCTGATGGTCTGGAACGGCTGACCCCCCGCGAACGGAAGACGGCGGCCCCGCGCGAGCGCGGGGCCGCCGTCGGCGTTCTCGGGGTCAGCGGGTGCGGGCCTTGAGCCAGTTCAGGATCGTCGGGTAGACGCTCTCGTCGTTCAGCAGCTGGGACCCGTGCAGCGCGCCGGGCACCGTGCGGACGGTCGCCGGGACGCCCGCCGCGCGCAGCGCGCTGGCCAGGCCGGTGCTGTGGGTCGACGGGACGAAGTCGCCCGCGCTGTGCATCAGCAGCATCGGCGCGTCGCCCGCCGAGGCGTGCGCGGCGGAGTTGGCGTCGTCCACGCGCTTCCAGCACGCGGCCGCGGCCGGCTGCGGGACGCAGCGGACCAGGTCCACCACGGCCTTCTTCAGCTTGCGCTGGCCGGGGGTGGCGGTGGGCCTGTCCCCGTCCTGGTAGGCGAGGTAGGGGGTGTTGACCGGGGACAGCGCGATCACGCCGCGGACGCGCTGGGCGCCCTCGCCGAAGGTCCCGGCCTGGGTCCCGAGCATCCCGCCCGCGGAGGAGCCGAGGATGACGATCCGGTCGGGGTCGACGTTCCACTTCTTGGCGTGCTTCTTGATGAAGGCCACGGCCGCGAGGGCGTCGTTGCGCTGCGCGGGCCACTGGGCGGCCCGCGCGAGCCGGTAGTTGGCGGCGAAGACGGTGAAGCCCTGGTTGCTCAGGCGGCGCGCGAAGTACTTCCAGCCGCCCTTGTCGCCCTCCAGCCAGTAGCCGCCGTGCAGCATCAGCACCGCCGGGCGCGGCTCGGCCTTCGGGGCGGCGGGCTCGCCGGCCTGCGCCCCCTGCGCGCCGGGGGCGGCGGGGGTCGTGGCCGAGGCGCCCGGCTTGGGCGTCGCGGCGGCCCGCCGGTCCTCGGGCTTGGCGGGCTTCACTGGCTTGGCCGGCTTCTTGGCGGGCTTGGCGGCGGGAGCGGGCCGCCAGTAGACGTCGATGCGCTGGCGCGCGTTCGGCCCGTAGGCGTAGTGGGAGGTGCGCGGCGGCTTGGGGACCACCATCACGCCCTGGGCCGACACCACCGAGCCGGAGCCGGTGGTGGCCCCGGTTCCGCCGGACGCGCCGGGCGCCGGTGCGGTGGGCTGCTGCGGCGAGGGCGTGCCGGTGCCCTCGGCCGGGGACAGCGGGTCGGTGGGCGTCGGCGTGGGGGTGCCCGGGGTCTCGGGGGCCTCGGTCCCGCCCGGGACGTCGGGGACCTCGGGGAGCGTCGGCGTGGGCGCGACGGTCACCGAGTCGGACGGCGTCGGAGTCGGCTCGGGCGTGGTCGCCCGAGCGCCCGACGGGACGGCGACGGCGGAGATGCACGTCGCGGCGAACGCGGCCCCGCACACCAGTACTTTGCGCACTCGCGGCCCTTTCTTGGAGAAACCCGGCGCGCACATCATAGATGTTTGATCAACATGATGGGGGGAACGGCGCGGGGTTCGCCCGGCGCGCGCGAGCCGCCGGACGAACCACCACAGATAACCGCATGTCAGGCGAGTGCCCGCTCCAGGTCGGCGAGCAGGTCCGCCACGTCCTCGATGCCGACCGACAGCCGCACCAGGTCGTTCGGCACCTCCAGCGGCGACCCCGCCGCCGAGGCGTGCGTCATCCGCCCCGGGTGCTCGATCAGCGACTCGACCCCGCCCAGCGACTCGCCGAGGGTGAACAGCTTGGTGCGCTCGCAGACCGCCACGGCGGCCTCCTCCGAGCCCATCCGGAACGACACCATCCCGCCGAACGCCTTCATCTGCTTGGCGGCGGTCTCGTGCCCGGGGTGCTCGGGCAGCCCGGGGTAGAGCACCTGCCGGACGGCCGGGTGCCGCGTCAGCATGTCCACGATCTTCTCGGCGTTGGCGCAGTGCCGGTCCATCCGCACGCCCAGCGTCTTGATGCCGCGCAGCGTCAGCCAGGCGTCGAACGGCCCGGCGACCGCGCCCATGGCGTTCTGGTGGTAGGTCAGCCGCTCGCCCAGGTCGGCGTCGGCCACGACCAGCGCGCCGCCGACCACGTCGGAGTGGCCGCCGATGTACTTGGTGGTGGAGTGCACGACCACGTCGGCGCCGAGCGCCAGCGGCCGCTGCAGGTAGGGCGAGGCGAAGGTGTTGTCCACCGCCAGCAGCGCGCCCCCCTCGTGCGCGATCCCGGCCAGCGCGGCGATGTCGGCCACGCCCAGCAGCGGGTTGGTGGGCGTCTCCACCCAGATCATCTTCGTCTCGGGCCGCACCGCAGCCCGCACCGCCGCCGCGTCGCCCAGCGGCACCGGGTCGAACCTCACCCCCCACGGCTCGGCGACCTTGGCGAACAGCCGGTAGGTGCCGCCGTAGGCGTCGTCGGGGATGATCACGTGGTCGCCCGGCCGGCACACCGTGCGCAGGAGGGTGTCCTCGGCGGCGAGGCCGGACGCGAACGCGAGCCCGCGCGAGCCGCCCTCCACCTCGGCGAGGCATACCTCCAGCGCGGTACGGGTCGGGTTGGCCGAGCGCGAGTACTCGTAGCCCCCGCGCAGCCCGCCGATGCCGTCCTGCTTATACGTCGAGACCTGGTAGATCGGCGGGACGACCGCGCCCGTGGTCGGGTCGGGTTCCTGTCCCGCGTGGATGGCCAGGGTCTCGAACCCCTGGTGAACCTCGTTGTCCATGGGAACGAGGCTATCCACCCCGCGACCCTCCTGGAGGAGGAGAGGCTCCCCCGCAGGTATCAGGGGCCATTTCGGCTCCCGGGCTGACTACAAGGGGCCCGGCGATCTCTACCGTTTGATGGGTAACGCTTGAATCCCCCCGATAATCCCCCAATGAAGGATTTTGCATGTTCGCACGGCTAGCACGTGTCGTCGTGAGACACCCCTGGTGGACGATCCTGGCGTGGGTGGTCACGGCCGCCGTCATCGTCGTGTTCTCCCCCAGCCTGGAGACCAAGTCCGACCAGGGCGACTTCCTGCCCAAGGAGTACGAGTCGGTGCAGGCCGCAGAGCTGGCCGCCCGCTCGTTCCCGCAGAAGGCCGACGCCATGGCCCTGATCGTGGCCAAGCGCGCCGACGACGGGGCGCTGACGGCCGCCGACTCGGCGAAGCTGGGCCAGGCCGCCCAGGCGCTGGCGGCCAAGAAGTACCCCACGGTGCAGGCGGTGGTGACCAGCCCCGAGGCGGTCTCGCCCAACAAGAAGATCCAGGTCCTGACGGTCCCCATGAAGGGGATGGGCCAGGCCGACCAGACCAAGCAGAGCGAGACCATCAAGCAGCTCCGCAAGGACCTGCCAGGTCAGCTCGGCGCCGGGCTGACGGCCAAGGTCGGCGGTGACGTCGCGGCCTTCACCGACAACGAGAAGTCCTTCCAGCAGTCGTTCGCGCTGGTCATCGGCGGCACGTTCGTGCTGATCCTGGTGCTGATCCTGGCGATCTTCCGGGCGCCGCTGGCGGCGGTGCTGCCGCTGATCCTGATCTTCGCCACCGAGTTCGTGGCCAGCGGCCTGATCGGGCTGGCCTCCAAGGTCCTCGGCTTCTCCGGTGACGACAGCCTCACGATCATCATGAGCATCGTGCTGTTCGGCATCGGCGCCGACTACTACCTGTTCCTGCTGTTCCGCTACCGGGAGCGGCTGCGCGCCGGGGACGACAAGAAGACCGCCATGATCGTCGCGGTGGAGCGGGTGGGCGAGGTCATCACCTCGGCCGCGGCCGCCATCGCGGTGACCTTCATGGTGCTGATGCTGGCCTCCTTCGGGATCTTCTCGGCCTGGGGCCCGTCGCTGGCGGTCGCCGTCGTGGTCATGGGCATCACCTCGCTGACCCTGTTCCCGGCGGTGGTGTCGCTGATCGGCCCGGCGATCTTCTGGCCGTCCAAGTCGTGGAAGAAGCAGCCGCCGGCCACCCTGTCGGCCCGCCTCGGCGGCTTCGTCGGCAAGCGCCCGGCGCTGGCGGCGCTGGGCTCGGGCGCGCTGCTGGTGGCGCTGGCCGCGGGCGCGTTCGGCTTCAAGGCCGACTACGACTTCCAGTCGAGCTTCCCGCAGAACACCGAGTCGGCCCAGGCCATGAAGGAGATGCAGGGCGGCTTCCCGGCGGGCCTGACCAAGCCCGTCGAGGTCTACCTGCAGTCCACCGACGGCTCCAAGGTCGCCCAGGACAAGATCGCCTCGTTCAGCGCCTCGGCCAAGTCCGCGCCGGGCGTGGACTCGGTGTCCAAGCCGGTCCCCACGCCCGACGGCAAGGTGGTCCGCGTCGACCTGCTGCTCAAGAAGAACCCGGTGAGCAACGAGTCGATCGCGCTGGTCAAGGACGAGCTGCGGCCCGCGGTCCACAAGCTCACCCCGGCCGGCACCAAGCTGTACGTCGGCGGCGAGACCGCGATCTACGGCGACATCAACAAGGTCGTCAACCGCGACCTGTCGGTGATCCTGCCGGTGGCGGGCGTGCTGATCGCGCTGATCCTGCTGGCCCTGCTGCGCTCGGTGGTGTCGCCGCTGTACCTGGTCCCGGCGGTGCTGCTCGGCTTCGCCGCCACGCTCGGCGCCGCGGTGTTCGTCTTCCAGGGCGCGATGGGCAAGCCCGGCGAGATCTTCCACCTGCCGATCATGCTGTACCTGTTCGTGCTGGCCATCGGCACCGACTACAACATCCTGATGACCGCACGGCTGCGCGAGGAGGCCCGCGAGGGCCACGAGCCGCGCAAGGCCGCCGCCCTGGCGGTCGAGCACGGCGGCCCGACGGTCGCGGCGGCCGGGCTGATCCTGGCCGGCACCTTCTCGGTGATGCTGCTGGCCAAGATCTCCATGCTCCAGCAGATGGGCTTCTCGGTCGCGATCGGCATCGCGCTGTCGGCCTTCGTGATGTCCATCTTCCTGGTGCCCGGCATCACCGCCCTGCTGGGCGACAAGGCGTGGTGGCCGGGGCACGCCCGCAAGACCCCGCCCCCGGCGCAGGGGCCGGGCGACCCGCTGGAGGACCGGTTCGCCAAGTCGGGGACCACGTCCTGATGAACGTCGGACCGCGGCGCCGCCGCCGGTAACCGCCGCCCACTCGGCGGGGCGGCGCGGTCCGACACCCCCGTGAAAGGGAACGAGGCTCCGGAGACCACGGTCTCCGGAGCCTCGGTGTCTCCAGGGGCGGCCCGGCCGCCCGCCCGGCCGCCCGCCCGGCGTCAGCCGGCGGCCAGGAAGGCCAGCAGGTCCTGCCGGGTGATCAGGCCCTTGGGCTTGCCGTCCACCAGCACGACCGCCGCGCCGGACTTCTCCAGCACCTCCACGGCCTTGCCGACCGGCTCGCCCGAGCCGATGGTCGGCAGCGGCGGCGCCATCAGCGCCTCCAGCGGCTCGGCCAGCCGGTCGCGGTCCTTGACCAGCACCTCCAGCAGGTCGCGCTCGGCCACCGAGCCGACGACCTCGGCCGCCATGACCGGCGGCTCCTCCTTCATCACCGGCAGCTGCGACACCTCGTACTCGCGCATGATCGCGATCGCGGTCTCCACGCTCTCGTGCGGGTGGGCGTGCACGAACTCCGGCAGCGTGCCGCCCTTGCGGGTCAGCACCTCGCCGACGCTGGCCCCCTCGTGCGCGGCGGGCAGGAAGCCGTAGTCGGCCATCCACTCGTCGTTGAAGATCTTGCTGAGGTAGCCGCGGCCGCCGTCGGGCAGCAGCACCACGATCACCGCGTCCTCGGGCGCCTGCGCGGCCACCCGCAGCGCCGCCACCACGGCCATCCCGCACGAGCCGCCGACCAGCAGCGCCTCCTCGCGCGCCAGCCGCCGGGTCATGGTGAACGAGTCCTTGTCCGACACCGCGATCACCTGGTCGCAGATGCCGCGGTCGTAGGTGTCGGGCCAGATGTCCTCGCCGACGCCCTCGGTCAGGTACGGGCGGCCGCTGCCGCCGGAGTAGACCGAGCCCTCCGGGTCGGCGCCGATGATCTGCACCTTCCCGCCGGAGACCTCCTTGAGGTAGCGGCCGGTGCCGCTGATGGTGCCGCCGGTGCCGATGCCCGCGACGAAGTGGGTGATCCGGCCCTCGGTCTGCTCCCAGATCTCCGGCCCGGTCGTCTCGTAGTGCGAGCGCGGGTTGGCGGCGTTGGTGTACTGGTTGGGCTTCCAGGCCCCCGGGATCTCCGCGGCCAGCCGGTCCGACACCGAGTAGTAGGAGTCGGGGTGCTCGGGCGAGACCGCCGTGGGGCAGATCACCACCTCGGCGCCGTAGGCGCGCAGCACGTCGATCTTGTCCTTGGCGACCTTGTCCGGGCACACGAAGACGCAGCGGTAGCCGCGCTCCTGCGCCACGATCGCCAGGCCCACGCCGGTGTTGCCGGAGGTGGGCTCGACGATCGTGCCGCCCGGCTTCAGCAGCCCGGCCTGCTCGGCGGCGTCGATCATGCGGACCGCGATGCGATCCTTGACCGAGCCGCCGGGGTTGAAGTACTCGACCTTGGCGAGCACCTGGGGGGCCGAGCCACCGGTCACCTTCCGCAACCGAACCAGCGGGGTGTTGCCCATCAGTTCGACCAGCGAGTCATGTACGTGCACCGCGACGTCCTTGTCGAGATCAGCGCTGAGTGTTCCAGCGTGTTACATCCCTGTTCAGCCCGTGTGTACCGAGCGGGTGCAGGATGCGGTTTCGGATAGATTCTTGTCTCCGACGGTAGCCCAGATCGACGGCAACGGGCATGAACCCTGTGTACGGGGCGCACGCCCGGCAGTGACGGAGGGTTAACGGACGATGCTGAGAGCTTTCACGGCGCGGCGCATCGCCGCCGCGGCGGCGTACGGGGGCGGCGGGATCACCGCGCTGGGGGGACTCACCTTCGGCCTGGTGGTCGTGGAGGCCAAGCTCGCCCGCCGGATCATCCAGGCCACCCCCTACGGCCTCCCGCCGGTCGCCGACGGCGTCCACGACCCGTCGCTGCCCGGCGAGCCGCTGTCGTTCGCGGTGCTCGGCGACTCCACCGCCGCCGGGCTCGGCGTGCAGGACCCCGGCGAGACGCCGGGCGCGCTGCTGGCGGCCGGGCTCGCCTCGATCGCCGGCCGCCCGGTGCGGCTGACCAACGTCGCCCTGTCGGGGTCGCGCTCGGCGGCGCTGGAGGGCCAGGTGGAGCGGGCGCTGGCGGTGCGCCCCGAGATCGCCGTCATCATGATCGGGGCCAACGACGTCACCAACCGCGTCCCGGCCGCCGAGTCGGTGCGGCACCTGGCGGCGGCCGTGGAGCGGCTGCGCGCGACCGGCTGCGAGGTGGTGGTCGGCACCTGCCCCGACCTCGGCTCGGTCAAGCCGGTGATGCAGCCGCTGCGCTGGATCGCGCGGCGGGCCAGCCGCCAGCTCGCGGCCGCGCAGACCATCGCGGTGGTCGAGCGCGGCGGCCGGTCGGTGTCGCTGGGCGACCTGCTCGGCCGGGAGTTCGAGGCCGACCCGCGCGAGATGTTCAGCGCCGACCGCTACCACCCCTCGGCGCGCGGCTACGCGGCCGCCGCCGCGGCGGTGCTGCCGTCCATGGCGGCGGCGCTGGGTCTGGACCCCGACCTGGAGGACATCCCCGCCCCGCTGGCCGAGGCGCGGATGCGCGCGGGCGTGCTGCCGGTCTACCTGGCGGCCGCCGAGGCCGCCGAGGAGCCCGGCACCGAGGTCGTCGGCGCCCGGGTCGCCGGGCACGACCGGGGGCCGCGGGGGCGCTGGGCGAGGCTGCTGCGGCGCAACAAGCCGCCGGTCCTGGAGCACCGGCCGGCCACTCCCGACGCCGCCTGAGCGGGGCGGCCGCGCGCCCGGCACGCCCCTGCCGGGCGCGCGATATCGGCAATCACCCATCGTTTGCGTGATTCCTCTGTTACGTTCTGTCGCCATGGCGAGGTGAGGGGGCCGCCCCTGCCCGCCCGCTCCCCCTGACGCCCAGGAGTTCTCCCATGCCCTCGCACACCTTGACCCGACCACGCATCGTCGTCGTCCCGGCACCGTTCGTGCTCGGAGCGCTGCTGCTGGGCGCGGCGGGCTGCTCCGGCACCGCCGGCGGCCGGGACGCGCAGGCCGCCCAGGGATGGGCCGGGACGGGCGTGAACGCAGTGAGCCGTCCGGTCGCCGGGTCCGGCGTCGCGGCCGTGACCGGGCTGCGGCCCGACGGCGCGCTGGAGACGGCGGTGTTCGACCTGGCCAAGGGCAGGCGGCTGTGGACGCGTCCGGCCACCATGGTCGGCCGCCTGTCGGGCATGGGCGTGCAGCCCCCGGCGGTCGCCGGGACGCCCGGCTCCCCCGTGGTGGCGAGCGTGGAGCCGCAGAAGACCGGCAAGTGGAAGGCGACGCTGGTGGCGCGGGACGCCCGCACCGGCGCGCAGAAGTGGACCCGGCCGATCGACACCACGTTCGGGCCGGTGCGCTGCGGCGCCCAGGTGTGCCTGTCGGAGTTCACCGCGCGCAAGAGCGCGCGCTTCGTCGCGCTGGACGCCGCCACCGGCCGCCAGCTGTGGAAGATGCCGGGGATCGCCGAGGTCGAATGGGCCGACGCCACCCGCGCGGTGCTGTTCCGGATGGCCAGGCACCCGGCGCTGGAGGCGCGCGATCTCAAGACCGGCAAGACGCTGTGGACCTTCCCGGTCGAGAAGGCGGTCGGCGGCGGGGTGAACCTGTCGGGCGGCTGGGCGTTCGGCGCGCTCACCGGCGCCTCGCCCTCCTCCGCCGACACGCTGGTCGGCTACCTGGCGCCCTACCGGCTGCGCAAGACCAAGGCGCTGTCGGCGTTCGGGTTCTTCGGGCTGCGCATCGCCGACGGCAAGCCGGTGTGGACGCGCAAGCGGCTGCTGCGGGTGTACCCCAGCGCCAACCCGGCGGTCGCGCTGATCACCCGGCAGGTGACGGCCTCGGGCGGCTACGGCGGGTTCGAGCAGCTCGACCCGCGCACCGGCCGCACCACCGCCACGATCCCCGCGGGGAAGGCGCCGAAGCACGCGTGGTGGCTGTCGTTCCCGGCCGACCTGTCCACGCTGGGCTTCCTCTCGCAGGGCAAGAGGGGCGCCGCCTACCGGCTGCGGGACGGGGCCGAGGTGCGGCCGGAGGGGCTGCGCGCCTGGTCGTTCTGCACGGTCACGCCGTCCGCGCTGAAGATCACCGGGCAGCGCGGCTTCTTCCCGGTCGCCCCGCTGTGCGCCTACGACCTGGCCACCGGGCGCAAGGTCGAGTCCCCGGCCGCGCCGCCCGGCTGGTACACCGGCGCGGTGGACGGCTGGCGCGTCTGGCGCGACGAGAGGGGCGTGCTGCACGCGGCCAAGGACGCCCAGGGCAGCTCTCCGGGCATGTACGGACCGTGACGCCGGGGCCGGCAGCAGGGTAAGCGCGCACTTATTGGACTGTGCGTCAACACAGTCCGGGGGCCACCGTGTACGCCCTCGGGCGGGAGCGGCTATGTTGCAGGTGACCGGCGGGTAACCCGCGGGTCGCGCAGACAGGTCGCACGACAGGGAGACCCGCACATGCCCGAGGCAGTCATTGTCGCCACCGCGCGTTCGCCGATCGGCCGCGCCTTCAAGGGTTCGCTGAAGGACCTGCGCCCCGACGACCTCACCGCCAAGATGGTCGAGGCCGCCATGGCCAAGGTGCCGCAGCTCGACCCGAGCCAGATCGACGATCTGCTGCTCGGCTGCGGCCTGCCCGGCGGCGAGCAGGGCTACAACATGGGCCGCGTGGTGTCGGTGCTGCTCGGCTGGGACAACGTGCCCGGCGCCACCATCACCCGCTACTGTTCCTCCTCGCTCCAGACCACCCGGATGGCGCTGCACGCGATCAAGGCCGGCGAGGCCGACGTGATCGTGTCCGCCGGCGTGGAGATGGTCAGTCGCTTCGCCAAGGGCAGCAGCGACGGCCTGCCCGACACCCAGAACCCGCTGTTCGGCGACGCCCAGGCGCGCACCGCCAAGGTCGCCGAGGGCGGCGCGCCGACCTGGACCGACCCGCGCGGCGCCGGGGACCTGCCCGACGTCTACATCGCCATGGGCCAGACCGCCGAGAACGTCGCGCAGATCCGCGGCGTGTCCCGGCAGGCGCAGGACGAGTTCGGCGTGCGCTCGCAGAACCTCGCCGAGAAGGCGATCGACAACGGCTTCTGGGCCGGCGACATCACCCCGGTCACGCTGCCCGACGGCACCGTGGTCGCCAAGGACGACGGCCCGCGCGCCGGCACCTCCTACGAGAAGGTGTCCCAGCTCCAGCCGGTGTTCCGGCCCGACGGCACCGTCACCGCCGGCAACTGCTGCCCGCTGAACGACGGCGCCGCCGCGGTCGTCATCATGAGCGACACCAAGGCCGCCGAGCTCGGCATCACCCCGCTGGCGCGGATCGTGTCCACCGGCGTCACCGGCCTGTCCCCCGAGATCATGGGCCTGGGCCCGGTGGAGGCCTCCAAGCAGGCCCTGGCGCGCGCCGGGATGACCATCGGCGACATCGACCTGGTCGAGATCAACGAGGCGTTCGCCGCGCAGGTGCTGCCCTCGGCCGACGAGCTCGGCGTGGACATCGACAAGCTGAACGTCAACGGCGGCGCGATCGCGATCGGCCACCCGTTCGGCATGACCGGCGCCCGCATCACCTCCACCCTGATCAACAGCCTGAAGTTCCACGACAAGCAGTTCGGGCTGGAGACCATGTGCGTGGGCGGCGGGCAGGGCATGGCCATGGTGCTGGAGCGCCTGAGCTAGGACCGAAACCGATCACTGGGCGTCACCGCGGTGGCCCGGAGCACGGCGGCCCGCGACCGTCGCGCCCCGGGCCACCTGCGCGTTCGGAACGATCGATCCTCTCTGGATGATCTACGTAACGTAATAGATAGGTGCCCGTTAGGGTCTTGTCACATCCGGGGTGGTGTTGCAGAGTCGGCAGGAAGAGCCCCGCCGACCTGGAGGTGCACATTGTCACTGAGCCACTCGCCGGAGACGCACAGCAAGCTGATCGCCCGCATTCCGCAAGTCACAGGTCGTGACATCCCCGAGTGGTTCACCGCCATCGAGAACGGACCGTCGTTCGTCCGGTGCGAGGAGCGCTGCAACTGGCTGGCCGACGAGCACGGCCTCTCCCACGGCTACGCCGCCGCGCTGGTGCGCGAGCACGAGCGTGCCCGCCGGGCCCGGCACTACTGAAGGTGCCCCCCACTTCCGAGCTTCGCGAGGCCCCGCCAAAGGATGAACCCCGCTGTCGCCCCGCTGCGCGGCGCGACCCCTGGCGACGAGACCTCGCAACAGATCAGCCCCCCGCCGGAGCACCGGCGGGGGGCTGATCCGTGTCGTCTGCCCTGCGACGTCGCGGGCGCTAGTCGCGCCCGGCGAAGAACGACAGGAAGCGCAGCAGCTCCAGGTAGATCCAGACCAGGCTGGTGACCAGGCCGAAGGCGCAGTACCAGGCGAACTTCTCGGGCGCGCCGCCGTTCACCCCGCGCTCGACGTTGTCGAAGTCCAGCAGCAGGAAGAAGCAGCCGACCAGGATCGCGATCACGCTGAAGGCGATGCCCAGCGGGCCGTTCTCCCGGATGCCGATCCCGGTGTCGTTGAACAGGCCGACCACCAGGTTGACCAGCATCAGCGCGACCAGCGCGAGGCCGGCGGCGACCACGAAGCGCACCAGCTTCGGCGTCACCCGGACGATGCGCAGCGAGTAGACCGCCAGCATCGCCGCGAAGGCGAGCGCGGTGCCGACCACCGCCTGGAAGACCACCCCGTTGTAGAGGGTGTTGAAGTAGTGGCTGACCGCGCCGACGCCCACGCCGTAGACGGCCGAGAAGATCAGCACCAGCGGCGCGTTGGCCTTGTTGGCGAAGGCGATGTAGAGCCCGATGCCGAACTGCATCAGGAACGCCACCACGCCGACGGCGAGCGCGGTCGGCAGCGGCAGCAGGACCCAGGTCAGCGTCGCGGTGAGCACCAGGGTGCCCAGGCTCATGAAGCCCTTGACCACGACGTCGTCGTAGGTCATCGTGCGGCCGGTCGGCGGCGCGTAGGAGGGGGCGTTGTACATGTCGTGCAGTTGCTGGGGGGCCGGCGTGCCGTAGGCGTGCGCCTGCCGCTCGAATCTGTCCCCCCGGAAGGCGGGGTTCCTGCTCTCCATCGGTCCTCCATAGGGCCAGGGCGTCCGCGTCAGTCTAGACGTCGGGGGTCTCGAAAACGTTCCCCGAGCGGTGCGCCCGATGCCGGCGGTGGCCGGCGCCTCGGGCGAGACGCCGGCCGTTCGGTGCCCCTGGTCGGATTCGAACCGACACAATAAGCTCTTTTAAAGAGCCCGCCTCTGCCATTGGGCCACAGGGGCGTGGCAATCATACTGGTGCCCGATAACACCCAGGGCAACCAATATTCCGCCAGGTCACGGTAGACGCGACGATTTCCGTCCCGGGCCGGGCCCCGCCGGGAGAAAACGCCGGTCAGCGGCTCATTACCGCGCGCCCTTCCACCAGGGTGACCCCCGCGCGGCCGTCGTGGTCGCGGCGAATGGCGCAGATCTCGTGGACGCCGATGCGGCCGCTCTCGCACGCCAGCGCCGAGGCGGCCAGGTACAGCAGCCACACGCGGGCGCGTCCGGGCCCGGCCAGCTCGGCGCACTCGGCCCAGTGCCGCTCCAGGTTGGCGGCCCAGGCCCGCAGCGTGCGGGCGTGGTGCTCGCGCAGCGCGCCGACGCCGCGCACCTCCAGCCCGGCGTCCTCCAGCCCGCCGACGATCTCGGCCAGCGGCCGCAGCTCGGCGTCCTCGGGGAACATGTAGCTGGTGGTGAAGGTGCGGCGCACCTGGTGCGGGCCGGGGCGGCGCGCCTGCCGCTGGAGCAGCAGCCGCCCGGTCGGGGCCAGCAGCGCGTGCAGGCGGTCGGCGTCGTGGTCGGCCGGCTCGACCCCGGCGAGCCCCGCGATCGCGTCGTAGGGGCCGTCCCCGGCCTCGTCCAGGCCGTGGCCGCGCGTCTCGACGCGGTCGGCCAGGCCCTCGGCGGCGGCGCGGTCGCGCAGGTGGTCGGCCTGCTCGATGGTGCGGCACAGCGCGACCACGCGCACCTGGTGGTGGCGCGCGGCGTGCAGCGCGAACGCGCCCCAGCCCGGGTTCAGGTCCAGCATCCGCGCGCCCGGGTACAGCCCGAGGCGCTCGGCGGCCCCCTCCAGGGCGGCGCGCTGCGCGTCGTCCAGATCGACGGCCTGCTCCCACTGCCCGCTGCCGTGGGCCAGCGACGGGCCCAGCATCCGGGCGAAGAACGCCGCCGACTCTCCCAGCGGTCCGCCGCGGGCGCCGTCGCCGGGGGCGAACTCCTCGGCCGGGGGCTTGGGCTCGGGGCCGACGGCGCCGAGCATCACCGCCGTCCGGACGATCTCGCGCTTGTCGTCGCTGCTCAGCCTGATCGGCTCGTCGCCGCTGCGCATCACCCGCTGGACGGCGCCGAGCGCGGCGAAGACGTCGCCCTCGATGTCCAGCTCGCCGGCCACGTAGGCGCGCACCAGCCCGATCTCGCCCGGCTTCCACAGCAGGCGGCGCAGCGCGCGGCGGTGCCGCACCACGAAGGTGGGCGCCCCGGCGGGGCCGAGCACGCTGCCGTCCCAGGCGCGGATGCGCACCGGGGGCTCGCCGCCGTCCTGCTCGCCGAGCAGGATGCGGTTGACCAGCGGCGCGAGGCGGGAGGCGACGCCGTCGTGCATGTGGTGTGCGCCTCCTCGTCGGTGCGGTGACTATCCCTTGCTCGCCAGGTCGAACTCCTCGTGGGGGCGTTCCAGTTCCCCGAGCGAGACGATCTCCCGGCGGAAGAAGAACGCCAGCGTCCAGTCGGCGGTGACGCGCATCTTCCGGTTGGTGGTCGGCATCCGTGACAAATGGTAAGTGCGGTGCATGAACCAGGCGAGCAGCCCGCGCAGCTTGATGCCGTAGACGTTCGCCACACCCTTGTGCAGGCCGAGTCCGGCCACCGAGCCGACGTAGGCGTGCACGTACTGCTTGCGGGGCTTGCCCCGGTAGTCGGCCACGATGTTGTCGGCGAGCCGCTTGGCCTGCCGGACGGCGTGCTGGGCGTTGGGCGCGCAGTAGTCGCCGGTGTCGGTGAGGTCGGGCACGCGCGCGTTGTCGCCCGCCGCGTAGGCGCGCTCCAGGCCCTCGATGGTCAGCTCGGCGGTGGCGATGACGCGGCCCTTGTCGTCGATGGGCAGGTCGCTCTCGCGCACCACCGGGTGCGCCTTGACCCCGGCGGTCCACACCAGCGTCCCGGCCTCGAACTCCTCGCCGTCGCTGAGGACGATCCTGCGGTTCTCGGCCGACTTCAGCAGCGTCCCGGTCTTGATCTCGATGCCGCGCCTGCGCAGCGCCTCGGCGGTCCAGCGGCCCATCTCCGGGCCGACCTCGGGCAGGATGCGGTCGGTGGCCTCGACCATGACCCAGCGCATGTCCTCGGCCCTGATGCCGGGGTACCACTTCAGCGCGTCGCGGGCCATGTCCTCCAGCTCGGCCAGGGCCTCGATCCCGGCGAACCCGGCGCCGACGAACACGAAGGTCAGCGCGCGCCGCCGCACCCGCTCGTCGCCCTCGTTGGAGGCGGCGATGTCGAGCTGGTGCAGCACGTGGTTGCGCAGGTAGATGGCCTCTTCCACGGTCTTGAAGCCGATGCCGCACTCGCTGAGGCCGGGGATCGGCAGCAGCCGCGAGATCGACCCGGCCGCCACCACCAGGAAGTCGTAGGCGATCTGCTTGTCGTCGGCCCCGGCCGACTCGGTGCCGGCCGGGCAGTAGGTGACGCTCTTGTTCGCGTGGTCGATGCGGGTGACGTAGCCGTTGCGGATGCGGCAGCGCTTGAGCACCCGGCGCAGCGGCGCGACCACGTGCCGGGGCTCCAGGTTGCCGGCCGCCGCCTCGGGCAGGAACGGCTGGTAGGTCATGTAGGACTGCGGGTCGATGACGGTGATCTCCACCTCGCCGCGCCTCAGCTCGCCGCGCAGCTTCTTCTGCAGGCGCAGCGCGGTGTACATGCCGACGTAGCCGCCGCCGACGATCAGGATGTGCCGGGCCTTCTCGGGGGTTCGCTCAGGAGGCATGGCAGGACTCGTACCCACACGTATGGCGATATTCCACTCACCTGGCGGAGCGCCGTCCCTCGCCGGGACGAACAATCACCAAAGAAACCGACTTTCCGGCGAACAACTCCGCCCTCCGCGGCATCTCACTCAGTGCAGTACAGAACGGCGGCGGGACAGGGCCCGACGGGGGCGCCCAGCGGCCGGGCGGTGGATCGGCTCGCGGGGGGCCGATCAGCCGCCCGGGTCGCTTGGCCTGGCCCTGGCCCGCCGTTCACCGCGCCGGGCCCGCGCCCGGACGGCCGCTCACAGACCGGCCAGGGCGCGCGCCCGGACGAAGACCGAGTCGAGCATCTCCTCGGTGACGCGGCCGGTGAAGGTGTTCTGCTGGCTGGGGTGGTAGCAGCCCACCAGCGTCACCGGCCCGGCCCCCTCGACCGGCGGTGTGATCTCCGTCTCCACGCCGTGCCCGAACTTGGGGCGCGGGCGCGGCACCCGGTACCCCGCCTGCTTCAGCGCGGGCCACACCCCCTGCCAGGCGAACCCGCCCAGCATCACCATGCACCGCACGCTCGGCGCGACGTCCTCGATCTCCTTCGCCAGCCAGGGCTGGCAGGTCACGCGCTCGGCGGGGGTCGGCTTGTTGTCCGGCGGCGCGCACCGCACGGTGGCGACCATCCGGGCGCCGATGAGCCGCTGGCCGTCGCCGGCCCGCACGCTGGTGGGCAGCGCGGCGAGGCCCACCCGGTGCAGCGAGGCGAACAGCCAGTCGCCCGACCGGTCGCCGGTGAAGATCCGGCCGGTGCGGTTGCCGCCGTGCGCCGCCGGGGCCAGGCCCACGATCAGGATTCTCGGCTCGTCCTCGCCCCATCCGGCGATGGGGCGGCCCCAGTAGCGCTCGTCGATGAACGCCCG
The DNA here is from genome assembly GCA_044456955.1 of Spirillospora sp. NPDC050679. GTDB lineage: Bacteria > Actinomycetota > Actinomycetes > Streptosporangiales > Streptosporangiaceae > Spirillospora. Next base: position 16,942 of record JBITGK010000007.1, on the reverse strand, counting down.
CCGCCGCTCGACCGCCACCTTCTCCCGCCAGGCCACCAGCCGGTCGCAGGCCCGGCACACCGACTGCCGCGCGCACAGCTCGTGCAGGTCGGGGGCGCCCTCGGCCAGTTCGGCGACCTCCAGCGGGCCGTGCGCGACGGGCGTGTCCGGGCGGGCCGGATCCTCCGGCCATCCCGTACCGGGCGGCACGAAGGGCTCGTTGCTCGTCATCCGTCCATGCTGCCACGCAGGTCGGGACGGCCCTGTCCGGGGCCGGTCCCGGCGGGCGGCGAAGGAGGGCGCGAGGCCGGTGTGCCGGAGGGCGGGGCTCGATACGATCAGGGTCCGCCGGGTCGGGGGCGTTCCGGTGCACCGTGCGATGCGGAGGCATGCCTTGTCACAACCGGGCTGGTACCCCGACCCCTATGGCAGCGGCAGCCTGCGCTGGTGGGACGGCCAGAACTGGACCCAGCACATGAATCCGCAACCGCCCACGCCCCAACCCCAGCAGCAACCGGCGGCGCCGCAACGGCCCGCCCAGCAACCCCAGCAGCCGCAACCCCAACAGCAGCAGCCCGCCTACCAGCAGCAGCCGCAGCAGTACCAGCAGCCCTACGGGCACGGCTGGGCGCAGCAGCCGCAGTCGTCGCCGCCCGTGGACGCGAGCGTGCGCGGCCTGCACCTGCACGCCGACGAGCTGGTCATCTCCTACGGCAACGCCTCGCTCGCCTGGGCGCACGTGGAGTGGGTCGCCTACTGGGCCGCCAGCGTCCCCGGCGGCTACGGCCAGCGGCCCGGCACGCAGTGGATCTTCCAGGTGGGCCGCAACCCCTTCCACGGCGGCCCCCGCGTCGAGGTCGTCATCGACTCCGGCGCGGCGGTCGGCGGCGGGCCGGGCGGGGCCTCCGACCCCGAGCGGCTCTGGCAGCGCCTGGTGGAGCTGTGCCACCGGCAGGCCGAGCAGCGGCTGGTCGCCGAGCTGGCCGGCAGCGTCCAGGCGGGCGAGTCGATCGACGTCGCGCAGGGGCTGACCGTGCACCCGGGCGGGGTGCGCGGCAACCGCGTCTCACTGAGCTGGTCGGCGATCTCCGGCGCGGTGCTGGAGAACGGCCGGGTCTGGATCCAGCAGTCCAGCGGCTCGGCGTCGGTGCTGTACGTGCCCCAGCAGAACCCCAACGCCGTGCTGATCCCGGCGCTGCTGGCGGCCATCAAGCGCTAGCCCCGGCCGCCGGGGCCACCGCCGGCTACGCCAGCGACCAGGCGATGCCGTCCAGGATGTCGTGCTCGCTGACCACCACCGCGCCGAACCCGTACTCACGCATGATCCGGTCCAGGATGAGGGCCCCGGCGCCGATCACGTCCACCCGGCCCGGGTGCATGACGCCGATCTCGGCGCGCTCGGCCCGGGTCGCGTGCAGCAGGTCGCGGGTGACCTCGTGGACCTGGGCGGCGGTGATGCGCGCCTGGTGGATGCGCGCGGGGTCGTACTCCGACAGCCCCAGCGCGATCCCGGCGACGGTGGTGACCGACCCGGCGAGCCCGACCAGGGTGCGGGCCTCGTCCACCGGGACGGTCTCGCGCACCTCGGCGAGCGCGGCGTCGATGTCGGCGGCCGCGCCGGAGATCTGGTCGGGGGTGGGCGGGTCGCCGTCCCTGAGGTGGCGCTCGGTCATGCGGACGCAGCCGATGTTCACCGAGCGGGCCGCCTCGACCTCGGCCGAGCCCAGCACGAACTCGGTGGAGCCGCCGCCGATGTCCACCACCAGGTAGGGGCGGGCCGGGCGCAGCTCGGCCAGCTCGCGGGTCGCGCCGATGAACGACAGCCGCGCCTCCTCGTCACCGGTGATCACCTCGGGCACCACCCCGAAGATCTCCACCACGCCGCTGACGAACTCGGCGCGGTTCTCGGCGTCGCGGGTGGCGCTGGTGGCCACCACGCGCACTTTCTCGGCACCGTGCTCGGCGATGAGCGCGGCGTAGCCGCGCATGGCGGTAAAGGTGCGCTCCAGGGCCTCGGGGGCCAGGCGGCCGGTGCGGTCCACGCCCTGGCCGAGGCGGACGATCTCCATGCGGCGCTCGACGTCGGTGAGCGTTCCGCCGTCGCCGTCGCCGGTGATGTCGGCGATCAGCAGGCGGACCGAGTTGGTCCCGCAGTCGATGGCGGCGACGCGTGTCACGGGGTCTCCTCGGGGGCGGGGGTCGGGTCGTCGGTGCCGGGGACGCAGACGCAGGGCCCCGAGCGCCACCACTCCGGCAGCGCCTCCAGGGCCTCGCGGCCGAACGGGTTGGCGCCCGGCATGGCCAGCTCGTGCGCGATGAGGGCGTGCAGGCACTTGACCCGCTCGGGCATGCCGCCCGCGCTCTGCATCCCCTCGGGCAGCGGCTCGATCCCGTCCTCGACGGTGGCCCTGTCGCGGCGCTGCAGGTAGTCGCGGTGCGCGGCCTCGTACTCGGCCCGCAGGCCGGGGTCGGTGGCGAGCCGCTCCTGCATCCCGCGCATGATGCCGCCGCCCTCCAGCGTCCCGATGGCCGAGGCGGCCTTGGGGCAGGTCAGGTAGAACAGCGTCGGGAACGGGGTCCCGTCCGGCAGCCTGGGCGCGGTCTCGATCACCGCGGGCAGGCCGCACGGGCAGCGGTAGGCCACCCGCCGGATGCCGCGCGGTTCGCGGCCGAGCTGGGCCGCCACCGCGGCCCTGTCGCGTTCGTCGATCATGTGTTGAGTCCCCACCCGCGGGTCGCGGGTTCAGTCGTGTGCGTCGTGCGCCGCCTCCGGCCCCCCGCCGGAGCCCCGGCGCCCGGTCCCCGCCGGTGCCGCCGGGCCGGGCCGGCGGGCCCCGGAACGGGGATCAGCGCGTCCGGTCGGCGGTCTCCACCGACCGCCACAGTGTCTCGTACCACGGCGGTCTGGTCGCGGGGCCGCTCCGCTTGGTCTGCTGCCCGCTACCGTTGCCGCCGTCCAGGACGATGTAGCACTTCTCCCCCGGCATGCAGTAGTGGAGCCGCCGCTTGGCCTCACGTTCAATGTACGACTTGTCGCCCAGCCGCTGCTTGCGTCGGGCGAGTTCCTCGACCTGCTTGCGCGCGAGGTGCTCCTTGTGCTGGAGATCGGCGATCTCCTGCCGCTGGGCGATGTACTCGCGGACGGGATAGGCCAGGCTCAGCGCGATCGCGCAGACCACGACCGCCAGGATCGCGGCGCGGCTGGTCAGGGCGGGATTGTTGCGGCGCGCGCCGCCTGCCGGGGAGTCGTCTTCCCGGGAGGCGCTGCGGTCGTCGCCCTTCGCCAAGGGGTGCCCCCAGTTCGCGGGTCGGGCCGGTCACGGGTCGGGCCGGTGCGCGGTGCGGCGCCCGTGCCGGGCCGGGGCCGTCGCCGGCCCCGGCCCGGTGCGGGTCAGCCGTCCCAGCCGAAGCGCGGGAACGCGGCGGCGCCGGCGTAGCGCGCGGCGTCGTCGAGCATCTCCTCGATGCGCAGGAGCTGGTTGTACTTGGCGACGCGGTCGCTGCGGGCCGGGGCGCCGGTCTTGATCTGGCCGCAGTTGGTGGCCACGGCGAGGTCGGCGATGGTGGTGTCCTCGGTCTCGCCGGACCGGTGGCTCATCATGCAGCGGTAGCCGCTGGTCTGGGCGAGGGAGACCGCGTCCAGGGTCTCGGTGAGGGTGCCGATCTGGTTGACCTTGACCAGCAGGGCGTTGGCGGTGCCGGTCTCGATGCCGCGGGCCAGGCGCTCGGGGTTGGTGACGAACAGGTCGTCGCCGACCAGCTGGACCTTGCCGCCGACGGCGTCGGTGAGGTTCTTCCAGCCGGTCCAGTCCTCCTCGTCGAGGGGGTCCTCGATGGAGACCAGCGGGTAGTCGCGCAGCAGCTCGCCGTAGTAGGCGGCCATGTCCTCGGCCGAGCGCTTGGCGCCCTCGAAGGTGTAGGAGCCGTCGGCGTGGAACTCGCTGGCGGCCACGTCCAGGGCCAGCGCGACGTCGCGGCCGGGGGTGAAGCCGGCCTTGCGGACCGCCTCCAGGATCAGGTCCAGGGCCTCGCGGTTGCTGGGCAGCTCGGGGGCGAAGCCGCCCTCGTCGCCGAGGCCGGTGGCCAGGCCCTTGGCCTTCAGCACCGACTTCAGCGCGTGGTAGACCTCGGTGCCCCAGCGCAGGCCCTCGGCGAAGGTCCCGGCCCCGATGGGGGCGACCATGAACTCCTGGATGTCCACGTTGGTGTCGGCGTGCGCGCCGCCGTTCAGGATGTTCATCATCGGCACCGGCAGCAGGTGCGCGTTGGGGCCGCCGACGTAGCGGAACAGCGGCAGGTCGGCCGAGATCGCGGCGGCCTTGGCGACCGCGAGGCTGACGCCGAGGATGGCGTTGGCGCCGAGCTTGGACTTGGCGGGGGTGCCGTCCAGGTCGATCAGCAGCTGGTCGATCAGCCGCTGCTCGGAGGCGGGGTAGCCGACCAGCTTCTCGTCGACGGTGTCGTTGACGGCCTTGACGGCCCCGCGCACGCCCTTGCCGTTGTAGCGCTCGCCGCCGTCGCGCAGCTCGACGGCCTCGAACTGGCCGGTGGAGGCGCCGCTGGGGACGGCGGCGCGCGCCTCGGTCCCGTCGGAGAGCAGCACCTCGACCTCGACGGTCGGGTTGCCGCGGGAGTCCAGGATCTCCCGGGCGAGTACGGCCTCGATCGACGACACGGGCATCTCCCCTGTTGGTACGTGCGGACGGTCGATCCCCGAGCCTACCGAGCCCCCCGCCGCCGCGCCCAACTGGCACGCCGGTCCCCTATGCGGGGGATGTTACGGAATCGTGCCGTGCAAGCGACTTGACGCTTCCATTACCTACATTGTCTACTGTCCACGTCAATCCGACTTGATAAGTAGGGAATACCGACAATGGTTCGTAGGTTCCGCGGCCGGATCGCCGCCACAGCCCTGATCGTCCTGGCCGGTGCGGGAACGCTCAGCGCCTGCGGTGATGACTCAGGCGGCGGGAAGTCGGGCTCCGGCGAGGTCCGGCTGGGCTTCTTCCCGAACATCACCCACGCCACCGCGCTGGTCGGCATCAAGAACAAGACCTTCGAGAAGCACCTGGGCTCCGGCGTCAAGCTGCGCACCCAGTCCTTCAACGCCGGGCCCGCCGCGGTCGAGGCGCTGTTCGCCAAGGGCATCGACGCCACCTACGTCGGCCCGAACCCGGCCATCAACGCCTGGGCCAAGTCCAAGGGCAAGGCCGTGAAGATCATCGCCGGGGCGGCCTCCGGCGGCGTCGCGCTGGTGGTCAAGCCCGAGATCAAGTCGGCCGCCGATCTCAAGGGCAAGAAGATCGCCACGCCGCAGAAGGGCAACACCCAGGACGTGGCGCTGCGCCACTGGCTGAAGACCCAGGGGCTGAAGACCGACCTGGCGGGCGGCGGCGACGTCAAGGTCATCCCGCAGGAGAACTCGCTCACCCTGCAGTCCTTCGCCGAGGGCAAGATCGACGGCGCCTGGGTGCCCGAGCCGTTCGCCAGCCGCCTCCAGCAGGAGAGCAAGGGCAAGGTGCTGGTGGACGAGAAGTCGCTGTGGCCCGGCGGCAAGTTCGTCATCACCCACCTGCTGGTGCGCACCGACTTCCAGAAGGAGCACCCGGACCTGGTCAAGAAGCTGCTGGAGGCGCACGTCGAGGCCAACCAGTTCATCAACGACGACAAGGCCGCCGCGGCCAAGGTCGCCAACGACCAGCTCAACACCCTCACCGGCAAGCCGCTCAAGCCCGAGGTGCTGAAGTCCACCTTCGACAACGTCGAGTTCACCAACGACCCCATCGCCTCGTCGCTGACCGAGGGGGCCAAGCACGCCCAGGACGTCGGCCTGCTGGAGCCGGTCGACCTGAAGGGGATCTACGACCTCACCGTCCTCAACTCCATCCTCAAGGCAGGCGGAAAGGCACAGGTCAACGTCTGATGACACAGGCCATTCAGGCCGCCCCGGGCCGGACCGCCGCAGCGGTCCGGCTCGACGGCGTCTCCAAAGCGTTCGGGTCCGGGGCGGGCGCGCTGCTCGCCCTGGACAACGTGTCCCTCGACGTGCGCCCCGGCGAGTTCGTGTGCCTGCTGGGCGCGTCCGGCTGCGGCAAGAGCACCCTGCTGAACCTGGTCGCCGACCTGGACCGGCCGAGCGCCGGGACCATCGACGTCGGCGGCGCCCGGGTGGCGCTGATGTTCCAGGAGCCGGCGCTGTTCCCCTGGCTGACGGTCACCGGCAACCTCGAACTGGCGCTGAAGATGCGCGGTGTCCCCCGCTCCGAGCGCCGCGGCCGCGCCGCCGAGCTGCTGTCGTCGGTGCACTTGGACGGCTTCGCCAAGAAGCGCCCGCACCAGCTGTCCGGCGGCATGCGGCAGCGCGTCGCCCTCGCCCGCGCCCTCGCCCTCACCGTGGACGAGAAGGACCCCGAGACCGGAACGGTCCTGCTGATGGACGAGCCGTTCGGCGCGCTCGACGCCATGACCCGCGACCTGCTGCACGACGAGATCGAGCGCATCTGGCGCGAGCGCGGCCTGACCGTGCTGTTCGTCACCCACAACGTCCGCGAGGCCGTGCGCCTCGGCGACCGCGTGGTGCTGCTCAGCAGCCGCCCCGGCCGGGTCGTGGAGGAGTTCCCGGTGCCGATGGAGCGGCCGCGCCGCATCGACTCCACCGAGGTCGCCTCGCTCGCCGCGACCATCACCGACCGGCTCCGCGAGGAGGTGGGCCGCCATGGCCGTTGACAGGAGCGTCGACACGCCCGTCGACACCCGCAAGACGCCCCCCGCCGCTCCCCCGCCCGCCGACGACGCCCTGCAGCGGCAGCTCGCCGGCCTGGACGCGCTGGAGCTCGGCGGCGCCACCACCCGCGGCCGGGCGCTGCGGATCTGGTCGTCGGCCTGGCCCAAGCTCGGCGCGATCGTGCTGGGCCTGCTGGCCTGGCAGGCGGTGGTCTGGTCGGGCTGGAAGGACCCCTGGGTCCTGCCCGGCCCCGCCGACGTCTTCCCCGAGCTGTGGAAGCGCGTCGAGAACGGCAGCCTGGCCGAGAGCACCGCCACCACCATGCAGCGGGCGCTGGTCGGCTTCGCGGTGTCGGTGGCGATCGGCACGCTGATCGGCGCCGCGGTCGCCCGGGTGCGGGTGCTGCGCGCCGCGTTCGGCTCGCTGATCACCGGCCTGCAGACGCTGCCGTCGATCGTGTGGCTGCCGTTCGCGGTGCTGCTGTTCAACATCAGCGAGAGCGCGATCCTGTTCGTGGTGGTGCTGGGCGCCGCGCCGTCGATCGCCAACGGCCTGATCTCCGGGGTGGACTACATCCCGCCGATCCTGCAGCGCGCGGGCCGGGTGATGGGTCTGCGCGGGATGAACCTGTACCGGCACCTGATCCTGCCCGCCACGCTGCCGGCGTTCGTCAGCGGGCTGAAGCAGGGCTGGGCGTTCGCCTGGCGCAGCCTGATGGCCGGCGAGCTGATCGTGAACTTCGGCCGCAAGTCGCTGGGCGCGCAGCTGGGCACCGACCGCGACGTCAACGACGCCGCCGGGCTGATCGCCACGATGATCGTGATCCTGGTGATCGGCATCGTGGTGGACGTGGCGTTCGGCGCGGCCGACCGCGCCCTGCGCCGCCGCTGGGGCCTGGACGGCTCCTGATCCCCGTAGGGCGGATCGCCTGCTTTTCCCCACGGAGCCGGGCGGTCCGCCCTACGGTCACCACATGATCCCCTCACGTGTGGTGCCGGTGTGCCTGGCGCTGCTGGCGCTGAGCGCGGGCGTGGACGCCTGGCTGCTGTTCCGGCTGGACGACCTGGCCGGCGAGCTGCGCGTCCTGGGCTGGCGGGCCGACCGGCTGGGCCAGGCCGGCATCGCAGGGAAGCTGCTGGCCGCGCTGGTGCTGGCCGCCCTGCTGCGCCCCCTGCGCGCCGAACGCCCGGTGGCCGCCGCGCGCGGCGCGGCGATCGCGAGCCTGGCGGGCGGCGCGTTCGCGGGCGCGGCGTCGGCGGTGCTGTCCGGCCTGGTGCTGGTCCTGGTGTCGATGATGACCTCGATGCGCGTGGCCGACGAGGGCTCCCGTCCGTCCGGACGCTCCGGCGCCGATCCCTTCGGCGACGGCACGGCGCTGCTCGGCCTGTTCGGCGTCACGCTCGCCATGGCCGTGCTGGCGGTCGCCTCGGTCGGGGCGCTGGTGGTGTGGGCGGGCGTCAGCCGCCGCGGCTGACCCAGCCGGCGACCTGGGCCCGCGAGGTGTAGCCGAGCTTGGCCAGGATGTGCTCGACGTGGGAGTCCACGGTGCGCTTGGAGATGACCAGGCGCTCGGCGATCTGCCGGTTGGACAGGCCCTCGGCGACCAGCCCGGCGATCTCCCGCTCGCGGCGGGTGAGCCGGTCCCGGCGGTCGGCGTCCGGATCGGTCCGGGCCTGCGGCGGTTCGGCCCTCGCCTCGCGCGCGGCGAGCGCCAGCACCTCGTCGTCGCGCAGCGCCGCGCCCTCGGCGTAGCGGGCCCGGAACGCCTCCGCGCCGAGCTCGGCGCTCAGCCGGTCGCCCGCCAGCCGCCAGATGTCGGCGAAGGCGTCGCCCATGTAGGACTGGCCCCGGGCCTCCCGCCGCTGCTCGGCCGCCCCGTACAGCAGGGCCGCGCGGTCGGTCTCGCCGCGCTCCATCGCGCAGGCGGTGATCAGTTCCAGCGCGCCGGTGAAGGAGATCCACGCCTCCAGCCGGGCGGAGATCCGCAGGCACTCCAGGGCGTCGGTCTCGGCCTCGGGCACCCGGCCCCGCATGAGCCGCATCGCGCAGCGGGCCCACAGCGCCAGCGCGAGGCACCACTGCTCGCCCAGCGCGCGGCAGGCGCGCACCGCGTCCTCGGCGGCCTGCTCGGCCTCGGGCGGCTCGCCCCGGAAGAACAGCGCGCACGGGGTGAACATCCCGCTGACCAGGGCGATGACGTCGGTGTTCCCGGCCTCGGCGTGCCGCCGGACCGCCTCCTGCAGCAGGTCCGCCGCCGTGTCGGGATCGCCCTGGAAGAACCGCAGGATGCCGGTCATCTCGATGAGGTACGCCTGGTCGCCGGGCCGGGACGCGGACCGCTCCGCCTCCTCCAGCAGCGCGGCGGCGCCGTCCCGGTCCCCCTGGAACAGCGCGATGAACGCCGCGCCCAGCAGCGCCCGGAAGCGGTGCGCGGGATCACCGGTGCCGGGCAGGGCGAGCGCCCGTCCCGTCCACAGCCGCGCCTCGCGCAGGCAGCCGCGCGCGAACCACACGCAGACGAGGCCCGCCACCAGGCTCAGCGCGCCGTCGGCGTCGCCGCGGGCGACCGTGTGCTCCAGCACGTCGCGCAGGTTCCCGTGCTCGCGCCGCGCCCAGGCGAACCAGTTCTGCTGCTCGGGCGTGGTCAGCTCGCGCTCCACCCGGCCGGCCATCGCGCGGTAGTGGGCGAGCTGCCGCGCCCGCACGGCCCCGGCCTCGCCCCGCTCCTCCAGCCTGGCCGCCCCGTACTCGCGCAGGGTGTCCAGCATCCGGTAGCGGCCGTCGGGGTCGCGGGTGAGCACGGACTTGTCGACCAGCCCGGCGACCACCTCCAGCACCTGGCCGGCGGGCAGCTCCGGACCGGTGCACACCTCCTCGGCGGCGGCCAGGTCGACCCCGTCGGCGAACACCGACAGCCGCGCCCACATCGCCTGCTCGGCCGGGGTGCACAGGTCGTGGCTCCACCGGATGGCGCCGCGCAGCGTCTGGTGGCGGGCGTGGCTGGTGCGCCGTCCGCCGGTGAGGAACTCCCGGTCGGCCAGCCGCGCCACGATCTGCTCGATCGACAGGGCGCGCAGCCGCACCGCCGCCAGCTCGATCGCCAGCGGGATGCCCTCCAGCCGGCGGCAGAGCCTCGCGATCTGGTCGCGCTCGACGCCGGTCGGCGCGAAGCCCGGGACGACGGCGGCGGCGCGCTCGACGAACAGCGCCACGGCCTCGTCGCCGGCGTCCCCGGTCACCGGCAGCGGGGCGACCGGCACGCTGTGCTCGCCCGCCGCGTCCAGCGGCTGCCTGCTGGTGGCCAGCACCCGCACGTCCGGCCCGGCGCGCAGCAGCACCTCCACCAGCATCGCGCAGGCGTCCACCAGGTGCTCGCAGGTGTCCAGCACCAGCAGCATCCGCCGGTCGGCCACCTCGGCGGCCAGCGCGTCCAGCGGCGGCCGCACCGACTGGTCGGGCAGGTCGAGGGCGTCGGCGACGGTCTGGACGAGCAGGCCCGGCTCCCCGACCGCCGCCAGGTCCACGAAGTACACCCCGTCGGGGAAGGAGCGGCCCGCCTCCTGCGCGGCGCGCAGCGCGAGCCGCGTCTTGCCGACGCCGCCGGCCCCCAGCAGCGTCACCAGCCGCGCGGTCCCCAGCAGCCGCCGGAGCCGGTCCAGCTCCTCGCGGCGCCCGACGAAACTGGTCACCTCGGCGGGCAGCCGCCCGGCCGTCCGCAGCGCACCACCGGTCACCGGCACCTCGCGTTCTGAGTCCGGGAGGGACACTCGCATCGTAACGGCTCGACCACGCTTTGCCAGGAAACCGGCCAAGCCGCCCCGCTGACATGCGGCCGGACTGTCGGAGCCGTCGCGTAGCTTGGCCTGTCCAGGGTCCGCCGGGAGGGGAGGCCGATCATTCAGGAAAGCCAGGGCCGGGGCTTGGGCAAGGACCTGTGTGGTCGCCGGCATGCCCGGACGCGCGAGGAGTGCGTTCTGCCGGACACGCACTACCCGGGCCCGCACTACTCGCTGGACGGCACGACGTGGCACGACGGCTTGTGCCGCGCGTGCCACGGCGACGGAAAGCGGGAAGGAGCGACCTGCCCCGACTGCGGGGGCAGCGGTTTCTCCCTGCTCGAACTCGGCGAGGACTGACCGATGAGTTCCGCCCCGTCCGGAGGTCCGCACTGACGGACTTGACGAGACCACCGAAGGGGCGGGCACATGGCCGATGACCGGGAGCAGATCAGGGCGCTGGTCGAGCGCTGGGCGGTGGCGGTGCACGGCGGCGACCTGGACGGGGTGCTGGCCGACCACGCCGACGACATCGTGATGTTCGACGTGCCCCCGCCCTCCCGGGGCGTCCGCGGCATCGACGCCTACCGCGCCGTCTGGCCGCCGTTCTTCCAATGGCAGGCCCAGGGCGCGGTGTTCGAGATCGACTCGCTGGAGGTCACCGCGGGCGAGGACGTGGCGTTCGCCCACGCCCTGCTGCGCTGCGGCACGCCGCAGGAGCTCGCCGACGCCCCCGACCTCCGCCTGCGCCTCACCCTCGGCCTGCGCAAGCGGGACGGCCGCTGGACGGTCGTGCACGAACACCACTCATTCCCCGACACGACCCCCGACGACACGGCCGGCGAGCGCGAGGTGCGGGCGCTGCACGAGCGCTGGTTCGCCGACACCGAGGCCGAGGACCTGGACGGGATCATGGCCCCCGTGGCCGACGACGTCGTCTCCTACGAGCACGAGGCCCCACTCCGCTACAGCGGCGCCGACGAGATGCGCGAGATCTGCGCGCAGGGCCTGAACGCGTCCACCGGGACCGTGGCCTGGGACGTGCCCGACCTGAGGATCGCGGTGCGCGGGGACCTCGCCGTCGCGTGGGGCCTCAACCGGATGCGGGCCGGCGGCGCCGCCGAGAGCTGGTCACGGGGCACGCGCGTCTTCCGGCGCGGGCCCGGCGGCTGGAAGATGGTCCACCAGCACGTCTCCTACCCCTACGACCCCGGGACCGGCGAGGCCAGGACCGACCTGGTCCCCTGATCAGCCGCCCGGCGCGGGCTCGGGCAGGGCGTCCAGCCACCTGGTCAGCCGGGCGCCCTCACGGATCATGACCTCGGGCTCGCGCAGGGCGTTGGCCAGCAGGGACATCCCCTGGTACGCGCCGACGAAGGCGAGGGCCAGGTCGGCGGCGTCGGCCCGGCCCAGCTCGCGGAACTGCCCCTCCACCCAGTCCAGCAGCAGCCGGATGACCCGGCCCGCCTCCACGTCCAGGCCGCTCCCGGGCCGCTTGTCCAGCTCGACGGCCAGCGTGCCGGTGGGGCAGCCGTGCCGCGCCGCGACATCGCGCTGGGCGATCCAGGAGTCGACGAGCGCCTTGAGGCGGTCGAGGGGGTCGGGCAGCTTCTCCAGCTCGGCGGTGAACTCGGCGAGGCCGCCCGCGTGCTCGGCCAGCGCGGCCTGGACCAGCTCGTCCTTGGTCTTGAAGTAGTAGTAGACGTTGCCCACCGGGACGTCGGCGGCATGGGCGATGTCGGCGATGGTGGTGCGCTCCACGCCCTGCTCGTGCAGGACCCGGGCGGCCGCGCGCATGAGGCGGCGGCGCTTGTCGGCGCCGCGCGCCCGGGACTTGGGTGAGTCAGTCACCCGACTGACTATAGACAGGAGCCGGGCACCTGTGTACGTTCTTTCTCAGTCAGTCAACTAACTAAGTAACGGGAGACGGACATGATCGTGGTGACCGGTGCCACCGGCAACGTGGGACGACCGCTCGTACGGGCCCTGGCCTCGGCGGGCGAGCGGGTGACGGCCGTCTCGCGCGGCGTCTCGGACGCGTCCGTGCCGGAGGGCGTGCGCACCCACCGGGCCGACCTGACCGACCCCGAGAGCCTCCGGCCCGCACTGGACGGCGCCGACGCGCTGTTCCTGCACGACACCGGGGCCGGCGCGCACCTGCTGAGCCTCCGGGACGTCCTCGACGTCGCCAAGGGCGCCGGGGTCGGGCGTGTGGTGCTGCTCTCCTCCCAGGGAGTCGAGACCAGGCCGGAATCGGCCTCGCACGGCGTGGTGGGGCGGGCCGGCGAGGACGCCGTCCGGGAGTCGGGCCTGGACTGGACGATCCTGCGCCCCGGCGGCTTCAATTCCAACGCCTTCGCGTGGGCGGAGCCGATCCGCGCCCACCGGACCGCCGCCGCGCCGTTCGGCGACGTGGGCCTGCCGACCGTGGACCCGGACGACATCGCGGAGGTGGCCGCGGCGGCCCTGCGCGGCGACGGCCACGCCGGGCAGGTCTACGTGCTGACCGGCCCTGAGTTGAGCACGCCGCGGGAACGGGTCGAGGCGATCGGCGCGGCGATCGGAGAGCCGGTCCGGTTCGTCGAGCAGAGCCGGGAGGAGGCGCGGACGCAGATGGTGCGGTTCATGCCCGAGCCCGTCGCCGACACCACCCTGGAGATCACCGGCGCGCCGAAGCCCGCGGAGCAGCGCATCAGCCCGGACGTGGAGCGGGTCCTCGGCCGCGCGCCGCGCCCCTTCGCGGACTGGGCCCGGCGCAACGCCGCCGCGTTCCGGTAGGGGCGAGGCCTGGTCTCCGCCTGGGGCTGTGGGCCATGGTGACGCGGACGGGCCGGAAGTATCGTGCGCTGATGGACGTCACGCGGGCGCAGTACGTGGAAGCGCCGGACACGCCTTCCGGGGCGGGTTTCTCGATCTTCCTGGCTGGCGGCATCACCGGTACCGAGGTCTGGCAGACGGACGCGTTCGCGATGCTGTCCGACCTGGCCGTCACCGTGCTCAACCCCAGGCGGGCCGCCTTCGACCTGAACGACGGCACCGTCTTCGACGCCCAGATCGAATGGGAGCACCGGTACCTGCACGAGGAGCCGCACCGGGTGCGGTTCGTGCTGTTCTGGTTCCCGCCGAGCCCGGAGCCGGGGGTGCAGCAGCCGATCTCGATGTACGAGCTGGGGAGGCTGGTCGAGCGCGGGACGCCGATCGAGGTGGGGGCGTCGAAGGACTACGTGCGCCGCAGGGACGTGGTCAAGCAGTTGGCGCTGTCGCGGCCGGACCTGACGGTCCATCCGACCTTGGAGGAGACCGTGGCCGCGGCACGGCGGACGATGTTCGGGGCGTAGGAAGGCGACCCCCGTGGCCAGGACGGCCGTCAGCGCCGCTGGACGTTGATGGTGCCGTCGCCGGTCGAGACGATCCCGCTGACCTCGCCGCCGATGGTGACGCTGCGCGTCCCCTGGCCGGAGGTGCCGCCGTCCCGCCGCGGGCCCGCCAGCACGTGCCGCAGCCGCTCCTCGCGCGCCGGGTCGGATTCGACGGCGTCGGCGAGCGCGTCGGCCACACGGCGCGTCGTGCGCTCCGTCGCGCCGCCGCCGCGGGCCTGCTCCTCCAGAGCGGCGAGCGCCGGATCGCCGTCCAGCGTCTCCCTGACCAGCGCGTACAGCTCGGCCGGAATCGTCCCGCCCGGGCCGAGCCCGTCGGCCAGCCGGTCCGCGGCCGCCGCCGCGAGCGCCTCGATCTCGGTCGTCATATCGACACCTCCGCCCGCGGACGGTAGCCCATCCGCTCCTTGATCGGGCGTGACGGCGGCGGCGGTGCCATATCCGGCCATGCGGTCGCCGGTTCCGGCCGAGCGATGACCCAGCGGAGCGCTCCTGTGACAGAGTCGCCGCACCGGTGGAGGCGCAGGGCTACGGGGAGCGTGGCACGTGGCGGACGACGACGTGTTCGTGCATGTCGAAGGCGACGTTCGGGGGCAGTTGGTCATCGGTCACCACAACATCGTGGTCACCGCGGAAGGCTCGTTCGTGTACGTCGCGGCCCCGGAGGACCGGCCGCGGCCGGTCCGCAAGGACGGCGTCGAGCTGCTGCCCAGGCGCGGAACGTCGCCGGTGGGCCGCGACCGCGAGCTGGCCGAGGTCGCGGCCGCCGTCGGCGACCGCGAGACCCTGCAAGTGCACGGCCCGCCGGGAGTGGGCAAGAGCACCCTCCTGCGGCACGCGGCCCGGCGGCTGCGCGGCGCGCCGGGCGGGGTGGTGCACCTGAACGGCGCGGGCAGGGGCACCGAGGACCTCGCCCAGGAGATCTTCGAGGCGTGCTACGACGCCCCCGGCTACCTGCCGACGCCGGTGGCGATGCGCGAACTGATGCGCGGGGTCGCCCCGCACGTGCTCATCGACGACCTGAACGCCACGTCCGAGGACACCGCCGCGCTGTTCGACCGCGCGCCCGACGCCTGCTTCGTCGTCGGGTCCGGCGAACAGACCCTGTGGGAGCACCGGGTGCTCGCCCTGGACGGCCTGGACCGGCAGAACTCCCGCACCTTGCTCGCCAGGGCCGCGGGCCGCGCGCTGCAGGCCGGGGACACCGCGGCCGCCGACGCGCTGTGGGAGGCGACCGGCGGGAACCCGCTCCAGCTCGTCCGAGCGGGCGGGGCGGCACGCGTCAACGGGGGCGCGCTGCCGCGCCCCGCAGAGCTTCCGGAGTTGCTGCCGTCGCTCCTCGCCGGGCTGGACTCGCCGGACGGCCGCACGGTGGCGGTACTCGCGCTGGCAGGCGACGACGGCGTCACCGGCACCCTGCTGTCGCGCCTGGCCTCGATCTCGGAGGAAAGGGCGGCGGCTCTGGAACGGCTTGGCGTCCTGTTCCGGCAGGAGGACGTGCACCGGCTCGCGCCCGGTGTGCGCGACGCCCTGCCGTCCGAGGCGTGGCCCACGGACACCGACATCGAACGCATCGCCCGCACGCTGCTCGAGTGGGCGGCCGATCCCGACCTGCCGCCGGCCTCGCTCGCCGCCCACACCACCCTGCTCGTCACGGTGATCGAGGCGAGCGTCCGGGCCGGTCGGCCGGAACTGGGGGCGCGGCTGGCCAAGGCCGTCGCACCGGGCGTCGCCTGCGCGCTGCGCACCGGAGCGTGGCAGCGGGTGCTGGCGGCCGGACGGCACGCCGCCGAGAGGGCCGGTGAGCAGCGCGTCCTGGCGTACCTGCTGCACGAGGACGGCGTCCGCGCCCTGGTCACGGGACGGCATGTGGCGGCCGCCGCCGCGCTGACCGCCGCGGCCGCGCTGTGGACACGGTTGGGCGACTCCGGCGCGGCGGCGCTCACCGACCACGCCCAGGGGCTGGTGCCCAGCGTCCCCGCGCCGCTGCCCGCCGACCCCGTCACGACCGGAGCGGACCTGCCCTCCGCGCCCCCGGCGTCCACCCCGGTCAAGACGACCACGACGGCGGGGAAGGCCGTCGCCGTCGCCAAGACCTGCGGGGTCGTCGCCGGGCTGACCGGTCTGGGGTTCGCGGGCGTCGCCGTCGCCGACAAGGTGCGCGGCAACGACGACGAACGCCCCGTCGTGAAGGTCGGCGACCTGGCGGTGTCCCCGGACCGGCTGGCGTTCGAAGCCGTGGTGGGCGGCGCGGTGCCCAGGGGCCGGCTCGGCTTCACCAACACCGGCAAGCAGGCGGTGAAGCTACCGCCCACCGTCCTGACCGGCCGCGGGTTCAAAAGCTCCCGAGGCGACGACGGCTGCGGCGGCCGCACCCTGGCGCCGCGCCAGGGCTGCTCGATCATCGTGTCCTTCCTGCCCCGCGCGGCCGGGACCGCCACGGGGGCTCTGAAGGTGAGGACAGGCCGGGACTCCCGCGACATCCCGCTGCGCGGGACCGCTGTGGTCGCTCCGCTCGCCGGCCGGTTCCCGTTCACCCGGAAGGTCACACCGCAGCGGTGCACTCTGGAAGCGTCGGGCGACTGCGACATGGTCTCGACGGCCGCGACGGCGGTCCTGGCCCGGCGCGGGAGCCTGCCGGTACGGCCCGATCCGCGCTGCACGGCCCTGCCCTGCGAATACATGGTGGCGGGATCGGGCTGGGCTCGCAGCAAGGTCACCCCTGCGGGAGGCGGCCATCTGCTCGACCCTGCCGATCTCAGCACGACCTTCCAGACGCTGGCGCGCAGCTACGACAGCGGCGCTGAGATCACGGTGAGCCGGGTTGTGCTGACGCGGAAAGGCAAGGGACTGCGCATGGACGTGCATCTGGCGGGGCGGTTGCTGGGCCGCCAGGGGTCGGTGGTGCTCGGGTGCGAGTACGGCGCTCCGGGCGCGCTTTGAGTTTTGAAAGCCCCGTGGAAATGAGAAAGGCCCCGCCGTTACTGGCGGGGCCTTTCTGCAATATGAGTCCGGCGGTGTCCTACTCTCCCACACAGTCTCCCGTGCAGTACCATCGGCGCTGAAGGGCTTAACTTCCGGGTTCG
>JBITGK010000006.1:0-459266 GCA_044456955.1 Spirillospora sp. NPDC050679 | reverse complement strand
GTACCCCCGAAGGGGCCTTTCCGCTCGACTTGCATGTGTTAAGCACGCCGCCAGCGTTCGTCCTGAGCCAGGATCAAACTCTCCATTAAGGTCCAAACGACAGCCACAGGGGCGAACCCGTGACCGCCAAACCTCGGAAATGAATCCCAGCAAATGCGACCCCCAACGGGGGCCGACTTGCCTCAAAGAAATCCCCACCGACACCCGAAAGCGCCGGCACGGGGTGATCAGACCGTAGCCCGATCTATAAAGGCACTGGCTTTTAACACGCTGTTGAGTTCTCAAGAAACGGACACCCACCGCGCTCGATCCGCTTTCGCGTCTCTCACCCCGGGGCGACTCAATTTACTTTATCAGTTCCGGCCGGACTGTCAATTTCCCGGCTTTTCCCTGATTCGCTCTCCCGGTTCCCGCTTTCGCGTTCCCCGTTCGGGCGATGGCCATTCCATCAGATCCGCTCGATTTGTCAAAACCGAAGCTTTTCCGACCCACCCCACGCTCAACCGGCACGGCAGCGCACAGCGCGACCGCGTCAGCGAAAGCTAGAGAGTGGTTTCCCCGAGGCCGGCCACCGCGCACAGCGGCGTCCTGCATCCCTCCGGGGACAAGGAGAGAACATATGCGGTTCCGGCGGCGGCGTCAAACCGGCTGCTCGTGCGGGCGCGGCGTGGGCTTTTCGTGGTGTTGTGGGCGCTCCTCCGGGTATCCGGTGGGCTCAGGTCAGAGTCGGGAGAGGGAGTCTGCATGACGGATGAGCGCGCGCTGGTGCTGGGCGGCGGCGGTGTGGCCGGGATCGCGTGGACGACGGGGGTGCTGGCCGGTCTCGCCGATTCCGGCAGTGACGTGATGGACGCCGACGTCGTCATCGGCACCTCCGCCGGCGCCACCGTCGCCGCGCAGGCGACCAGCGGGGTCCCGCTGGGGGAGCTGCTCCGGCGGCAGATCGATCCCGGCGCGCAGACCCGGGAGCTGGTCCCCACCGGTTCCTCCGGTGCGGAGGTCCTGGAGACCATGTTCGGGCTCGCCCAGGAGACCGAGGACCGTGCCGAGCTGCGCCGGCGGATCGGTGAGCTCGCCCTCGGCGCCGAGACGGTCTCGGAGGAGGAGCGCCGGAAGGTCATCGAGGAGCGGCTGCCCGTGCACGAGTGGCCCGACCGGCGGCTCGTGATCACCGCCGTCGCCGCCCTGGCCGGCACTCCGTCGGTCTTCGACCGCGAGTCCGGCGTGGGGCTGGTGGACGCGGTCGCGGCGAGCTGCGCGGTCCCGGGTGTGTGGCCTCCGGTCACGATCGGCGAGACGCGGTTCATCGACGGCGGTGTCCGGTCGGTCAGCAACGCCGACCTCGCCTCCGGCAACGCCCGCGTGGTGGTGATCGCCCCGGTGGCCGATCCGGGTCTCGGGGCCGAGGTCGCGCAGCTGGTGGAGGAGGGGTCGAAGGTCGAGGTGATCACGCCGGACGAGGCGTCGGTGGCGGCCTTCGGGGCCGATCCGCTCGATCCTTCGACGCGCACTCCGGCCGCCAAGGCCGGGTACGCGCAGGGGCGCGAGGCCGCGGCCGCCATCGGGGCCGTGTGGCGCTCCTCCTGAACGCGTCGGGCCGCCGCCCCGGTGCGGGGGCGGCGGCCCGGTTCCTCGGTCAGCTCTTGACGGGGGTGACCGGGTCGATGGCCGGGATCTCCGGGTCCTCGGCCGGGGGCCTGCGGGTGAGGACGTTGAAGACCAGGTTCAGCACGATCGCGGTCAGGCTGCCCAGCAGGATGCCGCTGTTGAGGATGGCGGCCACGTCGCGCGGCATGTTCTCGCCGAAGGCCGGGACGGTTGCGGGCAGGAACGCGACGCCGACGCTGACACCCACGATCAGGGCGTTGCGCTCGTCCCGCAGGTCGGCCTTGGCCAGGGTCTGGATGCCGACGACCGCCACCATGCCGAACATCGCCACGGCCGCGCCGCCCAGCACGTCGGGCGGGATCGCGGCCACGTAGGCGGCGGCCTTGGGGAACAGGCCCAGGATCATCATGATCACGCCGGCGGCGACGACCACGAAGCGGCTGCGCACGCCGGTCAGCCGCACCAGGCCCACGTTCTGCGCGAAGCAGGTGTAGGGGAAGGCGTTCAGCGCGCCGCCCAGGAAGGTGGAGACGCCGTCGGCGCGCAGGGCGCGGGCGATGTCGTCGTCGGTGACCTCCTTGCCGACGATCTCGCCGGTGGCCTTGGCGTCGCCGACGGTCTCCACGACGGTGACCATCATGACCAGGCACATCGCGATGATCGCGCCGATCTGGAAGGTCGGCGTTCCGTAGTGGAAGGGCGTGGTGATGCCGAGCCACTCGGACTTGCCCACCTGGTCGAAGCTGGTGTCCCCCAGCGCGAACGACACCGCCGTGCCGCCCACCAGGCCGAGCAGGATCGCGATGCTGCTGAGGAAGGGGCGGCGCAGCCGGTACAGCGCCAGGATGAACAGCAGCGTCCCGCCCGCGTACATCAGGTGCTTCCAGCTGCCGAAGTCCTTGGTGACGGTCTTGGCCGCCGCTCCCCCGGCCGCGTCGGTGATCGCGTTGGGCAGCAGCATGAGGCCCATGACGGTCAGCACGGTGCCGGTCACCACGGGCGGGAAGAAGCGCACCAGGCGGCCCAGGAACGGGGCGGCCAGGAAGGTGACGACGCCCGCAGTGATCACGCCGCCGTAGATGGCCAGCAGGGCGGCGGTGCCGTTCTCGGCGCCCTGGCCGATCGCGATCATGGGGGCGACGGCGGTGAAGGTGACGCCCTGCACGATGGGCAGCCGCACGCCGATCTTCCAGAAGCCCAGGGCCTGGATGATCGAGGCGATGCCGCAGGTGAACAGGTCGGCGTTGATCAGGTAGACGAGCTGCTCGGGGGACAGCCCGATCGCGCTCGCCACCAGGATCGGCACGATGACCGCCCCGGCGTAGAACGCCAGGACGTGCTGGAAGCCGTAGAGCGCCAGCCGGGGTAGGGGCAGGACTTCGTCGACGGGGTGGACGCGGGGTGTTTCTTCAGACATGCCTGCCTTGCCTTTCAGGTAGGTAAATGACATGCGCGGTCAGTCGGCAAGTAGACCCGGGGTCAGCGGCCCGTTCCATTGGGCGGCGTGCCGAAGAAGCGGCGGCCCTCCCGGGATCGGTTCGGAGCTTCGTCCAAGGTCTGGCCGCCGGGGTCGGGAGGGACGAGACTGTACGGGGCTCCCGGCGTCGGGGAAGCGGGCACCGTGGCGGATCGGTGGTGGTGGGTTTGGCGGTCGGGCTGCGGGCGCTGCTGGCGGTGCCGGAGCTGCGGTTGCGGCTGCTGGCCGGGGAGGCGGGGCTGGACCGGCCGGTGCGGCGGGTGTTCATCACCGACCTGCCCGATCCGGGCCGGTACCTGGCGGGCGGCGAGCTGGTGCTGACCGGGTTGATGTGGCGGCGCGGCGGGGCCGACTCCGAGGCGTTCGTGGCGGCGGTGGCCGGGCGCGGCGCGGTGGCCGTGGCGGCGGGGGCGGCCGCGCACGGCGGGGTCCCGGGGGATCTGGTGGCGGCGTGCCGGCGGCGGGGCCTGCCGCTGCTGGAGGTGCCCGTCGAGGTGTCGTTCGCCGACGTGGCGCGCTGGGCGTCGGTGGAGCGGCGCGGTGCGCTGCTGACGGCGGCGGCGCACGGGCTGGAGCCCGCCTTCCGGCTGCTGGCGGCCGATCTTGGGGTGCCGTGCTGGATCGTGACGCCGACCGGCCGCGTGGTGGCCGGGTCCGAGCCGCTGGAGCCGGGCACGGCGGTGAAGCTGAGCCGGGAGTATCTGCGGGGCGCGGCGGCCGCCCGCCTGCACGGGGCCGACTACGCGATCCGTGAGCTGGGGCGCGGCGGGCGGGTGGGCCACTGGTTCCTGGCGGCGCGCGGCGCGCTGCCGTGGGAGCGGGAGGAGACCGTCGCCGATCTGGAGGCGCTGACCGTGCTGACGGCGGCCCGCGCCCGCGAGCGCGAGCGGACCGGGGAGGGCGAGGCGCTGGTCCGGGCGCTGCTGGAGGGGTCGCAGTCGGCGGAGGCGCTGCGGGCCAGGCTGGCCGGGCTCGGCCTGCCGCCGGACGTCCCGGCGCACGCGCTGGCGCTGGACGGCCCTGCTGAGGCGGTTCGGACGCTGCTGGACGACGTGCTGCGCGTGCACGCCGCGCCGGTGCTGGCCGCCGAGTGCGGGGGCGAGACGTTGGTCGTGCACGGTCCGGCGGGCCCGGTCGCCGAGCGGCTGCGGGCGGCGCTGGAGGTGCTGCGGCCGGGGCTGGGCGGGGCGCGGGTCACGGCCGGGACCAGCAGCGGGGTGGTCGCCCGGCTGGGGGCGCGGGACGCGCTGCTGGAGGCGCGGCGGGCGCACCGGCTGGCCCGGCTGCGCGGTCCGGGCGGCGCCGCGGGCGCGGTGGTGGCCGGGGAGGAGGCCGGGGTCGGCGACCTGCTGGTCGCCGCGCTCCCGGCCGAGGTCCGCGACCGGTTCCGGCGCGGGCTGCTGGGCGCGCTGGAGGACTACGACGCGCGGCACAACTCCGAGCTGGTGCCGACGCTGGCGGTGTTCCTGGCGCGCTCGGGGTCGTGGCGGCGCTGCGCGGACGAGCTGCACCTGCACGTCAACACCGTCCGGTACCGGATACGGCGGGTGGAGGAGCTGACCGGTCGCGACCTGAGCGACCTGTCCGAATGCGTCGACTTCCACCTGGCCCTGCGCATCGCCGAATGGGACGGCGCGGCGCGCGTCCCGTGACCCGTTGTCCTGGGGAAATGTAGCCGTTCGTCCCGATAGGACCTGCGGGCGGGGTCGCCGGAGCGCGCGTGCGGCGCCGTCGGGCGGTCAGGCGGGGTCGGTGAAGGCGGGCGGCCGCTTCTCGAAGTAGGCGCGGACGGCCTCGGTCTGGTTGGGCGAGCCGCGCAGCCCCGCTAGCGCGCGGGACTCTTCGAGGAACTGCCCGGCGAGGTCTCCCCCGTCGGCGGCGCGGTTGAGCAGGCGCTTGGCGGCGCGGACCGCGTCGGGGCTGTTGGCGGCGATCTCGCGGGCCAGGTCCAGGGCGGCGGCGCGGGGGTCGTCGGCGGTGCGGGTGGCCAGGCCGATCCGGACGGCCTCCTCCCCGGTGACCGTGCGACCGGTGAAGGTCAGCTCCTTGGCCGTGTCCTCGCCCACCAGGCGGACCAGCGCGGCGGTGCCGGTCATGTCGGGGACCAGGCCCCAGCGGATCTCCAGCACCGACAGCTTCGCGTCGGGCGCGACGACGCGCAGGTCCGCGCCGAGCGCGATCTGGAGGCCGCCGCCCAGGGCGTGGCCGCGCACGGCGGCGATCACCGGCTGCGGCAGCTCGCGCCAGACGTGCACGGCCTGCTGGCCGAGGTTGGTGATGCGGCCGGGCTCGCGCGCGGTGACGTCGCCCATCAGCCGCCGGAGCCGCCCGCCGCCCGCCTCGGCGGTCGCGTCGCCCGCCATCGCGGCGAAGTTGGCGAAGTCCAGGCCGGCGCAGAACGAGCGGCCCTCCCCCGACAGCACGACCGCCCGCACCGAGGGGTCGGCGGCCAGGGCGTCGCCGGTCTCGGCGAGCCCCTCGAAGGTCGCCATGTCCAGGGCGTTCAGCTTGTCGGGCCGGTTCAGGCGCACGTCGGCGACGCCGTCCTGGACGCGCACGGTGACGCGGTCGGTCATGGCCGTTCCTCTCCGTAGAGGCCGCGCCGCCACAGCGCCGCCAGGGTCGCGACGGCCTGGTCGTCGGTGATGGCCGTGCCGGGGCCGTCGCCGCCCTGGGCCAGCCACACGAAGCAGAAGTGCTCGAACATCGCGGCGATGGCCGAGGCGGTCAGCGCCGGGTCGAGTCCGGCGGCGTGCCCGTCGTCCTGGGCCTGCCGGACGGTCTTCTCGATGATGCGGACGCCGATCTGGCGGCTGCGCCGCCAGCGCTCGGCGAACTCCTCGTCCACCATGGCGAGCTGGAAGACGCCGACCAGCACGCCGAGGTGCTCCTTGTAGGCGTCCCAGTAGGCGCGGGCGGCGCGGTCGAAGAAGGCCGCGCTGCCGTCGGGCGCGTCGGGCGAGTGCAGCAGCACCTTGTGGGAGAAGCCGTCGGCGAGCGCGGCGAGCAGGTGCTCCTTGTTGTCGAAGTAGCGGTAGAACGCGGCGGTGGACTTGCCCGCGGCGGCCGCGATGTCCTGCACGGTGATGCGCAGGAAGCCGCGCTCGGCGATCAGGCGGCGGGCCGCGTCCTCGAACGCGGCGCGGGTCGCGCGGCCCTTGGGGCTGGGCGGCGCGGGCGGGACGGCGGTGGGGGCGTCGGTCGTGGTTTCGGGTGACATCGCGGTTTCAGGTGACATAGCGCGGCTCATCATCCCAGTACGGCTCGCGCACCAGCCGCCGCAGGACCTTGCCGGAGGGGTTGCGGGGCAGCTCGGCGACGAAGTCCACCGAGGTGGGGGCCTTGTAGTGGGCGAGGCGGGCGCGCGCGTAGTCGATCACCTCGGCGGCGGTGGTCTCGCCGACCACCACGGCCTTGACCGTCTCGCCCCATTTGGGGTCGGGGACGCCGACCACGCACACGTCGCGGACGCCGGGGCAGGCGGCCAGCACGTTCTCGACCTCGCCGGCGTAGACGTTCTCGCCGCCCGTCACGATCATGTCCTTGATCCGGTCGGTCAGGTGCAGGTACCCGTCCTGGTCCACGTGCCCGGCGTCGCCGGTGCGCAGCCAGCCGCCCGGCCGCAGCAGCTCGGCGGTGGCGGCCTCGTCGCGCCAGTAGCCGGGGGCGGTCTGGTCGGCGCGGACCTGGATCTCGCCGGTCGCGCCGGGCGGCAGTCCGGCGTCGCCGCCGGGCTCGACCACGCGCAGCTCGACGCCGTCGTAGGGGCGGCCCGCCGAGCGCAGGCGCGCGCCCTCGCGGTGGTCGGCCTCGTCGAGGCGGGTGACCGGGCCGGTCGTCTCGGTCATGCCGTAGACCTGCACGAACCCGGCGGACGGGAACGCGGCCATGGCGCGGCGCAGCGCCGTCTCGGTGATGGGCGAGGCCCCGTAGACGATCGTGCGGAGGTCGGGCAGGTCGGGGAGCCGGGGGTGGTCGAGCAGGAGGCTCAGCACGGCCGGGACCAGGAGTGCGGCGGTCACCTTGTGCTCGGCGAGCGCGGCCAGGATCGAGTCGGGGTCGGCCTGGGCCAGCAGCACCAGGTGCGCGCCGTGGAAGCCGGGCACCCACACCCAGCCCGCCCCGGCCGCGTGGAAGACCGGCGCGCAGTTGAGCAGGACCGAGTCGCGGTCCACGTAGGGGTAGGCGCCGGGGCGCCGCAGGTGGTTGAAGACGGCCTCGTTGGTGGCCATGACGCCCTTGGGCGCGCCGGTGGTGCCGGAGGTGTAGCAGAGCATCGCCAGGTCGCCGGGCTCGGGCGCGAGGTCGATCGGTTCGGCGGGGGCGGCGGTGGGCCAGCCGTCGGCGACGATCAGCTTGACGGCGGGGTCGCCCGCTTCGAGGAAAGCGTCGTAGGCCAGGCGGGCGTGCTCGGGCGCGGCGACGAGCACGGCGGGGCGCGCGTCGGCGAGGACGGCGGCCAGCTCGCGGGCGGGGAGCCGCCAGTTGAGGCCGACCGAGGCGGCGCGCAGCCGGGAGGCCCCGTACATGACGGCGGCGAAGGCGATGGCGTTGGGCCCGAGATGGGCGACGCGGTCGCCGGGGCCGACGCCGTGGCCGCGCAGCGAGTGGGCGGCGCGGTCGGCGAGGGCGTCCAGCTCGGCGTAGGTGAAGGCGCCCTCGGCGGTGGTGACGGCGGGGGCGTCGGGGCGCGCGGCGGCTTCGGCGCGCAGCCTGGTCGCGAACGAGTAGCTCTGCTCCACGCCGCGACCGTAACCCCGGACGCCCCTCTTGCCCAGACCTAATTGTGACGTTACTTTCACAAATATCGGCGAGGCAGCGGGAGGCACGTGTGAAGACCGGAGCCCAGTACCGGGAGTCGTTGCGCGACGGGCGGCGGCTGTTCCTGGACGGCCGCGAGGTGAGCGACCTGGAGGCCGAGCCGCTGCTCGCCGCCGGGGTGGCCGAGGTCGCGGCCGGGTACGACCGCTACCACCGGCCCGAGCCGGACGCGGTCGGCCCGTGGTTCGCCTTCCCGACCTCGCCCGAGGACCTGCGCACCCAGCTGCACGAGCTGCTGACCTGGGACATGACCACGGTGACGACCGCGCAGGGGCTCCAGGCGCTGCTGACGGCCGCCGCCCGGATGCGCGCCGACCACCCCGAGTACGCCGCGCGCATCGAGGCGTACTACGAGTGGTGCAAGCGCGAGGACGTGCGCGGCGTCCAGGCCATCACCGACGCCAAGGGGCACCGCAAGCTGCCGCCGTCGCAGCAGGACGACCCCGACCTGTACACGCGGATCGTGGAGCGGCGGCCGGACGGCATCGTGATCCGGGGCGCCAAGCTGCACATCACGGCGGCGGCGACCTCGCACGAGCTGGTGGTGATGCCGACCAAGCGGATGAGGCCCGGCGAGGAGGACTGGGCGGTGGCGTGCGCGGTCCCGGCCAACGCGCCCGGCGTCACGATCATCAACACGACCTACGCGCCGCGCGGCGCGGCGACCGGCGAGGACGAGCGGTACTGGCCGCACTCCAGCCGCCACAACATGCCCGAGGGGTTCATCGTCTTCGACGACGTGTTCGTTCCGGACGAGCGGGTGTTCCTGGCCGGGGAGACCGCGCACTCGGCGACGTTCGCGCACGCGCTGGGCCTGTGGGAGCGGCTCGGCGGCACCGCGCACCTGGCCGAGATCGGCGACATCCTGGCCGGGTTCGCGCAGCTGATCGCCGAGGCCAATGGGCTGGAGCGCGTCTCCCACGTCCGGGAGAAGATCAGCGAGATGATCATGTACGCGACGCTGGTGCGGGCCGGGCTGGAGGCGGCGATCTCCAACGCGGAGAAGAGCCCGGAGGGCTGGATGTTCCCGGCCGAGCTGTACACCAACGCCGCCAAGCACTTCGGCGCGGCCGAGTTCAGCCGCATGGTGCGGCACCTGCACGACATCGGCGGCGGCGCGATCCTCACCGCGCCCGGCCCCGGCGACCTGGAGGGCGCCGAGACCGGCGACTACGTGCGCAAGTACATGCGCACGATGGAGGGGGTGGACGCCGAGTACCGGATGCGGCTGTTCCACGCCATCCGCGACTACACCGCCGACACCTTCGGGGGGTGGCAGCACGTGACGATGCTCCAGTCGGGCGGCGGCCTGTACGCGCAGCGCATGGTGTCGGCCAAGCACTACGACATGGCCGCCGCCAAGCGCATGGCGTTGCGGATCGCGGGGCTGGAGCCGTGACGGACGCGTTCGTGCGGGAGGCGCGCGCGTTCCTGGACGCGCGCCTGCCGCCGCGCGCGCCGCGTTCGGCCACCGACCGGGTCGCGCTGCTGGAGGAGATCGACCCCGAGCGCGAGGCGGAGACGCTGCGCGCGGCCAGGCGCTGGCAGGCGCTGCTGTACGACGCGGGGTACGCGGAGCTGGACGGCGAGCGCGCGCGGGAGTTCGCGGCGCTGCTGGCCGAGTACGAGGCGCCCGACCTCCAGCCGCTGCTGGTCGGGCTGCACATCGTCGCGCCCGCGATCCGGGAGCACGGCTCGGCGGAGCTGAAGGCGCGTTACCTGCCCCGGCTGCTGCGCGGCGAGCTGACCGCCTGCCAGCTGTTCTCCGAACCGGACGCGGGCTCGGACCTCGCGGCCGTGCGCACGCGCGCGGTGCGCGAGGGCGGCGACTGGATCGTCACCGGGCAGAAGGTGTGGAGTTCGGGCGCCCACCACGCCGACCTCGGCGAGGCGCTGGTGCGCACCGATCCGGACGCGCCCAAGCACGCGGGGCTGACGCTGATGCTGGTGGACATGCGCGCGCCGGGCGTGGAGGTGCGGCCGCTGCGGCAGATGACCGGCGGCGCGTCGTTCAACGAGGTGTTCCTGACCGGCGTGCGGGTGCCCGACGCCGACCGGATCGGGCCGCTGGGCGGCGGCTGGCGGGCGGCCATCACGAGCCTGTCCAGCGAGCGCGCCGCGCTCGGCGGCGCGGTGGACCCCGTGCCGCCCGACCTGGTGGAGCGCCTGGCCGAGCAGGCGCGGCGGCGCGGCCTGGCCGGCGACCCGGAGGTGCTGCGGCGGCTGGGGCGGCTGCGCGCGGCGCTGGCGGCGGCGCGGCTGACGGGGCGGCGCGCCGACCTCGACCCGGCGGCGGCCGCGTCGATCTCCAAGCTGCTGGTCAACCGGGCGGTGGCGCAGGCCGTCGAGACCGCCTCGGCGGTGCTGGGCCCGTCGCTGGCCGCCGACGGCGGCGACGGCGGCTACGCGTGGGCCGAGTTCGTGCTCGGCTCCCCCGCCCTGCGCATCGCGGGCGGCACCGACGAGATCCAGCGCTCGATCCTGGCCGAACGCCACCTGGGACTGCCGAGGGACCCGCGATGAACGAGCTGCGCGAACTGGTCCGCGCGTTCTGCGCCGACACCCTGCCGATGAGCGCGGTCCGCGAGCGGCTGGGCGGCGGCTACGACCCGGCGCTGTGGCGGCGGTTCGCCGGGGAGCTGGGGCTGGCCGGCCTGGCGGTGCCCGAGGAGTACGGCGGGGCCGGGCAGACGCTGGCCGAGGTCGGGGACGTGCAGGCCGAGCTGGGGCGGGCGCTGGCGGGGCTGCCGTTCCTGTCGAGCGCCGTGCTGGCCACGTACGCGCTGCTGGGGTGCGGCGAGGAGGGCGCGCGCGAGGCGTGGCTGCCCCGGCTGGCGTCGGGTGAGGCGACCGGCACGCTGGTCACGGGCGACCTGCGGGTGTCGGGCGGGCGGTTGTCGGGGACGGCGGCGCCGGTGCTGGACGGCGCGACCGCCGACCTGCTGCTGGTCGTGGCGGGCGACGGCCTCTATCTGGCCGAGGACGCGCGGCGCGTCCGGCTGGAGTCGTTGGACGCGACCAGGCCGCTGGCCTCGCTCACCTTCGACGGCGTCGGGGCGCGGCGGATCGGCGGCGTTCCCTCCCTGGCCCCCGCGCACGCCGCGCTGGCGGCGGAGATGGCGGGCGGCGCGCGCCGGGCGATGGAGATGGCGGTGGAGTACGCCAAGGTGCGCGAGCAGTTCGGCCGTCCGATCGGGGCGTACCAGGCGGTCAAGCACGCGTGCGCGGAGCTGCTGGTGGACGTGGAGGCCGCCGCGTCCCTGGCCGCGTGGGCGTGCGCCGAACCCGGCGCGGAGTCCGCGAGCATGGCCAAGGCGTACTGCGGGGACGCGTTCGTGCGGGTGGCGACCGAGTGCATCCAGATTCACGGCGGGATCGGCTTCACCTGGGAGCACGACGCGCACCTGTACTTCAAACGCGCGCACGCCTCCCGGACCCTGCTGGGCACCTCCGAGGAGCACTACGCGCGGATCGGGTGACCGCCGTCCAGGCGGTGGCGGAGCCAGGTCAGGGCCCGTTCGCCCATCTCGCGCTGGAAGGCGCGCAGCGTCGGCAGGCCGGGCGGGGACGGCTGCCTTGACCGCCACACCAGGTAGCCGGTGATCGCGGTCAGGACGGCGTCCACGGCCTCGGGGGCGGCGTCGGCGGCCAGGGGGTGGGCGGCGAACAGTTCCTGCGGGGGCGGCCCGTCCTCGACGGCGATGCCCGACAGCAGCAGCACCAGGTCGAACCAGGGCGCGGCCGTGCACGCCCATGGCCAGTCCACGATGACGACGCGGTCGGGGGTCAGCAGCATGTTGTCGGCGCGCAGGTCGGCGTGGGCGAGGGTGGCGCCGGAGGACGCCGCGGGCCAGTCGGCTTCGCGGCGCGCGAGGTCGGCGAGGCGGTCGCGCGTCCACTGGTCGAGGCCGCGGGGGCCGGGTTCGGCGGCCAGCGTCCGCCAGCCGCGGAAGTCGCCGGCGAAGCGGTCGGCGGCGGTGGGCAGGGCGAGGGGCGCGGGCGTCATGGCGCCGGCCAGCTCGGTCAGCGCGTCCAGGACGCGGGCCAGCTCGCCGCTCCGCCAGGGCTGGCGGGGGTGGCGCCCGTCCACGTCCTCGAACAGCAGCGTGATCCAGCCGTTGTGGTCCAGCGAACCCAGGAAGCGCGGGACCGGGGCGGCTTCGGGAAGCGCGGCCGCGACACGGGCCTCGGCGCGGTGCAGGCGCGGGGTGTCGGGGTTGAGCTCGGCACTCGCGGACTTGACGAAGGCGCGGCGGCCGTCGTCCAGCAGCAGCCGCGCCGCCACGCCCGGGGAGAAGCCGCCGCGCTGGGTGGCCGCCGAGATGACCCGGCCGCCCAGCCGCGCCTCGACGGCGGTGCGCAGGTGCGCGGGCGCGGCCCACCAGCTGAGTCGGGACGACCCGGTCATACCGCGATGATTCCACGCGGCGGGGGTCAGGTCACCGGCACGATCTCGGCCCGCGCGAGCGCGCCGTCCTCGACGTCGAGCAGGGCGACGGTGCCGTGCGGCTGGCGGCGGCGGTCGGTGGGCGAGCCGGGGTTGAGGATGCGCTGGCCGTCGCCGGAGTCGTCCCAGGGGATGTGCGAGTGGCCGAACACCACCAGGTCGGCGTCGGGGAACCAGCGGCGCATCCGGGCGAGGCGGCCCTTGGCCTGGCCGCTGTCGTGGACCATCGCGACCTTCAGCCCGCCGAGCTCCAGCTCCAGCCGCTCGGGGGCGCCCCAGGCGGCGACGTCGGGGCCGTCGTTGTTGCCCAGCACGGCGTGGACCGGCGCATACTGCGCCAGCTCGTCCAGCACGCCGGCGGTGCACACGTCGCCCGCGTGCAGGATCGCGTCGGCGCCGCGCAGGTGCCGGGCGACCTCCGGCGGGCAGGACTTCCACCGCCGGGGCGCGTGCGTGTCCGACAGCACCACCACTCTCATGCCCCCATTGTCGCCGACGCCCCGCGCGCCCCGGGCGGCGCCCCGGAGAAGGACCCGCGCGGGATAGCGGCGGCGGACTTACGCGATCCCGCCGCGCGATCCCATCGCACGATCCCATCGCGGGAATCCGTTTAGTGCCATTGGTGAGGGAATAAGGGTTGACGTTCGCCCCGAAGAAAGGACGACCGACATGCGCCGCATCTCCTCCGCGCTGAACGCGATCATCTCCACCCTCGTCAACGTCGTCACCCTGCCGTTCCGGGTCCTCGGTCGGCTGGTGGGCGGCGGCGGCCGGCGCCGCACCGCCCGGTGAGGCGCGCGGTGAAATGGCCCGCCGATCCCGAGAGGGTCGGCGGGCCTTTCGGTGCCCGCTCCGGTAGCCTTCGATAAACCCGCCGAAAAAAGGTGAAGAAGGTCACACCGGGGCCCGCCGGGGCCTCCCCGCCGCGACCGGCGCGGCCGCACCGGACCAACGACCGGCCCGAATCCGCTACGGTCAAGGTCGCCGCGTCGGCAAGGGGAAGGAAGTCACAGCACACATGGCCGAGAAGGTCATTCGCGTAGACGACATCGACGGCTCCGAGGGGAGCGACGTCATCAGACGGGACTTCGACGTCCTGGGGCGCACGTTCGCGATCGATCTGAGCGACGACAACCACAAGCGCCTGCTGGAGACGTTGGAGTCGCTGGGCACGTTCGTCGAGCACGCGACCGAGGTCAAGGCCGCACGCAAGGGCCGCAAGACCGGCAGCGCGGTGAAGCTCAAGGGCTACACCAACGCGGACGTCCGGGAATGGGCGGCGGCCAACAACGTGGAAGTCACCGAACGTGGCAAGATCTCCGATGAGGTCTATGCTGCGTTCATCGAAGCTCATCCGGACGCCAAGCCGGACGCATAGCAAAGAAGGTCCCCGCATGGCACAGAAGGTCGAAGTCCTTCTCGTGGACGACATCGACGGCGGAGAAGCGGACGAGACGGTCACCTTCTCCCTCGATGGAATCACTTATGAGATCGACCTGAGCAAGCAGAACGCCGCCAAGCTCCGCAAGGAGTTCGAGCCGTTCGTCTCCAGCGCGCGCAAGGCCCGCAAGTCCGGCGCCCGGCCCGCCAAGGCCGGAACCCGGACGGCCGGCAACCGCGAGCGCTCGGCCGAGATCCGCGAATGGGCCAAGCGCCAGGGCATCAAGGTCAACGAGCGCGGCCGCATTCCCGCGACCGTCATCGAGCAGTACGAGGCCGCCCACTAGTCCGGGGCGGTCCCCTACCAACGGTCGAAGAGGGCCGGGCGGAGTTCCGCCCGGCCCTCTTCGTCATGTCCGGCGAACGGAATACCGGAGTTCCCCGAACGCGGCCGCCTTTCCGCGCCGCCCTTATTGACGCACCGCCAACAAGGGCGGCAGGATCGGGCGTACCACGACCCCGCCCGGAGGCCGCCGTGCCGTCCCCCTCCCCCGCCCCGCTGCGCGAGCGCCTCGCCGACCGCGAGGCGCTGCGCCGCGTCGCCGCCGAGCCGCTGGTCGGCCTCGGCGCGGGCCGCGCCCTGCTGATGCAGCTCGCCCACCCGGAGGTCGCGCGCGGCGTGGCCGAGCACAGCGACTTCGCGGGCCGCCCGCTGGCCCGGCTGTTCGGCACCCTGGACTTCCTGCTCATCGTCACCTTCGGCACGCCCGACGAGGTGGAGCGCTTCGCCGCGCGCATCCGGGGCCTGCACCGGCGCATCAGGGGCGAGGGCTACTCGGGCGCCGACCCCGAACTCCAGACGTGGGTGAACGCGACCCTCATCGACTCGGCGCTGCACGTCTACCGGCACGTCATGCGGCCCGGCCCCGACGAGCCGGACCTGTCGGCCGACTACCACCGGCAGGCGCGGATCGTCGGCGAGGTGCTCGACGTCCCGCCCGGCCTGCAGCCCGCCGGCCTGGCGGACTTCCGCGCCTACGTGGACGGCATGGTCTCCTCCCTGGAGGTGTCCGACACCGCGCGCGAGGTGGCCCGCGCGGTGCTGTGGCCGAGGCGGCTGCGCTGGCTGGCCCCGGCGCTGTGGGTGTTCCGCCTGGTCACGACGGCGCTGTTGCCGCCGCCGCTGCGCGAGCAGTACGGGCTGCCCTGGGGGCGCGGCCGGGCGCGGCTGGCCGACCTGGTCCTGCGGACCGGGACCGACCTGTACCACTTCACGCCCGCCTGGTTGCGGCGGCCGCCGCGCCGCCTGCTGGTGCGCCTGGCGACCCGCCGGGTGAACGCGGCGATGCGGCACAGCAGACGGCGCGGCGGATGAGCCGCTGACGACCGACTCCTGGAGGAACCATGCTCGGCGTCCTGGTGGACCTGCCGTGGTCGTACGCGGCCGGGGCCGGGACGGCGCTGGCCGCCGCGCACCAGTTGCGCGGGGCGCGCCGGACCGCGCTCACCGAATGGTCCGAGCGCCCGGAGCGTCCGCCCCGTCCCGGCGGCGACACCCCGCTGGGCCGCGCCCCGAAAGCCGAAGGGGCGACGGCGGGGCGGCACTTCGCCCTGGCGATGCTCTACAGCGCCCTGGTCTTCGTCCCCGCCAGCCTGTTCATCGCGCACCGGTACCCGGAGTGGGCGACGGCGCAGCGCTCCACGGCACTGTCCGGCGACGCCCTCCTCAAGCTGGCGGGAGCCGAACTCGCCCTGACCGCGCTGGGCTTCCTGCTGACCAGGACCCTCCTGGTGGCGGGCCGGATCAGATGGGCCGTGCTCCAGACGATCCTCCCCTGCCTGGCCATGGCGCTGGTCCTCGTGCACGACTGGCGCAGGCTCCTGTCCACCGACCGCGCCGACTTCGCGACGTTCCCGGACCGGGTGCGCCTGCACGCCCCCGGCCCGCTGCTCACGCACGTGGCCGACTTCCTGACCTCCGGGCTCGCCGTGGCGCTGTACGCCACCGGCGCCGTCACGGTGGGGGCGCTGGCGCTCATCATGGGGGTACTGCACCAGTTCGGCCTGACCGACGCCGGGGTGCACGGCCCCGGCCCGCTCGGCGCGGCGTTCGTCGGCGCGGTCACCGTGGCGGGGACCGTCGCGGTCGCGATCGTGCTGAACGTGCTGCTCGCCTGGGCGGGCTGGGCCGGTCCGCTGGTCGCCGCGCCGCTGCTGTGGATCGCGGTCGTCATGCGCGGCTCGTACGCCAGCGTCGTCGTCAACGATCTCGCGCTGCCCGCCGAGCGCGCCGCCGACGATTTCTAGGCCGCGGCTGGCACAATCGCGCCGTGACCACCCCCGAACAGCGCGACACCGGCTGCCAGTGCCTGTGCCTGAGCACCCACCCCGAGCACCGCGACGCCTGCACGCACACCGGCCAGCTCATCGTCACGGTGCAGGCCGCCCGCGCGGGACGGACCTTCCCCGTCCGGGTCCCGGCGTGCCTGCCCTGCGCGACGCTGCTGGAAGAGGTCCCGAATCCGGTCTGAGCCACGGCGCCGACCGCGTTCCGAGCGGCGCCCGGGGCGGCCGCGCGCAACGCGCGGCCGCCCCGGAACGGGCTGGCTCAGCCCTGCTTGACGCTGCTCCACAGAGCGCACTTGTGGTCGGCGGCGAAGCCTCCGACGACCGTGGAAGCGGGCGGCGCGTAGGAGATCATGCGCCGGTCCGAGGGGGTGTGGCGCGGCCAGGTGCGCGCGCCGGCGGGCACGTGAGCGGTCGCGAACGACGTCCAGTGCCGCCGCATGGTCGCCGCGAGCCGCTGCTGCTCGGGCGACAGCGCGCCCGGCCGGACGGCGTTGCCCACCTTGAACAGGTACTGCAGCTCCGAGGCGTGGTAGGCGCCGTAGGGGAAGGACACCGGGCCGAGGTAGAGCTGCGGCGGGTTCGGGTCGCTGAACTCGTAGGCGTACAGCGGCACGCGCCCGGCGAGCCGGGAGTCGACCTCCAGGGCGGGGCACGCGAAGTTGGCGTCGGTCGCCACCGCGGAGAGCGCGCTCGCGGGGCTCGGGTAGGCGCTGAGCGGGTACGCCTCCGCGACGCGCTCGGCGGCCTCGGCCGACACGAACGCCATGTCCTGGATGCCGCGCACGTAGCCGTCGGCGGTCACCTTCCGGCCCGCCAGGTCGTAGTTGGCGGCGATGAAGTAGGTGGACTCGTCGTGGGTGGTTCCGTTCATGACGGGCACGCGGTGGAAGTCGCCCCGCGCGAACGCCTCGTCCAGCGACCTGGGCAGCACCCGGCCGTCCACCGTGGGCAGCGCGGAGCCGCCCTGCTTGGCGACGATCGCCGAGACCGGCAGGGAGCGCAGGCAGGCGGCGGACTGGTCGGCGCACCCGGCGGCGGTGGCGAACGCGGCGCCCTGCCGCTCGGCGGCGGCGCGGGTCGGCAGCTTCAGCGCGTACGCGCCGCTCTGGTTGATCG
Source organism: Spirillospora sp. NPDC050679 (assembly GCA_044456955.1). Taxonomy (GTDB): domain Bacteria; phylum Actinomycetota; class Actinomycetes; order Streptosporangiales; family Streptosporangiaceae; genus Spirillospora. Next base: position 442,068 of record JBITGK010000006.1, on the reverse strand, counting down.
CGGCGGAGAACAGCCCGGCGGACCCGGGCGAGGCCAGGTGCGACAGCACGCTGAGGCCGCCCGCCGACTCCCCGAAGATCGTCACCTTGCCGGGGCGGCCGCCGAAGCCGGCGATGTTGCGCTGCACCCAGCGCAGCGCCGCCTGCTGGTCCATCAGGCCGTAGTTGCCCGCGCCCAGGCCGGGGTGGGCGAGGAAGCCGAGCGCGCCGAGCCGGTAGTTGACCGTGACGACGACGACGCCGTTCCTGGTCATCTCGGTGGGGTCGTACACGCTGCCGGTCCCGCTGACCAGCGAGCCGCCGTGCAGGTAGACCATCACCGGGTAGCGCTTCCCGCCGCGCGCGGCGCCGGGCGGCGTGTAGACGTTCAGGTGGAGGCAGTCCTCCGAGGTGGGGAGGGTGGTCTGCTGGACGCAGCGCACCGGCGCCTGCGTCGCCTCGCGCACGCCCTTCCAGCGGGGCGCGGGCTGCGGCGGGCGCCAGCGCAGGGGCCCGACGGGCGGCGCGGCGAAGGGGACGCCGAGGAAGCGGTCGGCTCCGGCCTCGGTGCTTCCGCGCAGCGTTCCGTTCTGCGTGCGGACGGTCGGGGCCGGGGACGCGGCGGCGGGGACTTGGACGGCGGCGGTCAGGCAGAGCGCGGCCGCTGAGGCGGTGGCGGCGCGCCGGAGACGGCGGGGCACGGGCATGGGGTCGTTCCTTCCGGGGGGAGGGCCGGGGCGGCGTGCCGCCGCCCCGGCCGGGAGGAGGGGGCTAGGAGGCGGGTCAGGAGGTGAGGCCCTTGCGGGTGTCGATGACCTGGCCGAACAGGTTCCAGCGCTCCCCCGAGAACTTCATGAGCTGGAGCGACTCGATCGGGTAGCCGTCCTGCGGCGTGGTGCTCATGGTCACGCCGGGCAGCAGCAGGTCGGCGGGCACGCCCTGCAGGTTGCGGGCGGCCTCCATGAGCCCTTCGCGCGTCGGGCACTTCATCGCGCCGAGCACCTTGGCGATGGAGGCGGCGGCCGCCCAGCCCTGGGTGTAGTACGGGGTCCGCGGGTCGAGGCCGGGGGCGTACTTCTTCAGCTTCTCCTTGTACAGCCTCATCTCGGCGTCGTCGGCCCACTGCGGGTCGGACGGGTCCTTGAAGAACGACGCCGACACCACGTTCTGCACGTTCTCGAACCCGACCGGCTTCAGGACGGTCGGCGAGGACGACACGTTGTTGATGATGTGCAGGGGGTTCCAGTCGGTGTCGCGGGCGTCGGCGGCCAGCGCCTGCGAGCCGAACTTGGGCGTGGTGATGTCGAGGAACACCTCCGCCCCGGAGGAGGACAGGTTCCGCATCTGCGGGTCCACGCTGGGGTCGGTCGCCTCGTAGGTCTGCTCGGCGACGATCTTCACGCCGCTGCCCCTGATCGCCTCGGTGAAGCCCTCGCGCAGGTCCTTGCCGAAGTCGTCGTTCTGGTAGAGCACCGCGACCTTGGCGTTGGGCTTCTCGGCCTTCAGGTACTGGCCGTACAGGCGGCCCTCGGACAGGTAACTGGGCTGCCAGCCGATCGTCCAGGGGTGCTTGCGGGCGTCGGCCCCGAACTTGGAGCCGCCGCTGGAGACGAACACGTGCGGGATCTTGCGCTGGTTCGCGTACTCCATCACGGCCGAGGAGGTCGGCGTGCCCAGCGTCTGGAACAGCGCGAACACCTGCTGCTGCTCGGCCAGGCGGCGCGCCTCCTCCACCGACTTCGGCGGCTGGTAGGCGTCGTCGCGGTAGGTGTACTCGATCCTGCGGCCGCCGACGCCGCCCTTCTCGGCGTTGAGGTAGTCGAAGTAGGCCTTGGAGCCCTTGGGGATCTCGCCGTAGGCCGACGAGGGGCCCGACAGCGGGTAGATCCCGCCGAGCTTGACGGCCTCGGCGGTGATGCCGGTGGTCTGCTGGCCCTTGCAGGCGCCCTCGGCGGCGGTGCCGCCCTCCTCGCCGCGGCCGCCGCACGCGCCCGCCGCCAGCAGCGTCGCCAGGGCCGCCGCCGAGGCGCGGATGGTCAGGTTGTGCATCGTCGTCACTTCTTCCGTGGGGTGGTGGAGGGGCGGGCGGGGGCGAGCCGGGCGAGCGCGCGGCCGGTGCGGCCGGCCAGGCCCGCCAGGCCGGTCGGCGCGACGTACATGATCAGGATGATGAGCAGGCCGAACACCACGCCGGGCGCGGCCTGGTTGAGGCCCTGGGCGAAGGTCGGCACGTACAGCACGAACGCGCCGCCGAGCAGCGGTCCCCAGGTGGAGCCGAGGCCGCCGACGACGATCCCCGCCAGCAGCGTGATCGACAGGGTGGAGGTGAAGGAGTCGGGCGACACGAACGCGATCGCCCAGGTGTTGACGCAGCCCGCGGCCCCGGCGAGCATCGCGCTCCAGGCGAACGACAGCGACTTGTACCACGACACCCGCACGCCCATCGTCTCGGCGGCCGCCTCGTTGTCGCGGATCGCGCGCAGCGCCCGGCCGACCCGCGAGCGCAGCAGGCCGAGCACCAGCAGCGCGAGCACCGCGGCCGTGGCCAGGGCCAGGAAGTACAGCCACTGGTCGTCGGCGAGCCCGGTCCAGGCGGGCGGCGCGGGCTTGGGCAGGGTGAGCCCCATCGCACCGCCGGTCAGCGACCCGAACCGCTTGAGCAGCGGGCCGAGGAACACCGCGATGGCGAGGGTGACCAGCGCGAGGTAGGGGCCGCGCAGGCGCAGCGCCGGGACGCCGAGCGCGAGGCCCAGCACGAACGTCACCAGCAGCGCCGCCGGGAGGGTGGCCAGGTGCGGGACGTCCCAGCGGTGCAGCATGATCGCGGAGGTGTAGGCGCCGAGCGCGAAGAACGCGCCGTGGCCGAGCGAGATCTGCCCGGTGTGGCCGATGAGCAGGTTGAGGCCCATCAGCGCGATCGCGTAGGCCAGCACCATCGTGAGCTGGAAGACGCGGAACGGCGCGAGCTGGAACGGGGCGGCGCACGCCAGCAGGATCAGCAGGGCGACGACCGCGCCGTGCCGTCCGGCGACCAGGCCCCGGATGCTCGCGCGTGCGGCGGGCTGGGGCGCGGCGGCGCGCGCGGGCGCTCCGGTGCCTGTGGTGTGCTTGCCGGTGGTTCGCGTGCCGGTCATGCGCGCTCCACCGCCGCCCGCCCGAACAGGCCCTGCGGCCGGAACACCAGCACCACCAGGATGATGGCCAGCGGTACGCCGATCTTCAGGTCGGAGCCGACCGCGCCGACGTAGGCGCCGGCCAGGGTCTCGGCCACGCCGACGACCAGGCCGCCGAGGACCGCGCCGACGGGGCTGTCGAAGCCGCCGAGGGTGGCGGCCGCGAAGGCGTAGATGAGGACACCGCCCATCATGTTGGGGTCGAGGAACAGCACCGGCGCGACCAGCACGCCGGAGACCGCGCCGACGGTGGCGGCGAGGCCCCAGCCGAGGGCGAGCATCCAGCTCACCCGGATGCCCGACAGCCGGGCCGACTCGGGGTCGGCGGCGACCGCCCGCATCCCCAGGCCGATCTTGGTGAAGCGGAACAGCAGGTACAGCAGCCCCATCACCGCCGCGACCACGGCGAGCACGCCGAGGGTCCGGTGGTCGAGGGCGACGCCGCCGGCGCGGAGCGCGCCGCCGGGGAACGGGCTCGGGAAGTCCTTGACCAGGTAGGACCAGATCCAGCCGGCGGCCGCGTTGACCAGGATGAACAGTCCGAGCGTGACGATGACGACGGTCAGCTCGGGCGCGCCCTCCACCGGCCGGATCACCACCCGTTCGATCAGCATCCCGCCGGCGAAGGAGATCGCCAGGGTGAGCGCGAGCGCCGCCCAGAACGGCAGGCCGCCCTGGACGAACTGCCAGGCGACGAAGGTGGAGAACATGGCCAGCTCGCCCTGGGCGAAGTTGACGATGCCGGTGAAGCGGAAGATCAGGACGAGGGCGAGCGCGAGGCTGGCGTAGATCGCGCCCGCGCCCAGGCCCTCGGCCAGCTGCTGGAGGAGGTCGGTCATGGCCGGCCCCCGATGCCGAGGTAGGTGCGCGCGACCTGCTCGTCGGCGCGGATCTCGGCCGCCGGGCCCGACAGCGCGACGCGGCCGGTCTCCAGCACGTGCGCGCGGTGCGCGAACTCCAGGGTGAGGTGGGCGTTCTGCTCGACCAGGATCACGGTCGTGCGCTCCTGTCGGTTGATGTCGGCGACGATCTGGAACAGCTCGCGGGTGACCAGCGGGGCGAGGCCGAGCGACGGCTCGTCCAGCAGGATCAGGCGGGGCCGCATCATCAGCGCGCGGCCGAGCGCGACCATCTGCTGCTCGCCGCCGCTGAGGCTGCCGGTGGCCTGGGCGCGGCGCTCCTTCAGCACGGGGAAGAAGCCGTAGACGCGCTCGACGTCGGCGGCGACGCCCGCGCGGTCGCGGCGGACGTAGGCGCCGACGCGCAGGTTCTCCTCGACGGTGAGCGCGCCGAACGTGCCGCGCCCCTCGGGGACGTGCGCGACGCCCATCCGGGCGACGGCCTCGGGCCTGCGGCGGGGCAGCTCGGCGCCGCCGAGCGTGATCCGCCCCCTGGTGCGGACCATGCCGCACAGCGCGCGCAGCAGGGTGGTCTTGCCCGCGCCGTTGGGGCCGAGGACGGCGCAGATCTCGCCCTCGCGGACGGCGAGGTCGAGGCCGTGCAGGACCTGGCCGTCGCCGTACCCGGCGCGCAGGCCGGACACCTCCAGGAACGCGCTCACGCGGCCGTCCCCAGGTAGGCGCGCAGCACGGCGGGGTCGCGCTGCACCTCCGCGGGCGTCCCGTCGGCGATCTTGCGGCCGAACTCCAGGCACACCACGCGGTCGCAGGTGCCCATGACGAAGCCCATGTGGTGCTCGACGACGATGACGGTGAGGTCGAGGTCGGCGCGCAGGGCGCGCAGCACCTCGGCGAACTCGTCCACCTCGCCGTGGCTGAGGCCGTTGCAGGGCTCGTCCAGCAGCAGCAGGCGCGGCTCGGCCGCCAGCGCCCTGGCCAGCTCGACCCGCTTGAGGGTGCCGAACGGCAGCCCGGCGGCGGGGCGGCCCGCGACGCCGGTGAGGCCGAGGCGCTCCAGGACCCCGTCGGCCTCGGCGCGCAGCCGCGCCTCCTCGCGGCGCACGGCCGGCAGGCCGAGCGCCGCCGACCAGAACCCGGCGCGGGCCCGGGTGTGCGCGCCGACCAGGACGTTGTCGCGCACCGACATGCCCGGGAACAGGCCGAGGTTCTGGAAGGTGCGGGCGATGCCGAGCCCGGCGATGGCGTGCGGGGCGGCGGCCAGCAGGTCGGTCCCGGCGTAGGCGACGGCGCCCTCGTCGGCGGTGTAGCGGCGGGTGAGGCAGTTGAACAGGGTCGTCTTCCCGGCGCCGTTCGGGCCGATCAGGCCGACCATGCGGCCGGTCTCGACGGTGAAGCCGACGCGGTCGAGGGCGGTGATGCCGCCGAAGCGGACGGTGAGGTCGCTGACCTCCAGCAGGACGCCGCCGGGCGGGGGCGCCGGGTCGGGTCGGGGGTCGGATCGCATGGTGGTTCCTTGTCGGGGTGGGGTCGGTCGGTGGTGGCAGGGGCGGGGCGGGGGCGGGTCAGCCGAGCACGCGGGCGATCCAGGAGACGAGGTCGGCCTGGGCCTCCTCGCGGTTGGTCTCGTGCAGCAGCTCGTGGCGTGCGCCGGGGTAGACGCGGTAGGTGATGTCGGTGAGGCCGGCGTTGCGGTAGCGGCCGACGAGCAGGTCCGACAGGCCGAGCCCGGCGTTGAGCGGGTCGCGGTCGCCGACCATGACGTACAGCGGCAGGCCGGGCGGGACGGGCGCGGGGTCGGCGAGGCGGCCGGCCGAGGCGTACATGTCGCGCAGGCCGTCGGCGTCCAGCGCGAAGCCGCAGCGGGGGTCGGCGATGTACTCGTCGACCTCGGCCTCGTCGCGGCTCAGCCAGTCGTAGTCGGTGCGGCCGGGCCGGAACGGCGCGTTGTAGAAGGCGAGCCGGTCGCCGCCGTCGCCGATCACGCGGATCAGGCCGTCCAGCGCGGCGGTGCCCGACAGGACCGCGCCGTCCAGCAGGTCGCCGTGGTCGAGCAGGTACTGCTGGGCGGCGAACGAGCCCATGCTGTGGCCGACCAGGACGACCGGCAGGTCCGGGTGGCGGGTGCGGAGCCGCTCGGTGAGCACGACCATGTCGGCGACCAGCAGGTTCCAGCCGTCGGGGCCGAGGCGGCCGGGCTCGCCCTTCATCGTCTGGCCGTGGCCGCGGTGGTCGTTGGCGTAGACGTCGTAGCCCCGGCGGGTGAGGGCGGCGGCGAGGGCGGCGTAGCGCCCGGCGTGCTCGCCCATGCCGTGCGCGATCTGGACGAGGCCGCGCGTGCGGCCGCGCGCGGGCCAGTGGTGGACGTGCACGTCCAGCCCGTCCGCGCCGGTGAAGGTGAACATCAGCCCGCCCCCAGCAGTTCGCGGACCCGCGCCTGGACCTCGGGGGTGTCCAGGCCGCGCAGCGTCAGGGTGGTGCGGCGGCGCAGCACGTCGTCGGCGGTCACCGCCCACTCGCGGTCGCGGGCGTAGACGGCCTGCGCCCAGATGTCGGGGCCGTCGGGGTGGATCGGCGCGCCGAGCGCGGGGTCGTCGCGGACCAGGTCGGCGATGTCGAACGCGAGCGTGCCGTAGTGGGTGGCGAGGTGCGCGGCGACGGCGGGCTCCATCGGCGCGGCCGCCAGCCGGTGCGCGACCGCGCCGGGCGCGGCGAGGCCGGGCAGCGGCACGGTCTTCAGCACCTCGGACCCGACGCCGAGCCGGTCCAGGACCACGCGCCCGATGTGCCGGTAGGTGGTCCACTTGCCGCCCGCGACCGACAGCATGCCGCCGCGCCCCTCGGTGAGGACGGTCTCGCGCCGGGCGGTCGCCACCTCGCCCGGCCCGCCGGGCAGCACGCGCAGCCCCGCGAAGGCGTAGGTGATGTCGGCGGCGTCCAGGCGCTCGATCGCGGTCCCGGCCTCGCCGAGGATCTGCGCCACGTCGGCGTCGGTGACCGCGACGTCGCCGGGCTCGCCCTCGTAGGGCTCGTCGGTGGTGCCGAGCAGCAGGTGGTCCTCCCACGGGATCGCGAACGACACCCGGTGCCGGTCGACCGGGACGGTGAGCCCGGCGCGCCACGGCTCGTGCCGGCGCAGCACCAGGTGGGCGCCCTTGGACAGCCGGACGCTGGGGGCCGCGCCCGGGTCCTCCATGGCGCGCAGCCGGTCCACCCAGGGGCCGGTCGCGTTCAGCACCAGCCGGGCGGTGATGCCGAAGTCGGCGCCGTCCAGCGGGTCGCGCAGCTCGGCGCCGACCACCCGGCCGGCCGAGGTGCGCAGGCCCACCACCGCGGCGTGGTTCAGCACGGTCGCCCCGGCGGCGACCGCCGCGCGCACCGTCATGATCGCCAGGCGGCTGTCGTTCATCTGGTGGTCGGTGTAGACCGCGGCGGCGCGCAGCCCCTCGGTGCGCAGCGCCGGGACCTGCTCCAGCGCGTGGGCCCGCGACACCACGCGGCCGAGGCCGTCGCCGAACGCCGACAGCGCCGAGTACAGGAACACCCCCGCGCCGAGCTTGGCGGCGCCGTGCGGGCCGTCGTTGTAGACCGGTACCAGGAAGCGGCGCGGGCTGACCAGGTGGGGCGCGATGTCGGCGGCCAGGCTGCGGCGCTCGCGGTGGTTCTCGGCGACCAGGCGGACGTTGCCGGTCTGCAGGTAGCGCAGGCCGCCGTGCACCAGCTTGGTGGAGGCGCTGGAGGTCGCGCCCGCGAAGTCGCCCGCGTCGACCAGCGCGACGCGCAGCCCCGCCTGCGCGGCGGTCCAGGCGGCGGCGATGCCGACGATGCCGCCGCCGATGACCAGCAGGTCGAAGCTGCCCCGGCCGAGCTCGGCCCTGGCCCGCGCCCGTGCGGCGCCGGTGGTGGTGGCGTTCATCGTGGGGTCCCCCGCCCGTCGGTCGTGTTCTCGATCACTCGGTGCACTCCCCCTCCTCAAAGGTGCTGTGACAGTACATGATTCGACAATGCCGAACAAGAGTGAAGTCAGACGTCTCTCTGTGCGGCATATGGCTGGATTGAGGCTGCAGGGTTGCTCGTCTAGAGCTAATACGTTCGACAATCACGAATGAGGTCTTGTCCGAGGCTCGCGGGAGCGCCTACAGTCCCCGGCACCGTCGCGAAGCGCGCGGCGTCCCCTGACCGGAGGTCCCACCCCATGCGCATCCCCCAGCGGAGATCCCTCGCCGTCCTCCCGGCGGCCCTCGCCCTCGCCGCCGGATCGGCCGCCGCCTGCGCGGCCGGCCCGGCCGACCAGGGCGTCCAGGCGCGGCGGGTCGCCGCGGCCGCCTCGTTCGAGCGCGGGCCCGCGCCCACCGAGCAGAGCGTCACCGGCGCGCTCGGGCCGTTCTCCTACTCGCGCGTCACCGTGACCGACGCCGCGTCCACCGGCTTCGGCGGCGGCACGATCTACTACCCGGACGACCTGGGCCAGGGCACCTTCGGCGGCATCGCCGTCTCCCCCGGCTACACCGCGCGCGAGTCGTCGATCGCCTGGCTCGGGCCGCGCCTGGCCTCGCAGGGCTTCGTGGTCATCACGATCACCACCGACGGCCTGTACGACCAGCCGACCGCGCGCGGCCGCCAGCTGCTGGCCGCGCTCGACCACCTGCGGACCAAGGCCCCGGCCGAGGTCGCCCGGCGGCTGGACCCGCAGCGGCTCGCGGTGGCGGGGCACTCGATGGGCGGCGGCGGCGCGCTGTACGCGGCGTGGTCGCGGCCCGCCCTGAAGGCGTCGATCCCGCTGGCGCCCTACCAGACGATCAAGGACTGGTCGGGCACCCGCGTGCCCACGATGATCATCGGCGGGACGCGCGACACGGTGACGCCGGTCGGGCAGCACGCCGAGCGGTTCTACACCTCCATGACGGCCGCGCCCGAGCGCTACTACGCCGAGGTCGCCGACGCCGACCACGTCGCGTTCACCCGGGAGGACCCGGTCGTCGGGGGCCTCGCCGTCGCGTGGGCGAAGCGGTTCGTGGACGGCGACGCCCGCTACGAGCCGTTCCTGTGCCCGGCGCCCCTCGGGACCGCGCGGCTGACCGAGTACCGCAACTCCTGCCCGACCGGGTGACCGGCGCCCCGGGCCGCCTGCGGGGAAGGCGGCCCGGGGACTGGCCCGGCTCAGTACTCGTCGTCCTCATCGATCCAGCCCTTCGACAGCTCGACGGCCTTGCGGTACTTGCGGAGCATCCGGTCGCGGAGCGCGGGGTCCATGCGCGGGGTCCACTCGGCGGCGCGCTGCCACCCGGCGCGCAGCGCGTCCAGGTCGGGCCAGACCCCGGCGACCAGCCCGGCGGCGTGCGCGGCGCCCAGGCAGGTGGTCTCGGAGACGAACGGGCGCTGCACGGGGACGGCCAGCATGTCGGCGATGGTCTGCATGAGCAGGTTGTTGGCGGTCATGCCGCCGTCCACGCGCAGGGAGTTCAGCTCCATGCCCGCGTCCCGGACCATCGCCTCGACCACGTCCCGGGTCTGGAACGCGGTGGCCTCCAGCGCGCAGCGCGCCAGGTGCCCCTTGCCCGCGAACCCGGTGAGCCCGGCGACCACGCCGCGCGCGTCGGGGCTCCAGTGCGGGGCGAACAGCCCGGAGAAGGCGGGCACCAGGTAGACGCCGCCGTTGTCGGGGACCGACAGGGCGAGCGTCTCGATCTCGGCGGCGGTGCCGATCAGGCCGATGCGGTCGCGCAGCCACTGGGTGAGCGAGCCGGTGTTGGCGATCGAGCCCTCCAGCGCGTACACCGGGGCGTCGGAGCCGAGCCGGTAGCCGACCGTGGTGATCAGGCCGTTGCGGGAGACGACCTGCTGCTCCCCGGTGTTCAGCAGCAGGAAGCCGCCGGTGCCGTAGGTGGCCTTGGCGTCGCCGACAGAGAAGCAGGTCTGGCCGAACAGCGCGGCCTGCTGGTCGCCGAGCGCGGCGGCGATCGGCACCCCCTCCAGCACGCCGCGCGCGGTCCCGTACACCTCGGCGGAGGAGCGGATCTCCGGCAGCAGCGAGCGGGGGACGTCGAGGGCGGCGAGCATGGCGTCGTCCCAGTCGAGGGTCGCCAGGTTCATCAGCATGGTGCGGCTGGCGTTGGTGACGTCGGTGACGTGGACCGCGCCGCCGGTGAGGTTCCAGATCACCCAGGTGTCCATCGTCCCGAACAGCAGCTCGCCGCGCTCGGCGCGCTCGCGGACGCCGGGCACCTCGTCCAGCAGCCAGCGGATCTTGGGTCCGGAGAAGTAGGAGGCCAGCGGCAGCCCGGTGTCCTTGGCGAACCGGTCGCGGCCCCCGTCGGCGGCCAGCCGCGCGCACAGCGCCTCGGTGCGGGTGTCCTGCCAGACCAGGGCGTGGTGGACCGGGCGGCCGGTCGCGCGGTCCCACAGCACCGTGGTCTCGCGCTGGTTGGTGATGCCGACGGCGGCGAGGTCGGCGGCGCGCAGCCCGGCCTTGGCGAGCGCGCCCGCCACGACCTCCTGCACCCGGGCCCAGATCTGCGCGGCGTCGTGCTCCACCCAGCCGGGCCGGGGGAAGATCTGCCCGTGCTCGCGCTGGTCGACCGCCAGCAGCCGGCTGTCGGAGTCGAGGATGATGCAGCGGGTGGACGTCGTGCCCTGGTCGATCGCCGCCACGAAGCGTTTCGGCATGCGGTCCTCCGGTGCTCGGGGTGGGCGGGGTGGTGGAGGCAAGGTTCGTGGGAGGCCCCGGGAAGCACCATCCGCTGAACTACGTAGACCCCTGCGTATCTCCGGCGCCGATCGGCTGATCAAGGGCGGGTCCGGCGCCCGGCTCCGCGGCCCGGCCGGGCGCGATACATTCGGTATTGTCGAACCGGTTTCGGAACGGAGTGGTGATGCCAGGGCCTATCCAGTCGCTCGAACGGGCGGCGGCGATCCTGCGACTGCTGGCGGGCGGCGAACGGCAGCTCGCGCTGTCGGACGTCGCGGTGACGCTGGGCCTGGCCAAGGGCACGGTGCACGGCATCCTGCGCACCCTCCAGCAGGAGGGCTTCGTCGAGCAGGACCCCGACACCGGCCGCTACCAGCTGGGCGCCGAGCTGCTGCGGCTCGGCAACAGCTACCTGGACGTGCACGAGCTGCGGGCGCGGTCGCTGATGTGGGCCGACGACCTGGCGCGGGTGACCGGCGAGAGCGTGCGGATCGGCGTGCTGCACCAGGGCGGCGTGCTGGTGGTGCACCACGTGTTCCGGCCCGACGACAGCCGCCAGGTGCTGGAGGTCGGCTCGATGCTGCCGCTGCACGCCACCGCGCTCGGCAAGGTGCTGCTGGCGTTCGACCCGGTGGCGCGCGGCGAGCTGGACCCCGAGCCCAAGCGCTTCACCCCGCGCACCCTGGCCGGCCCGGCCGACCTGGAGGCCGAGTTCGAGCGCATCCGCGGTCAGGGCTGGGCCGGGGAGCTGGAGGAGGCCGTGGACGGCGTCGCCGGGCTGGCCGCGCCCATCCGCGACCGGCGCGGCAGCCCGATGGGCGCGGTGGGCATCGGGGGCGCGGTGGAGCGGCTGGCCGACGACGGCCGCTTCCCCGGGCGCCTGGTGGCGGCCGTGCGCGACGCCGCCCGCTCCATCAGCCGCGACCTGGGCGCGACCGCCTTCTAGGTCGGCATTGTCGAACATCCTGGCCTCCCGCGTCCCCGGCGTGAAAGGTTCGTCCCCGTGTCCGCCGAGATAGCGGGCGGGGGCCGCGCGGGTCCGCCCCGGCCGCCGACCAGCTACGTGGGCCGCCGCCGGGAGGCCGGCCAGGTGCGCGCGGCGCTGGGCGAGGCGCGGCTGGTGACGCTGACGGGACCGGGCGGGGTGGGCAAGACGCGGCTGGCCGCCGCGGTGGCGCTCGACACGGCGGCGCGCTTCCCCGACGGCGCCGCGTTCGTCGAGCTGGCCGAGCTGCGCGACGAGGCCCTGCTGCCCGACCTGCTGGCCGAGCGCCTGGGGCTGCAGGACCGCTCGGGCCGTCCGACGGAGAGCGTCGTGCTGGACCACCTGCGCGACCGGCGGCTCCTGCTGGTCCTGGACAACTGCGAGCACCTGGTGGCCGCGTGCGCCGCCTTCGCCGCCGCGGTCGTGGCGCGCTGCCCGGACGTCGTCGTCCTGGCGACCAGCCGGCAGTCGCTGGGCACGCCGGGCGAGCGCCTGCTGTGGGTGCCGCCGCTCGCGGTCCCGGACCCGTCGGCCGACCGCCACCCCCTGGAGCTGGCCCAGTACGACAGCGTGCGGCTGCTGGCCGACCGGGCGGCGGCGGTCCTGCCGTCCTTCGAGATCACCGCGGCCAACGGCACGGCCCTGGCGGAGGTCTGCCGCCGCCTGGACGGGGTGCCGCTGGCGATCGAGCTGGCCGCCGCCCGCCTGCGCTCGCTGTCCCCCCGCCAGCTCGCCGACCGCCTGACCCGCCGCCTCCCCCTGCTGACCGGGGCGCCGCGCACCGCCCCCGACCGGCAGCGCACCCTGCGGGCGACGATCGACTGGAGCCACGACCTGTGCTCCCCGGCCGAGCGGCTGCTGTGGGCGCGCTGCTCGGTCTTCGCGGGCTCGTTCGACCTGGACGCGGCCGAGCGCGTCTGCGCAGACGGGGACCTGCCCGCCGCCAACGTGCTGGACGCGGTCGAGGGCCTGCTCGACAAGTCGGTGCTCATCCGCGACGAGCAGGGCGAGACCGTCCGCTACCGGATGCTGGAGAGCATCCGCGAGTACGGGCAGGAGCGGCTGGGCGGGGCCGCCGCGACGCCCCGCCGCCACCGGGACTGGATGGACGCCCTCACCGCCGCGGCCGACGCCGAATGGGCCACCGGGCACCAGCTCGCCTGGATGGCGCGCCTGCGCCTGGAGCACGCCAACCTGCGCGCCGCGCTCGACTGGTCCCTGAACGAGCCGGGCGAGGCGGACACCGCCCTGCGCATGGCGTCCCGCCTGCACGAGTACTGGACGCTGCGGGGCTCCTGCATGGAGGCGCGCCAGTGGCTGGACAGGGCCCTGGCGGCCACCGCCTCCGACCACCCGGCCCGCCCCCGGGCCCTGGCGTCCTGCGCGCTGCACGCCCTGTTCCAGTCGGACGTCGCGACGGCCCTGGCCCGCCTGGACGAGGCCGAGCCCCTGGGCGGCGACGCCCTGACGCTCGCCCACCGTGACTACGTGCGGGCGCTCCTGGAGATGATCCGCATCCGCCCGGAGAGCACGGAGCTGGCGGAGCGCGCCGCAACGGCGTTCCGCGCGCACGGCGAGGTCCGCTGGGAGCTGCACCCCCTGTTCATCCACGGCGTCTGCGCGGGCTACCGGGGCGACATGGAAGCGGGCCGCGCTTCCCTGCGGCGGATGCTGGCCCTGTGCGAGGAGCGGGGCGAGTGGCACTACCGGGCGATGGCGCTGTTCGGCCTGGCGTTCATCGAGGTGGACCACGGGGACCTCGCCGTCGCCGCGGAGGCGGCGGGCTCCTGCTACGCGATCGGCCGCCGCCTGGACAGCGAGTTCAAGGACGCCTACCACCTGGACACCCTGGCGTGGGTGGCCGACGAGCAGGGCGACCACGAGCGGGCGGCGACGCTGTTCGGGGCGGCGGCGCGCGCGTGGGAGGCGATCGGCGCGTCCCCGGAGATCGCCGTGGCCCTCCCCCACAAGCGGCACAAGTCGAGCACCCGCCAGGCCCTGGGCGCGCAGCGCTTCACCCGCGCCTTCGCCGCGGGCCGCGCGATGCGGCCGCCGCAGCTGGCCCGCTACGTCGAGGGCGCCCCCGCCCCCGAGGCCGACCCCCGCACCGCCCTGACCAGGCGCGAGTGGGAGGTGGCCGAGCTGGTGGTGGAGGGCCTGTCCAACCGGGGCATCGCGGCCCGCCTGGTGATCTCCCCCCGCACGGCCGACACCCACGTCCAGAACATCCTGGGCAAGCTGGGCTTCCGGAACCGGGCCCAGATAGCCGCCTGGGCGTCCACCCACCGCCGCGCCCCCTGACAGAGCGCGCGGGCCGAAGCGGGCGCGGGCCGCGCGGCCGCCCTCCCCACGGCGGCCGCGCGGCCCTTTCTCCGGTGGGTCCTGGCGGCGGGTCCTAGCGGTAGCGCAGCCGGAGGTTCCTGGTGTCGGTCGGGGCCGCGGCCTGGGGGGCGGTCGGGTCCGGGTCGTTGAAGTCCGGGACGGCGGGGCAGCCGACGTCGGCGCCGGGCCTGCCGGCCGGGAGCGCGCCCGTGTCGAGGTAGGCGGCGATCTTCTCGTCCAGGCAGGCGTTGCCGTTGAGGGAGTTGGCGTGCGACCTGCCGCCGAGTTCGAGCATCAGGCGCGAGGACGGGAACCGCCGGTGCATCTCGTAGGCGCCCGCGACCGGCATCGCACCGTCGTGCGTGGCGTGGATCAGCATGATGCCCGGCAGGCCCCGCTTGCCCTCCAGCCTGAGGGTGGGGCCGCCGCGGAACGGCCAGAACAGGATCGGGGCGTGGTGCCAGGCGTTGCCCCAGGTGATGGAGCGGTAGCCCTGCCGGTGCAGCCGCGCGGCGTCGTCGCGCCACCTGCGCCAGTCGCGCGGCCACCTGGCGTCCAGGGCCTCGTAGGCGGCGCGGACGGCGAAGTAGCTGTCGTCGCCGCCGGGGTCGCGGTTCTCCAGCAGCACCGAGGCGTCCTTCTTGGTGACCCAGTCCTTGAGCGCCTGCGCGTACGGGATCCACAGCGAGGTGGACATGCCGGTGTTCAGCACGATGTCGTCGAACTCCGACGGGCCGATCTTGCCGCCGATCGGCTCCCGGCGGGCCTCGGCGCGGATCCGGTAGTAGGTCGCCTCGACCTCCTTGGCGGTCCGGCCCAGGCCGTAGATCGAGTGGTAACGCGCGACCCAGGCGAACCAGAGCCGCAGCGTCCGCTCGAACGCCTTGTTCTGCTCGATCATCTCCCGGTAGCCGATGGTCGAGGGGTTGTCGATGCCGTCCAGCACCATGCGCTTCACCCGGTGGGGGAACAGCGTGGCGTAGGTGGCGCCGAAGCGGGTGCCGTAGGAGAACCCGTAGAAGCCGATCTTCTCGATGCCGAGTGCGCGGCGGATGTACTCCACGTCGTAGGCGTGGTTCACGGTGCCCATGTGCGGCAGCATCCAGCCGAACTTCTCGGCGCAGTCCTCCGCGTACTTCTTGGAGCGGGCGAGCCAGGCCCGCTCCTCCGCGGCCGAGCGCGGCACGTAGTCGGGGCCGACCGCGTCGCGGTAGTTCGGGTCGCAGTTCAGGATCGGCTCGGTGCCGACCCACGGCGCCTTGGCGGGGCCCTGCTTCTTCGGCCCCCGCGCGTTCGCGACGCCCGCCGGGGGCGGGTTGAAGTCCTCGGTGCGGATGCCGCGCGGGTCGAACCCGATCATGTCCCACTTGGCGGCGACGTCCAGGTGGCCCCGGCTGGCCAGCCAGTTGCGCATGGCCATGGAGTTGAGCAGGCCGCTGCCGGCCGGGCCGCCGGGGTTCACGAACAGGGCGCCCTGGTAGTTGGCGGTGTCGGTGTGCTTGTAGCGGGAGATCCCGATGTAGATCTTCTTGCCGCCGGGATCGCGGTAGTCCAGCGGCACCGGGACCTTGGCGCACTGCGCCCGGCCCGCCATGAGGCCCTCGCAGTCGGTCCAGACGACGGTCGGCGCGGGCGCGGCCTGCGGGGCGCGGCCGCCCGCCGCGCCCGCGGCGCCGGTCGCGGTGCCGGCGAGCCCCAGCGCGGCGGCGACCGTGACGAATGCCAGCTTCTTCATCTAACCTCCTCGGCCACCGGCGACGACCCGGGCACGGGCACCGGGCCAGTGATGGCGGACGGCTCTGCCGGGAGCGTGGCAGGGCGGCATCGCGGAACCCTCGAAGAACGGTCCATCCGCCTGCGGCCCGTCACGCCCACGCGTCGATGAGCCGGCGCGCCTGGTCGGCGTTCAGCCGGGGGTCGCACAGGGACTCGTAGCGCTCGCCGACCTGCTCCTCGGAGACGATGTCGCCGCCGAGGCACTCGGTCACCGGGCGGGCGGCGGTCTCCAGGTGCAGCCCGCCGACCGGGACGCCCAGCTCCTCCAGGACGCGGCGCGCCCGCACGGCTTCGGCGACCATGTCGTCCAGCCGCCGCACCTTCAGGCCGGCGCGGGTCACGCGGGTGTTGCCGTGCATGGGGTCGCACAGCCAGATCGCGGGGTGCCCGGCGGCCCGGACGCGGCGCACCAGGGGCTCCAGCCGGTGCCCCACCAGGTCGGCGCCCATCCGCGCGATCAGCACCAGCCGGCCGGGCAGGCGGTCGGGGTCCAGCACCGCGCACAGCGCGGCGACGTCGTCGGGGGTCGCCGACGGCCCGATCTTGCAGCCCACCGGGTTGGCGACCGAGGCGAGCAGCCGCGCGTGGGCCCCGTCGGGCCGCCGCGTCCGCTCCCCGATCCACGGCAGGTGGGTGGAGGCGAGGTAGCGGCCGCCGGCCGGCCCGTCCCAGCGGGTCAGGGCGCCCTCGTA
The DNA here is from genome assembly GCA_044456955.1 of Spirillospora sp. NPDC050679. Lineage (GTDB taxonomy): Bacteria > Actinomycetota > Actinomycetes > Streptosporangiales > Streptosporangiaceae > Spirillospora. The sequence continues at coordinate 425,597 of JBITGK010000006.1, read as the reverse complement.
GTCCAGGACCAGCGCCTCGTGGCTGCACCACGGGCCGGGCCGCGGCGTGCGGTCGGCCCGCCGCACGCGGTCCAGCCGGGCGATCACCTCGGCGCTGGCCCGGTAGGCCAGCAGCATGCGGCGCGGGTCGTGCGCGCGGGCCCGCTCGGTGGCCTCCTCGGAGTTGACCATGTGCCCGCGGAAGACCGGCAGCTCGCGGCCGCCGACCGACTCATGCGGCAGCGAGCGCGGCTTGGCGAACTGGCCGCCCATGCGCCCGACCCTGAGCACGGCGCGGCCCGTCGCCCGCTCCATCCGGCGGGCCAGGGCGTCCAGCGCCCGGATCTTGCGCAGGGTGTCGGGCGGGGAGATGTCGGCGATGTCCTCCGAGCAGTCGCCGGCCTGGAGCAGCATCGCCTCCCCCGCGGCGACGCGGGCCAGCCGGCGGCGCAGGTCCCGGACGTCGTCGGCCGACACCAGCGGCGGCGCGGCGGCCAGCTCCCCGACCACCCGGCCGAGCTCCCGGTGGTGCCGCCAGTCGGGCTGCTGCGGGGTCCGGGAGCGCTGCCAGGGGCCGTCCCCGCCCCCCGCCGGAGCGCTGACCGGCCGCCATGCCTCGTCCATTAGGCGATCGACGTGTTTCCCGTCCACGGCCCTTCCCGTCATCCGGCGCGCGGCGGCTGCCGCCACCAACGTCGGCGGGGCTGCTCGCAGCGGCCTCGAAGGCGGCTGGACGGCGATCCGGTCGAGCGGTCCTCAAGGGCGCGGCGGCATCGTCGCGTACGTGGCCGCACGAGCACCGAGACGTCCTCCGGGCGCGCGCCCGGCCGCACCATGTGAAACATCCGGGTGGGCCGCGGCCCCCGCGCACGAGGGGCGCTTGGGCGGCGGGCATCCGCACACCCACGATCCTCGGGAGGCCGTGTTGTGGAGGAGCTGCTCCGACGACTGCTGGACGACGACGTCCGCGCGGACCCCTATCCGCTGCTGAACCGCATCCGCGACGCGGGGCCCGTCCGGGTGGGCGACGGCGTCGTCGTCTTCTCCTCGCACGCCGACTGCGAGGCCGTCCTCCGGGAGCCGGCCGCCAGCACCGAGCGGCGGCACTCGGACCTGTTCAAGGCGGCCGCGCCCGCGGCCGCGGAGCCGGGGGGCGCGCCGTCCGCGCCGGTGCCGGAGCTGACCTCATTCCTGTTCCTCGACCCGCCGGAGCACACCAGGCTGCGGCGCCTGGTGTCGCGCTCGTTCACGCCGCGCATGGTGCGCGACCTGGCCCCGGCCGTCCGGGACGTCGTCGACGACCTGCTGGACGCGGCCGCCGCGCGCGGCCGCCTCGAAGTGGTCGGCGACCTGGCCCACCCGCTGCCGGTGGCGGTCATCTGCCGCATGCTCGGGGTGCCCCCGGGGGACGAGGCGTGGTTCCACGAGCGGTCGTCGCTGCTGTCCCGGGCGCTGGACCCGCACCTGGCGTTCACCGGCCGCCAGCCGCCCGGGCTGGAGCGGCGGCGCGCGGCCGAGGCCGAGCTCAACGAGTACTTCGTCGCGCTGGCCGCCGAGCGGAGCCGGGCCCCCGGCGACGACCTGCTGTCGGCGCTGATCGCGGCGGAGGCCGACGGCGACCGGCTCACTCCGGCGGAGATCTCGACCACCTGCCGGTTCCTGCTCAACGCCGGCCACGAGACCACGGTCAACCTGCTGTCCAACGGGGTGCTGGCCCTGCTCCGCGACCCGCGGCGGCTCGCCCTGCTGCGGGACCGCCCGGCGGGCGCGGACGCGTTCGTCGAGGAGGTCCTGCGCCTGGACCCCCCGCTCCATCTCGTCCACCGGTACGCCTCCGCCGACCTCGACGTCCGCGGAACGCGCGTGGAGAAAGGCACGACGATGGTGTTGCTGCTCTCGGCCGCGCATCGCGACCCGGAGACCCACAAGGACCCCGACGCGTTCGCGCCCGAGCCGGGACCGCCCCGGCACCTGGCGTTCGGGCTGGGCGTCCACTTCTGCCTGGGCGCGCCGCTGGCGCGGCTCGAAGGGCGGCTCGCGCTCGTCCGCTTCGCGCAGCGGGTGCTCGGCCCCCGGATCGCCGAGGGGCCGCTCGCCTACAAGCCGAACGTCGCGCTGCGCGGGCTGAGCGCGCTGCCGCTCGCGGTCGAGGGCTTCGCCCCGCGCACCGAGCCCTGGCCCGCATGATGGAGAAGTACGGCGAGAACCTCTTCGTGCTGGACGCCCCCGAGCGGGACAGGCTGGCGCTCCTCGGCGAGGTGTTCGACCCGCTGTCGACGGCCACGCTCACGCGGCTGGGCATCGCGCCCACCGCGCGCTGCCTGGAGGTGGGCGCCGGCGGCGGCTCCATCGCGCGCTGGCTCGGCGAGCGGGTCCCGCGGGGCGAGGTGGTCGCGACCGACGTCAACGACTCCCTGCTGGAGTCGCTGTCGGGGCCGAACATCGTCCCCCTGCGCCACGACGTCACCAGCGACACCTTCCCGGTGGGCTCCTTCGACCTCATCCACGCCCGGTTCGTGCTCTCCCACCTGCCCGACCGGCTCAACGTCCTGAGCCGGATGAGCGGGTGGCTGCGCCCCGGCGGGGTCCTGATGATCGAGTCGTTCTCGTGGTTCCCGATCGACGGCTCGCCCAGCGCGGTCTACCGCGAGGCCATGTCCCGGTGGAGCGACCTGATCCTGCGCACGATCGGCACCGACAGCCGCTGGTCGCGCGGGCTCCCCGGGCTGCTGGGCGAGATCGGCCTGCGGGACCTGGGGGCCGAGACCGTCACCCAGCACCTCCAGGGCGGCGGCCGGCTCGCGGAGTTCTGGTGGCAGACGCTGCGCATGTCGCGCCGGCAGCTCATCGGCGGCGGCTACCTCACCGAGCGGCAGCTGGACAACGTCCGGCGGCTGCTCCGCGATCCGGACTTCTGGGACCTCGCTCCCGCGCTCACGCAGGCATGGGGGCGCCGATGACCGCCGTGGAGACCGACCGGCCCGGGGACGCCGGCGGGCCCTCCGCCCCCCGGCGCCCCCGCCTCGGCAACATCTCCTTCCTCAACTCCTATCCGATCTACTGGTCCATGGCCCGCAGCGGCCTGCTCACCGAGGTGGAGCTCGTCCGGGAGAGCCCCGAGGTCCTCGGCTCGGCGCTGCTGGAGGGCGCGCTGGACGTGGGGCCGATCGCCGTCGCCGAGTACCTGCGGCACGCCGGCGAGCTGCTGCTGCTGCCCGGCGTCGCCATCGGCTGCGACGGGCCGGTGCTGTCGTGCAACATCGTCAGCAGGGTGCCGCTGGGGGACCTGGACGGGCGCACCGTCGCCCTCGGGTCGACCAGCCGCACCACCAGCCTGCTCGCCCGCGTCCTGCTGGACGGCCGCTTCGGCGTCCGGCCGGACTACATCGGCTGCGAACCCGACCTGGAGCTCATGCTGAGCCGCGCCGACGCCGCCGTCATCATCGGCGACGCGGCGCTGCGCGCCCACTTCGGGGAGGCGGCGGAGCTGGGCGCCGAGGTCCACGACACGGGCCGGCTGTGGAAGGAGTGGACCGGGCTCCCCATGGTCTTCGCGGTCTGGGCCGTCCGCCGCGCGTACGCCGAGCGGCATCCGGACCTGACCGGGCTCGTCCACCGCGCCGTGCTGGACGCGCGCGACCACGGGCTGGCCGAGGTGCGGGCGGTCGCCCGACAGGCCGCCCGCTGGGAGGCGTTCACCGCCCGGGAGCTGGAGCACTACTTCCGCACCCTCAGCTACGGGCTGTCCCCCGGCCACGTCAACGGCATCCGCGAGTACGCGCGCAGGGCCGCCAAGCTGGGGCTGGTGCCCGCGGACCAGGAGTTCGCCTTCTTCCCCGACGGCGACGGCGACGGGGCCGGGGACGGCTGAGCCGGGGCCCGCCCGCGGCCCGCCGGGGGTCACCCGCCGGACGGCGGTCGGCCCCCGGTCCGCCGGACCGCCGCGATCAGCAGGACGGCGACGACCGCCGTCAGCACCGCGAAGGCGACCGCGACCCGCATCGCCGCGGCGTAGTGGAGCGGGGCGCTCACGGTGGCGGGGTACAGGAACGCGCCGGTGATCGCCACGCCCGCGGCGGCGGCGAGCTGCTGGGCGGTGGTCAGCACGCCCGAGCCCGCGCCCGCATCCTCGGGCGGGATGGTCCGGAGCACGATGCCGGCCACCAGCGGCACGCTGGTACCGTTGCCGACCCCGAAGACCGCGAGCGCGACCAGCAGCGGGACGAGCGCGTCCGTGCCCGACAGAGTCGTGATAACGACGAGCACGCCGCCGAGCCCCGCGGCCGTGCACAGCGCGGCGGCGACCAGGGCGCCCGTCCCGATCAGGCGGGTCAGCGGGAGCCCCAGCCGCGACCCGACGGCGATGGCCACGGCGGCGGGGGCGAACGCGAACCCGGAGGCGGCCGGGCTCAGCCCCACGTCCTCCTGGAGGTAGAGCCCGAGCAGGATGAAGAACGGCACGCTCGCGACGTACAGCGTGAAGTTGAGCAGCACGCCGAGGACGAAGCCGGGCACGCGGAACAGCTGCGTCGGCACGAGCGCCCGCCGCCCGCCGCGGTCGCGGGCGACCTGGTGCGCGACGAACACCGCCGTCAGCACCGCCCCGGCGGCGAGCAGGGCCGCGCCGGTCGGCAGGAAGGCCAGCTCCCGCATCGCGGCCAGCGGCAGGAGCAGCAGCGCGAAGCCCGCCGCACTGAGCGCCACGCCCACCCGGTCGATCCCGCTCCGCCCGCCGGCTCCGATCTCAGCACGGGGCGGCCGGTCCGGGGGGAGCGTGCGGGGGACGGCGGCGAACGCGAGCAGGCACAGCGGGACCGCGACGTAGAAGACGGGCCGCCACGCCTGCCCGAACAGGTCCCACGACGGGATCGCCCCGCCCAGGAGCTGCCCGGACACCATCCCCAGGCTCATGGCGACCCCGTACCAGGACAGCGCCCGCGCCCGCTCGTCCTCCGGGAACTGCACCCGGACCAGCGCCAGGACCTGGGGCTGGAGCAGGGCCGCCGACGCCCCCTGGGCCAGCCGGGCGGCGATCAGCACCGCCGGCGACCACGCCAGCCCGCACAGCAGGGACGTGGCGGCGAACGAGGCCAGGCCGGCGCGGTACATCCGGCGCCGCCCGTAGGCGTCGCCCAGCCGCCCGCCGGTGATCAGGCCGAGGCCGTACACCAGGCCGTAGCCGCCGACCACCGCCTGGAACTCGAAGGGCGACAGTGCGAACGACCGGTTGATGGACGGCGCGGCGAGGTTGACACAGAACTGGTCGAACAGTGACAGAAACGGTCCGATGAGCAGCAGCCACAGCGCCTGCCACCGTCTCGGATTGAGCACCTCGCCATCGGTCCGGGAGCGCTCACTCCGCCCGCGCCCCTGATTAATGACCCGCCTAACCAGCGCCATGTCGCCGTCCTCATCGCCGTCCTCGTCGCCGCCCTTGCGCCATTGGAGGGGCGTGCCCCCGCGAAAGCCTTCAGGGCCGGGGCCCGGCCGTCACGGAAGAGGATTGTTCCGTTCCGCACTCTCATGGCCGTCCTCTCCCGCTCCACGCCTTCACGAGAAGCGCTCGACTCCTCCTGAAAGGCATTCATATTCGCCGGCCGGAACATCCGCCGTCCCGCCGCCTCCGGACCGGAGGATCCGTTATCACATCGCCCGTTACGGCAAAAGGTGAATATCCTCGCCCGGCATCCGATTTAATGCCAGCGGTCGGTGGCGTCGTCCGTTCGAACGAACGCACCGATAGGCGCGCTCACATCCAGCCGCGTTCCACCACGCGGACGCCCGCCTCGAAACGGCTGCGCGCGCCGAGGCGCTTCATCAGGTCGGACGCCATACGGCGCACGGTGCGCAGCGAGACGCCGAGTTCGCGGGCCGACGCCTGGTCGGTCATGCCGTGGGACCACAGGCACAGCAGGGCCCGCTCCAGGGAGGACAGGCCGTTGTCGTCCTGCGGCGGCGCGGTCCCGAACGGGGCCGCCATGTCCCAGTACTGCTCGAACAGCACGGCGAGCGCGGTCGCGATGGCCGGGGTCCGGACCTCCAGGGCCTCGGCCGGGCCGTCGGCCGACTTCAGGGGGACCAGGGCGGTCTCCTGGTCGAAGACGGCCATGGGCGCCGGCACGGTGGGGAACATCCTGACCTGGGCGCCCTCCTCCACCAGCCACTCCACGTACCGGAGCATGGGCGCGTGGTTGCGCACGCTGTCCTGGTAGATGATCCTGAGCGGGACGCCCCGCTCCAGCGTCTGCCGCACCAGCGGCCGGTCGGCGGCCAGGGTCCGGGCCTGGGCGCCCGCGATGATCCCGACGTACTCGCGCTGCACCCGCCGCATCATCGTCTCGTACCGCCGCTGGACCGCGTCCGGCCCCGGCAGCCGCTCCATGACCTCGTAGCTGCGCGGATGCGACACGTCGTACTCGGCGGCGATGACCTCGATCGCGGTGCGCGCCTGTTCGATCCGCCGTTCAAGGTGTTCGAATTCCGCCTGGCTACGTCCCAGCAGCGCGCTCAGGCCGGTTATCGGATTGACGACGCGGATCGCGTCCCGACCGTCGCCCGGCTTTTCAATGAGCTCCAGCTCGGCGAGTCGGTCGAGGGATTGACGGACGTTCGGCACGGTGCTGCCGAGATGTTTCGCGACCGCATCGGCGTCCCAGTCCGGATGTTGTATCAGCACTCGATATACCAACTCTGTTGCCACGTCAAGACCAAGGGCCTCAAGCACATGCTCTCCCGAATCAGCAACCTCCACCACCTCGATTCACAGGGGTTCCCGCACACCAGTCAAGACCTGGTTTGATCTTTCCCGTGCGTGTCCACATGTGGCCATGTTTGGAATAGCCGGAATGTGGTTGAACGATCACGAAAAATCCTCATGTCACCAATCCCTTACTCTTTTCAGCTTCTTTACAGCCGTTACCTTGAGTGTCCGCCCGCACACATGTCAGCCCCATCACGGTGACCCCTTGGTGTCCCGCTCGAAGCTGCCACGCAAGGCGGGTGACAGACCGGATGGCAATTTGTCAGATTTGATGCGAAGTCGTGAAACGAGGTCCGCTCGCGACCCGAAGCGGAATCTCGAAAGGACCGGGCGCGCAACGCGTACGCCCGCATGGGCAAGACGACCGTGAGGCATGGGAGTCATGTATTTCCGAGTACTCGGCCCGGTGGAACTGCTCGTAGGAGAACGGAACATAGTTCCCACCGCACCGAAGCCACGACAGGTCATCGCACTGCTACTGCTCCGCCGCAACACACTGGTCCGCACCGAGGAGCTCATCGACGAACTGTGGGAGAACGGCCCGCCACGGAGCGCCACCACCACGCTCCAGACCTACATCTACAAGCTCCGCCAGCGGCTGACCGAGCACGACGCGGAGGAGATCCTCACCACCCGCCCCGGCGGGTACATGCTCACCGTCCCCGACGACGCCATCGACCTGTGCCATTTCGAGCGGGACGCCGAGGAGGGGCAGGCGCTGATGGAGGCCGCCGACCCGGCGCGGGCGTCGCAGGTGCTGGACCGCGCGCTGGGGCACTGGCGCGGCCGGGCCCTGGTCGACGTCGTGCAGGGCGGGCTGCTGTGCTCCTACACCACGCGGCTGGAGGAGCTGCGATCGCGCACGCTGGACCTGCGCATCGAGGCCGACCTGCGGCTCGGCCGCCACCGCGAACTGATCAGCGAGCTCAAGTCGCTCGTGCTCACCCACCCGCTGGACGAGCACCTGCACGCCTCGCTGATGCTGGCGCTGCACCGCTCGGGGCGGCGGCACGAGGCGCTGGAGGTCTACCGCGCGCTGCGCGGCAACATGATCGAGGACCTCGGGCTGGAGCCGGGGGCCGAGCTCAAGCGCCTGCACCAGGCGCTGCTGTCGGACTCCCCGGCCACCTGGCCGCCCGAGGCGGAGGCGGCTCCGGCCGAGGCGCCGGCGCCGGCCCCGGCCGGCCCGCCCGGCCCCGGACCGGCGGCGAGGACGGCGCGGGTGCCGGCGCCCGCGCCCGCGCCGAGGGCGGCGACGCCCCTGCGCGCGTCGGCCGCACCGCGGCCGACGGTCCCCGCGCCCTCCGCACACGCCGCACCCCCCGCACACACCGCACCCCCCGCGCGCCCCGCTCCCCCTGCGCAGCCGGTCCAGCTCACCGCCCCCGTGCCGCCTCCGTCGGCGGCGAGGCCGCGGCTCAAGGTCGACTCGCCCGCGCAGCTGCCGGACGACGTGGCCGACTTCACCGGCCGCGCCGAGACCGTGCGGGAGCTCGTCGCCTGGCTCACCGCGGCCGGGCATCCCTCCGCCGGGGCGCCCGCCGCCCCGATCGCGGTGCTCACCGGGATGCCGGGGGTGGGCAAGACGGCGCTGGCCGTCCACGCCGCCCACAAGCTGCGCCCGCGGTTCCCCGACGGCCAGCTCTACGCGGATCTGCGCGCCTCCGCCGGCGGCCCGGCCGACGCCTCCGAGGTCATCTACGGGTTCCTGCGGGCCCTCGGCGTCCCGGCCTCGCAGGTGCCCGGCGGCCTGGAGGAGCGCGGCAGGCTGTTCCGCGCCACGACCGCGGGGCGCCGCCTGCTGGTCGTCCTGGACGACGCCGCGCCGCCCGCCGACCTGCGGCCGCTCCTGCCGGACGACCCGCGCTGCGCGGTGCTGGTCACCAGCCGCCGCAACCCGCACGGGCCGGCGGGGGCCCGCCACGTCGTCCTGGACGTCCTGGACCGTGCCGAGGCCGCCGAGCTGCTCGCCCGCATGGTCGGCCGCGGGCGGCTGGAGCAGGCGCCCCGGGCCGCCGAGCGGCTGGTGGAGCTGACCACCGGGCTGCCCCTCGCCCTGCGCTGCGTCGGGCGGCGGCTGGCCTCGGCGCCGGACCTGGCGGTCGCCGAGCTGGCCGACCGCCTGGCCCGCCATCCGCAGACGCTGGACATGCTGCGGATCGGCGATCTGGACGTGCGCTCGCGGTACGACAGCAGCTACGACGGACTCAGCCGCCTGGAGCAGGGGATCTTCCGGCTGCTGAGCATGCTGCCGCCGGGCGAGTTCACCGCCGACGCCGCCGCCCGGCTGCTGGGCTGGGAGATCGCGAACGTGGAACGTGCCCTGGAGCGGTTCGTCGACGACCACCTGCTCAAGGTCGCCCCCGTGGCCGACGGCCAGATCCGCTACGCCTTCCCGGAGCTGACCCGCAACTACGCCCGCGAGCGCCTGCACTCGATGCTCACGACGGCGGCGCCGGGGGGCGGGGGCGCGGGCGAGGCGGTGCGGGCCCTCCACGACCCCGACCAGCGGCCGCCCCGTCCGCTGGTCCCGGGCCTGCCCGGTCTCCACGGCCCTTCGGCGGCGGCCGTCTGCGTGCAGTGCGGAGCGGTCCCGCTGGAGTCGGCGTGACCGCGGGCTGAGCGGCGGGCCCGCCGCCGGACGCCGAGGTCCGCGCCCCTTGGAGGGACGCGGACCTCGGCGCCTTCGGGTGCCCCGGGTGGGACTCGAACCCACACTGAAACGGATTTTAAGTCCGCCGCCTCAACTACCGATTGGGCTACCGGGGCGCGGGGACGGCCGCGGGCGGCGGCCGTCGCGGGGGTGTCAGCCCGGGTCGCCGAACTCGGCGAACATGGGCTCCCACCACCAGCGGTTGTCCCGGTACCAGCGGACGGTGTCGACGAGCCCCTCCTCGAAGGGGACCCGGGGCACGTAGCCGAGCTCGTCCCTGATCTTGGTGCAGTCGAGGGCGTAGCGCCGGTCGTGGCCCTTGCGGTCGGCGACGTGGCGGACGCTCTTCCAGTCGGCGCCGCACAGCTCCAGCAGGCGGGCCGTCAGGTCGCGGTTGGACATGGTCCGCCCGCCGCCGATGTTGTAGGTCTCGCCCGGGCGGCCGTCCTCCAGGACCCGCTGGACCGCGCGGCAGTGGTCGTCGACGTGCAGCCACTCCCGCACGTGCAGCCCGTCCCCGTAGAGGGAGACGTCCCGCCCGGTCAGCAGCCGGGTGACGAACAGCGGGATGATCTTCTCCAGGTACTGGTACGGCCCGTAGTTGTTGGAGCAGCGGGTGATCATCACCGGCAGCTTGTGCGAGCGGTGGTAGGAGCGGACCAGCAGGTCGCTGCCCGCCTTGGAGGCCGCGTACGGCGAGTTGGGCCGGATGGGCTGCTCCTCCGACCAGGCCCCCGCCGAGATCGAGCCGTAGACCTCGTCGGTGGACACGTGCACGATCCGCTCGACGCCCGCGCGCAGGCAGCCGTCCATGAGGGTCTGCGTGCCCAGCACGTTGGTCACCACGAACTCCGCCGCCCCCAGGAGCGAGCGGTCGACGTGGGACTCGGCGGCGAAGTGCACGACGGCGTCGTGCTCGGGCAGCAGCTCGCGCAGCAGCCCGGCGTCGCACACGTCGCCCTTGACGAACCGCAGCCGGGGGTGCCGGTGCGGCAGGTTGGCGAGGTTGCCGGCGTAGGTGAGCTTGTCCAGGACCGAGACGACGGTGTCGTCGTTGCCGGGATAGGCGCCGGCCAGCAGGCTGCGCACGTAGTGCGAGCCGACGAAGCCGGCGCCGCCGGTGACCAGGATCCTCATGGGGCGCCCGCCGGGCCGCCCGATTCCCACTGCTCAGAGTTCATGTCTCCCCCGCGGTAGGGATTCCAGGTGAAGGGGTAGCGCAGGACGATCATCGGTGGGCCCCCTCCAGCCCCGGTCAACGACCGCTCGACTTCCGCCCGGACCGGCCCGGTCACCGGCCGTGGCCGGATCCGCGCGCACCAGGGCTCTTCGACCGCCCCGTGCTCTGGTGGACGGGTCCTCCTCCGGTTGCCTCCGCACACACGAAGGGACGGGCATGACAACTGTCGGCTGGCCGGGCTCCGAGTCCGGTCCCGCGTCCGAGTACCGGACCGATCCCTCCCGCCCCCTGCCGGACCGGCTGGTCGTCCGGGGCGCCAGGGTGCACAACCTCCGCCACGTCGATCTGGACCTGCCGCACCGCAAGCTGATCGTACTGACCGGCGTCTCCGGTTCGGGGAAGTCGTCGCTGGCCTTCGACACCGTCTACGCCGAGGGGCAGCGCAGGCAGGTGCAGTCGATGTCCACCTTCGCCCGGCAGTTCATGGACGAGATGGACAAGCCCGACGTGGACCGCATCGACGGCCTGTGCTCGGCGGTCGCGGTCGACCAGCGCTCCTCGGCCTCGCGCAGCCCGCGCTCCACGGTGGGCACCGTCACCGAGGTCTACGACCTGATGCGCGTGGTGTACGCGCGGATCGGGCTGCCGCACTGCACGCACTGCGGCGAGGAGCTGCTGCCCGACGACGACGGGACGCTGACCTGCCTGGACGGGCACGACACCGCGGTGCCGGAGATGTTCAGCCGGTCGTTCTCGTTCAACCTGCCGTTCGGCCAGTGCCCCGACTGCGCCGGGCTGGGCGACCGGCTGGAGGTCGACCCCGCCCTGGTGGTGCCCAACCCGCACATGCCGCTGATCAGCGACGCGATCGTCCCCTGGCGGGCGCTGAAGGCCGACCGGGAGCGCGAGCTCGCCAAGGCGCTGGTGGCGCGGGCCGGGCACGACCTGCTGGCACCGTGGCGCGAGCTGCCCGGCGACCTGCGCGAGACGCTGCTGTACGGCGAGGACGTGCCGGTGCCGGGCGCCGGGGGCTCGACGAGCTCGTTCACCGGCGTGGTGCCCTGGCTGTACCAGCGGCACGAGAAGGCCTACTACGAGGGCGGGACCGGCCTCGTCGAGTCGTTCATGCACCGGGTCACCTGCCGGTCCTGCGGCGGGGGGCGGCTGACCCCGGCGCAGCTCGCGGTGAAGGTGGGCGGGGCGAGCATCGCCGAGGCGAGCGCGCTCAGCGTCACCGAGTGCACCCGGTTCTGGCGCGGGCTGGAGGTGCACGAGCGCGACCGCGCCGTCATCGCCCAGGCCATCGAGGAGATCACCGAGCGGCTCCGGTTCCTGGCCGAGGTCGGGCTGGGCTACCTGACCCTCGACCGGCCCGCCCGCACGCTGTCGGGCGGCGAGGCGCAGCGCATCCGGCTGGCCGGCCAGCTCGGCACCCGGCTGTTCGGCCTGCTGTACGTGCTGGACGAGCCGACGGCGGGGCTGCACCCCAAGGACACCGCCGAGCTGATCGAGATCCTGCGGGCGCTGCGCGACCAGGGCAACACCCTGCTGGTGGTGGAGCACGACCACCAGATGATCCGGGCGGCGGACCACGTGGTGGAGATGGGGCCGGGCGCCGGGGAGCACGGCGGGCGGCTGCTGTTCACCGGCCCGGTGCCCGACCTGCTCGCCGACGAGTCCTCCCTGACCGGCGGCTACCTCAGCGGCCGGCGCACGGTCACGGTGCCCGCGGCGCGGCGGCGCCCCCGGCCGCAGCGCCAGATCGTGGTGCGCGGCGCGCGCGAGAACAACCTCGCGGGGATCGACGTCGCCCTCCCGCTCGGGTGCTTCGTGGTGCTCAGCGGGGTCTCGGGGGCCGGCAAGTCGACGCTGATGGACACCATCCTGTTCCGGGCCGCCGACCGCGCGCTCGGCGGGGACGCGCCGCCGCCCGGCGCGCACGAGGGGATCGACGGGCTGTCGCTGGTCGACCGGGTGATCAGGGTGGACCAGTCCCCCATCGGCCGCTCGGCCCGCTCGACCCCGGCGACCTACACCGGCGTCTTCGACAACATCCGCAAGGTCTTCGCCCAGTCCCCCGAGGCCCGCGCCCGGGGGTACAAGCCCGGCCGGTTCTCCTTCAACTCGGTCGGCGGCCGGTGCGAGACGTGCTCGGGCGACGGCACGGTCCGGGTGGAGATGTACTTCCTGCCCGACGTGTTCCTGCCGTGCGACGTGTGCCACGGCGCCCGGTACCGGAGCGAGACGCTGGAGATCCGCTACCGCGGCCGCACCATCGCCGAGGTGCTGGAGATGCCCGTCGACGAGGCGGCCGAGTTCTTCTCCGGGGTCGGCGCCATCGTCAACCCGCTGCGCATCCTGCGCGACGTGGGGCTGGGGTACCTGCGGCTCGGCCAGCCCGCCACCACGCTGTCGGGCGGCGAGGCCCAGCGGATCAAGCTCGCCGGCGAGCTGCAGCGCCGCGCGGGCCGGCACACCCTCTACCTGCTGGACGAGCCGACCACCGGGCTGCACTCCAGCGACATCGACCGGCTGGCGGGAGTGCTGCACAGCCTGGTCGCCAAGGGCCACACGGTCGTCGCCGTCTCGCACGACCTGGACGTGGTCAAGACCGCCGACTGGGTGATCGACCTCGGCCCCGAGGGCGGCGCGGGGGGCGGCCGGGTGGTCGCCGCCGGCACCCCCGAGGAGATCGCCGAGGTGGAGGGCAGCCACACGGGCCGCTACCTGCGCGCGGCCCTGTGAGCCCCGGCGGCGGCCGACTTCGCCGGCGCCGCGACGGGCGGCGCCACGACGGGAAGAGGCGGTAATGACAGTGCCCGGTACACGTCGAGCGTTCCTCATCTCCTCCGCCGCTGCGGCGGCCGCCGCCGCAGCGGCGGCGGACCTGACCACCGAGCGGGCGGCCGCCGCGGACGCGCCGGCGGGCGCCCAGGCAGGCGTCGCGGCGGAGCGGTGCGCCCCGCCGCCTCCGGCCGTCGCGCTCGGGCCGAAGGACCCGCGCTACACCGAGCTGGCGACGCGCGGCTACAACGCCCGCTTCGCCGGGCGGCCGGACTCGATCCGCCTGGTCCACTCCACCGAGCAGGTCGTCGCCGCGGTGGCCGAGGCCGTGCGGTCGAAGCGGCGCGTCGCGGTCCGCAGCGGCGGCCACTGCTTCGAGAACTTCGTGGACGACCCCGCCGTGCGGCTGCTCATCGACATGTCGGAGATGAACCGGGTGACCTTCGACGCGCGCCGCCGGGCGTTCTGCGTCGAGGCCGGGGCGACGCTCGGGCAGGTCTACCGCACCCTGTACCTGACCTGGGGCGTCACGATCCCGGCGGGCGGCTGCCCCTCCGTCGGCGCCGGCGGGCACATCCTCGGCGGCGGCTACGGCCCCCTGTCGCACCTGCACGGCCTGGTCGCCGACCACCTGCACGCGGTGGAGGTCGTCGTGAACAGCGGGGGCCGGGTCCGGTCCGTCGTGGCCACCGGCGACCCCGGCGACCCCGCCCGGGACCTGTGGTGGGCGCACACCGGAGGAGGCGGCGGCAACTTCGGGGTGGTGACCCGCTACTGGCTGCGCTCACCCTCGGCCCGGGGCGACGACCCCGCCCGGCTGCTGCCCGCGCCGCCGGGGACCCTGCGGGAGGGGCACGTCAGCTGGAAGTGGTCCGACCTCGACGAGCGGTCCTTCGCGGCGCTGGTCCGCAACTACGGCCGCTGGCACGCCCGGTACGCCTCCGGCGGCGCGCCCGAGGGGCGCCTGCAGGGCGGGCTGACGATGTACCACAAGGTCATCGGCGAGGTCCGGGTGGACGCCAAGCTCGACGACGCCGCGCCCGGCGCCGAGCGCCTGATGGGCCGGTACCTCGCGGAGCTGACCGAGGGGGTGGACGCGCCCCACGACAGCAGGCAGTCCACCTCGCCCTGGCTGAAGTCGACGCTGGCGGCCTCGTTCGGCCCCGGCGGGATCAGCACGAAGTCCAAGTCGGGGTTCCTGCGCAAACCCTGGTCCGACGCGCAGATCGCGACCGTCCACCGGTACCTGACCCGGGGCGGCGAGGCGCAGGGCGGCTCGGCGGCCTACCTGACCTCCATCGGCGGGAAGATGAACGAGCCCTCCCCCGCGGCGCGGGCCATGCCCCACCGCGACTCCGCCCTGATGGCGTTCTACGACGCGACGTGGCTCGACCCCGGCCAGAGCGAGGAGTGCATGGCGTGGGTGCGGGCCTTCTACCGTGACGTGTACGCGGCCACCGGCGGCGTCCCCGTGCCCGACGCCGCCAACGACGGCGCCTTCATCAACTACCCGGACGTCGACCTGGCCGACCCGCGCTGGAACACCTCCGGAGTCCCCTGGCACACCCTCTACTACAAGGGGAACTACGCCCGGCTCCAGCAGGTCAAGGCCAGATGGGACCCCGACGACACCTTCCGCCACGCCCTCTCGGTCCGCCCGCCCCGCTGACCCTCCCCCGGGGCGCCCCAGACGCCGAACGCCGCGCCCGCCGGCCGCTCTCACGCGGTCGGCGGGCGCGGCGTTCGCGCCCTGGGCGGTGTGCTCAGGCGGGGTCGTCGACCATGGCCACCGCCCTGGTCCATCCCGCGCCGCCGCCCTTGATCCTGACCGGGAGGCAGGCGACCCGGAAGCCGTACGGGGCCGGCAGCGCCTCCAGGTTGGCGAGCCGCTCCACCTGGCAGTACTCCCGGTCCCGCCCGGCGACGTGGGCGGGCCACAGCACCGACCGGTCCCCGGTCTCCCGGTACCGCTCGATGATGTGGCCGAACGGCGCGTCCAGGCTGAACGCGTCGGTGCCGATGACGCGCACCCCCATGTCCAGCAGGAGGTGCACGGCGGAGGCGTCGAGCCCGACGAAGTCGGTGAAGTACCGACGCGTCCCGGCCCACTCGGCCGCGCCCGTGCGCAGGAGCACGATGTCGAGCGGGTCCGGCCGCCGGCCGATCCGGGCCAGCTCCTTCTCGATCAGCGCGGCGCCGACCGCCCCGGTGGGGTGGCCGGTGAGGTCGAGCACCATGCCGGGCCGCAGGAACCAGTCCAGCGGCATCTCGTCGATGTGCCGCGGCACGCCCGAGCCGTAGGAGGCGCGGGAGCCGTAGTGCGAGGGCGCGTCCACGTGCGTGCCGGTGTGGGTGGTGAGCGTCATCCTGTCCAGCGACAGGAACTCGCCGTCCGGCAGCTCGTCCGGGTCGAACTCCACGCCGAAGTGCTCGCGCATCTCGGCGCACATGTGCTCGGCGCCCTGCCGGGGCGTCAGCACCTCGTGCACCACCGGGTCCGGCTCGAACGCGCCGGCGTCCACCGGCGAGGAGAGGTCGATGATCCGCATGGGGGCTCCTTCCGGTCAGACGACCGCCAGCACCTGCCGCACCGCGTCGATCACCTTGTCCTGGAGGTCCTCCGGCAGCGAGGGGTACATCGGCAGCGAGAAGATCTCGTCGGCGGCGGCCTCGGTGACCGGGAGCGCCCCCTTGCCGTACCCCAGGTGGGCGAAGCCCGTCTGGGTGTGGCACGGCCAGGGGTAGCTGATGTTGAGCTGGATGTCGTAGGCCTTGAGGCGTTCGAGGATCTCGTCCCGCCGCGGGTGGCGCACGACGTAGACGTAATAGACGTGCTCGTTCCCCGGCGCCACCGCCGGCAGGACCAGGTCGGTGTCGCCCAGCGCCTCGGCGTAGCGGCGGGCGACGGCGCGGCGGCCTTCGATGTAGGCGTCGAGGCGGGTGAGCTTGCGGCGCAGGATCTCGGCGTGCACCTCGTCCAGGCGGCAGTTGTGGCCCGGCGTCTGCTCCACGTAGTAGCGGTCGCGCATGCCGTACCACCGCAGGCACCGCAGCTCCTCGTCGGTGCGGTCGGCGGAGGTGAGCACGGCGCCGCCGTCGCCGTAGGCCCCGAGGACCTTGGTCGGGTAGAAGGAGAAGGCGGCGGCGTCGCCGACGGTCCCCGCCATGCGCCCCTCGCGGCGGGCGCCGTGCGCCTGGGCGCAGTCCTCCAGCAGGACCAGCCCGTGCTGCGAGGCCAGCCGCTCCAGCGGCGCCAGGTCCACGCACTGGCCGTACAGGTGCACCGGCAGCAGGCACTTGGTCCTGGCGGTGATGGCCGCGCCCACCTGCGAGACGTCCATCAGGTAGGTGTCGGGGTCGATGTCGACGAACACCGGCTTGGCGCCCACGGCGTCGATGGCCAGCACCGTCGGCGCCGCGGTGTTGGAGACGGTGACGACCTCGTCGCCGGGGCCGACGCCCAGCGCCTGGAGGGCCAGCTTGACGGCGTTGGTGCCGTTGTCGACGCCGACGCAGTGCGGCACGCCGTGGTAGGCGGCGAACTCCTCCTCGAAACCGCGCACGCTCTGGCCGAGGATGAGCCGGCCGGAGCGGAACACCTTGTCCACCGCGGCGAGGATCTCCTCACGCTCGGCCTCGTACTCCGGCAAGTAGTCCCACACGAGAGTGGTCATGGCTGCCCGAACCTCCGGATGTGTGTGCCGCGACCGTCCTGGTCACGGGCTGGTGTCACCGGCGGGCCCCGTGCCGCGCACGCTGGCCTCCCGCCGGAGCCGAACGGTGATGAACTCGGTGTCGCTCCTGTCGATGTCGTCGACGTCGGCCGCCCGCGCGCTCAGCAGCGCCCGCGCGACCAGGTCGAGCATCGACCTGGCCCAGTCCTCGACCTCGCTGTGGGTCCGGCCGGCCGCCGCGCGCCAGCGCTCCTCCTGCTGCTCGGTGAGGCGCAGGCGCAGGGCGCGGTCCGACTCCGGGGACTCCGCCCCGGCCCCGCCTGCCCGCCCGTACTCGCGCTCCGGCCGGGGCGACCCGTCCGGTCCCGCCTCCACGGCCGCCCGGCCCCGGACCGGCCGGGGGGAGCCCGCCGACCGCTGCGCCTGTATCCGCCTGCGCAGGCCGTTGCGCGAGTACCCCTCCTTCTCCGCCAGTTCCAGCCAGTAGTCCTGTTCCGAATCGGGGAGCGCGGCCACTTCCGCGTGGTGGGCGAAGCTGAGCCTGTCCCTTCGGCGGGACAGCGGAAAGCGGCGGGCGACCCAGGCGTAGTTGCGCAGCGTCTGGTAATCCAGGCCGGTCCCCTCGATGGCCTGGCGATATCTGTCGCTGAACAATGTCTCGCCGTAGATCAGCCAATCCCCGAGCCACCACGGGGCCGAGTCGGCGATCAGGTGCAGCTGCCTGCCGAGCCTTTTCCAGGCGACGAATGACATGTCGTCGCGCAGTTGCAGGCCGGTCCGCCGGGTCACCGCGCCCCGGCCGATGCCCAGCCGGTCCGCGGTGGTGCGCGGACCGGGGCGGACCGGCCCCGGCGGGGCCGGCGGCGGATGACCCCCGTCCTGGTCGGGGGAGCGATCGTGCATCTTCATGTGTCGCCCTGACGTGTCGCGGTCGGTGTCTGACGCGGAGGGAACAGGAAGGGGGCCGTGGGTGGGCCCCCTCCCGTCCTCGGTGCCGCCCGCCTGGCGGAGCGGCCGCGGCCCGGCCCGGGGCGGGGTGGAGCCGGGGTTGTGGCTCCGTCCCGCCCTTCGGCGCCGCTCCCCGGGCCATGCGGCGTGCGGCAACGCTCTCAGCACAGCGCCATCTATTAAAGAAATGCTTGAATTCCACTCGACCTCGCCCATTCGGCGATCCCGCCGGCGGTGCGTTCCGGCGTAACATCTGGCTTACGCCGCCATAGGCTTCCTTCGGTTACGGGCCTGGGGTAGGAAGTCCGTGAAGGGCGGCCAACACCTTTCGATGTCCCGCTGGCAGGACAGGCCGCTCCGACGGGCGAGGCATCGGATAAACCCAGACATCGAACTTCCGGACTGTCCGAATGGAGCGAGGGTGCAATTCTTACCTGCAAGTGGGAAGCCTCGTGTGGCCGTCCTCGGCATGGGACACGTGGGATCGTGCCTGGCCGCCACACTCGCCGATCTGGGCACCGAGGTCGTGGGCATCGACACCGATGCCGCCCTCGTCGAGGAGGTGCGGCGGGGGCGCAGCCCGATCAGTGAGCCGGGCCTGGCCGAGATGCTGGCCGGCGCGGTGGCCGCCGGGCGCCTGCACTGCACGACCGACTACCAGGAGGTCCGCCGGACCGACGTCGTCATCATCACCGTCGGCACGCCGGTGGGCCCGGGCGGGGTGCTGCTCGAAGGCCAGCTGGAGGCGCTGTGCACCGAGCTGGCCGGGCACCTGCGCCCGGGCCAGCTGGTGCTCCTCAAGAGCACCGTGCCGCCCGGCGCCGCCCGCCGGCTGGTCGTCCCGCTGCTGGAGCGGTGCGGCCTGCAGGGCGGCACCGACTTCGGCTTCGCCTTCTGCCCCGAGCGGCTGTCGGAGGGCAGCGCCCTGCGCGAGCTGCGCGCCATCCCCATCGTCGTCGGCGGGTGGAACGCCGAGAGCACCGAGGCCGCCGCGGCCTTCTGGCGGCAGGCGTTCGGCGCGGAGGTGATCGTGTGCACCTCCATGGAGGTCGCCGAGATCACCAAGCTCGCCGACAACTGGTGGATCGACCTCAACATCGCGATGGCCAACGAGCTGGCCCGGGTCTGCGCGGTGTTCGACGCCGACGTGCTGGAGGTCGTCAAGGCGGCCAACACCGTGCCCAAGGGCGGCGGGCGGGTCAACATCCTGCTGCCCAGCGTGGGGGTCGGCGGGTCCTGCCTCACCAAGGACCCGTGGATGGTGTGGCGGGCCGCCCGCGACCACGGCGTGGACCTGCGCACCGTCACCGCCGCCCGCGAGATCAACGATTCGATGCCGCGCTACGCGTTCGACCTGATCGTCGACGGGCTGCGCAAGCTGGGCAAGGACCCGGCCTCGGCGACGGTGGCCGTGCTCGGCCTGGCCTACAAGAACGACACCGGCGACCTGCGCGACACCCCGGTCCGCACGGTGGTGCAGGCGCTGCGCTCGGCGGGGGTGCGGGTGGCGGCCTACGACCCGCTCGTCGACCCCGACCGGGCCGAGCGCGAGCTGGGGGTGCGGCCGGCCGGGACGCTGGAGGCGGCCGTCCGGGGCGCCGACTGCCTGGCGGTCCTGGCCCACCACCGCGAGTTCGCCGACATCGACTTCGCCGGGCTGCGCCCCGGCCTGCGCATGCCGTGCCTGGTGCTGGACGGCCGCGCCTACTACCCGCAGGAAACGATCGCCCGGCTGCGCGGCCTCGGCTTCGCCTACCGCGGCATTGGACGGTAGAGATGACACGTGCAGTGGTCACCGGCGGTTGCGGGTTCATCGGCAGCCACCTGGTGCAGTACCTGGCCGAGCAGGGGCATGAGGTGGTGGTGTTCGACATGGCCGGGCCGCCGCCCGACCAGCGGCTCGGCGCCGGCCGGGTCCGCCACGTCGCCGGGGACATCCTGGACCCCGCGCAGGTCGCGGCGGTGATCACCCCTGACGTCGAGGTGGTGTACCACCTGGCCTCGGTGGTGGGCGTCGACCAGTACCTGGCGCGGCCGCGCGAGGTCATCACCGTGACGCTGGGCGGGACGGCCAACGTCCTGGACGCCGCCGGGCGGGCCGGCGCCAAGGTGGTGCTCGCCAGCACCAGCGAGGTCTACGGCAAGAACGAGGCGGTGCCGTGGGCCGAGGACGCCGACCGCGTCCTCGGGGGCACCGGCACCCGCCGGTGGACCTACTCCACCAGCAAGGCGCTCGCCGAGCACCTGCTGTACGCCTACGTGCAGGAGCGGCGGCTGCGCGCCAGCATCGTGCGCTACTTCAACGTCTACGGGCCGCGGCAGCGGCCCGCCTACCTGGTCAGCCGCAGCGTCCACCGCGCGCTGCGCGGCCTGCCCCCGGTCGTCTACGACGGCGGCGAGCAGACCCGCTGCTTCACCTACGTCGCCGACGCGGTGGAGGCGACGGTCCTGGTGGCCTCGTCCGAGCGCGCCGAGGGCGAGTGCTTCAACATCGGCAGCGTGGACGAGACGTCGATCTCCAAGGCGGTGGAGCTGGTGGCCCGGCTGGCCGAGCACGGCGGCCCGCCGCGCGAGATCGACACCGAGGAGCGCTTCGCCGACAAGTACCAGGACATCCCCCGGCGCATCCCCGATGTGACCAAGGCCCGCGAGGTGCTGGGCTGGCAGTCCTCGACCTCGCTCGACGAGGGCCTCGCCCAGACCATCGCCTGGGCGAGGCGCAACCCGTGGTGGCTGGAGCTACCCGAGCGCGGAGCCGGCTGACCGGCCGGCGGGCGGCCGGCGGCGACCGGGCGGTCCAGCGTGCGTCAGCCTTCGAGGGTGCACAGGAACAGCCCGCGTCCCGCCGGCCCCCCGGACATGAACTCGACCCGGTACCCGGCGTTCCGGAACGCCGCCTCGTACTCCTCGCGCTCGAACAGCGAGACCCGGGTGTGGACCACGAAGTGCCGGATGCCGGCCCCCGCGTCGGCGACCACGCAGTGGACCTCGATCTGGGCCGCGCCGCCGTCGAGCACCGAGTGGGAGACGCGGGCGGCGGTCCGGCCCTCCACCGTGACCAGGTCCGAGGCGACGTAGCCGGGGATGAACGAGGAGCGGAACCAGAACGGTTCGATCACCGCCAGGCCGCCGGGCTCCAGGTGGCGGGCGAAGCACTCGGCGGTGGCCTGCAGCTCCTGCTGGGAGCGGACGTGCGCGATGGAGCTGAACAGGCAGGTCACCACGTCGAAGGTGCGGCCGAGGTCGAAGTCGTTCATCGTGCCCCGGTGCAGGGTCTCCGCCGGGACCTTGCGCCCGGCGATCTCCAGCATCGGCTCCGACAGGTCCAGCCCCTCGACCCGGTCGATACTCTCGCCGAAGGCGGCCATGTGGCTGCCGGTGCCGCAGGCGACGTCGAGCAGGGAATTCACCGGGTCGCGATGGTCGCGGATGAGGTCGAGAAGTTCCTTGACCTCGATTCGGTAGTCCTTTTTCCGGCCGGCGTGGATGAGGTCGTAGAGTTCGGCGTATTCCGCCTCGTACATGTCATTCATAGGGACAGACTTACACCAGGGACGCGCCTCCGTCGACAGCCAGAACGGTGCCGGTCGCATATTTCGAATCGGGCTCGACCAGCCGGGTGATCCACCAGGCCATTTCCGCCGGAGTGGCCAGTCTGCGCACCGGGACCCGTTGCCTGCGCTGTTCGAGGCGGTGCGCGTTCTCCTCCTGCGTGGCGCCCATCCGCAGGCCGATCCCGGTGTCGGTCACCCCCGGCGAGACGCCCACCACGCGGATGCCGCGGGGCGCCAGCTCGACCGCCCAGGTGCGGGTCAGGAAGTCCACCGCGGTCTTGCCGGCGCCGTAGACCGACATGAAGGGCCAGGCGCGTATGCCCAGGACACCGTAGGTGCCGACGTTGACCACCACGCCGCGCCCCGCCTCCAGCGGCGCGAGCGCCCGCCGGGTGAGCATGATCGGCGCGTACAGGTTGGTGGCCAGGTCTGCCGCGGCCTCCCGCCGGTCGATGCCGCCCAGCGCGCCGGGCCGCACCGACACCGCGTTATTGACAAGGACGTCGATCCGGCCGAACCTGTCAACGGCGGCGGAGACGATTTGATTCGGCGCCTCCGCCGCGTTCAGGTCCGTCGCCAGAATATCGATGCCGGGATGTCCTTCGGCCGTCTCGGCCAATGTCGAACGGGTTCTCCCGACGATCAGGACTTCGGCCCCCGCGCCGGCGAACGCCCGGGCGGCCGCCCGCCCTATCCCGGTACCGCCCCCGGTTATCACCACGCCTTTGGGATTTCCTCGAACCGTCGTCATGGCGCGCAGCTTATAGAGCGGCGGCCGGGCGCAAAAGACAGGAGCAGGACAATGTCCGTCGAATTATCCCTGCCCCGCGGCTCCGGCCTGGAGACGGCGGCGCGCGTCGCGGCCTCGGCCGCCGTGACGGCCTCGCGCACGAGCCCCGACACCCTCGACTGGCTGGCCGGCCACCAGCGCCGCGCGCTCCCGGTGGAGCGGCTCCCCCTGGCCGGGCTGGACGGCTGGAGCTTCGCCCCCGGCTCGGGCAACCTGCGCCACCGCAGCGGGCGGTTCTTCACGGTGGAGGGCCTGCACGCCCAGACCGACCACGGCCCGGTGCCGGAGTGGACGCAGCCCATCATCGTCCAGCGCGACATCGCGATCCTCGGCATCCTGGCCAAGGAGATCGACGGGGTGCTGCACTTCCTGCTCCAGGCGAAGATGGAGCCCGGGAACGTCAACCTGGTGCAGCTGTCGCCGACCGTGCAGGCGACCTCCAGCAACTACACCAGGGCCCACGAGGGGACGCTGCCGCCCTACCTGGAGTACTTCCTCGACCCGTCCCGGGGCCGCGTGCTGGTCGACGCCCTGCAGTCCGAGCAGGGGTCGTGGTTCCACCACAAGCGCAACCGCAACGTGGTCGTCGAGGTGTCGGAGGAGGTCCCCGAGGACGACCGGTTCCGCTGGCTCCCGCTGGGCGAGGTCCACCGCCTGCTGCACCGGCCCAACGTCATCAACATGGACGCGCGCACGGTCCTGGCGGGCCTGCCGTTCCTCCCTCCCCCGGGCCCCGCCGCGCCCGGCGGGGACGGCGACGGCTTCGGCGCGGCGCTCCGCCGCTCGCTGGAGCCCGGCGGCCCTCCCGCGCGGCACACGATGACCGAGGTCGTGAGCTGGTTCACCGACCGCAAGTGCGCCTACACGATGGCGGCGCGCCCGATCCCGCTCAACGCCGTGGAGGGCTGGCGCGTCGGCGGGGAGGAGATCGTCCACGACGCGGGCCGGCACTTCCGTATCGTGGGCGTGCGCGTGGCGGCCAGCACCCGCGAGGTGAGCAGCTGGAGCCAGCCCCTGCTGGCGCCCAGCACCGGCGGCCTGGCCGCGATGGTCGTCAAGCGGTTCGGCGGGGTCCTGCACGCGCTGGTGCGGGCCGACGTCCGCCCCGGCAACCGGGACATGCTCGAACTCGGGCCCACCGTGCAGTGCGCGCTCGACGAGCGCGCCGAGGGGCGGCGGCTGCCCTTCTACGACCTGGCCGTCGCGCCGCCGCCCGGCGCCGTCCGCTACGACATGGTGCAGTCGGAGGAGGGCGGGCGGTTCCTGGCCGCCCAGAACCGCTACGTCGTGGTGGAGGCCGGGGCCGACTTCCCGGCCGAGGTGCCGCCGGACTACGCCTGGGTCACGCCGGGCCAGCTCATGGAGCTGCAGCGGCACAGCTACCACCTCAACATCGAGTGCCGGACCCTGCTGCTGTGCCTGACCAGCCTGCTGTGAGCCGTCCGGCGGTCCAGCGATCCTTCGGCGCTTTTCGAGCGTCCCTCCGCACGCTGGTCACCGACGCGGACGCCGACCCTGAGGAGCGGGGATGACTGTCTTGGTGACCGGAGCGACCGGCAGCGTCGGTCGTGTGGTGGTCGATCGGCTGCGCGAGGCCGGGGAACCGGTCCGCGCGCTGACCCGCGACGCGGCCGACGCCGGCCTGCCCGACGACGTCGAGGTGTTCCAGGGCGACCTGCTGCGGCCCGAGACGCTCGCCCCGGCGCTGGAGGGCGTGGACCGGCTGTACCTGTTCCCGGTGCACCAGACCGCGCCGCAGGTCGCCGAGGCGATCGCGCGGGCCGGGGTGCGGCGCGTCGTGGTGCTGTCGTCGGACGCCGTGGGATCGACCATCCCCACCAACAAGGCGAGCGCCGACGAGCACGGCGCGGTGGAGCGGGCGGTGGCCGGCACCGGCGCGGAGTGGACGGCCCTGCGCCCGTTCGGGTTCGCCGGGAACGCGCTGTTCTGGGCGCACTCCATCGCCACCGAGGGCGTGGTGCGGATGGCCTACCCCACCGCCGCGCAGTCGCTGGTCCACGAGGCCGACATCGCCGAGGTGGCCGTGGCCGCGCTGCTGGAGGACGGGCACGCGGGGCGGGTGTACCGCCTGTCCGGCCCGGAGGCGATCACCCAGGAGGAGCAGGTCCGGATCATCGCCGAGGTCGTCGGCCGCCCGATCGAGGTGGTGGAGCTGACGCCGGAGCAGAAGCGCGCCGAGATGGCCGAGTGGATCCCCGAGGACGCGGTGGACATGATCCTCGGCTACTTCGCCGTCGCGGTGGAGCGGCCCGACGAGGTGCTGCCCACCGTCGAGCAGGTGCTGGGCAAGCCCGCCCGGACCTTCGCCCAGTGGGCCCGCGACCACGCGGCCGACTTCGGCTGACGCGCCGCCATGTACGGCGCCGAAGTGGCGGAGATCTTCGAGCTGGTCAACCGGGAGCGCGGCCGGGACTACCGGGCGGAGGCGGCCGAGGTCGCCCGTCAGGTCCGGGCGGAGCTGCCGCGGGCGGCGTCCCTGCTGGACGTCGCCTGCGGCGCCGGCTCGCACCTGCGGTTCCTGGCGGAGTCGTTCGACCGCGTCGAGGGGCTGGAGATCTCCGAGCCGATGCTGGAGCGCGCGCGGGCCCTGCTGCCCGGGGTGCCGCTCCACCAGGGGGACATGCGCGACTTCGACCTCGGCCGGAGGTTCGACGCGGTCGTCAGCATGACCGGGTCCGTCGGCTACATGTCCGACCCCGGGGAGCTGGAGGGCCTGCTGCGCAGGTTCGCCCGCCACCTGGCGCCCGGCGGCGTGGCGGTCGTCGACCCCTGGTGGTTCCGCGAGCGCTTCCTCGACGGCCACGTGTCGGCCGACGTGGTCGAGGCCGGCGGCCGCACCATCGCGCGCGTGTCGCACTCGGCGCTGGAGGGCGCCGCGTCGCGGGTCGAGGTCCGCTACGTGGTCGCCGACCCCGGATCGGGGGTCCGCTCCTTCGCCGAGAGCCATCTGATCTCGCTGTTCACCCGGCGGCAGTACGAGACCGCCTTCGACCGCGCCGGGTTCCGGACGCGGTACGTCGAGGGCGTGCAGTCCGGCCGGGGGCTGTTCGTGGGGGTCGTCCCCGGGCCGGGCGCGTGACCGGCCTGCGGGCGCGGCCCCGGCACATCGATGAAGCGGAGGAGAAGTGACAGACCGAGCTGACGAATCGGTGGACGTCCTGGTCGTGGGAGCGGGCCTCGCCGGCCTGTCCGCGGCCATGTTCCTGGCCCTGCGCGGCGTGCGCGTGCTGGTCGTCGAGCGGCACGCCGGCCCCTCGGTGCACCCCAAGGCGGCCGGCCAGAACCCGCGCACCATGGAGCTGCTGCGCGCGGGCGGGGTCGCCGACAAGGTGCGGCACGCCGGCGACATCAGAGGGCGGCAGGGCGACTTCACGATCAAGGTGGCCGAGAGCGTGGGCGGCAAGGTGCTGCACACCTTCGCCGAGAGCTTCGAGGAGCTGGTCGGCGCCACCGCGCCGTGCACCCCGATGCCGTGGGCGCTGGTCGCCCAGGACCAGATGGAGCCGATCCTGCTCGACCAGGCCCGGCGGCACGGCGCCGTCGCGCGGTACGGGACCGAGCTGACCGGGTTCGCCCAGGACGGCGAGGGGGTGACCGCCGAGCTGCGGGAGGCGGCCGGCGGCGCGGCGCGCACCGTGCGGGCGCGCTACATGGTCGCCGCCGACGGGCCCTACAGCCGGGTCCGCGAGCGGCTCGGCATCGGCACGGGCGGGCACGGCTCGCTGGCCACGTTCGTGGGCGTCATCTTCGAGGCCGACCTGTCGGCGGTGCTGCCGCCCGGCGCGACGGGGTGGTACTACCTGCAGAACCCCCACTTCACCGGCACGTTCGGGCCCACCGACCGGCCGGACCGGCACACCTTCTTCGTGGAGTACGACGCCGGGCGCGGCCAGAGCCCCGCCGACTTCACCGACGAGCGGTGCCGCGACCTGATCCGGATCGCGGTCGGCGCGCCCGGCCTGTCCCCCGTCCTGCTGGACGTGCAGCCGTGGGAGATGGCGGCCCGGATCGCCGAGCGGTGGCGCGACGGCCGGGTGTTCCTGGCCGGCGACGCGGCCAAGGTCACCCCGCCGACCGGCGGGCTGGGCGGCAACACCGCCATCGGCGACGGCTTCGACATCGCCTGGAAGCTGGCCGCCGTCATCGAGGGCGTGGCCGGGCCCGGCCTGCTCGACAGCTACGAGCCCGAGCGCAAGGCGGTGGCCGAGCTGGTGGTCGCCGAGGCGCTCAACATCTACGCCAGCCGCATGGCGCCGCACATGGCCGACGAGGTCCCGCCCGCCGCCGGCTACGCCGAGGTCATCCTCGGCTTCCGCTACCGTTCCGGCGCGGTGCTGCCCGACGGCGGTCCCGACGACGGCGCCCCCGTGGAGGACCCGCTGCGGCCCAGCGGCCGCCCCGGCTTCCGGGCGCCGCACGTCGGCCTGGAGCGCGACGGCGGCCCGGTGTCGACGGTGGAGCTCTTCGGCCAGGGCTGGGTGCTGGTCACCGGGCCGGAGGGCGCGGGCTGGAGCGCGGCCGCCCGGAAGGCGGCCGCGCGCCTGGGGGTGCGCCTGGAGGTCGTCGGCCGCTCCGAGGGCTGGCACGACCCGGCCGGGGACCTGGCCGGCCGGTTCGGCCTCGGCCCGTCCGGCGCGGCCCTGGTGCGGCCCGACGGCGTCATCGCCTGGCGCTCCCCCGACGAGCCGGGCGATCCGGGCGACGCGGTGTTCGCGGCGCTGGCCCGGGTGCTGGACCGCTGAAGGCGGGCGGCCTCGGCCGAGCCGAGGCCGCCCAGCTCCGCGTCCACGCGGCCAGCGTGAACGACCAGATCACGCGCGCTCCACGGGGAACCGGAACAGGGCCCGCACCACCGGCGAGCGCATCCGGCGCAGGGCCTCGCCCGCGGAGCGCAGGCCCGCCGGAGAGGCGGCGCCCGGCTTCGCGGCGACGAGGGCCTCCAGCCCGCCCGCCGCCACGGCCCGCACCCACGGGGCCACGAGGCTGGCGTACAGGCCGCCGGTCAGCGCCAGGTGCGGCGTCCCGGCGTCCGACAGGTCGCGGGACAGGTCGAAGGCGTCGGGGTCGGAGTAGACCTCCGGGTCCCGGTTGGCCGCCTCCACCAGCACCACGATCTGGCTGTCGGCGGCGACCTCCTCGCCGGCCAGCTCCAGGTCCTCGTGCGCGATGCGGCTCTCCAGCCGGATCGGCGGGTCGTAGCGCAGGGTCTCCTCCACCGCGGCGTCCACCAGCGAGGGGTCCCCGCCCAGCGCCCCGGCCTGGTCCGGATGGTCCAGCAGGGCCGACACCGCGTTGCAGAGCAGGTTGGCGGCCGCTTCGGCGCCCACCACCGCGTGCAGCACGCACACCGCCAGGACGTCCTCGTCCCGTGCGCCGTCCGCGCGCACCAGCCGGCCGACCAGGTCGTCGCCGGGCTCGGCGCGGCGGCGCGCCACCAGCCCGCCGACCAGCTCGCGCAGCTCGTCGACCGCCGCCATGAGCGCGCGGGTGGTGTTGAGCTGCGGCGGGCACAGCGCCGCGTCCAGCGCGGGGCTCACCCGGGCGCACAGCTCGGCGAACCGCTCCCGCTCGGTGTCCGGCAGGCCCAGCGCGTCGGCGAGCGCGGCCACCACGGCCGGCCGCGCCAGGTCCGACACCAGGTCGAACTCCCCGCCGAGGCGGTCGAGCACCGCGGCGAAGACCTCGCGCGCCGCGGCCCGGTGGGCTCCGGCGGCGCCGGCGCCGAGGACTGGCCCGCCCAGCTCCGCCAGGCGCGCGTAGTCGGCGCGTTCGAGGTTCATGAACGCGTTGTCGAGCGGGACGATGTGGCACAGCTTGGTGTCGCCCCACACGTCCTGGTGGATGTGCTGCTGGGGCTCCTCCAGCTCGGCGTGCCGCAGGTGCAGCCGGGAGTCCCCCAGGATCTGCCCGCCGGGCCCGTGCCCGGCCGTCACCCAGGCGTTGGCCTCGCTGCGGGACAGCGCGCCGCGCGCCCGCACCTCCCGGCCGAGCGCGTGCCGGTCGTCGCTCTCGGCGCGCAGGAGCAGCGCGTAGGGGTCGCCCTGGGCGCCGTAGATGAAGTGGAAGCCGCGGAGGGTCAGCAGGTGGCGGCCGAGTTCACTGCTTGTCGCGATTGCTGGCATAACCCATTCCTTGGAGTCTGGACGGTGCGGATCACGCGCGGGAGTGGGCGCGGGTGTGCGCCAGGATGGCCTCGGCCAGCGGCTCGTGGACGCTGCTGGGCAGCGCGTGCCCCATGCCGGGGACCTCCACCAGCCGGGCGCCGGGGATCTGCTCGGCGAGGTGCTTGCCGTGGGGCGGCGGCGCGGCCGGGTCGAGCATGGCCTGGATGACCAGGGTGGGAATCCGCAGCCCGGCCAGCTCGGCGCCGCGCGCCGGGTCGGGCATCTCGACCGGGTAGTGCGCGGTGGGCTCCCGCCAGGTCCCCGAGTGCTCGATGGCCTTGCGCTCCCAGCGGCGGATCTCCTCGGGGTCGAACGGCAGCTCGTCCCCGAACAGCGTCTGCCACTTGCGCACCCGCCGGTCGAGCTCGGCCTCCGGCCCGTCCACCGGCTCCATGAGCATGGCCAGCACGTCCAGGAACCGCTGCTGCGGGCCGGGCAGGTCGTCCACCGGCGGCAGGCCGGCGTAGGCGCGCTCGATGTTGGTGCCGAAGTCGATGTCGAGGGCGCCGCCGAGCATCGCCGTCATGGACAGCAGCCGCCCGGGGTGGTCCAGGGCCATCAGCTGCACGATGGTGGCGCCCATCGACAGGCCGACGACGTGGGCGGCCTCCACGCCCCAGCCGTCGAGCACGGCCACGGCGTCGGCGGCCATGTCGCCGCAGCTGTAGGGGTGCTGCTCGAAGTCCCGCTGGGTGGACTTGCCGGTGTCGCGGTGGTCGTAGCGGATGACGCGGAGGCCCCCCGCCGCCAGCCGCTCCACGAACGGGTCGGGCCACCCGTAGGCCGACAGGTTGCCGCCCATGACCAGCAGCAGCGGCGGGTCGCCGGGGTCGCCGACCGCCTGGCTCCACAGCCTGATGTCGCCGTGCCTGACGAAGCGCTCGCTCATGCCGGCACGCTCCCTTCGGCGGCGGGCCGTGACGCCTCGGCCCCGGCGGGCACCAGGGTGAGCAGGGAGAAGTCGAACGGCAGCATGGGCGAGGGGATGCGGGTGACCGAGTCCAGGGCCAGCCCGGCCGACGCCGCGAAGGTCCTCCACTCGTCCCGGGTGCGCAGCCGCCCGCCCAGGAAGACCAGCATCCGCATGTCCAGCAGGGTGAACTGCCAGTTGGACGCCTCGCTCGGCAGGTCGTCGCGTTCGAGCACGACGATGCGGCCGCCGGGCTCCAGCGCGTCGACGCACCGGCGCAGGATGCCCCGGGCGTCCTCGTCGCCCCAGTTCAGCAGGACGAACGACAGCGTGATGACGTCGGCCTTGACCGGCAGCGGGTCGAAGAAGCTGCCCTCCAGCGCCGTCATCCGGTCGTCGAGGCCCTCCTCGGCGAAGCGCTCGCGGGCGGTGGCCGCCGGGATCGGCAGCTCCAGCAGCGTGCCCCGCACGTGCGGGGCGGTCCTGGCGATCGCCGCCAGGAAGCCGCCGGTGCCGCCGCCCACGTCCATGACGTGCCGCACGCCGGTCCAGTCGCACGCCGCGGCGGGCTCGTCGTAGACGACGTCCTGGTCGCAGGCCATCAGCTCGTCGAACGACGCGGCGAGGGCCGGGTCGGCCGTCAGGTCGTCGTAGAACGGCCTGCCGTGCACCGCCTCGTAGGTCGGGCGTCCGGTGCGGACCGCGTCCAGCAGGTGCATGAACGACAGGTCCGCGCGGGAGACGGCGTTGGTGAGGTCGAGCCAGTCGCGCTGGCGGGCCGGGTGCCCGTCGGCCAGCAGCGCCCCGA
Source organism: Spirillospora sp. NPDC050679 (assembly GCA_044456955.1). Taxonomy (GTDB): domain Bacteria; phylum Actinomycetota; class Actinomycetes; order Streptosporangiales; family Streptosporangiaceae; genus Spirillospora. The sequence goes on along the minus strand of JBITGK010000006.1, from coordinate 395,372 downwards.
TCTCGGTCGGCGCGAGCCGCCCGGCGCCGTCCTGCGACAGCACCTCGACGGCGACCAGGTGCCGGATCAGCCGGAGCAGCGCGTTGGCGTCGGTCCCGGTCGCCTCGGCGAGCCGGGCGGGCGTGTCGTGGCCGGCGCGGATGTGGTCGACGAGCCGCAGGGTCGCCGCCACGCGCACCACCATCGGCGTGTGCAGGCTGGCCAGGCGCAGCAGCGTGTCCAGCGCCCGCCGCTCCTGCTCGGGCCGCGGGCGGGCCTGGAGGTCTTGGTCGGTACCGCTCATGGGAATTGCGTCCCTCCCCGGGATCGGCTGGTCGTGCGCTGGTTCTGCGGCGGGGCGCTCCCGGCTACGGGCGCCAGCCGTCGCCCTCCGGCCAGGGCTCGCCGAGCTGGCGGTAGGTGCCCAGGTAGTCCGGCCAGTCCCGGTGGTCGCGGATCTTGCCGTCCACCAGCCGGATGAGGTGGATCTGCTCGCCGGAGAAGCGCCGGCCGGTGGCGGGCATGCTCACCAGGTTCCCGACCTGGCGCCCGTACAGCACCAGCCGGGCGCGCACCCAGTTGCGGTTCTCCTCGTAGCCGATCTCGTCGAGGAAGACCTCCTCGGAGAACGTCATCCGCAGCCATTTCACGGCCAGCGCGAAAGCCTCCGGGCCGAGCAGGTCCTGGTAGTGCTCCATCGCGCCCGGGTTCAGGTATTCGGGGTGGATGAACTCCTCGACGTCGTCGGTCTTTCCGGTGTTGTAGGCGTTCACCATGCGGCGAACGGTCTCGATCTGCTCGCTCATCGAGCACCTCTTTCCGAGGTCGTGAACCGTGCATTCGCCACCCATGGTCGGCCGTTCCCCTAAAGCACGCCAGCCCCCAAAACCGCACTTTGAGCGATTTGCGAGCGGCCGGGCCGGCGCCATCGAAATTCGATTCCGAATTGAGCGCGGGCCCGAACGCTTTGGTCGCGGCCCCGGACGCACCGTCCGGCGGTGATCCGACGACCCGCGGGAGAAGCGATGGAGACGAGCGCCTACAAGGCCGTGGTGGCCCGGGCCTTCGACGAGGCCGCCCCGTCCTACGACCGGATGGGCGTGGAGTTCTTCACCCCGATGGGCCGGCGCCTGGTCGAACGGGCCGGGCCGCGGCCCGGGCACCGGGTGCTGGACGTCGGGTGCGGCCTCGGCGCGTGCCTGTTCCCCGCCGCCGAGCGGGTGGGCCCCGGAGGCCATGTGCTGGGCATCGACATCGCCCCGGCGATGATCGAGCAGGCCGGGGAGATCGCAGACCGGCTGGGCGCGGCCAACGTGGAGCTCCGGGTGCTGGACGCCGAGCACCCCGACCTGCCGGAACGGTCGTTCGACGCGGTGCTGGGCAGCTACAGCCTGATCTTCCTGCCGGACGCCCCGGCGGCGCTCGCCCGCTACGCGGGGCTGCTGCGCGAGGGCGGGCGGATCGCGTTCACCAGCCCGGTGTTCAGCGAGGACGCCTTCCCGTTCCTGCCGCCGGTCTTCACCGAGCTCATCCCCCGCTCGCTGCTGCGGAACCTGCCGCCGGAATGGCGCCCGGAGGCGCTGCAGCGCCGGTTCAACCGCTGGCTGGGGGACGTCGCGGAGCTGGAGCGCACGATGGTCCGGGCCGGGTTCGCCGAGGTCGCCGTGGCCGACGAGACCATCGACCTCGTCGCGACATCCGGAGAGGCGTGGGTGGACTGGTCGCACACCCAGGGGATGCGGCTGCTGTGGCAGCACCTGCCGCCGGAGGAGTCCCAGGCGCTGCGGGAGCGGCTGATCGGCGCGCTGGACGCCATGCGCGACGGCGACGGCCCCCTGACGATCGAGGTGCCGGTCCGCTTCGTCGTCGCGACCGCCCGCCCCGGTCAGGCGGCCGAGCCGGACCAGGCGAGCTGATGCCCCTCCGCCAGCAGGGTCTCGACCGCCGCGCCGAGCGCCCGCCGGTCGGCCTCGGCGGGGCCGGGGCGCGGCGGCAGCAGGGACACCACCGCGCTGTGCCCGCCGCGCACCCGCGGGTGGCGCCGCGCCAGCCGGGACAGGTCCTGGCCGGGCCCCGCCTCCACCAGGACCACGTCGGAGTCGGTCAGGAGCGCGTCGAGCGCCGGCCAGAACAGCACCGGATCGACCGGCTGCCGGGCCCAGAACGCCGGGTCGGCGACCTCCCGGGCGCCGAGCGGCGCCCCGGTGTAGCCGGAGTAGACCGGGATGCTCGGCGGCGCGGTGGGCAGTTCGGCCAGCAGCCGCTCGGCCCCGGCGTTGGCGGCGGCCAGCGCGGGGCTGTGGAAGGCGACCAGCGACGGCACCGGCCGGGCGGTATAGCCCCGTTCGCGCAGCGCGGCGGCGACCGCCGCCAGCGGCCCGGCCGGGCCGGCGAGGACGGTCTGGCGCGGGGCGTTGACGGCGCCCACCACGACGTCCCCGCCGAGGAAGGACGCCAGCTCGTCCGGGGCGGCGGCGACCGCGAGCATGCCGCCGGGCGGGGCGTCGGCCACGCGGCGCACCCTGTCCCGCACCAGCGCCACCGCGTCGGGGAGGCGGAAGACCCCGGCCAGCGTCGCGGCCGCCAGCTCGCCCATGCTGTGCCCGAGCAGCGCCGCCGGCCGCACGCCCCAGCTCAGGACCAGCCGGCCCAGCGCGTAGTCGATGGCGAACAGCAGCGGCTGCGCGCGGGTGACGTGGTCGATCGGCACCCGGGGCCGCTCGGCGAGCCACTCGGCGCGCAGCTCCGCCCCGTCCGCCCCCATCAGCCCGAAGACCTCGTCGACGGCCTCGGTGAAGACCGGCTCGGCGGTGTAGAGGCCGGCCGCCATCCGCACGTGCTGGGCGCCCTGGCCGGGCAGCAGCAGGGCGATCGGACGAGGGCCGGACGGGCCGGGGACCTGGGCGGTCGTCGTCATGGGCGGTCTCCCCGCGTCGTGCTTCCTGGGCGGCCCAGCATCACCGGCGCGGATCGACCCGTGCTCGACCACCGCTAGCGGACACCTCGACACACCCCGACCACCCACCACGAATGTGAGCGAGAGGCGCCATGACGACCCCACGACCCGACCACGCCCTGCTGGCGGAGCTGCTCGACCTCGGTGACGGCGACGACGAGAGCCTGCTCAAGCTGGCGCTGCGGCACCAGTTCGCCCCCGTCCTGGAGGCCCTGTGCACCGAGATGCTGCTCGACCTGCCGCCCCTGATCGGCCGCGACCGGCTCACGATCCAGTACGACATCAGGATGCCGCAGTACGTCCTCGGCTTCACCGTCGAGGCGGGCGGCGCCGGCGCGCGCTCGGAGATGCTGCCGTGGAACCCCGAGGGCAACCCGCCCGGCGACGAGGTGGACGTGCACCTGCGGCAGTCGCTGCCGGAGTTCGCCGCGCTGCTGCGCGCGGTGTTCGGCCGGCGGGCCGCCGGCGACGGGCACCGCGTGGTGTCGGCGGCGCTGGCGGCGGGCTGCCGCCGCGGGGACGTCGACTGGCCCGGCCTGCTGGAGCGGACCGCGGCGCGCCGGCGCGACCTCGGCGGCCTCGCGCTCGACTTCGGCACCGACAAATGGGGGGAGCACTGGTACGCGCGCAACTACCAGCGGCATTTCGAAGTGCTGCGGGACCGGCCGGTGCGCGTCCTGGAAATCGGCGTCGGCGGTTTCCACGACCCGGAGCGCGGCGGCGAATCGCTCCAGATGTGGAAACGGTTCTTCCCGCGCGCCATGGTCTACGGCATCGACATCGCCGACAAGTCCGCGCTGGACTCGCAGCGCATCAAAACCTTCCAGGGAAACCAGGCCGACCGCGAATTCCTGGAAAGCGTGGTGCGCGAGACCGGGCCGCTCGACATCGTCCTGGACGACGGCAGCCATTTCTGCGCCGACCAGATCGCGACCTTCCAGATCCTGGCCCGGCACGTGCGCCCCGGCGGCTTCTACGCCATCGAGGACCTGCACACCTCCTACTGGCCGGGCTTCGGCGGCAGCAGCACCGACCTGTCGTCGCCGGCGACCACCACGGGGTTCCTGAAGTCGCTGGTGGACGGCCTCAACCACGAGGACCTCATGCCCGGCACCGCCTACCGGCGCAGGGAGACCGACCGCGCCATCGTGGGCGTCCACTTCTTCCACTCGCTGGCCATCATGGAGATGGGCCTGAACGCCGAGGGCGACCTGAGCAGCTTCATCCCCGACGAGGTGAAGCGGCGGGGCCCGCAGGTGCTGGTCCCCGACTACCCGGTCCCCGAGGGGTTCACGGCGGACGGGCCGGACGAGCGGGCCGAGCCGGCGGAGCCCGCCGCCGAGCGGGTCGCCGACTGAGCCGCCGCGCCGGGCGGGACGGGGCGACGCCCCGCCCGGCGCGGCCACCACGGCACCGCCGCGCACCGGCGCACCGGCGCGCGGCGGTCCGGCTCAGACCATCTCGACGACGGCGCAGGACCAGGTGAACCCCGCCCCGACGCTGACGAGCAGGCAGGCGTCCCCGGAGCGCAGGGCGCCGCTGCCCACCAGGTGGTCCAGCCCCGCGATCGGGTCGCCGCCGCCCAGGTGCCCCACGCCTCGGCTCCACGGCCATGTCGTGATCTCCGGCCGGATGCCGAGCTTGCGGAAGAACCCCGCCTCCAGCCTCCGGCGCCCCAGGTGCGGCAGCGCGATCCGGGCGACGTCGCCCAGCTCCAGGCCCGCCTCGCCGAGCGCCCGCTTGACGGCGGCGGACTGCCCGGCGCCGACGCGGGCGACGGTGTAGGAGACGCCGTGCTCGGCCAGGAACGCCTTCTTGCAGGCGTCCAGGTCGACGGTCGGCCGGACGCTGAGCGGGGCCGCGCCGAAGGGGTCGGCGCCGCGGTGCACGCCCTCCAGCTCCGGGTCGGTCACCGTCACCAGGCTGCGCAGCCGCGCGAAGCCGGACCGGCGCGACAGCACCAGCGCCGTGCCGCCGTCGGCGTAGACGGTGCCGGGGTCGCTGCGCCACCGGTCGAAGCCGGGCGGCCCGCACCGGTCCCCGGTGGTGATGAGCGCGGAGTGGCGGCGCGGGTCGGCCCGCAGGTACGCCGCGGCCAGTTCGAGCGCCGCCATCCCGCCGTTGGACGCCTGGCGCACCTCCATCGCCGGGCAGGCGTTGCCGACCGCCTCCCGCTGGATGAAGGACGCCGGCGCCCACACGTCGTGCCCCTGGTAGAAGAAGCTGGCGTGCAGGACCAGGTCGATGTCGGCCGGGCCGGCGGCGGCGCGGTCCAGCGCGGTCCGGGCGGCGCGGGCGGCCATCTCGGGGGCCGACTCGCCGCCCGAGACCGCCACCCCGGTCGCGCCGGTGGCCCTGGCCAGCGCCTCGTCGCACGCCCCGGCCTCGATCGCCGCCGCGGTGGGGACCACCGGCGGCAGCCACGTCCCGCAGGCGGCGATGTACAGGCCGGACGCCGTCATCCGGCCGCCTGGATCCCGGTCACGCCGTCCTGCGCGGTCTGGCCGTTCACGAACGCCACGAACTGCGCGGGCGTGCGGATGTCGGCCAGGTCCTCCTCGGGCAGGACCAGGCCGTACTCGCGCTCGACCCGGCTGGCCGCCTCCATGAGCGCGAGCGAGTCGTAGCCGAGCGCGTCGAAGTCGGTGTCGGCGGCGCTCGCGTCGAGCGGCAGCGCCTCGTCCTCCCCCGCGCACTCCCGCATGATCTGGATCAGCTCGTCCAGGGTGAACCGGGTCATCGTTCTTCCTTTCCTCGTCGCACCACCAGGGCGCTGTTGAAGCCGCCGTAACCCCGTGCCAGCACCAGCGCCGCCGCCCCCCGCACCGGCCGCGGCCCGCCCACCACCAGGTCCACCGGGCAGTCCGGCGCGGCGGCGGGCACGTTCGCGGTCGGGGGCGCGAGGCCCGCGCGCAGCGCCATCAGGGCCGTGACCAGGTCCAGGGCCGCCGCCCCCGAGTACAGGCGGCCGGTCATCGTCTTGGGGGCGGTGACCGGCACCCCGCGCGGCCCGAAGACCTCGGCCAGGGCCCGCGCCTCGGCCCGGTCCAGCTCGGGCAGGGCCGCCGCGTCGGCGAACACCACGGCGATGTCGGCGGGGTCCAGTTCCGCGTCGGCGAGCGCCGCGCGGATCGCCGCCGCGAGGTTGGGCGGGCGGCCGGAGCCGGGCGGCGGGTCGAAGGTGGCGGCGTAGCCGGCGATCTCGCCGTAGGGCGCCGCGCCCCGCTCGGCGGCGCGGACCGCGTCCTCCACGACCAGGATCGCCCCGCCCTCGCCGGGCACGTGGCCGCCGGCGTCCGCGGTGAACGGGAGGTAGGCGGTGCCCGGGTCCCGGCCCGTGCTGAGCCGGCCGGAGGCGATCTGCGCGGCCATGCCGTACGGGCACAGCGCCGAGTCGACGCCGCCCGCCAGCACCATGGGGGTGCCCTTGCGCACCTTGCGCCGGGCGTCGGCCAGCGCCTCCAGGCCGCCGGCCTGCTCGGACACGAACGTCGCGGTCGGGCCGCGCAGGTCGTGCCGGATCGAGATCTGGCCGGTGTTGACGGCGTAGAACCAGGCGAACGACATGTAGGCGCTGACGTGCTTGGCGCCCTTGGACCACAGGTTCTGCAGCTCGCGCTGGCCGAACTCGAAGCCGCCCGACGCGCTGGCCGTGACGACCCCGGTCTCCGGCGGGGGCGGGTCCGCCGCGCCGGTCCCGGCGTCGGCGAGGGCCCACTCGGCGGCGGCGAGGGCGAGCTGGGTCACCCGGTCGGTCTGCGGGATCAGCCGGCCGGGCACGTGGTCGCGCGCCTCGAAGTCGGTGATCTCGCCCGCCAGCCGGACCGGGTAGGTGGCCGGGTCGAACCGGGTGATCGGGCCGATGCCGCTGCGCCCCGCCAGCGTCGCCGACCAGTAGTCGGCCAGCCCGAGGCCGTTGGGGGCGACCACGCCGACCCCGGTCACCACCACCGGGCTCACGGCGTCCGCCCGCGGTCCGCGGCGAGCACCATCGCGCTCTGGAACCCGCCGAAGCCGCTGCCGACCGTGAGGACCACGTCCACCGGCTGCTCGCGCCCGACCAGCGGGACGTAGTCCAGGTCCAGCTCGGGGTCGGGCTCGCGCAGCGTGGCGGTCGGCGGCACGCCGCCGTACTCGACGGCCAGCGCGCTGGTGGCGACCTCGATCGAGCCGACGCCGCCCAGCGAGTGCCCGATCATCGACTTGATCGAGCTGACCGGGACCCGGTGGGCGTGCGGGCCGAGGCTGCGCTTGAACGCCGCGGTCTCGTGCCGGTCGTTCTGCTTGGTGGCGGTGCCGTGCGCGTTGACGTAGTCGACGGCCTGCGGGGCCAGCCGGGCCTCGTCCAGCGCGGCGGTGATCGCGGCGGCCATCTCGCGGCCGTCGGGCCGCAGCCCGGTCATGTGGTAGGCGTTGCTGCGCGACGCGTAGCCGGCGATCTCGGCGTAGACGTGCGCCCCCCGGCGCCGCGCCGCCTCGGCGTCCTCCAGCACCAGCACGGCCGAGCCCTCGCCGAGGACGAAGCCGTCGCGGTCGCGGTCGAACGGGCGGCACGCGTGCTCGGGGTCGTCGTTGCGCGCCGAGGTCGCCCTGATCGCGTCGAAGCAGGCCACGGTGATCGGGGAGATCGGGGCGTCGGTGCCTCCGGCGATGACCGCGTCCGCGCTCCCCTCGCGGATGAGCTCGCAGGCGTGGCCGATGGAGTCGATGCCCGAGGTGCAGCCCGCCGACATGACGGTCGCGGGCCCCTCCGCCCCGGCCAGCCAGGCGATCTCGGCGGCCATCGAGCTGGGCACGAAGTAGTCGTACAGGTGCTCGCCGCCGCGGGTGTGGTCGACCAGCCAGTGCCGGCCCCGGTCGCTGAGCGCCAGGTAGCGCTGCTCCAGCTGCTGGGTGCAGCCCACCGCGTTGCCGAGGCAGACGCCGAGCCGCGCCGGGTCGTGCGCGGCGGCGTCCAGCCCGCTGTCGGCGATGGCCTCCTTCGCCGCCACGAGGGCGAACTGGGTCGCCCGGTCGAGCCGGCCCGCCTGCTCGGGGGTCAGGCCCTCGCGCAGCGGGTCGAAGTCGCACTCGGCCGCCATCCGCGAGCGGAAGGGGGCCGCGTCGAACGCCGTGATCCGCCGGGTCGCGGTGCGCCCGGCCATCAGCGCCTCCCACAGCTGCTTGGCGCCGACGGCACCGGGGGCGACGACCCCGATCCCGGTGATCACTACTCGCCTGTTCATGGGACCTCTCCAGGACCGGTCAGGCGCGCGGGCCGCGGCCGGGCCGGACCGGCGCGCCCTGGCGGGCGATGACGTAGAGGTTCGGCTCGCTGGTGCTCAGCGAGCGCAGCGCGGCCGCGTGCGGCGCGAACTCCGGCCGCGTCACCGCGTTGCGGAAGGACTCGGCGTCCCGCCACACCGCGATGTTGACGTAGCTGTCGGTCCGCTCGCTGTGCCGCAGCAGCGTGTAGCCGACGAAGCCCGGCTGCTCGGCCATGAACCCGCTGGTGCCGGCGAAGCCGCGCTCGAACTCCGCGGGCGGGGCCGTCAGCGAGAACCTGTTGACGAAGGTGACCACACCGTGTCCCGTGAGGACCGATTCCAAAGCCGACATTTCCTGCTGTCTCCTCGCCCGACGACGATCGCTGGCATCCACGGCCCAACGTGCCCGGACCAGGTCGCAGCAGGCTCGAAGTCTTCTTGACGCCCGTCGAGCACCCCTCTAGCGGCCGCTGCGACGATCGGGGCCCGTTCGGAGTCCGACCCGGAGGGCCCACATGGCATCGGCAGACACACAGGCAGGCGGGCAGGCGGGCAGGCAGCACGTCCTGGTCACCGGAGCGACCAGCGGCATCGGCCTCGCCGTCACCGAGCTGCTGGCCGAGCGCGGCGCGGCGGTGTTCGTCTGCGCGCGCGACGCCGACAACGTCGACCTGACCGTCAAGCGGCTGCGCGCGCGGGGGCTGGAGGTGGACGGGCGGCCCTGCGACGTGCGCTCCACCGAGCGGGTGCGGGAGTTCGTCCGCGCCGCGGTGGAGCGCTACGGCACGGTGACCGCGCTGGTCAACAACGCCGGGCGCAGCGGCGGCGGCGCCACCGCCGAGATCCCCGACGAGCTCTGGCTGGACGTCGTCGACACCAACCTCAACAGCGTCTTCCGGGTCACCCGGGAGGTCCTGAAGGGCGGCGGGATGCTCGCCGCCGGGCACGGCCGGATCATCAACATCGCCTCCACCGGGGGCAAGCAGGGCGTGGCCCTGGGCGCGCCGTACTCGGCGTCCAAGCACGGCGTGGTCGGCTTCACCAAGGCGCTGGGCCTGGAGCTGGCCAAGAGCGGCATCACCGTCAACGCGGTCTGCCCGGGGTACGTGGAGACGCCGATGGCGCAGCGCGTCCGGCGGGGCTACGCCGACTTCTGGGAGATCACCGAGGACGAGGTGCTGGACCGCTTCCAGCAGAAGATCCCGCTGGGCCGGTACTCCACCCCCGAGGAGGTCGCCGGGCTGGTCGGCTACCTGATGTCGGAGACCGCCGGACCGATCACGGCGCAGGCGATCAACGTCTGCGGCGGGCTCGGCAACTACTGAGGAGGACAGCCATGCCGCAGCCGGCCATCCATCAGACCGAGCACCGGATCACCGTGTCGGCGCCCGCGCGCGAGGTCTACGACCTGGTAGCCGACGTGACCCGGTGGCCGCGGATCTTCCCGCCGACCGTGCACGCCGAGCAGGTCCAGCTGCACGGGCAGCAGGAGACCATCCGCCTGTGGGCCACCGCCAACGGGCAGGTGCGGACCTGGACCTCCCGGCGCAGGCTCGACCCCGACGGCCTGCGGGTGGCGTTCCGGCAGGAGGCCGCCCCGCCCCCGGCCGCGTCGATGGGCGGGCAGTGGATCATCGAGCCGCTGCCCGGCGGGGCCGGCAGCCTGGTCCGGCTGACCCACGACTTCGCGGCCCTCGGCGACGATCCGGAGGGCGTGGAGTGGATCTCGCAGGCCGTCGACCGCAACAGCGAAGCCGAGCTGGCCGCGCTGAAGGGCGCGGCGGAGCGGGACGGCTCCCCCGACGGGCTGGAGCTGTCGTTCACCGACTCGGTGCGCATCGACGGCGACGCCGCCGAGGTCTACGAGTTCGTCCGCGCCGCCGAGCTGTGGCCGCAGCGGGTGCCGCACGTCGACCGGATCGTGCTGACTGAGGAGGCCCCCGGCCTGCAGCAGATGGAGATGGACACCCGGGCGGCCGACGGCTCGACCCACACCACCTCCTCGGTGCGGGTGTGCTTCCCCGCCGAGCGGATCGTCTACAAGCAGCTCCGGACGCCCGCGCTGATGAAGGTCCACCTCGGCGAGTGGACGTTCCGCCAGGAGGGCGGCACGGCCCTGGTCACCTCCGGGCACACCGTGGTCATCGATCCCGACGCCGTGCACGCCGTACTGGGCGAGCAGACCTCGATCGAGGACGCGCGCCGGCTGGTGCGCGGCGCCCTGGGGCGCAACAGCACCGCCACGCTGGAGTGCGCCCGCGCCCACGTCGAGCGCCGGCCGGTCGCCTGATCCGCGGACCAGGCGACCGGCGGCGGCCGGCCCGCCGGCTCAGGTGACCGACAGGGCCCCGTCCACCGCGACAACCGTGCCGCTGGCATAGCCCGCCTCGGGCTGTGCCAGCAGCACGATCCACCAGGCGATCTCCTCCGGGGCGCCGACCCGCCCCAGCGGGACGCGGGCGCCCATCTGCTCCAGGAAGCCCCGGTACGCCTCGGGCGACATCCCCGCGCGCACGCCGACCCCGGTGTCGATCACGCCCGGGGCGATGCCCACCACCCGGACGCCCCGGGGCGCCAGCTCGACCGCCCAGGTCCGGGTGAGGAAGTCCAGCGCGGCCTTGGCTGCGCCGTACACCCCGTTCCCGGGCCACGACCGCAGGCCGAGCGCGCCCGCGGTGCTGATGTTGACCACCGTCCCGCCCGTCTCCTCCAGCGCGCCGAGCGCCCGCTGGGTGAGGAAGAGCGGCGCCAGCAGGTTGGTCTCGAACTGGGTCTCCACCATGGCGCGGTCGATGTCGGCGAGCGAGCCGAAGCCGCCGGCCGCCGCGTTGTTGACCAGCACGTCCACCCGGCCGAACTCGCTCAGCGCCGTCTCCACGATGGTGTCGGGCGCGTCCGGCTTGGTGATGTCGGCCGCCAGCACGCGGATGCCGGGGCGGCCCTCGGCGGTCTCGGCGAGCGTGGCCTCGGTGCGGCCCACGACCAGGACCCGCGCGCCCCGGTCGGCGAAGGCGTGCGCGGCGGCCCTGCCGATGCCGGAGCCCCCTCCGGTGATGATGACGGCGGGCGAAGGTTCGCGTCCGGCGCTCATGACAGGTCGTCCCGGGTGACGCGGCGCTCGCGGACCCGCAGCTCGCCGTCCTCGCGCACGAGCACGTCCTCGCACACGCACATGAGGTGCAGCCGGGAGGGGCCGCCGCGCGGCGTGGCGACGACCTGGGTGTAGCCGCTGACGCGCAGCGTCCCGTCCGGGGCGGGGTCCACCTCCACCATGCCCATCACGTGCCGGTGCACCTCCCCCTCCTCGGCCAGCCGCGCGGCCGCCTTGCGCGCGGCGGCGGCCAGGGCGGCGCGGCCGCGCACCGGCTCGGGCAGGGACGGCGGCAGGAACGAGCCGTCCTCGGTGAAGGTCCGGGACCACTCCTCCACCTCCCCGGTGTCGAGCAGGCGCATGTGCCGGGCGTAGAACTGCTGCACCTCGGCGTAGAGCCGTTCGAACGGCACGCCGGTCGCGGACGCCGCCGGTTGTGCTCCCATCGGTGCTCGCCTCCTTCTCGCATCGTCTTCCCGTTTCACTTCGGGTCTCGGGCCCGCCGCTCCGCCTCTTCCAGCAGGGACGGGAACGCCGCCCGCAGCGCCGACCGCCAGTCGCGCGGCGGCGGGCGGCCCGCCTCGGCCCAGCGGCCGTGGCCGAGGACGCTGTAGGCGGGCCGGGGCGCGGGGCGGCGGAAACGCTCGGCGGTCGTCGGGCGCACGCGCCGCTCGTCGGCGCCGAGCAGCCGGAAGACCTCCTGCGCCAGGGCGTGCCAGGTGGCCTCCCCGGCGTTGGTCGCGTGGTAGATCCCGGGCGCGGCGCCCGAGTCCGCCAGCGGCACGATCTGCCGGGCGACGTCCCTGGCCCAGGTCGGCTGCCCCCGCTGGTCGGCCACCACCTCCAGGGTGTCCCGCTCGGCCTCCAGGGCGATCATCGTGCTGACGAAGTTGCGCCCGTGGCGGCCGTACAGCCACGCGGTGCGCACCACGTAGCCGGTGTCGGGCAGCACGCCGAGCACGGCGCGCTCCCCCGCCAGCTTGGTCCGCCCGTAGGCGCTGACCGGCCGCGGCGGATGGTCCTCGGCGTACGGGCGGGCCGCCGCGCCGTCGAAGACGTAGTCGGTGGACAGGTGCACCAGGCGGGCGCCGGCCGCCCGGCAGGCCAGGCTCAGGTGGCGGACGCCGTCGCCGTTGGTCCGCAGCGCCTCGGGCTCGTGCTCCTCGGCGTCGTCGACCCGCGTCCAGCCGGCGCAGTTGACCACCACGTCCGGGCGCCGGCCGCGCACCGCGGCGTCCACCGCGCGGGGGTCGCCGATGTCCAGCCCGTCGCGCCCCAGGGCCCACACCCGCTCGCCGCGCTCGCGCAGCACGGCCACCACCTCGCGGCCGAGCATCCCGTGCGCCCCCGTCACCAGCCACGCCACCGGCGTCCCCTCTCCTCGCCCGCCCGCGCCGGTCACCGCGCGGCGTCGGTCGACAGGCTGTGCAGGCAGGCCACCAGGCTGCGCGCCTGGATGTTGACGTAGTGGCTGTGCCGCAGCAGCTCCACCAGCTGCCCGAGGGTCAGCCAGCGGTAGTCGGGGTGCTCCAGGTCGGCGGGGTCCAGGTCGCCGACCTCGACGATCATGTGGCGGTTGCGCGCGTGGTAGAAGCGCCCGCCCTCCTCCGACAGGATCGCCTCGAAGCGGATCCGCTCCGGCCCGGCGTCCAGCACCAGGTCCAGGTGGCGCGGCCGGGCCCCGGCGGGCAGCGCCTCGTAGTTGGCGGGCGTGCACTGCACGGTCGGCGCCAGCTCCAGCACGTCGACGTAGCCCGGCTCGACCCGGGCGTGCACCAGGACGTGCAGCACCCCGCCGATGGGGCGGACCAGGAAGGCCACCACCCCGGTGCCGTGCGGCTCGATCATCGGCTGGGACCACCGGCCGACCTCCCGGCCGCCGGCGGCCACGCTGACGCCGATCACGTCGAAGAACCGGCCGGTCTCGTGCACGATCGCGTCCTCGGTGCGCCGCCACCGCCGCACGTCGCGCAGGGCGATCTTCCTGGTGTGCACGTCGGTCCGGGCGCGCACGGCGGTCATCCAGCTGAGCACCTCGTCCAGGCTGTGCGCGCCCCGCTCGCCGAGGGTGAACGACCGGACCAGCGCCGACTGGAACGCGGTGCCCTCGGGGTACACCTTCGCCAGGTCGGGGCCGGCGAACGGCAGGCACGACAGCACGGTGCGGGCGTCGGCGTTGACCAGGTCGTCCTCGGCCAGCAGCCGGTGCAGCTGGCCGAGGGTCAGCCAGCGGAAGCCGTCGAGGGCCTCCACGTCGCCGGCGACCTCGACCACCATGTTGCGGTTGCGCTTGCGGTAGAACCAGGAGCCCTGCTCGGACTGGCGCACGTCGGCGATCACGCTGCGGGGCGGCGGGTCCCGGAAGTACTCGATGTAGGGCACGGCCCTGCCCCGGTGCACGCCCGAGTAGTTGCTGCGCGTCGCCTGGACGGTCGGGCACAGCTGCAGCCCGTTGCAGTTGCCCGGCTCGGCCTTGGCCTGCATCAGGAAGTGCAGGACGCCGTCGAACTCCTTGGCCAGGATGCCGAGGATGCCGACCTCCGGCTGGTCGATGATCGGCTGGCTCCAGCTGGCGACCGGGCCGCCGGGGATGTGCGCCTCCAGCCCCTCCAGGGTGAAGAACCGGCCGCTGCGGTGCCGGATGTTGCCGGTCCCCGGCTCGCCGCTCCAGTCCTCCAGCGAGTCCAGCGGGACGCGCCGGACGTGGGTGTAGACCCGGTGGCGCAGGTCGGCGAGCCAGCCGCGGAGGCCGGCCGGCCCGGCGGCCCTCCCCTCGGGGGTCAGCGCGGACTCGGCGATGCGCGACGGGGCGCGGGGGTCGTCCTCCACCAGCGGGCGCGGAGAGCGGGCGGAACGCTCCCTCATCGGGGCCTCCTCCGGTAGGCGGTGCCCGCCGCGGCCACCATCGCCGCGGCCGACTCCCGCGGGCTGAACGTCGGGCGCCAGCCCAGCAGCCGCTCGGCCAGCCGGATGTCGGCCCGGACCCACGCGCCGCCCTTGCTCGGCACCTGCTCCCGGACGATCCGCACCGCCCCGGGCGGGACGCCCGAGGCCGCCAGCACGAGCGCGACGAGCCGGTGGACGGCCACCGCCTCGCCGCTGCCGATGTTGACCGCCCGGCCGCCGGCCGCCGGGGCCTCGGCGGCCCGCACCACCGCCTCGGCCACGTCCCGGACGTCGACGAAGTCGCGCCGCGCGTCGGCGACGCCCACCCGCAGCGGCTCCCCCGTCTCCGCGGCCCGGCGCAGGCGGCGCAGCAGGCCGGCGAAGAACGTCTCCTGCGGCGGGTGCGGCCCCCACATGTTGACCGCGCGCAGCACGACGCCGTCCACCTGTCCCGCGCGGCCGGCGTCCAGCACGGCCTGCGAGCCCTCCAGCTTGGTCCGCGCGTAGGGGTTGGCGGGGCGGGGCGGGAGCGCCTCGTCGATCGGCGTCCCCTCCGGGACGGGGCCGTACTCGTGGATCGAGCCGAGGTGCACCAGCCGCGGCGGGTCGGGGAGCAGCGCCAGCGCCGCCAGCAGCCGGGCCACCAACCGGGAGTGCGAGTACACCATCTCGGCTTCGGTCGGGCCCCAGCGGCCGGCGGCGTTGACGACCACCCCCACCCCCTCGCCGGCCAGCAGGCCGGCGGTCACCGCCGGCTCGGCGGCGGTGACGTCCAGCGCCAGGAAGCGGTGGCCCCGCAGGTGCGCGGCGGGTCGGCGGGCCACCGCCACCACGTCGTAGCCCCGGCGCGCGAACGCCGGGCACACCTGGCGGCCGACCGACCCCGTCGCGCCGAGGACGGCCACGCGCCTCAGCGCCGGCACAGCGCCTCCTCCAGGCCGCGGCTCGCCTCGTAGTCCGGGAGGAGGCCCGCGGCCTCGGCCTCCGCGAGCGGCGGCGCCGCCAGGTCCCGCCGCGACCGGACCAGCTCCACGCCGGCCGGGATGGGCAGGCCGAGCGCCGGGTCCAGCGCCGACAGCGCCATCTCCTGCTCGGCCACGTACGGGTGGGACAGCATGTAGGACATGACCGTGTCGTCCTCCAGCGCGACGAAGGCGTGCCCCACCCCCACCGGCAGGTAGATGGCGCGGAACGCGGTCTGGTCGAGCTCCACCGCGTCCCAGCGGCCGAAGGTGGGCGAGCCGACCCTGATGTCGACCACGATGTCCAGCGACCGGCCGCGCGGGCAGTAGACGTACTTGGCCGTCCCCGGCGGCGTCGCGGTGTAGTGCACGCCCCGCACCACGCCGCGGCAGGACCGGCTGTGGTTGGACTGCGCCACCGGGAGGAACGCGTGCCCGGTCGCCTCCCGGAACGCCTCCGCCTGGAAGGGGGACAGGAAGAGGCCGCGCTCGTCGGGGAAGGTCTTGGGGGTGAACTCGAAGGCGCCCGCGACGGTCAGCTCGCGTGCCTGCATGGTCATCGTCTCCCTCCCGTTCAGGCGCCGCCGGCCGGCAGCGCGTGGTCGCTGAGGTGGTCGACGGCGTCGGCGTAGGTGTAGGGGTGCATGAAGGCGCCCGCGCGCACGTCCCGGTAGAGCCGGCCCAGCGGGTGCCCGCCGCTGTAGGAGGCGCCGCCGACCAGCGTCAGGCAGTCGCCGACGACCTCCGGCGCCAGCCGGTTGGTGACCAGCTTGGCCTGCTGGAACGGGACCATCATGCGCCGCCCGCGCTCGCCCGGGTCGAGGTCCAGCCGGGCCGACACCGCCTCGGCGTTGCGCAGGGAGGCCGCGACGGTCGCGCGCGCCGCGTACAGCCGCGCGTCGATCTCGGCGAGCAGCGTGCGGACGGCGGCGCCGGGCGCGCGTCCCCGGCGGCGCAGGGTGTCGCCGGCGATGCGGCGGGCCGCCTGCGCCACCCCGACGTAGATGCCCAGCATGGTGATCGAACTGACGGTCTGCCCGGCCAGGGCGGCGTCGTCGCGGGCGCCCTCGGGGCCGCGCATGAACACGTCGCCCTCGGGCACCGCGCAGTCCGCCACCGCCACGTCCACGCTCCCCGACGCGCGCATGCCCAGGCCGTCCCAGTTGTCCAGGACGGTGACCCCGGCGCGGTCGCGCGGCACCACGGCGGCCGCCGTCCGCACCGGCCCCGGCGGCGCCTCGACGCGCGCCGACAGCACGAAGTGGGTGGCGATCGGCGCCATGCTGGCCAGCATCTTGCGGCCCGACAGCACCCAGCCGCCGGGCCCCGGCCGCAGGGTGGTGGGGCCGCCCCCGCCGACCACCGAGTCCTTGACGGCGGTGCACACCACCGCCTCGCCGGAGCCCATGCCCCGCAGCAGCCGCTCGGCCAGCGCGCGGGCCGTCTCGTCGCCGTACCGCCACTCGTAGGAGAACGTCAGACCGCGGCTCAGCTGCATGTGCAGGGCCAGCGCGGTCGAGGCGTCGTGCTCGGCGACCGTGAGCAGCGCCAGCGCGACGTCGTGCAGGGAGGCGACCCCGATCCCGCCCAGCTCCTTGGGGGCGGTCGCGCCGAGCACGCCGTCGCGGCGCAGGCGGTCGAAGACCCCGACGGGGAAGGCGCCGGCCCGGTCGTTGGCCGCCGCGTCCGCCGCGATCAGCTCGCAGCGCCGCGCCACCAGGCCGAGCAGGCGGCGTCCCTCGTCGGTGGTGGGCTCGTGCAGCTCTCCGCAGCCCGTTTCTGGCATCGCACCCTCATTCCCTCGCCGGACCCTCAGGACGGGCACCGCCGATGCTGGCCGAGCCGGGTCGACGACCGCTAGGAAGGCGCGTGCGGCCGGTCCAGCGATCGTCGAGCCGGGTGCCAGGCGCGCGGCGCACACTCGTCGCCGGAAACCGCCGTCCCCGACGCGAGGTGGATCATCGCCATGCCCCAATGCCGCATCTGCCGTGGCCCGCTCCAGGAGTTCTGCGACTTCGGGCGGCAGCCGCTGTCGGACGGGTTCCTGACCCCCGACCAGGTGGAGCAGGAGTTCCTGTTCCGGCTCGCCGTAGGAGTCTGCTCCTCGTGCTCGATGGTGCAGCTGATCGAGGAGGTCCCCCGGGACCGCATGTTCCACGAGCACTACCCCTACCTGTCGTCCGGCTCGGAGACGATGCGCAAGCACTTCCAGCGGACCGCCGAGCACCTCCTGCGCACCGAGCTGACCGGGCCCGACCCGTTCGTGGTCGAGCTCGGCTGCAACGACGGGGTGATGCTGCGGACCGTCCGGGACGCCGGCGTGCGCCACCTGGGCGTGGAGCCCTCCGACGGCGTGGCCGAGATCGCCCGGTCCAAGGGGGTGCGGGTCGCCACCGAGTTCTTCGAGGAGTCCTCCGCCGCCGCGATCCGCGCCGCCGACGGGCCCGCCGACGTCGTCTACGCCGCCAACACCGTCTGCCACATCCCCTACCTCGACTCGGTCTTCCGCGGCCTGGACCGGCTGCTGGCGCCCGACGGGGTCTTCGTGTTCGAGGACCCGTACCTGGCCGAGATCGTCGACCGGACGGCCTTCGACCAGATCTACGACGAGCACTTCTACTTCTTCTGCGTCTCGTCGGTGAGCGCCATGGCGCGCCGGTTCGGCTTCGAGCTGGTGGACGCCGAGCACCTGCCGGTCCACGGCGGCGAGCTGCGCTACACCATCGCCCGCGCCGGGCGCCGCGAGCCCTCGGCGGCCGTGGCCGACCTGCTCGGCCGGGAGCGGGCCCGCGGGCTGACCGGCCTGGACACCCTGCGCGGCTTCGCCGACCGGGTGCACCGCAACCGGGACGACCTGGTGGCCCTCCTGGAGCGGCTGCGCGCCGAGGGCAAGCGGGTCGTCGGCTACGGCGCGACCGCCAAGAGCGCGACCGTGACCAACTTCTGCGGGATCGGCCCCGGGCTCGTTCCCTTCATCTGCGACACCACGCCCGGCAAGCAGGGCAGGCTGGCCCCGGGCTCGCACATCCCGGTGCGCCCGGCCGAGGCGTTCGCCGACCCCTACCCCGACTACGCCCTGCTGTTCGCGTGGAACCACGCCGAGGAGATCATGGCCAAGGAGCACGAGTTCCGCCGGCGCGGGGGCCGCTGGATCCGGTACGTGCCCGAGGTGCGGATCGACTGACCCGCGCACGACCGGGCCCCCGCCACCGTCGGTGGCGGGGGCCCGGTGCTCGCCGCCGGTCGCCTCGGAAGGGGCGGCCCCGGCCGTCAGGGCGACGGGGCGCCGGCGAGGCCGGCGGCGGTGCGGGCCCCGGCGCGGGCCGGGCCCGCCTCGGGGAGGCGGTCGGCACGGGCGGCGCGGTGCCGGGCGGTGAGCCGCTCCAGCGTCGCGACGGTCTCGTTGGTGGTGGGCTGGGCCAGCATCTGGGCGCGCAGCTCCATCGCGGCCTTGGCGAAGGAGGGCTCGTCGAGCAGCCGCCTCAGCTTGTCGCGCACCTCGGCGGCGTCGATCCGCGCGATGGGCACGGTCAGCCCGGCGCCGAGCTCCTCGATCCGCGCCGCCGCGACCGCGCTGTCCCACCCCGAGTACAGGAAGCACTGCGGGACGCCGTACAGCTGGGCGGTGGCCCTGGTGTTGTTGCCGCCGGCGTGCACCACCGCCGAGCAGGTCGGCATGAGCTCGCTGAGCGGGACGAAGCCCACCGGGCGGATGTTGCCGGGCAGGCCGGGCAGCCCGGCGAGCTGCTCGGCGTCGAGCGTGACGATCACCTCGGCGTCCAGGTCCCCCATCGCGGCCAGCAGCTCGCCGAGCGAGTCGCCGACCTCGACGTGGGAGCCGCCCTGGCCCAGGGTCAGGCAGATCCGGCGGCGCTCGGCGGGCCGGCCCAGCCACTCGGGCACCACGCTCGGGCCGTGGAAGGGGACGTAGCGGGTCGGCACCACCCGCAGGCCGAGGTCCAGGCGCAGGCTCTCGGGCAGCGGGTCGATCGTCCAGTGGCCCTCGATGATCTCCTCGTCGAACGTGTGGCCGTAGCGTTCCAGGCACTGCCCCAGCCACTCGGCGGTGGGGTCCTCGCGCTGCTCGGGCGGCCGCTGCGCCTTCAGCCGCAGGAACTCCCGGCGCGCCCGCAGCGCGATGTCGGGGGCCAGCGTGATGCGGGCGTGGGCGGCGCCGGTGACGCGGGCGGCGATCGCCGCGGCGAAGGTGTACGGCTCGGAGATGATCAGGTCGGGCCGCCAGTAGCGCGCGTACCCGACCAGGTCGTCGATCAGCTGGTCGTTGTTCATGGAGGCGTACAGCGCCGAGCCCATGACGTGCTCCAGCGCCAGCAGCCCCTCCCAGGACCACTGCTCGCGGTCCGCGCCGGTGTAGTCGAAGAACTGGCTGTGCCGGGTGCCGTCCATCAGGATCGGCTGGAGCAGTTCCGGCGCCCAGGGGTCGTTGCCCATGAACCAGCGCGCCATCCCCGCCGGCACGGCGGTCAGCCCGGCCTCGGTGACGGCCTCCACCAGCTCCTCGGGGCCGGCCACCCTGGCCTCGTGGCCCGCGGTCCGCAGCGCCCAGGCTAAGGGGACCATCGTGTGGTAGTGCGTGGGCGGGTAGTGCCCCCAGCAAGCGAACAGGACTTTCACCTGCCTGGTGTCCTTCCACTCGGGAGACCGGCCGCCGGACGCGGCGGCCGGGCGGTCAACGGAAAATCGAGACGTGCTCGGCGCACCACTCGGCGAAGGTCCGCCCGGGGCGGCCGGTCACCCGCTCCACGGTCGGCAGCGCCCGGGGCGGGTTCTCGGCCCACTCCGCGAAGAAGCCGAACAGGTGGTCGGTGATGTCGTCGGGCCACCCCTCCGCCCGCATCGCCGCGCGCCGCTCGTCCGGCGTCATGTCGACGATCTCGATGTCGCGGCCGAGGGCGGCGCCGATGCAGCGCACCTGCTCGCGCCGGGTGATGGCCTCGGGCCCGCTCAGGGTGTAGATCGCGCCGGCGTGGCCGTCCCCGACCAGCGCGGCGACCGCCACGGCGGCGATGTCGGCCTCGTGGATCGGCGTGCCCACCACGTCCAGGTAGGCGTCGCGCACCACCCCCTCCTCCCGGATGGAGCGGGCCCAGTAGTCGGCGGTGTTGGCGTTGAACTCGCCCGGCCGCAGCACCGTCCACTCCAGGCCCGAGGCGAACAGCGGCTCCTCCACCTCCACCAGCGGCATGCCGTCCGCCGACAGCAGCACCACCCGGCGCACCCCCGCCTCCTTGGCGCGGGCGAGGATCCTCGTGGCGGTGTCGGGGTCCAGCACGTCGTCGTCGCTGATGGCGATGAGGTAGATGCCCTCGACGCCCTCGAAGGCGGGGGACAGCGTCGACGGCTTGGACAGGTCCCCGGCGACGATCCCGATCCCGGCGGGCGGCCGCGCCGTGCTGGGCCGCGGCTCGTCGGGCCGGTCCCGGACCAGGGCGCGCACCGGGTGCCCGGCCTCGACGAGCTGCTTGGCCACCTGTCGGCCCACGTTTCCGGGGTGCTGCCCGGTGGCTCCGGTAACCAGGAACATCGCATTCCTCCTGCCTGGCCAATGTTGCGGCCAAGCTAGGCGGGGCCGCTTGAGGCTCGACCGAGCATTACCGGAGACCCCGATTCCGCGCCGATATCGCGATTACCGGCTTGAGGCCCGCTCGATCCTGCCTCGATGCCGCGATTTCCGCCTTGTCCGCCGCGGGGCGGCTCGTTAGCTTCGAGGAAGCGCGACGAAGAAACAAATCAAAACACCTGGGGACATCGCCAATGAAGGGCGTAATTCTGGCCGGCGGGACCGGCAGCAGGCTGGGCCCGGTCACCCGGGCGGTGTCGAAGCACCTGCTGCCGGTGGCCGGCAAGCCGATGGTCTACTACCCGCTCGCGACGCTGATGTCGGCGGGCGTCACCGAGATCCTGCTCATCTCGACCCCGGCCGACCTGCCGCAGTACCGGCGGCTGCTCGGCGACGGCGGGCAGCTCGGCCTGCGGATCGGGTACGCCGAGCAGCAGCAGGCCGCCGGCATCGCCGAGGCCCTGATCATCGCCGCCGACCACATCGGCGACGACGAGGTGGCCCTGGCGCTGGGCGACAACATCTTCGCCGGCCCGGGGCTGGCGCCGATGCTGCGACGGCAGGCCGGCGACATCCCCGGCTGCGTGCTGTTCGGCGCGCGGGTCGCCGACCCGCGGCGCTACGGGATCGGCGTCACCGACGCCGGCGGGCGGCTGGTCGACATCGAGGAGAAGCCCGAGCGGCCCCGCTCGTCCCAGGCGATCACGGGGCTGTACCTCTACGACTCCGCCGCGGTGGACATCGCCAAGAACCTGCGCCCCTCCGCGCGCGGCGAGCTGGAGATCACCGACGTCAACCGCGAGTACCTGCGGCTCGGCCGGGCCCGGCTGGTCGAGCTGGGCGGGCGGTTCCTGTGGTGGGACACCGGGACGCCCGAGGCGCTGCGCGAGGCCGAGGAGCGGATCCGGGCGATCGAGGACGACCAGGGCTCGCGCGTGGCCTGCGTCGAGGAGGTCGCCCTGCGGCTGGGCCTCATCGGCCCCGAGGACTGCCACTCGCTGGGGGCCCGGCTCGCCAATTCCGATTATGGACGGTACGTGATGGCCATCGCCCGGGAATGGGCGGCCTGACACTTCGAATTCATGGGAGACAATTCCGATGGTAATGCCGGCGAGCGGCCTGGGGCGGCGTTTACAGCTACTGCACGGGAGTCAGTGGCTTTACGCCGCGAATGGCGATCCTTATGCCGACGTGTTGCGCGGGTTCGCCGACGACCCGTACCCGGCCTATGAGCGGATGCGCGAGCGCGGCCCGCTGTGGCGCAGCCGGGTGGGCGCCTGGGTGACCGCCCACCACCGGGTGGCCGCCGAGCTGGTCGACCACCCCGCCCTGGAGGCGCTCGGCCCCGGCGGCGAGCGCAGCGTCCTGCAGCCCACGCCGCTGGAGGGCGTCGCCGTCGAGGCCGGGCGGGACCGGGTCGAGCGCTGGCGCGGCCTGACCGGGCCGCTGGGCGACGAGCACCGCGACCGGGTGCGGGCGGCGTGCCAGCGCGTGGTCGACGCCGTGGGCGACGACTTCGACCTGGCCGCCGACGTGGCCGCGGACGCGGCGGTCGAGGCGCTCGGCGAGCTGCTCGTCCTGCCGGTCGGGGCGCGCCAGCGGCTGGAGGCCGCCTGCTCGGCCACCGCGATCGGCCTGGACGGCCTGCTGTGCCCGCAGCGGCTTCCGGACACGCTCCGGCTGCTGGAGGCCGTCGAGGACCTGAAGTCGCTGTTCGACGGCGCCGCCGGGGACGGCAAGGGGTTCCCGGCGCGGGAGGGCGCGGACGCCGAGGACGTGCGGTCGCTGAGCGTGCTGCTCGCGGTGGCGGGCGTGCCGCTGGCGGCCGGCCTGGTGACCGGCTCGGTCGTCGCCGCCCTCAACGCGCCCGGGACGTGGGCCGGGCTCGCCGGGGACGACCCGGCCGCGACGGCCGCCGCGGTCGTGGACGAGACGCGCCGCTGGGCCCCGCCCGCGCACCTCTATCCGGCGGTGGCGCGCACCGGCCTGGAGGTGGCCGGGGCGACCGTGGAGCCCGGCGACCAGGTGGTGGTCGCCATCGCGGCCGCCAACCGGGACCCCGAGGTGTTCCCCGAGCCCGCCCGGTTCGACCCGGGCCGGCCGGCGGGCGGCGGGGGCCGGCCGCTGGCGCCCGGCCACGCCTACCCGCTGGTCGTCCCCTTCGCCCGGGCCGTGGCGGAGGAGACGGTGCGCGCGCTGGCGGACCGGTTCCCCCGGCTGCGCACCGCGGGCCCGGCGATGCACCGCCGCCGCGCCCCGGTCACCCGAGCCGTGCTGCATCTGCCGGTCAGCGCCCGCTGACCCCGCCAGGAGCCGAGGACACCGATGAAGGTCTTGTTCACCTGCTGGACGCACATCACCCACTGGTACCCCCTGCTTCCCATGGCGTGGGCGCTGCGGACCGCCGGGCACGAGGTGCGGGTGGCGACCCGGCCGGGGCTGGTGGCCGACATCACCCGCACCGGGCTCGCCACGGTGGCGGTGGGGCACTCGGAGGAGCTGCCGATCGACGACCCCGTCGACCGGGTGCTGCTCAAGAAGATCGACGACGAGGCGTTCGCCCACCTGCGCGACTTCGACTGGACCGGGCGGGACCGCTCGCAGTGGACCTGGGAGCGCCTGCTGGGTCTGTCCACCGTCGTGGTGCCCGCGCACGACGCCGTCCTGACCAACGACGCCATGCTCGACGACCTGGCCGCCCTGGCCCGCGACTGGCGGCCCGACCTGGTGATCTGGGAGACCTACTCCCCCGCGGGGGCGATCACCGCGCGGGTCTGCGGCGCCGCGCACGCCCGGATGATCGCCGGGCCCGACATCACCACCCGGGTGCGGCAGGCGTTCCTGGACGCCGCGGCCGAGCAGCCCGCCGAGCACCGCGACGACCCCACCGCGGAGTGGCTGGACTGGACGCTGGACCGCCTGGGCTGCGCCGAGGGGTTCGGCGAGGACATGGTGACCGGCCAGTGGACCATCGACGCGACCGCGCCGAGCACCCGCCTGGACCTCGGCCTGCCCACGGTGTCGGTCCGGTACGTGCCGCACGACGGGCCGGCCGTGGTGCCGGACTGGCTGCGCGAGCCGGAGCGGCCCCGGGTGTGCCTCACCTTCGGGGTCTCGGAGTGGATCGCCGAGTTCCTGCCGGGGTCGCTGATCGCGCGGACCCTGGACGCCATGGCCGACCTCGACGTGGAGATCGTGGCCACCCTCAACCAGCGCATGCGCGCCGACCTCGGGGCACTGCCGGACAACGTCCGGGTGGTGGACTTCGTCCCGCTCAACGACCTGCTGCCGACCTGCTCGGCGCTGGTGCACCACGGCGGCTGGTGCACCAAGTGCAACGCCGAGCTGCACGGGGTGCCGCAGATCATCCTGCCGTTCGGGGTGGACACCACCGTCATGGGCGACGACGTGCAGGCGCTCGGCGCGGGGCTGTCGCTGCCGGTGACCGAGCTGTCGGCCGAGGGCCTGCGCGACGGCGTCGAGCGCCTGCTGAGCGAGCCCTCCTTCGCCGAGCGGGCCGGCGCGCTGCGCGCGGAGATCCTGGCCGAGCCGAGCCCCAACGAGATCGTCCCGCGGATCGAGGAACTGACCGCCGCGCACCGGACGCGCGCGGCCCACTGAGCCGACCGAAGGAGCACCGATGCGGGTCCTGTTCACCACCTTCGCCGCGAAGGTGCACATGTACTCCCAGGTCCAGCTGGCGTGGGCGCTGCGCACGGCCGGGCACGAGGTCGTCGTGGCCAGCCAGCCCGACCTCGTCGCCGACATCACCCGGACCGGGCTCACCGCCGTGGCCGTGGGCGAGGCGCTGGACCTGGAGGAGCAGCTCAAGCAGGCCGAGGAGCTCGACGCGGGCGACGCGCCGCGGGAGGAGCCGCGGCAGGACGCTGGGCCGGAGGCGCCGGACGAGGCGGCGCCGGAGGACGACGGCGGCTTCGGCCTGGACATCACCGAGACCCGCCCGGAAGTGCTGACCTGGGAGTACCTGCTCGGCGTCTTCAGCACGATGACGGCGGTGGTGTTCCAGAACAACAGCGCCGAGGCGATGATGGACGACCTGGTCGGCTTCGCCCGCGAGTGGCGGCCGGACCTGGTCGTGTGGGACACCCTGACCTTCGCCGGCCCGGTGGCTGCCAGGGCCAGCGGCGCGGCGCACGCCCGGCTGCTGTTCGGGATGGACCACGTGGGCCGGATGCGCTCCCGCTTCACCGAGCTGCTGGACCGGCGGCCGCCCGAGCAGCGCGACGACCCGCTGGCCGAGTGGCTGGAGTTCTCGCTGGAGCGCTACGGCTGCGGCTTCGGCCCCGGCGGCATGGACGAGTCGATGGCGGTCGGCCACTGGACGATCGACCCCACCCCCTCCTGGCTGCGCTTCCCGCTGGACCTGCACTACGTGCCGATGCGGTACGTCCCCTACAACGGGCCCGCCAGCATCCCCGAATGGCTCCACGAGCCGCCCAAGCGCAGGCGGGTCTGCATCAGCCTCGGCCTGTCCCACCGGGAGGTGCAGGGCGGCGACGAGGTCTCGGTCACCGACCTGTTCGAGGCCGTGGCCGACCTGGACGCCGAGGTGGTCGCCACGCTGGACGCCGGGCAGGTCGGCGAGCTGCCGAGCGTGCCCGACAACGTGCGGCTGGTGGACTTCGTCCCGCTGAACGCGCTGCTGCCGACCTGCTCGGCCATCGTCAGCCACGGCGGCTCGGGCACCTTCTCGACCGCGCTGGTGCACGGCGTGCCGCAGGTGGTCGTCCCGTCCAGGGTCTGGGACTCGGCGCACAAGGCGGACCTGCTGGAGGAGCGCGGCGCCGGGCGGCACGTCCGCGACGCGGGCGGGCGGGACACCGCGCGCGTGCTCCGCCGGGAGCTGCTCGCGGTGCTGGACGACCCCTCCTACGCGGAGAACGCCGCCCGCGTCCGCCGCGAGATGGTCGGCGTCCCGAGCCCGAACGACATCGTGCCGGTGCTGGAGCGGCTCACCCGCGAGCACCGGGCCCGGCGGTAGGGCGCCCGCCCGGACGGCCGGGAGGGCGCGACGAGGCGCGGCGAGGCGCGCGGAAAGGTTCGCACATGCAGATCGAGGCGACGGGGATCGAGGGCGTCCTCCTGATCAAGCCCGAGATGTTCTCCGACCCCAGGGGAGTGTTCCTGGAGGTCTTCAGCCAGCCCGCGTTCACCGAGGCCGCCGGGCACCGGCTGACCGTCGACCAGGTCAACTGCTCGACCTCGCGGCGCGGCACGGTCCGGGGGCTGCACGCGGTCGCGCCGCCGCCCGGCCAGGCCCGGTACGTCACCTGCGTCGGCGGCGCGGTCCTCGACATCGTGGTCGACATCCGGGTCGGGTCGCCCACCTTCGGCGAGACGTTCTCGGCCGTGCTCGACGAGGACGCCAGGCACGCGCTGTACCTGGCCGAGGGCCTGGCGCACGGCTTCGCGCCGCTGACCGGCCAGGCGACGGTGGTCTACCTGTGCTCCAGCGTCTACTCCGCCGCGAAGACCATCGACATCCACCCGCTCGACCCCGACCTCGCGCTGGACTGGCGCCAGAGCGACCCGGTGCTGTCGGACAAGGACCGCGCCGCGCCGGGCCTGCGGGAGGCCGCCGCCCGGGGCCTGCTGCCCGACTACGCCGAGTGCCGCGCGCGGTACGAGCTGCTGCGGCGGGACGCGGCCGCGACGGGGGGCCCGCGTTGATCCCGCTGTTCAAGGTGGCGATGGCGGAGGGGGCCGCCGCGGCCGTCGGCGCCGTGCTGGGCAGCGGCCTGATCGGCCAGGGGCCGGTGGTGGAGGAGTTCGAGGCGGCGCTGCGGCGGCGCGTCGGCAACCCGTACCTGGCCACCGTCAACAGCGGCTCCTCCGCGCTGCACCTGGCGGTCCGGCTCGCCGCGGGGGCGCGGGCCGGCGGGGAGGCGCTGTCCACGCCGCTGACCATGGAGGCCACCAACTGGGCGATCCTGGCCGGCGGGCTGGACCTGCGCTGGGTGGACGTGGACCCGGCCACCCTCAACATGGACCTGGACGACCTCGCCCGCAAGATCACCCCGGCGACCCGGCTGATCATGGTGGTGCACTTCGCGGGCTACCCGGTGGACCTGGCGCGGCTGGCCCGCGTCCTGGACGAGGCGGAGGCGGCCCACGGGGTCCGCCCGGTCGTGGTGGAGGACTGCGCGCACGCCTGGGGGGCCACCTACCAGGGCGTCCCGGTGGGCGCGCACGGCAACCTCTCGGCCTTCAGCTTCCAGGCGGTCAAGCATCTGACCTGCGGCGACGGCGGGCTGCTGGCCCTGCCCGACGCCGAGTCGCACCGGCGGGCCAAGCTGCTGCGCTGGCACGGCATCGACCGGGAGGCCGGGGACCGGCTGAGCGACCCGCCCGACGTCCCCGAGTGGGGCTACAAGTTCCACATGAACGACGTCAACGCCGCCATCGGGCTGGCCAACCTGCCCCTGGCCGACCGGGCGGTGCTGCGCCACCGCGACAACGCCGCCTTCTACGACAGGGAGCTGAAGGACGTCGCCGGGCTGGAGCTCACCGAGCGCGCCGGCGACCGGGAGGGCTCCTTCTGGATCTACCCGGTCAAGGTGGAGGACCGGCCCGGTTTCATCCGCCGCCTGGCCGAGGCGGGCATCGCCGCGAGCCCCGTCCACCGGCGCAACGACCTCCACAGCTGCGTGCGCGGGCACCGGGCGCCGCTGCCCGGCATGGACCGCGTCGACGACCGGCTGGTGTGCGTCCCGGTGGGCTGGTGGGTGTCGGCGGAGGAGCGGCGGCACATCGCCGACACCGTCAGGGCCGGCTGGTGAGCGCCGGATGAACCCGTGCAGAGGAGCGCCATGAGAGTCCTGTTCACCACCTTCGCAGCCGACACGCACATGTACGCGCAGGTGCCGATGGCCTGGGCCCTGCACAACGCCGGGCACGAGGTCGTCGTCGCCAGCCA
This sequence comes from Spirillospora sp. NPDC050679, assembly GCA_044456955.1. Lineage (GTDB taxonomy): Bacteria > Actinomycetota > Actinomycetes > Streptosporangiales > Streptosporangiaceae > Spirillospora. Next base: position 367,734 of record JBITGK010000006.1, on the reverse strand, counting down.
GCCCGACCTGGTCGCCGACATCACGCGCACCGGGCTCACCGCCGTGCCGGTCGGGCGGCCGCTCAACCTGGTGGAGGAGATGGCCGAGGCCGGCGAGACGCTGGACCCGGCGACCCTGCACAACCAGGACGAGCTCGGCCTCGACATGCGCGAGCTGCGCCCCGAGAAGCACACGTGGGACTACGTGCTCAACGTCTTCACCGCCATGACCGCCATGGCGTTCCAGAACAACTGCCCCGAGTCGATGGTGGACGACCTGGTCGCGTTCTCCCGCCAGTGGAGGCCGGACCTGGTGGTGTGGGACACCATGAGCTTCGCCGGGCCGGTCGCGGCGCGGGCCTGCGGGGCGGCGCACGCGCGCCTGCTGTACGGCCTGGACCTGGTCGGGAAGATGCGGCGCGTCTTCCTGGACCTCTTGGAGCGGCGGCCGGCCGAGCTGCGCGACGACCCGCTGCGCGAGTGGCTGACGTGGAGCCTGGAGCGCCACGGGTGCGACGGCTTCGCCGAGGACATGGTGGTGGGGCAGTGGTCGATCGACCAGAACCCGTCCTGGATGCGGCTGGAGTCGGACCTGCACTACGTGCCCGTGCGCTACATCCCCTACAACGGGCCGTCGGCCGTTCCCGACTGGGTGCAGGAGCGCCCCGAGCGCAAGCGCGTCTGCCTGACGCTGGGCTTGTCGCGACCCGGCGCCCTGGGCGCCGGCGGCCGCGCGTCGGTCGGCGACCTGCTGGAGGCGGTGGCCGACCTGGACGTCGAGGTGGTGGCCACCCTGACGCGCCGCGAGGCGGAGGCCCTGCCCGCGATCCCCGGCAACGTGCGGGTGGTGGACTTCGTCCCGCTGAACGCGCTGCTGCCGACCTGCTCGGCGATCGTCCACCACGGCGGCTCGGGCACCCTCACCACCGCCATGGCGCACGGCGTGCCGCAGCTCATCGTCCCGCACATGATCTGGGACTCCACCCACACCGCCCGGCTGCTGCGGGACCGCGGCGCCGGCCTGTGCGCCGAGGACCCCGCCGGCCTCTCCCCCGGGGAGCTCAGGAGCCGGCTCCTGCGGCTGCTGGAGGAGCCGTCCTTCGCCGCGAGGGCGGCCGAACTGCGTCAGGAGATGGTGGCCACGCCCGGACCCAACGACATCGTCCCGGTGCTGGAGAAACTCACCGCCGAGCACCGCGCGGACCATTGAATCGGACCGGCCCGTGGCGGGGCCCGGCGCCGCCAATTGCGCGCAGGGCCTTGCCCTCGGCCCGTCTTCGGCGTTTCTTGTCTTTATGGGCAGTGATGTCGCCGGGCCGGGGACGCCCTTCCACGGCCTTAATGATCTATATGAATACATGAGTGCGGCACTTCATCGCCTTTTCGGGCCGGCCGTGGGGGCACGCAACGGCGGGCAGGGCGCCCGCGTAGCGCCCGCCGCGCCGGACCGGGCCACCTAGAACCCATCTGACCTGGTCTTTCGCCGGATCGCGAGCACGACCGACAGACGGCGATCACGCTGCGGCACCAGGGCCGGGGCCCTTTGGACGACAGTTCCAAAATGGCTTGTGACTGACAGCTCTACTTAGCCTTTGTCAACCCCCGCCACTAAATTGTTTGGCGTGTGCATAAACGGCGGAATTGAGGTACGGTGCAAGGGACGCGCCGGGCCTCCCTAAGCGCAAGGGATCTGGCTCCGGCAGAAGTACATAGACAGCCCGAACATCCGCAGTCGGCTGCCGCCCGGGATCGGTCGGCATCGCTTTCGGCTGCCCAGAGTCTGTGCAGGAGTAGCATTGGGTGCGCAATCAACCATCGCAATCCAGACGTCGGGCCTGGTGAAGGTATTCGACAAGACCCGCGCGGTCGACGGCCTGGACCTCACCGTCCCGGCCGGCGTCGTCTACGGTTTCCTCGGCCCCAACGGAGCGGGCAAGACCACCACCATCCGCATGCTCGCCACCTTGCTGCGCCCGGACGAGGGCACGGCCACCGTCTTCGGGCACGACGTGGTGCGGGAGGCGGACGCGGTGCGCGCCCGGATGAGCCTGACCGGGCAGTTCGCCTCCACCGACGAGCAGCTCACCGGCCTGGAGAACCTCGTCATGGTCGCGCGCCTGCTGGGGCACTCCTGGCGGGACGCGCGGGCCCGCGCCACCGAGCTGATCGAGGCGTTCGAGCTGACCGACGCCGCCCACCGCCTGGTCAAGAACTACTCGGGCGGGATGCGGCGGCGGCTGGACATCGCCGCCAGCATCGTGGTCACCCCGGACCTGCTGTTCCTGGACGAGCCCACCGCCGGGCTCGACCCGCACAGCCGCAACCAGGTGTGGGACATCGTCCGCTCGCTGGTGGCCGCCGACACCACGGTGCTGCTGACCACCCAGTACCTGGACGAGGCCGACCAGCTCGCGGACCGGATCACGGTCATCGCGCAGGGCCGGATGATCGCCGAGGGCACGCCGGGCGAGCTGAAGGCCTCGGTCGGCTCCGGCGCCCTCACCATGCGGGTCCAGGACTCGGTCCAGCGGCCGGAGGCCGAGCGCGTCCTGGCCAGGACGCTGCGGGTGCCGATCCACCTGGAGTCCAACCCCACCGCCCTGTCCGCCAACGTCTCCGACCCCGAGCTGGTCGCGCACGCGCTGGCGGAGCTGGCCCGCTCCGGGGTGGCGGTCAGCGAGTTCGCGCTCGGCCAGACCAGCCTGGACGAGGTCTTCCTGGCGCTGACCGGCCGCCGGCCCGAGGACCTGGAGAAGCAGGAGCAGCAGCAGGAGGAGGGCGCGGAGCAGGAGGCCGCCGCCGACACCGCCAAGGCGAACGTCTCCTGACCGGCCCACGACCGTTCCCGCGACTTTGAGAAAGGAATCGCCGACGTGACCGCATCGACGACCTCGCAGGCGCCCGCGAGCATGCACCGGGTGCTGTCGGTCCGGACCCGGCCGAAACGGCCGGGCCCGATGGCCGCATCGCTCACCCACTTCTGGCGGGCGATGCGGATCTTCCGGCACTTCCCGGCGCAGCTCATCGACATCGTGGTGTTCCCGTTCATCTTCCTGGTGGTGTTCACCTACCTGTTCGGCGGCGCCATCAGCGGGTCCACCAGCGACTACCTGCAGAGCTTCGTGCCGGGCATCCTGGTGCAGACGGTGGTGATGATGTCGGTCTACACCGGCACCTCGCTGAACAGCGACATCACCAAGAACATCCACGACCGCTTCCGCACCCTGCCGTTCTGGCAGCCGGCCACCATCGTGGGCAACCTCATGGGCGACCTGGTGCGCTACACCATCGCCCTGACCATCACCATCCTGCTCGGCATCGCGCTGGGCTTCCGGCCCGACAGCTTCGGCGGCGTGGTGGCCGCGTTCCTGGTGATGATGTACTTCGCCTTCGGGGTGAGCTGGATCTTCACCGCGCTCGGCGTGGTGGCCGGCCGGCCGGAGTCGATCTCCACCACCAGCATGATCATCATGTTCCCGCTGGTGTTCGCCAGCAACATCTTCGTGCCGCCGGACAGCCTGCCCGGCTGGATGGAGGCGTTCGTGAACGTGAACCCCATCAGCCACGCCACCACCGCGGCCCGCGGGCTGATGCACGGCAACGTCACCGGCGGGGAGATGGCGCTGGTCCTGATCACCTCGACCGCGCTCATCGCGATCTTCGCGCCGCTGACCATGTACCTGTACAACAACAAGAACAAGCGCTGACCGAGAGAAACGGCGGCCGCCGGGCGCGAATCGCGCCCGGCGGCCGCCGCTCGCCGTCCGCCCGCTACCGGGAGCGGTGCTCGGCGGTGAGCCGCTCCAGCACCGGGACGATGTCGTTGGGGCTGGGCGTCCCGATCATCTCCCTGCGCAGCCCGGCCGCCCTGGCGGCGAACGAGGGCTCCTCCAGCAGGCGGGCGAGCTGCGTCTTCAGCTCGGCCGGGGAGATGTGCTCGATGTCGTGCACGTAGAGGCCGGCGCCGTGCTCCTCCAGCTCCTGCGCGGTGTTGATGGAGTCCCACAACATGTGCGGGACGATGAGCTGCGGCACGCCGTGCGCCATGGCGGTGGTGAGGGTGCCCGAGCCGCCGTGGTGGATGATCGCCGAGCAGGTCGGCAGCAGCGCGTTCAGCGGGACGAAGTCCACCACCCGCACGTTGTCCGGCACCTGCGGCATGCTCTTCAGCTGGCGCGAGTCGAGCGTGGCGACCACCTCGACGTCCAGGTCGGCCACCGCCTCCAGCAGGTCGCCGATCGAGGCGCGGTCACCGCCCCGCTCGTCGCGGTGCGCGAGTCCGAGCGTCAGGCAGACGCGCTTGCGCTTGGGGCGCTCGTGCAGCCAGGCCGGGATCGACGAGGGCCCGTTGTAGGGGATGTAGCGCACCGGCACGTAGTTCAGGTCGAGCGGCAGCCGCATCCAGGAGGGCGTCTGGTCGATCGACCACTGGCCCACCACCATGTCCTCGGCGTAGCCGTCGCAGCCGTAGCGCTCCAGGCTCCAGGTCAGCCACTCCCCCAGCGGGTCGTCGCGCAGCTCCGGCGGCTTGGCCTCCAGCATGTCCAGGAAGACGCGCCGCATGCGCCCGACCAGGTCCAGGCCGTACAGCAGCCGCGCGTGCGCCGCCCCGCAGGCCCGCGCCGCGACCGGCCCGGCGAAGGTCATCGTGTCCCAGACGACCAGGTCCGGCTTCCACCGCCGGGAGAACGCCACCAGGTCGTCCATCATCTGCTCGGGGCAGGTGTTCTGGAACGCCAGCGCCGTCATGGCGGTGAAGACGTTGAGCACGTAGTCCCAGGTGAGCTTCTCCGGCCGCTGCTCGCTCATGTCCAGCCCGACGTCGGCCTCGGACTGGTCGCGCTCGGCGTCGTCGCCGATGTTCTCGTTCACCTCCGCGAGCTGCGCTTCCATGTTGAGCGGATCACCCACCCCCACCGCGGTCAGGCCGGTGCTGGTGATCACGTCCACCAGGTCCGGCTGGCTGGCGATGACGACCTCGTGCCCGGCGGTGTGCAGCGCCCAGGCCAGCGGCACCTGCGCGTACATGTGGGTCTTGGCGGCGAGCGTGGTGAACAGGACTCTCATGGACTCCTCCATCCGTGGCTGCCTTGAGCCCGTTCCACCCTTGTCCGCGGGCCTAGCAACCCGATCGAACGCCGCTGGAGCCGCGCGGCCCGCACGCGGCACGGAGCGGCCGGGCCGCCGCGCGCCGTCGGAACGGCGTGCGGCGGCCCGGCCGCGGTGGTGCCCGGCGGGGCGGCGCCGGTCAGTCCCGGCCGGGGGCCGGGCCGCCAAGAGGCGTGGTCAACGGGTCGGGCCGGGCCCACCGTAGGAACTCGCGCACCGCGATCCAGGAGTAGCGGAAGTCCTTGCCCGTCTTGAGCGCCGGGAGCTGCCCGGCGTTGGCCATGCGGCGGACGGTCTGGGGCGACAGGCCGAGCCTGGACGCCACTTCGGCGGTGGTGAGCACGTCGGGGTCGCGGGTGGGCTGCTCGGACATGGCGCCTCCTGGAGGGGTGACGAACGCTCTTCGTTTGATCCGCGCATTCGCGGACTTCATGAAGCCGCTTGCGCTCTGCAATGATGACACGCTCAGTGATGAGATCGCTACCCTGTGGCATGGACGGATCGCGCCCGCCGTCAGCGCGCGGGCGGCGTCCAGATCCACGCGCGGGCCCGGGTCTCCTTACAGGTGACGCGCTGGGACCTGTAGGCGGCCGGGTCGACCAGGCCGCCGCCCTCGACGGCGTCGGTGTAGAGCCGGTCGGACACGATCATGGCGAGGCCGCCGGCGGCGTCGGCGGCGGCCCGCCGGAACGCCGGGGCGTCCAGAAGCCGGAACAGGTGGACCAGGGCGGGCCCGGCGACGCCGTGGGCGTCGCGCTGGACCCGCCCGGTGTGCACCGCCAGGCGGAGCCTCAGCCGGGTGGCGGGCCCGGCGAGGTGGTTGTAGTGGCGCAGCACGACGGCCAGGTGGTTGGCGAAGGGGTCGAGCAGGCGGTCGGCGGCCACGTCGGGCGGGACGATGAACAGCGCCCCGTCGCCGCGGTCCTCGCGGTGGCAGTCGCTCCAGGGCACGCGGGTGATCCGGCACGCCTCGGCGACCAGCCCGTACATCTCCCGCCGCAGGTGCAGCTGGGTCCGCGTGTCCCGGCGGGAGCCGAACGCGCAGATGTCGACGGCGGCCAGCGTGGTGGTCACCGGCGCGGGCGGCAGCGTCCAGGCGGGTCGCGGGTCGGAGGTGTCGTGGCTCATGCGGCGGGGCCCTCCGGCGGTCCGGGGCGGGGCGAGGGGCCCGGGGCCCGCCCGGACGGCGGGGTCGGCCGTCCCGGCGCGGGGTCGTCGGCGGGGTCGCTCCAGTACTCGATCAGCTCCTCCTCGGTCATGTCCGCCGGCGGGGCGGCCGGGGCCGGGCGGCCGGTGGCCAGCTCCCAGGTGGAGGTCAGCAGGAACAGCAGCAGGTCGTCATCGCTGAACCGGGCGGCGGGCGCGGGCCCGGTGCGCGGGCCGGGCGCCGCGCGGTGCCGGCGGGCCGGGTGGCGGCCTGCGCCGGAGGCGGTCGGTGTGCGAGCGGGCATCAGCGGGTCCTTCGGGTGGTCGTCGGGTCGGACGAGCACCAGTACGCCAGCCCGCCCGGCTTCCGGCCACCACAAATCCTCCATCGGAAGCCATCGGAACACGCCGACGAACTCTGACATCTCGGGAACCGGACTCCAGCCCCCATTCATTGCTCTTCATGGGCGAATTCCGTTCTAAGACAGCGGGGTTTGCGTCACCTGACACAAAAGATCAGATCGGGTCCGCTCCGGGGCGTTCCGCAGTGTTCCGATGCGCATGACCAGCGGTGATGTCACCGCAGCTCCCGACAGAGGCGGCAAAGCGGAACAGCGTGATTTCCCACGAATACCGTCGCGTAACGGCCGTCGCAGTGAGAGCATGCTGCCCGGAATTAACGATCACCTCGGGGGCCCGCCCCCGCACGTTAGGGACCGGACGGTATGAGGCTCTCCCTCGGACACGGAAGCGCGGCGCTGGACGGGTTCGTCCGCGACCTGCGCGAGTTCATGCGTGCGTGCTGCGCCAGCAGCGACCGGGAACTGATCAACCGCGCGCCCCGGGTCATGGCCCGGCACCGGCGGGACATCCCGCAGCTGCGCCCCCTGTCGCCGGCCGTGGTCAGCGCGGTGATGTCGCGCAAGCGGCGCAAGCCGCCGCCGTGGGGCTGGGTGGCCACCTACGTCCTGACCTGCCTGGACGTCCTGGAGGGGTCCGGCGCCGAGCTCGACTTCGACGGCCCCGCCGACCTCCAGAGCTGGTATGAGCACTACCAGGCCATGTGCCAGCGCCACGACCGGGAGGCCGCCGCCCGGCCCCGCACCCCGCCCGGGAGCGGCGGCGACGCCGCGCCGGACCGGCCCGGCGTCCGGCAGGACGCTCCCCGGGACGGGCCCGTCTCCGCCTTCCCGCCGCCCCCGCCCGGCGCGCCCGCCCAGCCGGCTCCCCCTGCGCCGATCACACCGATCCTGCGTTGGCAGGACCTGCACGACAGCGCCCTGGAAGCCTGGACGCCCCGGCTCCGCCAGCAGCAGTCCCGGGCCCACCGCCGCCACTACGAGTTGCTCGGCCCGCACGGCGCCGATCTGCTGACCGCGGCCGAGGGCGGCGACCGCGAGGCCGCCCGCCAGCTGGGCATCGTGCTGCTGTGCCACGACCGGCCCAGCGAGGCCCTGGCGTGGCTGACGTCGGCCGCCGACAACGGCGACGAGCCCGCCGCGATCCTGCTCAACGCGGCCCCCAGCCGGCGGCGCGAGATGGCCGCCGAGCTGGCCTACGAGTTCACCCTCCCCGGATACGCCCAGGACCGCCCCAGCGGGGACGCCCCCACCGGCGCCGAGGTCTACTACCGCGCCGCCACCATCGCCGGGCACATGGGCGCCACCGTCCGCATGGGCCTGATCTACGAGGCCCGCGGCGAGCTCGCCATGGCGCTGAACACCTTCGCCCTGGCCGCCGCCCAGTGCCACCCCGACGGCCTCGCCCACTTCGAGCGCCTCAACAACCAGATCTGCCGCGGCCAGGAGTACGGCCTGTGACCAGCGGAGCACCGGCGCCCCCGTGACAGCGCGCAGGGGCGCCCGGACGGTCGTCCGGGCGCCCCTGCGTCGGGCGGGCGGTGGGTCAGGTGGCGGGCGTGCAGGTGCGGTCCCCGACGAACGCGTCGTCGACCGCCCACCAGCCGGAGCTTTGGCCCCGGTAGTACAGGCGGTAGCGGACGTCGGGCTTGCCGGCCGCCTGCGGGACCGGGATCACCTTGGTGGCGGGCCCTGCCGCGCCGGGGAAGCCCTTGGCGGACCAGACGGTCGTCCAGGTCCGGCCGCCGTCCACGCTCAGGTCCACGCCGGTCGTGGAGTTGACGGCCGGCTCCAGGTCGTGGGCGAACTCGATCGTGGCCTTGCTGCGGGCGCTCAGGTCGTAGCGGGGGCTCGTCAGGTAGGTGTTCTGCAGGTGCCCGGCGCCGGAGTTGCGGGAGTCGACGATCGCGAACCCGCCGCTGCCGCCCGTCCGGTTGCCGCGCTTGCCGGGGTCGCCGAACTCCCAGCCCGGCTTGTGGGCGTAGTGGGGGATGCCGGGGTCGACGTTGGCGACCTCCCAGTCCTTGGGCCGCCCGCCCCGGCCGAACGCCTCGGTGGCGCCGTCGCGGACCACCTTGTAGCCGCGCGCGGTGCAGGCGATGTTCACGGTGAGGGCCACGTCGAGGCTCTGCCCCGTGCCGCCGAGGGCGACCTTGCGGGTGGCCGGGTCGTAGCCGGGCTCGGTCGCGGTGTAGGTGACGGTGTAGGCGAGGTCCGGCAGCAGCGGCAGGGTGTAGTCGCCGGTGGCCGTGGTGGTGGACCAGGTGTGGCCCTGCCCGTCCGCGGCGGTGATCTTCGCGGGGAGGGGCACGCCGCGGCCGGAGCCGTCGGTGACCTTGCCGGTGAGGGCGACCCGCTCGGTCGGGGTGAGGGCGATGTCCTCGGTGAGCGCGCCGTTCTTGGGCAGGGTGAGGGTGGCGGTGGCGGTCCGGTAGCCGAACGCGGTGGCGGTGACGGTGTAGTCGCCCGCCATCAGCCGCAGCGCGTAGGCCCCGTCGGCGCCGGTGGTGAAGGTGCGGGCCAGCGGGCCCTTGACGGTGACGGTCGCGCCGGACACCGGCTCGCCGTCGTGGGTGACCTTGCCGGACAGCGAGCCCAGCCCCGCGGTGCCGGTCTCGATCAGCGCGAGCGCGTCGAGGCGGCCCTCGCCGTAGACGTTGTTGTCGGCGGCCATGCCGCCGCACTGGTCGTCGGCGGTGTCGACGGCCGAGACGTCGAGCAGCGCCCGGGTCCCCGCGAGGTCGTGGGCGTACTCCGGCCGCGCCGACCACAGCAGCGCGATGGCCCCGGCGACGTGCGGGGTGGCCATCGAGGTGCCGTCCAGCTCGTTGTAGCCGCCGCCGGGCACCGCCGAGCGGATCGCCACGCCGGGCGCGGAGATGTTGGGCTTGATCTCCCCGTCCTGGCCCGATCCCCGGCTGGAGAAGGAGGCGACCTTGTGCTGGGCGTCGTAGGCGCCGACCGAGTAGTTGAGGGTGCGGCTGCCGGGGGCGCCGGAGGTCGCGCACGCCGGGCCCTCGTTGCCGTTGGCCCAGACGCCCATGATGCCCGCGGCCGCCCACGCCTGCTGGACGTCCTCGAACACCGGGTCGTTGGAGGGCGGGGTGCCCCAGGAGTTGTTCACGATGTCGGGCCGCCGCGCCGGGTCGGGGTTGCGGCCGTCGCGGTCGGTGGGCGCGAGCATCCACTCGGAGGCGGCCAGCAGGTTGGCGTCCGAGCAGGCCGAACTCTCGCAGCCCTTGGCGGCGATCCACTTGGCGCCGGGCGCGACGCCGATCTGGTTGCCCTTGCCGTCGTCGCCGACCATGGTGCCCATGGTGTGGGTCCCGTGCTGGTTGTTGTCGCACGGCAGCTTGCTGCGGCAGACGCCGGAGGGGTCGAACCAGTTGTAGTCGTGGCTGAACGTGCCGTCGGCGCCCGCGCCCCGGTACTGCCGCACCAGCGCCGGGTGGTCGTACTGCACGCCGGTGTCCACGTTGGCGATGACGATGTCCTCGCCGCGCCGCCCGGTCTTCTCCCACACCTGGTCGGCGTGGACGTCGGACAGGCCCCAGGCCAGGCCCTGCGCGGCGTTCGCCTCCTTGGAGGCGACCGGCTGCTGCACCTTGTAGGTCCGGGACCGGCGGATCTCGGCCACGCCGGGCATCGCCGCCAGCTCGCGCGCGTCCTTCTCGGAGACGCCGCGCACGTGGATGGCGTTGACCGCCCAGTAGGAGCGGCCGGACAGCCCGGCCTTCCGTAGGGCCTTGCGGACCGGCTCCTGGGAGCGCTCGGCGGTGGCCTTCAGCTCGTCGACGACCTCGCGGCCGCGCTCGGCGCGGCCCTTGAGCTTGCGCGCCTTCGACAGGTCGGCCCGGTCCGCCAGCCGGACCCAGATGTCGGTCTTGTCGCTCTTGGCGTAGGCCGAGAGCACCTCCTTTTCGATCTTCGGTTTGGCCGCGGGGGCGGCCTGGGCGGCGCCGGCGGGTGCCACCGCGCCGGTCACCAGCGACAGCGCGCACGCCACGGTCGTGGCGAACGCCGCCGTCCTCTTCGTCAATCGCATGGGTCAGCGCCCTTCGCAGCTCAGGTGGGCGGCCACGGCGCGCACCCGCGCGTACGGCTGGCCGGGGATGTTCGACTCCTCGCCGTAGATGTAGACACCGACGGCCCAGACGTCGTCGGGGGCGGTGCCGTCGATGGCGCGGTAGACGTAGGTGAGGTCGCCGGGCTGCGCGCCCTGCGGGGTGACGACCTTCCAGGACGTGCCGTCCCAGTGCGTGAGGTTGGGGCTGACGACCGCCCACACGTCGCGCGGTCCGGCGACGTGCAGGGCCTCGATCTGGCCGTTGCCCGTCTCGGCGGTGCCGGCGACGGTGGTCCACTCCTTGCCGTCCCAGTGCGCCAGCAGCGGCGTGTTGGTGTTGGGGTCGGAGTAGACGCCGCGCCGGGCGCCCAGCCAGACGTCGTCGGGGCCGTTCGCCACGACCGTCGTGGCGAGCGCGTCGGGCATGCCGGGCGTGGCGAAGGACGGCACCTCGACGTCGCGCCACCGCGTCCCGTCGTAGTGCAGGACCAGCGGCACGCGCGTCCTGCCGTCGGCCGCGCGCTGCATGCCGACGGCCCAGACGTCGTCGGCCGAGGACGCCGCGACCCGGAACAGCTCCGCCCCCTGCCGCGCGGCCGCCGGGTGGTCGACCGCCTTCCACTCGGTCCCGTCCCAGCGCTGGACGAAGCCGCCCCGCCCGCGCATGCCGCCCACGGCGTAGGCGGTATTCGGGGACAGGGTGACCACGTCGTTCGCGCGGGCCGGGGCCTGCTCGGGGTCGGGCGAGACCGCGCCGGGCGTCGCGGTCCAGTGGGCGCCGTCCCAGCGGGCCAGGGTGTCGGCGATGTTGGGCCAGCCGGCCTTGGGCTCGGTCTTGATCCAGGCGTTGGTGGCCGAGCTGTAGGAGCCGTGGCCCGCCATGAACCGGTCGTGCAGCGCCGACTGCGGGATGCGGCCGCGGGCGGGGGTGATCGACTTGCCGTTCCAGGTCAGCAGGGCGGTGCCGCCGGTGTCGACGTTGCCGGTGAACCGGACGTCGCCGGGCGCCAGCGCGTCCACGTCCACCAGGTCGACGTTGTTGGCCGGGACGGGGACGACCTTCCAGGCCGGGGCGCACCCGGCGCTGGCCGGGGCCGCGCCTCCGGTGGTGAGCAGGCCGGTGAGCAGGGCGGTCAGGCCCGCCGCTGCCGCCGCCGCGCGTAGGGGGATTCGCATGGTGTGCACTCCTAGAAGGCGCCGGTGCCGTTGGGGGTGCCCATGCCGCTGGGGGCGTCGTAGCGCCGCCCGGCGGTGCACAGGTAGCCGTCCCCGCAGTAGCCGTTGGTGCCGGTGGTGATGTCGAACAGGTGGCGGCGGGGGCTGGTGTAGGGCCGGGACGGCGCCGCGGTGCGCGCGGTGTTGCCCGCCAGCCCGTACACCCCCGAGATCAGCGCGGACGCCACCGGCGGGCCGGACACCCGCACCCAGCCGCCGGAGGAGGTGTCGTGGACCAGGACCGGCGTCAGGTCCGAGGCGACGGCGGCCACGTCGGCCACCGTCCGGCGGTCGCCGCAGGAGCCCTCGGCCTGCCAGGACGGCCGGGCGGCGCCGATCGAGCAGCCCGAGCTGGTGTGCCGCCACACCCGCTCGGACCAGCCGCGCTCGGTCGCGGGGTCGCGGTACAGCTCGGTCCCGGCCACCGCCACGACCGTGGGATAGGCCGCGGGCAACGCCTGCCGGCCGGTCCCGTTGAACCCCGAGCTGCCGGAGGAGGCGACGATCGCCACCCCCGGGTGGTCGAAGTGCTTGGCGAGGGCCTCCTGGCCCTCGTACTCGCCGGTCCACGCCTGCATCACCACGACCGCGTCGGCGCCCTGCCGCACGGCCTCGTCGACGGCCAGGCCCTGGTTGGCCAGGGTGTCGTCGTCGGCCTCGACCAGCAGCAGCTCGCAGTTCGGGCAGGCGGCCGAGGCCATGTCGAGCCCGACCGCGCCGTACAGCCCCCAGCCCGGGACGGCCGGCGGCGGGGTCGTCCCGCCGCGCTGGTCGATCCTGCGGAGGCAGGGGAACTCCGCGTCGCAGGGGTGCATGCCGTTGGCGGTCCGGTAGGCGTTCAGGTCCTTCTCGGCGAGGGAGTTGCCGAACGGCGCGACCACCGCGATCGTGCGGCCGCCGCCGAGCAGGTCGCTGGGCAGCTTGTACGCGTCCTGGAGCTGCGCGGCGTTCAGCGCGTTGGTCGGCATCTCCGCGGTGCCGCCCTTGGCCCCGGCCTTCTTTGCGGCCTGGGCGGGGACGACCTTGAGGACGCAGTCCGACCTGGCGTCCTTGTCCGTGCACACGGGGCGCTTGGCCGGCTTGGGCGCGTTCGCCGCGGTCGTGGCCGCGACCGGCGACCCGGCCGGCGACGCCGCCGAGGCCGAGACCGGCAGCAGGGCCGCCAGCGCCACGGCCGCCGCCAGCACGGCAGCCTTCATTCTGGAATCTCGCATGTCTGCTCTCCCGCTCAGCCGTTGAGCCGGTAGGCGCGGATGTTGGTCTGCGTCACCGCGCCGCCGTCGCCGTCGCGGGCGGTGACCCGCAACGACACCCAGCGGGTGGTCTCCTTGTACTCCGGGTGCTCGATCCCGGCGCCGAACGTGCCGTCGGGGCGCGCGGCGGCGGCGACCGGCTCCGACCAGTTCTCGCCGTCGTCGTAGGACACCTGCACCGTCGCGGTGACGCCCTTGGGGGCGGCCTGGTACTGCTGGTGCGACACCCGGAACGCGATGTCGAAGGGCTTTCCGGCCGGGGCCTCGGAGTTCCCGTCCAGCTTCAGCGCGTGGTTGACGAACAGCAGCGGCAGGAACGCGCACGCCCGGGACGCGTCCGGCGCGCAGGACGCGGTGCGCGGCAGGGTCGCCGCCGCGCCGCCGGGCGCCGACCGGAACGTCCAGTCGGTGGTGCTGGAGGTGCCCGGCGCGTCCGGGCTGTCGACGTCCCAGACCAGCCGGTAGTCCGCGGGGCGCGGCACCAGCGGCAGGTCCGCCGGGTCCGGCGCGAGCGTGAGCCCCTCGGACTCGGTGGTGTAGGCGAGGGCGCCGTCGCGGAAGAACCGCAGGCGGCTGGTCTCGGCGTAGGCGTAGCTCAGCGGGTCGGAGTCGGCGCCGTGCCGCAGGAACACCGTGGCGATGTCGCCCTGGCGGCACGCCGCGCACACCTGCGAGCGGCCGTCGACGGTGGTGGACCCGCTCGTCTCGCCCAGGAACACGAAGCCGTCGGTCTGGACGTACTGCGCGGCGGAGGACGGCACGTCCGGCCCGCCGTTCCAGTCCAGCTCGACGACCTGGCCGGGGCGCAGCGTCCGGCGCTCGCCGAGCAGGCGCTCGCCCTTGCCGGGGACGAAGGCGTGCTCCCACAGCACCTGGTCGGGCGCGCTGCTGTACAGGTAGTCGGTGCGGTCCCCGGTGTCCACGCTCCCCGGCATCCCGGTCGGCGCGAACGTCCACGGCAGGTAGGCGATGCTGTAGAGGCCCCTCGGCCGCTCCATCTCGTAGTCCGAGGCGGGGTTGCGCAGCTTCGACCGCAGCGTCGTCAGGTCCGCCTGCGCGACCGTGCGGGACTGCGCCGCGGGCACGGCGCCCTCGGACGGGAAGAGGAGGTCGTAGCGGGAGCCCGCCCCGGTGTCCTCCTCGGTCCCCGCGCTGAGCGAGGTCATCGCCAGGTAGTGCAGTTTGCCCTTGGTGACCGGGCGGGTGGGGGTGACGAACAGCTCGTTGTAGCCGGTGTAGGAGGCCGAGCCGAGGCGCATGTTGTAGAAGCCCAGGATCGCGCCCAGCCCGTTCGGCAGGACGCCGACCTGGTCGCCGGCCACGCTGTCGCGGGCGAACGACAGGAAGTCGATGCGCGGCATGTCGGGCTTCGGCGGGGCCGCCAGGGCCGTCTTGTAGGGGACCGCCTGGCGGGCGTCCAGCGTGACGGTGGTGTCGCGGCCGACCGCGACCTCCGGCTGGATGACCAGCGCCGCCTTGGTGGACAGGTCGTCGGCGGGCCCGGTGAAGACGCTGACCTCGATGCTGTAGGTGCCCTCCGGCACGCTGAAGGTCCTCTTGCCGGTGCCCGGGTAGGCCAGGCCGAAGTTGGCGAGGCGGCCGTCGTCCACGTTGTGCGCGAAGCCGACCATCACCCCCGGCTTGCCGTCCAGGCCGATGGCGTCGATCGTCAGGTTGCGGTACCGCAGGCCCTTGCCCGCGGCCGCGGTGGTCTTCGCGGACAGGGGCTGCGCCGACATCGGGTCGGCGGGGAGCTTCGTCTTCCCGGACTGGGCCAGCTCGACCTTGGCCACGCCCGGCAGCGCGTCGGCCGCGGCGCCCTTGCGGCTCGCGGTGCGCCAGTTCTCGGCCAGCAGCTTGCCGAAGCCCGCCGCGTCCTTCTTGGCGACCTTCGCGCGCACGGCGCCGCCCGAGGAGGCGGTGACGCTCGTGGCCGGGAGCGCCTCGGCCTTCGCGGCGCTCGCCTTCACCTTCACCGGCAGCGTCTTGGCGTTCCGGTCGTCCAGCTTGGCGCGCACCAGGTGGCCGACGTTGAACAGGCGCGCGTCGAGCGTCCGGCCGACGTAGGGCGCGGCCTCCGCCGGGATGACGTAGGTGTCGCCCGCGAAGGTGTACTGGGCGAAGGTGCCGCCGGAGCGGTCGCCCGCCTTCCCTGCGGCGGACAGCGGGCTGGCCTGCTGGGAGCCGTCGCTCGCCACGTCCACGCGGAAGCGGTCGCCGGTCACCAGCGTCACGGTCGAGCTGGACACCACCCGGGCGCCCGGCTTCACCGGTGCCGCCTTGGCGGCCGGTGGCCGGTCCTCCGCCGGCGCGGCGGGCTTGGCCGACGCGGTCCCGACGGTCGTCCCGACGATGGCGAGCGCCAGCGCGGCGCCCGCCGCGGCCCCGCGCCTGTGCCGCGCCCTCGCCAGCGCTGCGGTCATGCGGAATCTCGACACAGGTCCTCCTGCCGTCGGTCGGAGCCGCGCCCGGCGGGGTTCACGCGTCCACCCATCCGGCGTCGCCCGCTTCGGGCTCCTCCGGCGAGGGCTCGTCCGCCTCGACGTCGTTGGGCTGTTCCGGCTCCGTGGGGTGAATATCGGACATGCCGTCAGCGTCGCGGCGCGCCCGGTCCCCGGCCATGGGGAAGATCACCCATTCGTCGGCGGGCCTCCCCCAGGGGAAACCACTGCGGGCGCCCGAAATGCGGTGGGGTACCCCGGCCTACGCCTCGTGCTTGCCCAGGTGCGCGGCCAGCGCCGTGCGCGACCGCAGCCCGAGCTTGCGCAGCGCCGACGCCAGGTGCTTCTCCACGGTCTTCGGCGACACGAACAGCTCCTGCGCGATGTCGCGGTTGGTGATGCCGGTCGCGGCCAGCTCGGCGACCTCCCGCTCCCGGGGGGAGAGGGTGTCGCCGTAGCCTCGCGGCCCGCGCCTGGCCTGCCTGCGCGGCGCGACGTCGACGCCCCACTGCCGGGCCGTCCGCGCCGACCGTTCGAGGTCCCATTGGGCGCCGAGCCGTTCGTAGGCGTGGACGGCGTCCGCGAGCGTCGCCGCGGCGTCCGGGTCTCCCGTAGCGCGTAGCGCTCCGGCCGCTTGCTCGCGCGCGCGAGCGGCCTCGTACGGCGCGGGCAGTTCGTCGTAGGCGGCGGCCGCCGTGGTGAACTCCGTCGCCGCCCGCGTCCACTCGCCGTCGGCGGCCGCCAGGAGCCCGCGCGCGTGCGAGAGCGCGCATTCGGCCAGTGGCGCGTCCATGCCGTTCAGCTTGGCCGCGTAACGGTCCACCAACGCCGCCGCGCCGCCGGCCTGCCCGTCCGCGAGCATGGCCTCGGTGAGCACCGGCACCGTCCGCACACCGACCGGCCACATGCCGCGCGACTCCCACAGCTCCACGTACCCGGCCGTGTCCGCGAGCGCCGCCTTCGCCTCGCCGCGCGCGACCGCGAGCCGCAGCCAGGCGTCCACGACGAGCGGCATGAGCGTCACGTCCGCCGGCGCGAGCGCCCGCAGCCGCTCCGACACCCCGCCCAGCTCCCCGGCGGCCAGGTCCAGGCGGACCGCCACCACCTCGGCGATCACCCGCTCGCTCCGGCTGCTGAGCCCGTCGAGCACCTCGGGGACCGCGTCGGCGAGGCCCTCCCACTCCCCCTGCAGGTAGGAGACCAGCAGCAGCGCGGCGCGGCTGCGGTAGTCCATCGCGCCGGTCGCCTCCACCTCGTCGCTGACGTCCAGCGCGCGGCGCAGCGACTCGCGGGCCAGGGCGTGGTGCCCGGCGTGCCCGGCGCCCAGCCCGAACGAGAAGTAGGCGTTCGCCAGCCGCGGGTCGGCCGGGCCGGAGTCGGCGCGCAGCCGGTCGACGAGGACGGTCCAGCGCGGGTCGCCGGTGAGCAGCCGGGCCATCGCCACCTTGCCGAGCACGAACTGCCGCTGGGAGACGTCCTCGATGTCGGGCACGGTCGCCAGAGCACGATCGAGCCAGCGCGCGCGTTCGGCCATGTCCGAACCGGTGGCCTCGGTGGGCATGCCGAGCGCGAGCATCGCCCAGGCGGCCAGTCCCGAGCGCTCGTCCAGGTCCTCGACCGACTCGCGGATGGCCGTCCACTTCTGGTCCGGGTGCGCGCCGGTGTCGTCCAGGTGCAGGCCGAGCCGGAACTGCAGCTCGGCCCGCAGCGGCGCGGGCAGGTCGGCGTCGAGCGCGCGGGCGAACACCTCGCGCAGATCGGGCACGTGCAGGACGCGCAGCGTCGCGGCGGCCATCATGGCCGTCAGCTCGGCCCGGCGCACGGGGGCGAGGTCGGCCTCGCGCAGGACGCCCTCCAGGAGCCGCACGGCCTCGGCGTCGTCCCGCAGCTCGATCGCCTGGGCCGCGGCGCGCTCGGCCACGGTCACCCACTCGTCCGACCGCCCGGCCTCCCGCAGGTGGTGCGCCAGGCGGCCGAGCGGCACCCGGTCCAGGAGCCGCACGGCGTCGGCGGCGCGCCCGTGCAGGTCGCGGCGGCGCGCGCCGGGGATGTCCTCGTACACCGCCTGCGCGGCCAGCGCGTGCCGGAACCCGAAGGCCCCGGCGCGCTCGGCGATCAGCCCGGACCGGACCGCCTCGTCCAATCCGTCGGGGTCCCCGCCGCGGCAGGCGGCCAGCAGGACCGGCTCGGGAACGCTCGCCACGAGCACGGCGGCGGCCTCGGCGACCGCCCGCGCGCCCGGCGTCAGGCGCGCCACCCGCTCCAGCACCGAGTCCCGCACCTGCACGGGGACGTCCAGCTCCTCCACGGCCTTGCGCGCCCACCGCCCGTGCCGCCACGCCAGCGTCCCGCGCTCGCGTAGCAGGGCCAGCAGCTCCTGGACGGCCAGCGGGACGCCGGAACCGCGCTCGCACAGGTAGGCGGCCAGCTCCTCGGTGATCCGCTCGGCCCCCAGGATCGCCTGCGCCATGGCGCGCGTCTGCTCGACGTTCAGCGGCGCCAGCTCCAGCCGCTCGCGCGTCACCTCGGCCGCGGGCCGCGCCGTCATCTGCCGAAGCCCGGGCCCCGCGTCCTCATCGCGATAGGTGACCACCAGCGACAACTCCGGCGGCGGAACGGCCAGCAGATAGCCGAGGAACTCCAGCGTCTGCTCGTCGGCCCAGTGCGCGTCCTCCACCACCAGCACCAAGGGACCGAGCGCGGCCAGCACTTCAACCAAGCCGCGAAAGATGCGATGCCGCTCAGCGGCCCGATCCTCCAACGGCTTGGGCTGCGGCGGCAGAAGATCTTCCAGCTCAGGCAACAGAGGCCGCAACGCACCCGCCACCCGCGAAAGCTCGGTGCCCGCCAGCACCGCGCCACAATGACGCAATGCCTCAACGATGGGCCCAAGGGGAAACGGCTCCCGAATCCACTGGCACGCCCCGGTGAGCACCCGGACACCGTCCGGCTCCAGCTCCGCGGCCATCTCCGCCACCAGCCGGGACTTGCCGATCCCGGCCTCGCCCGAGACCACCGCGACCGCCGGGGGCCGCCGGACCGCGGCCGCCAGCCGCGCCAACTCGGCGCTCCGCCCCACCAGCAGGGGCGAGACGACCTGCCCCACGACCGAGCGGCCTTCCCCGCTCATGCGCCGCGCATCCGCTCACCGAACCCAGTCGCCCACGGCCCGCACGACACGCCGACCGCACGGGGCAGCGTAACCCTCAAGATCGTCAACTGTACAGCCCCGCCGCCGACCCCCGAGGAGACCGGAAGGGCATGAGGGCGCCGGGTCAGACCCCACAGAACGCAAAAGGCCGGATCCTCGCGGATCCGGCCTGTTTGACCAGGGTGGGCGATACTGGGTTCGAACCAGTGACCTCTTCGGTGTGAACGATGCTGATCGCTAAGACGGAGTGCACCGGACCGCCCCTGACCACTCCCCCAGCATCCCCGGACGTCCACCGCCGTCCACCCAGGTGCACAACGATCGCCACTCAGTTAGCCATGCACCCGCACCCCCGACAAGACGACGCTGATGTACGTTGCGTCCGTGGATTCCCTGCAGTACGGCCCTGCCTACCGCTTCGCGGACTGGCCCAACCCCAAGGTTCCCCGGTACGCAGCCGGCGTCTACACCATCTGGGAAGAAGCACAGTTCATCTACGTAGGCATGAGCGGCCGCAGCATCCGCGCCGACCAACCGCCACCCGCCCAGGGCAAGGACCACGGGCTCCGAACCCGGCTCCGCTCGCACGCGGCCGGCAGAAGGTCCGGCGACCAGTTCGCCGTCTACATCTGCGACCGCTTCGTGGTGCCGACACTCACACCAGAACAGCAGGCGGACATCGCAAGCGGCGTCCTACAGCTCGACGCCCTCACCAGGAACTACATCCACGAGCGGCTGTCCTACCGCTTCACAGTTACCAAAGGTGGAAAAGCAGCGTTCGACCTTGAACGCGCTATCAAAGACGGCGCACTCCCCGCTGGACGCCCATACCTCAACCCTGGACTCGGCAGGCCGCCTCACAAGCAGCTTCCAGCCACCAGGCGATCGTAGAACTTGGAACTTTGGTATCTGATCCGTAGTTAGGAACAGGGGCGCCCACGAACATCCAGGCCTGCCACTTGGCCTCAACTTAATCTGCTCCTAAGTGCGCAACCATCCAAGGTCATCCAAAGACCGGTGTTAGCGCCCTTGTTAGCAGCCCTACCCTGATCCGGAGTGCAGGATCATGTGAATATTTGTCATGTGTAACATGACAGTCTCACACGTTCCTGCACTCCGGCCTGTGATAAATCCAGCGGGCCCCTCTGGTTTACGTATGCTCAATCGACATACGCAGCAACCTCAGCGAACAGCACAAACACTCAGGTAGACAAGCATTACAATGTAGGCCCTGCAGGCAGGGACTCTTCTACACCGTCACGCCCCATCGTTACCTCGCTTGCCGCCATGGATGAAGTCGTCAGCCGACTCCACCATTTCACGCGCATCCACCACACCCTCCGACGCCATTATTTTGAGGATATCAAACAAAGTTCGATGGTGGTGAAGATCTCGCTCATGCTGCCTGTCTTTTGACTTTATCCTCGCTACGACGTCCTCAGATCTAGCCGAATTAGTAAGCCATGATATAACGGGTGCAGCGTAATCGAAATATTGATCAGCTTGCCCGCCTTCTACAAGAAAATCTCGGAGCCAATCACTCTCCCCAAGCGCGCGATATTCAGGTTCCTGTTGCCACAGGGCAATGCTGTCTCGACTGATAGGAAGGACATGCGCTAGCCACGTCGCTTCGCGTACGATCCATCGAGATTCTGCTTCCTGGCATCTTCTTAGCGTGTGATAACGAAGCTCTTCAACCTGACGCTGTTCCCAGTTGATATATCGAGCCGACCAACAAAGAGCCCACATGGACACGTACTCTTCAGCAACTGACAGATCCCTTCCCAGAAGGAGACGGTCGCGCAAATTCGAGTTCGCGACACACAAGAGCTCTGGCTTAAGATCAAAGCCCAAGGATATTCCTGCACGAGAGAATCTGACCTTACTGCGGCTACGCGCACGAGCCCTCTCTCCAGTAACGAACTGAAAAGCGGCATTCATGAA
Source organism: Spirillospora sp. NPDC050679 (assembly GCA_044456955.1). Classification (GTDB taxonomy): domain Bacteria; phylum Actinomycetota; class Actinomycetes; order Streptosporangiales; family Streptosporangiaceae; genus Spirillospora. The sequence goes on along the minus strand of JBITGK010000006.1, from coordinate 347,071 downwards.
CATTGTCGAGCCTTTTAGGCGTTCGTCGATACTTTCGTCACCAATGAGCTTGTTTACTCGAAACATGAAAGACTCGGGACTATTGGCGCCAGCATTTATCTCTTTCCTGCACGCCGCCATTCCCAAACTGGAGCCAAAAGCAGACATCGTCCAGTCTCCTTCACGCAATCCTTCCAGGCAGACATTAATAATTTCATCCAAGTAACGACCACTCAACAATGCCGCAAAATCGTTGGTCGACTCAAACCTGTCACCACCACGAATTGCCCAATGTATAGCCTTGTGAGCTACGCGCGGACTTATCGAAACTTCGTCCACCAGAGCCGAAAATACTACCTTATTACAAGGATGAGGATCGCTTATACGGTGCACCAGACGGAAGGATTCATCGCCATTAAATTCGATGGTCTTTTCATAATCCTTCATAATATCAATCAGATGCGATATTATCTTAGTTGCCCTTTTTCCCGCCAGAGATACAGTCAGGGAGGCCACTTCGGACCAGGATTCATCACCCACACGATCCGCGATTATATCTTCAATTTCTTTATCCTGCTCCGCTTCAGGAAGATAGCCCTCTGTGATGGCTAGAGCGGCGAGATATTCCTGAAAGGTCAAGTGCTTAAACTCGTATACGTCATGTATCTGGCCATCCTCCAGACGATGCCCAGACAGAGTGAGCAGACTACTTCGCTCTTCTACCTTATCTAGAAAATCACGAACTGATAGTGTTGTATATCCCAGTACTTCCGGAAGCGAAGAACGGGCTTCACTAAAGTACGCTGCCAGTTCTTTCGACGTCGCACTAGTTTCTCCGGAAGCCATCATTCTGTACGCAGCGAAGGCCAATTGAGGAATCGCCTCATCTTGGTCGACGGGATCATGCCCTTCCACATTCCACGTCATCAACAACACTTCGACCGCCTTTTGATAGAGAACGCTACGGCGGCGAGGGAGTTGCCCCACCCATCGCTTCACTAGAAGAAGTGTTGTGAGCAGAAGTGGATTCGCCGCTAGTCGCCGAATACGGTCTACAGATATAATCACTTCTGCCAGACTCTTAGCTTCGGCATTGATTGCCGCAGAATCACCGACCACATGCCTGTGCCAGGAAGTAACCAGGCTGGTAATCGCCTGGGGAGAAAGTGGCCCTACCCGTAGCGGTTGACATACTGAATGTACTGCGCCGGCGACTTCTCGGTAACCAGTCTGCCGAGAAGATAGCACCATTTGGACATTTGGGTAACGCGCCAAGAAGGTTCTAAGCTGGATCACAAATGCCTGCCGTCGAGAACGGTCTCTAATCTCATCGAGGCCGTCAATCAACAATAGAACCCGGCCGGTTCGCAACGTGTACTGCAAAAGACTGGTGAAGTCCTCGACCATGTCAGGCATCTCTGCCCGAACAACGGTATTATGAAGCACGTCGAGAATAGAAAGGCTTTCGTCGATCGATATTTGGCGACATCGAACAACTATGGGAAGCCAATCACGCTGCGGCAAGTCCTCAGTAAAGTCCGATACCTTCTCTTCAGCATATGCCATAGCTAGACGCTTAAGAAGGGTTGTCTTACCAGCACCAGGGAGGCCCAATACAGCCATACGAGGATACTTCGCCAAGGCTGCGCCAATAGACAGCGATCCCTTATCCTCCAAAATTTCAGTCACTTTTGCCTGGTTCTTCTGCGGAGCTTTTTCTGAAGAACTTTTGATTTCTTCCAGAACAAGGGGAACATAAAGACGTTCTAGACTAAATTTTTGCGACCCGACTTCCTGATCTGCAGGAAGCCCCTCCAGAGTGATCTGCCCGTACTCAGATCTCAAGAATTCAACATATCTACTTTTAATTTCTCGAATACGTGAAATATTGTCATTTATCATGTACTGCGGCCGCGCCAGGCGATTTTTCCGCATAGAGTGCTTTAATTCGACCGCCAAGTCGTAGATTGCTACAGCGGTGTCTGCATCCAAAGGTTTGCCATCTGCATGCATCAAGGAGACAGATTGTTCCTTGAGTGGGCCAATCATGCTTATTGCCCATACCCATCCAACCGCATGACCTATCAGCTCTATATCATTGAATAGATAGCCCTTTAGGGTTGGATTCTGGGCCGCCATTTGGACGGCCACTTCTGGCTTTACGACTATGCCACTATCGATCAACTCGGCAACAACATCGCTGCCATCTAGAAGGATGATGCGCCGAGGTTCAAAGCATTCTTCTTGCGTCTTAGCAGAAGCTGTAAATCCACTTACTGAGACAAAATAAGAAGCTACTGGCAGCTTGCTTTCGTTCTTTTCAGCCTCCACGGCACCTGCAAATTTGTTGATACTATCCCCACCGACAGGTTGCTTTTGTGCTTTACATTCAGCAACAAGCCTCTTCGCTTCTTGGCGATGATCTCCAATAATATCTATCTCTCTGCCAGACTTGGCAACATCAAAGATACATGAATGATATCCCAATGAATGAAACAAGTCCTCTGCCAGTCGCGTGAGCAGGTTGCCTTTTTCGTTATTCTCTCTAGCCAGGATAGTAAGTTTATATTTTCCGCTAGAAGTTCTGGACATAAGTACCAACTCCTGTCTGATTGAATTCCATGAGACAAGCGATCCATGGCCATGGTAGCGCTCCACTCCGCCTCTAGTAGGCAACTTTGCCGGATCTCAAAGGCTAGGCTGATTTTTGGACTGTCATTGGCCCTAATATTGGACTAACCTTATTTCGATAGGATGGGCAATAGTGCACCACACAGGAGGTCAGGGTTTCCGAAATGCAGGCGGGGCCCGCAGAGGCCGCATGCCCAGCCCGAACTGAACGGTCATCTGGCAACGCGTAGCGACGCCGTTGACGAGTCCGAGTCAGAGCAGGTGAACACCATCGTGCTGGCGGACTGGGACAGCCGCTGGCAGCGTCAGGGCGTCGATGACTCGGATGGCGAAGGCTTCATCTGATAGCTCTGCGACGTCTTCCTTGCTGACCCAGCGGAAGTCACGGGTCTCGTCTGAGGTGCCCAAGGCGCCGCCTACCGCTCGGCAGCGGAACACCAGGGCGATGATGCCCCGAGACATGTTCTTGTAGACACCGGTCAGCGCCTCCGGCATGACCTCAAGGCCAGTCTCTTCCGAGACTTCGCGCTGAAGGCCGGCGATGATGTCCTCATCCTGCTCAAGGACACCGCCCGGAGCCTCCCAATGCAGGTTGTCGCGTCGCTGGATGAGGAGCGCCTGCCCTGCATCGTTGACGATGACCCCGGCGACGCTGACCGAGTGGCGGCTGTCCGGCATCGCAGAGGCTCCTTGCTCCGAGTCGACTACTAGACTCAACGTAGTACATGTACGTACGAGTTGAGGAGTTGGCCGAGTTGAGCGAGCTTGAGCTGCCGCAGGTGGACTCCTTGAGCGACCGTCCCGTGTTCAAGCAGATCGCTGATCATCTCCGCTCGGCAATCGAGAGTCAGACTCTCCCGCCGGGGACAAAGCTGCCCTCCGAGAGCAAGCTCATCGAGCACTACGACGTGGCCCGTATGACTGTTCGCCATGCTCTGCAGCTCTTGCAGAGTGAGGGATTGACGGTCGCCGAGCATGGCCGCGGGGTGTTCGTGCGGTCCCGGCCGCCGGTTCGTCGTCTGGCTTCGGACCGCTTCGCCCGGCAGCATCGCGACCGCGGCAAAGCCGCCTTCATCGCGGAAGCAGAGGGTGCGGGGGTGAAGCCCTCTGTCGACTCGATCGAAATCAAGGAGGCGCCGGCCTCTGCGGAGATAGCCGCGAGGCTGGGGTTGCAGGAGGGGGAAGCCGTAGTGGTTCGGGCTCGGCGCTACCTGCTCAACGGTCACCCTGTCGAGACGGCAACTTCGTTCCTGCCTGCGAGCATTGCCCGCGGGACGCAGATCGCGGAGCCCAACACGGGACCTGGCGGCATCTACGCGCGTCTTGAGGAGCTGGGGCACCGGCTGCACCACTTCGATGAAGAGATCAAGGCCCGCATGCCGCTGCGAGACGAGTTGAAGGCGCTCAAGCTCGCCCCTGGCGTTCCTGTCTTCCACCTTGTGCGCACTGCCCATGACGAGGCAGGACGCCCTGTGGAGGTGTGCGACACGATCATGTCCAGCGATGCCTTCGTTCTGTCTTACGAATTGCCTGCGCGCTAGAGGGTTGACTTGTCTAGAGGAGTCGTGTCATCTTCAGGATGCAACTCCTCTAGACGACTAGGTGTCTAGGGCTAACTCCATACAGCGTTGGTGATCACGCCCATGTGTGTCTGGGTTGACGTTCCACGAGGTCCCTGGACCGGTGCTGATTGGTGATGCTGCCTGCCTGACCTGTAGCGCTTTGCGCTGGTGTCTTGCGCCACCCGAAGCAAACCTCTGTGGTTTCGCTCCGAGGGTGCGAGGCGGAGAACGCAAAGATCACTCGCTCTGATCTGGAGTACCCCATGCGTCACAACGGTCGCCCAGTCATCCTGGCCAGCAAGTTGCCCCCGAACCTGCTCAGTCTGTCCGATCGCGGCGGGTGTGCCCTGGTGGCGTGCCCGGACTGCGGGGTGTGGCGGTCAATCAAGCGAGGAATGGTCACTCCGCACCGTGGTCCGGCGGTGCCGGGAGCGGAGGCGTGGCTGGCGGAGTTCCGACCGGCGCGCCCACGGTGCCCGGGATCGGCGCAACGCATCCGAATCGACCTGACGTTCATCGAATGGCGCTCGCACCTGGCCGATGCCATCCAACAGACCGGGCAGCGGCGCGCCACGCGAGTGGTGCCGCGTCCGAAGCCACCGGTCGCTCTGGCAATCCACCAGCTCGCCGCCGCCCACTGACTAGGCAATCTCCTTACAACGTCTCCCTACAGCGCCCCGGCCATCCTCGGCCGGGGCGCTGCTTCGTCCTGTTCGTCTGTCTGCAAGGAGGCTCTGATGTACACCACCGACCCCCGCAAGCGCGCCGAGTTCATCGCCGCTCTGCGGGCGCTGGCCGACTTCCTGGTCGTCACCCCGGCGATGCCGGTGCCGCTGTACTCCACTGGCATCAGCCTGCACACCAGGGGGGAGGACGACGACGCCGAGTTCGCGCAGGTGGACCGGCTCGCCGCCCTCCTGGGCGTGCAGGTGGACGACGACACCGTCAACGGCGGCCACTACACCGCGACCCGCTCGTTCGGCCCAATCAACCTGAAGGTCGTGGCGGTGACCAACGCCTTCCGCGCTTCCTACGAGGCGCTGATGTCCTACAGCGACAACGTGCGGCCCGAGCGGTCCGCCGCCGCCCAGGCCGGCAACGCCCAGGAAGCGGCGTGAACCGGGTGCGGGTGGTCAAGGTCCGCCTATCCGGCGAAGACGCCGACGTGGCGGTGTCGGCCGACCTGATCGCCCGGCTGCTGCCGGAGCTGTCGGGTGGCCGCTGCCAGGTCGGCGAGGTCTCGCACGCCTACCCCAACCGCCGCAGCTCGGGGGGGGCGCCGGTACCTGGACATCTACCTGCTGCCCGACACCGGACCGACCACCGGCGCCGAACCCGGCGCCCCCACCGCGCCGCCCCCACTCCCCGGCGGCGGCGCCTGACCCCGCCTTCGCCAGCATGACCGCTCGCGCAGCCTGCCCCCGGCCGATCAGCTGGGGGCAGGCTGCGCGAGCGGGAAGGAGTTGACCCCATGTCCGTGTCCTACCTGCGTCCCCGGCGGCCGGTGCCGCGGGCGGGCGCCGCCAAGTGCTGCCCGGCGTGCCGGTCAGCGCTGTTCAACGGCCCGGTGGTGTTCTACTGCGCGACCTGCCGCCGACAGGTCCGCGCTGCCGACATCCCTACCGAGACCAGCGTCCCGGCCCCGCACCGGGCCGCGGCGTGAGCCGCCGCAGCAACACCCGCTTCTACGACCCGGCCGGGGACCGGTTCGGCATCCCCACCTACCCCTGGCGCATGGCTCCGCCGCACCTGGCCACCCGCCGCCAGCTCGCCGCCGCCCGGCTGCGCCCCGGCGGCCAAGAGGTTGCCGCCCAAGTGGTGTGGCGCCAGGGGCGGCGGGTGGCCTACCTGTACGACACCCGCCGCGCCCTGCCTAAGCGCGCCCCCGCTCCCGCCCAGCTCGCCGCCCTGGACAAGGCGCTGGCCGCGCGCCGCACCTGCCCGCGCTGCGGCATCGACGCCGGGTTCGTGCTGCCCAAGCGGCTGGGCTGCTGCTGGGACTGCGCCAGCGGCTACGAACGCGCCGCCTGACCCGCCCTGGCGCGCTCACCTCCTTCACCCTTCCCTGCTTCTGCCCGCTCTGCCTGCGACCGCAAAGGACTCTCGTCATGCCCAAGCCCAAGCGGCTGCCCGCCCTGACCGCCGCCCCGTCCCGCAAGCTCACCGTGACCGCCCTGCCGCGGCGAGGCCCCAGCTCGCCGTGGCTACTGGACGACGACGGCATCGTGGACCAGATCGCGGTCGGCATCGCCGCCGCCGGAACCCGCCGCGTCGCCCTCACCCGCACCGAGCGCCTCATGGCCGCCGCGCTGATCCTGGCCGGCGGCGGCACCTCCCACGACATCGCCCACCGCCTGCACGTCTCCGGCACGGTCGCCGCCCGCCTGGCCGCCCACGTCCGCAACCTCACCGCCCACACCCCCACGGCCAACGAGGATCGCGCGGCTGCCTGACCTCCTCCCGCCCTCACAAGGAGAAAACCGCCATGACCAAGCCCATCGCCCCCGCCGCCGTGACCACCGCTCCGACCAACACCTTCAGCGACCCCGACGACGGCCAGACCACGACGCAGGACCTGGCCGCGCTCCGCCGAGCCGACCGCCGCAACGCCCTCACCCGGGCCGCCATCACGGTCGGCTTCCTGCTCATCGGTGCCGCACTGACCGCGCCGGTCCTGCCCCACCTGCCGCTCTACCTGGTCTTCCACCTGTTCCTGATGGCGCTGGCCGGTCTGGGGGTGGCCTGGCTGTACGACCGCGCGGCCATCTGGCTGCACGCCCGCTACCGAGTGCAGCGCATCAGCACTTGGCGCGCCTTCCGCTGGCGCGTCACCCGTCGCTGGTACGCCCCCGGCTCGTGGGTCTACTACCGCGACGATTGCCAGGACACCGGCGGTCAGGTCCGGCCGCTGGTGGTGCTGGCCTGGGCCCACGATCCCGCCTGCCGCACTCCCTGGGTGCTGACCTACGACGGCATCCCGCCCGGCGTCCACCTCGCCGACAACCCCACCGGCCAGGGCGCGGTCTGGAACCCCCTGGACCACCTCCGCCCCGCCACCAGCGCCCCGGACAGTGCCGCTTGATCCGTCCCGGACGCTCCGAACCCCAACCGTTCCGCAGGGCCGGGCACCCCCTCCCGGGTGCCCGGCCCTGCTGTTCTCCGCCCGACAAGGAGGTGCCCCATGCCGACCGCCACCGTTCCCGGGACTGACCTCGCCGCCGCGCCGGGCACGATGCGTTCACAGCAACCGTCGCCAGCGTTCACGGCACCGTCTGAGCCGGTGAACGCGGTGAACACCGCGCCCGGACCAGTGAACGGCAGCGTGAACGCTGTTCAGATCCGTTCAGCGGAGCGCGCCCTGTCGGCTGGCACGTGGCTGATCGTGTGCGGCGCGATGCTGTACTCGGTGTTGACCGTCACCCCGCTGATGGCCCGCCACTCCCCCGACCGATGGGACTGGACGGCGCCGATTCTGCCGCTGGTGGTGGACGCCGCGGTGGTGATCGTGGTCCGTCTGGACTCGATTCTGGCTCGGTTGGGCCAGCACGGTGGCCGCTGGCCGGCGGCGTTGCGCTGGATGACCGGCGTCATGACCCTGTCGCTCAACATCGCCGACTCCGCGCTTAAGAAGGACCTGGTGGGCGTGGCCGTGCACGCGGTCGCGCCCCTGCTGTTGATCGTGACCGCCGAGACCGGGCTGGCGTACCGCCGCGCCATCACCGCCGCCCTGACCGCCCAGCAGGCCGCCGCCGAAGCCCGCCGCCGGGCCGAGCATGAACAGCGGCAGCGGGCCGAGCGCGAGCGCGCCGAGGCCGCCGAGCGCCAGGCACGCGAGGAACGCGAACACCAGGCCCGGCTGGCGCGCGAACAGCGCGAGCACCAAGCCGCCCTGGAACGTCAGCAGGCCGAGCACCGCGAGCGGCTGGCCCGCGAGGAACGCCAGCGGGCCGAGGCTGCCGAGCGTGCACGCCAAGCCGAGCGTGAACGCGCCGAACGCGACCGCGAACAACTCCAGCGCGAGCGTGAACGCGCCGAGCATGAGCGTGAACGGCAACGCCAGGCCGATGAACGCGCCGCCCGCGAGCGTGAACACGCCCGCGGGCAGGCCGCCCGGCAGCAGGCCGAGCGCGCCGAGCGCGAGCGCGCCGCTCTGCTGGAGGGCGGACCCGCCGTCGGCAAGCTGCCCGAGGACCATGCCCGCCGCATCGTCGCCGCGGCCTTCGACGCCGGATGGCCGGTGCGCCGTGCCGCCGAGCGGTGCGGCTGGTCGATCGGCTGGGTCTCCGGCCGCTACCAGCAACTGCGCGACAGTCATCACCCCGCCGCCCTGGCCGAGCTGCCGCAAGGCGGCTGACCGGCTACCCGGCCACCGGTCCGTGTCTTGGATCTCGCCCACACCCCTGCCCTATGCGGCCCCGAGCTGCGCGGGCCTTGCGCGGGTGTGGACGGGATCGGCGGTACGGACCGCCGATGCCCCATCTCTGCCCCCAAGGGAAGGGAAGATCCCCATGATTCTGCTGGCCCTGCTGACCGGCGGTCTGGTCTTCATGATCTGGGCCCGCCAGGTCTCCTACGTGATGTTGTTCGCGCTGTGCTCGTGGGGGCTGCTGGCCGCCTCCACTCCGATCGGCGCCAAGCTGGTAGGCGGGTTGAACTCGCTGTCCAGCGCGCTGGACGGGGTGTTCACGTGACCGCCCGCCGCCGTCCCGTCCCGCAGCCGGTCAAGGCGTGGCCGTCGGGGCGCCCGGTGCGTTCCGGGAGGTTCCGCCGGGTGCTGGGCCGGTTGTGGGCCAACCGGCCCACCCTCGGCACGCTGGCCTACCTGCTGGCCGTCCCCGGCATCGTCAACCTGGCTTTGGGGTGGCCGCTGTGGTGGGTCGCCGCCGGGCAGTGGTCGCTGTGGCTGGTGCTGATGATGGCGATGTCCTTCGTCGAGGCCCGCCACCCGGCCCCATCCGCCGGCCACGAACGCATCGACGGCGCTGGCGGGCACGACGTGCCGCCCCACTTCGGCGCCCGTGCCGCCGGTGCCGGTGAGGAGGCCGACCGGTGATCGAGTTGCTGTTCTTGGGCTCGGCTGCGTTCGCCGGCGGCGCCCACGCCGTTCGCCAGTCGCGGGCCCGGCACCAACCCCGGCCCTCGCCGCGGCGTGATTCGCTGCTGGTCAAGGCATGGAACTCCTCCGGTGCTCCGCACACCGATGAGTCGATGCTTTCTGACGCGCTGGCCGACCTGGGTGGCCGAGCGATCGGCCGCACCGTGCGGCGCACAGCCCCGCGAGCGCGCCGGATGCGGCAGAACACCACCCGCCGGGCCGACGCGCGGTGGCAGCGCCGACGTGATGAGAACCGCACGGTGACGTTCCTGCGCCGCCGCAACCGCCCTGCGTCCGGCACGGCCAGTGCGTCCACCACGGGCGGCACCGCCGGGCCCGACCCGGCGGGCAAGCGCCCGGCTGACGCGCCGCCGCTGCCCGCCGGCGGCGAAGCGCCCACAGCGCTGCCGCGGGGCGGCCCTCGTTGCCGTCCGGACCCGACTCCTCCGCATCCAGCACGCCGATCCCGATGCCGCCCGGCCCCGCCGGTCCCACCGGTTCGCCCGGCCGCGCCCGCTCACAAGGCGGGGCCGGTGGTGGAAGGCACGGCCGGGGCGGTTCGCCGGCCCGGCGGAGCCGCGGGCAGCGGGCGCGGGCACGGATGCGGGTGGCGGTGCCGCTGAACCTGGAGGCGCCCGACACCGACGTGGAGTTCCTGGAGGCGTGCGCCGAGTTGCAGCAGATGTTGCGCGGCATCGGGGTGGCGGTGGAGGACTGGAACGAGGAACTGGCCGCCCGCCGCCTGCCGCTGCTCGTGACCGGCCCTTTGGAGACGGTGTACGAGGGGCTGGTGGACGGGGCCGCGTGCACGGCGCTGGCCACGGTCCTGTTCGAGAACTGGTTCGCCGAGGCCCGCGAGATCGCCGCCGCCGGGATCGAGTTCACCGGCGACGACCCCGAATAACCCCCCACCCCGACCCCCGAAACGATCAGGGAGAACCGAGGATGCTTCCGCGTCCCCGCGGCCGGAGCCCCGGCCGCTACACCGTGGAGTTCGAGGCCCCCGACTCCGACGGCGAGTTCATCGCCACCAGCCTGGCCATCGCCGCCCTGATGGGCGCGCTGGCCGATGCCGTCACCGACTGGAACGAGGAGCTGGCCCGCCGGGGCATGCCCCCGGCGATCACGCTCCAGTTCGAGCACCTGGCCGACGACCTGCCCGACGCCGAGCACGCCGCCCGCCGCGCGGCGGCCAACTTCGCCGACTACTTCGAGGACGCCCGCACCATCGCCGCCCGCGGAATCCGGATCATCGGCACTCCGCGCCGCGGTGGCCGCGCCGCCTGACCCGCCCGCCCTCTGCGTTCCGGCCGTGCCGCCGTCCTCTCGGGGACGGCGGCACGGCCGTTTCGTCTCCGAGCCGCAAGGAGCTTTTCCACCATGCTGAATCGTCCTGTCCGGCGCGGGTTCGGTCGCCCGCCGCGCCGCGCTCCGGGCGGCGTGACCCGTCCTGGCCACAACCGGACCGCAGGTCGCCGCCGCGGTCACGCCGACACCGATGTCTTCGACCCGCTGTACCCGGCCGCCGTGGACTCCTACACCGCGCCGCGGCGCTCGGTGGCCGGGCCGTTGGCCCGCGCGGCGGCCCGGGGCTACATCCGTTGGGTGGCCGCCTCGCCCGACACCCGCGGTCTGGGCACCGGGCTGGCTGCCCTCTACCCCGCCGGGTACCTGGCCCACGCCTACGCCGCCGACGACGCGCTGCTGCTGGGCGCGTTCGCGCCGCCGGCCGCGCTGGCCGCGTGGGTGGCCACCTACAAGACCCACGGATCGCCCCGCTATTCCGGCGCGATCGCCGCCATCGTCGCGGGCGTCCCGAGCTGGCTGGCCACCGCCGCCGCCACCGGCATCACCAACCTGCCGACCCTGCTGGGCTACACCGTCACCGCCTCGGCTGCATGGTCGGCCTACACCTGGTCCGACGTGCTGAAAGAGCGGCGCCGCTTCGCCGAGGCGCAGGCCAAGTGGGAGACCATCGCCGGTTTGGCCGGGCTGGAGGGTTCACGGCTGCTGCGCACCGAGACCACCCGCACCGGCGTCAAGTTCAAAATCGACCTCGGCGTGGAAGGGCCCTCGGCGTCCCGGCTGGAGCGCGGAGACCTGGCCGAGCAGATCGCCCGCTGCTACGGCATCGGCGCCGACGCCGTCCGCATCGCTGCCAACCGCAAGAACGCCCGGATCGCCTGGATCACCATCCAGCTGGTGGACCTGTGGCGCGCCGAAGTGCCCCACCCCGTCGTCGCCGACCCGGCCGCGGCCAAGGCACACCGGTCGGTCCTGGACAGCCCGTTCGTCCTGGGCACCGACCCCGAGAACGGCGAGGACCTGGAACTGGTCGTCTTCGACTCCGGCGGCGCCCGGCACGTGGAGATCGTGGCCACCAACGGCGGCGGCAAGACCAACACCCTGTCCAACATCGTCCAGCAGGCCGCCGAGTGCCACGACGTGCTCACCATCGCCATCGACCTGGGCAAAGGCGTCATCCCCAGCCTGTGGGGGGCGCACCTGCACGAGTCGGCCGGCGTGGGAGAGCAGGACAAGGCCCTGCAGATCCTGGACTGGATCGACGTCCTGGTGGACGAGCGCGCGATCGCCTGCGCCGGCGGCACCCACACGCCGTCGCCGCAGGCCCCGGTGATCCTGCTGATCATCGATGAGCAGGACACCGCCACCGGCATGGACTCGACCATCGCCCACGACGTCAAGCCCGTCCTGGACAAGGTGCACCGCCGCGGCCGGTCCGGCGGCGTGGTCGCCATCACCGCCAAGCAGCGCAACGTGGTGCAGCACACCGGCACCAAGGAAGGCAGCGCCAACACCTACACCAAGATCGTGGGCCGGGTCTCCGACACCAAGGAGATGGCCAAGGCCGTCCCCGGCTGGGAGAACCTCGGCTACCCCGACATGTCCACCTACGGCAGCGGCGCCGAGGGAGTCATCCTGCTGGCCAAGAGCGGCGGCATCTGGCAGGCCGGCCGCACCCGCGCCCTGTACGACCCCCAGGTCGTCCAGCCGCTGGCCGCCGCCTACGGCCCCTCCGACGCCCACCTGGAACCGCACATCGCCGCCGGGCTTCCCGGCTACGCCGCTCGCCACCCCGTCCCCGCCGCCAGCACCGCCCGACCCGCCAACGCCGTCCCCGGCGACCACGGCCGTGAGGGCACCATCGGCAGCCGGACGACCAACCCCGCCCCCGCGTCCGGCTCACCGCTGGACACCAGCGCCGGAGACGACGGCCGCGACTCGGGGTGGGGGTTCGACCCCACCGACGACGCCGCGGTGAACCAGGCCGCCAAGGGACTGGTGGACCGGCTGGACGAGTTCATCGCCGAAACCGTCCCCCCGCCCGAACAGGCCACCCGGATGGAGGACCTGACCGCCGCCCACAAGCGGATCGAGAGCGCCACCGTTCCCGACACGATCGTCCAAGCCGTCACCGGCCTGCTGGCCGAGCGCGGCACCAAGGGCGCTCGCCGGGATGAGCTGGTGGCGCACCTGAAGATGAGCCGCTCCACTGTGTCCGAGTACCTGGGCGCCCTGCGCAAGGACGGGCTCATCATCAGCGCCGGCAACGGCAAGGCGTCCCGCTACTACCTGCCCGACCACGCCCCCGACGATCACGTCACGTAACCGCGCGCAGGGGCACCCCCTTCGCTCCAACTGTCCGGCGAACTGTCCGGCGCGAACTGTCCGACCGGCCCCAACGCGCGCACGTGGACGCGACGCACACCGCGCCGGACAGTTGGACAGTTCGCGCCGGACAGTTCACGCGGATCGCCCGCCACTCACCATCTGTCACCGAATCCCTTCCTGTAACCGCCTCTCGGCCACCCGGCCGAGAGGCGGTTCGTCTTCCTGCCCGCCGCCGTGAGGAGACCACTCGACATGCTCTGGACCGTCCTGCACCCGCCGCTGCCGTCCGCCCTCACTCCGTCCCCCTCGGCACCCGCCCCGGTCGCCGAGGACACCAGCGCCGCCGGGTTCTGGTTTCTGCTGCTGGTCTTCGGCGTCATCTGGGCGATCGGCTGGCGTATCTCGCTGCGCCGCCACCCCTTCAAGGCGTGCCCCGACTGCAACGGCACCGGCAAGCACCGCGGCACCTGGTTCTCCGGCGCCTTTCGCGCCTGCGACCGGTGCGGCGGCACCGCCCGCGAATACCGCGCCTTCGCCCGCGCCCCCTACAAGCAGAACGAGAACAAGCGCCGGGGTCGGCGATGACCGACCCCACTCCCCGCGGCAATGCCCCGGCATCCCCGGACGGCTTGGCCGCGCTCGGCGCCGAGCTGGCCGAACGGATGCGCGCCCGCTTCGACGCCGACGGCGCACCGAACCGTCAAGCGCTGGCCCTGGCCGAGGAAGTCGGCGAGTTCGTGGGCGCCTACCGCCGCTGGTCCGGCCAGGCCCGCCGCACCGGCCCGTTCAGCGACGTGTGCGAAGAGCTGGCCGATGTCGTCATCACCGCCTACGTCACCGCCGCCGTCCTGGACATCGACCTGGACAACGCCATCGCCGCCAAGACCGGCGTGCTGTTCACCCGCGGCTGGCGCGACCACCTCTGACCATTCGGGACGGCCTCACCGCCCACCGCGCCGCCGCATCTGGACCCGCATCAAAGCCCCCTGCCCCCGCAGCCGCAAGAACCGCTGACCGGCATCGTCCGGCCGACCCGAAAGGAAACCACCATGCCGACCACCGTGGCCAACACCGCGCCGACCGCCAGCTCCGCCGACAAACTGGTGGAACGGCCGCTGACCGGCCGCGCCCTGCGCGAACTGTTCGTCCCTGTCCTGCCGCACTTGCCCACCGGCCCCTACCCCGACCACATCCTGAACCACATCGCCGTGGAGGTCCGCGACGGCGCGCTGTACCTGATGGCCACCGACCGCTACACCCTGAGCGTGCACCGCCGCCCCTTGGAGCAGCCGGTCGCCGACTTCTCCCTGACCCTGCCGGCGGCAGCGGTTCGTACCCTGCTGCGCACCATCGCCGCCCGCCACCAGGTGGCCATCGAACTAACCCCCGGCGGCCTGAACCTGCTGCACCACTACGACCGCCACGCCACCCCCACCGAACACGTCATCCGCGCCTCCGGCGCCGTCATCGTGGGCTGGCGCAGCCTGCTGGCCCCCTACATGGACCAGGCCCCCGACGCGCCGACGACCCTCCTGGACCCGCACCTGCTGGCCCGCTTCGCCGCCGCCCCCGGCACCACCGGCAAGCGCCTGGACGTCCGCTCCTATTACGACGTAACCGTGATCACCTGCGGCGACCACTTCTTCGGCGCCATCAAGCCCTGCCGCTCCGACGACCGCCACCGCGACGAGATCGAGGCCGACCGCACTGCCTGGCGTCGCTGGACCGCCCTGCCCGACACCGTCCCCGACGCCGCCTGATCAGCCCCAGCCTCCGGGCACGCACAAAAGCACGCCCGGAGGCTTCTGCACACGACTGGACCCCCGACCGCCGCCAATCCCACACCACCCCGCTGCCCGGGACCGGCCAACCGGTCCCGGGCTTTGTCCTGTTGGCCCCTCATGAAGGGCTCCGTCATGGCTGACCTGTTCCCGCCGGCCGACCTGTGGCCGGCGCTGCAACCGCCCGACTGCCCCACCTGCCAGACCACCGCCGACGTGGTGTTCATCGGCCCCGCCGACCGGCTCGACGGCGGCGAGGCCACCGTCTGGCGCTGCCGCACCTGCCCCGCCGATTGGGCCATCCCAGCCACGTGGTGGCCGGTCAGTGACGGCCCCGACTGCCCGATCTGCCGCACCTCGTTCACCTGCTGGGCCGCCATCGACCCCGATCGCCTTGGCGACCTGTGGCTGTGCGAGCACGCCCACGAGTTCGTGGTTACCCCCGAGGGCCTGATCGTGTTGCCCGGCGAGGAAGCAGCATGACTCGTCCTGTTCCGCATCCGGGTGCCGCCGCGTTGGCGTGTGCGCGCCGCGGCTGGCACGTGTTCCCGCTGGCGGTCGGGCAGAAGGTCCCGCCCAAGGGAGTGCGGTGGAAGCAGGTGGCCACCACCGACCCGGCCTGCATCCGACAGATCTGGGCGCACCGCCCCTACAACGTCGGGATCGCCTGCGGCCCGTCGAAGCTGGTGGTGGTGGACCTGGACGTGCCCAAGCCCGGAAAGCACCCACCACCCCACTGGGCCAAGCCCGGCATTCGTGACGGGGCCGATGTGTTCGCGCTGGTCTGCGCGGACGCCGGTCAGCCGATGCCGCTGGAGACCTTCCAGGTCCGCACCCGCCGCGGCGGGTTCCACCTGTACTTCGCCGCCCCCGACGGGGTGCGGCTGGGCAACACCTCAGACGACCACGGCAACGGCCTGGGCTGGAAGATCGACACCCGGGGCGACGGCGGATACGTCGTCGCCCCGGGCAGCTTCGTGGACCTGCCCGACGGCACCGGCCCCTACCAGGCGATCCACACCCCCGACCCGGCGCCGCTGCCGAGTTGGCTGGCCGACCGGCTGCGCCCGGCCCCGCTGCCGCCGCAACGCCCAGTGGTGGTGGAGCTGGCCACCGGCCGCCGCGGCGCCTACCTGGACGCCGCCGTCACCGCCAGCCTGGAAGCCATCGCCGCCGCCCCCCAGGGCCGCCGCAACACCACCTTGTACGGCGCCGCGGTCGCCCTGGGCCAGCTCGTGGCCGGGGGCGCGCTGGACGCCGACCACACCGAGCAACTGCTACTGGACGCCGCCGTGCGCACCGGCCAGGGCCAGGTCCCGGCCCTGCGGACCATCCGGTCCGGGTTCCGCGCCGGCGCCAACCGTCCCCGGAAGGTCCCCGCATGACTCAAGAGCACACCCCGCCGCGGCTGCACGTCGGCTCCGGCCCCGAGACCATCCGCGTGCTCAAAGCCGCGCTGGCCGGCAACCTGCTGCCCGACACCTACGTGTCGGCCGGGGCCCTGGTCCACATGGAGACCGTCTCAGGCGGGCAGTCCAGCCCGGCCGCCGACGAGGACTCGCCGCTGCCGCACACCGCCAGCCCCATCACCCCCGCCACCCTGGCCGGGTTGCTGGCCGAACACGCCTACGTCTACCGGATGCGGTCCCGCCGCGACGGCAACGGCGGAGTCGAGCACTATGAAGAGGAGATCACCCCGCCGCGCGACATCCTGTCGTCGGTGCTGGCCGGCAAGACCTGGCCCGGCCTGCTGCCGCTGCGCGGGGTGATCGGCGCGCCGGTGCTGCGCCGCGACGGCACCCTGCTCCAGCACCCCGGCTACGACCCGGCCACCGGCCTGTACCTGGCCTCCAAAGTAGATCTGCCGCCGGTGCCCGACGAGCCCACCGCCCAGCAGGTCGCCGAAGCCCGCGCGTTCCTGCTGGACCGGTTCCTGCGCGACTTCCCCTGGGCCAGCGCCGCCGACCGGGCCAATTACATCGCGCTGCTGGTCACCCCGATCCTGCGGCACTTCACCCGCTCGCTGACGCCGTTCGCGCTGATCGACGCGACCATGCCCGCCTCCGGCAAGTCCATCCTCACCGGCGGCCCCGGCATGCTCTACGGCCAGCGCGTCATCCCCTGGGCCTACACCGAGGAAGAGCTACGCAAGTCCATCACCGCCGTGCTGGCCGAACAGGTCGGCGTGGTGGTGTGGGACAACCTGGCCGAAGGCACCGTCATCGACTCGGCCACCCTGGCGCTGCTGGTCACCACCGGCGTGTGGTCCGACCGCCAGCTCGGCGCCTCCCGCAACATCGCCACCGTCAACGACCGGCTCTGGATGGCCACCGGCAACAACCTCCAGGTCGGCGGAGACATGGCCTCCCGCACCGTCCGCGTCCACCTGGACCCCAACATGCCCCGCCCCGAACAGCGCGACCAGTCCCGGTTCGGCATCCCCCACCTGGACCAGTGGATCACCAACCCCGCCAACCAGCTCACCGTCCTGTGGCACCTGCTGGTTCTCGTGCTCGACTGGACCCGAGCCGGCGCCCCGCGCGCCGACACCTTCGGCCGGCAGCTCGCCATGCGCCAGTTCACCCCGTGGGCGCAAGCTCTCGGCGGGTTCCTGGCCCACCACGGCATCGACGGGTTCCTGGCCAACGCCGCCGACGTCCGCAGCATCGATGAGGACGAAACCCGCTGGCACGCCTTCCTGGCCTGCTGGCACCACCTACATGGCTCCCAGCAGATGACCGCCGCCGAACTGCGCGCCTCCGGCGAACCCGACCGCATCGGCTTCGCCGAGGAAGACCGGTGGGAAGGCCAGTTCATCACCACCCACACCGGCCGCCTGCCCAACTCCCTGTCCCTGGGCCGCCTGCTGACCGGCCAGGTCGGGCGCTGGCGCGGTGACTACGTCATCCGCTCAGCCAAACACGAACGGGGCAACCGCAACGTGTTCTGGGTCGAACACCATGGCTGACCCGGCACCAAACCCGCTGAAACATCTCGGCAACCCGGCAACTCGGCAAACCCGCCGCTCACCAGCACCGATGCCTGCCGAGATAGACCACTCCGCCAAACACCGATCTCGGCAACTCGGCACACGCTGCCGAGATGACCCCTGGTTGCCGAGATGGATCGGACCCGATCGCCGCCATCTCGGCAACCATCACCGCAGCTCACAGCCACAAATGCCGAGATGCCGGGTTGCCGAGATGTTTCAGCCCCTCCCACACAGCACACGCAAACCCGATCTCTTGCGGTACACGGTCCGTCATCACTCCCCCGCCTTCATCGCGCCGACGTCAACCGGTCCGAACACCACCTGTAGGAGGAACATCGCCATGCCCGAGAACAGCGGCGTGCGGCTCGACAAGCCGCTGTACCGCATCAGCGAAGTGGTCGAGCTGCTGCCGTTCAGCAGGAGCAAGGTGTACGAGCTGATCCGCGCGGGTCGGCTTCGCACCGTCAGGGAGGGCGGCATCCGGATGGTGCCTTCCTGGGCCATCACCGAGTACGTCCGGCTCCTGGAGAACGAGGCGGAGGCCGCCTGACATGCCCGCCGCCCCCATCGACCCCGAGGACCCCAACGAGGAGTCCCAGGAAGAGCAGGCACCCGCCAAGGGTCGTTCCCAGGACGGTAAGCGCCGCAGCCGTGGCGACGGCGGCCTGTACTGGAGCGAGAAGCGCCAGCGCTGGATCGCCGAGGTCACCATCGGCTACACCCCGGCGGGCAAGCGCATCGTCCGCCGGCGCAGCGGCCGGACCAAGACCAAGGCCAGGGACAGGCTCCGCGAGCTGGTGCGCGATCTGGAGGACGGCGTGACGCCCTCCGCCCCGAACTACACCGTGACCGCCGCGGTGCAGGACTGGCTGAAATATGGCCTGGCGGGCCGGGCCCCCAGCACGCGGGAAAAGCTCGGGCAACTCGCGGGCAAGCACGTCATCCCCGAGCTGGGCGCCCGCAAGCTGCGCGACCTGACCGCCGATGAGGTGGACCGCTGGCTGGCGCTCAAGGCGCAGCAGGTGGCCACCAGCACCCTGCGCGAGCTGCGGTCGATCCTGCGCCGGGCGATCACTCGGGCGCAGGCGCGCGACAAGGTCAAGCGCAACGTGGCGCTGCTGTGCGAGCTGCCCGAGGGGCGGCCGGGCCGCCCCTCCAAGGCGCTGACGTTCGCCCAGGCGGTGGCGGTGCTGGAGGCCGCCGAGACGGCCAAGGTGTGGCTGCGCGCCTACATCGTGGTGTCGCTGCTGACCGGCGCCCGCACCGAGGAGGTGCGGGCGCTCACCTGGCCCCACGTGGTCGCCTACGACGAAAAGCGGAAGGTCTGGGCGTCGGTGGCCGACCTGGGCTGGGAGCACGAGCAGTTCGGGATCTACGTCTGGCGGTCCGAGCGGGTCGGCGGGGACACCAAGACCCGCAAGTCCCGCCGCACCCTGAAGCTGCCCAAGCGGTGCATCGAGACGCTGCGTGCGCAGTGGGACCGCCAGGCCGTGCAGTGGGCCGCGGCCGGGGACGACTGGCAGGACACCGGGCTGGTGTTCGCCACCCGGACCGGCACGGCCCTGGCGGCCGGCAACGTGCGGCGGGAGTTCCGGCGCGTGATCGGCCGGGCCGGGCTGGTGGGTGCCGAGTGGACGCCGCAGGAGATGCGGCACAGCTTCGTGTCGATCTTGTCCGACAACGGGGTGACGCTGGAGCAGATCTCCCGGCTGGTGGGCCACGACGGGACCGGGGTCACCGAGAAGGTCTACCGGCAGCAGATCCGGCCGGTGATGGAGGAGGCCGCCACCGCCATGGACGACATCTTCCCCGACGCCGATCACGGCGCTTAGTCACGCAGTTAGCCACTCGGGGAACGCAAAAGGCCGGTCCCGCTATGGGACCGGCCTGTTTGACCAGGGTGGGCGATACTGGGTTCGAACCAGTGACCTCTTCGGTGTGAACGAAGCGCTCTCCCACTGAGCTAATCGCCCCGGTGGCCTGTCGTTCCCGCCTTGCGGCGTTCCCGACATCGAGAACTCTAGCGCATGTTCGGCGGTGTTCGCGCATCGTGCGTTCAGGCCGCCGCGTGGGCCGGGGTCGTGTCGCGGCCGCCGGGGTGGCGGTGGCGCCAGATCACGAAGACGGCCGTCGAGACCAGGGCCCAGGCGAACAGGGTCGCGAAGGGCAGGGCGTGCTGGTGGTCGCCGAAGTAGATCGCCGTGTGCTGGGCGTTCACCGAGGCGCCCGGGGGCAGCCAGCGGCCGAGGTGGCCCAGGGCCGAGGGCAGCAGGGGCCAGGAGACCGCGCCGCCCGAGGAGGGGTTGCCCAGCAGGACCATCAGGCCCCAGGTCGGGATCATGGCCCAGCGGCCGAACAGGGTGTTGAACATGGTGAAGACCATGCCGCTGGTGAACATGGTCAGGGCCAGGATGAACCATGATTCGGGCAGGGGCAGGTCCAGGACGCCCAGCAGCCAGTCGACGGCCGCGACGATGGCGAGGGCGCCCAGGGCCGCGTAGGCGGCGGTGAACGCGATGCGCTCGCCCGCGTTGAGGGCCTTGGCGTGGACGCTCAACTGGATCGCGCCCACGAAGCCGATGATCACGGCGGCCAGGGAGATGTAGAAGATCGCCAGGCCCTGGGGATCGGTCCGCTGGAGGGGTTTGATGTCGCGGACCTTCAGGCTCGGGTCCGCCCGGTGGGCCGCCTGGGACAGCAGGCGCGCGACCGAGGAGCCCGCCGCGCTCGCCACGTCCAGGGTGTCGGAGGTCAGGATCGCGAACTCGCGCTGCTCCTCCAGCGCCTGGCGGGCCCGCGCGTAGTCCGGGTAGGTCTGCACCACGAGGGTGGCGTTCAGCTCGCGGTCCATGGCCCGGTACAGGTCGCGCGGCGGGTCGCCGGTGACCGCCATCGGGACGTGGCGGGGCGTCGGGTTCGCCAGCGCGTAGGTGTAGGAGCCGGCGAACAGTCCGGCGGCCGCGGCGAGGATGAACAGCAGCACGACCGCCGGGACGAACGGCGACCGGCGGAAGGCAGCCCAGTGCTCACGGCCGGTGCGGCGGCGGGCGTGGGACGGCTTCTGCAGGTCGACGGGCATACCATCACGTTAAGTGATGGACCTTCGCTCTGCGTATCAGGCCCAGGGGGTCCAGTCCTGAATGTTCCAGGGCAGGTGGAAGTCGTAGACCACCAGGTACGCGATCACCGCCGCGCCCGCCAGCAGCCCGCCGAGCACGGCCATGATCGTGTTGCGCCGCTTCTTGCGGGGGTCCAGGGCCTTCTCCTTGGCGCGCTCGGCCGCCTGTTTGGCGTGGTGCAGGGCGCGCTGGGCCCAGGCGAACTCGGTCGCCAGGATCGCCAGGCCCACGATGATGCCGAGGATGCCGGGGCCCGGCGCCACCATCATCACCAGGCCGCCGGCCAGGACGGTGATGCCGACGGTGAAGACGCCGAGGCGCCAGGCGGTGTTGAGCATGGGGTTGCGGCGGACGCGCTCGCGGAACCGGTTCAGCGGTCCGGGCTCCTCGGCCGGGGGTGTTCTCTCTTCATGGTTTATCGCCACGGAATTACCCTATGCCAGGAAGGCTCCGAGATTGCTCGGGTTCGGCTGGCAATACGGCCACGGCGATCCTTGCACAGGGCGGCGCGCGGCGCCCGGTGATCGCAGATTCCAGTCTCGGTGTCGGCGGGCAATTGTCCGCTTCTGCCCAGGTCAGGGGGCACTTTTCGCTACGTGAGATAGATCACACACTGGCCCGGCGGCGGAATGTTCCCACAACTTCCCTCCGTTACGCGTCATAGATCGCGGGGACATCCGTGGGAGGGAGTGAAGCACCCACCGGAGCGCCCGCGCGCAAGCGGGACCGACGTCTGAAGGAATGGCCATGAACAGCAGCACCACCGTGTCCGCCGAACTGGGCCTCCGTCTCGTCGTCCCCGACCGCACGACCGTCCCCCTGCTCGCCGGCCTGGAGTACGCGGCCGACGACCCGTACGCCATCAGGATGGCCTTCTACGTGGGCGACGACGAGCCGGTTGAGTGGATCTTCGCTCGGGAGCTGCTCACCGTCGGGATCGTGCGACGGGTCGGGGACGGCGACGTGGAGGTCTGGCCCGCCGAGGGCGAGGACGACGACTCCCTCAACATCGCGCTGTCCTCGCCGTTCGGCGACGCGCTGTTCGAGGTGCCCCTCTCCCCGCTGGCCGACTTCCTGCACCGCACCTACCAGGCGGTGCCGGCCGGTCAGGAGGGCGAGTGCATCGACATCGACGCCGAACTGGAGACCCTGCTCTGGCAGTCGTGACCCCTCACTCGCCCAGCCGCGCCAGGTGGCGCATCTTGTTCATCGCGTCCAGCGCCGCCACCTTGTAGGACTCGGCCAGCGTCGGGTAGTTGAACACCGCGTTGACCAGGTAGTCCACGGTGCCTCCGCAGCCCATCACGGTCTGCCCGATATGCACCAGTTCGGTAGCTCCGGTCCCGAAGACGTGCACGCCCAGCAGGCGGCGGTCCTCGGGGGACACCAGCAGCTTCAGCATCCCGTAGGAGTCACCGATGATCTGGCCGCGCGCCAGCTCGCGGTAGCGCGACACCCCCACCTCGAAGGGCACCTTGGCCTCGGTCAGCTCGTCCTCGGTACGGCCGACGAAGCTGATCTCGGGGATGGTGTAGATCCCGATCGGCTGCAGGGCGTGGATCTCGGCGACCGGCTCACCGCAGGCGTGGTGGGCCGCGAGCCGTCCCTGCTCCATCGAGGTGGCCGCCAGCGACGGGAAGCCGATCACGTCGCCGACGGCGTAGATGTGCGGCACCTCGGTCCGGTAGTCGGCGTCCACCTTGATCCGGCCCCGGTGGTCGGCGGACAGGCCGGCGGCCTCCAGGCCGAGGTCGTCGGTCATGCCCTGCCGTCCGGCCGAGTACATGACGGTGTCGGCGGGGATGCGCTTGCCGCTCTCCAGGACGGTCATCGCGCCGCGCGCGTAGCGCTCCACCGAGGCGACGGTCTCGCGGAACCGGAAGGTCACCGCCAGGTCGCGCAGGTGGTACTTGAGCGCCTCGACGATCTCCAGGTCGGCGAACTCCAGCATGCGGTCGCGCCGCTCCACCACGGTGACCTTGGTGCCGAGGGCGGCGAACATCGAGGCGTACTCGATGCCGATCACCCCGGCGCCGACCACCACCATGGTCTCGGGGATGCGCTCCAGGTGGATGATGCCGTCGGAGTCGATCACGGTCTGCTCGTCGAACTCCACGGTGTCGGGCCGGGCGGGCCGGGTGCCGGTGGCGATGACGATCTTGTCGGCGGTGACCTTCAGCTCGCGGTCCTCGCCGCCCGAGACCCCCACCACGTGCGGCTCCAGGAAGCGGCCGTGGCCCGGCAGCATGGTCACCCGGTTGCGGGCCAGCTGGCTGCGGATCACGTCGACCTCGCGGCCGATGACGTGCTGGGTGCGCATCCCCAGATCGGCGACCGTGATGTCCTCTTTGACCCGGTAGCTCTGGCCGTACAGCTCCCGCTGGCTGAGGCCGGTGAGGTAGAGCACCGCCTCGCGCAGCGTCTTGGACGGGATCGTGCCGGTGTTGATGCACACCCCGCCGATCATGCTGCGGCGGTCCACGACGGCCGCCCGCCGGCCGAGCTTGGCGGCGGCGATCGCCGCGCGCTGCCCGCCGGGCCCCGACCCGAGCACCAGTACGTCGAAGTCGTTCACGGCCTCCAGTCTGGCGGGGTGAGCCCGATCACATAAGACCTAACGGGGGTCGATTCCCGCGAGCAGGGCGTCCAGGCCGCTCTTGACGCGGTCCAGGCCCATGCCGCGCGTCCGGCGCTGGTGCAGGAACAGGTTGGCCGCCAGGGGCGCCAGCAGCGCGTCGGCCAGGTACTCGGCGTCGGCGCCGGGGCGCAGGGCCGCCAGCAGCATCGCCAGGTGGGCGCGGTACAGCCCGTACGCGCCGTCGCGGAAGCGGGCGTCGGCCGAGTCCATCTCGGCGGTGAGCAGCAGGTCGGCCTGGGCCTCGGTGCGGTCGGCGAGCGCGTGCAGGAACGCGCGGACGCGGTCGGCCGGGGCCGCGCCGGGGCCGAGGGGCGGCGGCCCGGACAGGAACGCGGCCTGGAACTCGCGCTCGCGGTCGTCGATCACGGCGTAGACCAGGGCCGCGCGGTCGCCGAAGCGGCGGTAGACGGTCCCGACGCCGACGCCCGCCGCGCGCGCCACCTCGTCCATCGACAGCCCTTCGGGGCCGCGCGCGGCCAGCAGCTCGGCGGCGGCGGCGAGGATGCGGCGGCGGTTCAGGGCGGCGTCGGCCCGCTCGGCGGGCGGGCGGGCCGCCAGCGGCAGGTCGGGGCGCGCGCGCCCGGAGGTCCCGTGCGGTGTCACCCGTGCAGGTTACCGGAGGGTTCTCCGCTTGCCCTTGCATCCGGAGAGTTCTCCGTTTAGATTAAGCGGAAACTTCTCCACTTAAAGCTTGGAGCTTCGCATGGGCGAGTTGACGGGACGGGCCGCGCTGGTGACCGGGGGCGGCCGCGGCATCGGCGCGGCGATCGCGCGGCGACTGGCGGCCGCGGGCGCGGACGTGGCGGTGACCTACGTGCGCGGCGCCGACCGGGCCCGGCAGGTCGTGCGGGAGGTGGAGGCCGCGGGGCGGCGCGGCCTCGCGCTGCCAGCCGACTCCGCCGACCCCGCGCAGGTCACCGGGGCCGTCACGGCGGCCGCGGCCGCGTTCGGGCGGCTCGACATCCTGGTCAACAACGCCGGGATCGCCCCCTACGGGCCGCTGGAGGAGGTCCGGGCCGAGGAGGTCGACCAGGTGCTCGCGGTCCACGTCCGGGCGGCGTTCGTGGCCGCCCAGGCCGCCGCGCGGCACCTGGGGCCGGGCGGGCGGATCATCAACATCGGCAGCAGCCTGGCCGAGCGGGTCCCCGACCCCGGCTGGACCCTGTACGCCACCAGCAAGTCCGCGCTGCTCGGCCTCACCCGCGGCCTGGCCCGCGACCTGGGACCGCGCGGCATCACCGTCAACGTGGTGCAGCCGGGCTCGACCGACACCGAGATGAACCCGGCCGACTCCCCCGGCGCCGACCACGAGCGGTCGCTGACCGCGCTCGGCCGCTACGCCCGCCCCGACGACATCGCCTCGATGGTGGCGCACCTGGCGGGGCCGGGCGGCGACTACGTGACCGGGGCCGCCATCGCCGTGGACGGCGGCTTCGCGGCCTGAGCGCGGCCGACCCTTGGCCGTTCCTTTAGTCCGCCGGAGATCGGGCAAGGGTAGGCCATGAACATGCTCGGTATCGATATCGGCGGATCGGGGATCAAGGGCGCGCCGGTGGACCTGGCGTCCGGGGAGTTCACCGCGGACCGGCTGCGCGTGGAGACCCCGCACCCGGCCACGCCCTCGGCCGTGGCGGCGGTCCTCACGGAGATCACCGCGCACTTCGGCGGGGACGGCCCGGTGGGGGTCACCTACCCCGGCGTGGTGATCGGCGGGGTGACGCTGTCGGCGGCCAACGTGGACAAGTCGTGGATCGGCACCGACGCCGCCGCGCTGTTCGCCGAGGCCACCGGGCGGGCGGTCACCGTGCTGAACGACGCCGACGCCGCCGGGATCGCCGAGATGCGGCTGGGCGCCGGGCGCGGCCGCAAGGGCACGGTGGTGGTGCTCACGCTGGGCACCGGGATCGGCAGCGCGCTGTTCACCGACGGGGTGCTGGTGCCCAACACCGAGTTCGGGCACCTGGAGATCCGGGGCAAGGACGCCGAGCACCGCGCGTCCGCCAAGGTGCGCGAGGACCACGACCTGAGCTGGGACAAGTGGGCCGAGCGGCTGAGCGAGTACCTGGTCCGCCTGGAGGCGCTGATCTCCCCCTCGCTGATCATCGTGGGCGGCGGGGTGAGCAAGAAGGCCGACAGGTTCCTGCCGCTGATCGAGGGGGTGCGGGCGCCGATCGTGCCCGCCGCCCTGGTCAACCACGCCGGGATCGTGGGGGCGGCGATGGCCGCCGACGAGGCCGCCCGCCGCGCCACCGTGAAGCTCTGACGCCCGCCGTTCAGGGGGCCGGGCGCAGGCGGACGGTCGCTATCTCCCACGGGCGCAGCGGCACGGTCGTCTCGCCGTGCGCGACCGGCAGGGGCTCGGCCGGGCGGCCCAGGAGGTCGGCGCGGGTCGCCTCGCCGAACGCGCCGCGCAGCACCGCGGCCGTCGGCTCGGGGCGTTCGGCCACCATCCGCGCCTCGATCCAGCCGTCCCGCTCGCGCAGGCTCGTCAGCACCACGCCCGGCCCGGACACCTCCAGCCCCGCGCGGGCGGGCGGCGTCGCGGCGTCGCGCGGGCCGTACCCGGGCGAGGTGAGCAGGTCGTACCGGTAGGTCTCGGCCGCCTCCAGCACCTCGTCGCCCGGCCGGTCGCCCGCGTACGGCATGACGGCCAGGCTCACGGCGTGCTCGCCCCGGCACTGCGCGCCCGGGGTGGCCAGCTGGGGTCCGGCGGGCTGGTCGCGGTAGGCGTTGCGGTCGCGGGACAGGTAGCCGACCGAGCGCAGGAGCGTCACCGCCAGCTCGCCGTCCGCGACCTCGTACTCGGCCGCGTGCTCCAGGAGCACCGCCAGGCCGCCCGCGGCCGCGAAGCCCGAGGCCGGGAAGGTCGGCAGGGGGCGCTCGCCGAAGCCGCCCTCGGCGGTCAGGCCCCTCTCCACCACCGCGAACTGGCCCTCGGCGAACGACGAGCGCGCCTCGCGCGGCAGCGGCAGGTGCAGCCGCACCCGGTGGTCGGCGCAGCGGTTGTCGAACGCGATCCCCAGGCGCAGGAACGGCTCGCCCGCCCGCAGCTCCACCCGGGTCGTGACCGCGACCTCCTCCTCGGCCGCCGTGCGGGCGTCGGCGAACGGGTCCCCGGCGGCCGGCCAGCGGTAGGTGCGCACCAGGTCGAACGCCGCCACCAGCGGGCCGTTCCACACCGGCTCCAGCCGCGCGGCGAGCGGCGCCTCGACCAGCCGGTCCCGCGCGGGCGGGGCGTGGTTGTAGGTGTCGCCGAGGTCGCCGCCGTCCACCAGGCGGGCCAGGCCCTCGATCACGCGGCCGTCGGGCGTGCGCAGGGCGAGCGTGCCGTCCCCGCGCGCCTCCACCCGCAGCAGGCCGTTGTCCAGGACGCCCTCCCCGGCGCGGACGGGCGCGGTGACCTCGGGCGCGGGCGCCGCCGGGTCGGCCCGTACGGATGTGACGCCCAGCGGCGGCGCTTCCACCAGCGCCGCCACCGTGTGCCGGGGGTCGGCCAGGATGCGCACCCGCCAGTCGCCCTGCGCGCCGCGCAGCGCCTCCGCCACGTCGGCGACGTCGAAGGGCCCCTCGGCGCGCCGCGTCACGTGGAAGGTCAGGGTCCGGCCGTCCACCGACCAGTCGCGCACCTCCTGGCCGAACAGCACCCGCCCGTACACCCGGCTCAGGACCATCGGCAGGTCCTCGGCCGGGTGCACCGAGTCGTCCAGCACGGTCGGGGCCGACTCCAGCGCCTGGGCCGCCACGACCGCGCCCGAGGCGTCCCGCAGCGCCGCCGGCGGGGTGTCGCCGGGCACGTCCAGCACGACCAGGCCCGCCCGCCGCGCCGGGGCCGGGTTGAACACCAGGTGCCCGTCCACCGGCACCGCCGCCGCCAGGCCCGAGGTCACCAGGTCGCACACCGCCCGGCCGAGCTGCCCGGCCTCGGCCGTGCGCGCGGCCACCTGCTCGGCGGTCTCGTCGCTGCCGCAGCCGGTCACCGAGTCGTGGCAGCTCACCTCGATCAGCCTCCGCCAGGCCATGTCCAGGAAGCGCCGCGCCGACCCCGACCACCACAGCGCGTCCAGGGGCTCGGCGTAGCGCTCCACGAGGCGTTCGGCACGGCCCATCGCCTGTTTCAGCGGCATCCTCGCCGACAGCACGCCGGGGAGGATGTTGGCGCGGGCGTGTGAGCGCAGTTCGCCCTTAATGCGAGGAAGGCCCGCTGTGTCGGTGTCTTCGGCCGCGAAGAAGCCCGCCAGGGTGTCCATCCGCATCGGCAGCCCGGACGCGTCGAGCCGGTCGGCCAGGTCCGGCGCGGGCGCGGCGTGGTCGGAGCCGTACATCGCCAGGACCGGGCCGCCGCCCGGCTGCCAGACCCCCATCCGCTCGGCGAGGTCGGCCGCGCGGCGGGCCAGCAGCGCCGGGTCCTCGAACAGCGCGGCCGCGTTGCCGTAGCCGCCCTCGGGCAGGTAGCGGGTGCGCACGGCGCTGCCGTCCGGCGACTCCCACGCGAACACCGTCCCCGTCACGGCCTCCGGCACGCCGCGCCACACGCACGCGTGCACGATCCCGGCCCGCCGCAGGATCTGCGGGGTCTGCGCGCAGTGGCCGAACTGGTCGGGCAGGTAGCCGACGGGCATCGCCGCGCCCAGCTCGGCGGCGCGGCGCAGGCCCAGCTCCAGGTTGCGGACGATGGTCTCGCCCGAGCACAGGAACTCGTCGTGCAGGATCTGCCACGGCCCGACCGCGAGCCGCCCCGACCGCACGAGCGCGGCCAGCCGGTCGCGGCGCTCGGGGCGGATCTCCAGGTAGTCGTCCACGGCGGCCATCTGCCCGTCGAGGGTGAAGTGCCAGCGCGGGTCGGCCTCCATCCGGTCGAGCACCGCGTCCAGCAGCGCGACCAGGCGCAGCCGGAACCGCTGGAACGGCAGGTACCACTCGCGGTCCCAGTGGGTGTGGGGGACGACCACGATCGTCGCCGGGGTGCCAGAAGTCAGCCGCATAGGGCGATCACCTCGTTGCGGGCGCTCTCCAGGTGGTGGGCGCCGGGGGCGGCGGGCAGCCGGGCCCGGTCGCCGCGCACCGCGTGGCGGCGGCCGTCCGGGCGGACCAGCACGGTGCCGTCGGCGTCCAGGGCGAGCAGCTCGTCGTCCACCCGCAGCAGCACCGGCGCTTCGCGGCCCGCCGAGACCGCGACGCGCCCGGCCGCCATCGCGGCCAGCACGGCGCCGGGCCCGGAGTCCTCCGCGAGCACCCAGGTGGTCGGCTCGCCCAACGTCTTGTGCTGGGCGGGGTCGTGGAAGTCGCTGCCGCCGAGCGGGACGACGTCCGGCCGCCACAGCTCCGCCCACGACAGCGGCGCGCCCCAGGTGCGGTCCCACCACGAGGAGTGCCACACCTCCACGAACCGGGGCCGCGCCTCCGGCGGCATCGGCCGCCGCCAGGCGCAGTCGCCGCTGAGCGGGTGGTTGACCGACATCAGGCCGCCGTGCGCGGCCCAGTCGGCGGACGGGCGGCGGAAGTCCACCCAGCCCACGTCGCCGAACACGTTGGCGTGCCCGAGGTCGGTGGTGACCTCCTGGCCCGGCACCAGCGCCACGCCCGCCCGCCGGGAGGCGGCGGGCAGTTCGGCGTGGTGGCTGACGGTGTTGTGGTCGGTGACGGCGAGGAAGTCGAGCCCCTGCGCGGCCGCGAGCGCGGCCAGCTCGGACACGGTCAGCGTGCCGTCGCTGTGCACGGTGTGGGCGTGCAGGTCGCCGGCCAGCCAGCGCGTCCCGGCAGGCGCGGGCAGGTCGCGGCGCGCCGGGCGGGACGCCGGGGGCGGCGGGTGCGCCGTCGCCGGGGACGGCGGCGCGGCGTCCGACGTGATGACCGTGACCTCGTACGGCACGCCCTCGGGCGGGACGCGGTGCAGCCCGAGCCACACCTGCCACACCCCCGGTTCGAGCTCGCCGGGCAGGTAGCCGGGCGTCGCCCACCCGGCCGTGACCGTGTACTCGTCGCGCGCCCCGCCCGACCAGCCGCGGAACCCCTCCGGCCCCTCGCAGCCCAGGTCGAGGACGCCGCCCTCGTGCGCGAGCCGCACGGTGATCGCGGCCGTGCCGGGCCGCACCTCGAACGGCAGCCCGCGCAGCGGCGCGGCCACCCGGTCCTCCAGCGTCCAGCGGCCCCGCAGCACGGTCTCCTCGGCCATCACACCGCCGTCCCGGCCGCGCCCGCCAGCTCCCCGTCGCGGAACAGCAGCGCGCGGCCGGGACGGGGCCGGGCCCACAACCGCGTTCCGGGGCCGGGTTCGCGCCCTTCGCCGACGACCACGTGCACCAGCTCCCCCGCTCGGTCGGAATCCCCCGTGTCGATGGTCACCAAGGACGTACTACCCAGGTTCTCCACGACGGCGACACGGCCGTGGAACGCGCCTTCGACCGGTTCGGCCGAGCCCTCCAGGTACTCGGGCCGCACCCCGTACACCAGCTCGCCGTCCGTCACCCCGGGCGCGGGATGGGCCAGCACCGCTCCCCCTGCCTCGATGCCCTCCCCGGCGGCGCGCGCGGGCAGCAGGTTCATCGGCGTGGACCCGATGAACGAGGCCACGAACAGGTTGGCCGGGCGCCGGAACACCTCCGCCGGGGTGCCGACCTGCTCCACGCGCCCGTCGCGCATCACCGCCATCCGGTCGGCCATCGCGAGCGCCTCGGCCTGGTCGTGGGTGACGAAGACGGTGGTGACGCCGAGCTCGCGCTGCAGGCGCTTGAGGAAGGTCCGCGCCTCCAGCCGCAGCCGGGCGTCCAGGTTGGACAGCGGCTCGTCCAGCAGGAACACCTGGGGCCGCGCCGCCATCGCCCGCGCCAGCGCCACGCGCTGCTGCTGCCCGCCCGACAGCTCCCCGGGGCGGCGGGCCAGCAGCCCGTCCAGCCCCAGTTCGGCGGCCACCTCCCCGGCGGCCGCGCGCCGCTCGCCGCGCCCGACCTTCTTGATGCGCAGCGGGTAGGCGATGTTGTCGGCCACCGTCATGTGCGGGAACAGCGCGTAGTCCTGGAACACCATGCCCACGTCGCGGCGGCCGGGCGGCACGCGGGTCACGTCGGCGCCGCCGATGCGGACCGTTCCGGAGCCGACGGTCTCCAGCCCGGCGACGCTGCGCAGCAGCGTGGTCTTGCCGCAGCCGGACGGCCCGAGCAGCGCGAAGAACTCGCCGTCGGCGATGTCGAGGTCCAGGCCGTCCACCGCCCGCACCCCGCCCGGGTAGTCCTTGGTCAGTCCGCGCAGCGCTATGCCCGCCATCGGTCGCCTGCCATCAGCGTTTGATCCCTCCGTGGAAGCGCATCCCGTAGCGGCGGCTGACCAGCAGGTACACGGCCACCACCGGCAGGGCGTACAGCAGCGAGAACGTCGAGATCAGCCGCAGGTCCGGCTGGCCTCCCTCGGTGTAGAAGGTGTAGACCGCCACCGCCGCCGGGGCCTTGTCCGGGTCGCGCAGCAGCAGGAACGGCATCAGGAAGTCGCCCCACACCTGCGCGGCCGTCCACACCGCGACGGTCGCGAGGCCCGGCCGGATCACCGGCGCGACCACGTGCCGCAGCACTTGCAGCGGCGTCGCGCCGAACACCCGGGCGGCCTCCTCGTAGGAGGGCGGGGCGGCGTCGGTGAAGTCCTTGAGGATGAAGATCGCGGTGGGCAGCAGCCCGCCGGTCAGCACCAGGACCACCCCGAGCCGCGAGTCGATCAGGTGCAGGTTGAAGGCCAGCAGGAACACCGGCACCATCGCCGCCGTCCCGGTGATGATCGACGACAGCAGGAGCAGCAGGTACAGCAGCGCGTCGCGGCCGGGCACCCGCACCCGGCTGAGCGCGTAGGCCGCCAGCGCCGCGCTCGCCACCACCAGCGCGGTGGTCCCGGCCGCCAGCAGCGCCGAGTTGCGCAGCGAGGCGAGCGCCTGGGGCCGGTCCAGCAGCTCGCGGAAGTTGCGCAGGGTGAACTCCGGCACCGACACGGCGATCTCGGGGCTGGCGTCGAACGGGGCCGAGGCCAGCCACAGCAGCGGCAGCGCGAAGAACCCCAGCACCGCCGACAGGAACGTCGCGAACCCGATCCGCCGCAGCACCGCCCGCACCATCAGGCCGCCCCTTCCGCGCGGCGGCCCCGCTCGCGCAGCGTCCGCAGGTACAGCAGCGCGATCGCCAGGTTGATGAGGATCATGATGAGCGAGACGGCCGCGCCGAAGCCGAGCCGCCCGTCGCCGAGCGCGGTGCGGTAGACGTACACCGACAGGATCTCCGAGCGGTGGTCGGGGCCTCCGGCGGTGATGAGGAACGGCGTGAAGTCGTTGAAGGTCCACAGGCTGACCAGCAGCAGGCTCGTCAGCAGGTGCCCGCGGACGTGCGGCAGCACCGCGTCGCGCAGCGTCTGCCAGGTGGAGGCGCCCGCCAGCCGCGCGGTCTCCAGGTGCGAGGGCGGGACGTTCCCGAGCGCCGCGCCGTAGAGCATCATCGAGAACGCCGTGCCGCGCCAGATGTTGAACACGACGACGCACGCCATCGGGTGGTCCAGCAGCCACGCGGTGCCGGGCGTGCCCAGCAGCGCGTTCAGCGTCCCGGCGTCGCGGTCCAGCAGCGCGATCCACAGGAACGCGATCACCGAGCCCGGCAGGATCCACGCCAGCAGCACCAGCCCCTCCACCAGCCGCCGCAGCGGGCCGGTGCGGTCGCGCATCACCCACGCCAGCGCGAACCCCAGCGCCGTCTGCCCGATGACCGCCGACCCCAGCACGAACTGCGCGGTCAGCCACAGCGAGCGGTGGAACCCCTCGTCGCCGAGCACGGCGGTGTAGTTGTCGGCCCCGACGAACTCGGGCCTGCTCGCCGCCACGCCGGTCAGCCGGTAGTCGGTCGTCCCGAGGTACAGCGTCCACAGCGCCGGGAACACCAGGAACACCGCGACCAGCACCAGCGCGGGCGCGACGAACGCCGCCGCCCGGCCCCGGCCGAGCCCGGCGGCGTCGTCGGCGTAGCCCTTAGTCCGCGGTGACGTTGCCGGCGCCACCGACGATCCCCTCCAGCTTCTTCGTGTACCGCGCCGCGGCCTCCTCGGGCGTGCGGCCCGACACCACGCTCGCCGTCGCCTCCTGCAACGCGGTGGACACCTGCGGGTAGGCGGCGAGGCCCGGCCGGTAGGAGGTGATCGGGAGCACCTTGCCGGCGATGAAGCCGAGCAGCGGGTCGCCCGTGAGGATCTGCTTGTTGACGTCGGTCCGGGAGGTGATCTCGGGGGTCCCGGCGGTGCGCGCCCGGTGCATCTCGGGCGAGTTCATGAACGTGAGCAGCTCGAACGCCTGCTGCGGGAACTTCGTGCTGGGGTTGAGCACGGTGGTCGGCCCGCCGGACATGCTGACGAACGACTGGCCGCGCACGCCCTTGCCGGGCTCGACGGCGGGGATCAGCGCGTACCCCACGTCCTGGTCGCGGGCGGGCATCTTGGCGACGCCGGTCTTGGGGTTGACCACGTCGCGCCAGAAGTAGTCGCTCTCGGCCAGGATGCCGATGCGCCCCTTGGCGAACTCGGCGAACGACTTGTCGCGCCCCTTGGCCTCCTGCTGGAGCTTGGGGTCGCCCAGGCCCTCCCGGTAGACGGTCGAGTACAGGCCGAGGACCTGCTTGAGCGCGGTCCCGCCGCCGGTCCACTTGCCGCCGGAGTAGATCTCGGCGCCCGCCCCGGCCAGCAGCGGCAGCACGCCCTGCATGGTGGTGGCCTCGCCGCTGGGGGTGCCCGCGTTGAGCTGGATCGGGGTGACTCCGGGGACCTTCTTCAGCGCGCGCCCGGCGGCCAGCAGGTCGGCCCAGCTCTTGGGCTGCCAGTCCGCCGGGAGCCCGGCCCGCGCGAACAGCCTCTTGTTGAAGAACAGCACGCGGCCGTCGGTGTTGGCGGGGATGCCGTAGCGCTTGCCCTCGAACGAGCCGAGCCCCTGGACGGCCTTGGGGATCTGCGCCCACCCGTCCCAGGCGTCGGCCTTGCCGCCGACGACCTCGTTCAGCGACCTGATGTACCCGGCCTGGGCGAACTCGCCGACCCAGATGCCGTCGACGTCGATGATGTCGGCGCCCGAGCGGGACTTCAGGTCGAGCGCCAGGCGGGTCTTGTACGGCTCGTCGTCCACGCCGGAGCCGCGGAAGGTCACCTTGGCGGTGACGCCCTTGGCCTTCTGCGCGGCGACGAACCGCGGGATCACCGTCCTGGTGATCCACTCGGCCTCGGCCGAGTTCTTGCCGCCCTCGACGGCGTTGCGGGTAATGACCAGGGTGACGTTCTTCGCGTCCGCGCCCCGGTCGGGATCGGAGGAGGGGCCGCCGCCGCATCCGGCCAGGGCCGCGCCCGCTAGCGCGAGCGCGGCCGGCCAGGCGGTCCGGGTCCGCAGTCGGGAGTGGTCCACGGTGACCTCCTAGGAGCATCACCGCCAACGTGACCCACGGGACGGGGCCCGTAAAGACCTCCCGGGGTGAGGTCCGCGATCAGGGGTCCATCAGCTCGGCCGAGCGGGCCGCGAAGACCTCCATGGCCTTGGCGGTGACGGGGCCTGGCGCGGCCGGGAGCGCGGTCTGGTCGACCTTCGCGATGGGCTGCACGTTGCGGGTGGTGGAGGTCAGGAACGCCTCCTCGGCCCGGTACAGATCCTCCAGCGGCACGTCGCGCTCCTCTGCGCCGAACCACTCCAGCACCAGCGCGCGGGTGACCCCGGCGAGGCAGCCCGACGCCAGCGTGGGGGTGACCAGGCGCCCGTCGAGCACCAGGAACACGTTGCTGCCGGTGCCCTCGCACAGGTTGCCCGCGAGGTTGCCGAAGATCGCCTCGCCGCCGCCGCGCTCCTTGGCGTAGGCCAGCGCGAGCGCGTTGTCGGCGTAGGAGGTGGTCTTCAGGCCGCTGAGCGCGCCGCGCTCGTTGCGCGGCCACGGCACGACGGTGACGTCGCCGGTGGCGGGGAACGGGGGCTGCTCGGCGGCGGCGACCACGGCGGTGCCGCCGCTGCGGCCCCGGTCGGAGCCGAGCGGGCCGACGCCGCTGGTGTAGGTGATGCGGACGCGGGCCAGCGGCCACTTGGGCGCGGCGGCCAGCACCTCCAGCACGCCGTGCGCGATCGCGTCCTCGTCGGGGGCGGGGAGCCCGAGCCCGGCCGCCGAGCGGGCGAGCCGCCGCAGGTGCCGGGTGAGGGCGAACGGTTCGCCGCCGGTCGCCTTCACCGTCTCGAAGACGCCGTCGCCCACGATCACGCCGTGGTCGAAGACCGACACCGTCGCGTGTTCAGGGTCGAGCAGTTCGCCGTTGACCCAGACCTTGCCCTGCGCCGCCGTCACCGGAAGCCACCTCCAAAAGCCGAGCCGCCTTCAGCTCGGTCTCGCGCCATTCGCGGAGCGGCTCGGACCCCCAGGTGATGCCGGCGCCCGCGCCGAACAGCAGCCGGCGGTGCTCGGCCCAGAAGGTCCGGATGCCGACCGCCAGGGCGCCGCGCCGGGAGTCCGCGTCCACCCAGCCGATGGCCCCACAGTACGGGCCGCGCGGGACCGGTTCGAGTTCATCGAGCAAGGTCAGGGCGCTGGACTTGGGCGCACCGGTGACCGAACCGGGAGGAAACGTCGCCGCCAGCAGCTCCGGCCACCCTTGCGCGGGCGCGAGCCGGGCGCGGACCGTCGAAACGAGGTGCACCAGGCCGGGGTGCGGCTCGACGTCGCACAGGTCCGGGACCACGACCGAGCCGGTGGCGGCGACGCGGCCCAGGTCGTTGCGGACCAGGTCCACGATCATGACGTTCTCGGCGTGGTCCTTGGGCAGCAGGTCGGCGGCGGTGCGGCCGGTGCCCTTGATGGGGCGGGACTCCACCACGGCCCCGTCGCGCGACAGGTACAGCTCCGGCGACGCCGAGGCGACCTCGACTCCGGGCAGGCGCAGGGTCATGGCGTAGGGGGCGGGGTTGCCGCGCGCCAGGCGCGCGCCGAGGCCCGCGATGTCGGCGTGCCGCCCCAGGGGCGCGGACAGGATGCGGCACAGGTTGGCCTGGTAGACGATTCCGTCGGCGATGGCGTCGCGGATGCGCTCGACGCCGCGCACGTAGGCGGCCTCGTCCAGTGAGGTGTCCCACTCCCCCGGGGCGCTCCAGGGGCCGTCGGGGTGCGGCGCGGGCCGCACGTCCTCGAACCGCGCGCAGGTCACCTTGCCCTCGTAGGTGACCAGGACGGCCCACCAGCCGCGCGAGTCCAGCGCGGCCGGGTCGCTGGTGACGTCGGCGAGGCCGGTGGCCAGCATCCCCCCGACGTGCGCGAACGCCTCGTTCATGGCGTCCAGTGTGCCGCCTGGCCGGGTCCGGTCAGGCCGCCGAGGCCGGAATGCAGCCGAACGCGTCGGCGAGGCCGCGCAGCCCCGCCTCGGTGAGGATCAGGCCGCGCTTCCCGCCGCCGCACTCGAACCAGCCGAGCTCGATCATCCGGCCGGTCAGCGCCGCGCCCAGCGCCCCGCTGAGGTGCGGTGCGCGCTCGGTCCAGTCCAGGCACGGCGCGGCGAACTTGCGCCGCCCCTTGCGCAGGTCGGCGACCGGGACGCCGAGGCCGCCCAGGGCCTCCTCACCCTTGGCGGTCACCGCGTACCGGTCGCCGTCCTCCTCGATCAGCCCCCGGTCCAGCAGCGCCGCGCACAGCGCGACCCCGGCCGCGCCCGCCAGGTGGTCGTAGCAGGTGCGCGCGGCGCGCAGCCGCCGCGCCTCGCCGGACTGGCGCAGGCTGCGCACCGGGACCGGCGGGCTGACGCGCATCAGCGACTCGACGGCCTCGGCGATCTCGGGCCCGGCCAGCCGGTAGTAGCGGTGGCGGCCCTGGCTGACGACCGCGACCAGGCCGCCGTCCAGCAGCCGGCCCAGGTGGGAGCTGGCGGTCTGCGCGCTGATCCCGGCGACCCGCGCCAGCTCCCCGGCGGCCAGCGGGCGGCCGTCCATCAGCGCGGTCAGCATCGCGGCGCGCGCCCGGTCGGCCAGCAGTGCGGCGACCGGCGCGAAATCCGCCCGGTAGGTGTCGGACATGCCCCGACCCTAGACGGCGGACGCTTCCACCGCCGTCGAAGCGTCCGCGGGCCCGCCGGCGGCCCCCTGGCCGCCTGCCGCCCGCCAGACCAGCGCAAACGTGCCGACTCACCCCGCGTCGCGGAATCCGGTTTGGCCACCCGGCGTTCACACGCTAATGTTTTCCATGTCGCCGCGAGGGACCGCCCCGAAAGGGAGCGGGACAGCGCGGAGGGCACGCGGAAGTGGCTCAGTGGTAGAGCATCACCTTGCCAAGGTGAGGGTCGCGGGTTCAAATCCCGTCTTCCGCTCTGAGGGGCCTTATGGCTTTGCGGCGAAGGTCTCGCTCGGTGGAGTGGCCGAGAGGCGAGGCAACGGCCTGCAAAGCCGTGTACACGGGTTCAAATCCCGTCTCCACCTCAACGTGCGAACCCCCTCACGGGGCGACGTCACGGGCGATTAGCTCAGTGGGAGAGCGCTACCTTGACACGGTAGAGGTCACTGGTTCAATCCCAGTATCGCCCACCATCATCACCACGACCCCAGGCCACGGCCTGGGGTTTCGTGCTTTCCGGCCGCCTTCACGCCTGCTCGCCGCCTCTCGTCGTGTCCTGACCACGCTTGACCGCCTACGGTCAATTCACTTGATTTCGCCTTCTGGCGGGTGACGCTCAAAGCAGTCGCACCCTGGAGGTGGGCGGTGCCGGACGACGACCGGTTCCCCAAAGAGCGCGCCAAGGGCTGGGACCGTGCGATGAACGTCGGCCTCGCCCACCCACCGGACGCCGGGACGACCGACGGTGCTGTTCCGGCGGAGGTCCGCCAGGCCGTCACGCGGGCCCTCATCAGCAGCATCGACCTCCTGCCCGAAGGCGGTCTCAATCTCACCGGCACCGCCGAAGAGGTGCTCCGGCTGGCACGGCTCATGGCCAAGGCCGGTCCGGACGCCGTGGATCTGTGCCAGGCGTTCCACCCGTCCGGCACCGGGCATCCTGCCGGCTCCATCGAGAGCGGTCGGCTCCTAGGGCAGGTCGCGCGGATGCTGCTGGCCACCATGGGCGGTGATCTGGCGGACATGGTCGTGTCCGAGGTGGCCCCGCTGCTCGCCCGGGAGTTCTTGCGCGCCCTCGCTCGCCGAAGCGGTTTGGAGCGCGGGCTCCCCTTCCGGCCCGTCCCGGCGCAGCGGTCTCTGGCCGTCATGGAACGGATGCTGGCCGAACCCGTGCTGACCGAGCTCGTTCCCCTGTTCCTGGAACGGGCCGGGGCGAACGTCCCGGCCGAGGATGGTGGCACCGGTGCCGCGTGACCGCATCACCGAGTACTGGGACGGGGACAGTGGTCGGCGGGAGCTTCGCTGGAACTACGACCTCCACAGCAGCTTCACCACCGCCGCCCATCAGATCGCCGAGGCGTTCCCGGCCGCCGCCGCGGATCTATGGGACATCGCCTCTTCTTGTTACGCGGTCGACCGCCGGGTCCGCCGCACCTCCGCCAACGGCGGTCCCCTGGGACACGCCTGGTCGCGTGATCTTCGGGTCCGCCTCGCCGTCCGGGTGCCGGACCTGTGGGAGGGGTTGAGGCGGCCGCTGGAGAAGCTGTTGTACTGGCTCACCTGCGACACCTGGAGGTTGGAGTTCCAGGACGGCAGCGCCGAGATCCCCGGCCAGCACGTACAGCTCCGTCTCACCGAGTGGCCCGAGAACCGGATCGCCGCGCTGTTCTCCGGCGGGCTCGACTCCACCGTCGGACTCATCCACGATCTTCGGCGGCGGGAGGCCGACTGCCTGGTGTCAGTCAGCGTCGCCACCGGCTCCGCCATGCGCAACGCCCAGGAGGGGGTCTTGGACGGCCTGCGGGCACGCCCAGGGACGGCACAGCTGGAATCGGTGCCGTTCAAACTCCACCTGTCTCCGAGGCGGAACGGCGGGGAGAGGCGACACGACGAGGAGAACACCCAGCGCACCCGTGGGCTGGTGTTCCTGAGCGCGGGGGTCGCCACGGCGCTGGCCGCCGGATGCCCGCGCCTGCGCGTCTACGAGAACGGCATCGGCGCGATCAACCTCCCCTGCACCTGGGGGCAGGTCGGCGCGCAGGCCGCCCGGCCCGTGCATCCCCGCACCATCGCGCTCATGCAGGGGGTCGTGGACGAGGTCGCGGCGCACTGCGGCCGGACGCTCACGATCGAGACCCCGCACGCCCGGCGCACGAAGGCGCAGATGATCCGCGACGTGCCACCGGAGTTCGACCAGGCCCTGCGCGCCTCGGTGTCCTGCGACAGCGGCTACACCTACCGCCACCGATCCGGTGACCCGCCGCACTGCGGCGGGTGCACGTCGTGCCTGCTGCGGCGGCAGGCGCTGATCGCCGGGGGCCGTGCCGAGATGGAGGCCGAGACGTCCTATCGCGAGACTCCCGGCAGCAAGCGCGATCACCTTCCGGCGATGCTCTGGCAGACCGCCAGGCTCGCCGAGGCGTTGTCGACCGACGCTCCCTGGCCCGAGCTGGTGCAGGAGTTCCCTGACCTGCTCTGCGTGCCCGATGCGCTGCGCGAGTCCGTTCAGGACGAACTGCTCGGGCTCTACAGGGAGTACGTGCGGGAGTGGAGCCTTCCGCAGGTGGTCGAGCGGTTGGAGCCTGGTCACTCCGGTTCGGTGGCGAACCAGCTTTCGTAGGTGCGTTCGGGGCCCAGGTCCGGTTCGGGTCTGATCTCTATCGTCGGGACGTCCGGGACCCGGTCCAGTTCCAGTACGACGATCTCGTTCTCGCCCTCGTGCAGGAGCGGGGCGGGTACGTAGAGCGTCGCCTGCGGGCCCTTGGACCAGTAGCGGCCCAGGTTGAAGCCGTTGACCCACACGTAGCCCTTGGTCCAGCCGGGCAGGGCGAGGAAGCCGTCGCGCGCCTCGTCCACGTGCAGCGTGCCGCGTAGGAAGGACGGGCCCGGGGAGGTGGTCGCCCGTCCCCACGGCAGGACCGTCACGTCGTCCAGCGGGACCGGGTGGGTCTCCCATCCGAACAGGTACTGCCGCTCGTGCAGCACGCCTCCGGTGACGCCCTTGCGCTCCCCTAGCAGCGGGCCGTAGTTGACCCGGCCCATCGCCTCCACGATCAGGGTCAGGTCCGCGCCCTGCGGCGGGACCGCCAGCGGGGTCGAGGTCACCGCGTCGCGTTCGAGCACGGCCACCGGCTCGCCGTCCACCAGGACGTGCGCGCGATCGTGCAGGCCCTTGACGCGCAGCGGCAGCGGCTCGGCGCGCGGGCCGGGCACGCGGGTGCGGTGGACGGCCAGGCCGTTGAAATGGCCGAGGTCCTCGAACGTGGGCGGGGTCGCGGTGCGGACCGGGCCGGGCGACAGCACGTCCAGGCAGTCCAGGAGGGCCAGCCGGTCGGTCAGGGCGACGGAGGTGGGCGGCAGGGTCTCGGCGGGTTCGGGCGGCGGGGGCGGCGGCAGCTCGGTGTAGCGGCCGAGCACCTCCCGGTAGGCCCAGTACTTGGGGGTGAGCGCGCCGCTCTCGCTGATCGGGGCGTCGTAGTCGTAGGAGGTGACGGTGGGCTCGTAGTCGCCGTCCGCGTGGTCGCCGCCCGCGTTCGCCCCGGCCGTGAAGCCGAAGTTCGTGCCGCCGACCGCCATGTAGACGTTGACCGAGCCGCCCTGTTCGAGGATCTCGGTGAGGGTGGCGGCGGCGTCGGCGGCGTCCCGCGTGGTGTGCAGGTCGCCGTAGTGGTCGAACCAGCCGTTCCAGTACTCCATGCAGAACGGCGGGTCGCCGGGGCGGTGCCGGGCGAGGTCGGCGAACTGCTCGGCGGCGCGGCGGCCGAAGTTGGCGGTGGCCCGCACGCCGGGCAGCGTGCCGCCGGTCAGCATCAGGTCGGTCGCGCCGTCGGAGGTGAACAGCGGCACCTCGATCCCCCGGGCGCGCAGGCCCTCGGCCAGGTGGCGCAGGTAGGCCGGGTCGTGGCCGTAGGAGCCGTACTCGTTCTCCACCTGCACCATGATCACGTTGCCGCCGCGGGTGGCCTGGTGCCGGGCGACGCGCGGGACCAGCTCGTCGAAGAACCGGTCCACCGGCTCCAGGAAGCGCGGGTCGGCGCAGCGCAGCGGGCCGGGCAGCCAGGCGGGCAGGCCGCCGTTCTCCCACTCCGCGCAGATGTAGGGGCCGGGCCGGACGATCGCCGTCAGCCCGGCCGCCGCGGCGGCCTCCAGGAAGCCCTCCAGGTCGGCGAGGCCGGTGAAGTCGAACTCGCCGGGGCGGGGTTCGTGCAGGTTCCACGGGACGTAGGTCTCGACGGTCCCCAGCCCCATGGCCCGCAGCTTCGCCAGCCGGTCGGGCCACTGCTCGGGCAGCGTCCGGAAGTAGTGCATTCCGCCGCTGAGCACCCGCTGGTCGTTCACTGTGCCCCTTACTTGCCGATGCCGGCCGTCATGCCCTCGACGATGCGGCGGCCCAGCCACAGGTAGAGGACGATCATCGGGTAGACCAGGATCACGATCCCGGCGAACAGGCCGCCCCAGTCCGAGCTGTACTGCATGGTGCCGTACAGGTTGAGCAGCGCCACCGGCAGCGTGCGCTCGTCGGGCATCGGGGCGATCAGCATGGCCAGCAGCGTCTCGTTCCACAGCCCGATGACGTTGAGCACCAGCACCGTGACCACCGCGGGCCGGGCGCACGGCAGCACGATCTGCACGAACGAGCGCAGCGCGCCCGCGCCGTCCATCTCGGCCGCCTCCTCCAGCTCGCGCGGCAGCGACCGCAGGTAGCCGTACAGCACGTACACCGCGAACGGCAGCGACAGCACCACCTGGAACACCAGCAGCGTGATGCGGTTGTCCCACCAGCCGGTGACCCAGTCGATCATGAAGTTGGCGACCGACAGCTTC
This sequence comes from Spirillospora sp. NPDC050679, assembly GCA_044456955.1. Classification (GTDB taxonomy): domain Bacteria; phylum Actinomycetota; class Actinomycetes; order Streptosporangiales; family Streptosporangiaceae; genus Spirillospora. Next base: position 305,753 of record JBITGK010000006.1, on the reverse strand, counting down.
ACCACCACGATCGGGATCACCACGGTCTGCAGCGGGATGCTGAGCCCGAGCGCGAAGTAGCCGGTCAGCGGGCGGGCCACCCGCCGGTCCGAGCGCGCCAGCGCGTAGGCGGCGGGCGCGGCGAGCGCCACGACCAGCGCCGAGCCGGCCAGCGTCAGCACGGCGCTGGTCAGCGCGGCGCTGGAGAAGCCCGCCGCCTTCCACGCCGAGCTGTAGTTGCCCCACTGCGGGTCGGTGGGCAGGGAGAACGGCGACAGCCAGACCTGGCCCGACTCCTTGAGCGACTGGAGGCCCACCCAGACCACCAGCGCGAGGTTGACCGCGACCCACAGCCACAGCGCGGCCGCGGTGGCGCGGGGGATCAGGACGTCGCCGAACAGGCGCCTCATGACAGCTCCACTCGTTCCCGCCGGGTGATCCGCCGGGTCAGCGCGATCAGGACGGCCGTGACGATCAGCACCACCACGCCCATCGCCGCGCCCGAGCCGAGGTCGGGCACGCCGCCGCTGGGGTTGACCTGGAGGTACTGCTGCACCGCGACCGTGCGGGCCTCCAGCGGCGGGCTGGCGGTGGTCCCGGCCGTGGTGAAGGCGATGACGATCTCGAACACCTTGAGGCTGTTGACCACCCACAGCACCGCCGCCACCGCGAACACGTCCCAGGTGAGCGGGAGGGTGATGTGCCGGAACTCCTCCCACCTGGTCGCGCCGATCAGCTTGGCGTCCTCGTAGATGTGGGCGGGAATGGAGTCGGCCGCCGACATCATCAGCGCGATGTAGAAGCCGGTGCTGGACCAGACCAGGCCGCCGATGACGCAGCGGAACACCAGTTCGGGCCCGAGCCACGGCTTGGGGTCCACGCCCACCCACCCGAGGGCGGTGTTGACCGCGCCCTCGGGGTTGAGCAGGAAGCCCACGGCCGCGCCGACCGCGATCAACGAGATGATCATGGGCAGGAACACCACCGCGCGGATGAAGCCCCGTCCCTTGATGTGCCGCAGCACCACCATCGCCAGGAAGGTGCAGCCGAACACCAGCAGCCCGCCGACGACCGCCAGCGTGAAGGTCTGGACGAACGACGAGCGGAACGCCTCGTCGCTCACCAGCGCGGTGTAGTTGCCGAGGCCCTTCCACTCCATCGGCGCGCCCGGCCCGGCCCACCTGTTGAGGCTGACCCAGAAGCCGAACAGCGACGGCAGGACGAACAGGGCCGTGTAGGCGATGAGCGCCGGCAGGAGGAAGGGCCAGAAGCCCCGTTCCCGCGCGGGCCGCAGCCCGCCGCGGCGGCGGCCGCCCGCGGCGGGCGCCGCCGCGGGCGCGGTCGGTCCGGCGAGTGTTGCCATGCCCATGCGATCAGCTCTTGCGGGCGACGTAGTCGGCGCTCTTCTTCTTGCCCTCGGCGATGAAGCCGGCGGCGTCGAGCTTGCCGGAGATCAGCTTGTCCGACAGCGGCAGGAACAGGTCGTTCCACCACTGCTTGTCCACCGCCGCGCCGTCGTAGGTCTTGTGGGTGGCGGTGCTCTCCAGGACGGCCTTCTGCGCGTTGGCCAGGTGGGCCGGGGCGGTGGCGTCGGCGCGCGAGGGGATGTTCAGCGCGACGTCGGAGATCTGCTGGTTGTACTTCTTCTGCAGGGCGAACGCCAGGAACTTCTTGGCGGTCTCCTTGTTCCTGGCCTTGGCGCTGAGGGCCCAGCCGAGGGTGCCGACCTCGACGGAGTTCTTGCCGCCGACCGGGAGCTGGAAGGAGTCGACCTTGGCGGAGGCGGGCAGCTTGGCCTTGGTCTCCGACGCCACCCAGGTGCCGTTGATGTTGAGGTCGTACTTGCCCTGCGCCCAGGCGTCCTGCGCGGCGGGGAACTTGGTGGCCATGAAGTCCTTCTGGAAGTAGCCGCCCTCGGCCAGCTGCTCGACCTTCTTGGCGGCCTCCAGCACCTCGGGCCTGTCCCAGGCGGCGGCGTCGGCCGACAGCGCCTTGAGGCTGCCGGCTCCGTTGGCGCGGACCAGGGCGCTGTAGAACCAGTAGACGTTGTAGAAGTTGATCGTGCCGTCCTGGCCGATCGGGGTGCGGCCGTCCTTCTTGGCCTGGTCCAGGTAGGCGATGAACCCGTTCCAGTCGGCCGGGGCCTTGACCGGGTGCTCGGCCGCGTCGAACCAGACGGCCGTGGAGATCATCGTGTGCGGGACGACGGCGAACATGCCCTTGGTGGTGGTGGACGCCTGCACCGTCTGCTTGGGCAGCACGTCGGCGACCGTCTTGCCCTCGCCGGGGACCTGCTCCTTGAGGACGGCCTCCAGCGGCTCCACCAGGTTCTGGGCCTCCAGCGTCTCCACGTTGTCGGTGGAGCTGTCGAACAGGTCGGGGCCCTGGCCCGAGGCGATCTCGGTCGGCAGCGAGTTGTTGACGTTGCGGCCGGCGAACTTGGCGTCCACCTTGGTGCCGGTCTCCTTGGCGAAGTCGTCCAGGATGGTCTTGAAGACCTTCGCCTGCGGCTCGTCGGCGGCCCAGGAGGAGCGGTAGACCAGCTCCTTGGTGCCGCCGCCGGAGGCGTCGCCGCCGTTCTTCTTGCCGCACGCGCCGACGCTCAGGGCGAGGGCGCCGACGGTGAGGACGGCCGTCATCTTGCGCATGGCAGGGCCTTTCGTGGGTTGGGGGGACGGGCCGGAGGGGGTGCGCGGGGCGCTCATGGCAGGGCGACCACCGTTCCGGAGTGCCGGGCGCGCTCGGCGGCCCAGACGATCCGGTGGGTGGCCAGGCTCTCGTTCCCGCTGGTGAGGACCAGATCGGGGTCGTCCTTCTCGACCGCGTCGACGAAGGCGTCCAGCAGCGCCTCGTCGCCGCCGCCGTGCCCGGCGGCCGCCGAGGCGTCGGCGCCGGACCGGGTGTCGATCACCTCGACGGTGTCGGTCAGGAAGTCGTGCACGCGCAGCGTCACGCCGTCGCCCTCGATGGACCCGCGGGTGCCGAACACCCGGGTCTTGCGGTGCTCCAGCGCGGCGAAGGCGGTGACGGTGCAGGTGGCGGAGGTGCCGTCGGCGAACTCCATGGTGACGACCTGGGTGTCGACCACGTCGTTGTCGCAGGTGTAGGCGCAGCGCCCGTACGGCCCGTCGCGCAGCGCCGCCAGCACGCCCGCCTCGGTGTGGTCGGCGGTGACCGCCGACAGCGGCCAGAACTCCTTGAGCGGGTCGCCCAGGCAGTCCAGGTAGACGCGCTTGGCCGAGTAGGGGCAGTCGGGCTCGACGGCGCAGGTCAGGCAGCGGTCGGAGGCCCCCGCCGGCTGGTTCTCGGGCCGGAAGTGCACCAGGTCGCCGAAGGAGGACACCCGCGTCGGCAGCGCGCCCTTCACGTGCGCGATCCAGTCGATGTCGTGGCAGGCTTTGGCCAGCAGCATCGGCGCCGACTCGGCCTCGCGCCGCCAGTTGCCCCGGACGAAGGAGTGCGCCTGGTGCCACCAGCCGGTCTGCTCCAGATGCTGGATGTTCATGACCTGGCCGATGCGGCCCCGGTCGATGAGCTCCTTGAGCGTGCGGCTGTAGGGGGTGTAGCGCATGACGTGGCAGACCGCGAGCAGCACGCCGTTGCGCGCGGCGGCCTCGGCGATGGCCGCGGCCTGCTCCTCGGTCGGCGCCATCGGCTTCTCCAGCAGCAGGTGGTAGCCGAGGTCGGCGGCCCGCACCGCCGGCTCCAGGTGCATGTGGTCCTGGGTGCTGACGACGGCGGCGTCGGCCAGCCGCTCGCGCGCCAGCAGGTCGCGCCAGTCGGCGAAGACGCGGTCGGCGGGGACGCCGTGCTCGGCGGCCATCGCCTCGCGGCGCCGCGCGTCGGGCTCGGCCACCGCCACCACGCGGGCCCGTCCGGTCTGCAGGGCGCGGCGGGCGTAGCTCTGCCCGCGCAGCCCCGCCCCGAGGACGGCGAGTGTGACCATGAGGACCCTTTCCGGGGGGTCGGCGACTTGCTACTTACTAATGAAGGCTGTTTTTATTTGTAGGCGACACGGCCTGTCAAGAGGAGAGACGGTGACGATTCACGGCGGCGACACCTCGCGGCTGCGCAGGATCAATCTGGTCACGACGCTGCGCGCGCTGCGCGGGCACGGTCCGCTCAGCCTCACCGACCTGGCCCGGAACGTGGGGCTGTCGCGTCCGACGGTGGAGAGCCTGGCCGAGGAGCTGCTGGCGGCGGGTTGGATCAGGGAGCTGCCGCCGGTGACCGGGCACATGGGCCGCCCCGCCCGGCTGTTCGCCTTCCACGCGGCGGGCGGGCACGTGCTGGGCGTGGACATCGGGTCCTACAGCATCCGCGCCACCCTGGCCGACCTCGACGGCACGGTCACGGCCGTCCACACCGAGCGCGTCACCGCGGGCGACGGCCGGTCCCGGCGGCTGGAGGCGGCCCGCGCGGCCATGTCGGCGGCGCTGCGCGCGGCGGACATGCCGGCCGAGCGGGTCGCGGCGGTGTGCATCGGCACGACCGGCGTGGTCTCGGCGCAGGGCGTGGTCCGGCTCAGCGTGGGCCTGCCCGAGTGGACGGGCCTGGACCTGGCCGCCGAGCTGGGCGCGGCGTTCGACTGCCCGGTGCTGGTGGAGAACGACTGCAACCTGGCCGCGCTCGCCGAGAGCTGGCTCGGCCGGGCCGCCGGCGTGGCGGACGTGGTGTTCGTGCTGTCGGGGGTGCGCACCGGCGCGGGCATGATGATCGACGGCAGGCTGCACCGGGGCCGCCGCGGCGCGGCCGGGGAGATCGGCGCGCTGCCGCTGGTCGGCTGGCACCGCGCGCCCTCGCACCTGAACGACTACCCGCGGCTGCCGCCCGGCACCCCGCCCGAGGAGGCGGCCTCCCAGGTGTTCGGCCTGGCCGGGCAGGGCGATCCGGCGGCGCGCTGGGCGGTCGAGCAGTACGCGCACGACCTGGCCGAGGGCATCGCCGCGCTGGTGCTGACCGTCGACCCGGAGCTGGTGGTGATCGGCGGCGGCGTGTCCCGGGCGGGCGAGGTGCTGCTGGAGCCGCTGCGCCGCCACCTGGACCCGCTGTGCCTGGAGCCGCCGGAGCTGGCGCTGTCGGCGCTGTCGGACCAGGCGGTGGTGCTGGGCGCGGTGCGGCACGCGCTGAACCGCGTGGACGCGCGGCTGTACGACGTGGACGGGCCGCTGCCGGAGCCGGTGCCCTGAGCCGCCCCCGGGGCGGGCGCCGGGCGGGCGCCCTATTTACGAAAAGAGTTTTGTGATGTGGAACGTCCCGGACGCCGTGTCCGGTCGGCCCGGCGATGTCCCCCCTCCCGGCGCGGCCGCTCCCCCGGCGTGCCCGCCGGGCCTTCATGGAGGCCCCATGCACAGCAGACGCAGGACGCTCACCGCCGCCCTGGGAACGGCCCTGGCGGTGGCGGCGACCGCCCTCACCGGCCCGGCGGCCCTGGCCGCCGCGCCCGAATCCTCCAGTTCGCCCGGCAAGGCCCGCGCGGCGGGCACCACCTACTACGTGGACTCCGGAGCCGGAGACGACGCGGCCGCCGGGACCTCGGCCTCCGCCCCGTGGCGCACGCTGGCGCGGGTCAACCAGCAGGTGTTCCAGCCCGGCGACACCATCCGGCTGCTGGCCGGGCGCACCTGGACCGGCCAGCTCGCCCCCAAGGGGTCGGGCGCGGCGGGCAGCCCCGTCACCGTGACCTCCTACGGGACCGGCGCCAAGCCCGTCATCGCGGGACAGGCGGCCGTGCCGTCGGCGGTGCTGCTGGAGAACGTCAAGCACTGGACGGTGGACGGCCTGGAGGTCACCAACGGCACCGGCTCCACCACCTGGCGCTCGGGAGTCGAGGTCCGGGCCAAGGACGTCGGCGCCGTCCCCGGCATCACGCTGCGCAACCTGTACGTGCACAAGATCGACGGCGTCGCCCAGGTCGGCAAGGGCAACATCGGCTCGGCCGGCGTCCTGGTCAACGTCCGGGGCAACAGCGTCCCGACCTACTTCACCGGCATGCTGATCGAGAACAACGAGATCGCCGACACCAAGGCGTACGGCATCACCACCTGGTCCACCTGGATGCAGCGCGAGGGCTGGAACTCGCTGTGGGGGGAGCTGAACATCCCCGCCGCCGAACACGGCCCGTTCAAGCCCAGCACCGGCCTGGTGATCCGCGGCAACCACGTCCACGACGTGGGCTCCGGCGGCATCAACCCCAACCAGGTCGCCGACACCCTGATCGAGCGCAACACCGTCGCCCGTCCCACCTCCACCACCACCAACGTCGGCATCTGGTGGTCGGGCGCCGACCGCACCACCGTGCAGTTCAACGAGGTGTACGGGGCCCGCTTCGGCGGGCGCGGGCTGGACTGCACGGCCTTCGACGCCGACGCCTCCACCCACGACAGCCTGGTCCAGTACAACTACAGCCACGACAACGGCGGCGGGTTCTTCATCTCGGTGTCGCTGGGCAGCGCCCCGGCCAGCGCGGTGGTGCGCTACAACGTCAGCCAGAACGACGGCAACGAGCTGTTCACCTTCTCCACCAACACCGACGGCGTGGACGTCTACAACAACACCGTCTTCGTGTCGCCGACGCCGAGCCGCCCCCTGTACAAGATGGTGCAGACCTACAACAACCCCAAGAACGTCTCGTTCCGCAACAACCTGTTCGTGAACCAGCCCTCGCTGGCCTACGACACCGCGGGCATCTCCTACCGCAACAACATGTACGCGGGCGGCCCGGTCCCGGCCGACCCCGCCGCCGTGACCGGCGCCCTGAAGCTCGCCGCGCCGGGCACCGCGACCTCCCTGGCCGACCTGGCCGGGTACCGGCCGCTGGCGGGCTCCCCGCTGATCGGCGCGGGCCTGGCCATCGCCGGCAACGGCGGCCGCGACGTGCTGGGCGCGCCGCTCCCGGCGACCGTGGACATCGGCGCGGTGCAGAGCGCGCCCGGCACCGTGGGCGCGCCGATCGCGAGCACCGGGCTGGGCACCGGCCAGGGGTCGATCGCCGCGATCGTGGACGGCTCCGACACCACTGCCTGGGGCAGCCCCGTCCCGGTGTCGCTGCCCGGCGACATCTCGGTGGACCTCCGCGCGACGCGCCGGGTCTCCTCGATCACCCTGGCCACCTGGTTCGGCCGGGGCCAGGGCATCACCAAGGCCGACGTGCAGACCTGGAACGGCAGCGCGTGGGTGACGCGCGTCGCCGACGCGGCCCTGACCTGGTCGAGCAACACCAACACCGTCGAGCGGCGCACGATCACGCTGCCGGCGCCGGTGGACACCGCCAAGATCCGCCTGGTGGTGAAGGCGGGCAACACCCAGTGGGGCAACATCGCCCTGAACGAGCTGACGGTCGCCTGACCCGAGAGGACGCCCGGCCCGGCCCGCGCCACGCGGGCCGGGCCGTGGCCGTTCCCCGGCGGGCCCGTCAGCGGCGGAGGGCCCGGAGGATCACGAACTTCGGATTGGACGCCATCGTCCGGCAGTTGCCGAAGATGCGGCGCAGCTTCACGTGGTAGCCCAGGTGGCGGTTGCCCACCACCCACAGCTCGCCGCCCTTGGCCAGCGCGTCGCGCGCGCCGGTGAACATGCGCCAGGCCGTCGCGTCGCCGATCGCCTGGTGGGTGTGGAAGGGCGGATTGTTCAGGACCAGGTCCGCCGAGCGGGGCGGGACGCCGGCGAGGGCGTCGCCCGCCTGGAAGGCCGCCCTGCCGGCGGCGTCGCCGGTCGCGTTCGCCGCGAAGGTCGCCTCCGCCGACGCGATCGCCTGGAAGGACTCGTCGGTGAACAGGACCTCGGCGCCCGGGTGGGCCAGGGCGGCGGCCGTGCCCACCACGCCGTTGCCGCAGCCCAGGTCGATGATGCGCCCGTGCTCGCCGGTCGGCAGGTTCTGGAGCAGGAAGCGGGTGCCGATGTCCAGGTGGTCGGCGGAGAAGACGCCCGCGTGGTTGACGACGGGGCGGCCCGCCATCGGGCCCGCGTCGGGCGGCAGCGTGTAGGTCAGCGGCCACGGGCTCGGGCGGCGGGGCAGGGACGGGTCGGGCTCGCTGAAGATCAGCCGGGCCTTCTTCACCGCCAGCGAGGTGCGCGTGGGCCCGATGATCTCCTCGAACAGGCGCAGCGTGGAGGTGTGGATCTCCTTGGCCATGCCGGTGCCGACGACCGTGGTGCCCGCGTGGACGGCGGGTGCCAGGCGGCGGAGCTGGTCCTCCAGCAGCGCCAGGCTCTTGGGGACGCGCACCAGCAGGACGTCGACGCGCTCCGGCGGCGGGTCCTGGGTGGTCAGCAGGGTGGCCGAGCCGGTGCCGAGGGCCTTCAGGTTGAGGGCCGTCGCCTGTCGGCCCAGGAAGGAGTCGGTGATCTGGACGGGGCCGTGGGCGGCCAGAGCCGTGGTCAGCGCGCCCCAGCGGTCGCCGGAGACCACCACCGTGCCGGACAGGTCCGCCTCCTCGGCCAGGTGGCGGAGCAGGTACTCGTCGGCCGCGTCCCAGGCGCGGAGCCGCTCGCGCGGGTCCGGCGGGTAGCGGGTCAGGCTGAAGGCGCCCTGCGGCGTCACCAGATCGTCCATGGTCCGCACAGGCTATCCGCAGGTGGGCGGTAGCGTTGTGGCCCTATGAGCGCCACTGTCGTCGTCAAGGACCTCGCCGCCGGGCACGGGGACCGTGCCCTGTTCTCCGGACTCGATCTCGTCGTCGCGCCGGAGGACGTCGTGGGGCTCGTCGGGTCCAACGGGGCCGGGAAGTCCACGTTGCTGAAGCTGCTGGCGGGTGTCGCGGCGCCCGAGGCGGGGAGCGTGCGGCTCAGCCCGCCGTCCGCCGTCGTCGGGTACCTGCCGCAGGAGCCCGAGCGGCGCGAGGGGGAGACCGTCGCCGCCTTCCTGGGCCGCCGCACCGGGGTCGCGTGGGCGCAGGAGCTGCTGGACGCCGCCACGCAGGGGCTGGTGGACGGCGCCGAGGGCGCCGACGACGCCTACGCCGAGGCGCTGGAGCGGTGGCTCGCGCTCGGCGGGGCCGACCTGGAGGAGCGGGCCGGTGAGGTCGCCGACGAGCTGGGGCTGGACGTCGACCTCGCGCAGCCCATGGCGTCGCTGTCGGGAGGGCAGGCCGCGCGGGCCGGGCTCGCGTCGCTGCTGCTGAGCCGGTACGACGTGTTCCTGCTGGACGAGCCCACCAACGACCTGGACCTCGACGGGCTGGAGCGGCTGGAGCGCTTCGTCTCCGGGCTGCGCGCCGGGGCCGTGGTGGTCAGCCACGACCGCGAGTTCCTGACCCGGACCGTGACGCGCGTGCTGGAGCTGGACCTCGCGCAGGGGCAGGTCAACCACTACGGCGGCGGCTACGAGTCCTACCTCGCCGAGCGCGAGCTGGCCCGGCGGCACGCGCGCGCCGACTACGAGGAGTACGCCGACAAGCTGGGCTCGCTGCAGGAGCGCGGGCGGATGCAGCGGTCGTGGATGGACAAGGGCGTCAAGAACGCCCGCCGCAAGGCCGGGGACAACGACAAGATCGGCCGCAAGTTCCGGTCGGAGGCCAGCGAGAAGCAGGCCGCCAAGGCCCGGCAGACCGAGAAGGCGATCGAGCGCCTGGAGGCGGTGGCCGAGCCGCGCAAGGAGTGGGAGCTGCGGATGGAGATCGCCGCCGCGCCGCGCTCGGGCGCGGTGGTGGCGACGCTGCGCGGCGCGGTGGCGCGGCGCGGGGCGTTCACGCTGGGGCCGGTCGACCTGGAGATCGGCTGGGCCGAGCGGGTCGCCATCACCGGCGCGAACGGGGCGGGCAAGACCACCCTGCTGGGCGCGCTGCTCGGGCGCGTCCCGCTGGACGAGGGCGACGGGGCGCTCGGGCCCGGCGTCGTGGTGGGCGAGGTGGACCAGGCGCGGGGGCTGTTCCTGGGCGGCGAGCCGCTGCTGGACGCCTTCAGCGCGGCGGCGGACCTGCTCCCGGCCGACGCGCGGACGCTGCTGGCCAAGTTCGGGCTGCGCGCCGACCACGTGCTGCGGCCCGCCGCGACGCTGTCGCCCGGCGAGCGCACCCGCGCCGCGCTGGCGCTGCTGCAGGCCAGGGGCGTCAACCTGCTGGTGCTGGACGAGCCCACCAACCATCTGGACCTGCCCGCGATCGAGCAGCTGGAGGCGGCGCTCGACTCCTACACCGGCACGCTGCTGCTGGTCACCCACGACCGGCGGATGCTGGAGGCGGTCCGCACCACCCGGCGGCTGCGCGTGGCCGCCGGGCGGGTCGCGGACTCGGCGCTCAGCTGAGCGGGCTCAGCTGACGGGCTCAGCCGGGCAGCCGCGCGGCGACGCGGTCGGCCGCGCCCGTCCAGCCGTCGCGGCCCCACCAGGAGGCCGGGTCGGGCGGCGGGACGGCCGCGCACAGCCGTAGCCGGGTCGGCGCGTCGAGGGCGGCGAGCCGGCGGCGCGCGGCGTTGATCCCGTCGGTCTTGAGCTTCAGGGCCTTGCGCCGGTCGGCGGGCAGGTCGCCGCGCGCGGTGAGGCCCGGCAGGCCGCCGAACAGCAGCGTGGCGGCGGGCTCGGGCGCGTCGCCGAGGTCGAGGCGGGCGGCCTCCTCCTGGGCGTTCTTGCCCCAGCGCAGCGGGCCGCGCTCGGCGAGGGCCTCAAGGAACGCGGTCAGGCGCTCGGGCGTCGCCCAGCCCGGGTCGGCGGAGTCTGCGGGGGCGCGGTGCGCGTACCAGGTCTCCCCCTCCCACTCGTAGAGCGGGATCGCGCCGTCACCGGGCGCGGTCCCGCACCGCCAGCCGCCGGTGAGCAGCGGCGTCTCCGCCCACTGCGCCAGGAACTCCACCAGCGCGGCCCGCTCGTCGTCGGGGGTGGCGGGGGACGCGGCCCGGACGGCGAGCGCGCCCAGGTGCTCGGCCAGCAGCGCCCAGTGCACGGCGGGCGTGCCGGGGGTCTCGGCGTCCTCGCCGCGCATCCGGGCCATCGCGGCGCGCATGGACCGCACGGTGGAGATGCGGTCGTCGCCGGTGCTCGGGGCCAGGACGCCGAAGCACTCCAGCGCGCGGCGCAGCACCTCGTCGGACGGGCTGCCCACGCTGCCGGCCAGCTCGGGGTGCGCCTCGGCGGCCAGGGGCGCGAGCGCGGGGTAGTCCAGGAGCTTCCGGGGCTCTCCGAATCGCGCGACCGCCTCCAGCAGCGCCTCGCGGCAGCGCGGGTCGGCCGCCGCGTGCGCCAGCGGGCGGCGCACGTCGGGCTTGCTGCGGAGCCAGGCGTCCAGGTCGGTCTCCCGCACCGGGTGCGACAGCGGGACGCCGTGCTCGCAGGCGACGTCCAACGCGTTCAGCGCGCCGGGGCCGCGCAGGTCGATGCCGCGCTCGTCCTCGGCGAGGGCGGGCGCGAGGAAGGCCAGCAGGTCGAGGCAGGGCGCGTACACCTCGACCGAGCGCAGGTTCTCGCCGTACTGGCGGTCCAGCCACTCCGAGGGCGACGAGTCCGGCCACAGCACCCCGCCCAGCAGCCGCTCGGCGACCTGCGCGTCCTTCAGCAGGGACGCGAGCACGCCGGTGCGGGCCAGCACGTGCAGCTGGTAGGGCTCGCTGAACAGGATGCGCAGGCTCACGTCGTCGGTCCGCGCCAGGTGGACGAACGCCTTGCGCCGCGCCTTGAGCGTGGCGTCGGGGATGAGGAACACCTCGCCGTGGTGGCGGGCGTGGAAGCCGAGGTCGAGGGCGTCCTGCTCGACGCCGCCCCGGCCCGCCGCCTCGGCGAACTCGCGCAGCTCCTTGAACGGCACCCCGCCCCACGTCCGGCGCAGCGCCACCTCCCGGAACGCGTCGTGCGCGGCCTCGGGCCCGTCGCGCCGGGCCAGCGCGGCGCAGCATTCGGCGAGGTCGGCGTGCTCGTCGCGGGCCAGCGCGTACCAGAGGTCGAGGTCGGCGAGCAGGCCCGCCGGGCGGCAGGCGTTCCGGGACTCGGCGCGGCTCTGCTTGGTGCCCTCGCACTGGTCGTCCCAGTAGTAGTGGAGGGCGAAGAAGACGCGATCGGACGCCTCCCACCAGAACGCGGGCGCGTGCCCGGCGGGCAGGCTCGTCTCGGCGTAGCGGCGCAGGTCGCGCAACGCGCGCTTGGGGTCGGTCAGCGCGGTGCGGCGCGCCTCGTTCAGCGCCCGGTGGCCGTCGAGCGCGACCTTGGACGCCGGGTCGTGGACCGCCGCCCAGGCGGGGTAGCCAAGCAGCGCGGCGCGCTTGGCGGCGGCGACCGGCGGCCCGACCTCGGGCGGGGCGCAGCCGACGTCGGCGGCGTGCAGGTCCATGCCGACCGCGTCGGTGTCGGGCAGCAGCGCGATGACGCGCCGCTCCCCCAGCTCGGGGTGCCGGTAGACGCGTACGCGCACGGCCTGCTCGACGGGGTGGCCGGGCGCGTCGAGCCGGTCGGCCGTCTCCGGGCCGACCGGGGCCAGGCCCACGCGGAGCCGCCGGTGCCGCTCCCAGTCGAACTCGGCCTGGCGCTGGTACTTGTGGTGGCTGATGGCGGGGTAGGTGCTGGTGAGCTGGGCGATGGGGTCCTGGTAGCCGAGTTCGGCGGCGAGCTTCGCGACCTCCTCGGGAATCCCCCGGTTGCGCGTCCACGTCAGGTGGGAGGCCGCGGCGTGCGCGACGCCGCCGCCGGGGGTGTGGACCTCCGCGCCGTCCTCGACGATCTCCTTCAGCGGCGCGGCGGCCAGGCCGGGCGCTGTCACGATCGTGCCGCGCAGCGCCGCCTGCCAGGCCGGGTCGGGCCACAGCTCGCGCAGCAGCGCCACGGGCACGGGCCAGCAGTCGTGCATCCAGCGCTGGGCCAGCCTGCGGCAGGAGATCTCGTGGTCGGTCAGCCAGTCGGCGACGGGGCGGGAGGGAGGCATGGGGCCATCCTGGCAAAGGCCACCGACAGGAGGGCTCCGGGGTGCGCGGCCCCCGGAGCCCTCGCCGGTCGGCCCGCCGCGTCAGCGCGCGGGCAGGACGCGTCCGGTGACCTCGCCGAAGCCGATGCGGGCGCCGCCCGCGCCCGGCGCGGTGGCGGTGATCGTCACCTCGTCGCCGTCCTCCAGGAAGCCGCGCGTGGTGCCGTCGGGGAGGGTGAACGGCTCCTTGCCGCCCCAGCTCAGCTCCATCAGCGAGCCGCGCTGGTCGGGCTCGGGGCCGCTGACGGTGCCGGAGGCGTACAGGTCGCCGGTGCGCAGCGACGCGCCGTTGACGGTCATGTGGGCCAGCATCTGCGCGGGCGTCCAGTACATGGCCGAGAACGGCGGGCGCGCGACGAGGTGGCCGTTCAGCCGCACCTCCAGCGCCAGGTCCAGCCCCCACTTGTCGGTGTCGGCCAGGTAGGGCAGCAGGGTGTGGTCGCGCGGCGGCGGGGCGACGCGCGCGGTCTCCAGCGCCTCCAGCGGCACGATCCACGGGGAGACCGAGGTGGCGAAGGACTTGCCGAGGAACGGGCCGAGCGGCACGTACTCCCACGCCTGGAGGTCGCGCGAGGACCAGTCGTTGACCAGGCAGACGCCGAAGACGTGCTCGGCGAAGTCGTCCAGGGGGACCGGCTCGCCGAGGCGGGAGCCGGTGCCGACGACGAAGCCCACCTCGGCCTCGATGTCCAGGCGGCGCGAGGGCCCGAACGTCGGCGACGCCTCGTCGGGGGCTTTGCGCTGGCCCTGCGGCCGCACGATGGGGGTGCCGGACGGCACGACGGTGCCCGAGCGGCCGTGGTAGCCGATCGGCAGGTGCTTCCAGTTGGGGGTGAGCGGGTCGGAGCCGGGCCGGAACATCCTGCCGATGTTGGCGGCGTGGTGCTCGCTGGCGTAGAAGTCCACGTAGTCGCCCACCTCGAACGGCAGGCGCGTCTCCACCTCGGCCAGCGGCACCAGGTGCGGTTCGACGGCGGCGCGGTGGGCCTCGTCGGTGAGCAGCTCGGTCAGCCGGGCGCGCACGGCGCTCCAGCGGGCGCGGCCCTGGGCCATGAAGCCGTTGAGGGCGGGGGCGGCGAACACCTCGTCGTCCAGCGCGGCGGCGAGGTCGAGCACGTGGTCGCCGACGCGGACGCCGCAGCGGGGCGCGTCGCCGCCGCGCGCGTACACCCCGTACGGCAGGTTCGCCACGCCGAAGGGGGTGTCGGCGGGAAGGTCGAGCCAGGTCATCAGATTCGGTTTCCTTCGATCAGGCCGAGGGCGAGCAGGTCGTTGACCGGGTCGGCGATGCTGCACGTGCCGATGCCCTGGAAGACGCGGCGCACGCCGGCGAGCCGGGCGGCGTCCAGGGACGGGGACGGGGAGCGGTCGGCCAGCAGCGCGGCCAGGTCGCCCGGTCCGGCGCCGTCGAGGGCGGCGCCGGTGGCGAGCAGCACGTTGAGGAAGCCGTGCTGCTCCAGGTCGCCGTCGGTGTGGCGGACGGCGTGGTGCAGCCCGGCGGTGCACTTGAAGTACAGGCCCCGCGCGACGGCCCCGTGGATCAGGTGCGCCAGCTCCTGCTCGGAGGGGTGCGCCTCGGGGGTGAGGCCGCCGGTGCGGAACTTCGCGCCGTAGCGGGTGCCCGCCAGCGCGTCCAGGACGGCCTCGCGCCGGTCGTCGCGCGGGATCTCCACGAAGCCGGTCACCTCGCCCGGGTGCAGGACGGCGTCCACGGCCGACAGCAGTTCGGCGGGCGTGACGCCCTCGGGGGCGGCGATCTCCACCGTCTCGATGTCGTAGCCCGGCTTGGGCACCACGCGCGAGAGCGCCCGCTCCAGCGCGTCCGGCCCCTGCGGGAAGGTCACCGACAGCGTGACCGGCTCGCCGCCGGGCAGGTCGGGCAGGTCGGGCAGGCGCGCGGCCGGCACCACCAGGAACGAGACCATGTCCCGGTACCAGGCCCGCCGGTGCTCCAGGTGCGCCGGGACGGCCTTGTCCAGCGGCAGGTCGCCGGGCGGGAACATCGCGGCGTCGTGCAGGAAGCCGCGCAGGTCGGCGGGGGTCAGCGCGTCGCTCACGCGGGCCCCCGGCCCGCCCAGGTCCACGCGTAGCCGGAGTCCTCGGCGGCGTGCCCGCCCTCGCCGATCTCCAGCGGCCGGAAGGTGTCGACCATGACCGCCAGCTCGTCGAAGAACTCGACGCCGATGCTGCGCTCGTAGGCGCCGGGCTGCGGGCCGTGCGCGTGGCCGCCGGGGTGCAGCGAGATCGAGCCCTGCCCGATGCCCGAGCCCTTGCGGGCCTCGTAGTCGCCGCCGCAGTAGAACATGACCTCGTCGGAGTCCACGTTGGAGTGGTAGTAGGGCACCGGGATCGACAGCGGGTGGTAGTCCACCTTGCGCGGCACGAAGTTGCAGACGACGAAGTTGCGGCCCTCGAACACCTGGTGCACGGGCGGCGGCTGGTGGACGCGGCCGGTGATGGGCTCGAAGTCGGAGATGTTGAAGGTGTAGGGGTACAGGCAGCCGTCCCAGCCGACTACATCGAACGGGTGGTGCGGGTAGACGTAGCGGGTGCCGACGACCCCGGTGCGGTCGCGGTGCTTGACCAGAACCTCCACGTCGGTGCCCTCGGCGAGGACCGGCTCGGCCGGGCCGTGCAGGTCGCGCTCGCAGAACGGCGCGTGCTCCAGGAGCTGGCCGTACTTCGACAGGTACCGCTTGGCCGGGGCGATGTGCGACTCGGCCTCGATGAAGTAGGCGCGCAGCGGCTGGTCGCCCTGCGGCACCCAGCGGTGGGTGGTGGCGCGCGGCAGGATGACGTAGTCGCCCTGGCGCACCGGCAGCGTCCCGAACACGGTCTCGACGGCGCCCTCGCCGGACTCGATGTAGACGCACTCGTCGCCGATGCCGTTGCGGTACAGCGGGGAGGTCTCGCCCGCGGCGACGTAGGAGATGCGCACGTCGCCGTTGCCGAGGACCAGGCGGCGGCCGGTGACCGCGTCCAGGCCCTTCCACTCCTGGTCGGCGAACAGGTCGTGCAGCTTCAGGTGGCGGGGCTTCAGCGGGTGGTTGGGGGTGGTGGTCTGGTCCGGCAGCTCCCAGGCGGCGGCGTCCACGATCGCCGAGGGGATGTGCCGGTGGTAGAGCAGGGAGGAGTCGCTGGAGAAGCCCTCCTCCCCCATCAGCTCCTCGTAGTAGAGGCCGCCGTCGGGGGCGCGGTGCTGGGTGTGGCGCTTGGGCGGGACGTCACCGACGCGCTGGTAGTACGCCATCGTCGTCTGCCTTCCTGGTCGGGCCGGTCTGTTCGGGATCGCCGAAGGCGCGGGCCGGGACCCGTGCCGTGTCCGGGAGGTCCGGGTCCGTGCGGACCGCGGCGATGTGGGCGCCGGGACGGACCGTCCGGGTCTCTTCGGATCGTACGGCGGGAGCGGCCGCCGGTGCTCGGGCGGGACCGGCCGGCCCGACCATGCCCGCACCTCCACCAATCAAAGCTTTTACTATCCGATGGCCGACACCGTAACCCAGCCCGCCCGCGGACGGAAGACCTCCGGCCGCCCGGGGCGGGGCCCAGGGCCTGCCTCAAAGACCTCAAGCGTCGCGCGAGTGCCCGACTGTCCCGGTGGGTGATGCCGGAGGCGGGCCCGCCGGGACAGATCGCGAAGCGATGTGGCACTCGCCAAGGCGCGGTCAGGGGGCGAGCCGCCAGGCGAGCGCCCTGGGCCGGGACTTTGAACACCGCCTAGGGTGGGGCCATGCCCGACAGCCCCGAGGACCTCGACTACCTGTCGTTCGCGGACTTCGCCATCGCCCGCACCACCGCCGAGCTGCCCGGCGTGGACGCCGACGCGATGCGCCTGGGGCTGACGCTGCACCGCCTGGCCAGCGCCCTGGTCTACGACTGGGAGTCCACCGTGCACCGGCCGCGCGGCTGGAGCTTCGGCGGCTTCCGGGTGCTGTTCGTGCTGTGGCTCGCCGGGCCGCTGGAGGCCAAGAGCGCCGCGCGGCTGTCGGGCATGAGCCGCGCGGCGGTGTCGGCGCTGGTCAACACCCTGGAGCGGGACGGGCTGGTGACCCGGCGGCAGGCCGAGCACGACCGGCGCGCGGTGCTGCTGGAGCTGACCGAGGCCGGGCACGGCGCGATCACCGGGGCCTACGAGGAGCACAACCGCCGCGAGCGGATCTGGGCCGAGTCGCTCAGCCGCTCGGAGCTGGCCGTCCTGACCGGCCTGCTGGAGAAGCTCATGACCGGGCCCGCCGCGGCCGAGGTCAAGAAGCGCTACTGAGGCGCGGGCACCGCCCGCCCCTCCCCCGGCCGCGGGACCTCGCCGTCCAGGCCGGCGGCCTCGACGGTCGGCGCGGGCGGGCGCGCCCCGGCGCGGACGGCCCCGACCCCGGCGGCCACCACGCACGCGATCCCCGCCACCGCCGCCGGGCCGGGCAGCTGCCCGAGGACGACGATGCCGACCAGGAGCGCGATCGCGGGCTCCAGGCTCATCAGCGTGCCGAACGCGGTCGCCGTCAGCCGCCGCAGCGCCAGGAACTCCAGGCTGAACGGGATGACCGGGTGCAGGAAGGCCAGGCCGAGCCCCGCCAGCACCAGCGGCCAGGTCACCCCGCCGAGCGAGGTCGGCGCGGCGAACAGCGTGGTGACCAGGGCCGCCACCGTCATCGAGACCGCCAGCCCCTGGAGCCCGGTGACCCGGTCGCCGACCCGCTGGGTCAGCAGGATGTAGGCGGCCCAGCAGACCGCGGCGGTCAGCGCGAAGGCGATGCCCAGCGGGTCGTTGGCGGCGTGCCAGGGCTCGGTGAGCAGCAGCACGCCCACCGCCGCCAGCACCGTCCACACCTTGCGCCCGCCCCGGGCCCCGTACATCGACAGGGCGAGCGGGCCGAGGAACTCCAGCGCGCTCGCGGTGCCGAGCGGGATGCGGGCCGCCGCCGCCATGAACAGCACCATCATCCCGGCGGTGGCCGTGCCCAGCAGCGCGCACATCGCCAGGTCCGCCGGGCGGAAGCGCGTCAGCCGGGGCCGGACGATCAGGAGCAGCAGCAGGCCGGCCCACACCAGCCGCAGCCAGGTGGTGCCCAGCGGGCCGAGCCGGTCGAGCAGGTGCACCGACAGGCCGAGGCCGAGCTGGACGCACCACATGGAGGCGACGGCCATCGTGGCCCCGCCGCCGGCACCGTCGCGGAAGCGCGCGGGGACGAGGGGGAACGCGGGAGCGGAGAAGTTCACCGGCACAGTGAACGTCCTGCGGACCGTTTGTGTCCACGTGCCGATCCTTGATGATCCGTTCAGGAATCGTGAACAATGGGGCGATGGAGACCAGGAGGCTGGAGCTGCTGGCCGAGCTGGCCCGGCTGGGGTCGATGCGCGCTGTGGCCGATGTCACGGGCACGACCACCTCGACGGTGTCGCAGCAGATCGCCGCCCTGTCGCGGGAGATGGGCGTCCCGCTGATCGAGCCCGACGGGCGGAACGTGCGGCTGACCCCGGCGGGCCGGCGGCTGGCCGAGCACGCGGTGGCGATCCTCGGCGCGGTCCGGGCGGCGCGGCTCGACCTCAGCCCGCAGGCCGAGCCCAACGGCACGGTCCGGGTCGCGGGCTTCGCCTCCGCCGTCCGGGGCCACCTGCTGCCGGTCGTCACCGACCTCGCGGCCGACCGCGCGCGGGTGCGGCTGCTGATCCGCGAGCACGAGCCGGACGAGGCCCTGGCGCTGCTGGCGGGCGACCAGGTGGACCTGGCGCTGGTCTACGACTTCAACCTGGCCCCGGTCGCCTTCGACCCGGCCCTGGAGGTCGTGCCGCTGTGGGCGGTGCGCTGGGGCCTCGGGGTCCCCGCGCGCCACCCGTCCGTCGGCGACGACACCCTGCGGGCCTTCGCCCGCTTCGCCGACCACGACTGGATCGTCAACTCGCGCAACACCGCCGACGAGACGGTCATCCGCACCCTGGGGTCGATGGCCGGGTTCACGCCCCGGCCCTCCCACCAGGCCGACAGCCTCGACCTGGTGCAGGACATGATCGTGGCGGGGCTGGGCGTGGGCCTGCTGCCCGCCGCCCTGCCCGTCCGCCCCGGCGTCGCCGTGCTGCCCCTGGGAAGCCCGCCGGTCGAGCAGCGCGCCTACGCCGTCGCCCGGCCGGGCCACCTCGACTGGCCGCCGTTGGCGCTGGTGACCCGCCTCCTGGCCGACCGTAGCCAGGCCGCGCCGGACTAGCGCGGCCCGCTCCTTCAGGGCTCCTCCCGGCCGCGCCGCGCCTGCGCACCCCATTCGGGTGACTCCGCCAGCGCCCGGTAACGGGCCCTTGCCTCGGCGAACCGCGTCGGGTCCAACCGCTCGGCGAGGAACTCCACCGCGCGCAGCCGCCGGGCACCGGGAACGGCGCGTTCCGCCAGTTCGGCGCAGCGCCGCAACACCGGCCAGGCGTCGCCGTAGCGCTCCAGGTCGGTGCCCACGCCGTGGCAGATCGCCAGCGTGCAGAGGATGCCCAGCGCCCCGTCGAGCAGGGCGTCGTCCACCGGGTCGGCCCGCAGCGCGCCGCGCAGGTCGCAGCGGATCGCGATCCGGCCCGCGTAGTAGCCCTCCAGGATGTCGCCGGTGCCCGCATGGCGCAGCAGCCACGCGCGGATGTCGGGATCGTAGGTGCCGGCGAGCGCCTCCATCGGATAGACGCGGCCCCAGTCCTGCGTGCGCCGGGCCAGCCACCACAGCGTGCGCTCCCCGCCGGGCAGGTCTTTCAGGATGCGGCAGGCGGGCGGGCTGTAGCAGTCGCCGATCAGGGCGATGGTCGCGACGCGCTCACGGTCCCGCTCCTCGGCCCGCCCTTCGAGCAGGGCGAGGCCGACCGTGACCGGATAGCGGTCAGGCGAGCGGTCCACCAGGAGGCGGGCGAGCCGCCTGACCAGGTCCGGATCGGCGTCGCGGACGACCGGTTCCAGCACGCCGGGCAACTCGTGCCAGGGCGACGGGTACTGCCGGGCCAGCGCGGAGTGCAGCGCCTCGAAGGCGTCACGGGACGGCGGCCCGCCCAGGAACCGCGCGACGGCGGCGACGGTGTCCGGAGCGCCCTTCTTCCGGACGCCCTCGCGGGCGGTCTGGTCGGGGAACGGCTCTCCCTGCTTCGGCAGCGGGCCGTCCGGGTGCTCGGCGTGCAGCCGCCGGGCGTAGTCGTACAGGGGAACGCGGCCGTCCGGCGGACGCCACGTGTCGGCGGCCCTCACCGGGCCGCGGGCTGTCCGCCCTTCGCGAAGGTCATGACCGGATCATCGCCGCGCGCGCGGGCGGGCCGCAAACGGTTATGCGGCAGCGGCCGGCGGCTCAGCGGGCGGTGGGGCCGATCCCGGCGCGGACGGCGTCCAGCAGGGCGGCCCATTCGGAACCGGTGAGGCTGATGACGTCCCCGGCGGCGCCGCGCTTGGAGTCGCGGACGAGAAAGGCGCCGGAGGTGATCGCCGCGACCTCGACGCAATCGCCGTCGCCGCTGAACGACGACTTGCGCCAGCGAACGTCGCGGATCGTGCCCATCGAACCTCCACAGTCGGCCTGTGGAGCAACCTCATACGGCCCCCACAACGCAACTTCCCCAGCAGCCACAGTTATATATCAAGAACGCAACCGTCGCGGGCGGGTCCCCGGAAGTTGAAGCGGAAGTTACAGACTACAAGCCGGAAGCCGGGACCGCCTTGACGATCCCGATTCGCCTGCCGAAGCCTTTTCGTCGCACAAAGGACGAGCGGCCCGAAAGTCTCAGGTCATCGAGTCGATGACCTGTTCGATGAAAGTGATCGACTCTTCGGCCGGCAGGGCCAGCTGGCGCAGGTTCTCAAAGGCGGCCCGGTAATCGGTGACGCGGGTGTCGCGCTCGGCCACCGTCAGGTCGGTCGAGCCGATCTGCTCCCGGTGCAGCACGTCGTAGAGCCGGGGGTCGGCGAACTCCAGCAGGATGAACTCGCCCATCAGCCCGAAGTGCGCGCCCTGGGTGAAGGGGATGATCTCGATCGTCACCTCGGGCCGGCCGGCCATCTCGATCAGGTGCCGCAGCTGCCGGGGCATGATGCCGCGGTCGGTCTGGCCGCCGACCTGGCGGCGCAGCACGGCCTCGTCGAGCAGCACCATCAGCCGGGGCGGCTCGGACCGGGTGAACAGCTCCTCCTGGCGGCGCATCCGGATCTCCACCACCACGTCGCGGTCGGCGGGCGAGGGCACGACCTCGATGGTGACGGCGTTGGCGTACTCCTCCGTTTGGAGCAGGCCGGGCACCAGCAGCGCCTGGAAGACGCGGATCGCCGAGGCCCCCGACTCGTAGCCGATGTACTGCAGGTAGCCCGGCTTGATGTCGCGCCGGTAGAGCGCCCACCAGCCGCGCCTGCGCGCGTCCCGCGCCACCTGGATGAGCGTGGCGATCTGCGGGTCGCCGTCCTGGATGCCGTACTGCCGCAGCAGCGCCTGGAGGTCGGTGGTGGAGATGCCGACCGTGCCGCCCTCGATCCGGATCAGCTTCGAGGTGGACCAGTCCAGCGCGGCGGCCACCTGTTCCTGAGTCATGCCCTTCTCGGTGCGCAACCGCTGCAGTTCGCTGGTCAGGATCGCGCGCTGGACCACCGGGCCGTACTCGGAAGGAGCCACCATGCCGTCCCCTTTACTCGACGAGCAAAGATCACTTTCTGACTCTCGCCGCGGGGCGCAACTCCGCTGTTGGCCGCCCTTCGATGTGCCCAGAGTAAATCAGCGAGGTGGCACTTTGCCATAGCGCCTTGCAGCGACTTGGCAGACCGCCACCAGGCAACCCGCTGGTATCCGTCCGTCACCTGGCCACTGTCCTTGTGGACAGCTCACCGACCCCACGGATTTCTGTTGCAACAGCGGTCACGGCGCCTACCGCGCTTTCGCACTCTGCCAGGTGCCCGGTCGCCAGACGGCAGCACGCATGGTTCCCCAGTGCCAGTTACCCGCCTGTTATGGGATGAACGGTTGCCTGCCAGTGTGCCGGACGGCAGAAAAGTGGAAAGCAAACGGCTGCGCGCCAATCAGCCGAGAACAAAGGGCCCCGAAAACTTACCGGATAATCGGAGCAACGGCGCCGAAGCCGCACGCCCGATCGGAAAGGCCCTGATGCGACATGACGATGCAGCCCGCCGACCCGCCGCCGGCGGTGTGGTCGGCCCCTCCCGCCCCGCCCCCTCCGGCGTTCCCCGCACCCGCGCGCGAGGCCGTCCGGACCCACACCTCGATGATGGCGGTGGACATCGCCTCGTTCGGCTCCCGGCAGCGGGACGAGCGCGTCCAGTGCGAACTCCGCCACCGGATGTACGGGCTCCTGCAGAGCGCGTTCGCCATGACGTGCCTGCCCTGGGACGCGGCCTACCGCGAGGACCGGGGCGACGGCGCCCTGATCATCCTGCCGCGCCAGGTGCCGACGTACCTGCTGCTGGACCCGCTGGCGCACCACCTGAACGCGCTGCTGCGGCGCGGCAACCTCTGGTACACCGAGCCGCTGCGGATGCGGCTGCGCCTCGCGGTGCACGCCGGATACGTGCACCGCGACGCCTACGGCGTGGTGGGCAGGTCCGTCAACCACCTGTTCCGGCTGCTGGACTCGGCGGCGCTGCGCGCCATGCTGGACGGCTCCGGCGGCGACCTCGGCATGATCGCGTCCGACGAGCTGTTCGGCGACGTGGCCGACTACAGCGGCCTGACCGACACCGCGCGCTACCGCGCGGTGGACGTCGTCTGCAAGGAGACCAGGGCGCGGGGGTGGGTCTGGCTGGCCCCGGGGGAGGTCGCGCCCGGTCTGCACGTCGCCTCATGAGGACGGGTCCGCCTCACCTCCTTCGGGTGGGGTCCGGGCCGCGACGACCCACGGGGTGAGCAGCGCGTCGATCCGGACGGCGGCCAGCGCCGGATGGGCGCAGGGCGCGAGCAGGGTTCCGGCGCTGGACCGGAACCACCACACCGCGTCCGCGCCGCGCACCGCCACGACGCTCTCGCCGATGCACGGCACGTCGGCGGCGTAGACGCGCAACATCGGCGGCACGTTGCCGTAACGGGGTTCGGCGACCCATCCCATGCACCGCAGCGCGCGGGCCAGCCGGTCGAGCCTGCGCCGCGTCCACCAGACGTTCCGGCCCCGCAGGACGCACGCCGGACTCACCGGGCCAGGATCTCGGCGAGCCGCCGCGCGGCCTCGTGCGCGTCGTCGGGCTCGGCGACGTCCTCGGCATCGGCGAAGACCTCGCCGCCGGGGTGGTGGCGGAACTGCCAGCGAGGTTCGTCGCCCTGCGACCGCTCGCACGTGACGGTGAGGGTGAGGCCCATCTGAGCGGGGTCCCAGCAGCGCAGCAGGGACGGCCGCAGGGTGTACTCGACGATGCGGGCGCGCAGCCCGATGTCGTCCAGCGCACCGGCGAGGGCGAGGAGCTTGGTCCGCCTGGTCGAGCGCGCTTTCTCGGCTGGCAGCAAGGGAGCGCGGTCGAAGACGCGGGGCACGTCGAAGTCCATCGCCGACCTCCTTGAGTAGTGGGTTGGGGACTTTCCGTGATCCGCCCACAACTCTGGTTCGGCCGGTCTATCGTCCGGAAGAGGGTGACCTTCTACCGACCCTGCGTAGCCACCGGGAGCGAAGATGCTTCGTGAGCAGGACGATCAGCCCGAAGTCGATCCGTACTCAAGCCCGTTCGCGCTCTACGCGCACAAGATGCGCCGCTATCGCCTGCGCGACGGTCTGACGCAGACGGAGGTGGGCCTCCATTGCGTGGTCTCGCCCAAGCTGATCTCGGCGATCGAGATGATGCGCCGCCTGCCGAACGAGGACGTGAGCAAGCGGCTGGACGGGCTACACGAGGTGGACTTCTTTGAAGACCAGTACCACCAGATCCTCCGGGTGCCCAAGATGCCAAGCGGCTTTAGGGAGTACATGGTCCAGGAAGCGCAGGCTGACTCCATCCGCCTGTACGAGCCCTTGTTCATTCCTGGCTTGCTCCAGACGGAAGCCTTCATGCGGGCGCTCTTCAAGACTTGGCAGAGCCCTCAACACGTCGATCAAGCCGTCGCCATCCGGCTGGGTCGCCAGGACATCTTCGAGCGCGCCGATCCGCCGTACGTAGCCTTCTTGATCAAGGAATCGGCCCTCCGGGAGCCCGTGGCGGACCAGGAGGTGATGCGTGGCCAATACGCACACCTCCTTGAAATGGGACGACGCCCGAACGTCACCATCCAGGTCATCCCTAGTGGCGCGCCCTTCCATACCTCTGGGGCCTTCATCGTCCTCGACTTCGCCGAAGGGGGAGGGTGTTGCTTCGTCGAGGCGGCTGTGAAGCGTGGGTACCTGTTCGCTGATCCATTGGACCTCCACGAGATGCGAGTACAGTTCGATCTAGGTCAGAGTGTGGCTTTGCCAACCTCCGACACTGAACGGTTCATCATGTCGCTCATGGAGGGCCCGTGAACCACCCGATCCCGCAGTGGCGCAAGTCCAGTCATTCCAGTGGAGAAGGCGGGGACTGTGTAGAAGTCGCCGCTCTCTGGCGCAAGTCCAGCCACTCTAATCCTCAGGGTGGGGAGTGTGTAGAAGTCGCCGCTCTCTGGCGTAAGTCCAGCCGCTCCAGTACAGAGGGCGGGTCCTGCGTCGAAGTCGCCGCACTCGCCCCCGAGATCGGCCTGCGCGACTCCAAGGACCCCGACGGTCCCCACCTGCACATCGCCCCCGACGCGTTCGCCGCCTTCCTCGCCCGCGTCAAGGGCGTCTCCCCCGCCTAACCCGAGCAGGAGCGGCCGTTGAGGCTGCAGTAGGACGGCGCGCCGGGGCGGCCGCGCGCCTCGAAGCCCACCGTGACGCTGTCTCCGGGGGCCAGGGTGCCCCCGGAGCCGCTCAGGCGGTTGACGCCGTGGTCGCTGTACGCCGACCCGCTGTTGCTCCATGTCGCCGTGATCGTGGTCCCCGAGAAGAGGGCCGACAGCCGCCAGCCGGAGACGGGGCTCGATCCCCGGTTCACCACCGTGACCGCGCCGATGTAGCCCGAGCCCCAGCTGTGGCTCGTGGAGTAGTACGCCACCAGGCCGGACCCGTCGCCCCGCGACGGCCGTCCGCCGTGCCTGCCGTCGTCCCCGTCGTCGCGCCCGCCGCGTCCGCCGCCGTGCCTGTCGTCGCGTCCGCCATCGCGCCCGCCGTCGCGTGACGGCGTCGCGGACGGGCTCGGGGACGTGCTCGACGAAGGCTTCGCGGACGGGCTCGTGCTCGTGCCCGGCGACGTCGTCGCGCTGGGCTGGGAGGACGAGGCCGTGTTCACTCGGCGCGGCGGCACCTCCACCTCACGCGTGGTGTCCTCGTGCTCGGGGTCCCCGCTCGGGGCCGGCGCGGCCGCGCATTCGTCGGCGCAGCCGGGGGCCGCCTTCGGACCGTTCCCGTCGTCGCCGACCGCCTGCAGCGTGAAGGCGGTCGCGCCGCACAGCAGCACTCCCCCGCCCACCACGGCCAGCACGACGGGCCTGCGCACCACCCGCTCGCCCAAGCTCGGCTTGGGACGGCGGCGGCGTCCTCCTCGGGGGCGCGAGGGGTCGGGACCGTGTTCGGCCGTCTCGTTCAACTGCCTACCTCGTTCAGCGCGAAAAGCCCGCTCGACCTGCGGGGCGAATCTAGCAGCCGGAGCGCATTCATGAGGACTTTTCGTCTTTCTTCGGGGCGTTGCTCAGCACATCCCCACAGAACGCGCGGGGTCCGCCCGGCGCATCCGGCAGGATCGGCCGGGGCGGCGACGGCGGCGCGCACCGGACTTGTCCGTCCAGGGTGCGAAGAAGATCTCCGGTTCCGGGCAATCAGCGCCGACCACTTCCCAGAGAGGCGCCGGATGTATGACCGCAACCCATGCCCCACCCCCGCGCATGACTGAGGAGGCGACCGACGCGTCGATCATCCGGAGCGCCCGGCACGAGCCGGAGTTGTTCTCGGTGATCTTCGATCGGTACTTCGCCGCGATCCACCGGTACGCGGCCGCCCGGGTCGGTCCGAGCGCCGCCGACGACGTCGCGGCCGAGACCTTCCTGATCGCCTTCGACCAGCGGGACCGCTACGACCCGGCCTGGCCCGTGGCGCGGGCCTGGCTGTACGGGATCGCCACCAACCTGATCGGCCGGCACCGCCGCGGCGAGATCCGGTTCTACCGCGCGCTGAGCCGTTCGGCGGGGCGGGAGGAGACCGGCGACCACGACGACCGGGTCGCCGACCAGGTGAGCGCCGAACGGGTCAGCCCCGAGCTGGCACGGGGCCTGGCGCGGCTGTCCAAGGGCGACCGCGACGCGCTGATGCTCGTCGTGTGCGCCCAGTTCAGCTACGCCGAGGTGGCGCAGGCCCTCGGCATCCCGGCCGGCACCGTCGGCTCCCGCGTCAACCGGGCGCGGCGCAAGCTTCGCAAGACCCTGAGCCCCGCGGCACGAGAGGCGATGAACCATGGATGACCTTCAGCGGTTGCGCGAGCGGCACGACGCGCTGCCGGACCCGGCCCCGGAGACCGTCGCCCGGGCCCGCGACCGGCTGACCGCGCACATGCGGCAGGCGCCGTCCGGGGTCAGGAGGCGGTCCCGGCGCCCGGCCCGAGGGATCGGCCTCGGTCTGGGCCTGGTCGGCGCGGCCACGGCGGCGGCGCTGGCGGTGACGCTGGCGGGCGGGGGCACCGAGCAGGGGCGGCCCGACCGGTCGGCGGCCGCTCAGCTGCGCCCGGTCGCCAACGCTCAGGACCTGGCCAGCAATGCGGCGATCAAGGCGGCGGCCGCGAGCGCCCCCGCGTTCGGGCCCCGGCAGTGGGCGTACATGAAGAGCGTCAGCGCCCAGACCGCCGTGGACGGCGGCCCGTACCTGAGAGGGAAGCCGAAGAAGATCCATGTCAGCGAGGTGTGGTCCCGGCTCGACGACTGGGGCTACGCCGACTACCGCGACGGGAAGCTGGCGCTCCACAAGGGCTCCGAGCGCGGCGTGGACTACCGCGACATCCTCAGCCTGCCGATCGACCCCGACCAGATCCTCGCCCGCGTCTACCAGCGGATCGGGAGCACCGGCCTGGGCCCCGGCCGGAGGACCGTCACCAAGACCGAGGAGGAGCGCCACGGCGAGGCGTTCATGTGGATCGAGACGGCCATGCGCGACAGCGTGCTGCCGCCGAGGCTCCGCGCCGCCCTGTACGGCGCCATGGCCGAGATCCCCGGCGTCGGGTACGAGCCGCGCAGCCACGACCTGGCCGGTCGGCGCGGCGTCACCCTCTACCACCTGCAACGCGGCTACCAGCGCGACGAGATCTTCATCGACCCGGACAGCTACGAGTACCTCGGCTCCCGCTCCATCGTCGTCAGGGACCAGAAAGTGGGGTCTCCCGAGCTGGGCGAGAGCAGGGTGCGGAAGGGGGACATCATCACCTGGGGCAGCGTGCTCAAGGCCGCCGTCGTCGACCGGCCCGGCCAGCGCTCCTGAACGCTCCGGGCGCGGTCGGGATCTAGGGACGCGGGACGGCGGCGGTCTCCATCAGCAGGAACCACTCCGGCAGGCTCCGGCGGAGCGCCTCGGGCCCCTGGAGGCTGAGATCGCCCGAGCGCAGCGCGGCGGCCCAGGTCAGGTCGCCGCGCCAGACCCCGACCAGGGAGCGCAGCGCGGCCGTCACGGTCACGGCGACCTCGTGGCCGGGGTCGAAGTCGCAGACGTCGGCCTCGTCGCGGTGGATGACCAGCCACCAGTCGCGGCTGCCCGCGGGCACCTCGGGGAAGCGGAACCGCACCACGGTGCGCGACGGCGGCACGGCCCCGTGGTCGATGCGGCGGCGCATGTCCCACATCAGCAGGCGCGGGTCCAGGTCCCGGTCGCCGATCTCGCCCACCCAGCGGGTGCCCCACACCGCGAGGGCCTCCACCACCGGGCGCAGCTCGCGGCCGGGACCGGTCAGCTCGTAGTGGACCTCGTTGCCGACCTCGCGCCGCTCGACCACGCCCGCGCGCACGAGCTGCTGGAGGCGCTTGGACAGCAGGGTGGGCGACATCCGCGGCACCCCTCGGCGCACCTCGTTGAAGTGGCGGCTCCCCGACAGCAGCTCGCGCACGATGAGCAGCGTCCAGCGCTCGTCCAGCAGCTCCATCGCCTTGGCCACGGGGCAGAACTGGTAGTACGACGACCCCATTGACGAAGGTTAGGCCAGCCTCGCCGCCCCGGCCAGTACAGATGTGGTACTAGGTGCCGAACCCCCGCGTTCCTAGCCTCGGTGGACGTACGGGGGACGAGATGACCGGGACGCGCCGGCGGGGGCCGGCGGCGGTCGCGGCGCGCACGGCGCGCCATCCGTCCTGCCGAGTCGACGGGACTCCGGAGGAGCAGTCATGCAGGAGAAGAACGAGGCAGACCGCGCGCTGAAGGACAAGCACCGCGCGATGTGGGCGGCGGGCGACTACGCCGCGGTGGCCAGGGAGGTGATCCCCGCGCTGGGTCCGGTGCTGGTGGAGGCGTGCGGGGTGCGCGCCGGGCAGCGCGTGCTGGACGTCGCGGCCGGATCCGGCAACGCCGCGATCCCCGCCGCGCTGGCCGGGGCCGACGTCGTCGCCTCCGACCTGACGCCGGAGCTGCTGGAGATCGGGCGCGCGGACGCCGCCGAGCAGGGGGCCGAGCTGGAGTGGCGGCAGGGCGACGCGGAGGCGCTGCCGTTCGGCGACGCCGAGTTCGACGCGGTGCTGTCCTGCGTCGGGGTCATGTTCGCCCCGCACCACCGCGAGGCCGCCGCCGAGCTGGTCCGGGTGTGCCGCCCCGGCGGGACGATCGGGCTGGTCAACTGGACGCCGCAGGGGTTCATCGGGCGGATGTTCGCGGTGATGAAGCCCTACGCGCCGCCGCCCCCGCCCGGCGCGCAGCCGCCGCCGCTGTGGGGCGACCCCGACCACGTGCGCGACCTGTTCGGCGACCGAGTCGAGGAGCTGGAGGCGGTGCGGCGCTCGGTGCGCATCGACCGCTTCGGCAAGCCGGAGGAGTTCCGCGACTTCTTCAAGGCCCGCTACGGGCCGACCATCGCCGTCTACCGCAACATCGCGGGCGACCCCGGCCGGGTCGCCGCGCTGGACGAGGAGCTGGCCGCCCTGGTCCGCGACCACGACCTCGGCGACGGCGCCATGGAGTGGGAGTACCTGCTGGTCACCGCCCGCAAGCGCGGCTGACGCGGCAGGGAGCGCGACGCGGGCCCCGCCGCCGGGCGGGGCCCGCGTCAGGGCGCGGCGACGCCGTCGAGGACGGCGGCGACGGCCTGGCGCGCGAACCCGTCGTCCACGGGCAGGCCCCGGAAGACCGCGCGCACCCAGACGGCCCCGGCCAGCAGGTCCATGAGCAGCATCGGATCGGTGCCGGGCGGCAGCTCGCCGCGCTCGACGGCGCGGTCCACCACGGGGCGCTCCCGGGCCAGGCGCTCGACGAAGAAGTCCCTGAACTGGGCGGCCAGGCCGGGATCGCCGACCGCCGCCCCCAGCGCGGCGCAGGCGACGGCGCCGGACGGCTCGCCGGTGAGCAGGCCGACCAGCGTGCCGGTGACCGCCTCCAGGTCGCCGCGCAGGGTGCCGGTGTCGGGGACGGGCAGGTCCAGCAGCGGGGCGTCGATCAGGGCGGCCCCCAGCAGGGCGGACTTGGAGGGCCACCACCGGTAGATGGTCGTCTTGTTGACGCCGGAGTCCTCGGCGATGCCCTCGACGGTCATCGCTTCGTAGCCGTCGCGGGCCAGCGCGCGCAGGGTGGCGTCGAAGATCTGCCGTTTGCGGCGGGGCCCGCGTGCGGTGGTCATGGCGCTGAGACTAAGGCAACACAACGTTGCGTTGCGATTCGCGCGGGGCGCGGGCTACGGTCGAAGTGCAACGGAGCGTTGCATTTCGACCCAGGAGGCGCGGTGCACGGCGAGGCGGGCGTTCAGCAGGCATCAGGCGCGGCGACGGTGGAGCGGCTGCGGAGCACCTTCCGCAGCGGGCGGACCCGGCCGCTGGAGTGGCGCCGGCGGCAGTTGCGCGCGCTGCGCGCCCTGGTCACCGAGCAGGAGGCGGCCCTCACCGAGGCGCTCCGCGCCGACCTGGGCAAGAGCCCGGTGGAGTCCTACAGCTCCGAGCTGGGGTTCGTGGCCAACGAGATCGACCACACGCTGCGGCACCTGGAGCGGTGGCTGCGGCCCCGGCGCGTGCCGGTCCCGGCGGCGCTGCTGCCCGCGCGGGCCCGCACGATGCTGGAGCCGCTGGGCGTCGTGCTGGTCATCGCCCCGTGGAACTACCCGGTCATGCTGTCGCTCGCGCCGATCGTGGGCGCGCTGGCGGCGGGCGACTGCGTCGTGCTGAAGCCGAGCGAGCTGGCCCCGGCCACCTCGGCGGCGCTGGCGCGGCTGCTGCCGGAGTACCTGGACGGCGACGCCGCCGCCGTGGTCGAGGGCGGGGTGCCCGAGACCACCGACCTGCTGGAGCAGCGCTTCGACCACGTCTTCTACACCGGCAACGGCACGGTGGGGCGCGTGGTGATGGCGGCGGCCGCGCGGCACCTGACGCCGGTCACGCTGGAGCTGGGCGGCAAGTCGCCGGTGCTGGTGGAGGCGGGGACGGACCTGGCGACCGCCGCGCGGCGCATCGCGTGGGGCAAGTTCTTCAACGCCGGGCAGAGCTGCACCGCGCCCGACTACGTGCTCGCGATCGGCGACACCGCGCCGGAGCTGGAGCGGCACCTGGCGGCGGCGATCGAGGAGATGTACGGGGCCGACCCGCAGAGCAGCCCCGACTACGGGCGCATCGTCAACGAGCGCCACTTCGACCGCGTCGCGGCGCTGCTGGAGGGCGGGCGCGTGGTCGCGGGCGGGCGGACCGACCGGGCGTCCCGCTACATCGCGCCGACCGTGCTGGCCGACGTCGCGCCGGACGCGCCGGTGATGCGGGAGGAGGTGTTCGGGCCGGTGCTGCCGATCCTGCGGGTGCCCGACCTGGACGCGGCGCTGGCGTTCGTCAACGAGCGGGACAAGCCGCTGGCGCTGTACGCGTTCACCGGCAGCGAGGAGACCCGGCGGCGGGTGCTGACCGAGACCTCCTCGGGCGCGGTCGGCTTCGGGCTGCCGAACGCGCACCTGACCGTGCCGGGGCTGCCGTTCGGCGGCGTCGGCGAGAGCGGGATGGGCGCCTACCACGGGCGGCACTCGATCGAGACGTTCAGCCACGCCAAGGCCGTGCTGGACAAGCCGCTCGCGCCGGACACGGTGCGCACGGTCTACCCGCCGTTCGGCAAGGTCAAGGAGCGGCTGATCCGCCGCTTCATGTGACACCCTCTCCGCATGGCGGGCGCGCGGGAGTGGGACGCCGAGGTCTCGGTGGACGCGGCGGAGGCGGCGGCGCTGTTCGGCGGGCGGTTCGAGCGGGTGCGGCCGCTGGCGACCGGGTGGGACAACACCGTCTTCCTGGCCGACGGCGAGTGGATTCTCCGCTTCCCCCGGCGGCGGATCGCGGTCGCCGGGGTGGAGCGCGAGATCGCCGCGCTGCCCCGGCTGGCCGGGCGGCTGCCGCTGCCGGTCCCGGTGCCGGAGGTGGTCGGCGAGCCGTCGGAGCGGTTCCCGTGGCCGTTCTGGGCGGCGCGGATCGTGCCGGGGCGCGAGCTGGTGGACGCGGGACTGCCCGACGGCGAGCGCGGGCCGCTCGCGGCCGACGCCGGGGCGTTCCTGCGGGCCCTGCACGGCTCGGCGATCGACGTGGAGCTGCCGCACGACCCGTTCAGGCGCGGTGACCCCGGCGTCCGCGCCCCGATGGCCCGGGAGCGGCTGGCGCGGCTGGAGGGCTGGGGGCCGGTCCCGGCGGTCATGGACCTGCTGGCCGAGGGCGAGAAGGCGGGCGCGGGCGGCGGGCCGCCGGTGGTCGTGCACGGGGACCTGCACGTCCGGCACCTGCTGGTGCGGCCGGACGGGCGGGCCGGCGGCGTCATCGACTGGGGCGACCTGTGCCTGGCCGACCCGGCGGTCGATCTCGCGCTGGCCTACGCCGCGTTCGAGGGCGACGACCGGGCGGCCTTCCTGGACGCCTACGGGCCGGTCTCCCCCGGCGCCGAACTGCGGGCGCGGGTACTGGCGGTCTTCCTGAGCGCCGCGCTCGCCGAGTACGCCCAGGACACCGGCCGGTCCGCGCTGCACACCGAAACGATCACCGGTTTGCGGCGGGCGACGGCCTGAACTCGGTTCGGTCACGGCCCTTCCCGCGGGTGCGCATCGACGCCAAGATAGATCATCCGCACGCCAGAGGAGACGCCCCCGACATGCCCGCCCGTCAGCCCGCTTCGAGCGGCGGCCCGAGCCCGCACGCGGCCCGGATGTGGAACTACTGGATGGGCGGCCGCGACAACTACGCCTCCGACCGCGTCGCGGGCGACGCCGTGGCGGGGGTGTACCCCGGCATCGTCACGATGGCCAAGCAGTCGCGCCGCTTCCTGGTCCGGACCGTGCGGTACGCCGCGCAGGAGGGCGTACGGCAGTTCCTGGACATCGGCACCGGCCTGCCCGCCGCGCAGAACACCCACCAGGTCGCCCAGAGCGTCGCGCCGGAGTCCCGCGTGGTCTACGTGGACAACGACGACCTGGTGCTCGCGCACGCGCGCGCCCTGATGACCCCGACCTCGGCGGCGGGGCGCACGGCCTTCCTCCAGGCCGACTACCACGACCCGGTGCGCGTGTTCGCCGAGGCCGCGCGCGTGCTGGACTTCTCCGAGCCGGTCGCGGTCATGTTCATGGGCGTGCTCGGCTACGAGGCCGACCACGGCACCGTGCGCTCGATCGTGCGGCGGACGATGGCGGCGGTGCCGGCCGGGAGCCTGCTGGTGCTGTGGGACGGCACCGACACCGGCGAGGCCGTCGTCCGCGGCTGCCGCCGCCTGACCGAGGCGGGCGGCGCGCCCTACCACCTGCGCTCGCCCGAGCGGATCGCCGAGTACTTCGAGGGCCTGGAGACGGTGGAGCCCGGCCTGGTGCCCCTCACCGCGTGGCGGCCCGACGAGGGCGACACCGACGAGCCGGTGGACGCCTACGGGGCGGTCGCCCGGAAGAATCTCCGGGGATAGGGGGGAGGGAGTCCGGCGACCGGCCACTCACTCGCAGCGACAACCCGCTGCGAGGAGGAGAGCGTGCCGAACACGCCGTTGACCCTGATCCGGACGCCGCTGACGCAGGCGGCGCTCATCCTGGCCGTGCACGCCTGGGTGCCCGAAGGGGCGCCGCAGGACCTGGTCCTGCTCATGGCCGCGCCGCTGCTGGCCTGGCCGGGCGGCCAGACCGGTTCCCGCCGATCGCTGGCCGCGCCCGCGCCCTCGGTGCCATCGTGTGCACAGGGCGAGAACGGAGCGGGCCGGTGAACTACGCCAACGAGACCGACGCCGCCCTGGTCCGCGCGTTCGCGGCGGCGTCCGCCGCCGAGCGCGACGGCATCATGCGCGAGCTGGTGCGGCGGCACGAGGGCCCGGTCAAGCGCTACTGCGCGTCGCGGCTGGGCGGCGACCCGGACGCCGCCGCCGACGCCGCGCAGGAGACCTTCATCGTCGCGCTGAGGCGGCTGGCCGACCTGCGCGACCCCGCCGTCCTGCGGACCTGGCTCATCGGGATCGCCCGCAACCTGACCGCCCAGCAGGTCAGGCGCGACGCGCGGCTCCGGCTGGCGCTCACCGGCGACATCGAGCGGCTGGAGGCGCCCCGCGCCGAGCAGGACGCGGAGTTCCTGCGGCGGGCGACGGCGGCGGTGGACCTGGTCGAGCGGGTCCTGCCCACGCTGCCGCCCGAGCATCAGCGCATGTTCGAGCTGGTCGGCCGGCGCGGCTGCAAGGGCGAGGAGCTGGCGCGCGAGCTGGGCGTCTCGACCGAGCGGGCGTTCAAGCGCGCCCACGCGCACCGCGAGTACCTGCGGCGCGCGCTCGGCGCGACGGTGCTGGTGCTGGCGGGCCTGGGCTGCGAGAAGTTGAAGGCGATCGTGCGGGAGGCCGGGCCGCTGGAGGGCGTGCCGTCGCCGGAGCTGCGGCTCAAGGCCGTCAACCACATCGGGGCCTGCAAGGCGTGCTCCCGGCTGCGCGACCGCCGCATGGCCAGGTTCTCCCCGGCCGTGCTGCCCGCGTTCTACCTGGAGGACGTGCGCGAGCGCTTCGGGCTGGTGTCGGCGGAGACCGGGCTGCCGGTCCCGCCGCCCGCCCGGCGTGACGGTGAACGCGCCTCCGACGACGGGCGCACCGCGCCGTGGGGGCCGGTCGCCGCCGCGCTGGCCGTCGCGGCGATCCTGGGCGTGCTGGTGCTGCTGGGCGCCCGCGCCGACCGCGATCCGGGGTACGCGCTGGCACCGGCGGTGCGGGCGCTGCCCGCCGCTGCGCCGGGCTCCCGCGCTCCGGGCGCGGTGCCGCAGGAGAAGGAGCGGCGAGACGCGACGCCGACGCGGCGCGGGACGGGCGAGGGGGCCGCGCCGCCCGCCCCGTCCGAGAAGGCGCCCGCCCGTTCCGAGCCTCGGCGCGGCACGCCGGACGCGGAGGACCGGCCGCCGGGCCACACGCCCGTCGCGCCGCCGTCGGACCAGCCGCAGGAGCAGGCGCCCGCCGACGAGGGGGACGGCGGCGAGGCCGAGGGGCCCGTCGCACCGCCCGCCGAGCCCGGCCCCGGCGAGCCGCAGGTCGTGATGCCCGCCCAGCCGCAGGCCCCACCCGAGGAGGGGAAGATCCACGCGGTGGAGTCCCAGGTGCAGAACGGCTACGCCGTCCCGCCGCCCTCGCCCTCCCCCTCGCCCTGATCGCGTCACCAGCGCATGTGGACCTGCTCGGCCCAGCCGAGCAGGCCGTCCACCTGGAGCTCCTCGCCGCCGTCCGGGCGGACGGTCCCCGAGTAGTGGCCGAAGCACTGGTGGGTGTCGTTGAGCAGCACGCCCGCGTTGATCCGGGCGGCGCGCTCGTGGAAGGGGGTGAAGACCAGATCGACCTCCCCGGAGGCGGGCGCGGTGATGCGCCAGGGCTCGGTGAAGTCGCCGTACTCCCAGACCAGCTCTTCGCCGATCTTGCTGAGGCGGCCGTCCACGCACAGGGCGTTCTCGGTCATGCCGGTGCCCGCGGTCCACTTGCCGCCGAACTGGAGGCCGAGGGTGCGGCCGCCGCTGCGCCCCGACGCCGCGCCCCAGTTCCACAGCGTGTCGTAGGGCCAGCGGCCCCGGCCGTGGTCGAGCGTCCCCCAGGCCCCGGCGAAGTCGTAGGAGGCGCCGCCGAGGGTGACGGCGCCCGACGCGGGGCGGGCGGTGTGCTTGGAGGTGTACTGGAAGCGGCGGGCGCTCCAGGGGATGACCACGCTGAGCGTCTCGTGGCCGGGCGGCGACTCCACCAGCAGGTCGGCTTCCAGGGGGCCTTCGGGGGTGTCGCAGGCGACGCGGATGCGCGTGCCCTCCGGGTCGCGGAGGATGTCGGCGTTCACCCGGCCGCGCACGGTGATGTCGGCCCCGTCCAGGCTGTCGGGGAGCCGGACGCCCCGGCCGAGCGGCGCGATGGCGGTCCGCTCGATCTCGGTGCCGCCGTAGCGCAGGAAGTACACCGAGGTGAGGGCCAGGTAGTCCAGGTCGCTCACGGTGACCGCGATGAGGTGCTCGGGAGTGGTGAGGCACCAGTACTCCCAGCGCTTGGTGCGGCCCCAGCCGCGCAGGCCGCACCGGTGCAGCGGGGTGCGGGACCAGCCGACCGCCGCCGGGTTGAGCGTGCCGTCCGGCGCGCACAGGTCGATGGGAGAGGTGATCTCCCGCTCGTCGCTCGTCATGGGCGGATCTTAGGCGGGCCGCCGCGCTCGGCTCGCCGCCCGGTCGGGGCGACCGGGCGGCGGGGGGGTGTCAGCGTCCGGCGAGCAGGTCCTCGAAGGGGACGGGCTCGTCGAACGGGTCGGGCTTCACGGCCGGGGCGGTGCCGCCGATGACGGCGGCGAGCTCCGCGCCCGCGCGGGCGGCGCGCTCGGTGAGCGCGTCGGTCCCCCCGGCGGTCCCGTTGCTCCCCCAGTCCTCCGACGCGGCGTACACGCCGGTCGGCACGACGTTGGCGCGCAGGTAGGCGAACATCGGGCGCATCGCGAAGTCGATGGCCAGCGAGTGGCGCGCGGTGCCGCCGGTCGCGCCGAGCAGCACCGGGACGCCCTCCAGCGTGCCCGGCTCCAGGACGTCGAAGAAGGACTTGAACAGGCCGCTGTAGGAGGCGTTGAAGACCGGGGTCACCGCGATCAGGCCGTCGGCGCGGCCGACCTTCTCCAGCACCTCGCGCAGCTTCCCGCCGGGGAAGCCGGTGAGCATGTTGTCCATCAGCTCGTGCGCGTGGTCGCGCAGGTCGACCGGCACGAGCTCGACCTCGGCGCCCTGCCCGCGCAGGGCGTCGGCGGCGGCGCCGGCCAGCCGGTCGGCCAGCAGCCGCGTGGACGACGGCTGGCCGAGCCCGGCGGAGACGACCGCGAGGGTGCGGGTGGTCATCGGGTCACCGCTTCCTTTCCGTCCTTGGCGGCGAGCAGGGAGGCGTGGGTGGGCGCGTCCGGGACGTGCGCGGGACGCCCGATCGCGAACTCCTTGCGCAGCACCGGCACGACCTCCTCGCCGAGGATGTCGAGCTGCTCCAGCACGGTCTTCAGCGGCAGGCCGGCGTGGTCCATCAGGAACAGCTGGCGCTGGTAGTCGCCGAAGTACTCGCGGAACTTCAGGGTGCGCTCGATGACCTGCTCCGGGCTGCCGACCGTCAGCGGGGTCTCGGCCATGAACTCCTCCATCGACGGGCCGTGCCCGTAGACGGGGGCGTTGTCGAAGTAGGGGCGGAACTCGCGGATCGCGTCCTGGGAGTTCTTGCGCATGAACACCTGGCCGCCGAGCCCGACGATGGCCTGGTCGGCACCGCCGTGGCCGTAGTGCTCGAAGCGGCGGCGGTACAGGTCGATCAGCCGCTGGTAGTGCTCCTTGGGCCAGAAGATGTTGTTGGCGAAGAAGCCGTCGCCGTAGTAGGCGGCCTGCTCGGCGATCTCCGGGCTGCGGATCGAGCCGTGCCACACGAACGGCGGGACGCCGTCCAGCGGGCGGGGCGTGGCGGTGAACGACTGCAGCGGGGTGCGGAAGCGGCCCTCCCAGTCGACCACGTCCTGCCGCCACAGCTTGTGCAGCAGCGCGTAGTTCTCCACGGCGAGCGCGATGCCGTCGCGGATGTCCTTGCCGAACCAGGGGTAGACCGGGCCGGTGTTGCCGCGGCCCATCACCAGGTCCACCCGGCCGTCGGCCAGGTGCTGGAGCATCGCGTAGTCCTCGGCGATCTTCACCGGGTCGTTGGTGGTGATCAGCGTGGTCGCGGTGGACAGCACCAGCCTGTCGGTCTTGGCCGCGATGTAGCCGAGCATGGTGGTCGGCGAGGACGGCACGAACGGCGGGTTGTGGTGCTCGCCGGTCGCGAAGACG
Source organism: Spirillospora sp. NPDC050679 (assembly GCA_044456955.1). Classification (GTDB taxonomy): domain Bacteria; phylum Actinomycetota; class Actinomycetes; order Streptosporangiales; family Streptosporangiaceae; genus Spirillospora. The sequence continues at coordinate 268,486 of JBITGK010000006.1, read as the reverse complement.
TCCAGCCCGACCTCCTCGGCCTTGCGGGCGATGGCGACCATGGCCTTGATCCGCTCGGCCTCCGAGGGGGTCCGGCCGGTGGTCGGGTCGGGCGTGACGTCGCCGACGCTGAAGATCCCGAACTGCATGAGACCCGCCTCCATGTTGATAGAAGTTTCAACTACCCTATCGAACATGGAGGGCCCAACGTCTATTCCGGTCCCCGAACCGGGCCGCCCCGGCCCTGGGGGCCGGGGCGGCCCGGGTATGCAGGCCCGAACGTCCGCCGTGTCGGAGCTCGCCCCAGAACCGGAGCGGCCCGGCCCTGGACCGGGGCGGCCCGGCGTAAACGAGCCCGAAGTCCCCCGTGTCGGGGCCCGTCCCAGACCGGGGCGGCCCGCGTTGTGAGGCCCGCGTCGTGGGCGGGCCGCGGGGTCGCTACTTGTCCTTGACGTTGCGGAGCGCGTCCCTGGTCCGGTCCATGAGCGCGGCCACGGGGCCGACCAGCATGTTCTTGGTGGCGCTCTCGGTGCCCGGGTGCGGGTGGGTGGGGGCGGTCGCCTCGGCGGCCTTGACGGCGGCGGCCATCGCCTTGAGCTGGGCGTCGCTGAACTCGTCCTGGAGGCGGTCGAACTCGTACCGCTCCTCGGCGCGCGCGTGGGTCAGCACCGCGATGCGCAGCTTGTCGAGCTTGGGGAGGAAGTCGGGGTCGTCGGTGTCCATGCCGTCCAGCTCCGACAGCACCTCCTTGGCCTCGCGCTCCTCGGCGAGCCGGTCGTCGACCATCCCGTCGCCGCCCGGCAGCGCGCGGGCGCGGGGGTGGACGATCTCCTCCTCGGCGGTCTCGTGCACCGCCAGCAGCTTCACCAGCTCCTGGAACGCCTCGCGGCGCTCGTCCCCCTCGGAGACCATCACCAGGCCGAACAGGTCTCTGATCTGCCCGTGCTGCTGCCGGAGGAGATCGATGACGTTGTCGACGGGCGCGTCGGCGCTGGGACTCTTCATGGCGGGTCTCTCCCTGGCGTGGTCCTGGGTCATGGGTCGGTCCCCCTACCCGGGCGGGACCGCGTAAACCGGGGCGCACCAGAAGTTGACTTCATGCACGGAAAGTTATGAATCGCTACATAAAGTAACGATCAAACTTCTCGGACCGGATGTGCACGGCCCCCGATTCCGGGTAGGGCGGCTGACCCACACCCGAGCTTTTGCGGAAGGCGATCTGCATGTCGTTCAATCCACTGGAACACCGCGGGATCCCCCTGGACCGCCAGCTGCGCAACTGGAGCGAGCTCGACGTCACCCCCGTCGACCCCGACCGCAGCGATCCCTACACCAAGTGCCGCATCATCACGATGAACGGCATCGAGGTGGAGGCGATCATGTTCAGCCACCACTTCAACCGGATCTGCCCCGACCGCGAGGTCAAGGAGCAGCTCGCCCGGGTCCGCTACATCGAGCAGCAGCAGCAGAAGGTCGTCAACTGGCTGCTGCCCGGCCAGGCGTCGGTCCTGGAGACCACGATCTCCTACGAGCAGGTGGCGGTGGACCTCACCGCCTGGATCGCGCGGATGGAGCCCGACCCCTACCTCAAGCAGGCCTACGAGTTCGGCGTGCTGGAGGACTTCGACCACCTGTACCGGTACGCCAACCTGTACGAGATGATCGAGCACCGCAAGGCCGAGAAGATCGTGGACGGCCTCACCGAGGTCATGCCCGGCCGGCCCACCTACCTGGAGCACCGCGACCCGGTCGACAACCTGCGCGACCCCTACGACCGCACCAAGGCCGACCCGATCTCCAAGCTGCACGCCCTGACGGTCATGTCGTCCGAGCAGCAGACGATGAACTTCTACATGAACGTCGGCCCGCTCTACATGGAGCCGATCGCCCGCCAGCTCTACCAGGAGATCGGGCTCATCGAGGAGGAGCACGTCACCCACTACGAGTCCCTGGTGGACCCGGGCGAGACGTGGTGGGAGCGGCTGGTCAACCACGAGTACAACGAGTGCTACATGTACTACTCGTTCATGGAGACCGAGAGCGACCCCAGGGTGAAGGCCGTCTGGGAGCTGCACCTCAACATGGAGCTGGAGCACCTGCGCATCGCCTGCGACCTGATGCGCCGGCACGACGGCCGCGACCCCGAGAGCATCCTGGCGCCCGAGCTGCCGCCGTCGGTCACCTTCGAGCCCAACAAGGACTACCTGCGGCACCTGCTCGCCACGCAGATCGACCTGACCACCCTCGGCGCCGGGTACGTGCGCGAGGCGCACGAGCGGTTCGAGAAGATGCAGGAGGGCATCAACGGCGGCGCCAAGTCCCCGACCGAGCGGGTCATCGACATGCACCGCGAGAAGTTCGGCGAGGAGTACCGGCTGCAGACCGAGGGCCCCCACCCGGTCGAGAGCCTGCGCGAGGCCCGCGACGGCCAGTGAGCACGTCCGGTTCGGCCCGGCCCTGCTCCCGCCCGGCTGAACCCGCGGTCGCGCTTCCGCCCGCCTGAACTGACGATCGCGTCCTCGCCCGGTTTCCCGATCCGTTCCGGGGGGCCGGGCGGCGCGGCGTGCGCCCCCTGCTAGGCGTCCCGCTCCTCCAGCTCCACCCGGCGGCCCAGCGCGTCCAGCAGCCAGGCGTGGGCCGTGCCCAGCAGGACGGGCTCCCCGGCCACCTCGACGTGCAGCCGCCAGTACCGGTCCACGCGCGGGTCCTGGTCGAGCCGCAGCTCGGCGTGCAGCTCGCGCCGGAAGCCGGGGGTGTCCGAGCCGCCCCGTACGGCGGCGTGCGCCTCCACGAAGCGGGTCAGCGCGGGTCCCGGCCCGGGAGCCCCTCCCCCGGCCATGACGGGCGCGGCCATCCCGCACGCCTCGCCGACGCCCTCCATTAGCTGGCCCTCGTCGGAGATGGCGGCGGCGTTGACCCGGCCGCGCGCACGCATCCGGCGCCGCAGCGACCGGTCGGCGGCGATCGCGACCATCCCCGCGTACGCCACGACCTGCGCCGGGGTCGGGTCGGCGGGCGGCTGGGGCACGCTCAGGTGCACGAAGCCGTCGGCGTAGCGGTCGTCCAGCTCGGCCACGATCAGCGACCGCCAGAACCCCTCCAGCACGTCGCGGGCGGCCGGACCGCTCTCGGCGGCCGCCAGCAGCTCCAGGCGGGCGGCGCGGTCGGCGGGCGGGGCGTCCTCCACCGCGCGCAGCGACGCGCGACGCCACGCCATCGCCGCCAGCTCCACGTCCAGCGCGGCGCGCTCGGCCGCGACCGCCTCGGCCAGCGACCGCTCCTCGGCCAGCACGGCGGCGATGGCGGGCAGCCCCAGGCCCAGCGCGCGCAGCCGCCGCACCAGCCGCAGCCGGTCCACCGCCGACGGGTCGAAGCGGCGGTGCCCGCCGCCGCTGCGCCGCACCGGCAGCAGGCCCTCGTCGCAGTAGAAGCGGACGGTGCGCACCGGCACCCCGGCCAGCGCCGCGAGGTCGCCGATGCCCAGCGCCGCCCGACCGGACGTGTCGTCGGTCACAGTCACTTGAACCTCCACCCGGGTGGAACTCCTACGGTACGGGCGACCGAACCGGCCCGCCCGAAGGGGGACGAAGATGACCGTTCCGAGCACGGCCCGCCTCGCCGAGTGGCTGCACGAGCAGACCTCCGGCTTCGCCAAGACCGTGGACGGCGCCGACCTGGCCGCCCCGGTCCCGACCTGCCCCGGCTGGACGCTGCGCGACCTGGCCTCGCACGTCGGCCGCTCCCAGCGCTGGGGCGCCGAGATGGTGGAGCGGGGCGTGACCGACGGCCCCCTCCCCCAGGACGAGGTGGACGTTCCCGAGGCGCCGGGCGAGCGCGCCGCCTGGCTGCTGGACGGCGCGGAGCGCCTCATCGAGACCGTCGAGCGCAGTGCCGGAGGGACGCCGCTGTGGTCGTTCCTCGGGCCGCGCCCCGCCTCGTTCTGGCTGCGCCGGATGCTGCACGACACCGTCGTGCACCGCGCCGACGCCGTCCTCGCCGTGGGCGGGCCGTACGAGCTGGAGGCCGACCTGGCCGCCGACGCCGTCACCGAGGGGCTGGAGCTCATCACCTCGCCGCTGACGGCCTCGCTCAACCCGGCGCTGGCCGAGCTGAGGGGCGACGGCGAGACGCTCTGCTTCCTGCCCGCCGAGAAGGACCTGCCCGGCTGGCTGCTGACCCGCGCGCCGGACGGTCTCGCCTGCGCCCGCTCCCGCGAGGCGGGCCAGGTCACCGTGCGCGGCCCGGTCACCGACCTGCTGCTGGTGCTGACCCGGCGGATCGGCCCGGACGACCCGCGCGTGAAGATCGCCGGAGACCGGCCGCTCCTGGACCACTGGCTGGCCCGCACCGCCTTCGGCTGAGAGGATGACCGGCCCCCCGATCCCGAGCGAAGGGACACCACGTGACGACCGCGCACGTCCTGGCCGCCGGCGGCGGTGGGTTCCAGGCCCCCGACACCCACATCTTCGACTGGGGGCCGCTGTTCCCGGGCGGCCCTGCCTGGCTGGGGTGGTTCACCAAGCCGGTGCTCGTCATCGTGCTGGCGACGCTGGCGGTCACGGTGTTCTTCTGGCGAGCCCTGCGCAGGCCGCGGCTCGTGCCGCGCGGGATGCAGAACCTCGGCGAGCTGGCGTACCTGTTCGTGCGCGACCAGATCGCCCGGCCGATGATCGGCAAGGACGGCGACCGCTGGGTGCCGTTCCTGCTGCCGCTGTTCTCGTTCGTGCTGGCGCTGAACCTGGCGGGCGTCGTCCCGGTGCTCCAGCTCCCGGCGACCTCGCACTTCGCGGTGCCGCTGCTGCTCGCGGTCGTGGTGTACGCCCTGTACCTGTTCCTCAGCGTGAAGCACCAGGGCCCGGTCGGCTACCTCAGGAACGTGATGTTCCAGCCCGGCCAGCCCTGGTGGGTGTACCTGATCCTCGCGCCGATCGAGCTGCTCCAGCACCTGGTGCTGCGGCCCGCGACGCTGGCGATCCGGCTGTTCGCCAACATGTTCGCCGGGCACCTGCTCATCGCGTTCTTCGCGACGGTGGCGTACTGGTTCCTGGTGGAGCGCCTGACCGTGCCGGGCTTCGGCGTCGGCCTGGTCGGGGCGGTCATGTCGGTCGTCATCACCGCGTTCGAGATGTTCGTGCAGGCACTGCAGGCCTACATCTTCACGCTGCTGGCGGCCAGCTACATCAGCGGCGCGCTGCACCCCGACGAGCACTGATGGCGGACGGCGGCACGCGTCCGGAGTGGGCGCCCGACCCCCGGCGGGACGGCCTGCGCGGCTTCGCCCGGATCGAGGACGACCGCGCGGGCTCCCACCCGGGCGTCCCGCACATCCGCGCGCTGGGCACCATGTGGCGGTTCGACATCCATCACCCCCGCGATGTGGACACCTATCCCGACCGGCAGCGCCAGGAGGTCGCCGGGATGCGCGTCGGCGGCCGGGAGCGCCGCGCCGCCGAGGGCGAGACCTGGCGGTTCGCCTGGTCGTGGTACCTGACCGGGGCGCTGCGGGCCACGACCTCGTTCACGCACGTGCACCAGCAGTTCGCGGTCGGCGCGGGCCCGGTGCTGGCGATCTCGCTGCGGCGGCGCGGCGGGCGCGACACGATCGAGCTGAACGCCCTGCACGCCGGGGTGCTGGTCGACGCGGGCGGGCTCGCGCCGCTGCGCGGCCGCTGGAGCACCGTGGAGCTGGAGGTCCGGTACGCGGCCGAGGGCCGGGTGCGCTGGCGCATCGCCGACGACGCCGGGCGGACGGTGGCCGACGCGGCGCGCGACGGGCTGGCCACCTGGCGCGGCGGCGCCGGGGTCGCGCCCAAGTGGGGCATCTACCGCTCGCTGAAGGACTCCGCGCGGCTGGCCGACGCCCATCTGCTGCTGAAGGACGTGCGCGCCCACCGGCGGTGACGACGCATTAGGGTCGCCGTCATGGTCACTCCGATCGAGCCGCCCGCCGAACCGCCCGGCACCCTCACCGACCCGCGCGCGCTGCTGTCGGGCTACCTCGACTTCTACCGGGACGCGCTGCTGCGCAAGCTCGACGGCGTACCGGAGGAGCGGCTGCGGGAGAGCGCGCTGCCGTCCGGCTGGACCCCGCTGGAGCTGTTCAAGCACCTCACGTACGTCGAGATCCGGTGGCTCCAGTGGGGCTTCCTGGCCGAGCCCGTCGCCGAGCCGTGGGGCGACCGGGGCCCGGAGGACCGCTGGCACGTGCCGGAGGAGGAGACCTTCGCCGAGCTGCGCGCGGCGTTCCTGGCCGCCTGCGAGCGCTCGCGGGAGATCGTGGCGGGCGCGGACCTCGACGCCTTCGCGGCGCGCGGCGGCCGGTTCACCGGGCCGGAGCCGTCGCCGTCGCTGATCTGGATTTTGTTCCACATGCTGCAGGAGTACGCCCGGCACCTGGGGCACCTGGACGTCGTCCGCGAGCTGACGGACGGCACCGTCGGCGAGTAGCCCGGTCCCGCCCGGAGTCCCGGAGTAGCGTGCGACCAGGACTCCCCGAGGAGGAGACACATGTCGCTGCGCGACGACGCCGCCGGGCTGCGGGACGACCTCGTCAGGCTCCGCCGCTCCCTGCACCGCGAACCCGAGCTCGGCCTCGACCTGCCCCGCACCCAGGAGAAGGTGCTCGCGGCGCTGGACGGGCTGCCCCTGGAGATCGGCACCGGCGAGCGGCTCAGCTCGGTCACCGCCGTGCTGCGCGGCGCGCGGCCCGGCCCGACGGTGCTGCTGCGCGGCGACATGGACGCGCTGCCGGTCACCGAGCGCGGCGACGCCGACCTGGTCTCGCGCGTCGAGGGCCGGATGCACGCCTGCGGGCACGACCTGCACACCGCCATGCTGGCGGGCGCGGCCCGGCTGCTGGCCGCGCGGCGCGACGCCCTCGCCGGCAGCGTCGTCTTCATGTTCCAGCCCGGCGAGGAGGGCGCGGGCGGGGCCCGCATCATGCTGGAGGAGGGCCTGCTGGAGGCGTCCGGGGACCGGCCCGTCGCCGCCTACGCGCTGCACGTGCTGTCGTCGGGCCTGCCCAGCGGCCTGGCGGTCACCCGGGGCGGGCCGATCATGGCCGCCGCCGACCGGCTGCGGGTGACGGTGGTCGGGGCGGGCGGGCACGGGTCGCTGCCGCACCTGGCCCGCGACCCGCTGCCGGCCGCCTGCGAGATGGTCACCGCACTGCAGACCATGGTGACCCGCGCCTTCGACCCGTTCGACCCGGTCGTGCTGACCATCGGGACCTTCCACGCCGGGACCGGCGACAACGTCATCTCCGACCGGGCCCGCTTCACCGGCACCGTGCGGTCGTTCTCGGAGGTGGCGCACCTGCGGCTGAAGGACCGGGCGGTGGAGCTGGTCCGCGGCATCGCCGCCGCGCACGGCCTGGAGGCGGAGGTGGAGTACGTCCAGGACTACCCCGTCACCGTCAACGACGCCGCCGAGGCCGCGTTCGTGGGCGACACCGTCCGGGAGGTGTACGGGGAGGAGCGGTTCCTGACCGCGCCGCAGCCGCTGCCCGCCTCCGAGGACTTCTCGTTCGTCTGCCAGAAGGTGCCCTCCGCGTTCGTCGTGCTCGGCGCGTGCCCGCCCGACCGCGATCCGGGGACGGCCCCCTACAACCACGCGCCCGACGCCGCGTTCGACGAGGGCGTGCTCGCCGACGGGGCCGCGCTCTACGCCGAGCTGGCCGTGCGGCGCCTCGCGGCGGCCGCAGACTGAGGCGGCGGGCGGCGGGCGCCGCCGTCACCGGGCCGGCGTCCGGCCCCCTCCAGCACGACCCGCGCGACCAGCTCCTCGTAGACGAACACCGCCGCGCGGGTCTGGCTGGGCCGGGCGGCCCAGACCTCGCCGACCGCGCCGGGCGCGGCGTCGCCCAGCGCCTCGGTCAGCGCCCGCACCGCGCCGGGCTCGCTGCCGCTCACCCCGCAGGGGCCCAGGCCCCGCCCGCCGCGGGGATCCTCCTGGACCTCCCACGCGAAGCAGGTCCTGCGGCCGGTTCCCCGTTCCCGTGCCGATCCCGTGCCGTCCATACTCCGAAGGTAGGGACGGGCGCGGCGGACCGCATACGTAGAGCTGCCCATCTTCCATACCTATCTCGGCGCGGGAGGGGCGGCCGGGTCAGTGGAGGCGGGCGTACCAGGCGGCGATCTGGGTGCGCGAGGAGTAGTCGAGCTTGCCGAGGATGTGCTCCACGTGCGAGTCCACGGTGCGCTTGGCGATGACGAGCCGGTCGGCGATCTCCCGGTTGGACAGCCCCTCGGCCACCAGCCCGGCGATCTCCAGCTCGCGCGGGGTCAGCTCGCGGCGGCCCGGCGCGCGGTCGCCGGGGTCGTCGGCGCGCGGCGGCCCGGCGCGGGACGCGGCGGTCCCGGGCGCGGGGGCCTCGCCGAGCGCCAGCGCCACGGCCCGGTCCATCTCCAGCAGCGCGCCGGTCCGCAGGGCGGCCGCGGCCTCCGCCGCGCCGATCTTGTCGTGGGCCGTCTGCTCGTACAGCTCGCGCAGCGTCGAGTGCAGCGGCCCGAACAGCGTGGTGCCGGTGAACTCGCGCAGCCGGTCGGCCACCCCGAACAGCCGCATCCCCGAGGCCGACTCGCCCAGCGTGATCAGCGCGGCGCCGATCATGTCCAGGGCCAGCGCGATGCCCATGCGGTCGCCGAGGTCGCGCTTGATGCGCAATCCGTCGCGCAGCCAGGGCAGCGCCTGCTCGGCGTCGCCGCCCAGCACGTGCGCCAGGCCGTGCACGCACTGCGCGTAGGAGCGGCACCACAGCTCGCCCGCCGCCTCGGTGGCCTCGACCGCCCCGGCCGCGTGGCGCGCCGCCCCGGCCGTGTCGCCGCCCAGCACGCAGGCGGTCGCCAGGAACACCGTGGTGATCGGCACCAGGACGTCGTCGGTGCCGGCCTCGCAGTGCAGGTCGGCGGACTCGCCGAGCAGCCGGACGGCCTCGTCGGCGCGCCCCGCGTACAGCGCGGCCAGCCCCTGGGCCTCGCGGACGTAGGCCAGGCCGCAGCGGTCGCCGTCGGCCAGGGCGCGCCGCTCGGCGGGCTCCAGGCACTCGGCGGCGCCGGCCAGGTCGTTCTGCAGGACGGCCAGCAGCCCGGCCAGCGCCATCGGCTCGGCGGAGACCCGCTCGCGCAGGCCGCGGCCGTCGAGGACGCGCGTGATCCAATGCCGGGCCTCGCCGATCATGCCGCCGAGCGCCAGGACGCGGCCGAGCGCCAGGGCCGTCTCGACGAGCAGGTCGGCGGGGGCGGTGCGCAGGCCGTGGTCGAGCAGCGCGGTCACGTTGGCGTGCTCGTGGCGGAACCAGTGCCCCCAGCGGGGCTGGGCGTCGGTGCCGAGCTCGGCGTGGGCGCGGCGCAGGCGCGCGGCGTACCAGCCGAACGCGCGGTCGCGCATCGCGGCGGTCTCGCCCAGCTCCTCCAGCCGCTCGGCCCCGTACTCGCGGAGGGTGTCGAGCATCCGGTAGCGGGCGGTGCCGTCGCGGTCGACGCGCAGCACGATGGACTTGGCGACCAGCTCCGACAGGTCGTCCAGCACGGCCGACAGGTCGTCGCCGCCGCAGACCTCCTCGGCGGCCTCCAGGGCGAAGTCCCCGGCGAACACCGACAGCCGCGCCCACAGCAGCCGCTCCTGCGGCGTGCACAGCTCGTGGCTCCAGTCGATCGCGGCGCGCAGCGTCTGGTGGCGCGGCATGGCGGTGCGGCGGCCGCGCACGTTCAGGATGCGGCGGTCCAGGCGGTCGACCAGCTGCTCGACCGCCAGGGCGCGCAGCTGCACCGCGGCCAGCTCGATGGCGAGCGGGATGCCGTCCAGGCGGTGACACAGCAGCGCGACCGAGGCCCGGTTGGCGTCGGTGATCCGCCAGCCGGGCGACACCGCCGCGGCGCGCTCGGCGAACAGCTCCACCGCCTCGCAGGGCAGGGCCGGGTCGTAGCCGGCCTCCTCGGGGCGGGCGAGCGGCGCGACGACCAGCGTGTGCTCGCCGGTGACGTCCAGCGGCTGGCGGCTGGTGACCAGCATCCGCAGGCCGGGCGCGGCGCGCAGCAGCACCTCGGCCAGCAGGGCGCAGGCGTCCACCAGGTGCTCGCAGGTGTCCAGCACCAGCAGCACGTGCTGCTCGGCCAGCACCTGGGCCAGGCCGTCCAGCGCGGCGGCGGGCTCCAGGTCCAGGACGCCCAGCTCTTCGGCGATCTTCTGGGCGAGCAGGGCCGGCTCGCGCAGCGACGACAGGTCCACGAAGCAGACCCCGTCCTCCATGGCCGCCTCCAGGGCGGCCGCCGCGCGCACGGCCAGCCGGGTCTTGCCGACGCCGCCGGGACCCATCAGGGTCACCAGCCGGCAGCGGCCGAACAGGCTGCGGATCTCGGCGAGTTCGGTGCGGCGGCCCACGAAGCTGGTGAGCTCCGCCGGCAGCCGGCCCGATCGCCGTTCCATGCTGATGAGCGACACCACCACCGCCTCGTGGTCGCCTCCGCCGCCCGGCGCCGCTGCGCCGTGGGGGATACGTCGGTCAGCATCGTACTCTTTCTTGGACCGTTCGCGACTGGATCATTACACAGCGCAGGGGCCGCTGTCAGGATCTCAGCGGACCGGGGCTGGGACGGGCACGGGGGCGAGCAGCGTTCCGCCGAGCGCGCCGCGCAGCGTGCGGGCCCCGGCCACCGCCCAGGCGGCGACCAGCAGCAGGTACAGGGCGACCGACAGGGCCGCCAGGGCGGTCAGGCCGGTGTGCCGGGCGAGGGCGGCCGCGCCGGTGACGCAGGTGCCGACAGGGAAGGTGTAGGCCCACCAGGTCATGGCGAAGGGCATCCCGCCGCGCAGCGCCCGCACGTTCGCCGCCAGGGCCAGCGCCAGCCACAACATCGCGAACCCCATGACCGGGACGCCGTACAGCACCGCGAACGCGCGCATGGCGCCGGCGTGGGCGGGCGCGGCCGCCGCGGCGTCGGCGAGCTGGCCGACGGCGGTGGTGGACTGCCCGAGCGGCCCGAGCACCAGGAACAGGGTCGGGGTGAGGGCGGCCGGGAAGGGCTTGTGGTGCACCAGGCGCGACCAGATGCCCGGCAGCAGGACCAGCGTGGCCGCCAGGCTCAGCCCGAACAGCGCGTAGCAGCCGTACAGCATGGTCGCGCGCGGCTGGCCGGGCGGCAGGTGCGGGATCAGGGCGGGGCCGAGCGCCGCCGACACCATCGGGGCCACCACCGGCAGCAGCCAGGTGGGGGCGGCGCTGCCGGGCCGGACGTCGTGCCGGGTGATCATCAGGTACGGGACGCCGGCGGCGACCGCCAGGGCGTACAGGGTCCCGGCCGTCCAGAGCGCGGCGTCCAGCATGACGGCGGTGTGCGCGCCGAGCACGTCGGCGCCCACGGTCAGGGTGCCGTAGCCGACCGCGAGCAGCGCCATCGGCGGGCAGCCGTAGAAGACGGCGACCGCCGGGTCCGCGAGGTGGAGGCGGGCCACGTCCTGGTGCCGCGCCAGGTGGACGGCGCGGGCCGCGCAGACCAGCGCCAGCAGCGCCAGCGACAGCGCCCAGACCGCCACCGCGAAGGCGCGCTGGCCGGGGAGCTGGACCGGCAGCGCGTGCGCGCCGGTCGCCACGATGGCGGTGCCCATGACGCAGGCGTGCCAGTTGGGGCCCAGCGAGCGGAACGGTGCGGAGATCGTCATATCTCCACCGTGCACCGGTCCATACGGGATCAGTAGAGGTCATCGCCCTATGAGGGCATAAGCTGGGGTTATGAGCGTCGCGCGGCGGGTGCCGGATCTGGCGGCCCTGGAACTGCTGCTGGCGGTGGTGCGGCTGGGCAGCGTCGGCCGCGCGGCGGCCGAGCTGGGCGTCACCCAGCCCGCCGCCAGCGCCCGCATCCGCGCGATGGAGGCGCGGCTCGGCGTGGCGCTGCTGGAGCGCTCGCCGCGCGGGTCGCGGCCCACCGAGGCCGGGACGCTGGTGGCCGGATGGGCGCAGCAGGTGATCGACGCCGCGCGGGCGCTGGACGCCGGGATCGGCGCGCTGCGCGAGGACCGCGACGCGCGGCTGCGGGTGGTGGCGAGCCTGACGGTCGCCGAGTACCTGGTGCCGAACTGGCTGCTGGCCCTGCGCGCCGCGCACCCGCAGGTGGCGGTGACGCTGCGCACCGCCAACTCCACGGGGGTCGCCGAGGTGGTGCGCGGCGGCGCGGCCGACCTGGGGTTCGTGGAGGGCGTGCGCACCCCGTCGGGGCTGAACGGGACGGTGGTGGCGGCCGACCGGCTGGTCGTGGTGGTGGCGCCGGGCCACCGCTGGGCGCGGCGGCGCGGCGGCGTGGGGGTCGAGGAGCTGGCGGGCACGCCGCTGATCCTGCGCGAGGAGGGCTCGGGCACCCGCGAGGTGCTGGACCGGGCGCTGGCCGCGCACGGCGGCGCGGCGGCGCCGCTGCTGCAGCTCGGCTCGACGACCGCGCTGAAGGCGGCGGCGGTGTCGGGCGCGGGCCCGGTGGTGCTGAGCGAGCTGGCGGTGGCCGACGAGGTGGCGGGCGGGCGCCTGGTGGTCGTCCCGGTGCCGGGCCTGGACCTGCGCCGCCCGCTGCGCGCGGTCTGGCCCGCCGGCCGCCGCCCTTCCGGGCCAGCGCGCGACCTGCTGGCCCTGGCCCGCGGGACGCCCTGACCCCGGGTCCGGGCCCGCAGCGGTCAGCCCTCGGCGGGCCCGCCGTCCAGGACGGCCTGGATCTCCAGCTGGATCGCGATCGTGTCGCCGAGCATCATCTTGTCGCCCTGCAGCGGGACGTTGAACTCGATGCCGAAGTCCCGGCGGCTGATGGCGGTGGTCGCGGTGAAACCGGCGCGGGTGCCGCCCCAGGGGTCGGGGCCGACGCCGTGGAACTCGGCCAGCAGCCGGACCGGGCGGCCGGTGCCCTTGACGGTCAGGAAGCCGTCCACGTGGTAGCGGGGCTGGCGGGCCCGGCGGCCGACGGCGGCGCGCTCCACGCCGGTGGAGGCGAAGCTCATGACGGGGTGGCGGTCGACGTCCAGGAAGTCGGCCGAGCGCACGTGCGCGTCCCGCTCGGCGCTGCGGGTGTCCAGCGAGGCCATCTCGATCTCGGCGCGCGCCGACGAGGCGAGCAGGTCCTCCCCCACCTCGATCTCGCCGCCGAACGCGGCGAAGCTGCCGCGCACCGTGGTCATCAGGTGCCGGACGGTGAAGGTGATCTCCGAGTGGACCGGGTCGACGACCCATCGGCCGGCGACCAGATCCGGCAGCTCGCGCGCCAGAGCCACAATTCCCCCAAATAGCTCATTCGTCTCAGGTGCGCAGAATCTACCCCAGACTTCGCCGGGCTCGGCGGGGCGCGGGGGCGGATCGGCGGCACGGGAAGATCGATAAGGGCCGCCGGCCGGCCCGCGAAGTCTCGACCCGCCCCGATCGGGAAGGATGCGTACATGATCGGAGAACACGTCCTGGTCGGATACGCGCCGGACGCGGGCGGCCGCGAGGCGCTGGCGCTGGCGGGCGCGATCGTCGGGCACACCGGCGGCCGCCTCACCGTCGGCGTGGTCTACCCGCCCGAGCGGGTGGCCGCAGCCGGCGAGGCCCACACCCTGCTGGAGCAGGCGGGCGCCCTGCTGGAGGAGCGGCTGGAGGGCGTCGCCGCCGCGTTCGCCACCCAGGAGAGCCGCAGCGTCGGCCGGGGGCTGTCGTCGCTGGCGGGCAAGGTCGGCGCGGACCTGATCGTGGTGGGCTCGCCGCCCGGCGGCGCGCGCGGCCGCATCGGCGTCAGCTCGACCTCCGACAACCTGCTGCACTCGGCCACCGAGGCGGTGATGCTGGCCCCGTCGGACTACGCGCCCCCGCCGCAGGGACTAGAGCGGATCACCGTCATGTACGTGCAGCGGCCGCAGGCCGACGAGGCCGTCGCCCGCGCCGCGATCGCCGCGATCACCCTGGGGGTGCCGCTGCGGCTGCTCACCCTGGCGGTCGGCGACGCGCCCCGCGGGCGGCTGCGCGACGACCTGGCGCTGGCGATCCGGCTGGCCCAGGACTCCTCCGGGCTCCCCGCCGAGGAGGTGTCGGCGGAGCTGGCGGAGGGCGGCGACGTGGCCGACGCGCTGGGCGACGCCGACTGGCTGCCCGGGGAGATCCTGGTGTGCGCCAGCAGCGAGGACGCCGGCGCGCACCGGGTGTTCCTGGGCGAGGTCGCGCTCAAGGTGCTTCGTGCCGCGCCATGCCCTGTGACCGTTTTGCCCCGTGGTTACACATAACTACCGTTAACCCCCTCCGACCACCGCCCCCGTAGTCCGTATCGACCACTTCATCCGGAAGCTCTTGCCGCCGGGTTTTTACCTCGGCTACATTTCCTCGAGATCGGAACGTGACCTTGATCGGTGACTTTCCGGGCGGTCAGGCGTCCCTGGCCCGCAACATCACGCCCGCCCCCGCGGGCTCAGGGGAGCTACGGAGCGACATGCAGACGGACCCGGTAGGCAAGAAGCTGCTGGAGATCGCCAAGGACCAGCTCGGCTACACCGAGAAGGGCGACGGCTACACCAAGTTCGGCGACTGGTACGGCGAGAACGTCGACCGCGACAACGACAGCTACTTCAAGACCGCGCCCTGGTGCGACATGTTCCTGGCCTGGGCCGCCTTCAAGGCCGGGGTCGAGGAGCAGGCCGGGCAGTTCGCCTCCACCGTCCTGCACGCCGAGTGGTTCGACAAGCAGGACGCCTTCGGCACCGAGCCGGTCCCCGGCGCGCTGGTGTTCTTCGACTGGAACGGCTCCGACGACATCGACCAGATCGACCACGTCGGGCTGGTCGAGCGGGTGGACGGCAAGAAGATCCACACCATCGAGGCCAACGCCGACGGCTACAAGCTGATGCGCAAGGTCCGGCACATGGACCAGATCGTCGGCTTCGGCTACCCCGGCAAGATCAAGGTCGAGCCCCGCACCGAGCAGAAGTACACCCCCAAGCACGCGGCCCCCGCCCCGGTCGAGGCGGTCACGGGGCAGACCCCCGTCCAGGCCGTCCGCACCCAGCAGGACAGCTCCCCCCACCACCCCCAGCCGGTGGTGCCCAACCAGGAGGTCGTGCTCGGCGGCCTGCTGGCGTTCGTGCTGTGCGGCACCGTCGCGCTGGCCGCCGGGAAGGCCGCGGCCGCCAAGGCGCCCACCGCGCCGCCCATCCGGGTCCGCAAGCGCGGCAAGCACCACCGCCCCGCCGTCCCGGTCGAGCTGCCCGCCGACCTCACCCCGGCCGACCTGGACGAGGCCGACTCCCACACCACGGTCATGCCCGCGCTGTCGCTGGCCGCCGCCCACCAGGCCGAGGACCGCGAGTTCTGGGGCCGCATCGCCCACCTGCAGGAGGACGAGGAGCTGGCCTTCTGGGACGACCTGCACGCCGAGTCCACGCTGACCTCGGCGAACGCCGTCCCGACCGCCCCGGAGCCGGCCCGTTCGGCGCACGCGGTGCCCCACGTTTTCGCGAGTGGTCCCAACATCCGTTAGAGTTGGTCCTGCAAGCGCGGGGCACGCCCCGGGCAGGCGGAAGTGGCTCAGTGGTAGAGCATCACCTTGCCAAGGTGAGGGTCGCGGGTTCGAATCCCGTCTTCCGCTCCACGGCGCAGACGGCCCCCCTCCTCCGGGAGGGGGGCCGTTCCGCGTTCCGGAGCCACCGGCCGGGCCGCCGGAGATCCTTGGGGGCCTACCCGCCGACGTGCACAACCACTCCCGGATTCCGCTAGAGTTATCCCTGCGAGCCGGGGGGAACCCCGCAGCCGCAAGCGGAAGTGGCTCAGTGGTAGAGCATCACCTTGCCAAGGTGAGGGTCGCGGGTTCAAATCCCGTCTTCCGCTCGCTGGTGGAGTGGCCGAGAGGCGAGGCAACGGCCTGCAAAGCCGTGTACACGGGTTCAAATCCCGTCTCCACCTCCACGTGAGAACCCCAGCCAGGGGCACGTCACGGGCGATTAGCTCAGTGGGAGAGCGCTACCTTGACACGGTAGAGGTCACTGGTTCAATCCCAGTATCGCCCACCACCTCGGGAAACCCCCCAAGCCTTACGGCTTGGGGGGTTTCGCCGTTTCCGGCGGCCCGGCGCTTGCTATTGTTCATAAAGAATTCGGACGGCAGTGGAGCGGGCACAGGGAGGCCGGGATGGGCGCCGAGCGCGCACGGCTCAAACGCGCCGAGCAGGCGGCGGAGAAGATCGCCGCGCTGGTGGCGGGCGCCGAGCCCGGGACCCGCCTGGGCACCCGGGAGGAGCTGCGCGCCGCCTGCGGGGTCTCGGTCGGCACGATGAACGAGACGCTGCGGCTGCTGCAGGCGCGCGGGCTGGTCACCCTGCGGCCCGGCCCCGGCGGCGGGATCTTCGCCGCCCGGCAGTCGCCGATGGTGCGGCTGGGCAACTCCATGCTCGCCCTGGACGCCGCCGAGACCGACGTGGCCGACGCCATCCGCGTCCGCGACGCGCTGGACCCGCTGCTGATCGAGGACGCGCTGTGGCACGCCTCCCCCGCCGACATCGCCGAGATGCGCGGGCACCTGGCGGAGATGGAGCGGGCCGCGGACGAGGCCGACGCGGTCGCGTTCGTGCACGCCAACTGGCGGCTGCACGCGCGCGTCGCCGCGACCAGCCCCAACTCGCTGCTGCGCACCTTCTACAGCAACCTGCTCGACCTGATCGAGACGCACACGCTGTCGGTGCGGCCGGTGGAGGAGCAGCCGCTGCCCTCCTACGTCCGCCAGCGCTACCGGCTGCACGCCGACCTCATCGACGCGCTGGACCGGCGCGACCGGGAGGCGGCCATGCGCCTGATCGCCGAGCACTCCACCGCCGGCGCGCCCCAGGAGGTCTGACCGCAGGTCGTGCGCGGGGTCGGGGGGCGGTTATGCTCGCTGAGCCTTAGGCGGATGGGAGCATATGAACACCTTTGTCGCTTTGGACGTCGGCGGGACCTCGATGAAGGGCGGCCTGGTGGCCGCCGACGGCGCCCTGGTGGCCGCCGAGGCCCGGCCCACCGGCCGCGAGCGCGGCCCGGACGCGGTGGTCGAGGAGATCCTCGCGTTCGCCGAGCACCTGGCCGCCGGGGCCGGCGGCGGCGCTCCCGTCGCGGCGGGCATCGCGGTGCCCGGCATCGTGGACGAGGCGAACGGCACCGCCGTCTACGCCGCCAACCTCGGCTGGCGGGACGTGCCGCTGCGCGACCTGCTCGCCGCCCGCCTCGGGATGCCGGTCGGCGTCGGGCACGACGTGCGCACCGGCGGGCTCGGCGAGGCCGCCTACGGTGCGGGCCGGGGGCGCGGCGACTTCCTGTTCGTGCCGCTGGGCACCGGCATCGCCGCCGCCGTGGTGATCGGCGACTCCCCCTACCCCGGCGCGACCGGCGCGGGCGGCGAGATCGGGCACATGGTGGTGCGGCCCGGCGGCGAGCCGTGCCCGTGCGGGCAGCGCGGCTGCCTGGAGGTCTACGCCTCGGCCGCCGCCCTCCCCCGCCGCTACGGCGACACCGGGCTGCGCACCGAGGAGGTGCTGGAGCGCGCCGAGGCCGGGGACGCCGAGGCGCTGCGGGTCTGGCACGAGGCCCTGGACGCGCTGGCCGACGCCCTGACGGCGGCGACCATGCTGCTGGACCCGGCGGTGGTGGTGCTGGGCGGCGGGCTGGCCGAGAGCGGCGACCGGCTGCTGGTCCCGCTGACCGCGCGGCTGGCCGACCGCTTCACCTTCCGCGCCCCGCCGCCGCTGGTGCGCGCCGCCCTCGGCCACCGGGCCGGGATGTTCGGCGCCTCGATCCTGGCGGAGCGGGCCTGGCAGTCGAGCCGCGCCCCCGTGTGAGCGCCGGGCCCGCGCGGGCGGGGCCTCCGGGTCGCGTGACCCTGTAGCGCCGTGTGGCCCGCACGGCCGTCCCCGCCGCATTACCGTGGCGGCATGAACGTGCTGCTGGCCATGGCCACGGGGGCGGTGCCGACCGGGCTGGCGGCGCTGGCGCTGCACGCGCGGAGCCGGCGGCCCCTCGGCGGCCCCGCCGAGCGCGCCACCTTCGCGACGCTGCACACCGCCTCGCTGGCCGCGCCGCCGCTGCGCGCCGGGCTGACCGAGCAGGGCGCGCAGAAGGCGGCCCGGCACCTGCGCGCGCTGCTGGGCACCGCCGCGATCGCGATCACCGCCGGGGACCGGCTGCTGGCCTGGGACGGCGCGGGCGGCCACCACGCCGACGGCGCGGCCGCGCACGCCGCCGGGACCGCCGCCGACGGCCGCACCGCCGTGCTGGGGCCCGACGCGGTCGGCTGCGGCCGGGCCGACTGCCGGATCCGCCGCGCGGTGGTCGTCCCGCTCACCACCGACGACCGGGTGGTGGGCGCGCTGGCCGCCTACGGCGAGGGCGTCCCGGCCGGGCTGATCCAGGCCGTGGAGCAGGTCGGGCGGTGGGTGGACGCGCAGCTGGAGCTGGCCGACCTCGACCGGTCCCGGACCCGGCTGATGGAGGCCGAGGTGCGGGCGCTGCGCGCGCAGATCTCGCCGCACTTCGTCTACAACTCGCTGACCACCATCGCCTCGTTCGTGCGCACCGACCCCGAGCGGGCCCGCGAGCTGCTGCTGGACTTCGCCGACTTCACGCGCTACTCGTTCCGGCGGCACGGCGACTTCACCACCCTGGCCGAGGAGCTGCGCTCCATCGACCGCTACCTGCTGCTGCAGCGGGCCCGGTTCGGCGACGGGCGGCTGCGGGTGACCGCGCGGATCGCGCCGGAGGTGCTGCCGGTGGCGGTGCCGTTCCTGTGCCTGCAGCCGCTGGTGGAGAACGCGGTGCGGCACGGCCTCCAGGACGGCGCGGGCTCGGGCCGCGTCAGCATCGTCGCCGCCGACGCCGGGGCCGAGTGCGCGATCAGCGTGGAGGACGACGGGGTCGGCATGGACCCCGAGCGGCTGCGCCTGGTGCTGTCGGGCGACGGCGAGGCCGAGGGCGAGCAGTCCGGGGAGTCGTCGGCCGGGATCGGGCTGGCCAACGTGGACCTGCGGCTGCGCCAGGTCTACGGCGACGACTACGGCCTGGCGGTGGAGACCGCGCCCGGCGCGGGCACCAAGGTGACGCTGCGGGTGCCCAAGTACCGGCCCGGCGTCACCGCCTCCTGACGCGGCCCGGGTCGCCCGGTGATCGCCCCGGTGTGACCGTTCGGTCGCTGTGGGTTGACGCTGACCGCCGCTGTCGGCACCCTGTAAGGCGTCTGTGATGTGGATCACAAGGAGGCGCGATGGGCGGGCCCGCGGGTTACGGCGCCGGAGGGCGGCCGCCGGACGCCGCCGGGCCGCCGCCGCGGGTGCTGGTGACCAGCCCGCGCGCCCGCGCGCCCCGGCGGCGCGCGCCGTCGGTCACCCGGGAGATCGACGAGCAGACCGGGCTGGGCGAGGCGTACGTGCACTCGCTGATGCGCGCCCAGCTGCGGCTGGCGGTGCTGGTGTGCGCGGTGGCGGCGGCCGCGATCGGCGGGCTGCCGCTGCTGTTCGCGGCGGCGCCGCGGGTGCGGTCGTTCGCGCCGCTGGGCGTGCCGCTGGCGTGGCTGGTGCTGGCCGGGGCGGTGTACCCGGCGTTCGTGGCGGGCGGCTGGTGGTACGTGCGGCACGCCGAGCGCAACGAGCGCGACTTCGCCGAGCTGGTGACCGGGGCGGCGCCGGCCGCCGGGGAGCGGTGCGCCGGAGGCGGGGGCGCCCGGGGCCGGGGCGCCGCCCGGTGACCGCCTCGTCCGGGACGGCGGCGGTGTCGCTGGTGCTGGTCGCCACGCTGGCGCTGGGCACGCTCGGGCCGCGGCTGTCGCGCACCACCTCCGACTTCTACGTGGCCTCGCGCACGGTGTCGCCGCTGCGCAACGCCTCGGCCATCGGCGGGGAGTACCTGTCGGCGGCCTCGTTCCTCGGCATCGCCGGGCTGATCCTGGCGCACGGGGCCGACATGTTGTGGCTGCCGGTCGGCTGGACCGGCGGCTACCTGGTGCTGCTGGTGCTGGTCGCCGCCCCGCTGCGCCGGTCGGGGGCCTACACGCTGCCCGACTTCGCCGAGGCGCGGCTGGAGTCGGCGGCGGTGCGGCGCGCCACCAGCGCGCTGGTGGTGCTGATCGGCTGGCTGTACCTGATGCCGCAGCTGCAGAGCGCCGGGCTGGTGCTGCGCACCGTGGCGGGCATCCCGGTGTGGGCGGGCGCGGCGCTGGTCACGGCGGTGGTGGCGGTCAGCGTGCTGTCGGGCGGGATGCGCAGCATCACGCTGGTGCAGGCGTTCCAGTACTGGCTGAAGCTGACCGCGCTGGCGGTGCCGCTGGTGTTCCTGCTGCTGGCGTGGCGCTACGACGACGCGCCCGGCGTCGCCCGGGACGCGCCGCCGGTGTTCCCCGAGCGCACCGCCGTCAGGGTGGGCGCGGAGGTGACGGTGCGGGTGCAGCGGCCCGCCGAGGTCACCGTCACCGGGCGGCTGGACGGCGTGGACCTGCGCGGCCGCACCCTCACCCTGACCGCCGGGACGCACCGCGTCGGCAAGGACGCCGTCGTGGCCTTCCCCGCGGGCGCGGCGGTGCCGCACGTGGCCGACCTGCCCGCGCGCACCGGCCGGGAGTGGGCGCAGCCGCTGTCGGGCCGCGACAACCCGCTGTACGGCACCTACTCGCTGATCCTCGCCACGTTCCTCGGCACGATGGGGCTGCCGCACGTGCTGGTGCGGTTCTACACCAACCCCGACGGGCGCGCCGCGCGCCGCACGACCGCGATCGTGCTGTCGCTGCTCGGCGCGTTCTACCTGATGCCCGCCCTGTACGGGGTGCTCGGCCGGATGTACACCCCCGAGCTGCTGATGACCGGCCGCACCGACGCGGTGGTGCTGGCCCTGCCGGGGCGGCTGGTGGGCGGGGCGACCGGGGACCTGCTGACGGCGCTGGTCACCGGCGGCGCGGTGGCGGCGTTCCTGTCCACCTCCTCCGGCCTGGCGGTGTCGGTGGCCGGGGTGATCGGCCAGGACATCCTGCGCGGCGGGGTGCGGTCGTTCCGGCTGGCGACGGTGCTGGCGCTGGCGGTGCCGCTGGCGCTGGCCCTGGCCGCGCGGGCGCTGGCGGTGGCCGACGTGGTGGGGCTGGCGTTCGCGGTGGCGGCCTCGACGTTCTGCCCGCTGCTGGTGCTCGGCATCTGGTGGCGGCGGCTCACGGTGGCCGGGGCGCTGGCCGGGCTGCTCACCGGCGGGGCGACGGCGGGCGGCGCGGTGCTGTGGACGATCGTCGGCGGCACGCCGGACGGGACGGCGGGCGCGCTGCTGGCCCAGCCCGCGGCGTGGTCGGTGCCGATCGCGTTCGCGGTGATGGCGGGGGTGTCGCTGCTGACGCCGCGCGGGGTCCCGGCGGGCACGGCCCGGACGATGGTGCGGCTGCACGTCCCCGAGTCGCTGGACGTGGACCGGGGCACCTGGCGGCCCAAGGAAAGCTGAACGGGCGGCGGGGCATCGCGCCCCGCCGCCCGTCACGGGCTCTCAACGGGTCAGGAGCGGGCCCGCGCGGCCGCCTCGGCGGCCTTGGCCTTGGCCATCGCGGCACCGGCCTTCCCCTTGGCGGCGCTCGCCTTGCCCGCCTTGCGCCCGGCCTTGCCGGCCTTCGCCTTGGCGGTGCCCAGCGCGGGTCCGGCCGTCGCCTTGGCGCTGGTGGCGGCGGAGCCGAGCCGGGCCTTGGCGAGCTCCCAGCGAGTGGCCTTGGCGCGGGCGTGCCGGCGCCACAGCACGACCGCGACCAGGCCGACCGCGACACCGGCGACACCGGCGCCCGACCATGCCTTCTTGCCGGCCACCTTGTCGGTCACGTTCTCGGGCAGCCGCTCGGCCACCCGGTCCTTGACGCTGCCGCCGCCCAGGTTGTCGCGCGTGCGCTCGCTGTCCTCGTGCAGCCGGGCCGGAGTGGTCTCCGGGTCGCCCTGGGGCGTGCCCAGCCCGATGGTCTCGGCGTGCGGAACCTTCTCCGTGGTCATCTCTGCCCTTCCTTGGCGTCTACTCGCGTCAAGGCACCTACCCGTGACACGCGCGCCAAACGAGACCCACGTCTCCGTAGTCCCGGTCGTGCACATCGGTCATATTTCGTCCACTTTCTCCGGCTTCCTATATGCGTCCGGTCATACCTGCTTCGCAAAGCGGCATTGGCGCGCGCCTCCGGCTTCCAGCACCATCAACGGCATCCCGCTTCCCGAACCGCGGCCCGGCCGGCCGTCCCGGTACCCGTACGCGGTAACCGTACACGGCCCTGACCTGGGCCCGGCCTCCCCCCGATCCCCCCTCAGAACGGAGAAGCCCGCATGAGCGAACAGGTCCTGGACGCCGTCCGAGCCCTGCTGCCGACCCTGCGCGAGCGCGCGCAGGAGACCGAGGACGCGCGCCGCGTCCCGGACGCCACCATCAAGCAGTTGCACGGGACCGGGTTCTTCAAGCTCCTCCAGCCGCGCCGCTTCGGCGGGCGCGAGGGGGGCCTGCTGGACTTCTACGCCGGGGTCAAGCTGATCGCGAGCGCGTGCGGGTCCACCGGCTGGGTCGCCTCGGTGCTGGGCGCGCACGCCTGGCACCTGGCGACGTTCCCGGCGCGGGCGCAGGACGACGTCTGGGGCGAGGACCCCGACGCCCTGGTCTCCTCCGCCTACGCGCCGATCGGGCGCGCCAAGGCCGTCGAGGGCGGCTACACCCTGTCGGGCACCTGGAACTTCTCCTCCGGCGTGGACCACGCGGGCGCGGCCATCCTGGGCGGGCTGGTCGTGGGCGAGGACGGCAGGCCGACCGACTGGCTGGCGTTCCTGGTCCCGGCCGCCGACTACACCGTGGACGACGTGTGGCGCACCGTCGGCCTGCGCGGCACCGGCAGCAACAACGTGACCTGCCGGGACGTGTTCGTCCCGGCGCACCGCGTGCTGGCCTTCGCCGACTCCTTCGCCTGCGCCTGCCCGGGGCAGGAGGTCAACACCGCGCCGCTGTACCGCGTCCCGCTGTACTCGCTGATGACCACGACCATCACCACGCCGCTGGTCGGCATGGCCGAGGGCGCCTACGCCGCGCACGTGGAGCACCAGCGCGGGCGGGTGCGCGCCTTCGGCGGCGACAAGGCCAAGGACGACCCGTTCGCCAAGGTGCGCGTCGCCGAGGCCGCCAGCGAGATCGACGCCGCCTGGCTCCAGCTCACCCGCAACATCGGCGAGGTGCTGGCCACCGCCGAGGCCGGGCGGGAGATCCCGGTGGCGCTGCGCCTGCGGCTGCGCCGCGACCAGGTGCGCGCCGGCGAGCGCGCCATCGCGGCGGTGGACCGGCTGTTCGAGAGCTCGGGCGCGTCCGCGCTGGCCGAGGGCACGCCGATCCAGCGGTTCTGGCGCGACGCGCACGCCGCGCGCGTGCACGTGGCCAACGACCCGGAAGCGGCGCTGAAGATGTTCGGCGACGCCGAGTTCGGCCACGACGTCACCGCCGGAATGCTGTGATCCCCGCCCCGAGCACCAGGAGGACCCGCCGATCATGCGTCGGTCAGCAGTGAGCGCGATGGGACGGCCGGTCGACGGCAGGGCGTTCCGCGAGGTCCTCGGGCACTTCTGCACCGGGATCGTCGTCATCGGCGCGACGGGCGGGGACGGCCTGCCGGTCGGGTTCGCCTGCCAGTCGTTCTCGGCCCTGTCGCTGGACCCGCCGCTGGTCCTGTTCTGCCCGGCCAAGTCCTCGCGCACCTGGCCCGTCATCGAGCGGGCCGGCCGCTTCGCCGCCAACATGCTGGCGGAGGGGCAGCGCGGGGTGTGCGAGGTGTTCGGCCGCAGCGGGCAGGACAAGTTCGCCTGCGCCGAGTGGCGCGCCTCGCCCAACGGGTCGCCGCTGCTGGACTCGGCGCTGGCGTGGGTGGACTGCACGGTCGAGACCGTGCACGACGCCGGGGACCACTACATCGTGGTCGGCCGGGTGACCGCCATGGACGCCTCGGCGGAGGGGCGGCCGCTGCTGTTCTTCCGGGGCGGCTACACCGCCGCCCAGGCCGGGCCGGACCCGGCGGTCGCACCGCCGGAGTTCCTGGCCTGGGTCGAGCACGACGCCTGGTTCTGACCCCCGCCCCCCGGGCGCGCCGTCGGCGGCGCGCCCGGGGGCTCCGCAGCGAAAAAAGGTACGTTTCCGTCAGAGCCCGCCGGTAGCGTTCGGCCGCATGAGCGAGGAACCTGCGCGGGGGCGCGTGCCCTCCCCCGGTGCTGTCCACAGCTCGCGTTCCGCGTAGCCCGACCCACCGAGGAGTCACGTGTCATCGTTGTCCGTCCCGGCCGGGGCGAAGCCGTTCGACTCGTTCGCCGAAGCCGAGCAGGCGGCCTGGGCGCTGACCAGGCGGTACGCGGTGCCGCGCCGGATGGTCGAGCAGGCCGCCGAGCGGCGGTCGGCCGGCGACTGGCGCGGGGCGTGCGCCGCCGCGAACGTGGACGTGGAGATCGACCCCGGCCACCTCACCCCCGGCCTGGAAGACGACCTGCGGCACCTCGCGCCCGACCTGCTGCGCTGGCACCTGCCGCGCTTCGCGTCCGACTCGTGCGTCATCGTGCCGCACCGCGCGCTGCTGCTCGGCGAGTACGGCGGGCGGACGCTGCACGTGCTCACTCCCCCGTCGCGCGAGGCCCCGCAGCGGCTGCGGCTGCGCCTCGGCACGCCGCCGAGCGACGGCCCGCCCGGCAGCCACGCGGTCGCCGTGACCGAGGACTGGGCCGGGCACCGCTGCCTGTGGGACGTCCGGCGCACCGCCGGGCTGCGCACCCGGTACGGCGGCGACCGGGTGCCCGGCTTCCGCGCCGACGGCACGCCGCTGGCCGAGCGCGAACTGCCCGGCGACGACCCCGGTGTCACCGATCCGGTCGTGTTCGCCGAGTGGATCTGGCGCCTCCAGGAGCGCGGGGAGTTCGAGACCGCGCTCAGCGCCGTGGGCCTGGAACCGGGTGCGGGCGGCAAGGACTGGGACCAGCTGCTGGGCGCGATGCGGGCGGACCTGACGCTGCTGGCGCGGGAGATCACCAGGCTCCGCGAGTCCGGTGTGCCGGGTGCCGTGCTGTGGACGCACGCCAAGCCACGCTTCACGCTGACCCTGGACGACCTGCGGCTGCACCGCGAGACGCCGTCCGAGGCCAGTGCCGCGTCCTGTGTCCCGCTGGCGGCCTGGCAGCGGCACCCCGACCTGGCGCTGCTGCGCGACGGGCGGCTCACGCCCGAGGACCTGCACCCGCTGGTCCGCGACGCGCTGTTCCCGGCCCGCCCTCCGGCCGATGGGCCGGTCGGCCCGCCCGATCCCCCCGCGCCCGAGCCGCTGCGGGTGCGGTGCCAGGGCGAGAAGCACCTGGTCGTGCTGCGCGGCGGGCGGCTGGAGGTGCCGCACACCGCCGAGGAGCAGCGGCGCGAGGAGGCGCTGCGCGCGCTGGGCGGCACGGTCTCGGGCTGCACGGCCGTCGTGCTCGCCTGGAAGGACGGGTGGGGCTGGCTGCCGCGCGAGCTGCGCGAGCAGGTGCGCGACCTGTTCCTGCGCGCGCAGCACGGCGACACCGCCGGTGTGCTGTGGCTGCTGGACGCCGGGGTGGACGCGCACGTGCGCGGTACGCGCAGGCGCACCCTGCTGCACCACGCGCACCTGCTGGACCACCGGGCGCTGCTCCCCCGGCTGCTGGAGGCCGGGCTGGACATCGACGTGCCGGACGGCGACGGGCGCACCGCGCTGCAGGTCGCGGTGCGCGAGCACGGGTCGGCGGACGCGGTGCGCGCGCTGGTCGAGGCGGGCGCGAACACCCGCGTCACCGAGGCCGACGGCCGCCCGCCGTCGTGGTGGGCGCGGCGGCTGGGGCGCACCGACCTGGACTTCCTGCGCGACCCGGCGGCCGGCGAACGCCCCGGGACCGGCTCGGACGGGCCCGACCACGAGGAGAGCGACGCATGAGCACTCCCGCGCACGACCCCCTCGCCGCCGCCGACGAGCTGAACCGCGCCGCCCGCGCCTGGCGGACCGAGCCCGCCCGCAGCACCCAGCTGGAGGCGCTGGCGCTCGCCGTCACCGCGAACCTGCCGGTGCTGCTGTGGGGCGAGCCGGGCATCGGCAAGTCGGCCGGCATGGAGCGGCTGGCGGCCGGGCTGCGGGCGCCGCTGGAGACCGTGATCGCCAGCGTGCACGAGCCGTCCGACTTCGCCGGACTGCCGGTGATCGGCGACGACCCCGCCGCCACCGGCGTGCCGATGGCCCCGCCGGACTGGGCGGTGCGGCTCGCGGCGGCCGGGCGCGGCCTGGTGTTCTTCGACGAGCTGTCGTCCGCGCCGCCCGCCGTGCAGGCCGCGCTGCTGCGGGTGGTGCTGGAGCGGCGCGTGGGCAGCCTGACGCTGCCCGAGCCGGTCCGGGTGGTGGCGGCGGCCAACCCGCCCTCCAGCGCCGCCGACGGCTGGCACCTCAGCCCGCCGCTCACCAACCGGTTCGTGCACCTGCGCTGGACGCACGACCCGCGCACGGTCGCGCGCGGCATGGCCGGGACCTGGCCCGAGCCCGGGTTCCCGGTGGTCGATCCGGGCCGGGTCGGCACGGCCGTCGCCAAGGCGCGCGGCGCGGTGTCAGGGTTCCTCACCGCGCGGCCCGGCCTGGTGCACCACCTGCCCGGCGACGCCGAGGCGCGCGGCGGGGCCTGGCCGT
The DNA here is from genome assembly GCA_044456955.1 of Spirillospora sp. NPDC050679. Taxonomy (GTDB): domain Bacteria; phylum Actinomycetota; class Actinomycetes; order Streptosporangiales; family Streptosporangiaceae; genus Spirillospora. The sequence goes on along the minus strand of JBITGK010000006.1, from coordinate 241,869 downwards.
CGCCCCGGTCGTGGGAGATGGCGCTGCGGCTGCTGGCCGCCGGACACGCCACCGGCGCGGCGCAGGAGGCGGTCGCGGCGGCGGTGGTCGGCGCGGTCGGCGACGGCGCGGGCCTGGAGCTGCTGGCCTACCTGGAGGAGCTGGACCTGCCCGACCCCGACCGGGTGCTGGCCGACCCCGGCCGGTTCGCGCTGCCCGACCGGGGCGACCGGCAGCTGGCGTTCCTGACGGCGGTGGTGTCGGCCGTCCAGTCCCGGCCCTCGCGGCGGCGCTGGGAGGCGGGCTGGGAGGTGCTGGCCAAGGCCGTGGACGCGGGCGTGCCCGACGTGGCGGCCCGCGCCGCCGCCGACCTCGCGGCGATGCGGGAACCGGACTGGCCGGTGCCCGGCGGCGTCGACGCGTTCGTGGAGCTGCTCCAGCTGTCCGGCTCGCTGCGGAGCTGACCCCGTGGACCGGACCAAGCTGCTGGCGGCCCGCTACCGGGCCGCCACCGACCGCCCCTACCTGGCGGCGGCGCTGTACGCGCTGACGGTCGTGCCCACCTCGCGGGTGCCGACCATGGGCGTGGACCGGCACTGGCGCTGCTACGTGTCGCCGGAGTTCGTGGACCGCACCCCCGTGCCGGAGCTGGCGGGGGTGTGGATCCACGAGGTCGCGCACCTGCTGCGCGACCACCACGGCCGCGCCGAGCGCCTGCCGGCCGCCGTCCAGCGCGACCACGCGCGGCTCAACATCGCCCAGGACTGCGAGATCAACGACGACCTGCTCGCCGACGGGCTGGCGCTGCCCGCGGGCCGGATGGAACCGGGCCTGTTCGGGCTGCCGGGCGGGCGGCTGTTCGAGGAGTACATCGCGGGCGTCCCGCCGCAGCCCGCACCGCACGACTGCGGGTCCGGCGCGCACGGGCGGCCCGGCGACTGGGAGCTGGACGGCCCCGGCGGCCCCGCCGAGGTCGGCGGGGTGGAGGCCGAGGCGCTGCGCCGCGCCGCCGCCGAGGCCATGCGCGCGCACCGGCGCAGCCGGGGCACGCTGCCGGGCGGCTGGGAGCGGTGGGCGGAGGAGGTGCTGGAGCCGACCGTGGACTGGCGCCGGGTGCTGGCGGGCGCGGTGCGCGAGGCGGTCGCGTGGGCGGGCGGCGCGGTGGACTACACCTACCGGCGGCCCTCGCGCCGCACCCCGGCGCTGCGCGGGGTCGTGCTGCCGAGCCTGCGGCGGCCGCTGCCGCACGTGGCGATCGTGATCGACACCTCGGGGTCGATGGGCGCCGGCGACCTGGCGGCGGCGCTGGGCGAGGTGACCGGGGTGCTGCGCGAGGTCGGCGTCGGGTCGCGGCGGGTGGCCGTGCTGGCCTGCGACGCCGACGTGCAGGCGGTGTCGCGGGTGGGCTCGGTGGACCAGGTCGAGCTGAGCGGGGGCGGCGGCACCGACATGCGGACCGGGATCGCCGCGGCGCTGGCCGCCCGCGAGCGGCCCGGCGTGGTCATCGTGCTCACCGACGGGTGGACGCCGTGGCCGGCCGAGCCGGTGGCGTGCCGGCTCATCGCGGCGCTGGTCGGCGGCCCGGACGGCCCCGCGCCGCCCGAGCCGCCCGCCTGGGCGGAGACCGTGCGGGTGGGGTGAGCCGTTCCCCGGGCGCGGGGCCGGGCGCGCCGGTACGCTGCCGTTGATCTTGACGCCCGCGGAGAGGTCCCCCATGAGCCAGCCGCCCGAACGCCCCGTGCCGCCCGGCATCGACACCGGCGTCCCGCACCCGGCCCGCGTCTGGGACTACTGGCTGGGCGGCAAGGACCACTTCGCCGCCGACCGCGCGGCCGGGGAGGACCTGCCGGCCGCCATGCCCGCCTGGTAGGCGGCCAGCCTCAGCGGCGTCCGCGCCGCGCTGGCGCGTCGCGAGACCTCCCCCGGCGCGGTCACCTGAGTTCCAGGGTGGTGAGCAGGCGGATCTGCGCGTCCAGCCAGGCGTCCGCGGCGCGCTGCGGGTCGTCGCCCTCCAGTGCCGCGCCGAACGCGCGCAGCGACGCGGCCGCCGCGCGCAGGCCGACCTCGGCCAGGCGCCCGGCGGCGCGCTCGACGGCGGCCGGGGTGCCGCCGGGCAGGTGGCGCAGGCCCCGGTGGGCGGCGTCGGCGCAGACCGACAGCGCCTCGGCGAGGGCGGCGGCCAGCGGCTCGGGCTCGGGTTCGCCGTGCATGTCCAGGGCGGCGCCGCCGTCGCCGGGGGCCAGGTCGGGCAGCACCACGCCGCCGGAGGACAGCACGGCGATCGGGTCGATCAGCAGGCCGCCCCGGGTGCGGCGGACGGTGCCCGACAGCAGGCGCGGGCCGTCGCGCAGCGCGTCGGCCAGCGCGTCCAGCGAGCCGGGCGCGTACGGATTGTAGGGGGCCGAGACGACGGCGGTCGTGCCGGACTCGTCGGCGATGACGGCCTCCAGGCGCTGGCCGCCGGGGTCGTAGCCGAGCGAGCGCACCTCGGCGACCGGGACGACGCGGACCAGCTCGGCGGCGACGCGGGGCCGGATCAGGCGCGGCGGCAGCGCGGCCACCTCGGCGTCCAGGGCCGCCAGGTCGCGGGCCAGCAGGGTGCCCGGCAGGTGCTCCCAGGTGTCGCCGAGCGGGGTGACGGTCGTCTTGGCGACCCGGCCGGGGGCGAGGCGCACGTTGCGCCCGGGACCGCGCGAGGCGGTCTCCGACACCACGTTGGCGCCGGCGAACGCGCGCAGGCCCGCCCCGGCGATCCGGCGCCCGGCCAGGTCGTGGCCGGTCAGCGGCTGGTCCTCGGCGGTCTTCCAGGTCCGGCCGAGCACCAGCACGATCCCGGCGGCCGGGTGGGCGAGGTAGACGTCGGCGGTGCGCAGCTCGGCGGTGCCGCCGATCCGGCAGCCGAGGGCGGCGAGCCGGACGCGGCGCAGCGGCGTGTCTGCGCTCTCGTCGGTGCCGAGGACCTGGGAGCGGGGGCTGCCGCCCTCGTGGCGGGAGGCGCGGTGGCGGGCGTGGACCTCGGTCAGCAGGGCCGCGAAGTGCTCGGGGTCGTACTGGGCGTCGCGCCTGGCGTAGCCGTCGAGCTGCTCGGCGGCCTCCTCCAGGGCGGCGGCGGGCCAGTACAGGTCGCGGGAGGCCAGGGCGCGGGCGGTGCGGCGCAGCGCGACGCCGAGGACGGGCCCGGCGTGCATCGCGCCGTCCAGCAGGAGCTGCCCGGCCAGCTCCAGGGCGTCCTCCATACCGGTGGCCGAGGCCGTGCCTCCGCCGCCGACGTCCACGCGCACGTCGGCGGCGGTGAGGCCGCGCTCGTCGGCGGCGCGGAACGCCCACACCGCCAGCACGGTCATCTCGCCGCGGCTCGGCGCAGCGGCGTCGGTGTGCACGTAGCCGAGCTCGCCGGGCACCAGGAACCGCACCGTGCAGGTCGCGAGCTCCACCGACGCGACCGGGTCGGCCGGGGTGGGCCGGTGGACGCGGGCGGAGTAGCCGGTGCGCAGGGAGCGGCGCGCGGCGGTGAGGGGGCGCTCGCCGAGCACCTCGGCGAGGGCGTCGTCGCCGAAGGACCCCGGCGACCAGTCGGTGAACTCGGGGGCGTCGGGCTCGGCCTCCTCCTGCGGGGCCTCGCGCTGGTAGGCCAGCACGACGCCGAGGCGGTGGCGGCACACGCCCTGGGCGGCGCAGGTGCAGGTCGCCGCCTCCAGCCCGGCCCCGGCGGGCAGGACGGTGCGCGTGCCGTCGGCGAACACGCCCGTCACGGTGCCGTCGGAGACCTCCAGCCGGGGCGCGTTGCCCGCGTCCAGGTCCTTGGCGGCGCGCTTGACCAGGCCCCGGTTGGCGAGCGCGGCCAGCGAGTCGGGGGTGAGGGCCAGCAGGTCGGCGCGCGTCACCGGCCGATCCTCTCGGCGACGAAGTCGGCCAGCATCCCCGGCGTCATCGCGCCCACGTGCGCTCCGGCGTCCGTCCAGCGGCGGGCCATGTCGCGGTCGTAGTCGGGGTTGGCCTCCTCGTCCAGGGCCGCCAGCCCCAGCACGTGCGTGCCCTGCTCGCACAGCTTGCGCACCGACCGCACCAGCGCGTGCTCGTCGCCGCCCTCGTAGAAGTCGGTGACGACCGCGACGATGGTGCGGCGCGGGTTCTCCACCAGCGACGCGCCGTAGGCGACCGCCTTGGCGATGTCGGTGCCGCCGCCGAGCTGCACCCGCATCAGCAGCTCGACCGGGTCGGTGACGTCGGAGGTGAGGTCCACCACGGCGGTGTCGAACGCCACCAGGTGCGTCTTCAGGCCGGGCAGCCCCCACAGGCAGGCGGCGGTGACCGCCGAATGGATCACCGATCCGGCCATCGACCCCGACTGGTCCACCAGCAGGATCAGCTGCCACTGCTCCAGCCGCCGCGCGGTGCGCGACAGGAACCTCGGGTGCTCGATGTAGACGCGGCGCTCGTCGGGCCGGTAGTGGGCGAGGTTGGCGCGCACGGTGCCCTTGAAGTCGAAGTCCCGGGCGATCTTGAAGCGGCTGGGGCGGCGCGAGCGGGTGCCGTGGAAGGAGCGCCGGACCTCCACCTTGAGCTTGTCCATCAGCTCGCGCACCACCGCCTCCACGATGCGCCGGGCCATCGCCAGCACCTCGGGGTTCATCAGGTGCTTGGTGCGCAGGACCGCGCGCAGCAGCGCCGGGTCGGGCTCGACCCGCTCCAGCACGGCGGGGTCGGTGACGATCTCGTGGATCTCGTAGCGCTCGACGGCGTCGCGCTCCAGCCGCTCGATCGTCTCCTTGGGGAACAGCCGGTGCACCGCGTCCAGCCAGTCCACCGCGTGCACGGCCGACGGGCCGTCGCCGCCCTCGCGGCTGTCAGGGCGGCCCTGGGCGCCGCCGCCGCGCCGCACGCCGCGCCGCGCGAGGTCGGGGTCGCGCCCGTACAGCCAGTCCAGGGCGGCGTCGCGCTGGGCTGCGTCGCCGGACAGGCCGCCGGTGCGGCGTTCGGCGGGCGCGCCCAGGATGAGGCGCCAGCGTTCCAGGTCCGGGGTGGTCATGCCGGTCCCTCCGGGAGCAGTCCCTCGGCGGCCAGCAGCACGCCGGCCCTGTTCTCCAGCGCCGCGGCGTCGGCCAGCAGCGCCGGGTCGGCGGTGGTGCGCAGCAGCGCGCGGGCCGAGCCCTGCAGGCCGCGCCGCTCCAGCACGCCGCGCGCGATGGCCTCGCGCTCGCGCGGCGGGAAGAACTCGAACGCCTGCCGCAGGGCGGGCAGCGCGACCAGGAAGTCGGTCTCGGCGAGCCCTGCGATCAGCTCGTCGAGCACGGCGAGCACCGACGGCCCCGCCTCGTCCCCCTCGGTGACCATCACTTCGTCGCGGGCCAGCGCGAACAGCCCGGCCAGCCAGTCGCCGAGCACGCCGGGCGCCGACATCCCGCGCACCGCGCGCGCGGCGTCGCCGGTACGGCCCAGCGACCAGGCCAGCCCGAACGCCGCGCCGCGCAGGTCGGGCGGCGCGTCACCGGCGGCGGCGACGCGTCCGGCGACGGCGAGCGCGGCCTCGCGGTCCAGGCCGAGGGGCCCGGCCGCGTGCCGGAGCGCGTCGCGGGTGGCGGCGAGGGCGTGCAGGCGCTCCAGGTCGGCGGCGGCGGGGCCGCCCCGGATGCCCTCGGCCAGCCACAGCACGCGCTGCACGCTTCCTTCGATGACGGTGGCGAACAGCGGGCTCCCGGCGGTGCCGAGCAGCCGGTCGTGCCGCCACAGGCCGAGGACGGTGGCGAGGACGTGGCCGAGGTCGCCCAGGTCGGACGCGCTCGCCAGGCCCGCGCGCAGCGTCCCCACGATCTGCCCCGACAGGTCCGCGCAGCCGCACAGCGCCGCGTCGAACAGCACGGCGGCCAGCACGCGGACCCGCGGCCCGGCGGCGGCGAGCCGCTCGTCCAGGGCGGCGGCCGCCGCGTCGGCGAGGGAGGCGCCGTAGGCGCCGGCCTCGATGAGGGCGGGCAGCCGGTCGTCGGAGGGCGTCAGCGTCCAGCGCTCCTCCATGACGGGGTCGCCGCCGGTGGCGGGCCCGGAGTCGCGGACGAAGCCGGGCACGCCCAGCACCCGCAGCCGGTGCAGGACGCGGCTGCGGGCCAGGCCGCGCTCGGTCGCCAGCTTCAGGGTGACCTGGCCCGCCTTGTCCAGGCCGTGGCGCTCCAGCTCGGCGGCGGCGTCGTGGACCAGCGGCGGCGCGGGCGTGCCGGGCGCGAGGCGGCCCACGCGGTCGCCGCTGAGGGCCCGGACCATCTCCACCACGGCCGGGTGCGCCCCGGCCGCGAGCGGGCCGCGGCCGGTCCACGGCAGCGGCTGGTCCAGGTCGTCGGCGACCAGCGCGGCGACCAGGCCGTCCAGCAGGTCGGTGCGGGCGGGGGCGCGGTGGCCGCGCAGCCGCGCCAGGCCCTCGGTGAGGGTGCGGGCGGCGATCAGGTCGGCGGTGGAGACGACCTGCTTGCGCCGGCGCAGCCGCGTCACGACGATCTCGGTGAGGGCGTCGGCGGCGGCCTCGGGGCCGCTCTCCCACAGCCGCTGGTAGTACTCGGGCGAGGGCATCCCCGACTGGTAGCCGGTGAAGGCGTCCAGCCGCTTGAACGAGTAGGGCACCACGTAGCTGCCGCCGGTCGCGCCGTCCGGCGGGGACGGCACCTCGGGCCAGCCCCGCTCCGCGGCGTCCTCTTCCGCGTCCTGGGCGAGCAGGCGTTGGAGGGCCGGACGGTGGAAACCGCCGGTGACCACCACGACGGGCCGGTCCCCGGCGTCGGCGGCCGCGGCCCTGATCCAGCGCGCCATGTACGCCTCGCGGGCGGTGTCGTCCTCGCCCGCGTCGGCCTCGCCGCGCACCAGGTCGAAGTAGGCGGCCAGGCGGTCGGCGAGGCCCTCGTCGTCCTCGATCTCGACCAGGTGGTCCCACAGCGCGTCGGTGTTGTCCACCGAGAACTTGCGGCACAGCCGCGCGGTCACCTCGGCGTAGCGCTCCTCGGCGTCGGTGTAGCGGTTGCGGCGGCCCGCGAACGCCGGATGCCAGGCGGGCAGGTCGATGAACCGGACCTGCGCCCCGGCCGCGCGGCCCTCGGTGATCGCGACCCACTCCGGGGAGTACTCGCACAGCGGCGACCAGGAGGAGTGCAGCCGGTCGGCCTCCCGGTGGTGGCTGTAGACCGCCACCGGCAGGTCGTGGCCGAGCAGCAGCTCGTCCAGCCGGTCGCTGAAGTCGGCCGGGCCCTCCACCAGCACGTGCGCGGGACGCAGTTCGGCGATGGTGCGCCGCACCAGCCGCGCGCACGCCGGGCTGTGGTGCCGGACGCCGACGAAGGCGACCGTCACCGGCCCGGCAGCAGGTGGCGGGCGGCGTGCAGCGCCTTCCACTGCGGTCCGGGGCGGCGCGCGGCCTGCTGCTCCAGGTAGCGGCGCAGCCGGGTCAGGTCGTCGGCGCTGTCCTTGGCGGCGGTACCGGCCAGGCACTCCACGATGTCGGCGGCGCTGCCGGCCTCGCCGCGCAGGAACCAGCCGCGCACCCCGACCGCGTGCGCGACCGACACGGCCTCGGCGGTGCTCATCACCGTGGACGGCCGGTCCATCGCCTGCCCGTCGGACGCCTTGCCCGAGCGCAGCTCGCGGAAGGTGGTGACCAGGACCTCCAGCACGTCGCGGCGCGGCGGCACCTGCACGCCCGACCGCTCCAGCAGCGCGGCGGCCTCGGCCTCCACCAGGTCCAGCTCGGTGGCGAAGTCGGCGATCGGGAAGACGGTCTCGAAGTTGAAGCGGCGCTTGAGGGCGGCGCTCATCTCGTTGACGCCGCGGTCGCGGGTGTTGGCGGTGGCGACGACGTTGAAGCCCTCGCGCGCGAACACCATCGCGTCGGGGCCGGTCAGCTCCGGCACCGCCAGCACCCGGTCCGACAGCGGCGACAGCAGCGAGTCCTGCACCTCCAGCGGGCAGCGGGTGATCTCCTCGAACCGCACCACCTTGCCCTCGGCCATGCCGCGCAGCAGCGGCGCGGGCACCAGGGACCGGGTGGAGGGGCCCTCGGCGACCAGCATCGCGTAGTTCCAGGAGTACTTGATCTGGTCCTCGGTGGTGGCCGCGCCGCCCTGGATGGTGAGGCCGGAGTCGCCCGACACCGCGGCCGCGATCAGCTCCGACAGCAGCGACTTGGCGGTGCCGGGCTCGCCGACCAGCATCAGGCCGCGGCTGGTGGCCAGGGTGACCAGCGACCGGTCGATCAGCGAGGGGTCGCCGACGAACTTGCGGCGCACCCCCAGGTCGTCGTCGCCGACGATGAAGCGGCGCGCGGCCGCCAGGCTCAGCGCCCAGCCGGGCGGGCGGGGCGCGGTGTCGGACTCGCGCAGCCGTTCCAGCTCGTCGGCGAACCGCACCTCGGCGGGCGGGCGCTGCACCATCTGCTCGGTCATCGGGGTTCTTTCTCGGTCGGGGCCGTGGGTCGGGGGCGTGGCGGTCAGCGCGCGGCGCCGGTCAGGGCGGTGAGGTCGGACAGCGCCTCGGAGGCGGTGACCGGATCGAGGACGCCGAAGGGCGGCGGGTCCCCCCGGTGGTGCAGGTCGGGGTCGCGGTCGGCGAGCGCGACGCGCTCGATCCGCTGCTCGGGCTCCTCCTCGACGTAGCCGGCGATGATGCCGGGGTCGAGGTGGACGACCAGGTGGCGGCCGCCGGGCAGCTCGCGGAAGACCCAGAGGCGGCAGCCGCCGTCCTGGGGCTCGCCGAGCGTCCAGCCGCGGTCGGCGAGTCCGAGGACGGCGCCGGTGGGGACGGCCGCGCCCTCGAAGCGCTCCAGCCGCTTGCCCGCGCGTTCGGCCTCGGTGAGGGCGTGGACGGGGCGGCCGAGCTGCGGGAACGGCTGCAGGATCTCGTAGTCGGCGAGCACCTCGGCCCAGGCGTCCAGGCCGTCGCCCAGGTCGAGCGGGTGGGCGATCCCGATCCGGGCGGACTCGGGGAGCGTCACGGTGTCGTCGGCGACGTCGGCGAAGGTGCGGTCCTCGGCGACGCGGAACGGCGTCGCCCGCTCTCCCTCCCAGGCCAGCCACACCAGGCGGCGGGCCAGGTGCCACACCAGGGGGTGGGCGACGAACAGCTCGCGGAACTCGGCGGCCGTCCAGCGCCGCCGGCGCACCATGGCCGCCTCCAGCCGCCGGACCTGGTCGGCGGCGACGGTCCGGACGTCCTTCTTCAGGCCCGCGAAGACCTTGTGGGCGTCGGAGGCGAGGACCGCGTCGTCCTTGGCGCCGGGCTTGGGCAGCGCCTTGCGGAGCTTGCCGTCCTCGTCCAGCACGAACGGCTTGAGCTGCTCGTCGAAGCCCACGGTGAAGCGGCGCGGCCCGTAGTCCAGGACCATGCCGCCGTTCGCGTCCAGGCCGAAGTCGGGCACCAGGCGGTCGGCCAGCTGCTCGGGGGTGAGGCCCAGGTCGTCGGCGACCTCGGCGATCTTCTCCTGGGCGCGGGTCTTCAGGGCCTTGAACCGCACCCGCTGCGCGATGCCGTGCAGGTGCGTCAGCGCGAGATCGCTGCCGATGGCGGCCAGCACGTCCAGTCCCGCGACGGCGCGCTTGTGGCCGCCCTCCCCCGGCCAGGCGCGGACCTGCGCGGCGAGGACGCGCACGGTCTCGTCGTCGCCGGTCAGCGCGAGCTGCGTCAGCGCCCAGCCGTCCTTGGACGGGCCGCCCGCGCCGAGCCACCGGCTGAACAGCGCCCGGCCGAACGCCGCCAGCGACGCTGGATCGCACAGCTCGCGCACCACCGCCAGCCCCGCGTACTCGCCGCCGGGCTCGGACATGGCGAGCATCACGATCACGTGCCGGGTCGCGGCCGCCGGGAGGGCGCGCGTCCGGTCGCGCAGCATGACCTGCGGCAGCAGGGCGGGGTCGGCCCACGCGCCCGGCTTGGGGACGCGGGCGGGCAGCCGGTCGAACGGGTCGGTGGACAGCAGCGCCTCGACCGCGGCGGCGGCTCGGTCGCCGTACCCGGCGGCGGTGGCCTTGACGACGGTGTCGGCGCCGAGGTCGGCGGCGAGCAGGAGCAGCGCGCCCTCGGCGTTGCGGCGCTCCTGGCCGGGCTCGCCCAGCGCGTCGGGGACCAGCAGCGGCACGGCGGCCTCGCCGTGCCGGGCGAACCACGCGCGGGCCAGCGGCCGGACCGACTTCAGCCGGGCCAGCCAGTCGGCCATCAGCCGGGCGACCTCGACACCGCGGAACGGCAGCAGCTGCCCGCCCGCATTGGCGGGCTGGGCGCGGGCGGTCCGCAGCAGCAGGGGCAGCGCGTCGGCCTCGAAGCGGGCGGCGACGCCGGGCAGCCAGCGTTCGAGCAGCCACAGGTGCTTGGGCGTCCAACTCACCAGCAGCGGGCGGACCAGTTCCTCGGGGGCGTTGAGCAGCAGCCGTCCCGGCCCGTTCCAGGTCTCCTGGGCCGTGCCGAGCTTGGCGGCCTCGGCCTCCCAGCCCACGGCGGGAGCGGGGCCCCACTGGCGGCGCTCGGCCCACCGCTCGCGTTCGCCGTCCGCCCAGACCGGTCCGGCGTCGGCGGGCGGGACGAGGCCGGTGAGCACGACGGGCTTCGCCGCCGACCGGCGGCGCGTCCACGGCGGGGACACCAGCAGCTCCGGCAGGTCGGACTCGGCGGCCTCCGGGCCGCGCGCCGTCGCCGCCCGGACGGCCTCGACCGCCTCGCGCGCCTGCGCCGGCAGGTCCGGCAGCGCCTCCGCGACCAGGGCGGGGTGGGACAGCACGTGCGCGGTCAGCAGGTCGGTGACCACGGCCGCGCGACGGCCTCCGCCGCCGCTGTGCGCGGCCAGCAGCCGCAGGGCCCTGGCGGGGAAACGTTTGGCCGCCGTCTGGAGCGCGGCCGAAACGGGCTTCTGGTCGGCGCGCTCCGCCAGGAGCCCGAACGCCTCGTCTCCCGGCAGCATGGCCAGTGCGCTCAGCAGCATCTTGCGGTCGTCGGCTCCGACGTACTCGCCCTCCATCGCCGCCGCCGCGTGCGGGGCGAGGGCCCCGCCGAGGCCCTCCACGGCGCTGGCCAGCACGTCCGTCTGCAGCTCGTACCAGCCGATCCGCCCGGCGGCGGCCAGCGCGGCGGCCTGCTCGGGCGTGTGCGCCGAGCACCAGAGCATCCACCGCAGCATGCCGTGGTGGTGGCCGCCGGAGGCTTCGGCGCAGCACTCGTCCAGCCAGTCCCGGCGGTCGGGGAGCAGGTAGGAGACGACGGCCCGGCGCAGCGGGGTGTCGCGCATCCCGGCCAGTCGTTCGGCGGCCGCCCGGTAGTCCCGCTCGTCGGCGGCGGCCAGCAGCGCGCGGACCCGACGGACCGCGCTCCGCGCCATCCAGCAGTAGGTCAGCCGGTCGTCGTCGCGGACGCGCCGGAGCGTGTGGATCTGCCGGTCCCCGTACCGGCCCGCGTCGCGCCACTCGGTGTCGATATCGACGAACTCGACCAGTGCCTGGGCGGCGAACGCCGGGCCGTGCCGGACGGTCCAGGCGTCGAAGCACCTGGCGATCCCCGCCGTGCGGGCTTCGGCGCCGTCCCCCCAGTGTGTCAGGGCCGCCGTCAGGGCCGCCGCGCCCACCGGCTCGAAGTCGCCCGCCAGATACGCCCTGAGCGCGACGCCCAGCTCCGGGTCGCCGCCGCGCGCGAGCACGACGTCGATCCACTCGCGCTCGGCCTCGACCGTGGCCTCCAGCGTCGTGACGGCCGAAGCGTCGATCTCGACGGGCGCGGCCCGCACGCCGCCGCGGCGTGGGTGCAGGCGGGCGCGCCAGGCGGCCGGGAGCACGAGGGCGTCCTCGTCGGTCATGCCCGCTCCTTGAGGGTGGCGAGGTCGGCCAGCAGTTCGCTCGCGGCGACCGGGTCCAGGTCGGCGAAGGTGTGCGGGGGGTCGTCCTTGCGCCAGTAGCGGCTGGGGTCGTCGGTGAGCCGGACGCGCTCGATCCGCTGCTCCTCGTGCTCGGCGACGTGGCCGACGCTGAGGCCGGGGTACAGGTCGGCCACCAGGTGCAGGCCGCCGGGCAGCGGCTTGAGGACGAACGGCTCGCCCCCCGCGTCCTGCGGCTCGGTGCGCCGCCAGCCGCGCCGCAGCAGGGCGAGGACGTCGCCGACCGGGACGGTGAGGCCCTCGAAGTATTCGAGGCGCCTCCCGGCGCGCTCGGTCTCGGTGAGGGTGTGAACGGGGCGGCCGAGCTGCGGGAAGGGCTGCAGGATCTCGTAGTCGGCGAACACCTCGGCCCACGCCTTGGCGGCGTCGCCCAGGTGGAGGGGGTGGGCGACGCTGACCTGGGCGTCGTCGGGCAGCGTGAACGCGTCGTCGTCCGCGTCGGCGAAGGTGCGGTCCTCGGCGATGCGGAACGGGGCCCCGTCGGCCAGCCACACCAGGCGGCGCGCGACGTGCCACATCAGCGGGTGCCCGACGAGGTGGGCGCGGAACTCGGTCGCCGTCCAGCGGCGGCCTTCGACCATGGCGGTCTCCAACCGCTCGATCTGCAGGGCGGCGGCGGTCCGCACGTCCTTCTTCAGCGCCGCGAAGCGCTTGTAGGAGGCGGTGGCGAGTTCCTCGTCGTCCTTGGCACCGGGCTTCGGCAGGGCTTTGCGGAGCTTGCCGTCCTGGTCGGTGACGAACGGCTTGAGCTGCTCGTCGAAGCCCACGTGGAAGCGGCGCGGCCCGTAGTCCAGGACGAGGCCGCCGTCGGCGTCGAGGCCGAAGTCGGGCACCAGGCGGTCGGCGAGCTGGTCGGCGGTCAGCTCCAGGTTGGCGGCGACCTGCTCGATCTTCTCCTGGGCGCGGGCCTTCAGCCCCTTGAACTTCACCTTCTGGGCGATGCCGTGCAGGTGCATCAGCGCCACGTCGGTGCCGATCTCGGCCAGCACGTCCAGCCCGGTCACGGCCTTGGCGTGGCCGCCGTCGCCGGGCCAGGCCCGGATCATCGGCGTGAGGCGGCGCACGGTCTCGTCGTCGCCGAGCACCCCGAGCTGCGTCAGCGCCCAGCTCTCCGCGGAGGGCGCGCCGTTGGCCTCCCATTCGCGGAACAGCGCCCAGCCGAACGCCGCCAGCGACGCCGGGTCGCACAACTCCCGCACGACCTCGACGCCGCCGTAGGGCTCGCCGGGCTTCGACAGCGCCAGCATCATGATCAGGTGCTGGACGGCGTCGAGCGGCAGGGCGCGCTCCCGGCCGCGCAGCAGCACCTGCGGGAACAGCGCGGGCGCGGCCCACTCGCCCGGTTCCGGCAGCTTCTTGGGCAGGATCTCCAGGGGGTCGGCCGCCAGCACCGCCGCGATCGCGTCGGCGACCCGGTCGTCGTACCGCTCGCGGGCGGCGGCCACGACCGCGTCGCCGCCGGTGCGGGCGGCGATCAGGCGCAGCGCGGCCTCGGCGGCGGCGCGCGCCTTGCCCGCCTTGCCGAGCGCGTCGGGGACCAGGAACGGGGCGGCGGCCGTGCCGTGCCGCTCGAACCAGGCGATCGCGTTGCGGCGGGCCGCCTTGCGCCGGGCCAGGACGTCGGCCATCAGCACGGCGGCCTCGGCGTCCAGGAAGGGCAGGAGCAGCGCGCCGCACCCGGCCGGGTTGCCGGCGGCCGCCCGCAGCACCAGGTGGTGGGCGTCCTGCTCGTAGCGGGACGCCACGACCTTCAGCCAGCCGATGTCGTCGCCGTCCCAGTACCGGCGGGTGTCCCATTCCCGCAGCAGCGGGCGGAACAGCTCCACCGGCCCCTGGGCGAGCAGGGCGATCTGCTTGCGGGTGACCGTCCAGTCGGGCCTGGTCTTCCCGGCGGGGGCGAACGCCTCGGCGTGCTCCCGCCAGTCGGGGTCGGGGCCGAAGCGCAGGCCCTCCGGGGCGATGTCGCTGCTCCCCCACGCCTCGCGCTCGCCGTGCGCCCATGCCATGCGGCGCTCGGCGGGCGGGGTCAGGCCGGTGACGACGACGGGCTTGGCCGCCTTGCGCTCGCGGGTCCACGGCGGGGAGACCAGCAGCGCGGGAAGGTCGTCCGGGGCGGCGTCGGGCACGGCGGGGCCGGTGTCCAGCGCGGCGCGCGCCTTGTCGGGCAGGCCGTCCAGCGGCACGCCGGGGGTCGCCCGGACGACGGCCGTCAGGATCTGGAGGGCGGCCGGGTCGTCGGCGGCCGGGCCCAGCAGGCGCACCGCCCGGTGCGGAAAGCGGCGGACCGCCGCCAGCAGCGCGGGCCGCGCCTGCTTGTCGTCGCGCCGGTCGATCAGCGCCTGCAGCGCCCCGTCGGTGGGGACGAGCGAGATCGCCTCGAACACCCGGCGGCGCTCGGCGGCGTCGAGGTAGGACTTGTCCGCGGTCGTGACCAGCATGGGGAGGGCGTCCGTGCCGCAACCGTCCAGGACGCTGCCGAGGACGGCCGGGGTGCACTCGCGCCAGCCCAGCGCGGCGCGGCCGCCGAGCGCGGCGAGGTGCTCGGCGGTGCCCAGGGAGGTCAGTAGCAGCCCGCGCGCCATCGGGCGCTCCCCGTGCTCCACGCTGAGCGTGCACGCTTCGGCGACCCAGTCGTGGCGGGACGGGACCAGGTAGGCGGACGCCCACTTCCGGACCTTGTCCGCCCGCCGGTCCGCCATGAGCGCCACGGCCTCCGCGTGCTCGGCGTCGTCGGCGGCCGCCAGCAGTTGCCGCATCCGCCGCAGCGCCCCGTCCGCCTTGGCGTTGGCGTTCGCCTTGCGGTCGGCGCGGAGCCCCTCGTCCTGCACGACGACGACGGCGACCGCCTCCAGCAGCGCGCTCGCCGCGAACGGCAGGCCGTGCTCGGCGGTCCAGGCGTCGGCGAACATGTTCAGCTCGGCGGCCGTGGTCCCCGTCGCCTTCAGCGTCACCCGCGTGACGGCCGCGGCCACCAGGGCGGCGCCCAGCGGGTCGGGCTCGCCCGCCAGGTGCCGGCGGGCGGCCTCGGCCAGGTCCGGATCGGCGGACCGCAGCCCGCCGAGCGCCTCGCGGGAGGTCTCGATCAGCTTCCGGACCTTCGCCCCGGCCCGCGCGTCGGTCTTCACCGGCGCCGCCGGGCGCGCGCCGCCGCGCCGGTGGTGGAGCTGGCGGCGCCAGGAGTCGGGCAGGACCAGGGCGTCCTCGTCCGCCGCGGCGGGGGGCTGATCGTTCATGGGGATCAACTTAGGGGAGCCTTCCGACAGAACCGGCCTCTATCAACGAACCCGCGCAACCCGCTCAACCGGTCAGCGTGGCGAGGTCGGCGAGCACCTCGGAGGCGGTGACCGGGTCCAGCTCGGCGAAGGCGTGCCGCGGCTCGCCGCCCCGCCAGTGGTGGCCGAGCCGGTCGGTGAGCCAGGCGGTCTCGATCCGCTGCTCGGCGTACTCGCCGACCATGCCGACGATGATGCCGGGGTTCAGCGAGAGCTCCAGGCGGAGGCCGCCGGGCAGCGGCTTGGAGATCCAGGGCTCGATGCCGGCGTCCTGCGGTGCGGCGCGCTCCCAGCCGTACCGCTCCAGACCGAGGATCCTGCCGACGGGCACCTCGATCCCCTCGAAGCGTTCGAGGCGGCCGGAGGCGCGCTCGGCCTCGGTGAGGGCGTGGACGGGGCGGCCGAGCTGCGGGAACGGCTGCAGGATCTCGTAGTCGGCGAACACCTCCGCCCAGGCCGTGGCCGCGTCGCCCAGGTGGACGGGGTGCGCGATGCCGATCTCCGCGCCCTCAGGGAGGGGGAACGCGTCGTCGTCCGCGTCGGCGAAGGTGCGGTCCTCGGCGATGCGGAACGGAACCCCGTCGGCAAGCCACACCAGGCGGCGCGCGACGTGCCACACCAGCGGGTGCCGCACGAAGTGGTCCTGGAACTCCTCCGGCGTCCAGCGGCGGCCCGTGACCATGGCGGTCTCCAGCCGCCGGATCTGCGTGGCGGCCGAGGTGCGCACGTCCTTCTTGAGCGCGGCGAAGCGCTTGTAGGAGGCGTTGGCGAGTTCCGCGTCGTCCTTGGCGCCGGGCTTGGGGAGGGCTTTGCGGAGCTTGCCGTCCTCGTCCAGCACGTAGGGCTTGAGCTGCTCGTCGAAGCCGACCGTGAAGCGGCGCGGCCCGTACTCCAGGACGAGGCCGCCGTCGGCGTCGAGGCCGAAGTCGGGCACCAGGCGGTCGGCGAGCTGCTCGGCGGTCAGCTCCAGCTTCGCCGCGATCTCCTCGACCTTCTCCTGCGCACGCGTTCTCAGGCCCTTGAACTTCACCTTCTGCGCGATCGAGTTCAGGTGCATCAGCGCCACGTCGGTGCCGATCGCCGCGAGCACGTCCAGCCCCGTGACGGCCTTGGCGTGGCCGCCGTCGCCGGGCCAGGCCCGGATCATCGGCGTCAGACCGCGCACGGCCTCGTCGTCGCCGAGCAGGCCGAGCTGGGTGAACGCCCAGTTCTCCTTGGCGGAGGCCCCGCACGCGTCCCATTCGCGGAACAGCGCCCAGCCGAACGCCGCCAGCGACGCCGGATCGCACAACTCCCGCACGACCTCGACTCCGCCGTAGGGCTCGCCGGGCTTCGACAGCGCCAGCATCATGATCAAGTGGCGGGTCGCGTCGGCGGGCAGGGCGCGCTCCCGGCCGCGCAGCAGCACCTGGGGCAGCACGGACGGCGCGGCCCACTCGTCGATCTCCGGCAGCTTGGCGGGCAGGATCTCCAGGGGATCGACGGCCAGGGCCGCCGCGACGGCCTCGGCGGCCTCGTCGCCGTGCCCGGCGCGCGCCGCCGCCACGACCTCCCCGGTCCCGGCCCGGTCGGCGACCAGGCGCAGCGCGGCCTCGGCGGCGGTGCGCCGCCTGCCCTTCTTGCCCACGGCGTCGGGGACCAGCAGGGGGACGGCGGCCAGGCCGTGCCGCTCGAACCAGGCGGTCGCCGTCCTGCGGGCCGTCTTGAGCCGGACGAGCGCGTCGGCCATGACGGCGGCGGTCCCGGCGTCCAGGTAGGGCAGCAGGAGCACGCCGCAGCCCCCGGCGTTGGCGGTGGCCGCCTTCAGCGCCAGGTGGCGGGCGTCCTCCTCGTAGCGGGCGACGAGGGCCTTGGCCCAGAGGTTGTCGCCCTCGTCCCAGTACTCGTGCCCGGACCACTCCCGCATGAGCGGGCGGAACAGCTCCTCCGGCCCCTGGATCAGCATGGCCGCCGCGCGGTAGAGCCAGCGGTCGCGGACGGTCGCGAACTCCTTGAGCGCCGCCTGCCAGTCGGTGCCGGGGCCGAAGGGCTCGACCCAGCGCGACAGGTCGCCGCTCGCCCACTCGTCGCGCTCGCCGGGGGCCCAGACCATGCGCCGGTCGGCGGGCGGGGTCAGGCCCGTGACGACGACGGGCTGCACCGCCTTGCGCTCGCGGGTCCACGGCGGGGAGACCAGCAGCGCGGGGAGGTCCTCCGGGGCGGCGTCGGGGACGGCAGGAGCGGCTTCCAGTGCGGTGCGCACCTTGTCGGGCAGGCCGTCCAGCGGCAGGCCGGGGTGGACGCGGACGGCCGCGGCCAGCAGCGGCGTCACGCCCGGCTCGTCGGCGGCCGGGCCCAGCAGCCGCAGCGCGCGGCGCGGGAAGCGGCGGACCGCCGCCAGCAGCGCGGGCCGAGCGTGCTTGTCGTCGCGCCGGTCGATCAGCGCCTGCAACGCCTCGTCGGTCGGGACGAGCGAGACCGCCTCGAACACCCGGCGGCGCTCGGCCGCCTCCAGGTAGGCGTTGTCCGCGGTTTCGAGCAGCAGCGGCAGCGCCGCCGCGCCGACCGAGTCCAGCAGGGTCGCGAGGATGGTCAGGGTGCACTCGCCCCAGCCCAGCGGGCCGGCGGCGCACGGCGCGTCCAGGTGCTCGGGCGCGCCCATGGAGGTCAGGAGCAGCGGCCGGGCCATGTGGTACCTGCCCTGGACGGTCGCCTCGGCGCACGCCTCGGCCACCCAGTCGTGCCGGGACGGGACCAGGTAGGCGACCGCCACCCGCCGGAACAGGTCCGTGCGGTGCCCGGCGAGCGCCTCCTCGGCCGCCGCGTGCTGGGCGTCGTCCACGGTCGCGAGCAGTTGCCGCATCCGCCGCAGCGCGCCGCCCGCCTGGTAGTTCTCGTTGATGCCGCTCCGGACGCGGGGGCCGGTGTGCGACCACTCGCCCCGGCTCCGGTCGGGGAGGACGTTGACGACCTCCACCAGCGCGCACGCCGCGAACGGCACGCCGTGCTCGGCGGCCCAGGCGTCCGCGAACGTGTTCAGCTCGGCGGTCGTCGGCAGGCCGTGCCCCGGCCCGGCCGCCGCGACCGAGGTCGCGGCCACCGTCGTGACCACCGCCGCGCCCAGCGGGTCGGGCCCGCCCGCCAGGTAACGCTGGGCGGCCTGGGCCATCTCGGGCTTCTTCGAGGTCAGGGCGGCCTTCGAGGTCAGCGCGGCGAGGTGGGGCCGGGCGCGCTCCATCAGCTCCCGGGCCGTCCGCGCCGCCGACGCGGCGGCCTTCACCTCGGGCGGGGGCGTTCCCGCGCCGCGCCGGGGCTGGACCTGGCGGCGCCAGGAGTCGGGCAGGACCAGGGCGTCCTCGTCCACCGGGGACGGAAGCCGATCGTTCATGGGCCTCAACTTAGGGGAGTTCTCCGACGTTACAGACGTGCGGTGATGAACGGGATCAGTCGGTCAGCGTGCTGAGCTCGGTGAGGATCTCGGAGGCCAGGACCGGGTCCAGGCCGCCGAACGCGCCGGTCCCCGACAGGACGACCGCGCCGAGGGTCTGGTCGGGGGACTCTCCGCCCCGGCCGAGGTGGATGCCGGGGTCCAGGGCGAGGGCCAGGCGGCGGCCGCCGGGCAGCGGGCGGACCATCTCGATCCGCACCCCGGAATCGGTGCCGCCGCCGCGCTCCCAGCCGAAACGGTCCAGGCCGAGGACCCTGCCCGCCGGGACGGTGCGGCCCTCGAACCGTTCGAGGCGGCTCGCGGCGCGCTCGGTCTCGGTGAGGGCGTGGACGGGGCGGCCGAGCTGCGGGAACGGCTGCAGGATCTCGTAGTCGGCGAACACCTCGCCCCACGCCTTGACCCCCTCGCCGAGCTCGATCGGGTGGGCGATGCCGACGACGGCGCCGGCGGGGAGCTCGAACGCGTCGTCCGCCACGTCGGCGAACGTGCGGTCCTCGGCGATGCGGAACGGGACGCCCCGCTCCCCCTCGCACGCCAGCCACACCAGGCGGCGCGCGATGTGCCAGGTCAGCGGGTGCTCGACGAACAGGGCCCGGAACTCGCCGGGCGTCCAGCGGCGGCGCTCGGCCATCGCCGCCTCCATGCGGCGGAGCTGGTCGGCGGCGACCGTGCGCACGTCCTTCTTGAGCGCGGCGAAGCGCTCGTAGGAGGCGGCGGCGAGGACCGCGTCGTCCTTGGCGCCGGGCTTGGGCAGCGCCTTGCGGAGCTTGCCGTCCTCGTCCAGCACGAACGGCTTGAGCTGCTCGTCGAAGCCGACCGTGAAGCGGCGCGGCCCGTAGTCCAGGATGAGGCTCCCGTCGGCGTCGAGGCCGAAGTCGGGCACCAGGCGGTCGGCCAGCTGCTCGGGGGTGAGGCCAAGCCGTTCGGCGACCTCCTGCACCTTCTCCCGGGCACGGGCCTTGAGCCCCTTGAACTTCACCTTCCGCGCGATGCCGTCCAGGTGCGTCAGCGCCAGGTCGGTGCCGATGGCGGCCAGCACGTCCAGGCCGTTGACGGCCTGCCTGTGGCCGCCCTCGCCCGGCCAGGCGCGGATCTGGCGGGCGAGGACGCGCACGGTCTCGTCGTCGCCGGTCAGCGCGAGCTGCGTCAGCGCCCAGCCGTCCTTGGACGGCGCGTCGGACGCCAGCCAGCGGTCGAACAGCGCGCGCCCGAACGCGGCCAGCGACGCCGGGTCGCACGCCTCGCGCACCACGTCCGCGCCCGCGTACGGGTCGTCCGGCGACGACATCGCCAGGATCGCGATCAGGTGGCGGACCGCGTCGGCGGGCAGCGCGAGGGGCCGGTCGCGCAGCACGACCTGCGGCAGCAGGCCGGGGTCGGCCCACGCGCCCGGTTTGGGAAGGCGCGCGGGCAGCCGGTCGAGCGGGTCGGCGGCGAGCAGCGCCGCGATGGCGTCGGCGGCCTGGTCGCCGTACTCCGCGGCGACCGCGATGACGGCGTCGTGCCCGAAGGTCGCGGCCAGGGCCGTCACCACCGCCTCGGCATTGCGGCGTTCCCGGCCGGGGCCGCCCAGCGCGTCGGGGACGAGCAGGCGCGCGGCGGCGAGGCCGTGCCGGTCGAACCAGCGCACCGCGAGAGGCCGCATCGACTTCAGGCGCACCCGCCAGTCCGCCATCAGGCGGGCGACCTCGGGGCTGCGGAACGGCAGCAGCGTTCCGCCCGCTTTGGCCGGGCTCATGTCCACGACCCGCAGCAACAGGGGCAGGGCGTCGGTCCCGAACCGGGCGGCGACCGGCGGCAGCCAGCCTTTCGTCGACCACAGGCTCTTCGGCGTCCAGGACGCCAGCAGCGGGCGGGCCAGCTCCTCGGGCGCGTTCATCAGGACGCGCGCCCCGTGCCACCACCAGCCCGCCGCGCCGGAGGCGACCTCGGCGGCCTCCTCCGCCCAGTCGGTGCCGCTCTCGTCGCGATCGGCGACGGCCAGCCAGCGGTCGCGCTCGCCGTCCGCCCAGGCCGCCTCCGCCCCGGCGGGCGGGGTCAGGCCGGTGACGACGACGGGCCCGGCCGCCTTCCGCCTGCGCGTCCAGGGCGGGGACACCAGCACGCCGGGCAGGTCCTCGGCGGCGGCCTCCGGTCCTCGCGCGGAGGCGCCCAGGACCTTCCGCACGACGGCGCGCGCCTGGCCCGGCAGGTCGGGAAGCCGTTCGGCGACCAGCTCGGGGTGGGCGAGGGCGAGTTCGGTGAGCGCGCCTGCGGCGGCGTCGGTCATGCGCGCGGCGGGCAGCAGCCGCAGCGCGCGTTCGGGCCCGCGTCTGGCGGCGGCCAGCAGCGCCGACCGGGCGTGCTTGGTGCCGGCGCGGTCCGCCAGCCGCCCGAACGCCTCGTCGGAGGGCAGCGCGGCCATGGCGTCGAGCAGGGTCTTGCGGGCGCCGGGGTCCTGGTAGGGGAGGTCCAGCGCCGTGACCAGGTGCGGGAGGAGCGCGTCCCCGATCCCCTCGTAGGCGGTGGCCAGCACGTCGCGCTCGATCTCGTAGTACCCCAGGTCCGACCAGGCCGCCAGGGCGTCGGCCTGCGCGGCGGTGCCGACCGAGCACCAGAGCATCCAGGCCGCCAGGTCCTCCCGGAGCCGCGTGTCGAGCGGGGCGGCGCAGCACTCGTCCACCCAGTCCCGCCGGTCGGGCAGCAGGTAGGAGAGCACGACGCGGCGCAGCGGGGCGTCGCGCAACGGGGCGAGGCGCTCCGCCAGCGCGCGGCGGTCCGCTTCGGCGGCGTCGGCCAGCAGGGCGCGGAGGCGGCGCGGCACCTCCCGCGCCGCCCACAGGCTCCCGAGGTGGTCTCCGTCTTCGGGCCGCCGCAGCGCGCATCTGCTCCCGCCGGAACCGGGGCCCCAGGCGCGCCATTCGGCGTCGACCCCGACCCACTCCAGCAGCGTGCGGACGGCGAACTCCAGGCCGTGCTCGGTGAGCCAGGCGTCGCCCGAGCGCCGCAGCGCCTTCTCGCGCGTCATGCCGTCGGTCCTGGCGAGGATCGCCGCCAGGCCGGCCGCGCCCAGCGGGTCGGCGTCCCCCGCCAGGTGCCGCCGGACGGCGGCGGCCAGCTCGCGATCGGTGCGGGCGTCGCCGAGAGCCGTCTCGACGAACCCCCGCGACGCGGCGGCCCAGGCCCGCGCCTCGTCGGCCGCCGCCGGGTCGGGCGGGTCCGGGGCGAAGGCGAGGCCGCCGGGGCGCGGGTGCAGGCGGCCGCGCCAGGCCGGGGGCAGCCCGGCGGCAGGGGACGGGGCGGGCGAATCGGGGCTCACGGCGCTCACGTTAATGATCGGCTCCGACGGTTTCCGCGAGATCGGCCAGCATCTCGCTGGCCGCGACCGGGCCGAGGTCGCCGAACCGGCGGCCCCGATCCAGCACGACATGGCTGATCCGCTGGTCGCCCGCGCCGTCGATGTGACCGACCGGGATGCCGGGGTCGAGCACGACGACGACCTCGTGCCCGCCGGGCAGCACGCGGGAGACCGTCTCCTGGACGCCCGCGTCCATCGGGGCGCCGCGCCGCCAGCCGCGCCGCTCCAGGCCGAGGACGCGGCCGGCCGGGACCGTCACGTCCGTGAAGCGGTCGAGGTCGCGGGACTTCCGCTCGGCGTCGGTGAGGGTGTGGACGGGGCGGCCGAGCTGCGGGAAGGGCTGCAGGATCTCGTAGTCGGCGAACACCTCGCCCCACGCCTCGACCCCCTCGCCGAGGTCGATCGGGTGCGCGACGCCGACCCGCGCGTCCTCGGGCAGGTCGAACGCATCGTCGCCCACGTCGGCGAACGTGCCGTCCTCGGCGACGCGGAACGCGACGCCGTCCGCCAGCCACACCAGGCGGCGCGCGATGTGCCGCAGCAGCGGGTGCCCGACGAGGTGGGCGCGGAACTCGGTCGCCGTCCAGCGGCGGCCTTCGACCATGGCGGTCTCCAACCGCTCGATCTGCGCGGCGGCGACGGTCCGCACGTCCTTCTTCAGCGCCGCGAAGCGTTCGTAGGAGGCGGCGGCGAGGACCTGGTCGTCCTTCGCGCCGGGCTTGGGCAGCGTCTTGCGCGGCTTGCCGTCCTGGTCGGTGACGAACGGCCTGAGCTGCTCGTCGAAGCCCACGTGGAACCGGCGCGGCCCGTAGTCCAGGACCATGCCGCCGGAGACGTCCAGGCCGAGGCGCGGCACCAAGCGGTCGGCGAGCTGCCCGGCGGTGAGGCCGCGCTCCGCCGCGATCTGCCCGACCTTCTCCGCGGCCCGCGCCTGGAGCGCGGAGTACCTGGCCTTCTGCGCGATGCCGTGCAGGTGCGTGAGCGCCACGTCGGTGCCGATCTCCGCCAGCACGTCCAGCCCGGCGACGGCCTTGGCGTGCCCGCCCTCCCCCGGCCAGGCCCGGACGACCGGGGCGAGGGAGCGCACGGTGCCGTCGTCGCCGGTCGCGCCGAGCTGCGCCAGCGCCCAGCCGTGCTCGGCGGGCGCGCCCGCCTCGCGCCAGCGCTCGAACAGCGCCCACCCGAACGCGGCGAGCGACCCGGGATCGCAGGCTTCGCGGACGGCGCGCGTCTCCGGACGCGCACCGCCCGGCCCGGTCATGGCGAGCAGCGTGACCAGGTGGCCGATGGCGGCGGCGGGCAGTTCCCGGCCGCTCCCCCGGAGCCGGACCGGCGGCAGCAGCGCGGCGGCGGCCCAGCCGGGAACGGACGGGACGGCGACGGGCATCGCGTCGCCCGCCGCCAGCAGGTCGCCGACCGCCGCGGCCGCCGCGTCGTCGTACTCGCGCGCGATCTCCACGACCGTCCCGGCGCCGAGCCGCCCGGCCAGGTGCCGCAGCGCGCCCTCGGCGTTGCGGCGGGCCTTGCCCGCCCGGCCGAGCGCGTCGGGGACCAGCAGCCGGACGGCGACCGGGCCGTGCCGGTCGAGCCAGCGTTCGGCGTTGGCGCGCCCCGACTTCAACCGCACCAGGTGGTCGGCCATCGCTCGGGCGACCTCGACCCCGGTGAACGGCAGCAGGAGCCCGCCGCACACGCCCGGGTTCCGCCCGGCCGACCGCAGCAGCGCCGGGAGCGCGGCCGTCCCGTACTTCGCCGCGATCGGACGCAGGTACCGCGCGGCGTCGGCGTGGTGGTAGCCGCGCCAGCCGGGCAGCAGGTCCCGGACCACCTCCTCGGGCCCTTCGAGCATGAGCTCCAGGGGGCTGGCCTGGAGGGTGCCCGCCTCGTAGTCGCGGGCCAGGCGCTTCCAGTCCACGCGGGGGTCGCGGAAGAAGCGGCGGCGGGGCTGCCGGACGGCCCACTCCTCGCGCTGCCCTTCGGCCCAGGTCACGGTGGTGTCGGCGGGCGGGACGAGGTCGGTGCGGACGGCGGGCCCGCCCGCGGTCGGCTCGCGCGTCCAGGGCGGGGAGACCAGCACCTCGGGCGTGCCTTCGGGCATCTCGGCGGCGTCGGTGGAAGCGGGCGGCCGGAGCGCGGCCAGCAGGTTCGCGGCGGGCTTCGAACCTCCGGACGCCGCCTCCGCCAGCATCCGCGCCGCGCGTCGTGGGAAGCGTCTCATCGCCGTCTGGGCGGCGGCCAGCGCGTACCGGTCGCCGAGGCGGTCGAGCAGGGCGGCGAACGCCTCGTCGGCGGGGATCACGGCCAGCGCGCCGCAGATGGTCTTGCGCGCGTCCGCCATCGGGCGCCCGTCCAGCGCCTCGGCCAGCGGCGGCACCATGGCCGCGCCGACGCCCTCGACCGCGCTGGCGAGGACGTCGAGGCGGTGCTCCTTGCCGTTCAGCGCGCCGAAGCCCGCCAGGTCGGCGAGCTGGCCGGCCGACCCGACCGAGCACAGCAGCGGCGTCCGCAACCAGGCCGCCCCGGCCTCGGCGCAGCACGCGGTGACCAGGTCCTGCCGGGTCGGCAGCAGGTAGGCGACGGCCACGCGCTGCGCCAGGGTCCGGGGCAGCGCCGCGATCCGGTCGCCGATCTCGGCGTACTCCTCGTCGGACGCGGCGGCCAGCAGCGCGCGGACGCGCCGCCCGCCGCGCAGGCCGTCGGCCAGGTGCATCACGTACCGGCCGTCCTCGGCGGGCCGGACCGGGTAGTCCGGCCTCGGCCCGGCGCCCCCGGAACGGCCGGTGACGATCCCGGCCAGCTCCACGAACGCGGCGGCGGCGAAGGCCAGGCCGTGCCCGATGATCCATGCGTCGGCGATCGTCTCGTAGTCGCTCCCGTCGTAGACGTCCGAGGAGTGCGCCAGGACGGCCGCGAGCGCCGCCGCGCCGACCGGGTCGGCCGCCCCGCCGTTCCGGTGGGCGCGGAGCCGGGCGGCCAGGGCGGGATCGCTGCCGGGCTCGGCGCACACCGCCTCGATCAGCCGGTCCTTGCCGTCGGCCCACGCGCGCACCCGTTCCGGCGCGTCGGCGTCGAGCCTGAGCCGGGCGGCGGGCGCGCCGCCCCGGCGCGGGTGCAGGCGGCCGCGCCACGACGGCGGGAGGGCGAGGGCGTTCTCGTCGGTCACCGGGGCTCCGTCAGGAAGGTCAGGTCGAGCAGCAGTTCGGAGACGG
Source organism: Spirillospora sp. NPDC050679 (assembly GCA_044456955.1). Taxonomy (GTDB): domain Bacteria; phylum Actinomycetota; class Actinomycetes; order Streptosporangiales; family Streptosporangiaceae; genus Spirillospora. Next base: position 216,761 of record JBITGK010000006.1, on the reverse strand, counting down.
TCGCCGGGGGCAGGTCGCCGAAGCGGGCGGGGCCGTGCAGCCGGAGGGCCCCCAGCGTCTGGGCGGGGTCGTTCTCCAGGTAGCCGTAGACGATGCCGGGCGCGAACACGATCTCGGCGTGCCCGCCGTCCACCCGGCGGCTCATCGAGCACTGGCGGCCGTCCTCGTCGGCGGGCCCGCGGCTCCAGCCGCGCCGCAGCAGCCGCAGCAGGTCGACGGAGGACACCGCGGCGCCCGCGAAGCGCGCCAGCCGGTCGCCCGCGCGCTCCCGGCCGGTCAGGAAGTGGGCGGGCCGGTCGAGCTGCGGGAACGGCTGCAGGATCTCGTAGTCGTCGAACACCTTCGCCCAGGCAGCCAGCGCGTCCCCGAGGTCGGCCGGGTGCGCGACCGCGATCCGCGCCGCGGCGGGGACGGCCAGCTCGTCGTCCTCGACGTCGGCGTAGGAGCGGTCCTCGGCCAGGCGGAACGGCACGCCGTCGGCCAGCCACACCAGCCGCCGCGCGAAGTGCCACATCAGCGGGTGCTCCACCAGGTGGGCGCGGAACTCCTCGGCCGACCAGAGCCGCCGCCCGGTCATGGCCCGCTCCAGCCGCTCCCGCTGGTGGTCGGCGACCGCCCGCACCTCCTTCTTCAGCTCGGTGAACATGGCGTGGGCGGCGGGCGCGAGCGCGGGGTCGTCCTTCGCGCCGGGCTTGGGCAGGGTCCGACGCGGCCGGCCGTCCTCGGTCGTCACGAACGGCCGCAGCTGCTCGTCGAACCCGACGCGGAAGCGGCGCGGCCCGTAGTCGAGCACCGTGCTCCCCTCGGCGTCCAGGCCGAAGTCGGGGACGATGCGGTCCTCCAGCCGCTCCCGCGACAGGCCGAGCCCGGCCGCGATCTCCTCGATCTTCTCCTGCGCCCGGCTCCGCAGCCCGTGGAACTTCGCCTTGCGGGCGATCGCGTGCAGGTGCATCAGCGCGACGTCGGTGCCGATCACGGCCAGGACCTCGGTCCCGGCCACGGCGCGGGCGTGCCCGGACCGGCCCGGCCACTCGCGGACCAGCGGGGCGAGGCGGCGCACGGTCCGGTCGTCGCCGAGCGGGCCGAGCGCGGTCAGCGCCCATGCCCCCTTGGCCGGGCTCCCGGCCGTCTGCCACTGCTGGAACAGCGTCCACGCGAACTCGGCCAGGGACTCCGGATCGCACGCCTCGGCGGCGATCGCGACGCCCGGGTAGGGCTCGTCCGGCTTCGACAGGGCCAGCATGGTCAGCAGGTGCGCCGTCTCGCGCTCGGGCAGCGCGCCGGCGCGGTCGCGGAGCAGCACTTGCGGGAGCCGGCCCGGCTCGGCCCAGTCGGGGAGGCGCGGCATCCGCGCCGGGAGGACGTCCAGCGGGTCGGTCGCGAGCAGCGTCCCGATCGCGGCGGCGGCCTCGTCGCCGAACGGGCGCGCGGCCGCCACGACCGCCTCGTCGCCGTGCGCGGCGGCCAGCAGGCGCAGCGCCTCCCCGGCGTTGCGCCGCGCCGCGCCGGGCTCCCCGGCGGCGTCGGGCACCAGCAGCGGAGCGGCGGCGAGACCGTGCCGGGCGAACCACTTGCGGGCGGTGACGCGCGCCGACTTCAGCCGCACCAGCCAGTCGGCCATCAGCGCGGCGATCTCGGCGCTGCGGAACGGCATCAGGTAGTGGCCCTGGGCGCCGGGCCGTTCGCGGGCGAAGCGCAGCAGCAGCGGCAGCGCGTCCAGGCCGGACCGCGCCACCACCGGCCGCAGCCAGTCGCGGGCCGACTCGACCGGGTGCTCGACGTCGCCGGTGAGCAGCGGCCGGACGAGGTCCGCCGGGCCGTGCACGAGCACGGTCTCCATCTCGGCCAGTCCGAGCTCTCCCTCCCGGTACGCGGCGACCAGTTCGGGCCAGTCGGCGTCTTCGGGCGGGTCGAAGACCGGGCCGCGCGCCTGCCTCCAGGCGTCCTGCTCGCCCGGCGCCCACGCCAGTTCGGTGCCGCCGGGCGGGATCAGGCCGGTGACGACGAGCGGTGCGGACTTCTTGCGCTTGCGCGTCCACGGCGGCTCGGCCAGCAGCGGCGGCAGCGCCTCCGGCGGCGCGTCGGGCACCCGGCCCCGCCGGGCGGGCAGGGACGCCACGAGCGTGCGCTCCTTGTCGGGCAGGTCGTCCACGGGCAGGTCGGGGTGGTCGCGCAGGTGCGCGTTCAGCAGGTCGGCGGCGGTCCCGGCGTGCTTTCCCGACCCGGCCGCCGTCGCCGCCAGCAGCCGCAGCGCGCGGACGGGCGTCCGCCGCGACGCCTCCACCAGCACCGGCCGGACGAACCGATGGCCGATCCGGTCCAGCAGGACGGCGAACGCCTCGTCGGCGGGCAGCAGCACCAGCGCCGCGAGGATGTCGTCGCGCCGCTCCCGCGACCCCGGCCCCAGGTACTGGCCCAGCGCGCCGGACAGCACCGGCGCGGCGGCGGGCCCCAGCCCCTCCAGCACCGAGCCGAGCACGCCGCGCGTCCAGCCGTGCCACCCCGGTACGCCCTTGGCTCCGAGCGCGGCGGCCTGGTCGGCGGTCCCCAGCGAGCTGAGCAGCATCCAGCCCGCCTCCATCCGCAGGTCGTGGGCCGGGGGCGCGGCGCACGCCTCGTCCACCCAGTCCCGGCGGGACGGCACCAGGTAGGCGGCCACCACCCGCTGCGCCGGAGTAGCCCGGTGCGCGGCCAGCCGGTCGGCCGCCGCGCGGTGCTCATCCTCGGACGCGGCCGCCATCAGCGCGCGCAACGGCCGCGCCATCTCCACGCGCGCCCACCAGTTCCACTGCCGGTGCTCGCCGGGCGCCATCCGCCGGAGCCGGCCGGCGTCGTCGCCGCTGTGGTCCGGGCGGCCCGGCCAGATGTCGCTCAGCTCCGCGTAGGCGCAGACGGCGAACGGCAGGCCGTGCTCAGCGGCCCATGCGTGCACGATCCCCGCTTCCAGGCGGCCGGGGTCCACCGCCTCCGCGATCGAGGCGACCACCGCCGCGCCGACCGGGTCGGGCTCGCCGGCCAGGTGGGCGCGGGCGCGCTCGGCGAGGTCCGGATCGGCGGCGGCGTCGGCGAGCCGCTTCTCGACCTCCGGCACGCCCCTGCGCACCCGCGACGCGGCCGACCGGGCGAGGCCGTGCTCGATCTCGACGGCGGGCACGGGCAGGCCGCCGCGCCGGGGGTGCAGTTCGGCCAGCCACTCCTCGGGCAGGACCAGGGTGTTCTCGTCGTTCACGCGTTCTCCGTCAGGGTGGTCAGGTCCAGCAGCAGCTCGGAGGCCGTCACGGGGTCCAGGTCGCCGAACGCGCCCACCGCCCGCACCCCGCCGTGGCGGCCCGGCGCGGAGGCCAGCCACACGTGCTCAAGGCGCTGGTCAGGGTCGTCCTCGTCGAAGCCGAAGTGGACGCCGGGCCCGAACTCGACCACCAGGTAACGGTCGTCGGCGAGCCGGTAGGAGATCCAGTGCTCCCGGCCGTCGTTCTGCTCCTCGCCGCGCCGCCAGCCGCGCCGCTGGAGCCGCAGCAGCGTCCGCACGGGCACCGTGGCGCCTTCGAACCGCTTCAGCCGGTTCGCCCCGCGCTCCTCGTCGGGCACCGCGAAGCCGCGCCGGGCGAGCTGCTCGAACGGCTGCAGGATCTCGTAGTCGGCGAACACCTCCGCCCACGCCGCCTGCTCGCCCCCCAGGTGCACCGGATGGGCCACGCCGACGCGCGCGGTCTCCGGGACCGCCAGGACGCCGTCGCCGACGTCGGCGAAGGTGCGGTCCTCGGCCAGCCGGAACGTCGCGGTCCTCCCGCAGTCCTCCGCGAGCCACACCAGCCGCCGCACCAGGTGCCACATCAGCGGGTGCGCCACGTACAGCTCGCGGAACTCGGCCGCCGACCAGCGCCGCCCGGCCAGCATGGCCCGCTCCAGCCGCCTGGTCTGGTCGGCCGCGACCGCCCGCACGCCCTTCTTCAGCTCGCCGAACGACCGGTGGGCCACCGACGCGAGCTCCTCGTCGTCCTTGACGCCGGGCTTGGGCAGGGCCGCGCGCGGCGCGCCGTCCTCGGTCGTCACGATCGGCCGCAGCTGCTCGTCGAGCGCCACGCGGAACCGGCGCGGCCCGTAGTCCAGCAGCAGGCCCGTGCCGGGGGCCAGCCCGAAATCGGGGATGAGGCGGTCGGCGAGCCGGTCGAGCGTCAGCCCGCGCTCGGCGGCGATCCGCTCCAGCCGTTCCCGCGCCCGCGCCTGAAGGCCCTGGAAGCGCGCCTTCTCCGCGATCTCGTGCAGTTGCCGCAGCGCCTCCGGGGTGCCGATCGCCGCCAGCACCTCCACCCCGGCGGCGGCCTTGCGATGGCCGCCCGCGCCGGGCCATTCGCACATGAACGGGACCAGCCGCCGCACGGTCCCGTCGTCGCCGGTCAAGCCGAGCTGGGCCAGCGCCCAGAGCGCCTTGGCGGGCTCGCCCGCCTCGCGCCAGCGCTCGAACAGCGTCCAGCCGAACGCGGTCAGCGATGCCGGGTCGCACGCCTCGCGGATCGCGCCGATGCCCGCGTACCCGCTCTCCAGGTCGGTCAGCGCCAGGATCTTCAGCACGTGCGAGGTCGCCGCGTCCGGCAGCGCGCGCTCGCCGTCGCGCAGCAGGATCTGCGGCAGCAGCACCGGCGACGCCCACTCCGGCAGGCGCGGGACCGAGCCGGGGAGGCTCTCCAGGGGGTCGGCCGTCACCAGGGCCTCGATCGCGGCGACGGCGGCGGCCCCGTGCGGGCGGGACGCTTCCACCACGGCCGTGACGCCATACCGGGCGGCGAGGAGCCGTAGCGCGCCCTCGGCGGCGTGCCGTTCCCTGGCCGACTCGCCCAGCGCGGCGGGCGCCAGGAGCGGAACGGCGGCGGTGCCGTGCCGCTCCAGCCAGGCGCGGCCCAGCGGCCGCATCCGCTGGAGCCGCGTGACCCAGTCCGCCATCAGCAGCGCGACCTCGGCGTCCAGATACGGCAGCAGAATCCCGCCGAGTTCGTGCGGCTGCTCGCGGACGACGCGCAGCGCCAAGGGAAGCGCGTCGAGCCCGAACCGGGCCACCAGCCGCCGAGCCGGACGCGGCCGCCACCGGTAACGGGGCTCCCAGCCCGCCAGCAGCGGGCGCACCAGCTCGTCGGGCGCGAAGGCCAGCGCGTTCTCGCCGCCGAACGAGACCTCCTCGGCCGCCCGAAGCTGAGCGATCATCGTGGGCCAGTCCGGGTCGGCCAGCTCCGCGACCACGGCCCACTCCCTGGCGTCGGCCCACTCCTCGACGTCGTCCGGACCGGCCCACTCCGCCTGCTCGCCGGGCTCCCAGGCCACTCGGGCCCCGGGCGGCACGAGGTCCGGGACCACGGTGGGCTCGGCGGCCTTGCGCCCGCGCGCCCACGGCGGATTCACCAGCAGCGGCGGCAGCGCCTCCGGCGGCGCTTCGGGGGCCCGGGAGCCCTCCGCGCCGACCGCCTCCACGGCGGCGCGGGCCGCCTGCGACAATTCCGGACCGGGCACCAGGTCCGGGCGGGCCGCCAGGTGCAGTGCCAGCAGCTCAGCGGCGGGCCCGGACGCATCCGCCGACGCCTCGGCCAGCAGCCGCAGCGCCCGCGCCGGGAACCGCTTCATCATCGCCAGCAGGGCGGCCCGGACGTGCTTGGCGCCGTCCCGCTCCAGCATCCCGAGGAACGCCTCATCGGTCGGGATCGTGCCGAGGGCTCGCAGCACCGCCTTGCGCCCCGCGCCGAGGTCGGTCCCCTCGTCCAGGTAGGCCAGCAGCGCCGGGGCGAGCGCCGCGCCGACGCCCTCCAGCAGGGTGGCCAGCACCTCCGGCGGCGCGCCGGGAGGGATCGTCTCCGGTCCGGGCCGGTCGCCCGGACCGAGCGCGCAGGCGAGCAGCCACCCCAGCCGCCGGGCGTCGTCGCGGGGCGCGGCCTCCACCAGGTCGCGCCGGGTCGGGGCGAGGTAGGCGGCGACCACCCGCTGGCTCCCGGTGCGGGCCCGCGCCGCGAGCAGGTCGGCGATGCGCTCGTACTCCCGCTCTTCGGCCGCCGCCATCCGGGCCCGCAGGCGGTGCGCCGGGGAGCCCACCTCGCACGACAGCCCGAAATGTCCCCAGTCCTCCCGATGCTCGGCCAGCAGCAGTTTCTCGTGCCGCCCTCCGGTGCCTTGGATCGGCCGGAACTCCACCCGCACCTCGTCGGCCACCAGGAACGCGTGGACCGCGAACTCCAGCCCGTGCTCGGCCTCCCACAAATCCACCAGCGCCGACGGCTCCCAGAGCTCCTCCCAGCTGCTCTGCAGCCGGCCCTCCAGGAAGATCCGGGCCGCCGCCACCGCGCCCTCGGGATCGGGCTCGCCGCGCAGGTAGGCCCGCGTCCGCCCGGCCAGCCCCGCGTCCGAGCGCGCCCGGCCGATGATCTTCTCGATCTCGGGGACCGCCCCGGCGCGCCGCTCCCGCAGCGCCTCCATCGCCCCCGCGTCGGACTCCGGCGCGGGCACCGGCAGGCCGCCCCGGCGCGGGTGCAGTTTCCGGCGCCAGGCAGGGGCCAGGACCAGGGCATCTTCCAGAGAAGGGTCCGAAACGGTCATGGCGCCACACCGTACGGGAGAAGAACGACAAATCCCGGCGTGATCACCGAAGTGGCGGGTAGGTGCCGTGGCCCCGGACGGCTTTTCGAGGAGCGGCACATGCGCATCAGGAAATCGGTCGTGGTCATCACCGGCGCGTCCAGCGGCATCGGCCGCGCCACCGCGCTGGCGTTCGCCCGCAAGGGCGCGCGCGTGGTGCTGGCGGCGCGCCGCAAGGACGCGCTGGAGGCGGCCGCGCGGGAATGCGAGGCGGCGGGCGGCGAGGCGCTGGCCGTCCCGGCCGACACGGCCGACTACGCGGCGGTGGAGGAGGTCGCGCGGCAGGCCGTCGCGCGGTTCGGCCGCATCGACGTGTGGGTCAACAACGCCGCCGTCGGGCTGTTCGCGCCCTTCGAGCAGGCGCCGCTGGAGGACTTCCGGCGGGTGCTGGACGTCAACGTCATGGGCTACGTGCACGGCGCGCGCGTCGCGCTGCCGCACCTGCGCGAGCGGGGCCGGGGCGTGCTGGTGAACGTCTCCTCGCTCACCGCGTTCTCCCCGCAGCCCTACTCCACCGCCTACGTGATGTCCAAGGCCGCCGTCACCGCCTTCGGCGCGAGCCTGCGCCAGCAGCTGCGGCTGACCGGCGACCACAAGAAGATCCACGTCTGCACGGTGCAGCCCGCCACCATCGACACCCCCTTCTTCGACCACGTGGCCAACCACACCGGCCGCAAGGTCCTGGCGATGCCGCCGGTGTACCCGCCCGAGCGGGTCGCCTCGGCGATCGTCGACCTGGTCAGGGCCCCCCAGCCCGAGGTGACGGTCGGCCCCGCCGGGCGCGCGCTGCGCGCCCAGGCCAAGATGAGCGCGCGGACGCTGGAGAAGGTGATGGCCCGGCAGGTGGACAAGGCCCACCTGTCCCGGCAGGAGCCCGCCCCCGCCATGTCGGGCAACCTCTACACCCCCTCGGCGGGCACCGGGCGGGTGCACGGCGGCCACCACGGCAAGCGCCGCAGCGCCGTCCGCCGCCTGGCGCTGGTGGCCGCGGGGGGCGCGGCCGTCGCGGTGGCCGCCCGGCGCGGCGCGCTGCCGGCGCCGGACCTCACCGCGCTCAACGCCGCGCTCAACGACACCGTTCGCGAGAGGGGACGCGCATGGACCAGGACGGCCTGACCTTCGTCGGCAACGCCACCACGATCATCCGCTACGGCGGCTTCACGCTGCTGACCGATCCCAACTTCCTGCACCGCGGCCAGTACGCCAAGCTCGGCTACGGCCTGCGCAGCCGGCGGCTGAAGGACCCGGCCGTCCGGCCGGAGGCCCTGCCGGAGCTGGACGGCGTGGTGCTGTCCCACCTGCACGGCGACCACTGGGACGAGGTGGCCGAGCGCCACCTGTCCCGCGACCTGCCGGTGCTGACCACCCCGGCCGCCGCCCGCACCCTGCGCGGGCGGGGCTTCGGGGCGGCCGACGGCCTGGGGACCTGGCGGCACCGCGAGCTGGTCAAGGGCGACCGCAAGGTCCGCGTCACCGCCCTGCCGGGGCGGCACGGGCCCGCGCCGCTGTACCGGCTGCTGCCGCCGGTGATGGGGTCGCTGCTGGAGTTCGGCCCCGCCGACGGCGAGCCGGACCTGCGGATCTACATCAGCGGCGACACCATGGTCTACGACGGCCTGGGCGAGATCCGCCGCCGCCACCCCGACATCGACCTCGGCGTGGTGCACCTCGGCGGCACCCGCCTGCTCGGCCTGGTGACGGTGACCATGGACGGCGGGCAGGGGGCCCGGTGGCTGGAGATGGCCGGGTGCGACCAGGTCGTCCCGGTGCACTTCGACGACTACACCGTGTTCAAGTCGCCGCTGTCCGACTTCGAGGCCGAGGTGGCGCGGCGCGGCCTCGCCGACCGCGTCCGCAAGGTCGAGCGCGGCGGCCGCCTCGCGCTCCAGCCCGCCCACTGAGGGGACGACATGCTCGACAGGATCGTTTCATTCCCGTTCGAAGCGGCCGCGCGGCTGCGGCACGCGCGGACGTTCCATCCGCGCGGCCGCACCTACGCCGGCACGCTGCGCGTCACCTCCGCGCTCGGCCCGCTGGAGGCCGAGCGGACCTACGAGGTGGTCGTGCGCCTGTCCAAGGCCGTCCCCACCCCCGGCGCGCTGCCCGACGTCCTCGGCATCGCGCTCCGGGTGCCGGTCGGCGCCGACCAGGTGGACCTGCTGTTCGCCTCGACGGGGCGGCCGCCGGTGCTGCGGCACATGCTGGCGCTCCGCACCTCCTACACACGGGGCGCCTTCACCACGCTGCTCCCCTACGAGGTGGACGGCGGCGAACGCGTGCTGGGGCTGCTGCCGACCACCCGGCGCGACGTGCAGACCGGGGAGGGGGAACTGGACGCCGAGGTGGCCGTCGCGCCGCTGACGTTCGCGCTGGCCGCCGCACCGCTGACCGGGGCGTGGCAGACCAAGGGCGTGCTGGAGGTGCGGCAGCCGCCGGTCCGGGAGGTGCCCGACGCGTTCGATCCCCAGCTCAACAACGTTCCCGGGCTGCGGCCGACGGGGCCGTTCCAGACGGTGCGGCGCTGGGCCTACGCGGGTTCACGGCGTGGCCGGGGGGAGCCCGCCCCGCTGAAGGCGGACTCCCCCGCGACCGGCGGCAAGGCCCGCGAGCGGATCCCGTCCCGCCGCTGACCGGTGGCGGTCAGGCGGCGGGGCGGATGACGGCGCGCACGCAGCCGTCGGTCTTGTTCTTGAACATGTCGTAGGCGCGCGGCCCCTCGTCCAGCGGGAACCGGTGGGTGGCGAGGTGCCGCGTGCTGATCTCGCCCTTGGCGATGCGGTCCAGCAGCATCGGGATGTAGCGCTGGCCGTGCATCTGCGCGCCGCGCAGCGTCAGGCCCTTGTTCATCAGGGCCCCGAGCGGGAACTTGTCCACCGCCCCGCCGAACACCCCGAGCACGAACACCGACCCGCCCTTGCGGCAGGCGTAGATGGCCTCGCGCACGGCCGTCGGCCGGTCGGTCTGCATCCGCAGCTGCTGCTTGACCTGGTCGTACAGGTGCTCCGGCCCGCTGCTGTAGGCCTCCATCCCGACCGCCTCGATGCACACGTCCGGGCCGCGCCCGCCGGTCAGCTCGCGCAGTTCGGCGCCGACGTCGGTGGCGGAGTAGTCCAGGGTCTCGGCGCCGACGTGCTCGCGGGTCATCTCCAGCCGCTCGGCGTACCGGTCGATGACGACCACGCGCTCGGCCCCCAGCAGCATCGACGCGCGGGCGGCCATCTGCCCGACCGCGCCCGCGCCCCAGACCGCGACCACGTCGCCGGGCCCGACGCCGCCGAGGTCGGCGCCCATCCAGCCGGTGGGCACCGAGTCGGAGGCGAACAGGGCGCTGACGTCGTCCACCTCCTCGGGCACCGGGAACGCGCCGTAGTCGGCGAACGGCACCCGCACGTACTCGGCGTGGCTGCCGCGCAGGCCGCCCATCGCGTGGGAGTAGCCGAACACCGCGCCCGGGTCGTAGCCCCACATCGCCTGGGTGATGCCGGGGTTGGTGTTGCTGTTGTCGCACAGCGACCACAGGTCGTTGGCGCAGTACCAGCAGCGGCCGCAGCCCACGAACGAGCACACCACGACCCGGTCGCCGACCCTGTGGCGGCGCACGGCGGGCCCCACCTCCACGACCTCGCCGATGAACTCGTGGCCCAGCACGTCCCCGGCGTGCATCGCCGGGATGTAGCCGCCGATCAGATGCAGGTCGCTGCCGCAGGTCGTGCCCGCGGTGACCTTGACGATGACGTCCTGGTCGTTGTGTATCCCGGGATCGGGCACCTGCTCGACCGACAGCTTGTTGACGCCCTCCCAGCACAGTGCCTTCACAGTCGCCCCTCCCCGCCCGCACGGCGGGTCGCCAGCTCGATGATCTTCCCGCCCGGCGTCGCCCGGCCGGTCGCCGGGCCGTCGGCCCACATGACCTCGCCGGTCTCGATCAGCGACTTGGCCTCGCGCAGCGCCCGGCGCACGGGCTGGCGCGGATCGTCACCGGCCAGCCGGGCGACCGGCCCGGACGGGCCCGGCTCCAGCGGGCGCGCGGCGAGCTCGGTGCCCCGGCCGCCGGGCGCGGGGGCGACCCGCACCTCGATCCGGTCGCCCAGCCGGGCCAGCGGGGCGGGCAGATCGCCTTCGGACAGCGCCTCGGGCGGGCACTGGACGGTCACCACCAGCCAGCGGCCCTCGTCCCTCCCGACGGCGGAGGCGCGGGCCAGCAGGCGTCGGGCCGCGAGGGCGCCGGCGCCCGCGGCGACGGCCGCACCGGCGACGGTGCGTTTCATGGGTCCTCCCCAGGATCGCGGTAGCGCAGAGTCGGGTGTGGCATGGCCCTACCCCAGGCCAGGGCCGATATGCCGATCGGCGGCCGCCGCTTCGACGCGCCCCCGCGCGGGAAAGGATCATGACGATGGGGGGACATGCTGTGACAGAGGGTGACGGATTCACGATGGGGGTCGAGGAGGAGTTCCTGCTCCTGGACCCGGTGACCGGCCGGAGCGTGCCGCGCGCGGCCGAGGTGATGGCGCGGGCCGGGGAGCCGCGCGCCCCGGGCGCCGCCTTCCAGGCCGAGCTGCTGGCCGCGCAGGTGGAGGCCGCCACCGGCGTGTGCACCGGCCTGGGCGAGCTGCGCCGCCAGCTCCTGGAGGACCGGGCGCAGCTCGCGGCCGCGGCCCGCGCCGAGGGACTGCAGATGGTGTCCACCGGAACGCCCGTGCTGCCTGCGGCCGACCCGCCGTTCGCGCCCGGCGAGCGGTACGCGCGGATCGCCGGGCTGTACGCCGGGGTGGTCGCGGGGTACGAGGTGTGCGGCTGCCACGTGCACATCGGCGTCGCCGACCGGGACACCGGGGCGGCGGTGCTGGACCATCTGCGGCCCTGGACGCCCATGCTGCTGGCGCTGTCGGCGAACTCGCCGTTCGACCGGGGCCGCGACTCGGGGTACGCGAGCTGGCGGATGTTGGAGCAGGCCCGCTTCCCCGGCTCCGGCGTGACGCCGTGGTTCGGGTCGGCCGACGCCTACGACCGGGAGGCCGCCCGCCTGCTGGAGTGCGGCGTGCTGGCCGACGGGACGATGACGTTCTGGCTGGCCCGGCTGTCGCCGCACCTGCCGACCGTGGAGGTCCGCGCGGCCGACGCGGCGGTCACCGCCGACGAGGCCGTGCTCCAGGCCGCGCTCGTCCGCGGGCTGGTCCGCGCCGCGCTGGACGACCTGGCGGCGGGCCGTACCGCGCCGCGCGTCCGCGACCAGGTGTGCGCGGCGGCGGTGTGGACGGCCGCCCGGTACGGGACGGCGGGCCCGGCCGTGGACCCGGTGAGCGAGCGGCTGGTCCCGGCCGGCGTCCGCCTGGCGGCGCTGCTGGAGCGGGTCCGCCCGGCCCTCGACGCGACCGGCGACCTCGCCGAGGTCCGGCGCCTGCTGGCCTGCCTCGCCGAGCACGGCACCGGCGCCGACCGCCAGCGCCGCGCCGCCGCGCGCGGCCCCCGCGCGGTGATCGAAATGCTGGTCCGGCAGGCATGGCCCACGTCAGAGCGGGTAATCGGGACGCACGGCCGATCCCGGGAGAAAGCATGACCGCAAGCATGATGGCCTCGATCGACCCGGACGCGCGGGCGCCGCGCCTGCCCGAGCCGCGCGGCCCGCTGTCGGAGGCGGTGCTGACGGCGCTGGTCCAGCCCCCGCTGGGGGACGCGTCCTCGCCGATGCTGACCGCCGCGCGCGAGGCGGGCCGCCGCTCGTCGATCGACGCGTTCGGGGAGGACCTCCAGCTCACCCTGTACCTGTGCTACGAGCTGCACTACCGGGGGTTCGCGGGGGTGGACGCCGCCTGGGAGTGGGACCCCGAGCTGCTGCGGCTGCGCGGGGCGATGGAGCGCCACTTCCTGCGCGCGCTGCGCGACCAGACGCCGGGCGGCGCCGACGTGGACGCCGCCGTCGAGGGGCTGCTGACCGAGCCCGCCGACGCCTCCGGCGTCTCCCACCACCTGCGCGACCGCGGCGAGTGGTGGCAGATGCGCGAGTACGCGGCCCACCGGTCGATCTACCACCTCAAGGAGGCCGACCCGCAGGCGTGGGTGATCCCCCGGCTCCGGGGCCGGGCCAAGGCGGCGCTGGTGGCGGTGGAGTTCGACGAGTTCGGCGGCGGCCGCGCCGAGGCGATGCACTCGCGGCTGTTCGCCGACCTGATGGAGGAGCTGGGCCTGGACGCCCGCTACGGGCGCTACCTGGACCAGGTGCCGGCCCTGATGCTGGCGATCGTCAACATGATGTCGCTGTTCGGGCTGCACCGCGCGCTGCGCGGGGCCATGGTCGGACACTTCGCCACCGTGGAGATCACCTCCGCGCCGGGCTCGGCCCGGCTGGCGCGCGCCCTGGAGCGCCTCGGCGCGGGCCCGCGCGCCACCCGCTTCTACATCGAGCACGTCGAGGCCGACGCGGTGCACGAGCAGGTGCTGCGCCGCGACGTGATCGGCGACCTGCTGGAGCGGGAGCCGGAACTGGCCGCCGACGTGGTGCTGGGCGTGCAGGCCACCGAACTGCTGGAGGACCGCCTCGCCGACCACCTGCTGGCGTGCTGGCGCTCGGGCCGGACCTCCCTCCGCCGCCCCCTGCCCAGCGCCCCGTCCGCGGACCGCTGACGGGGGTCTGCGGACGGGACGCGGGCCGGGCGGTCAGGTGACGGGGGCGGTCCAGGCCGCCTTCCAGGTGTCGGGGCCGACGATCCCGTCGGCCGCCAGGCCCTTCTCGGACTGGAAGGCGACGCAGACGCGGCGCGAGTCGGGGCCGTAGGCGCCGTCGGCCGCGATGCTCCAGCCGCGCTCGCGCATCTGCGCCTGCCAGGTGCGGACGTCGTCGCCGCGCATGACGGGCGGGCAGGACAGGTAGCGGCCCGGCCACGCGGGGGCCTTGCCCCCTCCCCCGCCGCCGGGCGCCGGGGCCGCGCCGCCGGGACGGGGCGCGCCCGCCTTGACCCACGCGTACAGGGCGGGCCCCGGGCAGGAGGTGGAGTACCCGTCCTTGTGGCCCTTGATCTCCTTGCCCGCCGAGCCCTGCGCGCGCAGGTACTCGACGGCGTCGCGGATGCCGTGCAGCATCGCGTCGGTGGGCCTGGTCAGGCCGCTGTCGCCGACCAGGCCGAGGACGGCGTAGTGCCCGGCGTTCAGGCCGGGCCCGTTGGCGGCGGGCAGCCGGTGCGGGCCGCGGCCGACGAAGACGTGGCCGTGCGGGCACACGGCCATCGAGTAGCCGATGTCGTTCCAGCCGTTGCCGTCCATGTGCTGCCGCTGGATGCCGCGCACGACGCCGGCGCAGCGGCCGTGGTCGTCCTTGAGGCGGGGATCGACGTGCGAGCCGACGTAGTGGACCTTCACGCCGCGCGTCGAGCCGAGGCGCTCGGCGCCGCGCGCGGCGCGGGCGCCCCACTGGGAGCGGGAGACGAGCTTCACGACGCGCCGCCCGCGGGCCCGGCGGGCGCCGCGCCGCCGCGCGGGTCCCGGTAGACGGGCGTGCGGCGGGCCAGGCCGAGGCCCAGCAGGACGCGCCCGGCGCGCGCGGAGCGGCGCTCGACCAGCCGGGCGGCCAGGTAGTAGGCGGCGGTGACGACGGCGGCGGCCACCTCGGTGACCGCGCCCTCGGGCAGGTCGAAGCCGATCTTGGCGGCCTGCGCGAGCAGGACGCCGACGACCAGCGGCACGACGGTGCGGATGAGACTGTCCAGCATGGGGGCTCCTGAAATGCGGGAACCGCCGCCGCGCCCCGGGTTCGGCGCGGCGGCGGTTCGTGTCGGGTCGGGCGGTCAGCGGCCGCTGAGCGCGGAGATCACGGCGGCGACGGCGGACAGCACGGCGACCAGCAGCGAGATCGGCAGCGTGTAGCGCCAGCGCTCCAGCGACCGGAGCCGCTGCTCGTGGTCGGCCATCTGCATCCGCAGGTGCTCGTGGGCCGCCAGGACGCCGTCCACCTTGCCGCTCAGCTCGACGAGCTTGTCGTAGATGTCGCGGCTGGTGATCACGACGCCGGGGTTGTCACTCATCGTCATCGGTCTCGGGTTCGGATGCGGGTCGGGGGTCGGGCGGGGGGCCGGGCTCGGCGGTGTGCACCAGCGGCACGGGGACCTCCTTCGGGATCGGGCGCCCGGAACCGGGCGCGGTCAGGACCAGATGTCGCCCTGCCAGGCCCACGGGCGGACCGGGGCGAGGGGCTCGGGGCCGCCGCGGGCTTTGGCGCGGACCCTGGCGGGGCGCCAGCCGTCGGCGGTCCGCACCGACACGCCGGTGCCGGAGTCGGGCGTGTAGCCGGCGGCCGGGAACGTCTTGGCGAGCGTGCCGAGCACCGCCCCGGTGTGGTCGTGGCCGGTGAACCGCACGGTGATCGCATCACCGGCGTCGGTGACGGCGATGTGGCCGAACTGACCGGTGCCCGGAGGCGGCGAGATCGGGCCGAGCTCGTAGCCGCCGGTGCCCGCGCCGCCCTTCTGGTCGAGCGGGGCGGCCACCAGCTCCATCGCGCCGATCGCGGAGTGGACGCCCCGGTCGGCCGCCACGATGTGCCGGTCGGCGCTGATCAGCACCAGCTTCGCGCCGAGGCCGTGCGCGTTGACGAACGCGTTGATCTCGTCGAACTCGGCCCCGTAGGCGCCCCACCGGTCGTCGTCGGCGGAGATCTTCCGGTGCGGGATCGACTCGATCACGAAGACCACCGGTTCGGGGGCGCGGAGCAGCAGGTCCAGGAACCAGCGCTTCTGCTCTTCACCGAGCATCGACTTGCTCGCGCCGTCAGGGCCGCGCGGATCGGTGCGGCGGCCGCGGGTGTCGAGCATGACGAACCGGCACCGGCCGACGACCCAGGTGTAGTAGAGGCCGTCGGACGGCAGCGGATAGAACGTGCCGTGCGCCCGCAGCGACTCCTGGACCGCCCGTGCGCCCGGCGACCCCGACCAGCCGAAGTCGCCGGTGAAGTCGTGGTTGTCCCAGGTGTGGACGGTCGCGACCTCGCGGATCAGCCGGCCGTAGCGGGGCGTGGACAGCGCCCGGGCGTGCAGCGCGTCGTAGGCCGCCGGATCGGCGTTGTCGGTGTCCACGTAGTGCAGGTCGCCGAGGAACAGGAACTGCAGCGGGTCCTTCTCACGGATCTTGTCGTAGACGACGTGGTCGGAGTCGATGTCCCGGTCGCCGGCCGCGCAGAAGGCGAAGTCGGCGCGCTGACCGGGCGTCGGCAGCGTCCGGAACCGCCCCCGCTCGGCCTGGAGGACGCCGTCGGCCTCCACCGCCCAGTGGTAGGCGGTGGAAGCCGTCAGCCCGGTGACCTCGTGCTTGGTGAGGCCGCGCCGGTCCACCGGCTGCGGGGCGGTGTCCGTGCCCGCCGACAGGTCGGCCTTCCGCGACACCCGCAGCCGCACCCGGGACGCGTCCGGGGTGCGGACGGTGAACCGGGCGGCGGTGGCGGTGGTGCCGCCGACCCATCCGTAGGACGGACCGGGCATCACCCCCTCCTCCGGCGCAGCGCGATCTGCACGCCCAGGCCGTTGTTGGAGGTGCTGTTCCAGGTCGCGGTGCGCACCCCGGTCGCGCCGGGCACGGGCTGCGCGAAGTCGCAGATCAGCGTGGACGGCACGGCCTTGCTGCCGTAACCGATCTGGGCCGACCGGCGGCTGGTGCCGGCCGGTTCGGTGATCGCGGTGGCCGCCGAGCTCATCTCGCCGTAGGCGCAGACCACGAGCATGTCCGGCTCGGCGGTGGTGACGCCCGGGGCGTCGACCGTGGAGGTGATGCCCGGCCGGACGGCCGGGGCGCCGACCTGCGGCGTGCCGTCGGCTCCGGCGTAGGCCGCGATGGAGACGGTGGCCTTGCCCTTGGCGGTGGTCGTGTAGACCCAGGTGGGGGCGGCGTCGCCGGCCGCGTGCACCTTGCCCCACACGCCGACCCGGGTGTCGTCGGCGATCACGTCGGGGGCGACCAGCTCGGTCCAGCCCGCGGGCGGCGTCGCGATCGCCTCGCCCAGCGAGGCCGGCATGGCCAGCACCGCGATCAGGTAGTCGCCGGTGACCAGCTCGGCGGGCAGCGGGCAGGTGACGCCGGGCTGCCAGTCCGCCGCGACCGAGCCGGCCGCGCGGAACGCCAGCGGCGCGTTGCCGCTCGCCGCGGCGGTGTCGAACCAGATGTCACCGATGGCGGGCGCGGCGGGCGCGGTCGGCGCGACCGTCAGCCTGCCGATGCCGTCGAGCTTGGCCTCCAGCGCCGCCAGCCGCGACAGGTGGTCGCCGAGCAGATCGGCGACGTCGGTGGTGACGATCTGGCGGCGCGGGCCCTTGAAGTCCGTCGAGGCGTCCGCCCACATGGCGCGCACGCCCTCGGGGCCCCGGCCGAAGGCGGGGATGGCGCCGTTGGCGTCCGACCGCACGACGCCGGCGGGGATCTCGATGCCGGTGGCGTCGATCAACGCGGTGTGCTGCGTGCCGTCGACCGGCGCGTCCCAGAACGTCACCGCCGCATCCGGGAACAGCTCCAGTGCCCCGGAGTCGCCCTTCCTCACAACGTAGTCGGCGATCCCTCCGCCGAAGGCGTACCGGGCCACTCAGACCACCCCTCGCCTGGTCGGTTCGTTCACGACGTGCTCCTTGACGTGCGGGGGCCTCCGGCGCGCGGCGCCGGAGGCCCGGAAGGGCCGGGACGGGCGGTGCGGGCCGCCCGTCCCGGCGTGGAACGGACGGGCGGCGCGGCTCAGGTCCAGGCGTCGCCCTGCCACACCCACGCCCGGCCGGACGCGCCGTCCTTCCCGACCCGCGTCCTCGGCCTCTCCCAGTCCTCGGCGGTCCGGGCCTTGACGGTGGTCTGCGGGTCGGGCCGGTACTCCCCCGCCGGAAAGGTCTTCGCCAGGGAGGCCAGCACCTTGCCGGTGTGGTCGCGGCCGGTGAACGCCACCGTGATCGACGTCCCGGCGTCGGTGACCTGGACGTGGCCGAACTGGCCGGTGCCCTGCGGCGCGATGATCGGGCCGATCTGCCAGGCCCCCTCGCCGCTGGAGGTCTGGTCCAGCGGCGCGGCGACCAGTTCCATCGCGCCGATCAGGGAGTTGCGGCCGTCGTCAGCGGCGATGGCGTGCATGTCGGCGCTGAGCACGACCGTCCTGGCGCCCAGGCCGTTCGCCTTGACGAACGCGTTGATCTCGGCGAACTCGGTGCGGTAGTCGCCCCACCGGTCGCCGCCGGCCGCGCTCATCCGGTGCGGCATCGACTCGGCGACGAACACCACCGGCTCGGGCGAGCGCCGCAGCAGGTCCAGGAACCAGCGCTTCTGGGTCTCCCCCAGCAGCGTCTTGCCGGCGCCCTCCGGTCCGGCCGGGTCGGACCGGAAGGTGCGGGTGTCGAGCATGATGAACCGGCACCGGCCCACCACCCACGTGTGGTACAGCCCCTGCTCGGGCAGCGGGTAGAAGGTGCCGTGGGCGCGCAGCGACTCGGCGACGGCGGCCGCGCCGGGCGAGCCCGACCACCCGCCCTTGCCGGTGAAGTCGTGGTTGTCCCAGGTGTGGACGGTCGGGACCTCCCGGATCAGCCGGGCGTAGCGGGGCCGCTCCAGCGCGGTCTGGTGGCGCATGTCGTAGCCGGCCGGATCGGGTTCGTCGTAGTCCCAGTAGTGCAGGTCGCCGAGGAACAGGAACTGCAGCGGGTCCATCTCGCGGATCGTGTCGTACACGACGTGGTCGGAGCTCATGATCCGGTCGCCGCCGAAGCAGAAGGCGAAGTCGGTCCGGGCCCCGGGCTGGGGCAGCGTGCGCAGCCGCCCGCGTTCGGGCAGCAGCACGCCGTCGGCCTCCACCGCCCAGTGGTGGGCGGTGGCGGCGGGCAGCCCCGTGATCTCGTGCTTGGTGAGGCCGCGGCCGTCCGGGTTCTGCGGTGACGAGGCCACCGCGCCCGACAGGTCCGCGGCGGCCGACACCAGCACCCGGACCCGGGAGGCGTCCCGGGTCCGGGTGGTGAACCGGGCCGTCGAGGCGGTGGTCCCGCCGACCCAGCCGTAGGCGAGCGTGGCCATCGGCTACCCCTGCTTCCTGGTCAGCGCGATCTGGAGCCCGATGCCGTTGTCGGAGGGCTGGGGGGCGGTCCAGCTCACGGTCCGGACCCCGGTCGCGCCCGGGACCGGCTGGGCGAAGTCGCACACCAGCAGCGACGACACCTGGCTGGTGCCGGTCGCCGACTGCAGCAGCCGCCGCGTGGTGCCCGCCGGGTCGGTGACCTTGGTCGGCACGCCGGCGGTCTTCTCGCCGTACAGGCACACCACCAGCGCGTCGGGCACGGCGGTGTTGATCGACGGCGCGTTCGTGTCGGTGCCGGAGCCGGTCCGGATCTCGTACGGGCCGACCTGCACGGTCGCGTCGGCGTTGGCGTAGGCGACGGTGCCGGCGCTGCCCTTGACGGTGGCGGAGAACGTCCAGGTCGGGGCGGCGTCCCCCGCCGCGTACACCTTGCCGTACACCGCGATCCGGGTGTCTCCGCCGAACTGCCGCTGCTCCAGGAGTCTGGTCCAGCCCGCCGGTTCGACGGTCAGCGCCTCGCCCGCGGGCGCGTTCCACACCGCCACGGCCAGGACGTAGTCGCCGGGCAGCGGCCCGGCGGGCAGCGGGCAGGTCAGCGACGCGGCGTTGCCCGTGGCTCCGGCGGACGAACGGAACACCACCGGATTGCCCTCGTCGGGTGTGGAGGTGTCGAACCAGACGTCGTTGACAGCGGGCGCGGCGGGCGCGGTCGGCGCGACGGTCAGCCTGCCGACGCCGTTCAGCTTGGCCTCCAGCGCTTCTACCCGGGACTGCAGGCTCTTGACGTCGTCGCCGAGGTCGGTGGCGAACACCAGCCGTCGCGGCCCCTTGGCGTCCGCCGAGGCGTCCGCCCACATGGCGACCACGCCCTCGGGCCCCTGGCCGAAGGCGGGGATGGCGCCGTTGGCGTCCGACCGCACGACGCCGTCGGGGATCTGGGTACCGGTGGCGTCGATCAGCCCGGTGTGCTGGTCGCCGTCAACAGGCGCGTCCCAGAACGTCACCGCGGTGTCGGGGGACAGCTCCAGCGCTCCGGAGTCGCCCTTCTTCACGACGTAGTCGGCGATGCCGCCGCCGAAAGCGTGCCGGGCCACTCAGACCACCCCTCGCTTGCTCAGTTCGTTCATGGCGTGCTCCTAGAAAGACGAAAGCCCCGGAGCGCGCTGGCGTCCGAGGCGGGAAGGGTCGGGAGACGGGCGGGGTCAGGCGCCGATCCAGGTGTTGGACAGGTAGACGTAGTGGCCGACGGGCACGTCGGCGGCGACGTGCTGGAGCTTCACCTCGCCGGTGGTCGGGCTGACGTGCAGGCGGCCGGGCACCACGTAGCCGCCCTGGCCGCCGTGGTCGCACACGACCGCCGGCGAGTGCTGGAAGGCGGGCCACAGCTTCCTGGGCAGGACGGTCAGCAGCGTGCCGTCGTCGTCGCCCTTGGAGTACGGGCCGCCGATGCGGCGCAGCGCGCCCTCGATGTAGACGACGCCGTTCACCCGGCGGCCCTTCAGCGCCCAGGCGGACTGCCACACCGTCGGCCACGCCACCTCCAGGTTCGACCAGCCGGTGTCCTCGGCGAGGGTCTGCCAGTCCGTACCGCCGTGCGAGCCGATCCAGCGCTTGGTGTCCTGCTCGTAGGCGATCTGGCCGAGGGCGGGCGCTCCCGGGCGGGCGCGGGAGAGCGTCGGCGCGACGCCGGCGCCGCAGAACTCGCGGACGTCGGCGATGTTGGCCGCCGCGAGGGCCGTCGCCTTGGCGGCCACGGTGACCCGCGCCAGCGGGAGCTCCCACTTGCCGCCCGAGATCCGGACCGGGCTCGGGATGACGCCGCCGGTGACCTGCACGATCTCGATCGACACCTTGTCGGCCGCGGGATCGGCGCGCAGCATGACCAGGTCGGTGCGCTGCTGGGCGCCGCCCACCGCCAGGGTGCGGGTCTCGGCGGTGTCGGAGATCTCGTACCAGTAGCCGCCGACGTGCGCGAACCCCGGCGACACCTTGATCGTCATGCCGCCGTTGGCCTCGACCTTCAGGGCCCTGTCCAGCGGGTTGCCGCGCACGCCGTCCTGCTGGAAGCCCTGGAACAGCCGGGCCAGCTCGACCTCGGTCGCGATCGGCTTGCCCTCGAAAACACCCGACTTCTCGGTCATGTCATCTCCTCGTCTGCATGATGTGGACCTTGCGCTGGAGCTGGGCCAGCCGCTGATAGATGCGCGGCGACTCCTCGTCGTTGCCGATCACCGGCACCACCACCTGGCCCTCGTCGGGCGTGCGGGTGTAGCGGATCTCCTGGACGAGGTCGGTGTAGGGCTCGCCGTCCACCTCGACGGTGACGGTGCTGCCCTTGCGGTAGTCGCGGCCGAGCTTCACCGAGTCGATGTCGATCGCCTCGAAGGTGACGCTGGCCTTGCCGCGCGCCTCCTCCAGCCGGGCGCCGGCCAGGTCGGCGGGCGCGGGGGCCGGTTCGGTGGAGGTGTCGCCGGAGGCGTCGGTGCCGTCCACGAACTCCTCGACGCGCAGGCCGGGCCACAGCGCGTCCGCCGCGGTGTCGAAGCCGTAGAACTTGCGGCTGGTGCCACCCTCCAGGTCGCCGACGATCGCCGAGGTCACCTCGGGCGGGGTCAGCGTGTACTGGTAGGACCGCAGGTTGCCCAGTTCGAGGGAGAACCGGGCGGCGGGAGCGGCCTGCTCCAGCCTGCCGGCGTAGACCTTGAAGTCGAGGAAGCCGTCCCAGCTCTGGACGACGTCGAACCCCAGCCCACCGCGCAGGGCGATGGCCACCAGCTCGTCCCACAGCACGCCGAACCGCGACGACACGGCGGTCGCCGCGCCCCGGCCCTGGTCGGCCTGCAGCCGCAGCCCCGGCACCTGCCGGGAGGCCAGCGCGCCCGGACCCGCGTGGTCGTTGACGAGCTGGCGCAGCGCCGTCTCCGACTTCACCGTGCCGGTCCCGGTGCGGGGCACCTTGTAGCGCGCCGGGCTCTGCGTCGCGCCCGCCGCCGGGATGGTCGTCGCCGGGTTGGGCCACACCAGCCGGGTCAGCCAGCCCTTGTCGCACGGGCCGGAGGCGGTCAGCGTGCCGTGCCCGCCTTCGTCGGCGTTCATCGCGCGCTCGATCTGGCGGGTCGGCCCGGAGAAGGCGATCGCGCCGTCGCGGACGAAGACGATGCCCTTGCCCTCGCGCAGCAGCCGGGCGTCCTGGGACGCCGCGTCCACGGTGACGATCCAGGAGCCCAGCGCCAGGTGCCGCTCGATGATCTCCAGCGAGTGCTCGCCGGAGACCTCCCCGATGAACCTGCGGTCGGCGCCGCGGACCAGGACCTTCCACTCGCTCATGCCGGCCTCGCCGTCGCCGCGGTGAGGCGCCGCGCCGGGTAGGCCGTCTTGTACAGCGGCACGTACTCCAGCCGCACCGACGTGGTCGCTCCGACGTCGGGGACCAGCATGTCCACCACGTTGCGGCCCGGCCTGAGCGGCCACAGCTGGGACGTCGGCTCGAGCTGCGGCCACAGGTTCTCGGCGCCGCGCAGCACCGTGCGCTTGCGCGGGTGGCAGTCCACGACGACGGTGTCGCCCGCGGTCAGCGCCCGGTTCAGCTTCCACCGCACGCCCAGCGTGCGGTTGGCGAACTCGGCCCCGGCGCCGATCGGGCCCTTCAGCGTCCAGCGCGGGTAGGAGCGGGCGTCGCCGGGGCAGTCGATGACCATGCCGGTGCCGATCACCTGGCTGTTGCTGACCTTGAGGAACTCCGGCGGACCGACGGGCAGGAACGTCTGGTCGGCCTTCTTCGGCCCCCAGAACCGCTCGCTGGGCTCCCCCGACCAGTACGGCTCGGCGGCGTGCAGGGTGATGCCGAACTTGGCCCAGTTCCAGCCGGCCTCGTCGCGCCCCTCGGCCCCTTCCATGCCCTCGCTGTAGTAGGCGCGGATGGAGCGCGGCTCCGAGCCCGGCTCGGTGACGGTCAGGACGCCCTCGCCGCCGCCGTTCACCTCGATCGGGTCGAACGCCCGCGCCAGGGCGGCGCGCTTGTCGAGCGCGTCCGCGCGGTCCTCGCCGTAGACGGCGATGGGCAGGAACAGCTCGCGCGCCTTGGCGCGCACGCCGGTGACGACGTCGCCGTCGAGCGCGCCGGACTCGCGCATGTAGAGCTGGTACTGCGGCATGCCGAGCCCCTTGGCGCCGGCCGTGAGGATCAGGCCGTCGCGCCAGCCGGACAGGACCGTCTCCGTGCCGTCGGGCGACGTCCAGGTGACGGACGCGATCTCCTTCTCGGGCGTGGTCGGCGGAACGGACGGGCCGCCCCGCCCGGTGTAGATGATGGGCACGATCTACCTCACAGCGTTGAGGACTTCCCAGGCGCGCAGCCGGGAGGCGAATTGGCGGCTGGTCTCCTTGGGGTCCTTGACGGCCCCGTGGAAGTGGAACTCGTAGCGGTCGTCGCGCGCCTTGGCCTTGGCGGTGCGGGCGCCGGCGAAGGCGGCCCCGAAAGCGCCGCTCTTGGCCCGGACGGCGCTGGGCGCGGGCACGTCCACCAGGGCGCCGAGCGACCCCTGCACCTTGTCGTGGGTCTTCTCGATGCCGAGCGCCATGCCTTCGCCGACGTTCTCGCCGAAGCCCATCATCACCAGCGAGGGCGAGTTGATCCCGAGCTTGTTCCGGATGAACGCCGGGATCTTGTCGGTGATCGCGCTCTTGATGGTGTTGATGATGCTGCCGGCCATCGACTTGATGCCGTTGATGAACCCGAGGATCAGGTCCTTGCCCTTGTTGTAGAGCGTGGTCCCGACGTTGCCCAGCCCACCGGCGATCTTGCCGGGCAGGCTGGTGAAGAACCCCATGAGGGACTGGAACTTGCCGACGACGTAGTCCTTGGCCTTGCCGACCGCGCCCTTGATCTTGTCCCAGTACTTGATGACGAACCCGACCGCGAGGCCGAACGGCCCGGTGACGATCGCGAGCAGCAGCGGCCAGTTGCCCTTGATCCAGTCCCAGACGAACTTGGCCGCGTCCTTCACCCACTTGATCGCCTTCGACACGCCCTGCATCGCGCCCGAGACGATCTTCTTGAACGTCTTGGACTTCGTCACGGTCTCGACGAGCTTCTCGATGAACGGCGTCAGCAGCATCAGGATGATGCCGGCGGGCCCGAGCGCGGACTTGAACCCGGCCCCGACCGCCTTCAGCCCCTTCCCGCCGATGTTCCCGGCGGGCCCGAGCCCCTTGATCCCCTTGGTGGCGTTCCCGAGGTTCTTGCCGCTCTTGGTGGCCTCGGTTCCGGCGGCGGTCATGTCCTTCTTGAGGGTGGCCATCGCCTTGCCCCCTTGGGCGGCCCCCTTCTGCAGGGAGACGACCCCGGTCCCGGCACTCCGCGCCTGCGACCCGAGCCTCGACATCGACGTCCCGGCGGACGTGGCCTGGGCCCTCATCCGACCGGTGGCCGCCGCCGCCTGGTTGGCCTTGCCCTGAACGCCCGAGAGCCCCCCTCCCGCTTTTTGCGTTGAACGCTGCAGCTGATCCAGCGCCCGGGAAGCCCCTTGAGCCGACGCTCTGAGCCGCGCAAATCCTCGAGCGGCTTTGCTCAGTGCCTGAGCCACCGGTCACACCTCCATATCAAACGAAAATCACATCTCACGTGAGGTCAATCTCTACGCGGCCGGTGGAACTGCGAACCTGATTCTCAAATTCGAGGAGACTTCGCCGCGCGGCCTTTATTTCGTCCTCCAACTGGAGGATGCTCTCCATGTCCTTCTTGGCTTCGCTCCTGAGTTGGGCGACCTTGGCTCTCATCTTTGCCGTGTCCCGGGAGAATGCCGTGATAGGCGATGTTCCAGCGGCGCGGGCCCGGTCGATGGATTCGGCCCTGTCTTCGATGCGCTTGGCCTTGTTGAACTTCGCCTCATTCCGCAGCCGCCGCTGCTCCGGGTCTGTTTTCGCTGCATGAGAGAATCTTTTGAAGTAGTCCGAGAAGTCGAAGTAGGCGAAATCTGCCTTAAAGAGCTTAATGTCCATGCTGGCGATTCCGGCGGCGATTGCGATGCCCAGAAGTTCCGGCTTAAAGCCGACCCCCTCCGCCTTCACCGCCGCACCTTCAGTCTTCTTGAACCACTCCTTCTCAAGCGTGAAAAGTTTTCTGGCATTATCGTCCACCTTCTTTTCTACATCACCTCCAGCCCCCTTATCCCCCTTCTCACCCTTCTCACCCTTCTCGCCTTTGTCTCCCTTGTCTCCTTTCTCCCCCTTCAGCCCGTTTTTCTTTTCATACTCCTTGTAAATGATGGCCAGCGCCCTTTCGGCGCGACTCAGTTCCCTGTCGACCGTCGAAAGGTCCCGAGGAGGTCCCGTCTTGGGGTCATATGTCGGAGCCATGTCATCTCCATTCATCTCGAACGAACGAGAGGAGCGCAATGAGCGTCACAATGATTGAAAGCGTCAGAACGAAGGCTCCGGTCCACATGCAGACGGCCTTCACGATCTCTGGCATGGCGCTCCCGTGAGCCGGCCGCATGCGTGCGAACGGACATGAAAAAGGGGCCGCCGGGGCGGCCCCTCGACAAGATGAAAATCAGGAGGCGCTGCGGGTGCCGCCTCTGTGGCGGGTGGCTCGTTCGGTCTTCAGCAGGTCCAGTTCGCGGATGAAGACCCGGTTGCCGACGCGCAGCGGCGTCAGGTGGCCTCGTTTGATCCACTGGCGGATGGCGGCCGGGGTCACGCCCACGCGTTCGGCGGCCTGGGCCGTTGTCAGGAACGTGGTCCGTAGGTCGCTCATGACGCCTGGCCCAGGCCCGGGGAGGTCGCCGTCCAGTTGCAGGCGCGGCAGCGGACCTCGTCGGTGGCCGGGTTGTGCACCAGAGTCAGCAGGTCGCACTCGGGGCAGGGTTCGGGCGCGCGCCGGCGGGGGGCCGGGGACGAGGTGCGCGAGCGCAGGCGGCGGTGCATCTCCATGACCTCCAAGCCGAAGTCCGCTGCTCCGGGGAAGACCAGCAGGCCGTCCAGGTGGGCTCCGAGCCAGGCGACGCAGGACGCGAGGGTGGCCGCGTAGCGGCCCCGGCGGGGGCGGGGCGCGAACGAGCGGTGCTCTCGGTAGGCGTCCTCCCAGCCGAGCAGCGTGCGCAGCAGCTCGTCCAGGTCGTCCACCGCCGGGGACGGCGACGGGCGCGAGCGGGAGCCGGACACGCGCTCGGACCGGCCGGAGCCCTGGGTCTCCGGGGACGCCGCGAGCTTGGCGGCCAGGTCGTCGAGCTCGGCCAGGCGAGCGCGCAGCAGGACCTGGCAGCGGCCGCACCAGACGGGATCGCCGGGGGTGGGCGGGCCGGACGCGGGACGGCGCGGGCGGCGCGGGTTGTTGCACGGACCCGGGCACAGGGGCATGGCGAACCTCGGAACGTGAGAAGCAGGGGGATGGTCAGGCGGGGATGTCGTAGCGGCGGTCGGCGAGCCGGGCGCGCAGCCGCATGGCCGTTCGCTCGCGCTCGGTGGTAGCGCCCCATACGCCTTCGAGGGAGTCATCGGCGAGGGCGTGGTCCAGGCACGCGGTGCGGACCGGGCACGCCGTGCAGATGTTCTTGGCCTGTGCGATGACCGCCCGCTCCCCCGCCCGCGGGAAGAACAGGTCGGGGTCGGCGGTGCGGCAGCGGGCGGTGCTCCGCCAGGAGCCGGCGCTCGGTGCGTCGGGGCGCGGGGTCTCCGGGTCGGGGGACGGACGCATGGGGCTCTTCCTTCGAAAGTGAGGAGGCATGTTGCTATTTTTTGACGATTATTGACGGTAGTTCGACGTCCAGTGCGTTCGCGAGGGCCGTCGCGACCGCCAACGACGCGCGCCCCCGCCTGCCCGTCTCCAACATGCACAGGTAGGAGGTGTCTATCCCGGCCAGAGCCGCGAGGTCGGCCTGCCTGAGGCGGCGGTCCAGGCGCAGGGCACGGAGTCGCGAACCGCTCATTTGCACATATTCCTGACGCTTCATGACGGCAAATATAAGCACCGCCTGACGGTCCACCGCTACAACAAACTGACGATCATGAGTGAAAAGGATCACATAACGATCGTGGCCCGGCGGTAATCCGATCCGGCTGCATACCGTTCACCTGCGGGGATAACACCCCTGACACGACCTGACCGATTACGGGCAACAGTCACCCGGTTGACGCCCGGCTCCGACAGAATGAAGCGATGCCCCTGCAGAGTCACGCGACCGTAGGACCCGCGGTCGCGACCCGCCGCGTCAACCTCGGCCTGCGTCAAAGCGACCTGGCCGACGCCGCAGGCGTGTCCGAGACGACCGTCCGCAACATCGAGGCCGGCCGGATGGGCGGCCGGCCGACCAAATGGCCGCTCATCGAACGGGCTCTGGGTTGGGCTCCGGGGTCGTTCGAGGCGCTGGCCGCGGGTGAGCAGCCCCGCGAGCTGGACGCCCCGCAGCACGACGACCCCCCGGCCGCGCCCTCCTGGGCCGCCCGGCTGCCGCGCCGGGTGCAGGAGGAGCTGGCCGAGAACGACCTGTTCGACTCCGACGTCATCGAGCTGGACGACGGGCTGCGCGTGATCGTCATCGCCGTCGAGGACGGCCCGTCGCCCACCGACCGCACCGGGCGGCGCCGCCGGATCGAACGCTGGGAGGGCGTGCGGTTCCGGCTGCGCGCCGCCGCGGAGGAGGGGCCGCCCTGACCGGCGCGGCCGTCCGGGGTCCGGAGGCCGGGAGGGGCCGGCCTCCGGACCCGTCACAGGCCGCTGAAGAAGACGGCGAGCCGCTCCAGGTCACCGCCCGAGTCGGGGATGTCCGGTCCGTCCTCGTCCTCCTCCACCCCGGGCCGGGGCACCGGGGTCGGCGGGTCGGGGGCGTCGCCGTCGCCGTGGGCGCTGGTGAACAGCCAGTTCCCGATCGCCAGGTGGTCGATCACCGACGCGAGCAGGTGCTCGTTCAGGCCCCACACGGCGTCGTCGCCGAGCAGCGCCCGCACGAACGCGCTGTCGCGCGGCAGGTGCTGCAGCAGCACCTGCACCCGCCGCGCCGACAGCGTGCCGCGGTGGTAGTCGAGCAGGTCGACCCCGTAGTAGCGGAGCAGGTCGGCCTCGATCGCCTCGGCGTGCTCGGTCAGGAGCCCGTCGAGGCCGACTCTTCCCCCGGGAACATCCCCGAGTCCTGGCCGTAGCTCTCCACCAGGGCCTGCACGTCCTGCACGCTGACCTCGTGCCGCCGGAACCGCTCGAACTGCTCGGCGCCGAGCAGCAGCTCCAGCATGCCCGCCACGTCGGACGGGTCGAGGTCGGCCAGCTCGCGCACCACCGTGTGCGGCAGCTCGGTCGGCAGCGTGTAGGTCTCGCCGTCGATCTCGAACTCCCAGCTCTGCCCGAGGGCCTCCAGGCGCTGGGCGCGGGCCGCGTTGACGTTGTACCGGCCGCTCACTTGGCGATCCAGCTCGCCAGCGGCTGGTTGGCGACGTCGGGCGTGATGGCGTTGATCGTCACGCCCAGCTTCACCGGGCCGGTCTTGGCGAACTGCACCTCCTCGGCGTCGGTGACGACGCCGCGGGGGACGTAGAAGCGGGTCGTGCTGCCGCCGTCGGTGAACTCGACGGCGAGCGCGAACTCGACCGGCACGGGGGTCGCGGAGATGTCGTAGCGCATCACGCCGGCGGCGGGGGTGAGCGCCTTGGTGCCGTCGCCCATGAAGAACGGCAGCGTCTCCGCGTTGACCTGCATGAGCTGGAACTTGACGGTCAGGTCGCGGTCGCTCTGCAGGAAGCGCACGGCGGAGGCGGTCTGCCACACGTCGACGGGGTCGAGCTTGTCCTTCTTGGTGAACTTGACGCCGTCGTTGGTGGTGTAGCCGAGGTCCTTCCAGTCGGCGGCCAGGTCGGTGCCGGGAAGGGCGATCTCGGTGTTCTTGGCCGCGATCAGCACCCGGCCGGTACCGGCGACGCGAATCTCGGTGGAGTTGTTTCCAGCCATGTCACTTCTCTTTCTTCTAACGCAGGCGAATGAGCAGGCGAACGTTGAGGGCGTAGCGCGGGAATTGCGGTCGGTTGCGGTCGGTGAGCCGCCGCAGACCGCGGAGCCCGTAGTCCTCGGAGACGTCGGAGACGGCGAATCCGGAGAAGTCCGTACGGGGCAGCCCGGCGAGCAGCGCGCGCACCGTGCGCATCAGCGCGTGCGCCTGTGCCGGGGTGGGGCCGTAGGTCTCGACGCGGAGCCAGGCCTCGTCGAGGATCTCGTCCTCGCGGTACGAGCCGCCGTCCCTGACCAGCACGACCGCGGGAGTCGCGCCGTCGTGGCCGGCGGGCGGGACCGGGCCGACGGGCACTCCCGCCAGCTCCGGGCGCGCGGTCAGGTACTGGCCGACGGCGGCCTCGGGGTCGGGGAAGACCGCCGCCACGGGCACGTCGGCGGCTGCGGACGCTTCGGCCATGGCACCTCCTTTCCTAACCAATTCATGAATGGCTGCCGGCGATACGGAACCACCATCGGAAAGGATGGTGACACCCCTCTCGGAACCCGGGCAATTGACTGGCGCAACACCGGCCGGAAGGCCCGGGACGAAAAAACCCGCCGGACGGCGCAAAGCCGTCGGCGGGTTGATCGCCGTTCTTCGATAAGAGGACCAGCATCAGGAGTGAGAGTGACAGCCGCCCGCCGGTCCGTTCAATTGACTGGGGCGGAGTCCGGCCGGAGAAACCAACGGCCCGCCGGTGGCCTCACAGGAGGTCGCCGACGGGCCGGGGTCTCGATCGCCGCCGAGGGGCCCGCGCAGGCGGGCGCATCGCGGTGTCCTAGCGTTCGTTCTCCTCCCGACTGCGCTCGCGCGACCGGGTCTTGCGGCGGTGGCTGGTGTCGCAGAACGGGTAGCGCTTGCTGCGGCGGCAGGCGCACAGCGCCACCATGAACCGGTCCGACGACGCCGTCGTGCCGTCCGGCAGCTCCACCTCCACCGGTCCCTCCACCAGGACGGGCCCGCCCGGCTCCACCACCACGCGGCGCGGCTCACGCCCGGGATTCGACGCGGTCTGCACGGATCACCACCAGTTCCTCGTGACGCTGCCCCGGCTCGATCAGCCCGCGGCTGCGCAGCTCGGCCGCCCGGCCGCGCATCACCGGCCCGAACGGCTCGGCGCGGCGCGCCACCACCGACGCCTTCAGGCCGTGCCCGCGCAGCGCCGACAGCGTAGCCTCCACGCCGCTCAGCGCCGAGTGCACCATCATCAGCATCCCGCCCTCCGCCAGATGGCGCGGCGCGCGTTCGCAGATCCGGTCCAGCAGCGCGCGGCCGTCGTCGCCGGCGTCCCACGCGCGGGCCTTGCCGTGCTTGGGCGGCGGTCCGTCATGGGCGGGGACGTAGGGCGGGTTGGACACGATCACGTCGAAACGCTGCCCCTCGAACGGACCGAGCAGGTCCCCCCGCACCACCCGAACGCGCAGCCCCCGCAGACGCGCGTTCAGCCGGGCCGCGAGAACCGCCCGCGCCGACACGTCCACCGCGGTGACGCGGGTGGCGCCGTGGCGCGCGGCGGCCACCGCCACCGCCCCGGTCCCGGTGCAGACGTCCAGCACTCGTGCGCCCGGCCGTACTCCGGCCCGGCGCAGCTCCTCAGCCAACAGATACGTGTCGCCCTGGGGCCGATAAACCCCCGGCGGTCTCAGCAACAACACCCCACGCGGGTACCCCGAGAGAACGCGGCGAACCCCTTTTCACGCAACGATTAAGGCGGCGCCGTGCGGGCACGAGACCGGGCATGGCCGAGACCACCGCCTCGTACTGGATGGACACCGCGCCCCCCGCCGCGCCCGAGCGCCCGGCCGTCCTGCCGCGCGAGGCCGACGTGGTGGTGATCGGCGGCGGCATCGCCGGGCTCACCACCGCCTACCTTCTCACCCAGGCCGGGCGGTCGGTGGCCGTGCTGGAGGCCGACCGGATCGCCGCGGGCGTCAGCGGGCACACCACCGCCAAGGTGTCCGCCCAGCACAACCTGGTCTACGCCGAGCTGGCGCGGCGCTTCGGCCGGGACAGGGCCCGCGCGTTCGGCCAGAGCCAGACCGCCGCGCTGGAGTGGATCTCCGCGCGCGTCGCCGAGCTGGGCGTGGACTGCGACTTCCGGCGGCGCGACAACCACGTCTACGCCGAGGACCCCTCCTACCTGGACAAGCTGCGCCGCGAGGCCGACACCGCCGCCGAGCTGGGGCTGCCCGCCGACTTCACGACCGAGACCGAGCTGCCGTTCCCGGTCGCCGGGGCGGTGCGGTTCCGGGGCCAGGGCCAGTTCCACCCCCGGCGCTGGCTGCTGCGGCTGGCCGACGAGATCACCCGCGCGGGCGGCACGATCGCGGAGGGCGTGCGGGCGCTGCGGCCGGGCCTCGCCGACGAGACCGTCGTGCACACCTCGGCCGGGGTGATCAAGGCCCGGGACGTGGTGGTGACCACCCACTACCCGGTGTTCGACCGGGGCTTCTACTTCGCCCGCCTGGAGCCCAAGCGCTCGCTGCTGATGGCCGCGCCCGCCCCCGCGAGCGCGCCGCGGGGCATGTACATCGCCGCCGACACCGGCCACTCCCTGCGCACCACGCCCGGCCGCGAGGGCGAGCCCGGCGAGGTCCTGCTGCTGGGCGGCGAGGGCTACCATCCCGGCGAGGACGGCGGCGTGGCGGCCCGCTTCGACCGCCTCGCCCGCTGGGGCGCCGACCGGTTCGGCGTGCCGGGGTTCCCGCACCGCTGGGCCACCCAGGACAACGTCACCGCCGACCGGCTGCCCTACATCGGCCGCTACCACCCGCTGGCCCGGCACCTGTGGGTCGCCACCGGGTTCGCGCTGTGGGGCATGACCAACGGCACGCTGGCGGGCCTGCTGCTCAGCGACCTGATCACGGGCAAGGACAACCCGTGGGCCGCCCTGTACGACCCGGGCCGCCTCACCGTGCGCCAGTCCGCGCCCGGCGTCGCCAAGCTCGGCGCGAAGACCGGCCTGCACTACGCGGGCGACTACGCCCGCGCGTTCGCGCCCGGCGACCGCATCGCCGGCCTCGCCCCCGGCGAGGGCACCGTCACGCACGTGGGCCGCAAACCCGTCGCCGCCTACCGCGCCCCGGACGGGACGGTCTCGGCGGTGTCGGCGGTGTGCACCCACCTGGGCTGCCTGGTGTCGTTCAACGACGCCGAGAAGAGCTGGGACTGCCCCTGCCACGGCTCCCGCTTCGGCACCGACGGTTCGGTCAAGCACGGTCCGGCCACCAAGCCGCTGCCGCCGGTGGAGCTGGACGACTGACCGCGTCCCGTCGCCGCGGTCAGTCCTGGGCCCGCATGGCCTCCTCGACCTTGACCGCGGCCTTGCGCGCCGCGATCAGCACCGGGTCCCACACCGGCGAGAACGGCGGCGCGTAGCCCAGGTCCAGGCCCGTCATCTCCTCCACCGTCATGCCGTTCCACAGCGCGATGGCCAGGCCGTCGATGCGCTTGGCCGCGTTCTCCGCGCCGACGATCTGCGCGCCGAGCAGCCGCCCGGTGCGCCGCTCGAACAGCAGCTTGGTGTGCATCTCGGTCGCGCCCGGGTGGTACCCGGCGCGGGTGGTGGACTTCACCACCGCCTCCAGCGCGTCGAACCCGGCCTCGGCGGCCTCGCGGGCGTTCAGCCCGGTGCGGGCGACCTCCACGTGGCAGATCTTGGAGACGGCGGTGCCGATCACGCCGGGGAAGGCGGCGTAGCCGCCGCCGATGTTGGTCCCGGCGATCCGGCCCTGCTTGTTGGCGTGGGTGCCGAGGGCGATCGCGACGGGGGCGCCGGAGACGCGGTGCCGGTTCTCCACGCAGTCCCCGGCCGCCCACACGTTGGCGCTGCGGGTGCGCATCCGCCGGTCGGTGACGATGCCGCCGGTCGGCCCGGTCTCGATCCCGGCGGCCTCGGCGATCGCGGTGTTGGGCTTGACGCCGAGTCCGAGGATCACCAGGTCGGCGGGGAGCGTGCGGGATCCGGTCCGCACGGCGGTGACCCGGCCGCCGGAGGTCTCGAAGCCCTCCACCTTCTCGCCCAGGTGAAGGCGCACGCCGATGCCGCGGATGGCGTCGGCGACCAGCTCCCCCATGTCGGGGTCCAACGTCCGCATCGGCTGCTCGGCCCCGTCCACCAGCGTGACGTCCAGGCCGCGCCGCACCAGGGCCTCGGCCATCTCCAGGCCGATGTAGCCGCCGCCGACCACCACGGCGCGCTCGGGCCGGCGCTCCTCGACCGCGCGGCGGATGGCGAGGCCGTCGTCCAGGACCTGCACGCCGTGCACGCCGTCGGCGTCGGCGCCGGGCAGCGGCGGCCGGACCGGCACCGCCCCGGTGGCGACCATGAGCTGGTCGTAGGGCTCCCAGCGCTCGCCGCCGCCGTCCAGGTCGCGCACCCGAACCCGGGCGGCGGCGAGGTCGATCTCGGTGGCCTCGTGACGCAGCCGCAGGTCGATGCCCCGCTCGCGGAAGTGCTCGGGGGTGCGCGCCACCAGCTCGTCGGCGTCCTCCACCACCCCGCCCACGTAGTAGGGGATGCCGCAGGCCGAGTAGGACGCGAAGTTGCCGCGCTCGACCACCGCGATCTCCAGGTCGGGGCGGGCGCGCCGGGCCTGGGAGGCGGCGCTCATCCCGGCCGCGTCGCCACCGATCACCAGCAGCCGTTCGGGCATCGCGGCACCTCCACGCGTCGAAGATCGTCCCGCCGAGCCTACCCAGCGGGCGGCTCACCATCCGTACACCCGGCGCGCGTTGCCCGCGGCCGCCAGGCCCGCCAGCCGCGCGGCGTCGGCGCGGGTCCAGGACCCGGCGTCGACCCCCTCCTGGAGGCAGGCCGCGAGACCGCGCCGGAACAGCAGCGCCCCCAGGTGGTAGAACTCCGCCAGCCCGAACGCGTCGGAGGAGTGCAGCACCTTCCCGAACGGCGCCAGCTCCAGCAGCTCGGCGATCAGCGCGGCCGACCGGTCCCCCAGGTTGTGGGCGGCGAGCCCCACGTCCACGAACACGTTGCCGAACACCTGCGCCAGGTAGCCGGCCTGCCGGTGGAACGGGTAGTTGTGCAGCAGCAGGACCGGCACCCCGGTCGGCTCCAGCGCCCGCAGCAGGTCGGTCAGCAGCAGCGGGTCGCCGCGCCGCAGGTCGGCGTCGGCGTCGCCGTACCCGACGTGGAACTGCACCGGCAGCCCGAGGTCCACCGCGCACCACACCAGGAAGCGGTGCAGCACCTCGTCGTCGGCGCGGGGCGGCGCGCTGCGCCCGGCCATCGCGCGGTCGGCCTCCCGCAGCATCCGCCCGGCGGCCGCGGCGACCTGCGCGGCGGTGGGCCGCTCCCCCGCCAGCTCCAGCCCGGCCCGGTAGGCGGCCACCGACTTGGCCGCGGCCGCCGTGGCCGCCGCCGCGCCGAGCCGGGAGCGGACCTCGGAGGCGAAGGCGCCCGCGCCGACGCCCCCGGCCACCGCGTCCTCGGCGACGCGCTCCAGCCGCACGACCTCGTGGGCGCGCGCCCCGGCCATCCGGCCCAGCTCGGCCGGTTCCAGCAGCGGTTCGGGCAGGTACCCGGTGTCCACGCACAGCGCCTCCAGGCCCGCCGCCGCCAGGAACCGCCGGTTGACCTCCGCCGCGCCCAGCTCGGCGCGGCGCGCCACGTAGTCGTCCGGGTCGGCGTGCGGCGGCAGGTCCAGCACCGGCGCGCACCAGCGCCGCACCGCCAGCCCGGCCCGGGTGTCGAACATGGAGCCGCCCAGCGGGCCGGGCGCGCCGCCCTCGGTGAGCAGCCCTTCGAAACCGGCCCGGTCCAGGTCGCGGCGTGACACTCCGTGGCAGTGGTGATCGATCAGCCGTAGCGGCTCCAACACGTCCAACACGCCCATTCCTCCCGGGTGAAACGGCCTGGCGGTCTCCCTACGATGCCCGTGCCGGACCCTTCCGAAAGATCCGCGCGGCGACGCGCCGCCACCCTCGGGGAGCAGATCGTGGACGAGCACGCCGCCCAGCCGCCGCACCTGACGCCGGCGCGGCGCGCCGCGCTCGCCGAGGCCGCCGCCGAGCAGGCCGAGGAGCTGATGGCCGAGGAGGTGTCGGTGGTGGCGCTCACCTTCGTGGACACCGCCGGGATCGTCCGGGTCAAGGTGGTGCCGGTCGAGCGGCTCGGCCACGCGGCGGCGCTCGGCGTGGGCACCGCGCCCTGCTTCGACGCCTTCCTCCAGGACGACTCGGTGACGGCCGCCCGCTTCACCGGCGGCGCGGTCGGCGACCTCCGGCTGCACCCGGTGCTCGAACGGCTCACCCCGCTGCCGGTCCTGCCGGGCTGGGCGTGGGCCCCGGCCGACCGGTACGGGCAGGACGGCGCGCCGCACCTGCTGGACGGCCGCGCGCTGCTGCGCCGCGAGGCGGCCCGGCTGGCGGCGGAGGGGTGGTCGGTGCGGGCCGCCTTCGAGGTGGAGTGGACCACCGTCCCGGAGTTCGAGGGGCCCGCCTACGGCATGACGCGGCTGATCAACGCCGCCGGGTACGTGCGCGACGTGGTGGGGGCCCTCGCCGCCGCCGGGGTCGCCACCGAGCAGATCCACCCCGAGTACTCGCCCTCGCAGTTCGAGGTGTCGGTCGCCGCCGAGGACCCGGTGGGCGCGGCCGACACCACCGTGCTGGTGCGGCAGGTGATCCGGGCGGTGTCGCGCGCGCACGGCGTGGAGGCGAGCTTCGCGCCCCGGACCGGCGCGGAGGTCGGCAACGGCGGGCACGTGCACCTCAGCCTGTGGCGGGAGGGCCCGGACGGACCGGCGACCGCGATGGGCGGCGGCGCGGGGCCGTGCGGCCTGACCGCCGAGGGCGAGGCGTTCGCCGCCGGGATCCTGGCGCGGCTGCCCGCCCTGCTGGCGCTCGGCGCGCCCTCGGCGGTCAGCTACCTGCGGCTGGTCCCCTCGCACTGGGCGGGCGTGTTCGCCTGCTGGGGCAAGGAGAACCGGGAGGCGGCGATGCGGCTGGTCACCGGCCCCACCGGCACCGGCACCGCCGCCGACACCGAGGCCGCCAACATCGAGGTCAAGTGCTTCGACGCGACCGCCAACCCCTACCTGCTGCTGGCCGGGGTGCTGGCGGCGGGGCGGGCCGGGATCGCGGCCGGGGCCGTGCTGCCCGAGCCGGTGACGACGGACCCGGCGCTGCTGGACCCCGCCGAGCGCGACCGGCTCGGCGCCGTCCGGCTGCCCGCGTCCCTGGAGGAGGCGCTGGCCGCCTTCGAGGCCGACCCGGTGCTGGCCGAGGCGCTGGGCGAGCCGCTGACCGACACGGTGGCGGCGGTGCGGCGCGGGGAGAGCGCGCTGTTCGCCGACGCGTCCCCCGAGCAGATCGTCGAGGCGGCCCGGCGCCACTTCTGACCGGCGCTTCCGAAGGGCGCTACGGCCGCGGCCCGCGACCGGCTACCGTGTAGGGCGCGATGCACATCACCGGATACCGCAGCCATGGCGTGGCCGCCGCCGTGGCCCTGGTGAACGCCGTCACCGGCAGCGGCGGCGACGACGGCCCGGACGCGCTGCGCGAGGTCCTGCGCGCCAACGGCTTCTTCTGGCAGGACTTCCAGGACCAGGACGCCGAGGCGTTCCGGGCCTGGGGGCGGGCGCTGCGGCCGTTCTTCGAGGCGACCGAGCTGGCCGAGGCGGTCGCGGTGCTGAACGACCTGATGCTGGAGACCCCCATGCACCCGCACCTGTCGGCGCACGACGACCTCGGCCTGCACCTGCACTACGCGCCGCCGAGCGCCAAGCTGCCGCTGCGGTTCCGGGCCACCACCCTGATGAACCTGTCGGCCATGGTGTGCGAGCACGGGCTGGGCCGCAGCGGGGTCTGCGCCGCCGAGGGCTGCGACCGGGTCTACGCCGACACCTCGCGGGCGGGCCGCCGCCGGTTCTGCTCGGAGGCGTGCGCCAACCGCACCAACGTGGCGGCGTTCCGGGCGCGCAGGCGGAGCGGCGCGCGGCGCTGACCCGTCCGCCGCCCGGCCGGTCCGCGGGTGCGCCCGGTATGACACGTCCCGGTGATCCAACTTACCTTTGACCAGGATTTGCCCGGATGGGGCATTTTCGCGCCGCGTTTCGCATTGAGTAGTAGATGCGTCCGCCCGCGCGGGCGGGCGCGCCATCAAGCTTCCACGCCGACTTCCATGCCGACGTCTCCGTCCGCACTTCCATCCGCAGAGGTTCTCCAGGGATTCATGACGACTGCGCTCTTCCGTCCTGATCACCGGTCCGACCGGCTGCCGCTCCAGGTGGCGACCGAGGTCCAGTCCACCGCGTTCCGGATCGCCCGGCTGACGCTGACCGCCGTGGCCGCCTACCTGCTGGCGCTGTGGCTGCTGCCCGAGGGCGGCCCCGCGCCGCTGCTGGCGCCGCTGACCGCGCTGCTGGTGGTGCAGTACTCGGTCTACGAGACGATCAAGTCCAGCGTGCTGCGGGTGGCGGCGGTCACCTCCGGGGTGCTGGTGGCGGTGCTGTTCGCCAACGGGGTGGGCTTCTCCTGGTGGAGCCTCGGCCTGACCATCCTGGCGGCGCTGGTCATCGGCACCGTGATGCGCCTGGGCGACCATGTGCTGGAGGTGCCGATCAGCGCGATGCTGATCTTCGCGCTGGGCGCCACCAACGACGTGGCGGCCACCGACCGGATCGTGGAGACGCTGATCGGCTCGGGCGCCGGGCTGCTGGCGACGTTCCTGGTGCCCTCGGTGCGGGTGCGGCCCGCGCAGGAGGCGGTGGAGAGCCTGGGCGACCGGCTGGCCGCCCTGGTGAAGGGCCTGAGCGACGACGTGCGGGGCGGCCTGGACGCGGGCGAGGCCGACCGTCGGGCGCAGCAGGCGGCCGACCTGTTCCGCGACATCGGCAGCACCGACCGGGCGCTCGGCGACGCCGAGGACAGCGTGCGCCTCAACCTCAACCCGCGCGCGGTCAAGCTGATCGACGCCGGGGTGGCGCTGCGCAACGGCGTGGAGACCATGGAGCACTTCACCCTGTCGCTGCGGGGCCTGACCCGGGCGCTGTCGGACTCCTCCCGGCTGTCGGAGGCCGAGCGGACGATGCTGGCCGACGGGCCGAGCAGGCTGCTGGCCGAGACCCTGGACGAACTGGCCGCCAGCATGGCGGTGTACGCGCGGCTGGTCCGCTCCGACCTCACCCGCGACGCCCGCACCGAGGGCGACGAGCAGAAGCTGGACTGGCACATCAGGAACGCCCGCGAGCACCGCGACCGCCTGGTCGAGGCGCTCAGCGAGAAGGCGGGCGCGGGCGGGACCTGGCCCCTGTACGGCGAGGTGCTGATGCACCTGGACCGGCTGATCGACCACCTGCGGGTCGAGCACCGGGCGCGCGCCCGCGAGAACTGGCGGCGCCGGCGCGGGGTGTCGCGCCACCTGCCCGCCCGTCCCGCCCGCGTGGTGGACGAGGCGAGCGGCCGCCTCCGCCGGGCCGCCGCGGCGGCCGCCCTGGCGGCCGAGCGCAACGCGGTGGAGGCCGATCTTGGCTCCCGGCGCCCGGCCGTCCACCGGCCGGCGCACCCGCCGCGCAGACGGTCGCCGTAACGGGGAGCCTCCTCCCGACGTCAGCTGCGGAAACGGCGTGGGGGGGGGGCCCGGGGGGGGGGGGGGGGGCGCCGCGCCCCCCGCCCCGCGCGGCCCCCCCCCCCCCCCCGCGCGGGGGGGGGGGGGGGCGCGGCCCCCCCCCCCCCCCCCGGACCGGCGCGACGGTCAGCGGAAGGTCGGCTCCAGCACGTCGATGCCGCGCGCGTGGTCGGCGACGTAGACGTACTTGCCGTGGTAGTAGGACGCCCACGCCCGGGAGTCGCCGGCCCGGAAGTAGGCGATCTGCCGCGGGTTCGTGGGGTCGCGCACGTCGATGAAGCGGGTGCCCTGCGAGTAGAACGACTGGGCGAGCACGCCGTTCTTGATGTCGAAGTAGTGCGCCGAGCAGTCGTCGGTGTCGTCCCGGCTGCCCTCCTGCCCCGCGACGCTCCAGGTGCCGAGGGTGCGCAGCCGGAACTTGTCCTCGGGCGTGGAGCGCCAGCCCTCGCCCCGGTAGGAGCCCTTCAGCGAGGCGAACACCAGCAGGCCGTCGGCGGCGCAGCCGTCGTTGAAGGTCTCCTCGGTGACGATCAGGACCTGCCCGACGCCCCACTTGCGCGGGTCGGGGCCCTGGTTCCAGGTCCGGCCCACCGCGCGGAAGCTGTTGTGCATGAACGAGGAGTTGGTGGTGGCCTCGTCGATGCCGCCGCCCGCGTAGGGCACCGGGTCCCAGGCGGTGGCCGTCCGGAACCGCTTCTTCACCGGGTCCCAGTGGCGGCCCTGGGTGTGGTACCCGCGCACGCCGCCGCGGCCGGACGCCCAGGCCACCCCGGCGGCGTCCACCTGGATGTCGTGGGTGTAGTCGGTCTTGCCGTCGTTGCGGCCGGTGTCGATCGGCTCCTTGAAGACCTTGGGCCGGCGCGGGTCGCGCACGTCGGTGACCCAGACGGGGCGGCCGCCCCAGTCGGCCGGCATCCAGCTCGCCTTGGCCGGGCCGCCGGTCCACAGGTACCGGCAGTCGTTGACGCAGGAGGTGGTGTGCCCGGCCGGGACCTTGGTGTAGGCGATCTGCCGCAGGCTCTCGGGCTTGGCCACGTCGATCACGTAGACGCCCGACTCGCCGGTGTCGGTGTTGCCGCCGAACGCGCGCGGGTCGCGCGACAGGTAGATGATCTTGCGCTTGTGGTCGGCCTCGGTGTCCTCGCCCTGCCAGAAGCCGGGCAGGTCGAAGGTGCCGACCAGCGGCGGGCTCTTGGGGTCGGCGGTCAGGTCGTAGGCCTTCAGCCCGAAGCGCCCGCTGACGTACATGATCGTGCGCTTGCGCTCGCCGCGGCCGTAGTCCATGAACACCAGGGAGGTGGACTCCTTGGCGTCGGGCACGTTGCCGACCGGCCGCACGCCCTTGATCGCGTCCGACGCCTTGCCGGAGGTCTTGACGGCCGCGGCGGGACCGTGCGCGGCGTGGCCGCCCAGGTCGCGGCCCTCCCCCTGGGCCGCGGCGACACGGCTCTGCTGGTTGCCGGGATCGGGCGGGCACGCCCAGGCCGTGCCGGCGGTCAGCACGGCCGCCGCCGCGACCGCGGCCGGGGCGAGC
The DNA here is from genome assembly GCA_044456955.1 of Spirillospora sp. NPDC050679. Lineage (GTDB taxonomy): Bacteria > Actinomycetota > Actinomycetes > Streptosporangiales > Streptosporangiaceae > Spirillospora. The sequence continues at coordinate 177,033 of JBITGK010000006.1, read as the reverse complement.
AGTGCGCGCCTGGTGGGTCTGCGGGGGGACATCATGCCTCCGTTGCGCCGAGGGTCTCGGGGGCCAGTGTGGGCAACCCGGACAAAATGATCAAGGGGCGATGAATCACAAAAAGCGGGCGGGGGTGATGTGAGCTCCTGCCGGGCCCGCAGGTGGGGGCGGGCGCGGCCTTCCGGGCCGGGCGCGGGTGCCGTACGCTCACCGGCGTCGTCCGGCACGTGATCGTCCAACCCGGGAGGGGTCCGTTGAAGAGCGCCACCCGCACCGCCGCCCTGGTCACCGGTGCCGTGGCGGTCCTGGTCGCGCCGGTCGCGGCGCTGCGGGCGTGGAGCGAGCCGGCCGACCCCCGGCTGTCGGTGGGCGCGGCGCGGGCCGCGACGCTGCTGCCCGGCGACCTGCGCGACGCCGCCGGCCGCATGATCGCGGGCGCGGTGTGGACCCGGCTGGTGGACCTCGACCCCGCCACCGGCGCGACGGTGAACGCCGCCGCCGAGTCGGTGGCCAGCGCCGACCGGAAGGTCTGGACGGTGCGGCTGAAGCCGGGCGGCCGCTTCCACGACGGCTCCCCCGTCACCGCCCGCTCGTTCACCGGGGCGTGGGCGGCGATGCTGGAGGCGCGCTGGACCGGCGCGCGGCTGCTCACCGACGTGGCCCGGGTCGCGGGCGGGGCCGAGGGGCTGAAGGTGACCGGGGACCTGAGCTTCGAGGTGCGGCTGGACCGGCCGTTCACCGGCTTCCCGGCGCTGCTGGGCGATCCGGCGCTGTCCCCCATGCCCGAGTCGGTGCTGGCGTCGCGCGACTGGGCGGGCTATGCCAAGCGCCCCATCGGCAACGGCCCGCTCAGGGTCGCCGCGACCGGGGACCGCGAGACCGTGCTGGAGCGCCCCGGCGGCCAGACCGTGGTGGTGCGGACGGTCCCCGGGGCCGCCGAGCAGTACTCTGCCGTCGAGGCGGGCGACCTGGACGTGGCCACGCAGGTCCCGCCGAACCGGCACGAGTCCATGGACACCGACTTCCGCGACCGCCACCGCGCGGTGCCGGGCCGCACGATGGTCCAGCTCGCCTTCCCCGACTGGGTGCGGCCGCTGGCCGACCCGCCGGTCCGCCAGGCGCTGTCCATGGCGATCGACCGGGCCGCGGTCGCCGAGGGGCCGCTCGGCCACCAGGCCACGCCCGCCAACGCGCTGGTGCCGCCGGGCGTGCTGCCGGGCCGCCGCGAGGGCCAGTGCCGCCTGTGCCTGCACGACGGGCGCGCGGCGGCCGCCGCGCTCGCCGACTCCGGCGGGCTGAAGGCCCCGGTCGTCCTCTGGCACGAGCCGGCCGACGAGCCGTGGCTGAAGGCGGTCGCCGACCAGCTCCGGAAGACCTTGAAGATCGAGGTCCGCACCAGGGCGCTGCCCGCCGCCGACCTGGCGAAGGCCGTGCGCGACCGCGAGGTGGACGGCCCGTACGTCGTCCGCGCCACCGCCGCCTACCCCGCCCCCGTCGCGGCGCTCGCGCCCCTGCTGGAGGCGGGCACCGGGTACCGCGACGAGTACACCGCCGAGCAGATCGGCCAGGCCGAGCGCGCCGCCACCCCCGAGGAGGGGGTGACCCCGGCGCGGCTGGCCGAGTCCGCGCTGCTGCGCGACATGCCGGCGATGCCGCTGTGGACCCCGCACGACCACCTGGTGTGGTCGGAGCGGACCTCCGGGGTGGCCGCCGACGCGTTCGTCGGCCTGCGGCTGGACCGCCTGACCCGCAGGAAGTGACACCGGCGCCCGCCGCGCGCCGTCCCCCTCTTCGACAAAAATATATAGACCGGTCTACTATTGGGACTCGCCCACTCCGTCCCCTCAGGAGGCATCCATGCGCGTCCATCACCTCAACTGCGGTTCGCTGGCGACGATCGAGCCGGTGGAAGGGACCGGCGACCCGCGCGCGGTGGTCTGCCACTGCCTGCTGGTGGAGACCGACACCGCCGGACTGGTCCTGGTGGACTCCGGGCTCGGCACCCACGACATCGCGCGCCCCGCCGAGCGCCTCGGAGCCGACTGGATCACCTACGCCGCGCCCGTCCTCGACCCGGCCGAGACGGCGTTGGCGCAGGTCGGGCGGCTCGGATTCGATGCCGCCGACGTGCGGCACATCGTCGTCACCCACGCCCACAACGACCACATCGGCGGGATCGCCGACTTCCCCGGCGCGACCGTGCACGTGCACGAGGCCGAGTACGCGGGGACCGCCGCGGCGGCTGGCCCCGAGCCGCGCACCTGGCGCACCTACGGCGCCGACGGCGGCGAGACGTGGCACGGGTTCGCGGGGACGCGGCAGGCCGAGGGGTTGCCGCCGCAGATCCTGCTCGTCCCGATCGGCGGGCACAGCCCCGGCCACCTCGGCGTCGCGGTGGACACCGGGGACCGCACGCTGCTGCACGCGGGCGACACCTACTTCCACCACGGCGAGGTGGACCGGCCAGACCCGGTCGTGCACCCGTTGATGGAGCTGGTCCAGGAGGGCGGAGAGACCGACCGCGCTCTACGGCTGGAGAACGTGGCCCGGCTGCGCGCGCTCGCGCTGGACCCCGGCGCGGGGGTCGAGGTGTTCTCCGCGCACGACCCGTGGGAGTTCGGCCGGTACGCGTGAAGCCTCGCCCGGCGCGCGGGCCGGCGCGCGCCGGGCGGTGCCCGTGAGGCGCCCGCCAGACCGCGCAGACCGCACCCGTAAAGACCATGCCCGCGCGACCATGCCCGTACAGACCGTGCCCGCGCAGACCGTGCAGACGGTGCCCATCAGGCCGCGCACGCCAGGCCATGCACGCCAGGCCATGCACGCCAGATCGTGCGGCCGTGCGCGTCAGGCCGTGCGCGTCAGGCGGTGGGCCAGGGCCGTGTGGCGGCGGCCCGCGCCCATCGTGCGGACCGCGGCCGCCAGCGCGCGGCGCGACCCGACCAGCACCACCAGCTTCTTCGCGCGGGTGATCCCGGTGTAGAGCAGGTTGCGCTGCAGCATCATCCACGAGGCGGTGGTCAGCGGGATGACGACCGCCGGGTACTCGCTGCCCTGCGAGCGGTGGATGGTGATGGCGTAGGCGTGGGCGAGCTCGTCCAGCTCGTCGAAGGCGTAGTCGAGGTCCTCGTCCTCGTCGGTGCGGACGGTGAGGCTCTGGTCCTCCAGGGAGACGGCGGTGACCACGCCGACCGTGCCGTTGAAGACCCCGGCCTCGCCCTTGTCGTAGTTGTTGCGGAGCTGGGTGACCTTGTCGCCGACGCGGAACACCCGGCCGCCGTAACGGCGCTCGGGCCGCTTGTCGTCGTGCGGAGTGAGGCGCTCCTGGAGCAGGCCGTTCAGCGCCCCGGCCCCGGCCGCGCCCCGGTGCATGGGGGTCAGGACCTGCACGTCGCGGCGGGCGTCCAGGCCGAACTTGCGCGGGATGCGGTTGGCGACCACGTCCACGGTCGTCTCGGCGGCCTCCTCGGCCTCCTCGCACGGGAACAGGAAGAAGTCGGGGTAGCCGTGGGTGCGGGGGTGCTCGCCGTTGTTGACGCGGTGGGCGTTGACCACGATCCCGGACTGCTGCGCCTGCCGGAAGATCTTGGTGAGCCGCACCCGGGGGACGGTCTCGGCGTGCAGCAGGTCGGCCAGCACCTCGCCCGCGCCGACCGAGGGGAGCTGGTCGACGTCGCCCACCAGCAGCAGGTGCGCGCCGCGCGGCACCGCGCGCACCAGCTTGTTGGCGAGGATGAGGTCGACCATGGAGCTCTCGTCCACCACGACCAGGTCGGCGTCGAGGGGGTCGTCGAGGTCGTACTTGGGGTCGCCGCCGGGCTGGAGCTGGAGCAGCCGGTGCACCGTGGACGCCTCGTGGCCGGTCAGCTCGGCCAGCCGCTTGGCGGCGCGGCCGGTCGGCGCGACCAGCACGATCTTGGCCTTCTTGGCGGCGGCCAGCTCGACGATGGAGCGCACGGTGAAGCTCTTGCCGCAGCCGGGGCCGCCGGTCAGCACCGCGACCTTGCTGGTCAGCGCGAGCCGGACGGCCTGCTCCTGCTCGGGGGCCAGCTCCACGCCGGTGCGCGCCCGCAACCAGGCCAGCGCCCTGTCCCAGTCGACGTCGGCGAACGCCTTGAGCCGGTCGTGCCCGGCCTCCAGCAGCTCGCGCAGCCCGCGGGCCAGCGCGTTCTCCGCCCGGTGGAAGGGCACCAGGTAGACCGCCGGGATCGACGCGGCGTCCTCGCCCGCGCCGGGCAGCCGCTCGCGGACCACCCCCTCCTCGGCCGCCAGGTCGTCCAGCGCCGGGCCGATCAGCTCGCGCGGCACCGCGAGGATCTTCTCGGCGGCGGTGACCAGGTTGGGCTCGGGCAGGAAGCAGTGCCCGCCGTCGGCGGCCTCCGACAGGGTGTACTGGAGGCCGGCCTTGATGCGCTCGGGACTGTCGTGCGGGATGCCGACCGCCTGCGCGATGGTGTCGGCGGTCTTGAACCCGATGCCCCACACGTCGGCGGCCAGCCGGTAGGGCTCGCGGCGCACGGTGTCGATCGAGGCGTCGCCGTACTGCTTGTAGATGCGCACCGCGAGCGAGGTGGACACCCCGACACCCTGCAGGAAGACCATGACCTCCTTGATGGCCTTCTGCTCCTCCCACGCCTCGGCGATGCGCTTGGTGCGCTTGCGGCCCAGGCCGCGCACCTCGACCAGGCGCTCGGGCTCCTCCTCGATGACGCGCAGGATCTCCACGCCGAAGTGCTCGACCATGCGGTCGGCCATCACCGGGCCGATCCCCTTGATCATCCCGGAGCCGAGGTAGCGGCGCAGGCCCTGCACGGTGGCGGGCAGCACGGTGGTGTAGGAGTCGACCTCGAACTGCTTGCCGTACTTGGGGTGGGAGCGCCAGCGGCCGGTGAGCTTGAGGCTCTCGCCCGCCTGGGCGCCCAGCAGCGGGCCCACCACCGTCAGCAGGTCGGCGTCGCCGTAGCCGCCCCCGCCGCGGCCGGTGGCGACCCGCGCGACGGTGTAGCCGGTGTCCTCGTTGGCATAGGTGATCCGTTCCAGGACCGCCTCCAGCACCACCGGCCGAGGCGGGTCGGGCGTCGCGCTCGTCACCCGCCCATGATGGCGGACCGCTCGGACACTCCGGGCACCGAACCCCGTTCTGTGGACGGCGGGCGGCCGGTGGCCGGATGCGGAAGCGGGTCTGGATCTCCCGGTGGCCGCGGCGTACGTTCCGGGCGCACCAGTACCACGAGTACCGGAGGTGTCCCGGGTGTACCGCTCCCGCATCCTGGCCCTGGCGGCAGGCGCCGCCACCGCCGCCTCGCTCGTCGCCCCGCCACCCGCCGGCGCCGATCCGAACACCGGCACCGCGCCCATCGCGGGCTTCACCGCCGCCGGCGCCAAGTGGCAACGGCAGTACGAGAAGGCGTTCAGCGCGATCCCGTCCGCCCAGAAGGCGCGCGCGCTCGACGCCGAACTGGCCGCCGAACCCGGCCTCGCCGCCACCACCGGCGACCGGAACCGCGTCGCGCGCATCGTGCGCGAACTGCGCTCCTACGGCCTGGAACCCGAGGTCAAGACCTACTACACCTACCTGTCGTCCCCCAAGCGGATCAAGGTCGAGATGACCGCGCCCCAGCGGATCGACCTGCCGGTCAAGGAGAAGCGGCGGCCCTGGCAGAAGCACTTCGAGGACGTGATCCCCGCGCACAACGGGCTGTCGCCGTCCGGTGACGTGCGCGGCCAGGTCGTGTACGCCAACTACGGCCGCCCCGAGGACTTCGCCCTGCTGGACCGGCAGGGCATCTCGGTGAAGGGCAAGATCGTGCTGGCCCGGTACGGCGCGGTGTTCCGCGGCGTCAAGCCGCGCGAGGCCGCGCGGCGCGGGGCCAAGGGCGTGCTGATCTACTCCGACCCCGCCGACGACGGCTTCACCCGCGGCAAGACCTACCCCGAGGGCCCCTGGCGCGCGCCCGACGGCATCCAGCGCGGCAGCATCGCCCAGATCATGTACGCCGCCGGCGACCCGCTCACGCCCGGGTGGCCCGCCACCAAGGGCGCCGAGCGCATCAGGCCGCAGGACTCGGTGATGCTCAAGGGCCTGGTGCCGACCGCCCCGATCTCCTACGGCGCGGCCGAACCGCTGCTGCGGTCGCTCACCGGCGCGCAGGTGCCCAAGGAGTGGCAGGGCGGCCTGAAGTTCCCCTACCGCTTCGGCCCCGGCGGCACCACCGTGCGCCTGGACCTGGAGAACGAGTTCAAGGTCAGGCCGATCTGGGACGTCATCGTCCGCATCCCGGGCAGCCGGCGGCCCGACGAGGAGGTCATCGTCGGCGCGCACCACGACGCGTGGGCCTACGGCAGCGTGGACGACCTGTCGGGCACCGAGAACGTCCTGCAGATCGGCCGCGGCCTCGGCGCGCTGCTGAAGAAGGGCTGGCGGCCCAAGCGCACCATCACCCTCGCCACCTGGGACGGCGAGGAGTACGGCATCTACGGCTCCACCGAGTACGCCGAGGAGCGCGCCGAACGGCTGCGCAAGGCCGTCGCCTACATCAACATGGACGGCGCGGGCGGTTCCGACTTCGGCACCGCCGCGACCCCGGCGCTCGACCAGTTCATCATCGACGCCACCAAGGAGGTGCGCTGGCCCGGCACCGGCGGCACCCTCTACGAGGCGTGGAAGAAGCAGAACGACGGGAAGACCCCGATCGCGCGGATCGGCGGCGGCTCGGACTTCCAGCCGTTCTTCCAGCGCTACGGCGTCCCGGCCATGGACCTCGGCTCCTCCACCCCGGGCACGGCGGGCAGCTACCACTGCGCCTGCGACGACCACTACTGGACCTCGCGCTTCGGCGACCCCACCTTCGAGTACCACGCGGCCATGTCGCGGCTGAGCGGCATCGCGGCGCTGCGCATGGCCAACGCCGACGTCACCCCGATGCGCTACCGCTCCTACGCGGCCGAGACCGCGGCCTACCTCGCCGACTTCACCGAGCAGCAGCGCAAGAGGTTCGGCCGGGTCGTGGTGGACGTGTCGCGCGACGTCCGCCAGGCGCAGGCGTGGCAGCGCGCGGCCGACGCGCTGCAGGCCCGCGCCGACGCGGCGCTGCGGGCCGGGGACGCCGGGGCGTTCCGCCGCCTCAACGACAAGATCATGCAGGCCGAGCGGGACCTGCTGACCCGCGCCGGGCTGCCGTACCGGTCCTGGTACCGGCACCAGATCTACGCGCCGGGCATCGACACCGGGTACGCCACCCAGCGGCTGCCCGCGCTGAACGACGCCCTGTTCGTCGGCGGCGACCCCGCGCTGGCCAGGGCCTATGAGGCCCGCCTGTACGAGAGCCTGCGCGCGGTCACCCGGACCCTGACCCCCGACGGCCGCCAGGGCTGAGCCGCTCGCGGACGCGCCGGACCGCTCGACGGCCCCGGCCCGGTGGAGCCCACCCACCGGACCGGGGCCGGGCTCGCGCCCGCGCGACGGCTCAGAGCGCCGGACCAGGGACTAGGCTCGACGGCTGTGACCCCAGCCGCACCCGCCGTGTCCCGGGAACCCTTCGGCACGCTCGCCGACGGCTCCGCCGTCGATCGCTACACCCTCACCGGTCCCGGCATCCGCGTCCGCGTCCTGACGTTCGGCGGGATCGTGCAGACCCTGGAGGTCCCCGACCGCGACGGCGCGCCCGCCAACGTCGTGCTCGGCTTCGGCGACCTGGCCGGGTACGACCGCCCCGGCCCCTACTTCGGCGCGGTCATCGGCCGCTACGCCAACCGCATCGCGGGCGGCCGCTTCACCCTCGACGGCCGCGAGCACCGGGTGCCGGTCAACAACGGCCCCAACGCCATCCACGGCGGCGAGCGCGGCTTCGACAAGCGGGTCTGGGACGCCGAGCCGCTGCCGGACGGCGTGCGCCTGTCCTACACCTCGGCCGACGGCGAGGAGGGCTTCCCCGGCACGCTGCGCGCCACCGTCGCCTACACCCTCACCGGCGACGGCGCGCTGCGCGTCGAGTACACCGCGACGGCCGAGGCCGCCACGGTCGTCAACCTGACCAACCACGGCTACTTCAACCTGGCGGGCGAGGGCACCGGCGACGTGCTGGGCCACCGCGTCCAGATCGACGCCGACCGCTACACGCCGGTGGACCCTTCCTCGATCCCGACCGGCGAGATCGCGCCGGTCGCGGGCACCCCGTTCGACTTCACTCGCCCGCGCGCCCTCGGCGAGCGCATCCGCGACGACCACCCCCAGCTGCTCATCGCGCACGGCTACGACCACAACTTCGTGCTGTCCGACCGCGTCCCCGGCACGCCGACGCGCGCCGCGCGCGTGACCGAGCCGCGCAGCGGCCGCGTGCTGGAGGTCCGCACCACCGAGCCGGGCGTGCAGCTCTACACCGCCAACTTCCTGGACGGGAGCCTGGTCGGCACCGGCGGCCGCGCCTACCGGCAGGGCGACGCGTTCTGCCTGGAGACCCAGCACTTCCCCGACTCGCCCAACCGGCCGGAGTTCCCCTCGACGGTGCTGCGGCCGGGCGAGCGGTTCGCCTCCACGACCGAGTTCGCCTTCTCGACCGAGCCGTCCGGCTGATCCGGCGGGCCGTCACCGCATCGCGGCCGCCATCGCCTCCAAGGTGCGGGCGGCCGAGTGCAAGGGCGTCCAGCCGAGCTCGCGGCGCGCCTTCCCGGTGTCCATGATCATTGGATGCTTGGCGGCGTGGATCCACTCCACCTGCGCGGGCAGGTAGGGCAGCAGGCCCACCAGCCCGGCGGTCAGGCCGACCAGCCCGCCGGGCACCGGCACCGCGTACGCGCCGGTCGCGCGGGCCACGTCCGACACCGTGACCTCGCCGTCGCCCGCCAGGTTGTAGGCGCCGGGCGGGCCGTCGCCGGTCACGCACGCGGCCAGCGCCGACGCCACGTCGTCGTGGTGCACGAGCTGGAAGGAGCGCCCGGGGTCGGGCAGCACCGGCTTCAGCCCCGGCACCAGGTTCAGCGCCTTGCGGATCGGCTCGGGCACGTGCGGGGCGACCTGCTCCCACGGCAGGCTGCGCAGCAGCACCGTCGCCTCGGGGCCGGCGACGATGCTGGGCCGCAGCACGTACACCTCCAGGCCCGAGCCTGCGGTGACCTCGGCGAGCAGCTCCTCGCAGGCGGCCTTCTGCGCCGAGTAGTAGTGCTCGGCCGTGCCGCGCGCCGGGACCTCCTCGGTGATCGGGATGGGGGTGTCGGCGTGGTAGCCGTAGGCGGCGACCGAGGAGGTGTACACCAGGCGGCGCGGCCGCGCGGCGGCGACCGCGGCCTCGAACACGTTGCGGGTCCCGGCGAGGTTGACGCGCTCGCTCTCGCGGTGCGAGCCCATGATGACGAAGGCCAGGTGCACCACCACGTCCGCCTCGGCGACCAGGTCGTCCACCGCGGCGCGGTCCAGCACGTCGCCCTGCCGGTACCCGGTCTTCTTCCAGCCCCGCGAGGCGGGGTCGAAGGGGCGGCGCGCCATGCCGAGCACCCGTTCCACCCGGTCGTCGTCCTCCAGCGCGCGCACCGCGGCCGTGCCGATCTCGCCGGTCGGTCCGGTCACCGCGACCGTCAGTCCCATGGCGGTCTCCCGTCGAAGGGTCAGGGGGCCGATCGATTCGGGGACATACCCGCCGAAACCTCAAGAACACCGGTCTCGGTCACCAGCGCCGACACCAGGGCGGCGGGGGTGACGTCGAAGGCCGGGTTGAACGCGCGCGCCCCCGGCGGCCCGACCGGCGCGCCGCCCCAGGTCAGCACCTCGCCGCCGGGGCGCTCCTCGATGGGGATCGCCTCGCCCGACGGCGTCGCCAGGTCGACGGTGCTCCACGGGGCGGCGACCACGAACGGGATCCCGGCCGCCCGGCACGCCAGCGCCACCCCGACCGACCCGACCTTGTTGGCGGTGTCGCCGTTGGCGGCGACGCGGTCGGCGCCGATGACCGCGACGTCCACCAGGCCGCGCAGGATCGTGGACGCGGCCGCCGCGTCGGCCTGCACGAAGTAGGGGACGCCCGCCTGCTCCAGCTCCCAGGCGGTGAGCCGCGACCCCTGGAGCAGCGGCCGGGTCTCGTCGGCGTAGACGACCTCCAAGCGGTCGCGGGCGTGCAGTTCGCGGACGACGCCCAACGCCGTGCCCCACCCGGCGGTGGCCAGCGCCCCCGCGTTGCAGTGGGTGAGGACGCGCACCCGCCGCCCCTCCCCCGCGTGCGCGAGAATCCAGTCCGCGCCGTGCGCGCCGATGGCGCGGTTGCCGCGCACGTCCTCCTCCAGCAGCGCCTGCGCCTCGGCGACGACGGCGTCCACGCCCTGGGGCACCAGGGGGCGGACCCGGTCCACGCCCGCCGCGAGGTTGACGGCGGTCGGGCGCGCCTGCCGGACGCGGTCGATCGCGCCGTCCAGCGCGGCGGCGTCCCAGCCCTCGGCGGCGGCCTGGCGCAGCGCGATCGCCACGCCGAACGCGCCGGCGACGCCCAGCGCGGGCGCGCCCCGCACCGCCAGCCGCACGATCGCGTCCACCAGCGCGTCCACGTCGGCGACGTCCAGGTGCACCAGGCGGCCCGGAAGCGCGGTCTGGTCGATCAGCCGCAGCCCGGCCCCGGTCCACTCGATCGCCCGCGCCCCTTCGTCCGCCGTCATGGCGGCAGGATAGTCACTCGCCCCCGAAGCGCCCGCCGGGCGGTACGTTCCTGCCCGCCAGCAGGTCCGACACGGTCACGAAGGTGTAGCCCTTGCCGGCGAGCCGCCGCAGGATGTCGGGCACCGCGTCCACGGTCGTCCGGTGGATGTCGTGCATCAGGATCACCGCACCGGGGCGAGCGTGCTTCACCGCACGGTTCGCCACGATCTCGGAGTCGCGGTCGCGCCAGTCCTCGGTGTCGACGCTCCACATGATCTGCTGCAGGCCCAGCGACCTCGCGACCCCCGCCACGGTCGCGTCGGTCGCGCCGTAGGGCGGGCGCAGCAGCGTCGGGGCCCGGCCGACGGTGCCGCGCACGACCTGCTGGGTGCGCTGCACGTCGGAGTTGACCTTCACCGCCGGCAGGCGGCTCAGGTCGCGGTGGCTCTGGGTGTGGTTGCCGATCTCGTGCCCCTCGGCGGCCTCGCGGCGCAGCAGGTCGGCGTGGACGTCGGCGTTGTCGCCGACGACGAAGAAGGTGGCGCGCGCCTTGGCCGCGGCGAGGTCGTCCAGCAGCCGCGCGGTGTAGGGGCCGGGGCCGTCGTCGAAGGTCAGCGCGACGCACTTGGCCCGCGTGCAGTCGGTCCGCGCCGGGGCGCCGCCGGGCGCGGGCGCGGTGGCGGTGTGAGCGGCCCCGGTGGAGGCGACGGCCGCGAGGCCGGACGCGCCGGACGTCCCGTCGAGCTCCAGCCTGGGGTGGGGCGCCTGCGCGGCGGCGCGCGCACGCCGCCCGAAGTCCGACAGCAGCGGCTCGTAGGCGGCGCGGTCCAGCACGACCGCGACCCGGCCCGCCGAGCCCGGCGCGACGGCGTAGTCGCTGAACTCCACCACCAGGTCGCCGCCGTCGTTGAAGGCCAGCGACGGGTAGGCGGCGGCCTCGGCGGTCACCCGGCCGGGGTCGCCCTTGCCCGCCAGCCGCCGCTTGACCTGCTCGGCCAGCCCGCGCAGCCCCCGGTCGCCGTCCACCAGGTCGGCCGAGCGCCGCACCAGGCCGGTGCGCCCGTCGTACCAGAGGGTGCGGCGCGACTCCCCCGCCGAGGCGCCGGTGAACTCCGACGCCACCAGCCGCACGCCCACCACGCTGCCGGACGCGGCCGCCAGCGACCACTTGATGTTCAGCTCGGGCACCGCGCCGCCGGCCCGCCCCGCGCCGGCGGGCAGGTTGTCCAGGAACGGCCGGACGCGCTCGTCCTCGGCGCGCGCGAGCGCCTCGCTCAGCGCGTCCGCACCCGGGATCTTCGGGTAGGCGGCGTACAGGTGCCGCCGCCCGTCCTGCTCGTTGCGGGTCACCGTGGTGAGGCCCGGCACCGCGCCGGGGTCGACGACGTGCATCGCGGTCGCGTCGGAGACCGGCCGGACGTGCCGCTCGGGGGACGCGCCGCAGCCCGCCGCCAGCGTCCCGGCGGCCAGCGCCGCCGCCGCGCGCAGCGCCCAGCCGCGCCGTCCCGCCCGCGGCCCTTCCCGCCTCCGCCGCCGCGCCCCCACGAACAAAGCCCTACCCCCGTCTGCTGCCCGCCGCCCTGGATGACAGGCAGCGTATGCCCGGCTCTGTCAGCATTTGTCGCAACTGTTCGGTGCTGCCAGAGTTTTTTCCCAGAGCGAGAACCGCTTGGGCGGTGCTTTGCCTTCTCTTGACTCTGGCCCGTCCGGGCGGTCCTCTGACATCGTGAGAACCCGGTGAGAGACCGCGCTCCGCCGTCCCGGCGGAGCGCCCCCCGGGGGCCGAGAGGTGAGCGTTGATGGAGAGCCCGCGTGTCCGGCCCGGGGTCGCGCCCGTGCGCGAGCTGCGCCCCACCGACCCCACCCGCGTCGGCCCGTACGCCCTCCAGGGCCGCATCGGCGAGGGCGGCATGGGCGCGGTCTACCTGGGGCGGGGTCCGGACGGCCATCCGGTCGCGGTCAAGATCGTGCGGCCCGAGCTGGCCGACGACCGCGCGTTCCTCGCCCGCTTCCACGACGAGGCGCGCAACGCCGAGCGGGTCGCCTCGTTCTGCACCGCGCAGGTGCTGCGGCACGGCGAGGACCTGGGGACGGCCTACCTGGTCACCGAGTACATCGACGGCCCCTCGCTGCTCCAGCACGTGTCCGACAACGGCCCGCTGTCGCCGGGGATGCTGCACGGCGTCGCGGTCGGCGTCGCGGCCGCGCTGGTGGCGATCCACTCGGCGGGCCTGGTGCACCGCGACCTCAAGCCCAGCAACGTGCTGCTGTCGATCACCGGCCCGCGCGTCATCGACTTCGGCATCGCCCGCGCGCTGGACGAGGCGAGCGGGCACACCCGCACCGGCCAGGTCGTCGGCACCCCCGGCTACATCGCGCCCGAGCAGATCACCACCCAGCAGGTCTCCCCGGCGGTGGACGTCTTCGCCTGGGGCTGCCTGGTCGCCTACGCCGCCAACGGCCGCAACCCGTTCGGCCAGGGCTCCTTCCAGATCATGGTGGGCCGCGCCCTGCACGCCGAGCCCGAACTGGGCGCGCTCACCGAGCCGCTGGCCGGGCTCGTCCGCGAGGCGCTGAGCAAGGAGCCCGAGCGCCGCCCCACCGCGCGCGGCCTGCTGCTGACGCTGGTCGGCGGCGGGGCGACCGAGTCCGACGTCAACACGACGCTGGGCGAGGCGTGGACGGCCCCGCCTGTGCTCCCGCCTAACCCGGGCGAGACCGTCACCGACCCCGGCGCCCGCCACGTCGCCCCGCTCCCGGGCGTGCCCGCGCCGCGACCGGACGCGGGAGCACCGTCCGGACCTGCTAGGGAGCACACGCCCGCTCCTGCGGAAGACCCCGCAGTCGCCTCAGCACACGGCTCGGCCCCTGCCTCCGCACCAGACTCGGCGCCCCGCGCAACTCCGGGCTCGGCCCCCAGCTCGGCACCTCAGTCCGCACCTGAGCCGACGCCAGAGTCTGCGCCGGGCTCCGCGCACGAGTCTGCACCTGGCCCAGCGCCCGAGTCACCCCCCAGGTCCGCGCGCGGCCCCGCGCCCGCGTTCGTGCCCTATCCCCCGCCCGGACCCGCACCGACGCCCGAGCCCGCCGCCGATCCGGCGTCCGGCTCCGAGCCCGGCACCGACCCGGCCGCGCGGCAGCGCACCGAGCCGTCCGGCCCGCCGCCCGCCATGCCGGTGCCCGGCACCGATCCCGCCTCCACGTTCCCGCCCCAGCCCGTCCCCCTGCCCGTCGCGCCGCCCTCGCACCGGCGGACGCGCCGCTCCGGGCCGCTGGCGGTAGGAGCGGCGGCCGTCCTGGTCGCGGCCGCGGCAGCAGGCACCTACCTGTTCGTGCAGGCCAACGCCGATGGAGGCGGCAAGCCCGAAGGCGGGAGCGGCACCAGTTCCGCGCCGGCGGCCGCGCCGCCCGCCGGCGCGGCGGACAAGCCGCCCGCCGAACCGATGCTCGTGCGGATCGACACCGAGCCGGGCTGGCCCAAGGAGTGCCACGGCGACATCGGCGTCTACACGCCCGGCTCGCCCGCGCCGACCACGCTGGTCCGCGGCGACACCTGCGACATCCTGCCCGAGCGCTCCCCCGACCGGTCGCAGATCGCCTTCACCCGCTCCCTCGACGGCAAGAGCGAGGCGTGGGTGACCGACGCCGAGGGCAGCCGGCCGCGCCGGGTCACCGACCGGATGGCCGGGGGGCGGGTGACCTGGTCGCCCGACGGCACGCTGCTGGCGTTCATGGGCCGGGCGGGCGGCGTCCGGCAGATCTTCACCGTGCCGGCGGACGGCAAGGGCTCCCCGCGCCAGCTCACCACCGACGGCGCCGACAAGGACGACCCCATGTGGTCCTCCACCGGCCGCATCGCGTTCTGGAGCAAGCGCGACGGCGTCGAGCAGATCTACACCCTGTCGCCCGACAGCCCGGCCGACTGGACGCGCGTGACGAAGGACGGCGTGCGGTCGGTGGACCCCGAGTGGTCGCCCGACGGCGAGCAGATCGCCTACACGCGCGGCGGCAGCCCCGGCGCCGACATCTGGCTCGTCGGCGCCGACGGGCGCGGGCCGCACGCGCTGGTCAAGCGGTCCGGCCACGACATGGACCCCGCCTGGTCGGCCGACGGCAAGTGGGTCTGCTACGCGCACGGCCCGACCGAGACGCCGCAGCTGCGCGCCGTGCGGGCGGCCGACGGCAAGGGCGACACCGTGCTCACCCCGAAGGGCCACACGCTGGGCCACCCGAACTGGTAGGTCAGCCGGTGATCATGTCCAGCCGGCGCAGGATCACGCCCTCGCGCAACGCCCACGGGCAGACCTCCAGCTCCGGCAGGCCGAACAGGTCCATCGCGGCGTCGGCCACGATCGCCCCGGCCGGGAGCTGCGGCACGCGCCGCTCGGAGACCCCCGGCAGCGCGGCGCGGTCCTCGGGCGTCATCCGGGCCAGCTTCTCGGCCAGCTCGGTCAGGTCCCCGTGGTCGAGCGAGCGCTTGAGGAACGGCCCCTCGGAGGAGGGCGCGGCCCCGGCGATCCGGGCCAGCTGCTTGAAGGTCTTGGAGGTCGCCACCGCGTGGTCGGGCACGCCGTAGCGGGCGACCTCGCCGACGCGGCGCGCGATCTCGGCGCGCACGTGCCGGCGCAGGTTGCGCACCTCCTCCGGCGGCACCGGGTCGGCGGTGAACCAGTCGCGGGTCAGCCGGCCCGCGCCCAGCGGCAGCGAGATCGCCACGTCCGGCTCCTCGTCGATGCCCGAGGCGATCTCCAGCGAGCCGCCGCCGATGTCGACCACCAGCAGCCGCCCCGACGACCAGCCGAACCAGCGGCGCACCGCCAGGAAGGTGAGCTTGGCCTCGTCGGCGCCCGACAGCACGCCGATGTCCACCTGCATGTCGGCGCGGATGCGGGCCAGGATCTCCTCGCCGTTGACCGCCTCGCGCACCGCCGAGGTGGCGAAGGCGACCAGGTCCTCCACGCCCTTGTCCTCGGCGACCTGCATGGCCTCCTCGACGAAGGCGCGCAGCTTGTGCTCGCCCTCGGCGGAGAGCCGGTCGTCGTCCTCCAGGTGGGCGGCCAGCCTCAGCTCCGCCTTGTGCGAGAACGCCGGCAGCGGGCGCGCGCCACGATGCGCGTCCACCACCAGCAGATGCACCGTGTTCGAACCCACGTCCAGCACTCCGAGTCGCATGGCCCAGACGCTACCGAACCGCGTACGGTCCGCGGCGCCCGGATCCCCTTGCCCGGCCGCCCTTTCTCAGCCGCCCTTGCCCTCGGCGAGGGTGTCCACCGCGACCGCCACCGCCAGCACCAGCGGCACGTCGGGGGTGTCGTCGGGGATCTCCACCTCGTAGGCGTCGCGGACGCGCACCCACTTGCGGGCGATCACCGCGATCCGGCCCGCCTCCCCCTCGACGGTGTACTGCTTGTGCAGGACGTTCCCGCTCACCGCCCACTCGCCGCCGCCGGCCAGCTCCACGGTGAAGCGGTCGCGCGGCAAGTTGATCAGGTGCTTGCGCACCACCGCCGCCTGCCGCCCGTCGCGCTCGACGGTCATGGCGTTGTGGATGCCGAGCATCTTGCGGCGGATCACCGCCAGCACCGCCCCGTCGGGGTCCTTCAGCTCGAAGGTCTGCCGGACGCCCAGCACCTTGCCGTCCACGAGGAAGGCCCGCTCGCCGGACTCGTCCTCGATCCAGGAGTCGTTGCCGATCCCCACGATCCGCTCGCGCACCTTGAATCTCATATCCCGCCCTACTTGCCCGCTTCTGCCGTGTTCCGAACTCTCTACCGGCTGTCTGGTCCGGGCGCCAGCCCCCGCTACCGTGAGGGGGGTGACCCGAGCGAACGGTCCGGCGGCCCAATGGCGGGTGTCGCCCAAGCTGACCGTGCTGACCTGCGCCGCCGCCGTGCTGGTAACCGTCTGGGCGATCACCTCGATCGGCGACGGCCAGCGCCTGGTGATCACCTCCATCGGCGCGGCCGGGCTGGCCGCGCTCGCGCTGCGCGACCTGCTGGCCCCCGTCCGGCTGGCCGCCGACGCCGACGGGCTGACGGTCGTCAGCGGCTACGCGCGGCGGGTGCGGGTGCCCTGGGAGCGGATCCAGGTCATCCGGGTGGACGAGCGCACCCGCTGGGGCGTCCGCTCCCGGCTGCTGGAGATCGACACCGGCGACGACGTCCACCTGCTCAGCGCCATGGACTTGGGCGCCGACGTGTGGGACGTCGCCGACGAGCTGTCCCACCTGCGCCCGGTCGCCTGACGTCTCGGCGATCCGACCGCCTCGACAACCGGCCGCCTCACCAACCGCCGCCTCAGTAGTCGGCCAGCCCGTCCGCCAGCTCTCCCGCGTCGCCGTCGCGATGGGCGGCCAGCGCCTGCTGGAGGGCGAAGGTGCCGCCGATCGCGGCGATGCGGGCGGCCAGTCCCGCGTCCGGCCGGCCGCGCAGCGCGAGCACCCGCTCCAGGAGGCCGCGCCCGTGGCCCGCGCCGATGGCCGCCAGGTCCTCGGCCGGGTCGCCGAGGGCGGCCTCGTCCCAGTCGATCACTCCGCCGAGCCGGGGCGGGCCGTCGCCGACGTCCTCCCACAGCACGTTCTCGGGGCCGAGGTCGCCGTGCACCACCGCGCCGGCGAGGGGCGGGAGCCCTTCGGCCGCCGCCAGCTCCCGCTCGGCCCGCCGCCGCCCGGCGTCGGACATCATGCCGAACAGCTCCGCGCGCACGTCCGCCGCGAACCGCCGCCACCGGTCCTCCGGCGTCCGGGGCAGCGCCGCCCGCACCGCAGGGTCCGTCCCCGCCTCCGCCAGCGCGGCCAGCAGCGCGGCGTACTGCGCCGCCACGGCTCCGGCGGCCCGGGGGTCGTCGAGCGCGCCGGGCTCCAGCGGCGCTCCGGGGACGCGGCTGAGCAGCAGGAACGGCGGCTCGTCCGGGCCTTGGACGGTGCCGTCGGCGAGCGGCTCGGGGATGCGGAAACCAAGGTCGAGCCCGCTGAGCGCGCGCAGCCTGGCCGCCCGTTCGGGCAGCCTCGCGGCCGCCGCCTCGGTGCGGGGCAGGCACACGACGCGGTCGGAAGCGATGAGCACCGTGTGGAACTGCCCCTGCCGGACGGTGAGCGCGTCCGGGTCGGCATCGGGCAGCAGCCGGGCCGCCAGGGCGCGGTGCGCGTCGAGGACCTCCATGCGGACCGAACCTACCCGGACCCGGCACCGTTGGCTTTGCAGGTTAGGTAGACCTAACATCGAGCCGACGCCTCCGGCCGCCGCCGGTCCGCCGATCTGGGAACGGGGAACCCCGCACGATGCGAGACACCTTCTGGGGCATGCCGTTGTGGCTGGGCGTGGTGGTGGCCGTGGCGATCATCTTCGTGCGCGGCCAGGTGTACTACTGGATCGGCCGCGGCGTCGGGCCGCGGATCTACACCTCACGGCTCGGCCGCAAGATCGGCGAGCACCGGCTGCGCCGGGTGGAGGCGCTGGTGGCGCGGCGCGGCATGCTGGCGATCATCGGCGCGCACTGGGTGGCCGGCATCCGGCACGCGATCCCGGTCTGCGCGGGGGTGATGCGGATGCCACTGCCCCGCTTCATGGTCGCCTCGATGGTCGGTGCGGTGCTGTGGACGCCGCCGTGGGTGGTCGGCGGGTACGCGGTGGTGTGGGGCTGGCTGGAGGTCTTCGGCCGGTCACCGCTGGCGCTCGCCGGGCTGGTGGCGGCCGTGGCCGTGCTGGTCGGCGCGCTGGCGGCCTTCCGGCGCCGCCGCAAAGCGGCGGCGCCGGAGCGGGTCCGCGAGAACGAGGATCAGGCGGGCAGCTCGTCCGCGCCGGTCGGGTAGGAGCTCTGCGCGCCCGGCCGCCGCACGGCCGCCGCGCCGACCCGCACCGCGAACCGGGCGGCGGTCTCCAGGTCGTCGCCGCGCGCCAGCCGCAGGCACAGCGCGGCGGTGAAGGCGTCCCCCGCGCCGGTGGTGTCCACCGGCTCCACCTTCGGCGACGGCACGGCCCGGGTGACCGTGCCGTCGGCCACCAGCGCGCCGTCGGCCCCCAGGGTGATCACGACCGAGCGGGGGCCGCGCTCCAGCAGCGCGGCCGCCAGCACGGCCGGGTCGTCGTCGGCCGCGTGCTCGGGCAGCAGGAACGCCGCCTCGTGCTCGTTGACCACCAGCGGGTCGCACGCCGCCAGCAGCTCGGCCGGGACGGGCGCGGCGGGCGACAGGTTGAGCACCACCCGGGCGCCCCCGGCGGCCGCCGCGCGGGCGGCCGCCAGCACCGTGTCCTGCGGGATCTCCAGCTGGAACGACACCACCGCCGCGCCCGCGATCAGCTCGCGGGCCGCCGCCGCGTCCTGCGGCGTGAGCCGGGCGTTGGCGCCCGGCGAGACGATGATGCTGTTGTCGCCGTCGGGGTCCACGGTGATCAGCGCGACGCCGGTCGGGCCGGGCGTCGTGGCCAGGTGGGCCAGCTCCACGCCCGCCTCGGCCAGCGAGGCGCGCAGCAGCTCCCCGTGCCCGTCGTCGCCGACGCGGCCGACGATCGCGACCCGGCCGCCCAGCCGGGCGGCGGCGACCGCCTGGTTGGCGCCCTTGCCGCCCGGATGGGTGGCGAGGTCGGAGCCCAGGACCGTCTCCCCCGCGGCGGGGCGGCGCTCCACGCCGACCACCAGGTCGGCGTTCACCGACCCCACCACGACGACCTCCTGCTGCGCGGACGCCTGCTCGACTGGCACGGGGACTCCTGTCACGAGGTGGCGAACTCGGCGGCGTTCTGCCGGGTGGCCATCTTCACCGGCACCGCCTGCGTGGCGTCGATCTTTTCACCCTTGGCGGCCTTGACCGCGCTCTGCACCGCCATCTGGCCGAGCAGCCGGGGCTGCTGGGCGACGGTGGCGCTGAGCGTGCCCGCCTGGACGGCCTTGATGCCGTCGGGGGTGCCGTCGAAGCCGACGACCTTGACCTGCTTGCCGGCCTTGCCGCCCAGCGCCTTGACCGCGCCGAGCGCCATCTCGTCGTTCTCGGCGAACACGCCGGTCACGTCCGGGTTGGACTGCATGAGGTTGGTCATGACGTCCAGGCCCTTGGTGCGGTCGAAGTCGGCGGGCTGCTTGGCGACCACCTGGATGCCGGGGAACTTCTTGATGCCCTCGGCGAAGCCCTGGCCGCGCTCGCGCGAGGCCGAGGTCCCGGCCTGCCCCTGGATCCAGGCGACCTTGCCCTTGCCGCCCATGTCCTTGGCGAGCTGCTCGGCCGCCAGCCGGCCGCCCGCGACGTTGTCGGAGGCGATCATCTGGGCGACCTTCGCCCCGTTGACGCCGCGGTCGGCGGCGACCACCGGGATGTCGGCGCGCTCGGCCGCCTGGACGGCGGGCGCGGCGGCGTCGGAGTCCACCGGGTTGATGACGATCGACTTCACGCCCTGGCTGACGTAGTTCTGCACCTGGTTGACCTGCTGGGAGGCGTCGTTCTGCGCGTCGCCCACCGTCAGCGCCACGCCCTGCTTCTTCGCCTCGTCCTCGGCGCCCTGCCGGAACTGCACGAAGAAGGGGTTGTTCAGGGTCGACACCGACAGGCCCATCTTCATGTTCCCGCCGCCGGCCGCGCCGGTGGTGCCGGTCTTGTCGCCGGTGGAGGCCACGCCCACCGCGATCGCGGCCACGACCGCCACGACCGCGGCGCCGCCGGCCCAGAAGGCGGCCGGGCGCATCCGCAGCCCGCGCCGCCGCACGGTGTCCAGCAGGACCGCCAGCGCGATGACCACGCCGATCACGACCTGCTGCCAGAACGCCGACACCGACAGCAGGTTCAGGCCGTTGCGCAGCACCGCCAGGATGAGCGCGCCGACCAGGGTGCCGAACGCCTTGCCCTTGCCGCCCGACAGGCTCGCGCCGCCGATGACGACCGCGGCGATCGCGTCCAGCTCGTAGCCGTTGGCGGCCTGCGGCTGCGCCGAGGCCAGGCGGCTGGCCAGCACGATGCCGGCGACGGCCGCGAACGCGCCCGACAGGGCGTAGGTGACCAGCTTCTGCCGGTTCACCCGGATGCCCGACAGCCGGGCGGCCTCCTCGTTGCCGCCGATCGCGTACATCGCGCGGCCGGAGTAGGTGCGGGCCAGCACCAGCGCGGTCAGCAGCCCCATCGCGATCATGATGAGGACCGGGACCGGCAGGTAGGAGCCGATGGTGTCGCCGAGGTGGGTGACCGCCGAGGGCAGCGCGATCGGGCTGCCGTCGGAGATCACCAGGGCCAGGCCGCGCGCCACGCCCAGCATCGCCAGCGTGGCGATGAACGGCGGGAGCTTCCCGTAGGCGATCAGCGCCCCGTTGACCAGGCCGGCGGCGACGCCGACCACGATCGCCAGCACCAGCGCCAGCGGCCAGGGCACCCCGCCCTCGGTGGCGGTCCAGGCCAGCACCACCGCCGACAGCGCGGCGACCGCGCCGACCGACAGGTCGATCCCGGCGGTGACGATGACGAAGGTGACGCCGAAGGCCAGGATGGCGGTCACCGCCGCCTGCACCCCGACGTTCAGCAGGTTGGTCACCGTCAGGAAGTCGCCCGACAGCAGGGCCAGCGCGACCACCAGGACGACCAGGCCGACCAGCGCGCCGTTCTCGCCCAGCAGGCGCCGCGCGGTCCGCCCGGCACCGCCCTCGTTCTTGTGCGGCTGCTCGCGCAGCGTTTCCGTGGACATCACGATCCTTCCCCCGCGCCGGTGCCGTCGGCACCGGAGACGGCCAGCGCCATCACCGCGTCCTGTGTGGCCTCTTCGCCCGCCAGCGCGCCGGCCAGGCGGCCGCGCGCCATCACCAGCACCCGGTCGCTCATGCCCAGCACCTCGGGGAGGTCGCTGGAGATCATGAGCACCGCGTGCCCGGAGGCGGTGAGAGAGTTGATCAGCCGGTAGATCTCGACCTTGGCGCCGACGTCGATGCCGCGCGTCGGCTCGTCGAGGATCAGCACCTTGGCGTCGGCCAGCAGCCACTTGCCGATGACGATCTTCTGCTGGTTGCCGCCCGACAGCGTGCGGACCTCCTGGCGCAGGCCGCTCATCCGCACGTTCAGCTTCTCGGCGATCCCGGCGGCCGCGCGGCGCTGCCCGGCCCGGTCCACCAGGCCGCCCCTGACGGCCTTGCTCAGCGTCACCATGCCGAGGTTCTCGGCCACGTCCGCGCCGAGCACCAGGCCCTGGCCCTTGCGGTCCTCGGGGACCAGGCCGAGCCCGGCCTCCATCGCGGCGTGCACGTCGCCGCCGGGCAGCGCCTCGCCGGCGACGACGACCTCGCCGCTGTCGTAGCGGTCGGCGCCGAACACCGCGCGGGCCACCTCGGTGCGGCCCGCGCCGACCAGCCCGGCCAGCCCCACGACCTCGCCGGCGCGCACCTCGAAGGACACGCCCTCGAAGACGCCGTCGCGGCCCAGGTCGCGGACCTTGAGCAGCGGCTCGCCGGCCTTGGAACGTTCCCGCGGGTACTGCTGCTCGATCGACCGGCCCACCATCAGGCGCACCAGCTCCTCCTCGGGGGTGTCGGCGGGCACCTGCGCCACCGACCTCCCGTCGCGCAGCACCGTCACCCGGTCGCCGACCTGCGGGATCTCCTCCAGGTGGTGGGTGATGAACACGATCGCCACGCCCTGGTCGCGCAGCGCGCGCACGATCGCGAACAGCCGCTCCACCTCGCCGGTGGTCAGCACGGCGGTCGGCTCGTCCATGATCAGCACGCGCGCGTCCAGGCTCAGCGCCTTGGCGATCTCCACCATCTGGGCGCGGGCGATGCCGAGGTCGCCCATCCGCCGGCCCGGCTCGACCGCCACCCCGACCCGCTCCAGCAGGTCGCGGGCGGCGGCGTCCATCGCCCGCCGGTCGATCAGCCCGAACCGGCGCGGCTGGCGCCCCAGGAACAGGTTCTCGGCCACCGTCAGCTCCGGCACCAGGTTGAACTCCTGGTAGATGGTGGCGATGCCCAGCTTCTCGGCGTCCTCGGCCGAGTGGACCTCCACCGGGCGCCCGTCCACCTCGATCACGCCCTCGTCGGGGCGGTGCGCGCCCGACAGGGTCTTGATCAGGGTGCTCTTGCCCGCGCCGTTCTCGCCGAGCAGCACGTGCACCTCGCCGGGGCGCAGGTCGAAGTCCACCCCGTCCAGGGCGACCACGCCGGGGAAGCCCTTGCGCAGGCCGCGCACCCGCAGTATCGGCGGGGCCTGCCCGCCGCTTTCATCGGTGGCTGGGGTCATGTCAGCCGCTCCCTTCCGTTTCCCCGCAGGAACGCCGTACCAGCAGCCTCGCCTGGAGCGTCACCGGCTCCACCGGGCGGCCCGCGACGCGCTCGGCGAGCGCGCGCACGGCCCGGCGGCCCAGGTCCTGGACGGGCTGGCCGATCGCGGTGATCGGCGGGTCGAGATGGGTGAACCAGGGCACGTCGTCATAGGAGGCGAGGCCCACGTCCCCGGGGATCCGCAGCCCGCGGGCCCGGATCTCGTCCAGCGCGCCGAGGGCCATGAGGTTGTCCCCGGCGAAGATCACTTCGGGCGGCTCGGGCAGGTCCAGCAGCCGCGCGGCCCCGGCCCGGCCGCTGGCGGCCTGGAAGTCCCCGGCCTCCAGGTACTCCGGCCGCACCTCCAGCCCGTGCCGCGCCAGCGCGGAGATGAACGCGTCGGTGCGCTCGCGGCCGGTGGACAGCAGCGCCGGGCCCGACACGAACGCGATCCGGCGGTGCCCCAGCCCCCGCAGGTGGGCCACCAGCGCGTCGATCGCGGCCGCCCCGTCGGCGCGCACCGCCGGGACCTCCAGGCCCGGCAGCGTGCGGTCCAGGAAGACCAGCGGCAGCCCGGCCGCCACGGTGTCGCGCACCAGCGGGGTGATCTCGGCGGTGGGGCACAGCAGCAGCCCGTCCACCCGCTGCTCCAGCAGCGTGCGCACGTAGTGGTCCTGCCGCTCGGGCCGCTCGTCGGCGTTGCCGATCACCACCGACAGGCCCAGCGCGCGGGCCTGGTCCTCCACGGCGCGGGCCAGCTCGGTGAAGAAGGGGTTGAGGATGTCCCCGATCACCAGGCCGATCGTGCGGGTGGCGTCGGTGCGCAGCGACCGGGCGACGGCGTTGGGCCGGTAGCCCAGCTCGTCCACCGCGGCCAGGACCCGGGCGCGCGCCCCGGGGCTCACCGCCGCGCTCTCGTTCAGCACGCGCGAGACGGTGGCCACCGAGACGCCCGCCAGCCTGGCCACGTCCTTCACGCTCGCCATCGTCACCTCCCCGCTCGACCTGCGACCTCAATGTAAACGATTACAAGCGATGCTGTGTAAACGATTACACGATCCTCCGCATTCCGGCAAGACGCCCCGGCCACCTGCCCGTTCGCCCGCCCGGCCGGTGCGCGCCTTCCGCTACGGTGGCCCGGGTGAGCGAGGTGCGTGACTCCCGGGTGGGCCGCCGGGTCGGCGAGGCCGCCGAGGAGCTGATGCGGCGGTCCCGGTCGGTGTCGGCGGTGGAGGTGTTCGTCCGGCTGCGCTGGCTGAAGCAGGCCCAGGTGACCGAGTGGCGGCAGGGCCGGGTGGACCCGCTGGCCGCCGCGATGACCGTGCGGCCCGACCGGCTGGCCGCCGCCGCGCGGGCGCTGGGCGAATGGGCGCGCGAGCGCGGGCTGGAGCCGGTCGAGGCCGCCTACACCGCCGCGACCCGCGACCGCCGCCCGCTGCGCTTCACCGGGGACGGCGAGGGCTCCGGCGACGACGGCGAGCGGGCGTTCCGCACGCACTGGGTCTCCCCCGGCATGACCGCCGCGCAGCGCGCCCGGCTGGCCGCCAAGCTCGACCAGGCCCCCGACCTGGAGGCGCTGGTCCCGGCCGATCCGGGCTGGGGCTGCCCGTCCTGCCACCGCACCGGCGGCTTCCAGCTGGTGGAGGACGGCGCGCCGCTGTGCCTGTCCTGCGCCGACCTGGACCACCTGGTGTTCCTGCCGTCCGGCGACGCGGCGCTGACCCGGCGCGCCAAGAAGGAGAGCCGCCTGTCGGTGGCGGTCGTGGAGCACAACCGCCGCCGCAAGCGGTACGAGCGGCGCGGCCTGCTGGTGGAGGAGGCGGCGCTGGAGCGCGCCGAGGAGCAGTGCCTGGCCGACGAGGAGTTGCGGGCGCGCCGCCGCGACCGCGACCGGGAGCGGCGCGCGACCCAGGACGTGGAGTTCCAGGAGGCGATGGCGGCGCAGGTCCGACGGCTGTTCCCGGGCTGCCCGGCCGACCGCGCCGAGGAGATCGCGCGGCACGCCGGGCAGCGCGGCAGCGGGCGGGTCGGCCGCACGGCGGCCGGGCGCGACCTGGAGCCGGAGGCGGTCACCCTGGCGGTGATCGCCTCGGTGCGGCACCGGGACACCGACTACGACGACCTGCTGATGGCGGGGGTGCCGCGGACCGAGGCGCGCGCCCGCATCCGCGGCACCGTGGACGCCGTGCTGGCCCGCTGGCGGGCCTGACCCGGGCTACCCGGGCTGCCCCTTGTCGCCAAGGAAGTCGGCGCGGGCCTCGACGGCGGTGTCGGGGTTGTCGCTCCAGACGCCGTCGATGCCGGTCCGGAAGAACAGCTCGTACTCCCTGAACGCCTGCCCGTAGTCGCCGGGCGCGGTGCCGACGCGCAGGTCGCGCGGCAGGAACTGGTTCTCGTTGCGGAAGGTGTAGACGATGACCTTCAGCCCGGCCTTGTGCGCGTCCTTGACCAGCGGGGTCGGGGCGCCGATGGTGCCGTCGGGCTTGTTGGGGATCACCCGGGTCTTCTCGGGGCCGATCAGGTCGGCGTAGGTGGAGATCTCCTTCAGCCCGGCCGGGGTGACCATGTCGTCGAAGGTCGGGCCCCTGCCCGCCGCGACGGTGTCGTAGGGCGCGCCGGAGGTGGAGATCGCCTGGAGCACCGGCACCTTCAGGCCCTTGTCCAGGATGCGCAGGCTGGTCGGCTCGAAGGACTGGACGACGGCGCGGCCGTCGCGGTGGTCCAGGCCGTTGCGGCGCAGCGTCCGGATCAGGGTCTCCTCCAGCGGCAGCCCGATCGACCGGAAGTAGGTCGGGTGCTTGGTCTCGGGGAAGACGCCGATGCGCCGGTCGTACTTGCGGCCGAGCCGCTTGGCGAGGTCGATGACCTCCTGGAGGGTCGGCACCTGGTAGCGGCCGTTGTAGAGGGTGTTGCGCTTGCGGACGTCGGGCAGCCGCTCGACCGCGCGCAGCGTCTTCAGCTCGGCGAGGGTGAAGTCCTCGGTGAACCAGCCGGTGACGGGCCTGCCGTCGATGTTCTTGGTGGTCCTGCGGCCGGCGAACTCGGGGCGGCTCGCCACGTCGGTGGTGCCGCCGATCTCGTTCTCGTGCCGGGCGACCAGCTGGCCGTCCTTGGTGGGGACGAGGTCGGGCTCGATGTAGTCGGCGTCCATCCGCACGGCCAGCTCGTAGGAGGCCAGCGTGTGCTCGGGGCGGTAGCCGGGCGCGCCGCGGTGGCCGACGACCAGGGGCCGGGCCCCGGGTCCGTGGTCCGGCGCGGCCTCGGCGGAACCGGTCAGCGCCAGCATCGGCAGCAGCACCGCGCCGGCCGCCAGCAGGGCGGCGCGCACGCGGAGGCGTCCTGTCTCGGGTGCACCGGCGAGCATGGGGGCTCCTCTCCCGGCGGCCTCCCCGGCGCCCGTCGCCGGAAGATCACCGCCCCCGGAAGGTAACCGGCGGCGGGTGCCCCGGCCAGGGGATGTCCGATGGCGGCCCGGCCAACCTTGGACGGCCGACCGGTGAACGCGCCGCCCCTCCGGCACCCTCCCGAAATCACTATGGGTGACTTGACCTCTGCTGTGCGTGACTGTCCCCGTTAGAGTGGTTCCCATGAGCAGACGCATGGGATCGTGCCTGGTCACGCTGGCGCTGACGGTGCCGATGATGCTGCTGGGCTGCGGCTCGGCCTCGTCCGCGCCCGGGGAGGGCGGCGGGGGCGACGGCGGTCCGGGCCCGGCCGGGACGCCGGTCGAGCCCGGCGAGGTCTTCACGCTGGCGCCGGGCGGCTCGGCCCGGCTCGCGGGCGGCGCGGTGACGGTCACGTTCAAGGGCGTCACCGGCGACAGCCGCTGCCCGACCGGCGCGCAGTGCGTCTGGGAGGGCGACGCGACGGTGGCGGTGGCGGTGGCCGAGGGCGGCGGCGGGCCCGCCGGGCACGAGCTGCACACCACGCTCAAGCCCGCCGAGGTCGCCGTGGGCGGGTACACGCTGCGGCTGGTCGCGCTCAACCCCCACCCCAGGCAGGGCGCCCCCATCGGGGCGGGCGACTACCGGGCCGACTTCACCCTCACCCGGAACTGACGCGGCCGCGGTCCGGAAGGCGTCCGGGCCGCGGCCGTCACGGGTTCGACGCGGGTCGGCGCCGATCAGCGCACGTCAGCGCACGTCAGCGCACGTCGAAGGTGGCCGGGTCCGGGCCGAGCCGCGTCCCGCTGTCCAGCTCGGCGATCGCCGCCATGTCGTCGCCGGTCAGCTCGAAGTCGAACACGTCGAAGTTCTCGGCGATGCGCGACGGGGTCACCGACTTGGGGATGACGACGTTGCCGAGCTGCAGGTGCCAGCGCAGCACCACCTGGGCGGGCGACTTGCCGTGCGCCTTGGCGATCGGCGCCAGCGCCGGGTCCTCCAGCAGCCCCTTGCCCTGGCCGAGCGGGCTCCACGCCTCGGTGCGGATGCCGTGCTCCTCGTGGAACTCGCGCAGCCCGTTCTGCTGGAGGTAGGGGTGCAGCTCGACCTGGTTGACGGCCGGGACGACCTCCGCCTCGTCGATGACGCGCCGGAGCGCCTCGACGGTGAAGTTGGAGACGCCGATGGCGCGGATACGCCCGTCGGCGTGCAGCTTCTCCATGGCCCGCCAGGTGTCGAGGTAGGTCCCGACCGTCGGCATGGGCCAGTGGATGAGGTACAGGTCGAGCCGGTCCAGGCCGAGCCGCTCCATGCTGGCGTCGAAGGCGCGCAGCGTCTGGTCGTAGCCCTGGTCGCTGTTCCACAGCTTGGTGGTGACGAACAGCTCGTCGCGCGGCACCCCCGAGGCGCGCACGGCGCGGCCGGTGCCCTCCTCGTTCTCGTAGACCGCCGCGGTGTCGATGCTGCGGTAGCCGGTCTCGATCGCGGTCCGCACCGCGCCCTCGGCCTCGTCGTCGGCCACCTGCCAGACTCCGAAGCCGAGCTGCGGCATCGCGATCCCGTTGTTGAGCGTGACGTCGGGCGTGCTCACGGTCCCCCCTGGTCCTACGTTGGATGACGGTGCGTCACCAGATCTCGATCTTCCTGCCCAGGATATCGCCGCGAAACCTCTCATCTCGGGCAAGAAACGGCACCTCGGAGCACGTTCCACCCCTTACGATCATGAAAGGTCGCAACGTGAGGGAGCGGACATGCAGGGATCTGACGCGGCGGAGCGGGCCGGACGGACTCCCTCCGGGGTCGACGTCGACACGCCGAGCCCCGCGCGGGGCTACGACTACCTGCTCGGCGGCAAGGACAACTACGCCGCCGACCGGGAGCTGGCCCAGACGATCCTGACCATCGCGCCCGACACCCGCGCGGTCGCGCGCGCCAACCGGGCGTTCCTGGTCCGCGCCGTGCGCGCGCTGGCCGAGGCCGGGGTGCGCCAGTTCGTCGACCTCGGCTCGGGCATCCCCACCTCGCCGAACGTGCACGAGGTGGCGCGGGCGGTGCACCCGGACGCGCGGGTCGCCTACGTGGACGTGGACCCGATCGCGGCCGCGCACGGCCGGGCGCTGCTGGCGACCGACCCTTCGCTGGCGGTGGTGCAGGGCGACGTGCGCGACCCGGCCTCGGTGCTGGCCGACCCCGGCATCGCCGACCTGATCGACTTCACCGAGCCGGTCGGGGTGCTGATGGTGGCGCTGCTGCACGTGATCGCCGAGGACGCCGACCCCGACGCGATCGTGGCGGCGTTCCGCGCGCCGCTCGCCCCCGGCAGCCACCTGGTGGTGTCGCAGTTCTCCACCGACAGCGACCCCGAGGCGATGGAGCACGCCTCCAGGCCGGGGCCGATCCAGATCACCTTCCGGTCCCGCGAGCGCATCGCGGGCTGGTTCGACGGGATGGAGCTGCTGGAGCCGGGCGTCACCGACGTCGCCGACTGGCGGCCCGACGGCGCCGCGCCCGCCGAGCAGGCGCGCAAGATGCGCATCGCCGCCGCCGTCGGCCGCCTCCCCTGATCCCCGCGCGGCGGCCCGGCGCCCGGTCTATCCTCGCCCCATGGCGCTCCCCCGGCCGTTCCCCCGCCCGCGCCGCCGCACGCTCGGCCGGATGGCGCTGGGCGGGGCCGCCGGGTACGCGCTGGCCTGGCTCGCGGTCAGCGCGGCCATCCTGCTGGTGAGCGAGGCGGTCCGGGTGTCGGAGCGCGCGCACCGGCCCGCCGCGTCCCTGCCGGGCGTCCACAACTTCGCCCGCGTGGACGAGCGCGTGTGGCGCGGCGCGGCCCCGACCACCGCCGGCTACCGCGCCCTCGCCGAACGCGGCGTGCGCACGGTGGTGGACCTGCGCGCGGAGCGGGACGCGCGGGTGCCGCACGAGGTCGTCTCCCCGCTCGGGCTGACGGTGCTGCGGCTGCCGGTGCGCGACGGGCAGACGCCCAGCGC
Organism: Spirillospora sp. NPDC050679; assembly: GCA_044456955.1. Classification (GTDB taxonomy): domain Bacteria; phylum Actinomycetota; class Actinomycetes; order Streptosporangiales; family Streptosporangiaceae; genus Spirillospora. Next base: position 147,835 of record JBITGK010000006.1, on the reverse strand, counting down.
CGCCCAGGTGGACCGCTTCCTGGCCGCGGTGCGCGAGGCGCCCGGCCCGGTGTTCGTGCACTGCGGCGCGGGCGTGGGCCGCACCGGTTCGATGGCGGCGGCCTACCTGGTGGCCACCGGGCAGGCCGACGCGGTCACCGCGACGCGGCGCAGCCTGGCGGTGGGGCCGCCGTCGCTGGAGCAGGTCGCCTTCATGCGCGGGCTGCGCGGCGGGACGGCCGCCCGCCCGCCGGTCGCGCTGGTGGCGCTGAGCCGCGTCGCCGACTCGCCCCGGCGCCTGTGGTCGCGGGTGCGGCGCTGACGCGCCGTTCCGGTCCCGGAGGACGCTATTAGATGACGAGTACGGCACGGTTCGCCGTTGTCTGTTGACACCCGGGGCCCGACGGCGGTTGATAGCACTGGACCGAATCGTACGGAGGAGACAGGCACGCTGCGGCCGGCGCGTCCGAAAGGGGGCGTGTTGACCCGCCGCGGTCGGGGCGCCGTCGGTAGAGTGACGCCCGCGATTCTCACAGATCGCGACAATGATGGATGAACACGGCGTTCGACCGCCTGTCACTGTTGGGGTGTGGACATGGAGGGTCGTGCGGACGGCCGGTTGGCCCGGACGCCGGAGAACGCCCCGCTGGTCGGGCGGCGCCAGGTGCTCCAGGTGCTGGAGGAGGCGCTGGACGCCACCGCCGCCGGGTCGTTCCGGTTCGTGGCGCTGGTGGGCGAGCCGGGCGCGGGCAAGTCGCGGGTACTGGGCGAGCTGACGGCCGCCGCCGGGGCGCGCAAGCTCGCCGCGCTGGCCGGGCGGGCCGCCGAGTTCGAGCAGGAGATGCCGTTCGGCGCGGTGGTGGACGCGCTGGACGACCACCTGGAGGAGAACTTCCCCGACCTCGGGTCCGGCGCGGTGCGGCTGCTGGCCACGGTGTTCCCCTCGCTGGCGACCGGCCTCGCCGACCCCCTCGCCGCGGTGCCCGGCGCGCTGGACGGCGGCGCGCGCGCCAGCACGCCGGTGGCCCGCTACCAGCTCTACCGCACCGTGCGGCACCTGCTGGAGGAGCTGGCCGCGCCGTCCGGGCTGGTGCTGATCCTGGACGACCTGCACTGGGCCGACGACGCCACCATCGAGCTGCTGGACCACCTGGTCCGCCACCCGCCGCGCGCCCGCGTGCTGATCGCCGTCGCCTACCGGCCCGCGCAGGCCGCCGCGCGGCTGGCCGGGCTGGTGCACGCGTCGGTGCAGGGCGGCTGCGGGCACCGGGTGCCGATCGAGCCGCTCACCGAGTCCGAGGTCGCCCAGCTGCTCGGGCCGCGGGTCAGCCGGACGCGCTGCCGCGAGCTGTTCGAGGCCAGCGGCGGCAACCCCTTCTACCTGGAGGCGCTGGCGCGCAGCACCGAGCCGTTCGCGAGCGGCGAGCAGCAGGGCGACCTGCCGCCCGCCGTCCGCGCCGCCCTGCAACTGGAGTTGAGCGGCCTGTCGCCCAACGCGCTGCTGGTGGCGCAGGGCGCGGCCGTCGCCGCCGACGAGTTCGCGCCGCTGCTGGCCGCCGCCGCCGCGGAGGTGTCGGAGGAGACCGCGCTCGCGGCGCTGGACGAGCTGGTCGCGCGCGACATCGTGCGGCCGACCGCCGAACGCTTCCGCTTCCGCCACCCGCTGGTGCGGCACGCCGCCTACGGGTCGGCCGCCGCCGGGTGGCGGCTGGCCGCGCACGGCCGCATCTCGGTCTACCTGGCCCGGATCGGCGCGCCCGCCGCCGCGCGCGCCCGCCACGTGGAGCGCTCGGGGCGCGTCGGCGACCGCGACGCCGTCGCGACGCTGGTGGAGGCCGCCCGCGCGTTCGCCGGGCAGGCCCCGGCCACCGCCGCGCACTGGCTGAAGGCCGCGCTGCGGCTGATGCCCGAGACCGGCGACGGCGCCCTCACCGGCGGCTCCAGCCCCGGCGATGCCGGCGCGCCGCCGTCCCGGCTGGAGCTGATGCTGGAGCTGGCGCAGGTCCAGTCGGTCGGCGGCCACCTGGCCGAGGGCCGCGAGACCGCCCGCAGCCTGCTGAAGCTGCTGCCCGCCGACGCCTACGAGCACCGGGGCCGCGCCGCCCGGTTCGCCGCGCTGATGGAGCGCCAGCTCGACCGGCCCAACGAGGCCCGCGCGCTGCTGCTGGACGAGCTGCGCCGGATGCCCGACCCCCGCTCGTCGGCCGCCGTGCCGCTGCGGATGCGGCTGATCGCCGAGCGCATGATGCGGCTGGACTTCCGCGCCGCGCAGGCCGTGCTGGACCTGATGCCCGACAACTCCGCCGACTGGGACCCCAGCCTGGAGGTGGCGGTCGCGGCGATGCGGCCGATGCCCGCGCTGGCGGCCGGGCGCGTGGAGGACGCGGTCCGCTACGACGAGGCGGGGGCCCGGCTGGTGGACGCCGCGCCCGACGAGTACCTCGCCGACTGGATGGACGCCATCGCCTGGCTGTGCTGGGCCGAGACGATGATGGCCCGGTTCCGGGGCGCGGCCGAGCGGTTCGGCCGCGCGGCGCGGGTCGCCCGCGCCACCGGCCAGCTCTACATCGTCACCAACCTGATGGCGGGCCTCGCCCGCTCCTACGGGACGCTGGGGCGCCTCGCCGACGCCGCGGCCGCCGCCGAGGAGGCGGTGGAGGAGGCGCGGCTGCTCAACTCCGGCCAGCAGCAGGTGTTCGCCCTCACCCAGCAGAGCCTGATCGCCGGGTGGTCCGGCGACGACGACACCGCGCTGCGCCTCGCCGAGGAGGCGATCCAGCTCGGCGCGGGCGTCGGCGAGTGGTGGGGCTCGATGGCCCGCTACGCCCGCGCGGTGGCGCTGCTCGGGCTGGGCCGCCACGACGAGGGCGCCAAGGCGGTCATGGAGACCTGCAACAACTTCGTCGACCCCACCCTGGACGCGCGCACGCTGCTGTCGTGCTGCGAGGTCATGGCCGCCGTCGAGGCGGCGCGCGGCCGCGGCCCGGCGGCGGTGGAGTGGGCCGACCGCACCGCGGCGTTCGTCCTGCCCGGCCTGACCGCCCACAACGCCCCCGCGCGGCTGGCCCGCGCGCACGCGCTGATGCACACCGACCCCGCCGCCGCGGCCGCCGAGGCGCTGGGCGCGGCCGCCGACTTCGCCACCGAGGACCTGCGGCTGGACGTGGGCCGCAGCCACCTGCGCGCGGGCACCGCCTACGCCGAGGCGGGCGACCGCAAGGCCGCCCGCGACCAGCTCAAGACGGCGGTGGCGGTGTTCGAGGAGTGCGGGGCCCGCGGCCTGCACGCGCAGGCGGTGCGCGAGCAGCGGCGGCTCGGGGTGCGGGTGCCGGCGGGCGGCGGCGGCCGCAGCGCTGACCCGGGCGGGCTGTCCAAGCGCGAGCTGGAGGTCGCGGCGCTGGTGGCCGAGGGCTGCACCAACTCCCAGATCGCCGCGCGGCTGTTCGTCAGCGTCCGCACCGTCGAGACGCACCTGTCGCACATCTTCGCCAAGCTCGGCGTCACCTCGCGGGTCGGCGTCGTCGGCGCGCTGAACCGCGACCCGGGCGACACCGTCCCCGACTGACCGGCGGATCCGCCGTCCTTCCCGGAAGGGCAGAACCGGCGCGCCCTCCGTGGCGTCTCACCCGAACAGAGCCCGATACCCGGAGCATCCGCCGTCAAACGGCGATCGGGGTACGGGGGGCAAGTCAGGGTTTACCACGATGCCCGGGCACGTACCGGGGCCGCATCATCAATGCGGACGACGACGGAGGCGGGGACATGGAACGGACGATCGCGCGGTTCACCCTCGACGGCGTGCGGGACGCCGACATCTCGGTGCACCCGTTCGCGACCGAGGACGGGCTCGGCCTGGAGCTGACCCGCTTCACCCGCGGCGAGTCCGACGACGTGGTCCTGCTGGTGCACGGCCTCACCTCGGCCAGCGACGTGTTCATCATGCCCGAGCACCGCAACCTCGCCTCCCACCTGCTGGACAACGGGTTCACCGACGTGTGGGCGCTGGACTTCCGCATGAGCGGCCGGTTCCCCTACGACACCGAGACCCACCGCTACACCCTGGACGACATCGCGCTCTACGACTTCCCAGCCGCGCTCGACGAGCTGCGCCGCCATATCGGGGGCCGGCGCATCCACGTCATCGCGCACTGCCTGGGGTCGGTGTCGTTCACCATGAGCCTGTTCGCCGGGCAGGTCACCGGGATCACCTCGCTGACCTGCAACAGCGTCTCGCTCACCCCGCGTGTTCCGGCGTTCTCCAAGCTGAAGCTCGCCTTCGGCCCGGCGTTCCTGGAGTACGTGGTGGGGCTGCCGTTCATCGACCCGCGTTTCGGGGACGCGCCGATGTTCACCCGCGGCTGGATGTTGTCCAAGGCGGTGTCGCTGTTCCACAACGAGTGCGGCGAGTCGGCCTGCCACCTGCAGAGCTTCCAGTGGGGGGCGGGCCGGCCGGCGATGTACGAGCACGAGAACCTGCTGCCGGTCACCCACAAGCGCATGGCCGACATCTGCTGCGCGTCGGGCCTGCACTACTACCGGCACGTCCGCAAGATGACCGAGGCGGGGAACGCGGTGAAGTACGACCGGCGCAACTCCGCGCACGCCGCCCTGCCCGACGACTACCTGCGCGGCGCGGTCGAGGTGGAGACGCCGATCCTGCTGCTCGCGCCCGAGCGCAACAAGGTGTTCACCGACTCCAACCCCCACTTCCACAAGATCCTGGAGGAGCTGGCGCCCGGCCGGCACGAGCTGGCGGCGCTGCCCGGCTACGGGCACCTGGACCCCCTGATCGGCAGGAACGCGCACGTGGACGTGTTCCCCAAGATCGTCGACTTCCTCAAGCGGCACAGCGGCTGACCCGCCGCTTCCCCGGCGGTCCGGCACCACCTCGGCAGAAGGAGCAGGAGCACAGCATGGAGCACTTCGACGCGATCGTCGTCGGGTCGGGATTCGGCGGCTCGGTGGCCGCCTACCGGCTCGCCGAGGCGGGGCGTTCGGTGGTGCTGCTGGAACGCGGCCGGGCCTTCGCCCCGGGCGACTTCCCCCGCTCCCCCGCCGAGATGGGCCGGGCGTTCTGGGACCCGGCGGCCGGGCTGCACGGCATGTTCGACGTGTGGCGCTTCGGCGGCTGCGACTCGGTGGTGTCGGCCGGCCTCGGCGGCGGCTCGCTGATCTACGCCAACGTGCTGCTGCGCAAGGACGAGCGCTGGTTCTGCCACGAGGAGCTGCCGGGCGGCGGCTACGAGTCGTGGCCGGTGACCCGCGCCGACCTGGACCCGCACTACGACGCGGTCGAGCGGATGATCGGCGTCTCGCCCTACCCCGTCGACCGCGCGCCGTTCGCCGACACCCCCAAGACCCACGCCATGCAGGACGCGGCCGCCGAGCTGGGGCTGCACTGCACGCTGCCGCCGCTGGCGGTGGCGTTCGCGCCCTCCCCCGGCGCCGAGCCGGGCTACAGCCTGCCGATCGTGGACGCCGGGTACGGCAACCTGCACGGCCGGCCCCGGCGCACCTGCCGGCTGTGCGGCGAGTGCAACATCGGCTGCAACGAGGGCTCCAAGAACAGCCTGGACCACAACTACCTGTCGGCGGCCCGCCACCACGGCGCCGACCTGCGCACCTCGCACGAGGTGAAGGCGGTCCGGCCGCGTCCGGGCGGCGGCTACGAGGTCGACTACCTGCACCACCGGGGCATCGACGAGCCGGGCGCGCCGCCGCGGGCGGCGCTGCGGACGATGAGCTGCGACCGCCTGGTGCTGGCGGCGGGCACCTACGGCACCACCCTCCTGCTGCTGAGGTCGCGGGCGGCGTTCCCGGGGCTGAGCGGCGCGCTGGGCACCCGCTTCAGCGGCAACGGCGACCTGCTGACGTTCCTGCTCAAGGCCAAGGACCGCAACCGGGTCCGCGCCCTGGACGCCTCGCGCGGCCCGGTCATCACCACCGCGATCCGGCTGCCCGACGACCTCGACGGGACGCCCGGCGCGGGCCGCGGCGCCTACATCGAGGACGGCGGCTACCCGGGCTTCGTGGACTGGATGGTGCAGCCGTTCGACATGGGCGACCAGATCGAGCGCGCGGTGAAGTTCCTGTGGGGGCGCTTCACCGAGTTCTTCAAGGACGCGCCCGACACCAACCTGTCGGCCGAGCTCGCCTCCCTGATCGGCGACGGCGCGCTGACCGCGAGCTCGCTGCCGCTGCTGGGCATGGGCCGCGACACCGCCGACGGCGTGCTGTCGCTCAAGGACGGCCGCCTGGCCGCGCGGTGGAGCACCGAGACCAGCGAGCTGTACTTCGAGCGGCTGCGCAAGACCATGCAGGCCATGGCCGACGTGCTCGGCGCCGACTACGCCGACAACCCGATCTGGTTCCGCAAGCGCATCATCACCGTCCATCCGCTGGGGGGCGCGCCCATGGGGGCGCACCCGGACGAGGGCGTCTGCGACGCCTTCGGGGAGGTGTTCGGGTTCCCGGGACTGCACATCGCCGACGGGGCGGCGATGCCGGGACCCGTGGGCCCGAACCCCTCGCTCACCATCGCCGCGATGGCCGACCGGATGAGCACCAGGATCCTGGAGGGGGCCGCGCCCGCGCGGCGCCCCTCCGCGGGGGCCGGGCCGGCGGGGGCCGGCCCGCAGCACGACGCGGCGTACGGGCCGGGATCGGGACTCCTCGACGGGACCAGGGGACCGTCCCCCGAGGAGACCGGCCCTACGTCGCTGTCGTTCACCGAGACGATGACCGGCCACCTGGCCTTCGGCGCGACCGACCCGCGCGACGGCGAGCGGTCCGCCGAGCGGGTGCCGGCGTCGTTCCGCCTGACCATCACCGCCGACGACGTGGAGCGCTTCGTCGCCGAGCCCGAGCACGCCGCGCGGGCCGAGGGGCACATCGACCTCGCGGGCGAGCGGCGGCCGGTCGAGCGGGGCGTGTTCAACCTGTTCGCCCCGGCGGGGTCGGCCGACCGGCGCCTGATGCGCTACCGGCTGCACTTCACCGACGGGCAGGGCCGGGCGCGCACGCTGGCCGGGGAGAAGAACGTCCTGCACGGCCCGCCCACGCGGATCTGGCCGGACACCTCCACCCTCTACGTGCGGCTGCTGGAGGGCCACCCCGGCGAGGACGACCACGACGCGGCGGTGCTGGGCGCGGGCGTGCTGCACATCCAGCTCACCGACTTCGCGCGGCAGCTGACCACCTTCCGCACCGCGGGCCCGCGCGGCGCGGCGGCCCTGATCGACTTCGGCCGGTTCTTCGCCGGCGAACTGTGGGAGGTCTACGGCCCCGACCTCTGCTGAACGGGGCCCCAAGGACGCGCAAGGCCAAGAGAACTGCGGGGTGCTCTTGGCCTTGCGCCCTTCCCACGTCCTTTTCAGGCGAGCCGGGAGCGGTAGACCGCGCGGGCCGCGTCGATGAGGTCGATGTGGTCGGCGAGCTGCCGCTTGCTCTCCAGGCGGGCGTGCGCGCGGACCATCTCCTCGAAGCCGTCCAGGAAGTCCAGGCACCAGCGCACGTCGGCCGGGCGCGCCACCGACGCGCCCGCCACGTCCAGGCGCACGGGGCTGGTGTGCGCGAACGCGCCCGAGTAGTGCAGGGTGCGCGGGTGGGCCGGACCGGAGGCGACCGCGACGACGTAGGTCGGTTCGCCGACCGTCAGCTCGGCGGCGACCTCGCCGGGCGGGCCCTCGGCCAGCACGCCGTCGGCGGTGCGCAGCTGCACGGTGAGCACCTCGGGGCCGACGCTGCGCGCGGTGACGGTGACGGTGTCGCCCGCCGCCAGGTCCAGGACGTCGCCGGGGCCGTGCGTCCCGGACGGGCCGGCGACCTCCAGCTCCAGCCACGGGCCGGTGGTGGCGAAGGTGCGCCCGGCGCGGATCGCGTCGGCGAACGAGGCGGCGGTGAGCGGCCCCTCGACGCGGGCGTAGACGCGTTCCCAGCCGGGCGGGCTGGACTGGTTGCCGCGCCGCATGAACGAGAACATCGCGTCGGTGCCCGCCGTCACCGCCAGGCGGCAGCCCGCGCCCAGCAGGTGCCGGTACACCGCCGCGGTCGCCTGCACCGAGGAGTGGTTCAGCACGTCGAGGCTGTCGACCAGGCCGAGCGCGGCCCCGGCGACCAGCTCGCGGGCCGAGCAGTTGCGCCCGGCGGTGAGCGCGGCGGCGGCCGGGGCGTCGTCGTCGATCGGGATGTGGAAGGGGTGGCTGTAGCCCATGACCGCGCCGAGCGCGCGCAGCTCGCGGCAGCCCTCGGCGTTGGGCGGCCAGTCGGCGGTGTCGAGGAAGCCGGTGTGGTAGCGGCCGGGCGGGGCGGCGACGCCGAAGGCGTACAGGTGGCCGAGCAGGTCGTTGCGGTACTCGACGCCGAGGCGCGCGATGTGCGTGGCGTCGGACCAGGGCATGTCGCGCCCGGCCCAGTGCTCCAGGGCCTCGCGGTCGTAGACGCGCTCGGAGGAGACGTTCCCGGCGACCAGGTTGAGCACGTGCAGGTCCTCGCCGTGCTGGACCGCGGCGGCGTGCGCGGGCGTGCCGACCATGTCGCCGGACCAGTTCATGTGGACGTGCATGTCGCCGCCGTACCAGCCGCGCGCGGCGGCGTCGTACAGCCGGGACGGGGCCAGCTCGACGAGGGTCTCGGCCCCGGCCTCGGGGGTGAGGCGGCGCTCCTCGGCGCCGTACTCCATGCCCCGGGCAACGGTGACGGTGAGGGGTTCGGCGGGCACGTCCAGCACCAGGTCGTCGCCGTGGAAGTAGGGGGTGCGGTGGGCGTCGATGCGGTGCGGCGCGTCCTCGGGGTACCAGCCCTGCCCGTTCTCGCCGCGCACGCTCCAGCGGCAGGGGAACCCCGCGCGCAGCCGGAGCCGGGCCGCCGGGGCGGTGCGGGTGAGGGCGTCGAGGGGCACCGGGACGCGGTCCACGGCGACGCTGCTGGCGGAGGTGACGGGCACCAGGAGCGCGCCGCCCGCCGAGACGGCGTAGACCGTGCCGTCGATGTGGGCGGTGACCGGCTGCTCGCGCGAGGAGTCCAGCAGCAGGTGGGTGCGGAGCGGCGCGTCGCTCAGGACGACCTGGGTGGCGGCCTCCAGGGCCACGCCGTCGGGGGTGACGCGCAGGGCGGCGAGGTTGTCGGGGACCTCGCCCGCCAGGGTGTCGCGGACGACCTCGGCGGTGTCCAGTTCGCGGATGTAGCCGTCGAACTGCTCGGCGGTGGCGTCGGGATGGCGCTCCATCACCTGCTGCAGGCAGGTCATGAAGTACTTGTGCTCGTCCATCAGGAACGCGCTGGTCTCGATCTGCCGCACGTAGGAGATGGGGTCCTCGCCCCAGGCGGGGCCGTGCCGGTCGAGCAGCGCGCGGTAGTCGTCCAGGGCCTGGCGGACTGCGGGCGGCAGCTCGATTTCCTCACACATGCGACTTCTCCCCGTTTGGTGGTGTCCGGGCCGCCGTCAGCGTGACACGGATCACCACGGTGGGGAAGCGCGCGATCGCCGGCGGCGGAGGGATCACCCACCGGAGAGAACGAAGTTCTACCTACTTCGGCCGCTTTTCACCCGGTATGAAAACGGGCGAGCAGGCCCTTCTTGGCAGTGGCGAACTCCTCCTCGGTGAGGATGCCGTCACGGTGCAGCTCGCCCAGCTCGCGCAGCTGCCGCATCAGCACGTCGGGATCGGCCTCCTCCTGGACGGCCGGGGCGGCGGCCTCGGCGGGCGCGGGCGCCCCGCCCATCGGGTGGGGCAGCCGCGCCAGGACGGCGGCGGCCAGCAGGGAGCTGGTGCCGCCCTCGCGCTGGATGCCCCACGCCAGGCAGCACGGGTCCTCCTCCACCGACGGGTCGGGCTGCGCGCCGCGCACCCGGAACCGCAGGTACCCGTACCCCAGGCCGGACTGCGGCGCCCACTCCACGCCCTCCAGGTCCCGCAGCGCGAAGGTGCGCACGCCGGTGCGCGTCTTGGCGGTGGAGGCCATCCAGTTCCACTCCAGGCGGACCCGCTCGCCGTCGAAGGAGGCGGTGCCGTCCCCGGCCGTCACGGTGATCGGGACCGGCGGCCCCGGCAGCAGGTACCGGTCGGCCGGCCCGTCGGGGACCTCCCACAGCACGCGGTGGTTGCGCACGTCGTCCACGAAGTACTCGGCCGCGCCCACCCGGTCCCGGCCGACCGCCAGCCGGTAGGGGTCGGCGTCGGCGGCGAGGCTGCCGCCGACCGCCTGCGAGAACGGGTCGGCGCCGACGCGCAGCCGCAACCGCAGCCGCCCGCCCTTGCGCGCGGGCTCGAACGCCACGCCCGCGATCGCCTCCAGGGGGATCACCAGCTCGCCCAGCGCCCTGCGCAGCCGGTGCACCGTCCGGTCGTCGCCGGGGACGATGCGCACGATCTCGCCGTCGAACGTCCAGGCCCCGTCGCGGGTGGTGATTTCCGCCATGACGCGATGGTAGATCCTGGGCGGGCGAACCTCTCGCGAACATCCGTCGCCCCCGCCCGGGGCGGGACGGCTCAGGCCCCGGCCTGCCCGTAGAGGCGCTCGACGTGCAGGTGCAGCGCCACCCGCCGGTCGGCGACCATCGCGCGCCGGTAGTCGTCCCAGTCGGGGTGCTCCTCGCCGCGCACCGCGCGGTACAGGTCGATCAGCTCCTCCACCACCGCGTCGTGCTCCTCGCGGGCCGGGCCGACCAGCTCGGCGGTGCCCTCGGCGACCGCCCACGACCAGCCGTCCGGCGCGCTGACGTGCAGGCTCGCGCGCGGGTCGCGGCGCAGGTTGCGGGTCTTGGCCCGGCCGTCGGTGACCGAGATCCGCACCAGCGACCGCCCGGGGTCGTAGGTGTAGTTGATGTTGGACATCTGGGGGCGGCCGTCCTTCTTCACCGTGGCCAGCACGCCCAGGTTCCGGTCCTGGAGCAGCTTCGCCAGCGCCGCGTCGTTCGCCATCGTCGCCCTTTCCTCGCCGACATCTCCTCGTCGCGCCCGACGCTACTCCGTCTCCCCGCGTCTCCCGGCCTAGGCGTGCAGCAGCGCGGGGAAGTCCAGCACGCGGGCGCCCGGGGCGGGCCCGTCGCCGGACCCGTCCCCCGAACCGCCCCGGCCGCGCGGCCGGGCCGCGCCGCCGTCGGCGATGCGGCCGGTGAAGATGTGGCCGCGGAACACCGCGCCCTTGGCGGTGACCTCGACCGCCTCGAACCCGCCGGCGGGCAGGCTGACGAACCCCGTGCGCACCACGTCGTCGAAGAGGGTGTCCGACACGATGTAGGCGAGGTCGCGGCCCGGGTCGTCGACCAGCAGGCCGCGCAGCGGGTCGGCGTCCAGCAGCCGCTGCACCACGATCGGCGCGTCGCCGGCCGGGCCGAACGGCCCCGCGGTCAGCGTGCCGTGGTGCAGGGCGAGGCGGACGCGCAGCCGGGGCGCCGGCTCGCCGCCCGCGCGGCCGCGCTCGGCGCTCTGGTTGGCCTCCCGCAGCGCGGCGGCCAGCCGCACCACGAACTCGCCCGCCACCAGGGCCGCCTCCACCCCCTCGGGCAGGGTGGCCAGCTCGCCGTCCCCGCCGACCTGCTTCAGCCAGCGGTCGCGGTCCAGCCCGACGCCCGCCGCCGCGCTCTGCAGGGCCGTGTCGAGCTGCCGCTGCGCGAGGAGCTGCTCGCGCGCGTTGCGCCTGCTGTAAGCCTGGATGTCCACGGCCAGCAGGAGCCGGTAGACTAGGGCTTTGTCGCCGTTCACTCCCGTACGCCTTCCGATCGCCGTCGGTCCTCTGGGCAAATCGGGCCGGAGGGCCCTCATTCGCTCCACTCGCGGAGTGAGTGTTGCCTGGACGGGAGGAACCGCCGCGGTGGCGCTGGATGGCCTCCTTCGTCTTCCTCGGGGGCGGGCGGTCGTGCCTTAGACGCTCCCCCGCCCCGTTCCGCCTCAGAAAGTAAGGCGCTTCTCCCCTCGAAGTAAGACTGAACCCTGGTGCGCGTGTGCCGCGTACTGCCTCCCGACGCGACGTCCAGCACGCCCGGGAGGAACCGGCCATGACAGTCCAGCGACCGATCGGCCTGCTCGGGGGCGCGGCGGCCTGCCTCGCGCTCACCGCGTGCGGGGCGTCCGGCGGCCTCGCGCAGCGCCCGGCCGCCGGGGGCGGACCCGGGGGCGAGGCGGCCGCCGCCGCGCCCGCGCCTCCGGCCGCGCCGACCGCGCTGCGCGCCGCCCCCACCGGCACGCTGGGCCGCATCGTGATCGACAGCGCCGGGCGCACCCTGTACCGCTTCGACCGCGACTCGGCCCGCCCGCCGGCCGCGACCTGCGCCGGGGCCTGCGCGCGGACGTGGCCGCCGGTGGTGTGGCGCGAGGGGCTGCGCGCCACGGGCGTCGACCCGGCCCGGGTCGGCCGCGTCCGCCGGGCCGACGGGACCTGGCAGGTCACCGTCGGCGGCTGGCCGATGTACCGGTACGCCGGGGACGGCGCGCCCGGCGACGTCACCGGGCAGGGCATGGGCGGCGCCTGGTCCGCCACCACTCCGACCGGGGCCAGGGCGCGGCCCGCGCCGGGCGTCCCGGTCCCGCCCACCGGCGCGGGCGCGCCCGCCGGGGGCGGCGACGGCGGCCCCGCGCCGACCGCCCCCTCCATGCCGGACATGCCAAATATGCCCGGCATGAGCTACTGACCGGCCCTCTCCCCCGCACCCCACAGCCGGAGTCCCCGAATGGCCCACAGATCCCCGACCGCCGCACCGGCCGCGCGCGGCCGCGCCCGGCGCGCCGCCGCCGAGTCCTCGGGCGGCCCCTGGAGCTGGTTCCGCGGCGGCCCGCGCCCGGCGGAGGCGGTGGACGAGCAGGTGATCATCACCGAGCTGTACCGCGTCTACGGCCGCCCGCTGCTGTCGCTGGTGCTGCGGCTGACCGGCGGCGACCGGCACTGGGCCGAGGACGTGGTGCAGGAGACCATGATCCGCGCCTGGCGCAGCGCGCACCAGCTGGACGCCGGGGCCGCCTCGCTGCTGCCGTGGCTGGCCACCGTGGCGCGCCGCATCGTGATCGACGACCGGCGGCGCAGGAGCGCCCGGCCGCAGGAGGCGGGCGAGGGCCCGCTGGAGAACCTGCGCGCCCCCGACGGGTTGGAGGACCTGCTGCGCTCGGTCGTGGTGTCCGAAGCTCTGCTCGCGCTGTCCCCCGCGCACCGCGAGATCCTGAACGAGACCTTCTTCCGGGACCGGTCGGTCAACGAGGCCGCCGCGTCCCTCGGCATCCCCGTGGGCACCGTGAAGTCCCGGGTCTACTACGCGCTCCGGGCGCTGCGCGTCGCCCTGGAGGAAAGGGGCGTGACGCCGTGAACGCGAACACCGTGAACGCGGGCGCCGGACGCGCGGGCGCCGGTGGCCACGTCGAGGTGGCCTCCTACGCCCTGGGGCTGCTGGAGCAGCCCGACCGGGCCGCCTTCGAGCGGCACCTGCCCGACTGCCCGGCCTGCCGGGGCGAGCTGGAGGAGATGCGCGGACTAGCCGCGGTGCTGGACGGGATGCCGCTGATCGAGCCGGTCGTCCCGGCCGCCGGGCCCGACCCCGCGGCGGTGGACGACCTGATGCGCCGCCGTGCCCGCCGGGAGCGGCGCGGCCGCGCAGGGCGGGCGCTGCTGGGCGTCGCGGCCGGGGCGGTGCTGCTGGCCGGGGCGCTCGGCGCGGGCGTCGCCCTGGGCGCGGACCGTTCCGACCGGTCCAGGGGCGCCGCCCCGCCGTCGTCAGACGACGCGGCGTCGGTGTTCCGGACCGGGCGGCAGGTCGCCGCGACAGACGCGCGCACCGGCGTCGCCGGGCGGATCGCGTTCGAGCCCAAGGCGTGGGGCAGCAGGGTCGCGATGCGGCTCGGCAAGGTGCGCGGCCCGCTGGAGTGCGAGCTGGTGGCGGTGGACGAGAACGGCCGCGCGCACGCGGTGGCCGGATGGGCGGTGCCCGCCAAGGGCTATGGGCTGCCCGGCTCGCCCGCGCCGCTGACGCTGCAGGGCGGCACGGCGCTGTCGCCGTCGCAGATCACCAGGTTCGAGGTGCGGACGCTCGGCGACGGCCGCACGCTGCTCAGCGTCCCCGCCTGACCGGCCGCCCCGGCCGCCGCCCCGCCCCCGCGGGCGGCTACCGGCCGGTACGAGCGGTGCGGGCGGCGTCTACCCTGGAGCGGTGAGCACCACCCGATCAGCCCGCGGACCCGGCCTGATGCTGCCCGCCCTCCGCGAGGTGTACCAGGCGTACGTGCGGGCCGCCGACGCGCTGCCGGCCCTGCCCTCGGCGCTCCAGGCCGAGGTGTGGGCCTCGGCGCAGCTCGGCTCGCTGGAGGCCGCCGCCCCGCACGCCGCGGGCCGCCGCGCCGCGCTGGCCGACCTGATCACCAGCCTGCGGGCGGCCGCGACGCCGGGCGCCCGGACGTTCCTGCGGGCGCTGGCGGCGATCGGGCCCCGGGAGGCCCGCGCGACCGCCGCCCGCGCCGCCGACGCCCTGGGCGGGGCCGCCGAGCCCGACTGGACCGGCGCCCTCGGCGCGGTCCGGCCGGGCCTGGTCTACCTGATCCAGGAAGGCCCGCTGGACGGCGACCGGCTGATCTGCGAGTTCCGCTACGAGGGCGGGACGGGGCTGCACGCCCTGGCGGTGCGGCTCACCTACGGCGACGCCCCCAGCGAGATCGTCGTGGTGGGCGACGTCCCGGCGCTGATGACCGCCGCGCGGCAGGCCATGCAGGCCGAGCTGTGCGTGGTGCAGCCCTACGACCCGGCGGCGGTCGGCGCGCGGCTGCGCGCGGCGCTGGGCGGCGCGCAGCCGATCCCCGAGGACTGCTACCCGGCGCTGGCGATCGCCCGCCAGCGCGTCGAGGCCCTGCCGGGCTCCTGACCGCTCACCGGTCCAGGTTCCGGTAGCGGCGCACCGCCAGCGGGAAGAACACCACGGCCAGCAGCACCGGCCACGCCACCGCCAGCGGCAGCGCGTGCTCGGCGGCCCACGATCCGCTGCCCGGCACGGGGTCGCCGAACAGCTCGCGTGAGGCGGTGACGGTGGCCGACAGCGGGTTCCACTCGGCGAGCGCGCCGAGCCAGTCCGGCAGCGTCGTGGGCACGACCAGGGCGCTGGACAGGAAGCTGACCGGCCACACCAGGATCTGCACCGTCACGAGCGACTCGGGGCCGGAGGCGACCAGCCCCAGGTAGGCGCCGATCGCGACCAGGGCGAGGCGCAGCAACAGCAGCAGCCCGAACGCCGCCAGCGCGGGGCCCACGCCGTCGTGCCAGCGCCAGCCGACCAGCAGCCCGCACAGCGGCATGACGACCAGCGCGGCGGCCGCCTGGAGCAGGTCGGCGGCGGCGCGCCCGGCCACCACCGCCGAGGGCGACATCGGCATCGCGCGGAACCGGTCGGTCACGCCGCGCCGCTTGTCGGCGGCGACGGCCGCGAAGGTGTTCTCCACGCCGAAGAGCATGGCCATCGCGAACATGCCCGGCATGATGTAGGCCCGGTAGTCCCCGCCGCCGGGCACCTCGGTCTGCCCGCCGAACAGGTAGCCCATCATCAGCACCACCAGCACCGGGAACAGCAGGCCCGCCACGACCTGGCCCGGCTGGCGGGCCCAGTGCGCCAGCGCCCGCCCGGTGATCGTCCAGGCGTCGGCGGCGGCCCAGCGCAGCCGGGACGCGGGCCCGGCGGGCGGCGGCGGGACGGGGATCGCGGTCGTCGGGGTCACGGGACGGTCCTCCAGCTGCGTCGTCGTGGTCATACGGCGGCCTCCGCGCGCGGTGCGGCGGGGGCGTCCGGCGCCGGTTCCGCCGGGGTGCGGTCGCCGGTCAGGGCGAGGAACACCTCGTCGAGGGTGGGGCGGCGCAGCGCGATGTCGGCGACCTCGACGCCCGCCGCGTCCAGGGCGCGCACGGCCTCGGTGAGCGCGGCGGCCCGGCCCTCGACGGGCGCGCCGACGCGCGCGGCGGCCTCGTCGACCTCCGGCTCGCCGCCCGCGATCCGCGCCAGGGCCGCCGCGGCGGCGGGCAGGTCGGCGGGGTCGGCGACGGCCACGTCCAGGCGGTCCCCGCCCACCCGCGACTTCAGCAGGTCGGGGCTGCCCTCGGCGATGACGCGGCCGTGGTCGATCACCGACAGGGAGTGGGCCAGCCGGTCGGCCTCCTCCAGGTACTGGGTGGTCAGCAGCACGGTCGTGCCGTTGCCGGCCAGCACGCGGACCGCCTCCCACACCTCGGTGCGGGAGCGCGGGTCCAGGCCGGTGGTGGGCTCGTCCAGGAACAGCACCGGCGGGGCCAGGATCATCCCGGCGGCCAGGTCGAGCCGCCGCCGCATCCCGCCGGAGTAGCCGCGCACCGGCCGGTCGGCGGCCTCTTCCAGGCCGAACGCCTCCAGCAGCTCGGCCGCGCGCGCCCGCGCGACGCGCGCCGTCAGGTGGTAGAGCCGCCCGAACAGCACGAGGTTCTGCCGTCCGCTGAGCAGCTCGTCCACCGCCGGGTGCTGGCCGACCAGCCCGATGCGGGTCCGCGCCCGCGCCGCGTCGCGCACCACGTCGTGCCCGGCGACCTCGGCGCGGCCGCCGTCGGGACGGGTCAGGGTCGCCAGGACGCGGACGGTGGTGCTCTTGCCCGCCCCGTTGGGCCCGAGCAGCCCGTGCACCACCCCGGCCGGGACGGCCAGGTCGAGCCCGTCCAGGGCCGTGGTGCGGCCGAACCGCCGGCGCAGCCCGTCCGCGCGGACCATGTGCTCGCCCATGCCCCACCTCATCTCTGTACGTTGTATGGAGTTGATGCGCAGAAATTAACGTACTCTGTACAGAGTTTCAATCCGTAAGGTGTACGGATTTTCTGCCAGGATGGGGAACGTGAGCACCGAGCACACCGGCACCGGCGACCCCGCCCGCACCCTGGAGCTGCTGTGGGGCGTCCCGGACCGGCCCCGGCGCGGCCCCAAGCCGAAGCTGACCGTCCCCGGGATCGTCGCGCGGGCCGTCGAGATCGCCGACGCCGAGGGGCTGGAGGCGCTGTCGATCCGGCGCATCGCCGAGGCGCTCGGCGTCGCGCCCATGTCGATCTACACCTACGTGCCGGGCAAGGCCGAGCTGGTCGACCTGATGCTGGACAGCGCCTTCGGCGCGCTGCGCCCGCCCCCGGGCGGGGACTGGCGCGAGCGGCTGGAGCACATCGCGCGCGAGAACCTGCGCCTGTACCGGCGGCACCCGTGGCTGCTGGAGGTCTCCACGACCCGGCCCGCGATGGGCCCGAACATGCTGGACAAGTACGAGACCGAGCTGGCGGCCGTCGAGGGCCTCGGCCTCACCGACCTGGAGATGGACGCGGTGGTCACCCTGGTCAACGGGTTCACCCAGGGCGCGGCGCGGATCTCGGCCGACGTCGCGCAGACCGAGCGGCGCACCGGGATGAGCGACCGCGAGTGGTGGGAGAAGGCCGGGCCGGCGCTGGCGCGGCTGGTCGACACCGACCGCTACCCGCTGGGCAGCCGGGTCGGCACGGCCGCCGGGCAGGCCCACGACGGCGCGGTCGGCCCCGAGCACGCCTTCGAGTTCGGCCTGGCCCGGGTGCTCGACGGCATCGAGACGCTGATCCGGTCCCGTCGCGATGACGGCTGAGGCCGCCCGGAACGGTCAGGAGCGGCGGTTGGCGCGGCGGGTCGCGACCGCCTGCGTGGGATCTTCCGGCCAGGGGTGGCGCGGGTAGCGCCCGCGCAGCTCGGCGCGGACGGCCTTGTACCCCTCGCCCCAGAACGACGCCAGGTCGGCGGTGACGGCCGCGGGCCGCCCGGCGGGCGACAGCAGGTGCACCACCAGCGGCACCCGCCCTCCGGCGAGGCGCGGCGCGGCGTCCCAGCCGAACAGCTCCTGCAGCTTGACCGCCAGCACCGGCCGCTCGCCCGAGTAGTCGACCCGCACCTTCGACCCCGACGGCACCTCGACGCGTTCGGGCGCCGTCTCCTCCAGCCTCGACGCGCACTCCCACGGCAGCAGGCCGCGCAGCGCCGACACCACGTCGATCTTCGCCAGGTCGGCGCGCCGCCGGGCGCCGGAGGCCCACTCCCCCGCCCGCGCGGCCAGGGCCTCGTCGTCCACCGCGGGCCACGGGTCGCCCAGGGCGCGGTGGCAGAAGTCGAGCCGTTCGCGCAGCGCCACGGCCGCCGGGGTCCAGGTCAGCAGCGCCAGCCCCTCCGCACGCAGCCCGTCGGCGACGGCCGCCGCGACCAGGGCGGGGTCGGGGCGCTCCAGCGGCCGCGCGGACAGCTCGATCGCGCCGAGCCGCTCCACCCGCCGGGCCGCCACGTCCCCGTCGCGCCAGGCGACCTCCTCCTCCCGCCGCAGCAGGGGCGCGGCCGCCTCGCGAGCGACGTCCTCGTCGATGACCACGGCCTGCCGCACCCGCGCCGAGGCCGATCCTGCGGGCCGGTCGGCGGACGCGACCGCCAGCCATCCGGCGCGCGCGCCCGCGAGGGCCGATCCGTCGCGCAGTTCCGCGCCGGTGCCGGAGGCCATGAGGTAGCCACCGCCGCCGCGCGCCCGCGACACCCGTTCGGGGAAGGCCAGGGCCACCACGCGCCCGACGACGGCGTCGTCGGGACCGGCCGGGGCCTTCGGGCCCGCTCCGGCCGGGGCGAGGGCGTTGTGCAGGCGGCGCGCTTCGTCGCGCCAGCGGGCGGCGTGGGCGTCGGCGGGACGGCCGTCGCGGCGCAGCGCCCGCCAGATCGCGGTCAGGTCGTCGCCCGCGCCGGGCGGCGGCGGCTCCGACAGCAGCGCCACCACCTGCGCGGCGGTGCGGCCGCCGACCTCGCGGGCGCCGTCGATCAGGGCGCGGGCCAGCCGCGGGTGCACGCCGACGCGCGCCAGCGCGCGGCCCCGGTCGGTGACGCGGCCCTGCTCGGCGACGCCGTCCGGGGACTCGGACGTGAGCGCGCCGAGGGCGGCCAGGGTGGCGCGGGCGGCCCGCAGGGCGGCGGGCGGCGGCGGGTCGAGCAGGGCCAGGCCGGACGCGTCGGGATCGCCCCAGCAGGCGGCCTGCAGCGCGAAGGCGGTGAGGTCGGCCAGCTCGATCTCGGGGCGGGGCCGGGCGGCCAGCCGCTCGTGGTCGGCCTGGCTCCAGCAGCGGTAGACGGTGCCGGGGGCTTCGCGGCCCGCGCGTCCGGCGCGCTGCTCGGCGGCGGCGCGCGAGACCCGGACGGTGGTCAGCGCGCCGAGCCCGCGGGCGTGGTCGGTGCGCGGCTCGCGGGCCAGGCCCGCGTCCACCACCACGCGCACGCCCGGCACGGTGAGGCTGGACTCGGCGACGGAGGTGGCCAGCACCACGCGGCGGCGGCCGCCCGGCGACAGCACCGCGTCCTGCACGGCGGCGCCCGCCTGGCCGTGCACCTGCAGGACCTCGGCGTCCGCTCCCGACAGCGCCCCGGCGACGCGGGCGATCTCGCCGGCGCCGGGCAGGAAGCACAGGACGTCGCCGTCGCGTTCGGCCAGGGCGCGGCGGACGGTGGCGGCCACGTGCGCCAGCAGCGCCGGGTCCACGCGCATCCCGTGGGGCGGGGGCAGCGGCCGTTCCGGCGGGGCCCACACCACCGCCACCGGGTGCAGCGCGGCCTCGGTCTCCACGACCGGCGCGGGCTCGCCCTCCCGCCCGCCCAGCAGGCGGGCCCACGGCCCGGTGTCGGCGGTGGCCGAGGCGGCGACCAGGGCGAGGTCGGGCCGGAGCGCGTCCCGCACGTCCAGCAGGAACGCCAGGGCGGTGTCGGCGTCCAGGTGGCGCTCGTGGCACTCGTCCAGGATCACGGTGCCGACGCCGTCGAGCTCGGGGTCGTGCTGGAGCCGCTGGAGCAGCACGCCGGTGGTGACGACCTCGACCAGCGCGCCGGGCCGGTGCTCACCGCGCACGGTGAGGCCGACGCGCCCGCCCACGCGCTCGTCCAGCAGCCAGGCCATCCGGCGGGCGGCGGCGCGGGCGGCCAGCCGCCGGGGCTCGACCACGACGACCTTGCCGTCCCCCGCGGGCGCCGCGCCGGTCAGCCCGGCCAGGTCGAGCGGGACCAGGGTGGTCTTGCCGGTGCCCGGCGGCGCGGCCAGCACCGCCAGCCCCCGCGCGGCCAGGGCGGCGCGCAGCGCGGGGACGGCGTGCCGGACCGGCAGCCCGGTGGCCGCCGCCAGCCGATCGAAGTGCATCGTCCCAGTGTGCCGGGCCCGGCGGGGCGCCCGGTCCGCGCCGGCGGCGCAAAGCGCCGCCGATGTGATAAACGCCACTTCGCGAAAGGGCGCCCGATGGTTGCGGTGATAGTTGCACCGAGCATTTCGCTTTTACCGCGAGAACCTTCTCAAGGGGACATCAAGAACCGGCAATAGAAGCTTCACCTAAAGTCGTCACCTGCGGTATGACTTCCACTATCGGTGGCTTTCCGGTTTTAGTTCCCTCACCCGGCCCCGTGCGATGGCATTATCCCGGGTATGCCCATAATCAGCCTCGTCACCACTGGGCAGGGAGGGTACGGCGATGATCGGCAGCTCCATCTACCTCAGGGACCGGGCGGCGTTCACCGGCGGGTCACCGCAGGCGGTCTATGAGGAACTGTGGCAGCGCGGGCGAAAGGGCCGACTGCGCACCCGCGCCATTTTCGCGGTCCTGACGCTTGTGTTGTGCGGGATGGCCGTGAACGCCGTTTTCGGCGTCGTCATGGCCCTTGCGGTGGCGGCCGTGGACACTTACTTCCACTGGCACGGATACAACGCCTCCAGCGTCTGGCGGCGCGGCCTGCGCGGCGAGGAGCGCACCAACCGGTGGCTGCGCCACACCCTGGAGCGCCGCGGTCACCGCGTGCTGCACCAGCGCGTCGTGCCGGGCCACGGCACCGCCGACCAGATCCTGTTCGGGCCGGGCGGGGTGTGGCTGATCCACAACGAGGCGTGGCACCCGGAGGCGGAGATCGCCCCCTACGGCGCCCGGCTGTTCATCGACGGCCGCACCCAGTCGGCGCTGGTGAAGGGGCTGACCTCGGCGGCGGCCGACATCGGGCGGCTGCTGGGCGAGCGCGTCGGGCACGAGGTGACGGTGACGCCGGTGCTGGCGGTGCACGGCGGGCGGCTCGCGCGCGGGCCGTTCGAGGCCGACGGCATCGTGTTCGGGCGGCCGATGGCGCTGCTGCGCTGGATCCTCCGCAACCCGACCGCCGAGTACAGCGCCGAGCAGGTCGAGGAGCTGATGCGCGCGGGCGTGAACACCCTGCCCATCGGCGGCCGGACCATGACGGCGGCCTGAGCCGGGCGGCGCCGCGCAGCCGCCCTTTCGATCGTCGCCCGTACGGGACAACCGCGACCCCCGCCCGTACGGGCGTCGTCGTCGTTGCCTCCGGCGGTGCCCCCGGCCGCGGACCCGCCGTCCGGGCGGGCGCTACGCCGCCCGCTTCTCCTTGCGGGCCACGTGCCACAGCCACCACAGCCCGATGACCGGCAGCACCAGCGGGACGAACCCGTACCCGCGCCCGTAGGACGACCAGACGGTGGCGTCGGGGAAGGCGGCGCGGTCGGCGAGGCTGAGGGTGCCGACGACCAGCACGCCGGCCAGCTCGACCGAGCAGGCGGCCACCGCGACCCGGCGCGAGGTGCGCCCGCCCATGGCCAGCGCGACGGTCGCCAGCACGTAGACCACCGCGGCCAGCGCCGACAGCGCGTAGGCGACCGGGGCCTCGTCGAACCGGGTGGCGATCTGCACGCCCGCGCGCGCCCCGGCGGCCAGCGCGAAGATCGCGTAGACCGCGACCAGCATCCGGCCGGGGCCGCTGCCGGTGGGCGAGGACGGACCGTCCGGCGGCGCGGCCGCGGGCGAGGGGGCGGGTCGCTCAGACAACGGTGCCCTCCCAGATCTGCCGCATCCGGACGATCATGACCGCGACCGCCAGCGCGGCGACCACGATCACGCCCGGTCCCCAGCGCGAGCGCTCCAGCAGCCCCCACCCGGCCCCGGCGGCCGGGATCAGCAGGATCGCCAGCAGGTAGCCGACGAAGGTCGCGCCGTCCTTGGGGCCCTCGTCGCCGCCGAGCTTGGCGAACCCGACGACCGCCTGGACCACCAGCAGCACCTCCACCGCGCCGAGCCCGATCAGGTCGCCCCATCCCATGGGGCGGTTCCGGAAGGCGGTGACGGCGCTGAAGGCGGCGGCCAGCAGCGACACCACGATGATCACGGTGGACAGGGCGTTCGTCATAGGGCCCCCAGAGTACTACCGGCTGTAGTGCACGACCCACCGGCGGGGCGTGGAATCATGCAGGCGTGGACACCCTCGAATGGCTGAACCTGACCAGGCACGGGGAGAGCACCGGCAACGTGGCCTACCGCGCCTCCCACGGCCGCGGCGCCGAGGAGAGCGGCATCGCCGAGCGCGACGCCGACGTCCCGCTGTCGGAGCGCGGGCGCGAGCAGGCCGCCGCGCTCGGCCGCCGCCTGGCCCGGCTGCCCGAGGACGAGCGCCCCACCCTGGTGCTGGCCTCCCCCTTCCTGCGCACCCAGGACACCGCCGTGATCGCCTTGGGCCAGCTCCCCTACCGGCTGGAGGTCCACACCGACGAGCGGCTGCGCGACCGCGACCAGGGCGTGCTGGAGGGCCTGACGCACGTGGGCGTGCAGCGGCGCTTCCCCGAGGAGTGGGAGCGCAAGCAGCGCATCGGCAAGTTCTACTACCGGCCGCCGGGCGGGGAGTCGTGGACCGACCTGGCGCTGCGGCTGCGCAGCCTGTACCGGGACGTGCAGGCCGACGCGCCGGGCGGCCGCGTGCTGGTGGTCGCCCACGACGCGATCGTGGTGGTGACGCGCTACCTGGTGGAGCGCCTGACCGAGCACGAGATCCTGGAGATCGAGAAGACGCCGGTCGCCAACTGCTCGCTCAGCCGGTGGCGGCAGGACGGCGGGCGGCTGCGCCCCGTCGTCTACAACGACAGCGGCCATCTGGCCGAGCCGGCCGGACCCGGCCGCTGAGCCCGGTCCGGCCGCCCGCCACCTGGGCGACATGTCCGGATCGCAAGCTGTTCACCCCGTGTTCGCCTACAGTTGGGGAGGCATCCCGCGTCAAGATCGATCCCCTCCGAGGAGCGTCATGGCCGTGTTCCCGCGTCTGGTCCGCCACGTCATCGGCGAGGCGGAGCGCCAACTGCGCGGCGGCCTGAGCAGCGGCCTGGGCCGCCTGGCCGAGATGCTCGCCGACCCCGGCCGCCCGGCCGAGTTCGACCGGCTGCTGGCGCTGGTGGACGCGCAGGGCGAGCGCGTGCGGCGGCTGGAGGAGGCCCTGGCCGCGCAGGACGCGGGTCTGCGCGCGCTGCGCGGCGAGCTGGACTCCCTGATCGTCCAGCTCAACGACCGGCTGCTGCCGCGCATCGACGAGCGCATGGACGACCTGGAGCGCGACCTCACCGCCTTCGCCACCGGCCTGGTGCGCACCGGCCGCGAGACCGCCGCGAGCCGCGGCCAGTTGGAGATCTTCGAACGCCGCCTCACCGACCTGCGCCAGCGCCAGGCCCGCACCGAGGAGCGCGCCGGGCTGTGGCGCGACCTGCAGGCCAGCGTGGCGCGGCTGGGCGACGACATCGACGCGTTGCGCGCCCGCGCGGACGGCCGCCCGGCCGAGGCCGCCCCCAGCGAGGGGGGCCCGCATGAGAGCGCGTCCGGCGGGTCCCTGCCCGCCGAGCCTCTGGAGGCCGCTCCCGGCGGGCCCGCCGCCGACCCGGTCCCCGGCGAAGCGCTCGCCTGACCGGCCCGGCCCGCCCCAGAATGTGGGCATGACCGAGAACCCGAGCATGAGCGGCCGCGTCGTGGTCGTCGCCGGCTCCGGCGGCCCGGCCGGCCGCGCGGTGGCGGCCCGGCTGGCCGCGTCCGGCGCCCGCGTGATCGCCGCCGACCGCGTCGAGCAGCACTGGGACGACCCGCGGGTGTCCCCCGCCGTGGTGGACCTGCTCGACGAGGGCGGCACCCGCGCCTGGGCCGAGGAGACCGCCGCCCGGCACGGCGGCGTGGACGGGCTGATCCACCTGGTGGGCGGCTGGCGCGGCGGCAGGCCGTTCGCCGAGACCGACCTCGCCGACTGGGCGGAGCTGCACGACCTGCTCGTCCGCACCCTCCAGCACACCACCCTGGCCTTCCAGCCGCACCTGGCCCGCAGCCCCCGCGCCCGCTTCGCGATCGTCTCGCAGCCCGCCGCGCGGCACCCCTCCCAGAACGCGCCCGCGTACGCGGCGGCCAAGGCCGCGGCCGAAGCGTGGACGCTGGCCATGGCGGACGCGCTGACCGACGCCCGGGACGCGGCGGCTACGATTCTGGTCGTCCGGGCCCTGCTCACCGACGCGATGCGCGCCGAGCGGCCGGACGCGCCCCGCGCCGGCCTCACCCACGTCGACGACCTCGCCCTGGCCGTCGCCGGGCTGTGGGACCGGCCCGCCGCCGAACTGAACGGAACGCGAGTTGACCTCACTCCCGCCTGAGCGCGGATTCGCCAGCGACAACCAGTCCGGCATCCACCCGGAGGTCCTGGCCGCCATCGCCGCCGCCAACACCGGGCACCAGCCCGCCTACGGCGACGACGACACCACCGCGCGGCTGCGCACGGTGTTCGCCGGGCACTTCGGCGAGCAGGCCGCCGTCTACCCGGTCTTCAACGGCACCGGCGCCAACGTGGTCGCGCTCCAGGCGATGTCGGACCGCTGGAGCTCGGTGATCTGCCCCGAGGGCGCGCACATCAACGTGGACGAGTGCGGCGCGGCCGAGCGCGTGGCCGGGCTCAAGCTGGTCGCGGTGCCCGCGCCCGGCGGCAAGCTGACCCCCGAGGCGGTCCGGCGGCACGCGACGGGCTTCGGCGACCCGCACCACGCCCAGCCCCGGGTGGTGTCGATCTCCCAGAGCACCGAGACCGGCACCGTCTACACGGTCGAGGAGATCACCGCGATCACCGCCGCCGCGCACGAGCTGGGGATGCTGGTGCACATGGACGGCGCGCGGCTCGCCAACGCCGCTGCGGCCCTGGACCTGCCGCTACGCGCCCTGACCACCGACGCCGGGGTGGACGTGCTGTCGTTCGGCGGCACCAAGAACGGCCTGATGCTGGGCGAGGCGATCGTGGTGCTGAACCCGGGCGCCGTGCGCGGCATCGAGTACCTGCGCAAGGCCGGGATGCAGCTGGCGTCCAAGATGCGCTTCGTGTCCGCGCAGCTCATCGCGCTGCTGGAGGGCGACCTGTGGCTGCGCAACGCCCGCGACGCCAACGCCATGGCGCGGCTGCTGGCCGAGTCGGTGCGCGACCTGCCGGGCGTGGAGATCCAGCAGGAGGTGCAGGCCAACGCGGTGTTCGCGGTGCTGCCGCCCGGGGTGGCCGACCGGCTGCGCAAGCGGTTCGCGTTCTACACCTGGGACGAGCACGCCGGCTCGGTGCGCTGGGTGTGCTCGTTCGACACCACCGAGCAGGACGTGGCCGCGTTCGCCGCCGCGCTGGCGGAGGAACTGCCGCGCTGACGGATTGAGCGCCGCGCCGCCGGGCACGGGCGTGCCATGGACACGGTCAGCGTGCGGTACATCGTCGACGACGTCGAGGCCGCCGCCGCCTTCTACACCGGGCGGCTCGGCTTCGAGGTCGTGTTCTCCCCGGGCCCCGGCTTCGCCATGCTCGCGCGCGGTGGCCTGCGGCTGCTGCTCAACGAGCCCAAGGGCCCCGGCGGCGCGGCGCGGCCCGGCGCCGACGGCAGGCCGCCCGAGCCCGGCGGCTGGAACCGCATCCAGATCCGGGTCAGCGACCTCGCACAGAAGATCGCCGAGCTGGAGGGCGCCGGGGCCCGGTTCCGGGGCGAGATCGCGACGGGCCGGGGCGGGCGGCAGATCCTGGTGGAGGACCCCTCGGGCAACCCGGTGGAGCTGTTCGAGCCGTTCGGCGGCGACTGACCCAACCTAACGCCCGCTTGGTCGCTCCGGCTATCGTGGTTCCCGAACCTCGTTCGGCACCCCTGGAGGCGACCAGATGGCCAACCGCACCTTCGTCATCGGCGTGGGCATGACCAAGTTCGAGAAGCCGGGCTCCCGCGACTGGGAGTACCCCGACATGGCCAAGGAGGCGGTCGGCAAGGCCCTGGAGGACGCGGGCGTCGCCTACGACCGCGTCGAGCAGGCCTACGCCGGCTCCATGTACGGCTCGATGGGCCAGCGCGCCCTGTACGAGACCGGCATGACCGGCATCCCGGTGATGACGGTCGCCAACGCCTGCGCGACCGGCTCCAGCGCCCTGTTCCTGGCCCGCCAGTCGGTCCGCGGCGGCCTCGCAGACTGCGTGCTGGCGCTCGGCATGGAGAAGATGCAGAAGGGCTCGCTGGGCGCGGGCGTCGGCAAGTCCAAGGTCACCATCATCGACCACCACCTGAACGCGATGGTGGCGGGCCGCCCGTGGGAGATGGACAAGGCGCCGATGCCGCAGATGTTCGGCAACGCGGGCCGCGAGCACATGGAGAAGTACGGCTCCACGCCCGACCACTACGCCTGGATCGGCTGGAAGAACCACAAGCACTCGGCGAACAACCCCTACGCCCAGTTCCAGACCGAGTACTCGCTGGAGGAGGTCAAGGACGCCCCCATGATCTTCGACCCGCTCACCAAGCTGCAGTGCTCCCCCACCTCCGACGGGGCCGCCGCCGCGATCGTGGCCAGCGAGCGCTTCGTGGACGAGCACGGCCTGTGGGAGCGGGCCGTCGAGATCGCCGGGCACCACATCGCGACCGACACCCCCGACAGCTTCGCCGACCACTCCTCGATCCAGGCGGTCGGCTTCGGGGTCTCGCGGCGCGCGGCGCGCAAGGCCATGGACGAGGCGCAGGTCGCCATCGAGGACGTGGACGTCATCGAGCTGCACGACTGCTTCTCGGCCAACGAGCTGATCACCTACGAGGCCCTCGGCATGGCCGAGGTCGGCGAGGCCCACAAGCTCGTCGAGGCCGAGGCCACCACCTACGGCGGGCGGTGGGTCGTCAACCCCTCCGGCGGCCTGATCTCCAAGGGCCACCCGCTCGGCGCGACGGGGATCGCCCAGTGCGCCGAGCTGACCTGGCAGCTGCGGGGCGAGGCCGACGCCCGCCAGGTCGAGGGCGCGCGCGTCGCCCTGCAGCACAACATCGGCCTGGGCAGCGCCTGCGCGGTGGCTGTGTACAAGCCCGCCTCCTGACGCCGTTCGCGCCGGGCCGCCGCGCTCGCGGCACGGCGGCCCGGCGCGGACATAAGACAAACATTGACTCACGTCTCATCCCGGTTATTCTGGTAAGTACAGAATTACGGGAGGTGGCATGTCCGCTCCGCTGGAACCGGGCTGCCTGCTGTGGCGCTACGCGGGCGACCTGCGCTCCCTGCTCCCCGGCGCGGCCGCCGGCCTCATGCAGCTGCTGCACCCGGGCATCGGCGCGGGCGTGGGCGAGCACTCGGCGTTCTTCGACGCCCCGTTCGACCGCATCCACCGCTCGGTCCCGCAGATCTGGGCGACCATCCTCGACCCCGACGGGGCCGCCCGCGCCCGCCGCATCCGCGACCTGCACAAGGGCATCGGCGGCGTGGACGAGCGCCGGCGCCGCTACCACGCCCTGGAACCGGACACCTTCTGGTGGGCGCACGCCACCTTCACCTGGGAGATCTTCAAGGCCGCCGAGGTGTTCCACCCCGGGACCCTCACCGCCGAGGACCACGAGCGCCTCTACGCCGAGACCGTGACCTGGTACTCCCGCTACGGCGTCAGCATGCGCCCGGTCCCGCCCGACTACGCCGCCTTCCAGTCGAAGTTCTGGCACGTCTGCGCCGAGGAGCTGGAGCTGACCCCGGCCGCGGCCCGCGCCCTCGACATCGCCAAGAACGGCTCCGACACGGTCTCCCTCATGCCGGTGGGCGGCGCGGTGGCCGAACGGGCCGGCCGCCTGGTGGCCGAGCGCCCCCTGCGCCTGGTGACCTTCGGCTGCCTGCCGCCGATCGTGCGCGAACGCTTCGACATCCCGTGGAGCCCGCTGGACCAGGCCCGCTTCAGCGCGCTGGCGCTGGCCAACCGGCAGGGCTACCGGGTGGTCCCCAGCGGCCTCAACCACTGGGCGCTGCGCAACATGCTGCGCTACATCGGCGCGCAGACGCGAGACCAGCGCTACCAGCCCGCCGCCTGAACCATCCGTTCGACCGGGCCACGCCCTTTACAAAGTAGATCACTAACAAACCGGGCGATGCCCGGCCGCCGCACCCGCCGCTCGGACAGAGGAGCCATCCTCCGACCGCCCCGGGCGAGTACACTCCCCGCCCCGCCCACCTGGGAAAATCTGGCCATGGGGAGAACCTTCGAAGACCTGGTGGAAGAGGCCGACTCGGTCTCGGTGGACGGCTGGGACTTCTCCTGGCTGGACGGCCGCGCCACCGAGGAGCGCCCTTCGTGGGGCTACCAGCGGCTGATGAGCGAGCGCCTCGCGTCCGCGACGGCGGCCCTGGACGTCCAGACGGGCGGCGGCGAGGTCCTGGCCGAGGCGGCGAAGCTGCCGCCGGCGATGGTCGCGACCGAGTCGTGGCCGCCGAACGCGGCCAAGGCGACGCGCCTGCTGCACCCGCGCGGCGCGATCGTGGTGGCGGACCCCGACGAGCCGCCGCTGCCGTTCGCGGACGCGGCGTTCGACCTGGTCACCAGCCGCCACCCGGCCACCGTCTGGTGGACGGAGATCTCCCGGGTGCTGCGGCCGGGCGGGGTCTACTTCGCCCAGCACGTGGGCCCGGCGACGGTGTTCGAGCTGGTGGAGTACTTCCTCGGCCCGCAGCCGGAGGCCCGGAAGGCACGCCACCCCGACACCGAGACCGCCGAGGCCCGCGCGGCCGGCCTGGAGGTCGTCGACGTCCGCACCGCGCGCCTGCGGATGGAGTTCTTCGACATCGGGGCGGTCGTGTACTTCCTGCGCAAGGTGATCTGGACCGTGCCCGGCTTCACGGTGGAGGAGTACCGCGACCGGCTGCGCGACCTGCACGAGCAGATCCAGAACGAGGGCCCGTTCGTGGCGTACTCGTCGCGCACCCTGATCGAGGCGCGCAAACCAGCCTAATAAGCAGAGAGCACCGCCACACGGAAGGCACCACCGCACAGAGGCCGGTGCCACACGGGGGCCGGTGGCGCGCAGAAGACGACACCGCGCGGAGACGAGGCCGCGCGGAGACGAGGCCGCGCGGAGACGAGGCCGCGCGGAAAGCAGTGCCGCGCAGAAGGCCGATGCCGCGCAGAAGGCCGATGCCGCGCGGAGAGCGGTGCCGCGCAGAAGGCCGGGGCCGCCGGTCCGCCGTCCCGGCGGCACCGCTCTCCCGCGCGTCCACTCCCCTCAAACTCGCGGTGGTCGCCTCAGGTGAGCGAGACCAGCTCGCGGTACTCCTCGCTCCACAGGTCCTCGTCGGCGTCCGGGAGGAGCAGCACGCGGTCCGGGCGCAGCGCGTCGATCGCGCTCTCCTCGTGCGTCACCATCACGACCGCTCCCCGGTAGGCGGCGACGGCGGCGAGCACCTCCGCGCGCGAAGCCGGGTCGAGATTGTTGGTGGGCTCGTCCAGGAGCAGCACGTTGGCGCCCGAGCTCACCAGGCCCGCCAGTGCGAGCCGCGTCTTCTCGCCGCCCGACAGCACCCCGGCGGGCTTGTCCGCGTCGTCCCCGGTGAACAGGAACGACCCGAGGATGCCGCGCGCCTCGCCCGCCGTCAGGTGCGGCGCGGCGGCCGCGAGGTTCTCCCCCACCGTCAGCGCGGGGTCCAGGGTGTCGTGCTCCTGGCCGAAGTACCCCAGCCGCAGCCCGTGCCCGTGCACCACGCGTCCCGCGTCGGGCGCCAGCCGCCCGGCCAGGATCTTCAGCAGCGTGGTCTTGCCCGCGCCGTTGAAGCCGAGCACCACCAGCCTGCTCCCCCGGTCGACGGCCAGGTCCACGCCCGACAGCACCCGCAGGTCGCCGTAGGACTTGGTGAGGCCGACGGCGCCCAGGGGCGTCCGCCCGGCCGGGGCGGGCTCGGGCAGCCTGATGCGGGCGACCTTCTCGGACCGCCGCCCGGGCTCCAGCCCGGACAGCATCCGGTCGGCCCGCCGGGCCATGTCCTTGGCCCGCACGGCGGTCGCGTTGTTGGCGCGCATCTTGTCGGCTTGGGCGTGCAGGGCGGCGGCCTTCCGCTCGGCGGCGGCGCGCTGCCGGGCGCGCCGCCGCTCCGCGGCCTCCCGGTCCGCGAGGTAGGTGGTCCACCCGGTGTTGTGCACCTCCAGCGCGGCCCGGCCGGGGTCCAGATGCCACACGCGGTTGACGACGGCGTCGAGCAGCCCGGTGTCATGGCTGATCAACACCAGCCCGCCGGAGTGTCCCAGCAGGAACGACCGGAGCCAGGCGACCGAGTCGCCGTCCAGGTGGTTGGTCGGCTCGTCCAGCAGGAGGGTGCCCCGCTCGGCGAACAGGACCCGGGCCAGCTCGACCCGCCGCCGCTGCCCGCCGGACAGCTCACCGATCGGCCGTCCGAGCGCCCGCTCGGGCAGCCCGAGCCCGGCCGCGATGCGCGCGGCCTCTGCCTCGGCGGCGTACCCGCCCCGCGCCTGGAACTCGGCTTCGGCGCGGACATAGCGAGCCATGGCCCGTTCCGCCGCACCGCTACCTCCACCCCCACTTCCGCCCCTGACTCCGGCCTTACCTTTGGCGTCGGCTCCCGACCCGACTTCGGCCCCGGCTCCGGCATTGCCTCCGGCTTCGGTGCAGGATTCGACCTCAGCTTCTTCCCCGACTTCGGTGCTGCCTCCGCCCTCAGCTTCGGCGCTGGCTTCGGCGCCGCCCTCAGCGCAGGCTTTGGCCAGGGCCGTCTCGGCCGCACGCAGAGCCTGGACGGCCTCGTCGAGTCCTCGGGCGGACAGGATGCGCCCGAGGACACTGATCTGCGGATCGGCGGCCGCCGGATCCTGCGGCAGGTAGGCGACGGGTCCGGTGTGGATGACGCTTCCCCCGGTGGGCTGCTCCCGTCCGGCGAGGATCTTCAGGAGGGTGGTCTTCCCGGCGCCGTTGCGGCCGACCAGGCCGATGCGGTCGCCGGGTGCGACGTGGGCGGTGGCGCCCGAGAGGAGGGAACGGGCCCCGACGCGCACGTCGAGGTCACGGAAGGCAAGCATGGGATCTACGCTCCGGAACGGCTTCTGGACACACGAGTGGTACGAGACGTGCGTCCTGAGCTAGGAGATCCGGGGCATAGCCATGGCGCCGAGTCTATGCACCGCCGGGCCGGAGCCGCATCCGAGTTATGCCGTCACCCCCTCTCACCTGGCCTTTCCGGCGCTCCGGCGGTGGCGGAGCCGCGCGAGGAACGTGGCGATGCGGTCCATGGTCGCGTCGTCGGGGTCCCAGCCGCGGTGGAGCAGGGCGGTGAGGAGCGCTTCCAGGTACGGTCCCGGCCTGGGCAGGACGTCCTTGGTGACGGGGATGACCTCCCATCCCATCTCGCTTCTCAGCCAGCGGAGGCGCCCGCCGTCGCGGGCCCGCGCCCGGCGGCCCGAATGGTGGGGCTCGCCGTCGTACTCCAGGCCCACCCGGTATCGGGCGTAGCCCATGTCCACGTAGAGGGGCTGCCCGCAGGGGCCCTGCACCGGTATCTGGGTCTGCGGCCGGGGGAAGCCGGCCTTCATGACGATCAGGCGCGTCCGGCTCTCCCCCGGAGACTCCGCACCGCCGTCCCCCAGAGCCAGCAGCGCACGCAATCGTTTGTTGCCTTGGTATCCGGCCAGCGGACGCGCCATCGCTCTGAGTTCCTCCCGGCGGACCCCGCACCGCAGGAACCGGTCGAGCGCGGCCAGCGCCTCCGGCTCCGGCAGCCAGCGCGCGCAGTCCAACGCCGTACGGGTCAGAGAGGTCAGCGGCACCCCCGCCTCCCGGACGACCTGCTCATCGGGCAGCTCCACCCAGCGAGGATCGTGTCCCGGCGGCCCCGCTCCTGACGGCAGGATCAGATCGACGTCCCGCTCCGCCTCCCGCATCCCCGGAGGCGAGACGTCCAGCCCCCACACCCAGGCGGCGGTGCCACGCGCGACGACGGCCCCCTCGGGCACCAGCGGGCCAACGGCCAGCGCACGATCCGCAACCGACTCCTCAAGACCCGGCCCGCCCGGCAAGACCGGTGCGGCGAGACCGGCCGGACTTCCACCGCTCACGTTCAGTTCGCTCATGTCACCGATGGTGGTCGCCGCGAGCAGTCGGCGGAAGGCCCCGGTGAGATCTGTGGATAACCTCGCCGCCCCGCACTGACGGACCCACGTTCTATGGTTCGGGGCATGGCAGATTCCTACGAGATCGTCCTGTCGGCCGAGCTGCCGCCGAGCCTGTCCGAGGAAGAGGCCGCCGAGCTTCGCTGGCACACCGGGGCCGGTCCCCGCCCCGACGTCCTCACGGTGGTGTCCGACTTCACCGAGGTCTTCGTCGACGACAACGGCCGGCCCGTGCTGGAGGACCGCCCCCGCCCCCTCCTCGGCCCGCCGCGGCCCGCCTGGCGGATCGGCGGCGTCTGCCACGCCGCCCTCCTGGCCAGGGACGAGGGCGGCTGGGCCCTCAGCGCCCGGCAGGAGGTCCACCCCGACGACTTCGACCGGTTCGGCGAGCTGCTGCGCTGGCTCCACGACCGCGCGACCGTGTTCGCCTGCCACAAGCGCTTCTACGAAGAGGAAGCCTTCATCCCCGTCCACGACGGCGGGCTCGTCCCTTAGGAGACCGCAC
This sequence comes from Spirillospora sp. NPDC050679, assembly GCA_044456955.1. GTDB lineage: Bacteria > Actinomycetota > Actinomycetes > Streptosporangiales > Streptosporangiaceae > Spirillospora. Next base: position 115,151 of record JBITGK010000006.1, on the reverse strand, counting down.
ATGCTGATCGAGCACCGGGGCGAGCGCCCCGTCGTCCCCGCGTCCGCCTACGTCGCGCCCTCCGCCGTGCTGTGCGGCGCGGTCGTGCTCGGCGAGAAGGCGAGGATTCTGCACGGCGCGGTCCTCACCGCCGAGGACGGCGAGGTGCGCGTCGGCGACGGCAGCACGGTCATGGAGAACGCGGTGGTCAAAGGCCGTGCCCGTCACCCGGTACGGCTCGGCGACGCCGTCCTGATCGGCCCGCACGCCCACGTCAACGGCGCGATCGTCGAGGACGAGGTCTTCGTCGCGACCGGCGCCTCGCTCTTCCCCGGCGCGTCGGCGGGAGCCCGTTCGGAGCTGCGCATCAACAGCGTCCTGCACGTCAACTCGCGCCTGGCGCCGGACAGCGTCGTGCCGATCGGCTGGATCGCCGCCGGAGACCCGGCCGAGCTGTTCTCCCCCGACCGGCACGACGAACTCTGGGAGACGCAGCGGCGACTCGACTTCCCCGGCACCGTCTACGGCGTCCCGCGCGGTACGCCGATGCGCGAGGTCATGGCGCGCCAAGCCGACTTCTACGGCGCCCATCTGGACGACCGCGTCATCGACTGAGCAGGCCGCCGCGGCGGGCACGCCCTCGCTGCCAGGGCTTGCGAAGGCGCGGCCCCGTCAACCCGCCGTCCGCTCGGCCGCCCAGCCCCCGATCCGGTCGATGAGCTCAGGCGTGGCGGCGGCCTCCGCATGGCCGAAGCCGGGCTCGATCCACAGTTCCCGAGGCTCGCGTGCGGCCTCGAACAGCTGGCGGGCGTGCTCCGGCGGGAAGAACCCGTCGGCGTCGCCGTGCACGATCAGCAACGGCACCGGCGCGATCCGCCCCACCACCTCGTGCGGGGCCTCCGGCACCGGGTCCCAGCCCTTGGCCTGGATGCGGGTGCGCCGCGCCAGGCGCACCGCCAGCCGTCCCGTCCGCCGCTCGATCGCCCAGTGGACGCGCCGCATCGGCACCGTGTCCCGGTAGTACCAGCGGGCCGGGGCGCTCACCGTCACCACGGCGTCCGCCGAGCCGTGCAGCGCGGCGTGCCGCACCGCCACCGCGCCGCCCATCGAGAACCCCACCACGGCGACGCTCCGGTACCCCCGCCGCCGGGCCGCCTCCACGGCCGCCTGGACGTCGAGCACCTCGCGGTCGCCGACCGTGGAGCGCCCGCCGGACCGCCCGTGCCCGCGGAAGTCGAACGCGACCACCCCGCCGTGCCGGTTGAGCGCCCCGGCGATCCGGCGGAGCATGGGCTGCCGCCAGGAGCAGGTGAACCCGTGCGCCAGCACGAAGCACACCGCGTCGCGACCGTGCAGGTGCCCGGCGTCGAGCCGCACGTCGTCGCGCGTGTAGAGGGTCAACGGTTCCAGCGTTCCCACACCCCAATGATCGCCCACCGGCCCCCGAGCACTGCCGCACTGCGTTCGTCGGCCGGGTCAGTCGCGGTGGAAGAGTTCGTAGAGGTTGCCGCCCGCGTCGGCGAAGTAGACGCCGCGCGTGCCCAACGGGTGCGCCTCGTCCACGCGCCCGTTGGCGGGATCGTGCGGGGCGTCCCCGTAGGCGGCCTCCCGTTCGCGCAGGCGGGCCAGGGACGCGTCGAACGTGGCCCGGTCCACCTCGAACGCCAGGTGGACCCCCGTCGCGTCCGGCGCGGTCATGAAGTCGAGGGTCAGGTCGCCGTTCACCCTGACCGGCGCGAAGTGGCCGGCGTGGGGGTGCGGGCCGGTGTACTCCAGGCCCAGGACCCCGGCGAAGAAGCGGGCCGCCCCGGCGCCGTCGGGCGCGGGGACGATGGCGTGGTCCAGCGTGATCGTCATTCGGGCGTCCTCTCGTCGGTCGTCGCGCCGTGCAGGAAGACCTCCAGGAAGTCCGCCACGGCGGGGCGCCGCCGGGCCGGGGGCCTGGCCCAGGTGAACACCAGGCCCATGAAGATCTCGGCGGTCTGCTCCGGGGGCAGGCGCAGGGCGGCGCGGTCGGGTTCGAGCAGCGCGACCAGCGCGTCGCGCGTCCGGTCCATGGCGGCGTCGCGGTCGGGGGCGCCGTCCCCAGCCTCCCCGGGGGCGCGCCGCTCCCGCCCCCGGCCGTGGCCGGACGCCTGCAAGGCCATGATCACCTGACCCATGCGGGCCAGGTACGCCTCGATCACCGCCACCGCCTCGGCCAGGCGCTCCCGCAGCGGCAGGGCCGGGGGGATCGCGGCGAGGTCGGCCAGCACCCGGTCCGGGCGCAGCGCCTCGGCGAGGCACGCCTCCAGCAGCTCCTGCTTGTCCGCGAAGACGCGGAAGATCGTCGCCTCGCCGATGCCGGCCGCGCGGGCCACCTGCGCCGTCGTCACGGCGGCCCCGCGCGCGGCCACCAGGGGCAGCGCGGCCCGGACGACCATGGCGCGGCGCTCGCCCGGCGGCACGCCCCGGGCGCGGGGACGGGAGGGCGGCATGGGCCGACCGTACGGAGTGAGCGCTCACTCCGTCAAGAGTGCGGCGGACCGGCTGATAACGTTGCAGATCACGCGCGTCATGGAGCGAAGTCCGGTGCGAGTCCGGCGCTGTCCCGCAACTGTGTGCGCCCGCCCCGCAGGCGGGCCGAGCCAGGTCGCCTCCGCGCGCCGACGACCATCGACCTCGCGGAAGGCCGACCCGTCCCACCCCGGGCCGCGCGTCTTCCCGCAGCCAGGAGGACCCTCGTGAGATCCGTACGCGCCCTGGGCGCCGTCATCGCGGCCGGCGTCATGACGCTGGCCGCCTGCGGCGGCGGCACGGAGGACAAGCCCGCCGAGCGGGGGGTGACCGTCGAGGCGGGCAACGGGCGCGTGACCGTCCCCGCCACCCCCAAGCGCATCGTGTCGCTCGCGCCCACCCACACCGAGACCCTGTTCGCCATCGGCGCCGGGCCCCAGGTCGTCGCCGTGGACGAGTACTCCACCCATCCGGCGCAGGCCCCCAAGACCAAGCTGTCGGGCTTCAAGCCCAACGCCGAGGCCGTCATCGGCTACAAGCCCGACCTCGTGGTGGTCTCCAACGACCAGGACGGCATCGTCAAGGCCCTGGAGAAGGTCAAGGTCCCGGTCCTGGTCGAGCCTGCGGCCGCCAACCTCGACGACGCCTACGACCAGATCCTCGACCTCGGCAAGGCCACCGGCCGCACCGCGCAGGCCGAGAAGCTCGCCGGCGAGATGCGCGCCAAGATCCAGGAGACGGTGCGGAACGCCTCGGCCGGCAAGGGCCTCAGCTACTACCACGAGCTCGACCAGCAGGCCCACACCGTGACCTCCAAGACCTTCATCGGCCAGGTCTACGGCCTGTTCGGGCTCCGCAACGTCGCCGACGCCGCCGACAAGACCGGCAGCGGCTACCCGCAGCTGTCCCGGGAGGCGCTGCTGAAGAGCGACCCCGACCTGGTCTTCCTCGCCGACACCAAGTGCTGCGGGCAGAGCGCCGCCACCGTCGCGAAGCGGCCCGGCTGGGCGGGGCTGAGCGCCGTCAAGGGCGGGCACGTGGTCGAGCTCGACGACGACATCGCCTCCCGCTGGGGCCCGCGCCTGCCCGAGCTGGTCGCCGCCATCGGCGACGCGGTCCGCAAGAGCCGGTGACCTCCGTCCCCGACGGCCCGGCCCGGCTGCGGCCGGCGCAGCTCGCGGCGGCACTGGCGGTCCTGGCCGCCGCGCTGCTGGCCGGGCTGCTGGTCGGCGCCGCCGACCTGCCGGCCGGCGGGGTCGTCAAGGAGCTGCTGGACCGGCTGCCCTGGGTGCGCCTGGACTCGGGCCTGTCGCCGGTCGAGCGGAACGTGCTGTTCGAGCTGCGCATGCCCCGCGTCCTGATGGGCGCGCTGGTCGGCGGGATGCTGGCCATGGCCGGGGCCGGGTACCAGGGCGTGTTCCGCAACCCGCTCGCCGACCCCTACCTGCTGGGCGCGGCCTCCGGCGCGGGGGTCGGCGCGACGCTGGTGATCGTGGTGCTGCCCGGCGACCTCGCGTTCGGGGTGCCGCTGGCGGCGTTCGTCGGCGCGCTGGGCGGGGTCCTGCTCGCCTACGCGCTGGGCAACACGGCCGGGTCCGGCGCGGCGACGCTGGTGCTGGCCGGGGTCGCGGTCTCCACGTTCCTGGCCGCCGTGCAGACCTTCCTCCAGCAGCTGCGCACCGAGGAGCTGCAGCGCATCTACGCCTGGATCCTCGGCGGCGTCGGCACCGCCGACTGGCGCCAGCTCGCCGTCGTGGCCCCGTACGCGCTGGTCTCCAGCGCCGTGCTGCTGGCGCACGGGCGGCTGCTGGACGTGCTCGGCGTCGGCGACGAGGAGGCCACCTCGCTCGGGCTGTCGGCGGCGCGCGTCCGGCTCGTGGTGCTGGCCGCGGCGTCGCTGGCGACCGCGTGCGCGGTCGCGCTCAGCGGGCTGATCGGGTTCGTCGGGATCGTGGTGCCGCACGTCGTGCGGCGGCTCGCGGGCGGCTCCTACCGGGTGGTGCTGCCGCTGTCGCTGCTGGCCGGGGCCGCCTTCCTGGCGCTGGCCGACCTCGTCGCGCGCACGGTGGTGGCCCCCGGCGAGCTCCCGCTCGGCGTGGTGACGGCGTTCATCGGCGGCCCCTTCTTCGTGCTGGTGCTGCGGGCCTCCCGGAAGCAGGTGGACACGTGACGGTCGAGGTGGCGGGCCTGTCGGTCGAGCTGGACGGCCGGGCGGTGCTCAGCGACGTGTCCCTGCGCGCCCCGGCCGGCTCGTGGACGGCCGTCATCGGCCCCAACGGCGCGGGCAAGTCCACGCTCCTGCGCGCGATCCTGGGCCTGCGCCCCGCGCGCGGCGAGATCTCCGTGGCGGGCGCCGACCCCCGCGCCCTCAAGCCGCGCCACCGCGCCCGGCTGGTCGCCTACGCGCCGCAGTCGCCGAACCTGCCCGCCGGCATGACCGTCCTCGACTACACCCTGCTGGGCCGCTCCCCCTACATCCCGCACCTGGGCCGCGAGAGCGCCCGCGACCGGGCCGTGGCGGGCGAGGCCCTGGAGCGCCTCGACCTCACCGGCCTCGCCGGCCGCGAGCTGGGCCGCCTGTCGGGCGGGGAGCGCCAGCGGGTCGTGCTCGCCCGCGCGCTGGCGCAGCAGACCTCGACGCTGCTGCTGGACGAGCCCACCACCGCGCTGGACATCGGCCACCAGCAGCAGGTCATGGAGCTGATCGACCGGCTGCGGACCGCCGACGGGCTCACGGTCGTCACCACCATCCACGACCTGACGCTCGCCGGGCAGTACGCCGACGGGCTGGTGCTGCTGTCGGGCGGCCGGGTCGCCGCCGCCGGGCCGCCCGCCGAGGTGCTGACCCGTTCTATGATCGCCGAGCACTTCGACGCGCGCGTGCACGTGTCCCCCGGTCCCGACGGCCGTCCCGTCCTGTCCCTGGAGCGCCCGTGAACCCCGAACTGCTCTGGCGCGAGGAGGACGGCGTCCGCCTCGGCGCCACCGTCTGGCGCGCGGGCGAAGGCGTGCGCGCGATCTCCTCGGCGATGGCCGGCGGCGGCATCGGCTCCGCCCGCTGGGTCCTCAACGCCCAGGTCGCCGGGGTCTACGCGCGCCTCGACCCCGAGGCGCACCTTCAGGAGCTGGCCGACGCCTACGGCCTGGACGGCCCGGGAGTCGGGATGCTGACGGCCGCCTCGGTGAGCCGCACCTTCCTGCGCGCCGACGGGGGCGTGCACGTCTCCGCCACGGTCGGCCTGCGCGTGCCGACCTGGGCCGCCGCGCCCGAGGGGACGGCCGACCCGGAGCTGGCGCCGATCCACGCCTGGCGGCCCGGCACGGTCAACATCGTGGTCGCCGTCCCTGTGCCGCTGTCCGACGCCGCCCTGGTCAACGCCGTCATCACGGTCACCGAGGCCAAGACGCAGGCGCTGCTGGAGGCGGGCTATCCCGGGACCGGCACGGCCTCCGACGCCGTGTGCGTCACCGCGCCCGAAGGCGCCGACGCCGAGCCGTTCGCCGGGCCCCGCTCGGTGTGGGGCGCGCGCATCGCCCGCGCCGTCCACGCCGCCGTCCACGCCGGAGCCGTCGACTACACCACGATGCTCGAAGACCGCGCCGCCGAGCGGCCCTGACCGGTCTCCGACGCTGAGCACCGGCCGCCGCGACGTCCCGGAACGTCGGAGCGGCCGGTGCGGGGCCAGCGCTCTGTAGTGGCTGCACCTCCTTCCGGTCGGGGCCGGGACCTCGTCACCCGGCGTGGGGAAGCGGGACGCCGTTCAGCGCGTGCAGCCCGGTCGGCGGCTCGGGCTCGACGCCCGGCCGCGTCCCGGCCGCCGGGCGTCCCCCGGCCTGGGTGAGGGCGTCCACGCGGCGCCGCGCCCGCTCGGCCTCCGCGCGCGCGGCGTCGCGTTCGGCGGTGAGGGCGTGCAGGGCCGCGCGCATCTCCTCGGCGGCGCGGGCCAGCCGCCAGTTCTGCTGCTCGCACTCGTGCAGGTGCGCCTGGAGCTGGTCGCGGTCGGCGACGGCGCGGCCCCGTTCGGCCTCGGCGTCGTGCAGCGCGGCGCGCAGGTCGTCGTTGCTCTTGCGCGCTGCCGCGCTCTCGACGCGCCGCCCTTCGGCGAGCGTCTCGGCCTCCGACAGGCGCGCGTGCAGGGTGACCAGCTCGGCGCGGGCGTTCTCCAGCGCCGCCAGCAGTTCGCCTTCGCGGGCGGTCGCGCGGTCGCGTTCGTGCTCGGCTGCCATCCGGGCCGCAGCGGCCTCCTCGGCGGCGGCGCGTGCGTCCTGCCCCTCGCGGCGGGCGGCATCGCGGTCGGCGACGGCAGCAGCCGCGTCGACGCGAGCCCGTTCGGCGTCCTCCCCTGCCGCGTCGGCTCGCGCGCGAGCGGTGGCCACCTCGCGCCAGGCGGCCTCGGCCTGCCGCTGGGACGCGTCGCGCTCGCGCTGCGCGACGGCGATCTGCGCGGTCGCCTCGGCGCGCGCGTCGGAGATCCTGCGTTCCACGCCCGCCACGCTCAGCTCCGTCGTCAGCGAGCACGCGAGCTGTTCGGCGACGCTCTCCAGCCGCTCCACCATCTCCCAGGTCCAGGCGACCTGCCCGGTCAGGCCGGGCGCCTGGCGGCCCCGGTCGCGGCGCTCGCGGGCGTCGCGCTCGCACGCGCCGTCGCCGTCCTGGCAGTAGCGGACGGTGCGGGCGCCGCGCACCGGCTGCGGGACGGGCCGCCCGCAGCCCGCGCAGGGCCACACCGCGACCGGGTCGCCGACCCGCGCCGCCCCGTCCCCGGCCGGGACCGGGGCCTTGCCGTCACCTGGAGGGAGGGGCGCCACCTTCAGATCCGCCTGGTCCGTCATGTGCAGTGGTACGCGGGCGGGCGCGGAAGCGTTCAACGGTCACGGCGACCTCTTCGGCCCTCCTCCCCTCAGGAGGAGTCCTCCCCCTCCGGGGCCCCCTCCTTCAGGTACGCGTCGCGGACGCGGCTGCGGCTCAGCTTGCCCGAGGGCGTGCGCGGCAGCGACTCCCGGAACTCGATCCGCCGCGGGTGCTTCATCTTGGCCAGCCGCCGCCCGCAGTGCTCCAGCAGGCCGGCGGCCAGCTCCGGGCCCGCGGCGGCGTCGGCGGCGGGCTCCACCAGCGCGACCGGCCGCTGCCCCCACTCGGGGTCGGGCACGCCGATGACCACCGCGTCGGCGACCGCCGGATGCTGCAGCAGCGCCGCCTCGATCTCGGCAGGGTAGAGGTTCACCCCGCCCGAGATGATCAGGTCGGTGCGGCGGTCGCTCATGTAGAGCCAGCCGTCGGCGTCCAGGTGCCCGAGGTCGCCGGGGGTGTACAGGTCGCCGCGCATGCTCGCGGCGGTCTTGGCCGGGTCGCCGTGGTACTCGAACCCGGTCTGCCCGCGCGCGTAGATCAGGCCGGTCTCGCCGGGCGGCAGCTCGGCCCCGTCCGGCCCCAGGATCTTGATCTCGACGCCCGCCACGGCGCGGCCGACGGTGCCGGGCCGCGCCAGCCACTCGTGCGGCCGCGCCACCACGACCGCGCCGCTCTCGGTGGACCCGTAGTACTCGGTCAGCACCGGCCCCCACCAGTCCATCATCCGCTGCTTGGTCTCGACCGGGACCGGCGCGGCGCTGTGGAACACCTGCCGCAGCGACGACACGTCGTAGCGGGCGCGGACCTCCTCCGGCAGCGCCAGCATCCGGTGGAACATCGTCGGCACCATGAAGGTGTTGGTCACCCGGTGCCGCTCGATGAGCGCCAACGTCTCCTCCGGCTCGAAGCGCGGGCCCACCACGACGGCGTGCCCGAGGTTCAGCGCCATCATCGCGTGCATGCACGGCGCCGAGTGGTACAGCGGCCCGACCGCCAGGTGCACCTCGTCACCGGCCTCCAGGCCGAGGTGGCGGCCGATGGTCTCCGTCATGACCTGCGCCAGCACCTCCGGCGGCACGTCCAGCACGGGCCGCCGCACCCCCTTGGGGCGGCCGGTGGTGCCGGAGGTGTAGAGCATGATCGACCCCATCGTCCGGTCGGGCGGCGGCGCGGGGTCGGCGGCGGCGCACAGCGCGTCCAGGTCCGCCCAGCCCGGCGCGCCGTCCACCGCGATCCGGGCCTCCGGCGCGACGCCCGCCTCGTCGGCCGCGGCGGCCGCCACCCCGGCGTGCGCGCGCTCGCTCAGCACCGCGCGGGCCCCGCTGTCGGCCAGCACGTAGCCGATCTCGGGCACGGTCAGGTGCCGGCTGACCGGCACCAGGTACACGCCGCTCTGCAGCGCGGCCAGCAGCGCCGCCAGGAACTCCGGCCGGTTGCCCAGCACCGTCGCGACGGCCTCGCCGCGGCGCACCCCGAGCCCGCGCAGCACGTGCGTCAGCCGGTTCACCCGCTCGTGCAGCTCGCCGTAGGACACCGGCCCGCCGTCCCCCGGGGGCCCGCCCGGGAACGCCGGGCGGTCCGGGTCGCGCGCCGCGATCTCGTAGAAGCCGACTCCCTCGACGCCCATCCGGCGCTCCTCGCCTCGCTGAACCGCTATGTCCCATCTGACAGGCGATGCGGAGACGGCGACAAGCCGCGGCGCCGCGAAAAGGCGTCCGACCCCGGTCACGGTAATCCCTGGCCGAAACAGCGCCGTTACGTATCATTGGTGCCGCGGATCCGGGGGGATCTTCGCGACCTACGGCGGCGAGAAACTGGATGAGCGGTCCGAACCAGGGCGGATCAGGACGAGGACCGGGGCACGGCGGGGGCGGGCGGTACGGCCGGGGACGGCAGGGCGGGCACGGCGGTCCGCACGGCGCTTCCCGGGGGGCGCGCGGCGCCCGGCCCGACGCCTCCTCGACCGCCGCGGTGCTCGGGGGCGTGCTCGCCGTCATAGCGGCCGTCGTCAGCGTGCTCGGCGCCCGGCCCGAATGGTTCCCGGTCGCGGTCGGCCTCGGCCTGGTGACGCTGGCGGCGATCGGCTGCTGGCTCCTGCTGCGCTACCTGCCGCCCGGCCTGTCGGCTCCCCCGGGCCCCCGGTTCGCCGCGCTCACCGACGGCGCGAAGTGGCTGTCGGCCGGCGCGAGCGGCACCGCCCTCGCCTGCCTGGCCGCCATGGCGGTCGCCGACGCCCTCGGCGGGACCGGCGGCCGGTGCGGCCCGCCCCTGGAGCTGCGCGCGGCCGTCGCCTCCGACGCCGTCGCCGCGCTGCGCCGGACCGCCGCCGAGTTCGTCGCCGGCACCGCCGCCGGGGGCTGCCCCCGCTACCGCGTCGAGGTCTCCGCCGAGCCGGGCCCCGCCCAGACGACGGTGGGCTTCACCAGCCCCTGGGAGCGGAACGAGACCCCCGTCGGCGCCCAGATGTTCGGCCCGCAGCCCGACCTGTGGATGCCCGCGACCAGGGGCGAGAAGGAGGCCGTCGCCTGGGGGTCCGACCCCAGGACCGGCGACGTCGCCGACGGGATCGTGTCCTCGCCGATGGTGATCGCGGCGTTCGGCGCCGAGCACCGGCGCGTCTACCTGCCCGACGCCCGGCCCAACACGCCCACCCTGGTGGGCGCCCTGGAGAAGGCGGGCGTGCGCATGATCGCCCGGCCGCTGCCGGAGAGCTCCGCCGCCGCCCTCGCGGTCACCGGGGCCCTGTACCGGGCGCGCCACCCGGCCTCCTACCGCGACACCGAGAAGTTCCTCAGCCCCTCCGAGTGGATCGCCCCCGACGCGGCCTCGCTGCTGTGCCGCGTCCGGGCGCGGGCGGCCGAGGACGAGGACCCGCCGAAGGGCCTCGCCGTCGTCGTCCCCGAGCACCTGCTGAACGACTACCTGTGGGGGCGGCCGCTCGGCGACCGCTGCGCCGCCCAGCGGGACCGCGGCTGGCCCTACCCGCGCTGGCGGCTCTACCCGCTGTACGCCTCCGACCTGCCGTCCCTGACCTACCCGTCCTTCCAGATCAGGTGGGGCGGCCAGGACGACGGGCGGCGCGACGGCGCGGTCCGCGCCTTCCACCGCTGGCTGAGGACCCACCCGCCGACCTCGCAGGGGTTCCGCGACGCCGAGGGCCGCTTCCCGGCCACGCCCGGCGCCGACTACGCCCGCCCCTACCTGAACGGTCTGGACCGCTGGGTGGGCTCCAACGTCGTGCAGCCCGCCGTCCTGCAGTCCGAGGCCCCCCGGTCCGACGCCGCGCTGAAGGTCCTGCGCGAGAGCCGCGACAGGCTGTCGATCAGCCTGGCGGTGGACGTGTCGGGCTCGATGGGCGAGCCCGCCTCGGCGCAGCGGGGCGGGTCGCGGCTCGCCCGCGCGGCCGGGCTGCTGGAGAACGTGGTGACCCAGCTCAACGAGACCGACGATATGGCGCTGTTCGCCTTCACCCGGGCCGGCGGGCGCGCCGCGCCCCGCGAGGTCGTCACCCCCGACCGCGCCACCGCCGAGCAGCGCCGCAGGATGACCGACGGCCTGCGCGCGCAGGTGCCCTCCGGCAAGGACCTGCCGCTCGCCGCCGCCATCGCCGCCGCCCCGGTGGGCGCGGGCACCGGCCGGCTGGTCGTGGTGAGCGACGGGCAGAGCGGGCACCCGCTGTCGCGGGCCGACCGCCGCGCCCTGGCCGACCTGCGCGGGCGGCTCCCCGGGCTGCGGCTCACGCTGGTGCCGACCGGCCCCACCGGCTGCGGCGCCGCGCCGCTGCCGGAGATCACCGAGATCATGGACGGGTCGTGCGCGCCGCTGACGGGCGAGCCCGACGCGGTGCAGGCCGCGCGGCTCCTGGCCGGGATGCGGTGATCCGATGAGCTCCTCCTCCGGCACCGGCGCCTCCGGCGGGCGGTCGCTGCGGCCGTCCCGGCGCGCCGCCGCCCTGCTGGGCGGGATCCTGGTGACGCTCCCGGTCGGGGTGTGGGCCGCCGACCGCGAGCCGCCCGGCTACCCCGCGATGGCCGCGCGCTGCGACGAGCGCATCACCGTGGTCGGCGGCACCGACGCCAGCCTCAACGCCCAGCGGCAGAACCTGGTCCGCGCCTGGAACGACGGCGACCTCGGCGGCGCCGGCCACGTGGACGCGCGGCTGGTGGAGGTGTCGCCGTCGGCCGACCAGCAGCGCTCGCAGCTGTGGGCGACGCTGAACGCCCCCGACTGCGTCCCCGACGTCGCGATCCTGGACTCGCCGCTGACCGCCGAGTTCGCCGGCGCGGGGCTGCTCAAGAAGCTGTCGGACGTCCCGTCCTGGCCGCAGACGCTGCGGCAGGGCTTCGAGGGCGACTTCTTCCCCGACGCCGTCGCGTCGGGGAAGTACCGGGGCGAGCCCTACGCGGTGCCGTTCAACCTGGACGTGGGGCTCATGTACCACCTCAAGGACACCGCCCCGCCCCGCACCCAGGAGGAGATGCTCGGCCAGGGCTACATCGCCCAGTTCGCCGACTACGAGGGCCTGACCGTCAACATCCTGGAGTCGGTCTGGAACAACGGCGCCCGGCACGCCCTCACCGCCGGGCGGACCACCGGCCGCGCCGCCCTCACCGAGCGCGTCTTCCCGGCGCTGGAGCGCCTGGCCGCCAGCATGTCCAGGAAGGAGATCTCCGGCGGCCAGCAGCAGTTCCAGGAGGCCGAGAGCACCGAGGAGTTCGCCTCGGGCCAGCGCGGCGGCAAGGTGCTGCGCCACTGGACCAACGCCTACCGCTTCCTGGCCTCCGACCTGCGGATGCGCCAGGGGCCCCGCAACGGCGAGCTGCGCTTCCAGGTCGTCCCGCGCCCCGGCACCAGCGTGCTGGGCGGCCAGAACCTCGCGGTCTCGGCGCGGTCCCGGCGCCCGGCCGTCGCGCTCAAGCTGATCGACTTCCTGACGCGCACCGAGTCGCAGCGGCGGCTGTTCTCCTGCGGCGGCTTCGCGCCCACCCGCCACTCGGCGCTCGGCCTGCCGCGCGCGCCGCTGGACAGGGCGGTGGTGCAGGAGCGGGACGTGGCGACCTGCTCGCAACTGCCGCCGCTGGACGGCGGGGACGAGCCGTCCGGCGAACCCGACAACGTCACCACCGCGCAGCTCACCGAGCTCGCCAACGCGACGGTGAAGGCGCTCGCCGCCGCCGAGCGCCGCCCGGAGTCCGAGCACTACAGCGTCTTCAGCTCGGTGCTGCGCTCGTGCCTGCACGGGCTGCTGTCGCTGGAGCGGTCGAGCGCGCCGCCCAAGCCGACCGCGGACTCGTTCGCCAGGGCCGTCGAGGACTCCCTGAACGGCCGGATCACCCCCTGCTGACCCGGCCGGCCCGCTCAGGCCGCCCGCTCAGGCCGCCCGCTCAGGCCGTCAGGGCGGCGCGGGCCATGGTGTGCAGCAGGTCGGCCATCGCGGCGCGGTCCAGGCCGGACGCGCTGTGCGGGGTGGAGTTGAGCAGGCCCAGGCAGGCGTGCACGGCGGCGCGCAGGCGCTGCTCCGGCCGGTCGGGGTGCAGGCGGCGCAGCACCGCCACCCACTCCTCCACGTAGGCGCGCTGGAGGCGGCGGATCTGGTGCCGCTGCGGCTCGGGCACGTTGTCCAGCTCGCGCTCGTGCACGGTGATCAGCGCGGGGTTGTCCAGCGCGAAGGCGATCTGCCAGCGCAGCAGCGCGTCCAGCGCGCGGGCGGGGTCGGGGTCGGCGGCGCGGCGGGCGCCCTCGGCGCGCAGCCGGTCGCTGATGTCCAGCAGCATCTCGGCGAGCACGGCCTCCTTGCCGCGGAAGTGCCGGTACAGGGCGGGCCCGGTGAGGCCCACGGCGCGGCCGAGGTCGCTGATGGAGGTGCCGTGGTAGCCGCGGCGCGCGAACAGCTCGGCGGCCGCGCCCAGGATCTCGGCGCGGCGCGGGTTGGCGCCCACGGTCTCGGTCATGCCGGAGAGTGTAGACGAACGATGTTAACGGGCGTTAACATCGGCTTTGTTAATGAGCGTTAACTGTCGATGAGGACGGGTGATGACCGCACCTGAGCTGGGCACGCGCGCCGATCCGGGAGGCGCGGCCTTCAAGGAGAACGCGGCGCACAACCAGGCGCTGGCCGCCGAACTCCGCGACCGCGTGGACCGCGCCGGGCGGGGCGGCCCCGAGCGGGCCCGCGAGCGCCACCTCGCGCGCGGCAAGCTGCTGCCCCGCGACCGCGTGGACGCCCTGCTGGACCCGGGCTCGCCGTTCCTGGAGCTGTCGCCGCTCGCGGCCACCGGCATGTACGGCGACGAGGCGCCCGGCGCCGGGATCATCACCGGCGTGGGCCGCGTCTCCGGCCGCGAGTGCGTGGTCGTCGCCAACGACGCCACCGTCAAGGGCGGCACCTACTACCCGGTCACGGTCAAGAAGCACCTGCGCGCGCAGGAGGTGGCCCTGCACAACCGGCTGCCGTGCGTATACCTGGTCGACTCCGGCGGCGCGTTCCTGCCGAAGCAGGACGAGGTGTTCCCCGACCGCGAGCACTTCGGCCGCATCTTCTACAACCAGGCCACCATGTCGGCGCGCGGCATCCCGCAGATAGCGGCGGTGCTCGGCTCGTGCACGGCGGGCGGCGCCTACGTCCCGGCGATGAGCGACGAGGCCGTCATCGTCCGGAACCAGGGCACGATCTTCCTCGGCGGGCCGCCGCTGGTGAAGGCCGCCACCGGCGAGGTCGTCACCGCCGAGGAGCTGGGCGGCGGCGAGCTGCACTCGCGCACCTCGGGCGTCACCGACCACCTGGCCGACGACGATCCGCACGCGCTGGCGATCGTCCGCGACATCGTCGCGACCCTCGGCCCGCGCGAGCCGCGCCCGTGGGAGGTCGCCCCGCCGCAGGAGCCCGCGCTCGACCCCGGCGAGCTGTACGGCGTCGTGCCGCCCGACCCGCGCACCCCCTACGACGTGCGCGAGGTCATCGCGCGGATCGTGGACGGCTCGCGCTTCCAGGAGTTCAAGAAGGAGTACGGGACCACGCTGGTCACCGGCTTCGCGCGCATCCACGGCCACCCCGTGGGGATCATCGCCAACAACGGCATCCTGTTCGCCGAGTCGGCGCTGAAGGGCGCGCACTTCATCGAGCTGTGCGACCGCCGCAGCGTGCCGCTGGTGTTCCTGCAGAACATCACCGGCTTCATGGTCGGCCGCGAGTACGAGGCCGGCGGCATCGCCAAGCACGGCGCCAAGATGGTCACCGCCGTCTCCTGCGCCCGGGTGCCCAAGTTCACCGTGGTGATCGGCGGGTCGTTCGGCGCGGGCAACTACGCCATGTGCGGCCGGGCGTACTCGCCCCGCTTCCTGTGGATGTGGCCGAACGCGCGCATCTCGGTGATGGGCGGCGAGCAGGCCGCCAGCGTGCTGGCGACCGTGCGCCGCGACCAGCTCGGCGACGCCTGGAGCGCCGAGGAGGAAGAGGCGTTCAGGGACCCGATCCGCGCGCAGTACGAGGAGCAGGGCAACCCCTACTACTCCACCGCGCGCCTGTGGGACGACGGGGTGATCGACCCGGCCGACACGCGCCGCGTGCTGGGGCTGGGGCTGTCGGTGGCCGCCAACGCACCGCTGGAGCCGGTCGGCTACGGCGTCTTCCGGATGTGAGGGGCGAGATGTTCGAGAGCGTTCTGGTCGCCAACCGCGGCGAGATCGCGGTCCGGGTCTTCCGCACGCTGCGGCGGCTCGGGGTCCGGTCGGTCGCCGTGCACAGCGACGCCGACGCCGGGGCCCGGCACGTGCGCGAGGCCGACGAGGCGGTGCGCGTCGCGTCCTACCTGGACATCGACGCGGTCGTCGCCGCCGCCCGCGCCACCGGCGCGCGGGCCGTCCACCCCGGCTACGGCTTCCTGGCCGAGAACACCGCCTTCGCCCGCGCCTGCGCCGACGCGGGCCTGGTGTTCGTCGGCCCGCCCGCCGAGGCGATCGAGGCGATGGGCGACAAGATCCGCGCCAAGCGCACCGTGGCGGCCGCGGGCGTCCCGGTGGTGCCGGGCCGCGACGAGCCGGGCCTGTCGGACGGGGAACTGGCCGCCGCCGCGCTGGAGGTGGGCCTGCCGGTGCTGCTGAAGCCGTCGGCGGGCGGCGGCGGCAAGGGCATGCGGCTGGTGCGCGACGCCGCCGAGCTGCCCGAGGCGATCGCGTCGGCCCGCCGCGAGGCGCGCGCCTCGTTCGGCGACGACACGCTGCTGGCCGAGCGGTTCGTGGCCAACCCCCGGCACATCGAGATCCAGGTCTTCGCCGACGCGCACGGCAACGCCGTCCACCTCGGCGAGCGCGAGTGCAGCCTGCAGCGCCGCCACCAGAAGATCGTGGAGGAGGCGCCGAGCCCGCTGCTGGACGAGGCGACCCGGCAGCGCATGGGGGCCAGCGCCGTCGCCGCCGCGCAGGCGGTCGGCTACGTCGGCGCGGGCACGGTCGAGTACATCGTGTCGGCCGACCGGCCCGGCGAGTACTTCTTCATGGAGATGAACACCCGCCTCCAGGTCGAGCACCCGGTCACCGAGATGGCGACCGCGATCGACGGGCGGCCCGGCCTCGACCTGGTCGAGCTCCAGCTGCGCGCCGCGGCCGGCGAGCCGCTGCCGTTCGACCAGCGGTCGGTGTCGTTCCACGGCCACGCGGTGGAGTGCCGCGTCTACGCCGAGGACCCCGCGCGCGGCTTCCTGCCCACCGGCGGCACCGTGCTCGCGCTGGCCGAGCCGTCCGGCGACCACGTGCGCGTGGACTCCGGGCTGGACGAGGGCACCGAGGTCGGCGGCTCCTACGACCCGATGCTCGCCAAGGTGGTCGCCTGGGGGGCCGACCGCGCCGAGGCGCTGCGCCGGATCGACCGGGCGCTCGCGGACTACCGGCTGCTCGGCGTGCCCACCAACGTGGCGTTCCTGCGGTCGCTGCTCAAGCACCCGGAGGTCGCGGCCGGGCGCCTGGACACCGGCCTGGTCGAACGCGCGCTGGACGATCTGACCTCCGGCGCCGGGACGCCGCCGGAGGTCCTGGCGGCCGCCGCGCTGGAGCGCATGGCGTCGCTGGAGACCGCCGATCCCGACCCGTGGGAGATCCCGGACGGCTGGCGGCCCGGCGCGCCCGCCTGGACGCCGTGGATCATCACGCCGTCCGGCGGCGACCCCGTCGAGGTCCGCGTGCGGGGCCGCGCCCGCGACGCCGAGGTGGAGATCGGCGGCACCGCCGTCCCCGCCGCGCTGGCCGGGCACGGCGGCACGCTCGCCCTCACCTACGACGGCCGCGCGCTGGCCTTCGCCGCCGCCCGCGACGGCGGCACGCTCTGGCTGGGCCGCGACGGCCGCACCTGGGCGCTGACCGAGCACGTCCGCGCCGAGGGCGGCGGCGGGGCCGCCGCCGCCGGCGACGGGGTGCTGCGCAGCCCGATGCCCGGCACGGTCCTGGCGGTCAAGGCCGCCGAGGGCGAGCGGGTCGCCGAGGGCCAGCCGCTGGTGGTCGTGGAGGCGATGAAGATGGAGCACACCGTCACCGCGCCGGTCGCGGGCGTGGTCGCCCGGCTGCCGGTCCGCGCTGGCGCGCAGGTCGCTCTGGACGCCGTGCTCGCCGTGATCGAGCCCGAGGAGGAATGATGCCCACCCCGCTGCCCGGCCTGCCCGACCGGGTCACGATCTACGAGGTCGGCCCGCGCGACGGCCTGCAGAACGAGAAGGCCGTCGTCCCGGTCGAGGTGAAGGCCGAGTTCGTGGCCCGCCTCGCCGCCGCGGGCCTGACCACCATCGAGACCACCAGCTTCGTGCACCCCAGGTGGGTGCCGCAGCTCGCCGACGCCGAGGAGCTGCTGAAGGCGCTGCCCGCCACCGGCGACCCGCGCCCCGTCCTGGTCCCCAACGAGCGCGGCCTGGACCGGGCGCTGGCCCTCGGCGTCAAGGAGATCGCGATCTTCGGCAGCGCCACCGAGACCTTCGCGCGCCGCAACCTCAACCGGACCGTGGACGAGTCGCTGGAGATGTTCGCGCCGGTCGTGGAGCGCGCCCGCGCCGAGGGGCTGTGGGTGCGCGCGTACGTGTCGATGGTGTGCGGCGACCCGTGGGAGGGCGAGGTCCCGGTCTCCCAGGTGGTGTCGGTCGCCACCCGCATGATGGCGATGGGCTGCGACCAGCTCAGCCTCGGCGACACCATCGGCGTCGGCACGCCCGGCCAGGTCACCGCCCTGGTGGAGGCGCTGCGCGAGGCGGGCCTCGACGTCGGCGACCTCGCGGTCCACTTCCACGACACCTACGGCCAGGCGCTCGCCAACACCCTGGCCGCGCTGCGGGCGGGCGTCACGGTCGTGGACGCCTCCGCCGGCGGCCTCGGCGGCTGCCCGTACGCCGAGTCCGCGACCGGGAACCTCGCCACCGAGGACCTGGTGTGGATGCTGAACGGGCTCGGCGTCGAGACCGGCGTCGACCTCGCCCCGCTCGCCGCCGCCAGCCGGTGGATGGCGGCCCGGCTGGGCCGCCCCAGCCCGTCCCGCGTCGTCCAGGCCCTGTCCCCTGAGGAGTAACAATGATCGACTTCACGCTCACCGACGAGCAGGAGGAGCTGCGGAGCACCGTCGAGCGGTTCGCCCGCGAGACCGTCGCCCCGGTGATCGGCGACCTGTACGAGCGCGGCGAGTTCCCGTACGACATCGTCGCGGCGATGGGCAAGATGGGCCTGTTCGGGCTGCCGTTCCCCGAGGAGCACGGCGGCATGGGCGGCGACTACTTCACCCTGTGCCTGGCCCTTGAGGAGCTGGCGCGCGTGGACTCGTCCGTCGCCATCACCCTTGAGGCGGGCGTCTCCCTCGGCGCGATGCCGATCTACCGGTTCGGCTCCGACGCCCAGCGTGCCAAGTGGCTGCCGTTGCTGACCTCCGGCGAGAAGCTGGCGGCGTTCGGCCTGACCGAGCCGGGCGGCGGCTCCGACGTCCCCGGCGGGATGCGCACCACCGCGCGCCTGGACGGCGACCACTGGGTGGTCAACGGCTCCAAGTCGTTCATCACCAACTCCGGCACCGACATCACCGCGTTCGTGACCGTCACCGCCTTCACCGGCGAGAACGAGATCTCCACGATCATCGTCCCGAACGGCACCCCCGGCTTCACCGTGGGCAGGAAGTACTCCAAGGTGGGCTGGTCGGCCTCCGACACCCGCGAACTGTCCTTCGACGACGTGCGCGTGCCCGCCGAGAACCTGGTCGGCGAGCGCGGCCGCGGCTACGCGCAGTTCCTGCGCATCCTGGACGAGGGCCGCATCGCGATCGCCGCGCTGTCGGTCGGCCTCGCCCAGGGCTGCGTGGACGAGTGCCTGCGCTATGTGAAGGAGCGCGAGGCGTTCGGCAAGGAGATCGGCCGCTACCAGGCCATCCAGTTCAAGGTCGCCGACATGGAGGTCCGGGCGCACACCGCGCGCCTGGCCTACTACGCGGCGGCGGCGAAGATGCTGGCGGGCGAGCCGTTCAAGAAGGAGGCGGCGATCGCCAAGCTGGTCGCCTCCAACGCGGCGATGGACAACGCCCGCGACGCCACGCAGATCTTCGGCGGCTACGGCTTCATGAACGAGTACGCGGTGGGCCGCTTCTACCGCGACGCCAAGATCCTGGAAGTCGGCGAGGGCACCTCGGAGGTGCAGCGGATGCTGATCGCCCGCGCCCTGGGCCTGCCGAACGGCTGACCCGCCCCGATCGCGGCAGGACACAGGCCGTCCGCAAAACGGCGGACGGCCTTTCCCGCGTTCCTCCGCAGCGGCCGCTCACATGCTCAGGAAAGCCTGGACGTCCGAGGCGAAGCTCTTGTGCGTGAACGAGCCCACGTGCCCGGTCCTCGGATAGACGATCAGCGCCCCGCCAGGTAGACCCGGTAGTGCCGGGCGAGGCCCGCCACGCCTCTCAGCTTCATCTTGCGCTGGAAGCCTTCGGCGTTGGCGTGTTCGGGACGCAGCCCGCGCAGGAACACCGGCGGACGCCCCGTCGGGCTCATCCCACCGGCCCCGCGCCCTCCCCCGCGACCGCGACGCGGACCGGCGGCGCGTCCGGGCCCAGCGCGCGCCGGGCCGCCTCCCCCACGGCCCCGGCGCCGCGCTCGTCCACCAGCGCGATCACCGAGCCGCCGAAGCCGCCGCCGACCATGCGCGCCCCCAGCGCCCCCGCCGCCAGCGCCGCCTCGACGGCGCGGTCGGCCTCCGCCCAGGAGACCTCGTAGTCGTCGCGCAGCGAGACGTGGGACGCCGTCAGCAGCGCCCCCACCTCGCGCGGCGCACCGGCGCCGAGCAGCTCCACCGTGCGCCGCACGCGCGCGTTCTCCGTCACCACGTGCCGGACGCGCCGGTCCAGCACCGCGTCCCCCGTCCGCACCGGCCCGGCCAGATCGCTCAGCAGTGGCACGCCCAGGATCTCGGCCGCGCGCTCGCACTCGCGCCGCCGGTCCCCGTAGCCGCCGGTCAGGTGCGCGTGCGCCACCCCGGTGTCGATGATCAGCAGCCGCAGGCCCGCCCCCGCCAGGTCGAACGGCACCGGGGTGCGCGCCAGGTCGCGGGTGTCGATCAGCACCGCGTGCCCGGCCCGGCCGAACAGCGACGCGCTCTGGTCGAGGATGCCGGTGGGCGCGCCCACGAAGTCGTTCTCGGCGCGCTGGGCGACCCGCGCCAGCGCGGCGGCGTCCAGCCCGAGCCCGTACAGGTCGTTCAGCGCCCCGGCCACCGCGCACTCCAGCGCGGCCGACGACGACAGCCCCGCCCCCTCGGGCAGGTCGGACTCCAGCCTGATCCCCGCGCCGCCCACCGGGTGCCCGTCCCGGCGCAGCGCCCAGACCACCCCGGCGGCGTAGGCGG
The DNA here is from genome assembly GCA_044456955.1 of Spirillospora sp. NPDC050679. Classification (GTDB taxonomy): domain Bacteria; phylum Actinomycetota; class Actinomycetes; order Streptosporangiales; family Streptosporangiaceae; genus Spirillospora. The sequence goes on along the minus strand of JBITGK010000006.1, from coordinate 94,978 downwards.
CCCAGCCGTCCGGCGTCCCGGGCCGCAGGTCCTCCGGGCGCACGGTGACCGGACGGTCCGGGTAGCGGTCGCTGCGCAGCTCCAGCACGCCGTCGTCCCGCGCGGCCGCCTCCGCGGTCACGCCCCACGGCACCGCGAACGGCAGCACCAGGCCGCCGTTGTAGTCGGTGTGCTCGCCGATCAGGTTGACCCGGCCCGGTGCCCGCCATGTGCGCTTCATTGGTCCCTAACAGTCGATAGCGGTCGATACTGATCGAAGATGATAAGTTAGCGGTCACAGGAGGGGAATGTGACCGACGGATCGACCCGCTTCGCCGCCGAGCGGCACGAGCGCATCCTGCGCCTGCTGCGCGAGCGCGGCGCTATGTCGCTGCGCGATCTCGCGGGCGCGCTGGACGCCTCCGAGGTGACCGTCCGCCGCGACCTGCGCGCCCTGGAGGGGCGCGGGCTGCTGGAGCGCAGCCGGGGCGGCGCTGTTCCGCTCGGCGGCCTCGCCCGCGAGCCGACCCGGCGCGACAAGAGCACGGTCGCGCTCGCAGAGAAGGACGCCATCGCCGCCCGCGCGGCGACCCTGGTCGCCCCCGGCGACGCCGTCGCGATCGGTCCGGGCACCACCACCGAGCGGCTGGCGCGCCGGCTGGCCCGGACGCCCGGCCTCACCGTGATCACCAATTCGCTGCCGGTCGCGACGGCGCTCGCCGACAGCCGCGACATCGAGGTCGTGCTGACCGGCGGCGCGCTGCGCGGCTCGATCCACGCGCTGGTGGGCGGCACGGCCGAGGGCTTCCTGACGGGGGTGCGGGTGCGCCGCGCGTTCCTGTCGGGCAACGGCCTGACCGCCGCGCACGGCCTGTCCACCCCCAGCCTGGCGGTCGCCGGGACCGACCGCGCCCTGGCCGCCGCCGCCGATGAGGCCGTGGTGCTGGCCGACCACACCAAGATCGGTGTGCGGGCGCTGTTCCGGACCGTCCCGGCCGACCGCATCGCCCACCTCGTCACCGACCCCGGGGCCGCCCGCGCCGAGCTCGACGCCCTCTCCTCCGGCGGCGCCACCGTCCACCTGGCCGACCCGAACAGCGAGCCCACATGAACCCCTCCCCCGCACGCACCTCCGTCCGGCTCGCCGACGGCCGCGAGCTGGTCTACTTCGACGACCGGCCCGGCCTGGACCGCACCGCGCCCGACAAGCGCGAGCTACCGCCGTACGCGCCGCGCCCCGAGGTCCGCCACGACGAGCTGCTGGACGAATGGGTCGCCGTCGCCGCGCACCGGCAAACCCGCACCTTCCTCCCCGCAGCCGACGCCTGCCCGCTGTGCCCGGGGCTGCCGGGCAGCGAGATCCCGGCCGGCGGCTACCACGTCGCCGCGTTCGAGAACCGGTTCCCCTCGCTGGGCGGACCGGCGGGCGGACGCTGCGAGGTCGTGTGCTTCACCGACGACCACGACTCCGCCTTCGCGGAGCTGCCTCCCGAGCGGCTGGCCACGGTCGCCCGCGCCTTCACCGACCGGACGCGCGAGCTGGGCGCGCTGGACGGGGTCGAGGAGGTCTTCGTCTTCGAGAACCGGGGCACCGAGATCGGCGCGACCCTCCAGCACCCGCACGGCCAGATCTACGCCTTCCCCTATGTGACCCCCCGCACCCGCCAGGTGCTGCGCGCCGCCCGGAACGGCTGCGCGCTGTGCCGGACGGTGCCCGCCGAGGAGTCCGGCGAGCGCCTGGTCGCCGCCACCGAGAACTTCGTGGCCTACGTCCCCTACGCCGCGCGCTGGCCCGTCCAGGCGATCATCGCTCCGCGCCGGCACGTGCCCGACCTGCCCGCGCTCGGCGAGGAGCGGGCGGTGGAGCTGATGGGGCTGTACGCCGACGTGCTCGGCCGCTTCGGGCGGCTGTTCCCCGGCTCGGTGCCGTACATGGCGTGCTGGCACCAGGCCCCCGTCACCGCCGACCGCGACCGCGCGCACCTGTGGGTGGAGGTCTTCACGCCGCGCCGCACCGCCGACAAGCTGAAGTTCCTGGCCTCCGCCGAGTCGGGCGCGGGCGCGTTCATCACCGACGTGTCCCCCGAGGACGCGGCCGCACGGCTGCGCGCCGCCGCGCCCTGACAAAGGTCCCCTCAGCGCAGGAACGCGCGCAGCATCGGCAGCAGCAGGACGGACGCGGCGACGGCGCGCCGCCGGACTCACCGGCGTCCGGGCGATGAGTTCTCGAACGCCCGCGAGTCGGCATCTGGCCGGACACATCCCGATGTCACCTAGGTCACACCGACTCGTCCCCAGGGGCAACCCGCGTTCGGCGAGCCGGCGGTGACGAGCTGGGCAGACCTTCCAGAAATGTCAGACCCTGCCGGAATACTCGGAGAAGCTAGCCCGTTTAATCGTTCGCGAAAATGTCAGTCACTGCAGTATTTTGCTGCGGTATCCCCCCGACCCCCCGGCCTGCGGCCGACGCTGCCCGCACGTGCCCTGACGATTGGAACAGACTTGACCGCTCCCGCCTCACCCAAGGCGAAGGACGGCCCACCCCCGGCGTCCGACGGCGGCGGCCTGGATCGCGGCGTGCTCGCGGTGGCCATGGTCGTCGTCCTCGGCGCCATCATGTCCATCCTGGACGTGACGGTCGTCAACGTCGCCCTCAAGCACCTGGTCGAGGACTTCGACTCGACCCTGCCGACCATCCAGTGGGTGGCCACCGGCTACACCCTGGCGCTGGCGACCGTCATCCCGGTGACCGGCTGGGCCTCGGCCCGGTTCGGCACCAAGCGCCTGTACATGATCTCCATCGCGCTGTTCGTGGCCGGCTCGGCGCTGGCGGGCATGGCCTGGGACGACAAGTCCCTGATCGCCTTCCGCGTGCTGCAGGGCCTGGGCGGCGGCATGATCATGCCGGCCGGCATGACGATCCTGACCCAGGCGGCGGGCCCGCAGCGGGTCGGCCAGGTGATGAGCATCGTGGGCATCCCGATGCTGCTCGGCCCGATCGCCGGCCCCATCCTGGGCGGCTGGCTGGTGGACGACGTGTCCTGGCGCTGGATCTTCTACATCAACGTGCCGATCGGCGCGGTCGCGCTGGTGCTGGCGTTCAGGATCCTGAAGAAGGACGAGCCGAAGAAGGCCGAGCGGCTGGACTTCCTCGGCCTGGTCCTGCTGTCGCCCGGCCTCGCCATGCTGATCTACGGCCTGGCCACCGGCGCGGAGAAGAACGACTTCGGCCGCGGCGACGTGCTGGGCACCACCGTCGCCGGCGCGCTGCTCATCATCGCCTTCACCGTGCACGCGCTGCGCCGCGGCAACACCAGCCCGCTGATCGACCTGCGGCTGTTCAAGCGCCGCTCGGTCGCGGCCGCCTCCGGCACCATGGTGCTGTTCGCGTGCGCGTTCTTCGGCGCGATGCTGGTGCTGCCGCTGTACTACCAGTCGGTGCGCGGTGAGACCGCGTTCGCCTCGGGGCTGCTGCTGGCCCCGCAGGGCCTGGGCGCGATGGTGACCATGCCGATCGGCGGCAAGCTCACCGACAAGCTCGGCCCGGGCAAGGTCGTGCTGGTGGGCCTGTCGGTGGTGGTGCTGGGCGTGGCGGGCTTCGCCCTCCAGATCACCCCGGACGCCTCGTACTGGACCCTCGGCCTCGCGCTGTTCGTGATGGGCATGGGCATGGGCATGACCATGATGCCGACCATGTCGGCGGCCATGCAGACCCTCCAGCACGACGAGGTGCCGCGGGCCAGCACCGCGCTGAACATCATCCAGCAGGTCGCCGGCTCCATCGGCACCGCCTTCATCGCGGTCCTGCTGACCACGCACATGGAGGACGAGGGCCTGCCGGCCGGCGGCGGCCTGGCCGCCGAGGCGGGCGCGGGCGCGCCCAAGCTGTCGCCCGAGCAGATCGCGGTGTTCATCGAGAAGCTGGCCAACGCGTTCCAGAGCACCTACTGGTGGTCGCTGGCCCTGCTGGCGTTCGCCTTCCTGCCGGCGCTGCTGCTGCCGCGCAAGAAGCCGCAGGCGCCGATCGACGCCCCCATGCCGATGCACTAGGGGGATCGCACCAGGGGATCGACCCGCAGCGCGCACGCCCCGTCCCGGGACCGTCCAGGTCCGGGGGCGGGGCGTTCGCTTCGCCGGGCCGCCGGAGGCGCTCCGCGGCCCTGAGCCGCCCCCGGCCCTCACGCGGGCGCCGCGCGGTGGTCCTTCCAGTACTCGTCCTTCAGCAGCCGTTTGTAGAGCTTGCCGGTGGGGTGGCGGGGCAGCTCGGCGCGGAAGTCCACCGAGCGCGGGCACTTGTAGTGCGCCAGGCGCTCGCGGCAGTGCGCGATCAGCTCGGCCTCCAGCTCCGGCCCGGCGCGGCCGGGGTCGGCGGGCTGGACGACGGCCTTGACCGCCTCCCCCATCTCGGGGTCGGGCACGCCGAGCACCGCGACGTCGGCGACGGCGGGGTGCACGGCCAGCAGGTTCTCGACCTCCTGCGGGTAGATGTTCACCCCGCCGCTGATGATCATGTAGGAGCGGCGGTCGGTGAGGTAGAGGAAGCCGTCGGCGTCCACGTGGCCGACGTCGCCGAGGGTGGTCCAGCCGCGCCCCCAGGGGTCGCGGGCGGACTCGGTCTTGGCCCGGTCCCCGTGGTACTCGAAGGTCGGGCCGCCGCCGAAGTAGAGCGTGCCGGAGACGCCCGGCGGCAGCTCCCCGCCCTCCTCGTCGCACACGTGGATCTCGCCGAGCAGCGGCCGCCCCACCGTGCCCTTGTGGGCCATCCAGTCGGCCGCGCCCGCGTAGACGAAGCAGTTGCCCTCGGTGCCCGCGTAGTACTCCTGGACGACCGGCCCCCACCACTCGATCATCTGCTCCTTCACCGGGACAGGGCAGGGCGCGGCCGCGTGCACCGCGTGCCGCAGGCTCGACACGTCGTAGCGGGCGCGGACCTCCGGCGGCAGCTTCAGCATCCGGATGAACATCGTCGGGACCCACTGGCTGTGGGTGACGCCGTACCGCTCGATCAGCGCCAGGGCCCGCTCGGCGTCGAACCGCTCCATCACCACGACGGTCGCGCCGAAGCGGTGGAAGTTCAGGCAGTAGCGCAGCGGCGCGGCATGGTACAGCGGGGCGGGCGACAGGTACACCGAGTCCCCGTCGGGCTGGAACAGCAGCGAGATGAGCTGGTACAGCGGCCCCGGGGTGCCCATCTCGGTCAGCGGCAGCGGCGGTTTGACGCCCTTGGGGCGGCCGGTGGTGCCCGAGGAGTAGAGCATGTCCGAGCCCTCGCGCTCCTCGGGGATCGGGACCGGCGGATGGGCGGCGACGCGCTCCTCGTAGGAGTCGAAGCCGGGCGCGGTGCCGTCGAGCATCAGGCGCAGGCCGACGTTCGGGGTGCGCTCGGCGACCGCGGCGGCGGTGTCGCTCAGCGCGGCGCTGCTGATGAGGACGCGGGCCCCGCAGTTGTCGACGATGTAGGCCAGCTCGTCGGGCCGGAGGCGGGAGCTGACGGCGGTGTAGTAGAGCCCGGACCGCTGCGCGGCCCAGGCGACGGCCAGGAAGAGCGGGTGGTTCTCCAGCATGAACGCGATGTGGTCGCCGGGGCGCAGTCCCTCGGAGCGGAGCAACTGCGCGAGTCGGTTGGACTCCTCGTTCAGCTCCCGGTAGGTGATGACGCGTCCGGAGCCCGCCATGATCACGGCGGGCTTGTCGGGCGTCTGCTCGGCGATCTGCCCCAGGTGCATGCCTTCGCACGCTACCGGGCCGGGCCGCCGAATGGAACGGGATTCGGTTTACCTGTCGATCAGACCAGCATGTGGTCGAAGTCCCCGTCCTTGGCGCCGCCGACGAAGGCCTCCACCTCGGCGCGCGTGTAGATCAGGATCGGCCCCTCCGGGTACCGGGAGTTGCGCACGGCGATGTCGCCGGTGGGCAGTTCGGCGAGCTCCACGCAGTTGCCGCTCGGATTGCTCCGCCGGCTCTTCTGCCAGACCAGGCGCTGCGGGCCGTGGTCGTGCGGCTCGTAGGCGTTCATCAAAAGCCCCCTTGAAGAGCGGTTCCGCCTCCCTGACGGGAGGCCGCGATCTCACCCCGCCCCATGGCGATGGTACGAGATGCACGTGCATTCGTTCTTGCATTCGTTCATGCAGACGGTCTTGCATCTGCACGGCATGGGGAGCAAGATAGCGAACGCCCGCCCCCGTACCGCCCGCTCGCCTTGGGGTTTGACAATGATCGTTGACCAGGCAGACGTCGTCGCAGCTCGCGCAGTGGCCCACGCGCAAGGCGGCCGACGGTACGTCACGCCGGACCACCGCCCCGATCACCCGCACCGCGCCGACGACCTACCGGCCGCCCCGGGGCCCGCGCACGGCGGTCCGGCGCCGGGCGGCGGCCTGCCCGCCGACGGCGGCCCCGCGGCCCGGCCGGGCCTGCGCGGCTGCTGGCCCGCGCCGCACTCCGGCACGCCCCGCACGGCCCGGTGCGTGCTGCGCGCCGAGCCCGCCGCGCCCAAGCGGGCCCGGTCCTTCACCGCCGCGACGCTGGCGGACTGGGGGCTGGCCGAGCAGTCCGACGACGCGGTCATCGCGGTGTCGGAACTGGTGACCAACGCGCTGCGGCACGGCCTGCGCGAGGTGCCGCACGGCCCGTCGGGCGGACCGGTGCAGCTGGTGCTGCTCGGCCACCCGCGCCGCCTGGTGGTCATGGTGACCGACCCGGGCGACCGGGTGCCCGAGCCGGCGGCGCACGCGCCGGAGTGGTTCGGCGAGGGCGGCCGCGGCCTGCTGGTGGTCGGCGCGGTCAGCAGCGCGTGGGGCTGGGCGCCCTTGACGACCGGCGGTAAGGCCGTCTGGGCGGCCTTCGACCTGCGCCGGCCCTGGCAGGCCGAGGCCGGCGCCGCCTCCTGAGTCACCCCCGTCCCGGGCCGCCGACGCCCGCGTCCGGTTACGGCAGGAACTGAGCCGAAAATCGGTCGTCCCAAATTAGGGAACTGGTGGGGTCGGCGGCACCGTTCGGCGGCCCGCCCGGGGGCGCCGCCGAGCACGGCGGCGCGCCGCTCCGCGGACGCCGCCACCTGGGGCGACCGGCTGCCACGGCCGGCGATCGCGGCCGGCGGTCACGGTCGGTGGTCGCACAGGCGGTCGCAGCCGGTGGTCACGATCGGCGGCCATGGCCGCCGATGCCCGGAAACAGCGACGCGCCCCCGCCCGCCGAGGTGGAGCGGCGGGCAGGGGCGCGTTCGGGGGTCAGGACTGCTCGACGACCTCCGGCTCGGGCTGCGCCTCCAGCTCCTTCAGGAACGAGCGGGCCCACCGGTCCACGTCGTGCTCCAGCACCCGCCTGCGCATCGTGCGCATCCGCTTGGACTGCTCGGCGGGCTCGGCGCGGATCGCCTTCAGCAGCGTCTCCTTGAGGCCGTCGATGTCGTAGGGGTTGACCAGGTACGCGCCGCGCCGCAGCTCCTCGGCCGCGCCCGCGAACTCGCTGAGCACCAGGGTGCCGCCCAGGTCCTCGCGGCAGGCCACGTACTCCTTGGCCACCAGGTTCATGCCGTCGCGCAGCGGCGTCACCACCATGACGTCGGCGGCCAGGTAGAGGGCGGCCAGCTCCTCCCGGTCGTAGGAGGTGTGCAGGTAGTGCACGACGGTGGTGCCGAGCTCGCTGTGCTCGCCGTTGATCCGGCCGACCTGCTGCTCGATCTGGTCGCGCAGCAGCTGGTACTGCTCGACCCGCTCGCGGCTCGGCGTCGCGATCTGCGCGAAGACCGCCTCGCCGGGCTTGAGGTCGCCGTCGCCGAACAGCTCGCCGAACGCCTCCAGCCGCTGGGTGATCCCCTTGGTGTAGTCGAGCCGGTCCACGCCCAGCAGCACGGTGCCGCCGCCGAGGTCCTCGCGGATCTCCTTGGCGCGGGCGCGCACCTCCGGGCGCTCGATGAGGTCGTGCAGCTCCTCCACGTCCACCGAGATCGGGAACGCGCGGGCCCGGACGACCCGGTCCTCCCAGTAGACGTCCTGCTTGCTGTAGCGGGCCTCCAGCAGGCGGCGGCACAGGCGCACGAAGTTGGCGGCCGCGCCGGGCAGCTGGAAGCCGACCAGGTCCGCGCCGAGCAGCCCCTCCAGGATCTGCCGCCGCCACGGCAGCTGCCAGAACAGCTCCAGCGGCGGGAACGGGATGTGCAGGAAGAAGCCGATGCGCAGGTCGGGCCGCAGCTCGCGCAGCATCTTGGGCACCAGCTGGAGCTGGTAGTCCTGGATCCACACGACCGAGTTCTCGCCCGCGACCGCCGCGGTCACCTCGGCGAAGCGCTTGTTGACGCGCACGTAGGCGTCCCACATGGCGCGGTCGTACACCGGCGGCGCCACCACGTCGTGGTAGAGCGGCCACAGGGTGGCGTTGGAGAAGCCCTCGTAGTACAGCTCCACGTCCTCGGAGGACTGGAAGACCGGCACCAGCGCCATGCCGTCCTCCTCGAACGGCTCCAGCTTCTCGTCGGCCTTGCCCGCCCACCCGATCCACGTGCCGTGCCGGCGCCGCATCAGCGGGGCGATCGCGCTGACCAGCCCGCCGGGGCTGCGGCGCCAGGACGGGGCGCCGTCCTCGCCGACCACCCGGTCCACCGGAAGCCGGTTGGCCACCACCACGAACTCGCTACCGTCCGACACCGACGACCTGCCTTCCCGCAACCATCGAGACCGCGCCCGGCGCCTGGCGGCCGAGCGCGTCCCAGTATTTTGCCCGTTTCGCACCGGCGCGGGCGGTCAGCGCCCCGCGCCCGGTGATCGCCCCGATGTCCTACCCGCTGAATCGCGCTCCACGCCGCCCCGCCGCGTCGCGTTCACCACATTTCACACGTTTGTCAGATCCGAGGGTCAGAGTTCATCCCGCCGGAACGTTCCACGAGGTCAGGCGGGAAGGCTCAGTCGAAGGGGCCGACGACGCGCACGACCTCGTCGGTGCGCCGGACCCAGCGGTGGGCGGGCTCCTCTGGGCCGATGCGCTCGGCCGCCAGGAGCGCGCGCAGCCCGCGCAGCGCGTTCTCGGCCGCCCGGCGGTGCTCCCGCGAGACGCTCCAGAACATCCGGCCGGACGGGAGGTGCTCGGCTCGCATCGAGGTGGGGGCGCCCGGCATGCGCGTGCAGAACAGGTCCAGCCTGATCTCCTCCTCGCGCCAGGGCGGCGGGAACGGGTCGAGATCAGGGAGCACCGACACCCGCGCGGTCGCGGAGCCGGGCGTGGCGTGGAGGCCGTTCTCGCCCTTCAGCAGGGCCCAGGGCGCGGGCCCGGTGTCGCCGCCGGTGATCCACAGCGCGGCCCCGCCGGCGACCACCGACCTGGGCTCCACGTCGTCCATGCGCTCGGCGCGCCAGCCGTGCGCGGCCACCCGCCGGTGGTAGCCGTCCACGAGCCTGCCGACCAGGAACTCGCCGCCGTCGGTCCGCTCGCCCTGGATCAGCAGCACCGCGTCGTAGGGGTCGCGGGGGTCGCGGCCGGCCAGGTCTGCGCGCAGCGCCCGCGCCAGCTCGGTGTGCTCGGCGGTGAGGCGGGCGACCTCGGGCCGCCAGTCCGGATCGGCGGCGGCAAGATCGCGGGCCTCGGCGAGGTCCTCGTGCACGCGGCGCAGGCGGCGGGCGCGGTCGTGCGGGACGGCCAGCGCCTCCAGGCACCGGCGCAGCCGCCGGGCGAGCACGAAGTCCCGGTTCACGGCCGGATCGGCCAGCCTCGCCTCGATCCCGGCGTGCTCGTCGAGCACCCGCTGCGCCGCCGCGTCCACGCGTTCATCTTCGCGGACGCGGCGGCGCGGCGGGAACCGGCTCAGACGCCCGCGGTCTCGCGCTCGGGCGCGGCGGTGCGGGAGCGGCCCCACAGCACGCCGTCGGCCGAGAAGCGGCCCGCGCCGGTGCAGGCGAGCAGCAGCGCCATCGCGCCGAGGATCAGGACCAGCTCGTAGCCGCCCTTGGCGGCGAACAGGCCCTTGTCGATGTGCGCGTACCACAGCGCGCCCGCCATGTTGGCGGCCAGCAGCACCCCGGCGACCGGGACCAGCAGGCCCGCGATCAGCGCGATGCCGCCGAGCAGCTCGACCCAGGTCGCGAAGGTGGCCGCCACCGAGGGCAGCGGGATGCCCAGCCCCTTGAACATCGCGGTGACGCCGGCGTGGCCGACGTCGGTGAGCTTCTGCCAGCCGTGCGCGACGAACACCACGCCGAGCGCGATGCGGCCGATGAGCAGCCCGGCGTCGGGCAGGTAGGGGAACCGGCGAGCGGGAGCCATGTCGTGTCCTCCTGGTGGATGGATCCGGATGGGTAGTTCAAATCTGAACAACGGACGCTAGCAGGAGATAGTTCAAATAAAAACCAACTAGACTCGACGGCATGACCGAGCCCGACCCCCTGGAGCCCCGGGAACTGCAGGCCTGGATGGGCTTCCTGGCGGCGGCCCACCTGCTGGAGCACGAGATCGAGCGCCAGCTCAAGCGGGACGGCGGCCTGACCCACCCCGAGTTCGAGGTGCTGGTCAAGCTGGCCGTGTCCGAGGGCCGGCGGCTGCGCATGTCGGACCTGGCCCGGCAGGTGATGGTGTCCAAGAGCCGGCTGACCTACCAGGTGACCCAGTTGGAACGTGACGGGTTCGTGCGGCGCACGGCGTGCGAGAGCGACCGGCGCGCGGTGTGGGCGGAGCTGACGGAGGCGGGGGCGGAGGCGCTCACGAAGGTGCGGCCCGGCCACCGCCGGGTCGTCCGGGAGAACCTGATCGACCTGCTGACGCCCGCCGAACTGGAGACGCTGGGGCCGGCGTTCGCCCGCGTCGCCGAACGGCTGCGCGAGCGGTCCGCCCGCCCGGCGGCCGAAGACGTCGCAGGCGATTCGGCCGGCGGAGGGAGTCCCTGAGGGACGCCCGGCTACGCGTGGGCCGGATAGGCGTTCTGGAAGGCCAGGCGCGCGTCGGCCCCGGCCGCGAGGCGCTCGCACTCCTCGTCCAGCGCCAGGAACGCCTCCCAGGTCTCCTGGCCGGACGCGGCGGCGAGCCGGTCCACGACGCCCTGCTCCAGGGCGGTGACGCGCTTGGCCTTCCACACCTTGTCGGCGAGCGCGACCAGGAGGTCGTCCAGGCCGGTGCCCGGCCCGTCCCACGCGGCGTGCGTGCGGGCGAAGCGCGCCAAGCGGGCGGGCACGCCGCGGTCGAGCAGCAGCCGCTCCCCCGCCGCCTCGTGCGCGGCCCCCGGCCCGGACAGCTCGGCGGGGTGCAGCACCTTGCCGATGTCGTGGGTGGCCGCGCCGAACAGCACGGCCTCGGCGTCCACCGCGGCCGCCGGGTGGCGCCGGGCGGTCCAGGCGGCCAGCTCGCACGCCACGTCGTGCACGGCCCGCAGGTGCGCGGCCAGCCGGGGCGGGGCGTCCAGTTCGAGCAGGAGCCGGGCGGCGTCCGGGGGCAGCGGCCGCGGTCCCGGCTCCTCCAGGGCGCGGAGCAGGAGGGCGGCGGGCATCTCAGCGCTGGGCGAGGGCGATGACCTCGGCTCCCGGGAGGGCGGCGAGGGCCTTGCCGGGCACCAGCAGCTTGGAGCGGCGCAGGCCGCTGCCGATGACGACGTGCGGGGCCGCCGCGACGGCCTCGTCCACCAGGACCGGCCAGCCGGCGGGCAGGCCGACGGGGGTGATGCCGCCGTACTCCATGCCGGTGCGGCCGGTGGCCTCGTCCATGGGCGCGAACGAGATCTTGCGCGCGCCCAGGTGCCTGCGGACGGCGCCGTTGACGTCGGCGCGGTCGGTGGCCAGCACCATGCAGGCCGCGTAGGAGACCTCGCCGCCGCGCTTGGCGGCCACGATCACGCAGTTGGCGCTCGCTTCGAGCGGCACCTCGTAGCGCTCGCAGAACGCGGCGGTGTCGGCCAGCTCCGGGTCGATCGCGGCCGCGCGGGCGTCGGCCACCTCGCCGACCGCCGCCGCGACCGGCGCGGCGAGCAGTTCCGTCCGCTCCTGCGCGGGTTCCCAGTCCAGGCTGCCGACCATGCGTGCACTCCCTCTCGTGTCGCGTTCGCGCCCAACGATGCCACGCCCGGAACCCTCGCGCGCACGCGCGAGGGCGCGGGTCGGCGACGGGTCAGGAGCCGAGGTAGCGCAGCACGGCCAGCACGCGGCGGCTGTACCCGGCGGCGTGCGACAGGTCGAGCTTGTCGAAGATCGCGTTGACGTGCTTCTCCACCGCGCTCTGCGACACGTGCAGGTGCGCGGCGATGGAGGCGTTGGTGTGCCCCTGCGCCATGTGGTCGAGCACGTCGCGCTCGCGCGGGGTGAGGCGGCTCAGCGGGTCGCCGTGGGAGCTGCGGTTCACCAGCTGCCGCACCACCTCGGGGTCGAAGGCGGCGCCGCCCGCGGCGATCCGGTCGAGCGCGTCCAGGAACTCGTCCACCTGCGCGACCCGGTCCTTCAGCAGGTAGCCGACGCCGGTGGTGTCGGTGGAGATCAGCTCGGCGGCGTAGCGCTTCTCGACGTACTGCGACAGCACCAGCACCCCGACGCCCGGCTCGCGGCGGCGGATCTCCAGGGCGGCACGCAGCCCCTCGTCGGTGTGGGTGGGCGGCATCCGCACGTCCACCACGACGACGTCGGGGGTCTGCTCGGCCACCGCCGCCAGCAGCGCCTCGCCGTCGCCGACCGCCGCCAGGACCTCGTGGCCCTCCTCGGCCAGCAGCCGCACCAGGCCCTCGCGCAGGAGCGTGGAGTCCTCGGCCAGGATCACCCGCACGGCAGCTCCGCCCTGATCTCGGTGGGCCCGCCGGGCGGGCTGGCCACGGTGAAGCCGCCGTCCAGCGCGGCCACCCGCCGGGCGAGCCCGGCCAAGCCGCCGCCGGCGGGGTCGGCCCCGCCGGAGCCGTCATCGGTGATGCGCACGACGACCATCCTCTCCCCTCCGGCGACCGCGACGGTCACGCGCCCGGCCCCCGAGTGCTTGGCGGCGTTGGTGACGGCCTCGCAGACCACGAAGTAGGCCGCGGTCTCCACCGCGTGCGGGGGCCGCTCGGCCAGCCCGTAGTCGATGGCCACCGGCAGCGGGGAGCGCTCGGCGACCGTCTCCAGCGCGGCGCGCAGCCCGTCGCCGTCCAGCGCCGCCGGGTAGACCCGCCAGGCGACCTCGCGCAGCTCGGCCAAGGCGAGCTGCGACTCCTCGTGGGCCTGCCGCAGCAGGTCGCGGGCGCGCTCCTCGTCCCCCGCGCGGCGGGCGCGGCCGATGAGCATGCCGAGCGCGACCAGCCGCTGCTGGACTCCGTCGTGCAGGTCGCGCTCGATGCGGCGCCGCTCGTCGTCGACCGCCTCCACGACCTCGGCGCGGGTCACCGACAGCTGGGCGATGCGCCGCTCGTACTCCTCCAGCGGGCTGGGGCCCAGGCAGCGGTGCGCCACCCGCTTCTCCAGCTTCACCACGCCGACCAGGCCCTGCAGGGCGATGAAGGCCATGACCAGCCCGAAGATCCCGGTGTAGGCCATGATCCAGGGCTCGGGAGGGATGCCGTCCAGGTGGTCACCGGTGATCCACCAGCTCACCGCCAGCGCGGCCAGCTGGGCCGCGCCGTACCCGGTGAGCAGCAGGATCGCCCCGCCGAGCAGCCCCACCGGCGCGCGCAGCACCAGGTAGGCCAGCGCCCTGACCGGGCGGTAGTCGGTCTCCTCGGCGTAGCCGTGGTACGCGGCCAGCCGCCTCCGCTCCATCCGGCTCAGCGCGATCGCGCCGTCGGCGACCACCGCCGGGACGGCGCGCCGCCCGCGGGAGAAGGCCACCGCGTAGGCCATGAACAGCGCGGCGACCGCCAGCAGCACCAGCTCGGCCGCGCCGGTGGCCGTGCCGAGCACGAGGCCCACCGCGGCCCGCGCCACGCGTGTGGCCAGACCGCGGCGCCCGCCGGGTGCCGCGGTCTCGGGTCGGGCCGGGTCAGCCGATGTGGTCACGTTCGAAGTCTCGCCGGTAGTACACCTGCTCCCGTACCGGCACCTGGTGCGCCGGGCCGTGCGGCGGCACGGGGTGCGCCCGGCCCTCCGGCGCCCGGTGGGCCCCCGCCCGGTGCGCCCCGCCCTGGCCGGGCGCGGCGTACGCCGGGTCCTCCTGCGCGCCCTTGCGCCGCGCCTTCACGACGCGCATGCCGATGAAGACCAGCGCCGCCAGCCCGACCACGGCCACGACGATCTTGGAATAGACGCCCACGTACTCCTCGACCTTGTGCCAGTTGTCGCCGAGCCCGTACCCGGCCAGCACGAAGGCGGTGTTCCACAGGGCGCTGCCCAGCGTGGTGTACATCAGGAACGTGGTCAGCGGCATGCGCTCCACGCCCGCCGGGATCGAGATCAGGCTGCGGAAGATCGGGATCATGCGGCCGAAGAACACCGCCTTGGCGCCGTGCTTGAGGAACCACGCCTCCGTGCGGTCCAGATCCTGGATCTTGACCAGCGGCAGCCGCTCCACCATGCGCCGCATCCGGTCCCGGCCGATCAGCGCGCCGATCCCGTACAGCGCCATCGCCCCGACCACCGAGCCGACCGTGGTCCAGATCAGGGCCGCGACCAGGCTCATCTTGCCCTGCGCGGCGGTGAAGCCCGCCAGCGGCAGGATCACCTCGCTCGGCAGCGGCGGGAACAGGTTCTCCAGCGCGATCGCCAGGCCCGCCCCGGGCGCCCCCAGTTGCTCCATCAGATCGGTGGCCCAGCCCACGATCCCGCCCGTCGGCGCCGCGCTCGTCAGTGTGATCATGCCCTAACGTTAGAAAGCCGGAGGCACCAGTACCAATGGCACAAGCCGCCGACCTTCCCGGCCGCGCGCCCCAGCCCCCGTACTGCGGAAAACCGCACCCCCGGCGAACGGGTCCCGGTCTCCCGCGCGAGGCTACCCGACCGGCTCGTCCTCCCGGACGGAGGAGGAGTCCCGGCGGCGGCCCTCCCGGACGCGCTTGACGACGAACACCACGACCGCGAGCACCATCAGGCCGAGCACGGCCTTGGAGTACATGCCGACGTAGCCCTCGACCGACTGCCAGTTGTCGCCGAGCGCGTACCCCGCCATCACGAAGGCGGTGTTCCACAGGGCGCTGCCGAGCGTGGTGTAGGTCAGGAACTTCACCAGCGGCATGCCCTCCACGCCCGCCGGGACGGAGATCAGGCTGCGGAACACCGGGATCATCCGGCCGAAGAACACCGCCTTGGAGCCGTGCTTTTCGAACCACTTCTCGCTCTTGTCCAGGTCGTCGACCTTGACCAGCGGGATCTTGGCCACGATGCGCCGCATCCGGTCGCGCCCGATCGCCGAGCCCAGCCAGTACAGCAGCAGCGCGCCCAGCACCGAGCCGAGGGTGGTGCACACCAGCACGGCGATCAGGTTCATCTCCCCCTGCGCGGCGGTGAAGCCCGCCAGCGGCAGGACGACCTCGCTCGGCAGCGGCGGGAACAGGTTCTCCAGCGCGATCGCCAGGCCCGCGCCCGGCGCGCCCAGCTTCTCCATCAGGTCGGTGGCCCATCCGGCGATGCCGCCGGTGGGGCCGGACTCCTGCGCCAACACCGGCGTCGTGTACATCACGGGATCCACCACCTCCGAGACCCGGCCGATACCCGGAGCGCGGATGATCGCACGTGACACACGTCACAGGCGCCCTTCCGGGCCCGCTCAGGCGCCCGGGCGGCCCCGGACCGGTTTGCGGCTCTGCGGGAGGCGGTCCACGAAGCGTCCCAGCCGTTCGGCGGTGCCCTGGAGCGGGCTCACGGTGGCGTTGAGCGTCTCGATCGCGCCCTGCATCTGCGTGACGGTGTCGGCGAGCGGCCGCAGCCCCTCCACGGTCTCCGAGAGCGGGCCGACGGCCGAGCCGAGCTCCTCCAGCGCGGGCACCACCCGGGCCAGCTCGCGGAGCTCGCCGATCGACGCGGCGAGCTCCTCCAGGGCGGGCGCGACGGCGGCCAGGCGCTCCAGGTCGCCGGCCACGTGCGGCAGGGTCTCGGCGGCGTCGGCGAGCCTGCCCAGCTCGCGGGCCGCCTCCCCGATCCGGTCCAGCGACGGGACCGCGTCCGACAGCGACTCCAGGCTGACGGCGGCCTCGGCGAGCCGCTCCAGCGCTTCGGTCAGGCGCGGGATCGCCACCACCGCCTCGCCGACCGCCACGGCGGTGGCCAGGGCGGCCGCCGATCCCGCGGCGGCGGCACGCGTTCCGGCCCGCACTCCGGCCCGCGCCCCGGCGGCCAGCAGGGTGAGCGGCGAGGGCACGCCCATGGCACCTCCAACGTCGACGGTGTCCCGATTGTGCAGGGCCGCCGGGTTCGGGACCAAGGCGGCACCGGGTTTCAGACATCGTCCCCCGCATGATCCTTTTTAAGATTCTTTTCTGATCGACTTTTCCGATAACAGCCCTTCCTATAGGTTCGCAACGTTTTGTGAAGCGAATTCATGATCCGTTGTCCCCGCCGCCAGATCATGGAAGGACTCCCCGATGACCACGGCGACCGGCCCGGTCGCGGCCGCCCTCCCGGCCCTGCCCGCCGTACTGGCCGTGACCGTCCTGGCTGTGACCGCGCTGGCCGTGGCCGGGCTGCTGGCCGCCGTACGCCGCGGCCGGACGCGCCCCGGCCCGACGCGTCCCGGGACCGGGCATTCCGCCTCGGAGCGCCCCGGCACAGAGCATTCCGCTCTTGAGCGCCCCGATTCAGAACACCGGGGTCCGGTGCACCCCGCTTCGGAGCGCCTCTCCCCGGACCACGTCACGCCGACGTGCCCGACCTCGGCGCACTCCGCCCCGGAGCACGGCGGGCCAGAGCACCCGACCTCGGAGCACCCGGGTTCGGAGCATCCGCCTCTGGAGTATCCCGCCGCCGCGCATCCGGCCCCGGCGCGTTCCGCCTCCGCACCGCCCGACTCCTCGGACTCCGGCGCGCCGGGCCATCCCGAGTCGCTGACCGCCGTCCTGGAGCCGGAGGCGGAGGAGTACCTGGCCTGGCTGGCCGACTACCACTGGCCCGCCGACGAGTACCTGGAGCTGGAGGAGCACTGGCGGCACGAGCTCGACCCGTCCGGCACCCCCGACCCGGCCGAGATCCCGCTGTGCCCCCAGTGCCGGCTGCGCCGCGAGGACGTGTGGCCCTGCCCCCACTGCGGCCGCCTGCTGCACTCCTCCTGCGGCCACGGGATGCGCCGCCGCCGGGTCGAGCGCCCTTACCAGACCTGGATGACCGACTCGGAGGCCGTCGTCGCCGAATGGCTCTGCACCGGCTGCGCCTCGGTCGTGGGGCTGGACGTCGGCCACGACGACGAGCCGGGCGGCGGCCTCCTGCGCTGATCCGTTCGGGAAACGGAACGGCGGGGCGCAACGCCATTCACATACGGCACTGTTCTTTTGATCTTTATCGCGATGCGCGGCGGTCCGGAGGGCGGCGCCCATGCGGGCCGCCGCCGTTCCGTATCACCGTCCGGCAAGGCCGGTGCTCACGTGAGGAAGGTAAAGACTTCCCCATATCGCTCTGGTTTCGGACGTTTGATCGTCGGCGCTCCCCCGTCCGGAACCCGGCGGCGGTCCGGGAGCGCGGAGGGCCGCCGCCGCGGGCGCGTTCGGCTCAGGCCGCCGCCAGGCGCGCCGGGCTGTAGGCGCGCGCGACCGTCGCCAGCGCCCAGCGCATCCGGGGGGCGTAGGTCTCGGGGTGGTCGCCGGCCTCCTGCGCCACCAGCGCCGCGCAGGCGCCGCGGTCGCCGCGGCAGGCGCGCAGCCGCTCGGCGACGGCGTCGCGGACCTGCTCGTCGGTGGGGCGGGCGGACGCCTGCAGTCGTGTGGTGAACAGGACCTGGGCCAGATCCGTGTCGCTCATCGGGGCCATGATGACCTCCCTCGCTGCGTGTCTTCCACGCTATCGGGGGGCACTGACATTTTCGGTGCCGCCGCCTCGGGTGCCGCCGCCCCCGGTACCGCCGCCTTCAGCGCCGCCTTCGGCCCGCGCCAGCGCCACCGGGATGCCATTGAGATGCGCCATCCCGGCCAGCGGTTCCAGGTCCCCGGGGTCGGGCGAGGCCAGGGCGTTCACGTTCGCGCCGCCCGCGGCGTTCGCCACCCGCCAGCCGCCCTCGTGGTCCCAGCCGTGCGGCACCGCGACCGTGCCCGGCGTCATCTCGTCGGTGACCCGCACCGGCAGCTCCACCGAGCCGTGCGCCGAGGCGATGCGGCAGCGGTCGCCGTCGGCCAGGCCGTGGGCGGCGGCGTCCTCGGGGCTGATCCGCGCCGTGTGGACCCGGCGGCCGCGCATCAGGGCGGGCGCGTTGTGCATCCACGAGTTGTGCGAGCGGATCTCGCGCAGCCCGATCAGGCGCAGCGGGAGGTCCGCCGGGGGCTCGGGCGCCGCCGACAGGCGCGCGATCTCGTCGGTGATCTCCTTGGGGGCCAGGCGCACCCGCTTGCCCCGGTGCAGGATGCGGCGCCGCAGCGTCCCGGTGCGCTGGTGCTCGGCCAGCACGACACCGTGCGGGGACTCGCGCAGCTTGCGCAGGCTGAGGCCGCCGCGCCGCAGCCCGTACCAGTCGCCGCGCGGCCCCGTCCGCAGCAGCGCGTCCACCAGGAGGCGGGGCGAGGGCCGCACGCCCAGCCGGTGCGCCAGCCGCTGCGGCCACAGCGCGCCGACGCCCAGGCCCATGCGCCGCGCCAGCTCGTCGATGATCTCCCACTCCTGGCGGGCCTCGCCGCGCGGCGCGACGACGGGCTCGGTCCAGGTCACGTACGGGGTGAGGTGGTTCTGCAGGAACGGCAGGGGGAAGTCCTCGCGCTCCAGGAACGTCGTCGCGGGCAGCACGTAGTCCGCCTTGCGGCCCGTCTCGGTGACGTACAGGTCGATGCAGACCAGCAGGTCGAGCCGGTCCAGCGCCGCGTCCAGGGCGGCGGTCCCCGGGACGGTGCGCAGCGGGTTGCCCGCCGAGACCACCAGCGCCCGCATCCGCCCCGGCCCCGGCGTGGTGATCTCCTCGGCCATGACGCCCGCCGGGAACGTGCCGAGCACGTCGGGGAAGCCGCCGACCCGCGAGCGCGTCTTGCCGTAGGTCGCCAGCCCCGACAGGCGCAGCAGCTCGTCGGTCCGCATCGGCGCGGCCCCGAAGACCGCGCCGCCGGGCCGGTCGAGGTTCCCGGTCACCAGCGTCACCGCGTCGATCAGGAACGCGGTGAGCGTGCCGTACCGCCCGAGGCACGTCCCCGTCCGCCCGTACACGACGGCCCGTTCGGCGGCCGCCAGGTCCCGTGCCAGCGCGCGGGCCGCGGCCGCCGGGACGCCGCTGCGCGCCTCGGTGCGTTCGGGCGGGAAGCCTTCGGCCAGCCTCCGCAGCGTCGCGGCGCCCGTCGCCTGGCGGGCGCAGGCGCGCTCGTCGACCAGCCGCTCCTCGAACAGCACGTTGAGCAGCGACAACAGCAGCCACGCGTCGCCGTCGGGCGCGACCGGCAGGTGCTCGTGCGCGCGAGCGGTCTCGGTGCGGCGCGGGTCCGCCACCACCACGCGCCCGCCGCGCCGCACGATCGCCGACAGCTCCTCCTTGATGCGCGGCGCGGTGATCAGGCTGCCGTGCGACACCAGGGGGTTCGCGCCGAGCATCAGCAGCAGGTCGGTGCGCTTGAGGTCGGGGATCGGCACCAGCGCGGGCGAGCCGTACAGCAGCGCGCTCGCGGCCAGCCGGTTGTTGACGTCCTGCGAGCCGGCCGAGTACAGGTGCGGCGAGCCGAGCGCGCGCATGAAGCCGTTGAGCCACAGCGGGTGGCTGTAGGAGAAGGTGGCGGGGTTGCCGAAGTACCAGCCGATCTCGTCGCCGCGCAGGCGGCGGAGGCGGCGCGCGATGTCGGCCAGCGCCTCGTCCCAGCCCACCTCCTCGAACCCGCCGTCCGGCCGGCGGCGCAGCGGGCGCAGCACCCGGTCGGGGTCGTTCTGGACCTCGGTCATCGCGATGCCCTTGGGGCAGGCGAAGCCCGACGACAGCGGGTGGTCGCGGTCGGGCCGGAGTTCGAGCAGCTCCCCGTCGCGGACGGTGGCGGTCAGCCCGCAGAGGGGCTCGCAGATGCGGCAGTAAGTGGTCGCTTGCGTCGTCCCCATGGGCCGATTGTGCCTCATCCGGCGTCGTTGTAGCGGACCAGGCAGGCGGCGAAGTCGGCCAGGTCGGCGTCCGACCAGTCGTCGAGCCGGTCCTGGAACGCCTCCTGCCGCCGGCGCGTCGCGTCGGCCAGGGCCTCCCGGCCGCGCCCGGTCGCGCGCAGGATGCGCGCGGCGCCCTCCGCCTCGCGCTCGACCATGCCGAGCCGCTCCAGGGCCGCGACCTGGCGGCTGACGGTGGACTTGTCGAGCATGAAGTAGGCGGCCAGGTCGGCGGCGCGGCAGCCGCCCTTCTCCTCGATGTGCGCCAGCAGGCTGTAGGAGACCAGCGACAGGCCCGGATGCAGCCGCTCGGCGACCGCGCGCGCCCGGCGGGCGAACGCCGTCAGCTCCCAGCGGATGGTCTCGACGGACTGGTCGCGTCCGGTCGCCTCGCTCATGGTTGTATAGTACAACTAATGGAGAGTTGTATTTTACAACTTCGTCGAACGGAGGAGACCCGCCCATGAGCGCATCCCGGGCCACGCACGCCACCCCGCCGGGCGCACTCCGGCACCTGCTCGGCCATCTGGCCGTGCCCCTGCTGATGTGCCTGGGCATGGGCCTGGCCTACCTGGGCGCCTTCCACGCGCCCGAGCCGCACGAGCTGAAGGTCGCCGTCGTCGGCTCGGGGCCGCAGGCCCAGGTGCTCGCGCAGAGCCTGAAGGACAGGGCGGGCGACGCGCTGGACGTGCGCACCGTCGGCTCCCGCGACGCCGCGGTGGCCGGGCTGCAGGACCAGGAGATCTACGGCGCCTACGTGCCCAACGCCTCCGCCCCCGAGCTGCTGGTCGCCAAGGCGGGCTCGGAGACGACCGCGACCGCCGTGGAGGGGGTGTTCACCCAGGCCGCCGCCGCGCGGCACGCCCCGCTCAAGGTCACCGACGTCGCCCCGCTGGCCGAGGGCGACCCCACCGGGCAGGGCATCTTCTTCCTGCTGGTGGCGCTGAGCATCGGCTCCTACGGCTCGGTCGCGGTGATCGGCGGCGTCGGCGCGGTGCTGCCGGTGCGGCTGCGCGCGCTGCTCGGCCTCGGCACCGCGCTGGCGGTCAGCCTGATCGGCGCGGCGCTGGCCGGCCCGGTGTTCCACCTGGTCGACCACGGCCTGGCCGGGGTGTGGGCGCTGGCGTGGCTGTACTCGGCGGGCATCCTGTGGATCGGCATCGGCCTGCACACCTTCCTCAAGCGGATGACGACGCTGACGGTGATGGTGCTGTTCGTGATGCTGAACTTCACCAGCTCGGGCGGCATCTTCAAGCCCGAGCTGCAGCCGGGGTTCTTCGCCGCCCTGCACTCGTTCTGGAACGGCGCGGGCTTCGTGGAGGGCGCGCGGGGCCTGGTCTACTTCGACGGCCTGGACGTCGGCCGCAACGTGCTGGTGCTCGCGCTGTGGGCCGTCGCCGGGCTGGTGGTCATGGGCCTGGCCGCGGCCGCCGAGAAGCGGCGCGCCGTTCCGGCGCCCGTCCCCGAGCCCGAACTGGAGCAGGAGCTGGAAGAGGTCGTCGCGGCCTGACGCCCGTTCCGCCCCGGGGCCACCGCGCATCCATGCGGTGGCCTCGGCCTTTGCCCGGCCGCGTGCCAGGTACGGGAAAACTTCGCGGAATGACTCTTCCGGGCGTACGGCATGTCGCACCACACCCGATAGGTCCCTCTAGTAGCGTTCAGCTGCTTTACTCCTTACGCAAGGACCTTTCACAAGGAACCGTACGCCCGGACCCGATCGCGGAAGGACGGCGTGGTGTGACCACTGTCCTCGTTCTCGCCTCACTGGCCGCCCTGTTCTGCTTGTGCCTGCCCCGCCTGCTACGCGCCCCGGCGATCCCGGTCCGCGACGAGGAGCCGACCGGACACCCCGAGTCGATGACCGCCGAACTCGATCCCGGCGACGAGGAGTACCTCGCCTGGCTCGCCGACGACCTGTGGCCCGACGACGAGTACCTGGACATGGAGCCCAGCCCCGACGGGGAGGAGGAGGCGGGCGGCAGCATGGCGCGCTGACGGGGGGCCGGGCCCTACGCTCGGCCCATGGACTGGGTGCAGCGCGTCGTCGGCGTCAATCAGTACACCCGCGGCGGCGAGCGCGCACCGCACAAGCCGCTGCTCATCCTGCACGCGCTGGGCCGCTTCCAGCACCAGGGGGCCGCGCCGCTGCCCTTCTCGGAAGTGGAGCGCGGGCTCGGCGCCCTGCTGCGCGAGTTCGGGCCGCCGCGCAAGACGAGCCCGGCGTACCCGTTCCACCACCTGGCCTCCGACGACCGGATCTGGATCGTCGAGACGCCCGAGGGCGAGGGCAGCCCCGGCACGAACCTGCGCGACCTGCGCGCGCCCGGCGTGCGGGGACGGCTGCATCCCGAGCTCGCCGCGGCCCTGAGCGACGATCCCCGGCTGCTGCCCCAGATCGTGCACGCGGTGCTGGACGCCAACTTCCCGCCGTCCATGCACGCCGACATCCTGGAGGAGACGGGTCTGGACACAGGCCGGGTGACCGTCGTGCGGACGCTGCGCCCTCGCGATCCGGAGTTCCGCGCACGCGTCCTGGACGCCTACGACCACCGGTGCGCGTTCTGCGGCTACAACGGGTGGCTCGGCGGCGCCTCGATCGGCGTGGACTCGGCGCACCTGCGCTGGCACGCCCACGGCGGCCCGGACGACCTGGGCAACGGCCTGTGCCTGTGCGCGCTGCACCACCGGCTGCTGGACCGCGGCGTGCTCGGCCTGACCGGGGAGCGCACGATCGCGGTCTCCGGCGCGTTCAGCGGCGAGGGCCCCTCGACCGCCGCGTTCGTGCACGCCCTGTCGGGACGGCCGGTCGCCGAGCCGCGGCCGGGCGAGCCCGCCGTCGAGGAAACGCATATCGACTGGCACGCGCGGCAGGTGTTCCGGCGCCCGGCGGCCTGATCAGACCTTCTTGGCCTTGCGGAGCGAGGAGAGGATCGCGGGCATGTAGCCGAGCGCGTGCCCGACGGCGGTCGGGTGGTAGGAGTCGGCGAGCGGCACGGTGACCGCGGTGATCCAGCCCTGCCCGGAGCACAGCTCGTGCCCGTCGAACTCGTCGCGCACGTCGGAGAAGGCGAACCCGGACCGCGCGGCGGCGTCGTCGATCACTTCGTTCAGCTCGTCGGCGGCTTGGTTGAGGGCGGTGCGCTTGGTGGTGTTGAGCCCGACGCAGCTGGCGGTGCGCGTGTACAGGCGCGGGTAGCCGAGCACGATGACGCGGGCGTTGGGCGCCTCCCTGCGGATCGCGCCGTAGACGCCGTCGAGGCGCGCCGGCAGCGAGTCGCGCATGAAGACGCGGGACTGGCCGACCGCCGCGGTGCAGGCGGCGGTCGAGCGTAGGACGCAGGTCTCCATGACGCGGCCGAACCCGGCGTCGTTGCCGCCCACCGTGATGCTCACCAGCGACGTGCTCGCCTCCAGCGGCGCGAGCTGGCTCGCGCGCACGCTCTCGGTCGTGGCCCCGGAACAGGCCACGAACGCCAGCGGGGTCTTGCGCGCCTGGGCCAGCAGCCGCGGGTAGGCGTTGGCGCTGCGGCGGCAGTTGCCCGGCTCGTAGTAGCCGGCCCCGGCGCCGGAGGAGTAGGAGTCGCCGAGCGCGACGTACGCGCCCTGGTCCGCCCGCGCGGTACCGGTCACGATCATCGAGCCGCCGACCAGGACGCCGACCAGGAACGTGCGCATCTACCACTCCGGAGACCAGACGGTTGGGAACCGAACCGGTTATATCCCAGGTCCGAGCGCGCGTCCCGCCAATATCCGGCGCCCTTGCGCTTTCTTTTTCCTAACCCGCCCTAAAGCGAGTCATTTCTCACTCCGAGGCCACGGCGACATCGCCGCACGGCCCCTCCCACAGCGCCCCTGACTCTGCCCACCAATTTCGGTCAGACCCATTCCAGCGGCCTCAATCGGACATCTCAGGATGACCATCAGCAACAGGCGACCCTCTACGATCACGCCTCGAACCCCGTTGATCTTCCCGGAGGACGCCCCGTGCCGACCCATCCCCGCGCCTACGGCCCCGGCCACCCGTTCGCCGACCTGCCGGAGGACGTCCTGCTGATCTCCCCGAGCCGGATGGTGCACGTCCCGGGCGCCTGCGACCACTACCCGCGCACGCCCGAGCAGGCGGCGCTGTGGGGCTGGATCAGCGACCCGGCCCCGGACCTGTGGCGGCGCATCGGCCCGTCGCACCCGGTCCGGGCGAACGGCGGGAACACGGACCTGACCTCGGAAAGGCGCTGCGCGACCTGCGTCAGCGCGACCTGAGATCACCCGCCCGGGTATCGCCGCGTCCAGGTGCCGCCTTCCGGCGCCCCGCCGGTGACCTGCGCGGCGAAGTCATCGGCCAGGGCGACGATGACACCGCGCCCTTCCACGTCCGCGACCCAGTCGGCCGGCAGCCCGATGTCCCCGTCACGCGCGCCGATGAGATTCCCGCAAATCGACCCGGTGGAGTCGCTGTCACCGGAATGATTGATCGACAGCAACAATGCCTTGCGGGCATCCGCCGGCTCGACGAGCGCGCAGTAGAGGCCCATCGCGAGAGCCTCTTCAGCCACCCATCCCTCCCCCAGGGTCTCCAGCTTCTCGGGAGAGGGATCGCCCTGCGCGGCCAGATCAAGAGCCTTTCGCAAAGCGGCACTGGTCTCCTGATGAGCGCGGTGACTCCTGAGGAGTTCGAGCGTCCGGAGAACAGCCCCTTCCAGCGATTCGCGCGCCATCAGGTGGGCGACGATGGAGGCAAAAGCCCCCGCAGCGAAATAGCCGGTCGGGTGCCCGTGAGTGATGCGGGCGCAGTCGGCCGCCAGTTCGAAGGCGCTCCGCGCATCCAGCCCGAGCCCGAACGGAGCCGAGCGCATGACCGTCCCGCACCCTTTGGAACCGGGGTTGACGGGCCCCGCCTCCCCTTTGACGGCTTCACCGAA
Organism: Spirillospora sp. NPDC050679; assembly: GCA_044456955.1. Taxonomy (GTDB): domain Bacteria; phylum Actinomycetota; class Actinomycetes; order Streptosporangiales; family Streptosporangiaceae; genus Spirillospora. The sequence goes on along the minus strand of JBITGK010000006.1, from coordinate 69,981 downwards.
CCCCGGAAGCACGTCAGAAGCGAGACCGGACAGGCAGGCATTGCCCGGGGCACGCTGCGCGTAGAGCCAAGAGACGTTGCGCAACCAGCCCGATCGGATATGGCCGTCCGAGGGAGGCGGCTCACTGTACGACTGGGTGTCGAGCCAGCGCATGTAGGCGAGACGCACAATCCCAACGGGATCGCAGACGCCCCTGCCCTCCCCGCGCACCCGTGCCCGGATCAGACCCTCGACGGTGAAGAGGGTCATCTGGGTGTCATCGGTGACCCGCGCAGGCGCGCTCGGAAAACCGACGACCCCGTGCTCGCCGTACTGCGCCCGGATCTGGCCGAGCGAAGAGAACTCAACGGGATAACCCAGCGCGTCCCCAAGCGCCCCACCGAGCAGGCAGCCCCGCACCCGCGCCCGATACTCCGCCCGCTCCGTCCACGACCGTTGCATGACCGCCCCTCCCAGCCTGGCCAACGAGAACCTACCGGCACCTGTATGGACCTTCGCGTCGGAGGTCGGCACCGCCATCGGCGGCCCGACTCCTCAACATCGCACTCCCCCACCTCTGGCAACATCCGGCCACACAAGCACCCACACCCCCTCATATGCGTCACAGGGCGTTACTTTGAGTAGCGAACCCGGACGCCTGGCCGGAGAACCCGCAATGACGCGCGGTCCGGCGCCATGACCAGTCGAGTGAGGACCGATGACGTTCCCGACACAGCCGTACCTCGGCGCCGAACTGGACCCCGGAGACACCGACCGGCTCCTGCGGGTGCTGCGCCTCTTCCTCGCCTCGGGCGAACAGGTACGGGCGCTGGTGACGACCGTGAAGGCGCTGCCCACCCTGACCCACGTCGCGGTCACCGATCGGCGGATCGTGGGGTTCGCCGGGTCGGAACTGGCCAAGGAGGGGTTCCGCCAGGAGACCCCGCTCTCCGAGGTCGTGTCGGCCGAGACCCGCCCCTCCTACCAGCAGCGCTTCTTCCTGGTCACGTACGGCGCCACCGGGGAGGAGTCCGACTTCGGCGATGTGCCGGGCCAGGACGCGGGCGACGTCCTCCAGACCATCCGGTCGATGATCACGCCGCCCCAGCCCGTCGCCCCCGCCCCATCTCAGCCCCCGCTCCCGGCCCCACCGCCCGGCTGGCGCTACAACCCTCCGCCCACCTGGCCCGCGCCTCCGGCGGGCTGGACCCCGCCGCCCGGCTGGCAGCCCGATCCGTCATGGCCTCCGCCGCCCAATGGCTGGCAGTTCTGGCTTCCCGCGGCCCCTCCGGCTCCTCCGGCCCCTCCCGCCCCGCCGCCACCGGCCAGGCCCCACCCGCGGCTCGGCAGCAAGATCAAGCCCGCCAAGGCGGACGAACTGCTCACCGGGATCGGGCCGCACCTGCGCCCCGACGAGTCGGTCCGGCTCCTGGTCACCGTGAACAAGATGCGTCCCTTGCTGAGCCATCTCGCCGTCACCGACCAGCGGATCCTCGCCTTCAGCCACGCTGATGCGATCCGTACGGGCTTCAAGGCGGAGGCCCGCCTCGGCGAGATCGCGGCCGCCGAGATCCGGTCCTCCTTCACGCGCCAGAGCTTCCTGTCGGCGACCCTGGCGGACGGCACCGCCATCGACTTCGGCGACCTCCAGCAGGCCGACGCGTCCACCGTGCTGGAGTTCGCCGAGCGCCTGGTCACGCAGGTGCGGCACACGCCGCCGCCCGCGCGCCCGGCGATGCCCGCGCATCCGGCGCAGCCCGAGAGGCGCCCGGTGTTCGGCGGCAAGAAACAGCGCATCGAGGAGCTCGAAGCCGAGAACGCCCGCCTGCTCGCCGAACTGTCTCGCCTGGGCGCCCTGGAACCCGTCCGGCTGGCCGCCGAAGCCGAACGGCTCCGCGCCGAAGTGGCGGACCTTCGCACTCAGATCGCCGGTGAACGCGCCGAACTGGACCAGGTGCGCAACGGCATCGTCGAGACGCAGGACCTGGCGCTCCTCCAGGAGGCCGGCGTCTACGAGTACCAGCACCCGCTCGCCGACGTCGTCGCCTACAAGGCGGAACTGGCCAAGCTCAAGGACCGGATCAAGGCCATGACCCGCGACGGCCAGGCCGTCGTCGGCGCGACGAACTGGACGGTGAACGGCTCGGCGGCCCAAGGCAACAAGATGGTGCGCGACTTCTCCAAGCTGATGCTGCGCGCCTACAACGCCGAGGCCGACAACCTCGTCCGCACGATGCGCCCCTACAAGCTGCAGTCGTCGATCGACCGGCTCGACAAGAGCGCCCAGACGATCGAGCGCCTCGGCAAGACCATGGACATCCGGGTGAGCCCGCGCTACCGCGACCTGCGCATCAGGGAACTCCGCCTCACCGCCGACCACCTGGCCAAGGCCGAGGAGGAGAAGGAGCGCATCCGGGAGCAGCGCGAGCGGCAGCGGGAGGAGGAGAAGGCCCGCAAGGAGTTCGAGCGCGAGAAGGCCCGCCTGCTCAAGGAGCAGTCGCACATGGCGTCCGCGCTCGCCCGCCTGGAGGCCAACGGCGACGAGGCGGGGGCCGCCGAGCTGCGCGCCAAGCTCGCCGACGTCGAGTCGGCCATCCACGACGTGGAGGGGCGCGAGGCCAACACGCGGGCCGGGTACGTGTACGTGATCTCCAACATCGGCGCCTTCGGCGAGCGCATGGTGAAGATCGGCCTGACCCGCCGCCTGGAGCCGATGGACCGCGTGCGCGAGCTGGGCGACGCCTCGGTCCCGTTCCGCTTCGACGTGCACGCCCTGATCTTCAGCGAGGACGCGGTGGGCCTGGAGAACCGGCTCCACCAGGAGTTCGCCGCCCAGCGCGTCAACCAGGTGAACCTGCGCCGCGAGTTCTTCTACGCGACCCCGGCCGAGGTCCGGGACGCGCTCCAGCGCATCAGCGGCAGCCACCTGCTGCGCTACAACGAGATCCCCGAAGCCATCGAATGGCGCGCCAGCCGCAACAAGGCCGGGGCCAGCTGACCCTAACCTGGCGGGATGCAGGAGATGGAGCGGTTGGCGCTACGGCTGCGGGGCTTCGCCCGGGCCCGGGACTGGGAGCAGTTCCACACTCCCAAGAACCTCGCGATGGCGCTCTCGGGGGAGGTCGGCGAGCTGCTGGCCGAGTTGCAGTGGCTCACGCCGGAACAGGCGGCGGCGGTGATGGACGACCCCGCCGCCGCCGCCCGGATCCGCGGCGAGCTGGCGGATGTGCTCACCTACCTGGTCCGCCTGGCCGACGTGCTGGACGTCGACCTGCTGGAAGCCGCGCACACCAAGATCGACGAGAACGAGCGGCGCTACGACGCCGAGACCTACCGGGGCTCATCGCGCAAGGCGCCGCCGCTGTCCCGGCCCTGAACGTCGGTGATCGTCGGTAGCCTTCTCCCCTAGAGAGCTGCGGCCCGACGGGCTTCCGGTGATCCGCTCCGCGGTGACCCCAGGACACGCCCCCATACCGCACGAGGACTTCGTGCTGCCTGGGGGTAGGTCCCGTGACGGTCTTCCGTCGTACCGCCGAGTCGTTGTTGTCTCCGGTCGAGCAGAGGCTCAGCGAGGTGCTCGACGAGCACATGCGCATGGCCGGAGGTGTGCGGGTGTCCGCTTCGGAGCGGCGGGCGTGGGACCGCAGCCTGCCCATCGTGGCGCAGGACCTGATCGACGCCGGGCTCGGGCGGGTCGAGATGCTCATCGAGTACCGGCTGCCGCTCACCAGCAAGCGCGCCGACGTCGTCCTGGCGGGGGTCGACCGGCGGACCGGTGACGACGCGTACGTGGTCGTCGAGCTCAAGCAGTGGAGCCACGTCGAGGTCTGGGAGGACGACCCGCGCAAGGTCCTGGTCCAGAACATGCCCGGCAAGCCCAAGCTGCACCCGTCGCTGCAAGCCCGCGGCTACAGCGACTACCTCCTGGACTTCGTCAACGTGCTGGCCGGGCACAGCGACGCCGTGCACGCCGTCGCCTATCTGCACAACGCCGCACGCGGAGACGTCATCGACCTCTATGACGCGGTGCAGGACGACAGGACCAGGCTGTTCACCCAGACCACGCGCGGCGCGTTCGTCGACTACCTGCGGGACCGCTTCGCCCCGGCGTCCGGAGCCGGTGCCGCCGACCGGCTGCTGGGCAGCGGCCATCGTCCTTCCAAGCAGCTTCTCAAGGTCGCCGCCAAGGAGATCAGGGAGCGCGAGCAGTTCACGCTGCTGGGCGAGCAGCGGCTGGCCTACGAGATGGTCTGGCACGCGGTGGACAAGGCCCGCAAGGAGGATTTCAAGACCGTCGTCGTCATCACCGGCGGGCCCGGCAGCGGCAAGAGCGTCATCGCGCTGTCGCTGCTCGGCGAGCTGTCGCGCAAGGGATACGGCGTCCTGCACGCGACCGGCTCCAAGTCGTTCACCCAGACGATGCGCAGGTACGTGGCGAAGGGCTCGCCGCGCACCAAAGAGCTGTTCAAGTACTTCAACGGCTTCCTGAACGCCGATCGCAACGGGCTCGACGTGCTGGTCTGCGACGAGGCCCACCGCATTCGCGAGTTCTCCCACAACCGGTTCACCCCTGCCGCCAAGCGCAGCGGCCGGCCCCAGGTCGACGAGCTGATCGACGCGGCCCGCGTACCGGTGTTCCTGCTGGACGAGCACCAGGTCGTGCGGCCGGGCGAGATGGGAACGCTGGAGGAGATCCGTCGGCATGCCGAGGCGAAGAGGCTCACGGTGCGCCACGTGTCGTTGGACGAGCAGTTCCGCAGTGGCGGCAGCCGCAAGTACGAGCAGTGGGTGCTGCGCCTGCTGGGCTTGGAGGACGGCGGCGCCCTTCCGTGGACGGGCGACGAGAACTTCGAGGTCACGCTGGCGGACTCCCCGTTCGACCTGGAGAGCGCGCTGCGCGCCAAGTTGGACGGGGGCGCCTCCGCCCGGATGACCGCCGGATACTGCTGGCCTTGGAGCAAGCCGACGCCGGAGCACACGCTGGTGGCCGACGTCGTGATCGGCGATTGGGCGCGCCCTTGGAACGTCTACGGCGACCGGTCGGTCGGCGACGCCCCGCCCAGCGAGCTCTGGGCCACCCAAGAGGGCGGTTTCGAGCAGGTCGGCTGCGTCTACACCGCCCAGGGCTTCGAGTACGACTGGAACGGCGTGGTGCTCGGTCCCGACCTGGTCTACCGCGACGGGCGGCTGGTGACCGACCGCTCCAAGAGCAAGGATCCGGCCTTGCGGCCCAGGACGGTCACCGACGCCCGCGCCGACGAACTGATCCGCAACACCTACAAGGTGCTCCTGACCCGAGGCATGGTCGGCACGATGCTCTACTCCGTGGACGAGGAGACGCAGCGGTTCCTGCGGAGCCTGCTGGACTGAGCGCACCGCGCGGGCGTGCGGTGAACGGCCTGAAGGGACGTAGGGCCGTTGGCATTCCCGGGACGCCCCAGTGGATGATCTCCGCTGGATCGCCCTGGGAAGTGAGTGCGGGGGTCGTCCCCTCGGCAGCCCCCGCACTGGTGGCGCCAGCGCTGGACGCCCTGGGGGCCTTGTTCCTCGGGACGAGGGCGTGTGGGGAGGATCACGGTGTGTGGTCCTCGGGGCGGGCTCGTGGGCCTCGCAAAGTAAGGGTGGCGCGGGGAGCCTTCCCCCCGGAGGTCCCCGCGCCGTGACGGCGCCTTAGCGCGCGTCGTTGGATTGAACGGTGGCGGCTTCCGTTTTGTTCCAGGTCAGCGCTTGAATCGGGTGAGCAGCGCCTCCGCGGCCCCCACGGCGCCCGCCGCCAGGAGGGTGGCCCAGTCGAAGTAGTCGCGCCACAGCGTGATCTTTTCGTCGTGGACCTCGAAGGTGCCGCAGACCCAGAACTTCGCCTTCCAGGGGCCCGCCTCCAGGACGTCGGTCCGCTCGGTCAGGACCGTGGGGCCGTTGGCGGCGATGTTGTGGATCCGCGCCTCGAAGCCCGTGCCGTAGCGGGCCATGGTGCGCAGGGTCTTCTCCACGGCGAGCGCGCCGCGGGCCGGCGGCAGCGGCACGTTCTGGTAGACGATCTCTGGGGCCGTGTAGGTCAGGGCGCGGTCGACGTCCAGGTCCTCCAGCGCCTTCAGGAAGTCGGTCACGGTCTGGATCTCGGTCATGGATCCTCCTCGGTGCCCGGGATCACCACGCTAATGGGATGCGCCACAATCGGGCCATGCAGTTCGGCATTCTCGGCCCGCTCGAGGCGCGTGTCCACGGTGAGTCCCGCCCGGTCGGCGGGCCGCGGGTCCGGGCCTTGTTGGCTCTGCTTCTGCTCGATGCGGGACGGGTGGTCACTTCGGAGCGGCTCATCGATGGGCTGTACGGCGAGGAGCCGCCGGACGGGGCCGCCAACGCCCTGCAGTCCCAGGTATCACGGCTGCGGCGCGGATTGGGGGACGCCGGGCTGGTCGAGGGGCATCCGGCCGGCTACCGGCTGCTGGTGGAGCGGGACGCCGTGGATGTGCACCGGTTCGAGCGGCTCGCCCGGGAGGGGCGGCAGGCCCTCGGCGGGGGTGAGCATGGGCGGGCCGCCGCCCTTTTGCGGGAAGCGCTGGGGCTGTGGCGGGGGGCCGCGCTCGCCGATGTCGGGGCGCCCTTCGCCGAGGCCCAGGTCGCCCGGCTGGAGGAGGCGCGGGCCGCCGCCGTCGAGGACCGGGCCGAGGCCGAGCTCGCCCTGGGGCAGCACGAGGCCGTGCTGGGCGGGTTGCGGGAGCTCGTCGGCGCCCATCCGCTCCGCGAGCGGGCCCGGGGGCTGCTCATGCGGGCCCTCTACGCGGCCGGGCGGCAGGGCGAGGCGCTCGCCGTCTTCGAGGACGCGCGGCGGGTCCTGGCCGAGGAGCTGGGGGCCGATCCGTCGGCCGAGCTGGCCGGGGTCCATGTCTCGATCCTGCGCGGGGAGGCTTCGGCCAAGGCCGCGGTGTCCAACCTGCCCGCCCAGCTGACCAGCTTCGTCGGGCGCGAGGAGGAGCTGAAGCGCGTCGGGCGGATGCTCGCCGAGGGGCGGCTCGTCACCCTGCTCGGGCCCGGCGGGGCGGGCAAGACGCGGCTGGCCATCGAGGCGGGGCAGCGGGAGCCCGGGGAGGTCTGCTTCGTCGATCTCTCGCCCCTCGGGGAGGGGTGGGAGCTGCCCCGGGCGCTCTTCGCGGCCCTGGGGCTGCGCGAGCACGGGCTGCAGGGGCCCGGGAGCGAGCCGACCGATCCGGTCGCCCGGCTGACCGCCGCTCTGGCGGGCCGGTCGCTGCTGTTGATCCTGGACAATTGTGAACATGTGATCGTGGACGCGGCGCGGCTCACGCACCGGTTGCTGGCCGCCTGCCCCGGGCTGCGGGTGCTCGCCACCAGCCGGGAGGCGCTGGGGATCACCGGGGAGACGCTGCGGCCGCTGCCGCCCTTGCCGTTGCCGCCTGCGCGGACGCCCGTCCCCGATGTTCTGGGGTATCCGGCGGTGCGGTTGTTCGTCGATCGCGCTTCGGCCGTGCGGCCGGATTTCGCGGTCACCGATGACAACGTGGGCGCCGTGCTGCGGATCTGCGGCGCACTTGACGGGCTGCCGCTGGCCATCGAGCTGGCGGCGGCGCGGCTCCGGTCGCTGCCCGTGGCCGAGGTCGCGGCGCGGCTGGACGACCGGTTCCGGCTGCTGTCGCGCGGCAACCGCACCGCCGCGCCCCGCCACCAGACGCTGCGCGCGGTGGTCGAGTGGAGCTGGGACCTGCTGGACGGGGACGAGCGGGCCCTGGCTCGGCGGCTGACCGTCTTCTCCGGCGGCTGGACGCTGGAGACCGCGGCCCGGGTCTGCGGCATGGACCTGGACGAGGTGGACGACCTGCTGACCGGCCTCACCGACAAGTCGCTGGTGCAGGTCGACGACGGCGGCCGCTACCGGATGCTGGAGACGGTCCGCGCGTTCGGCGCCGAGCGGCTCGCCGAGGCCGGGGAGCAGGACCGGGTGCAACGCGCCCACGCCGACTTCTTCCTGCGGTTCGCGCAGGAGGCCGACCCCGAGCTGCGCCGCGCCGGGCAGCTCGACTGGATGGCCCGGCTGGGCGTCGAGCACGGCAACCTCCAGGCCGCGCTGCGCTGGTTCGCCCGCGCCGACCCGCCCGGCGGGCTGCGGATGCTGGCGGCGATGTCGTGGTACGCGTGGCTGCGCGGGCTGCGCAGCGAGCTGGGCGAGCCCGCCGCGCAGGTGCTGCGCGCGGTCGGCGCCGCCCCGCCCGCCGGGCTGGGCGAGGAGTACGTGGTGGCGGTCGTCAACGCGCGCGCCGCCGGGACGCTCGGCGGGATCGAGGAGCACCTGGCGGCGGCCGCCGCGGTCGCGGAGGGGCTGGTCGGGCCGCCCCGGCTCCCGGCGATGCTGGTGCAGTGGGCCATGATCAACCCGATCCCGGACGCGGGCCGGGTCGCCGCGCAGCGCGAGCGGATGGTGATGAACGGCGATCCGTGGCTGGAGTCGATCGACCGGTTCAGCATGGCCTACCAGCGGTTGTTCATGGGCGAGCCGGAGCAGGCCGGGCCCGCGTTCGTGGAGGCGATCGAGGGGTTCCGGCGGCTGGGCGACCGGTGGGGCATCGCCAACACCCTGGACGCCCGCGCCCAGCTCGCCGAGCTGAACGGCGACCGCCGCACCGCGCTGGAGCTGGTCGAGGAGGCCCTCGCCCTGATCGGCGAGCTGGGCGCGCTGGAGGACCAGAGCGACCTGCTGTGCCGCCGCGCCGAGATCCTGACGCGCGAGGGCGACATGCCGGCGGCGCGCCGCGACTACGAGCGGGCGGCCGAGCTGGGCGAGCGGGCCGGCGTCCCGCAGAAGGTGCAGATGGCGCGGCGCGGGCTGGGCGACGTGGCGCGCCTGGACGGCGACGCGGCCACCGCGCGGGCGCGGTACGAGGAGGTCCTGGCCGGGCCGGTCGTCACGTGGGGCTGGGACGGCGGGTCGCAGGGCCGCGCCCGCCTCGGCCTCGGATGGCTGGCGCTCGACGAGGGCAGGACGGCCGAGGCGCGGGCGCTGTTCCGGTGGGCGCTGGAGCAGAGCTACGGCAATCCGCACTTCACGGCGTCCGCCGACGCCGCGGAGGGCCTCGCGGGGGTCGCGCTGGACGAGGGCGACGGGGAGCGGGCGGCGCTGCTGCTGGGGGCCGCCGAGGCGATCCGGGGCGCCTCCCTGCCCGACGCCCCCGACCGGCTGCGAGTCTCCGGGAGGGTCCGCGAGCTGATCGGCGCGGAGGGTTTCGCGGCCGCCCACGCGCGCGGCGCGGCCCTGTCGCACGAGGAGGCCCTGGCGCTGGCGCGTTCCTGACCGCGCGGTGCGCGGCGGTCAGCGGACGGTGCGCGAACGGTCAGCGGCCGCCGCGAGGCTGCGGGGCATGAACGAAACGCCGGTATCCGACGCCCGCAAGTGGGGCACCTTCGCGGTCTGCGCCCTGATGGCGCTGGTCCCCGCCCTCGACATGACCGCGCTCAACCAGGCGGTCCCGCACCTGACCGCCGACCTGCGCCCCTCGGCCACCCAGATCCTGTGGATCGCCGACGCCTACGGCTTCGCGCTGGCCGGGCTGCTCATCACCATGGGCGGCGTCGGCGACCGCGTCGGCCACCGGCGGATGCTGCTGACCGGCGCGGTGCTGTTCGCCGCCGCCTCCGCGCTGACCGCCTACGCCGGCACCGCCGAGCTGCTGATCGCCGCGCGGGTACTGCTGGGCGTCGCCGGGGCGACCCTGATGCCGTCGGCGCTGTCGCTGATCCGCCGCGTGTTCACCGACGCCCGCGAGCGCACCGCCGCGATCGGGATGTTCAGCGGCGTGGTCGGGCTGGCGGTGGGCCTCGGCCCGGTGCTGGGCGGCGCGCTGCTGGACCACTTCTGGTGGGGCTCGGTGTTCCTGGTCAACGTGCCGATCATGCTGGTGGTGCTGGCGGCCGGGCTGGTGGTGCTGCCGGAGTCGCGCGACCCCTCGCCGGGCCGGCTGGACCTGCCGAGCGTGCCGCTGTCGGCGGTCGGCATCGTCGGGCTGGTGTACGCGGTGAAGGAGGCCGCCGCGCACGGCCCGTGGCGGGCCGAGGTGGCCGCGGCCGCGCTGGCGGGCGCGGCGGGGCTGGCGCTGTTCGCGCTGCGGCAGCGCCGGGTCGCGTCCCCGCTGATCGACGTGCGGCTGTTCGGCCGGATCGCGTTCACCGGGTCGGTCCTGACCAACATGTTCGCGATGTTCGCGCTGGTGGCCCAGTCGCTGATCTTCTCGCTGTACTTCCAGCTGGTGCTGGGCTGGTCGCCGCTGAAGTCGGGTCTGGCCGGGCTGCCGGCCGCGGTCGGCGCGATGGCCGGGGGCGCGCTGCTGGCGCCGCTGCTGATCCGGGTGGCCGGGCGGGGCCGGGCGGCGGGCGCCGGGCTGGGGCTGTCGGCGGTCTCCTTCTGCGGCTACCTGGCCTTCGGCGTGAGCGTGGACTACCCGCTGCTGCTGGTGGTGATGGTCGCGGGCGGCGTCGGCATGGGCGTGGCGATGACCGTCACCTCCGACACCGTGCTGGCGTCGGTGCCGAGGGACCGGTCGGGCGCGGCCTCGGCCATCTCCGAGACCGCCACCGAGCTGGGCGGGGCGCTGGGCCTGGCGGTGCTGGGCAGCGTGCTGAACGCCGTCTACCGCGACCGCGTCCAGATCCCGGCCGGGGCCCCGGAGGCGGCGGCCCGCGACTCGCTGGGCTCGGCGCTGGAGGCCGCCGCCGCGCTGCCGCCGCAGGTCGGCGGGGCGCTGGTGTCGGCGGCGCGGCACGCCTACGTGGACGGGATGCACGCGGCCCTGGCGTGCAGCGCGGCGCTCGCCGCCCTGGTGGCCGTGGCCGCGGTGGTCACGCTGCGCTCGGTCCCCGCCGTGATCCCGGACGAGGCCGAGGGCTCGGACGGGCCGCCCGTGCCCGCCCTGCGGTGATCCACCCGCTCCCGCCCGGCCCGCCAGGTCCTCCTGGCGGGCCGGTCCGCGTCTCCCCCTAGAAAAAGTGATATCACTTTGCTAGATTGCTGCCATACAGTGAGACCCGATACCGCAGGAGGTGGGTTCGTGAACGAACCGACGATCGACGTGGCCCCCCAGGTCGACATGCCCGACCCGCAGACCCGCGAGCGCCCGGCGCGCAACTCCAGCGGATGGCCCATGCTGCTGCTGGCCCTGGCGCTGCTGGTGGCCGGCGTCGCGGTGTTCTTCGTCGGCATCTCCGCCGGCGGCGTCGCCGTCCCGGTCGGGATCGTGGGCGGCGTCGTGGTGGCCCTGGCCGGACTGGTGGTCGCGGCCGGGCTGACCCCGGTGGCGCCCGGCGAGGCCCGCGTGGTGCAGCTGCTCGGCCGCTACACCGGCACCGTCCGCGAGGACGGCCTGCGCTGGGTCAACCCGATCACCGAGCGCCGCCGCATCTCCACCCGCATCCGCAACCACGAGACCGGGCTCGCCAAGGTCAACGACCTGGACGGCAACCCCATCGAGATCTCGGCGGTGGTGGTGTGGCAGGTCGAGGACACCGCGCGGGCGGTGTTCGAGGTGGACGACTTCGTGGAGTTCGTCGCCTTCCAGACCGAGGCGGCGGTGCGGCACATCGCCGGCAGCTTCCCCTACGACTCGGCCGAGCGCACCTCGCTGCGCGACAACGCCGACGAGATCACCGCCATGCTCTCCCAGGAGCTGTCGCTGCGGGTGACCGCCGCCGGAGTGAAGATCATCGAGTCCCGGATCACCCGGCTGGCCTACGCGCCCGAGATCGCCCAGGCGATGCTGCGCCGCCAGCAGGCCGGCGCGGTGGTCGCCGCGCGCCAGCGCATCGTGGAGGGGGCGGTGGGCATGGTGCAGCTGGCCCTGGAGAGGCTGGACGAGGAGAACGTCGTCGATCTGGACGAGGAGCGCAAGGCCGCGATGGTGAGCAACCTGCTGGTGGTGCTGTGCGCCGACCGCGACGCCCAGCCGGTGGTGAACGCCGGCTCGCTGTACCAGTGACCCGCGAACGCAAGAAGATCCTGCTGCGCCTGGACCCGGCGGTGCACGACGCGCTGTCGCGGTGGGCGGGCGACGAGCTGCGCAGCACCAACGCGCAGATCGAGTTCCTGCTGCGCCGCGCGCTGGACGACGCCGGGCGCATGCCCGGCACCGCCGGCCGGATGCGGCGGCCGGGCCGCCCGCCCAAGGCCCGCAGCGACGACCCCGCCGACCCGCCGGCCGACCGGCCGGCCGACCCGACCGCCGAACCCACTGAGGATTAGGCCATGGTGGACCTTCCCGACTCCCTTCCGGCCCGCATGTTCCTGCTGTCCTACGACCTGACCAAGAAGCGCCTCACCGGGCGCTCCAACCTCGGCTACCTGCTGCGCGCGGCGGCGCTGACCGAGCTGTACCTGGACGGCCGCCTGGTGGACGAGCGCGGCAGGCCCCGTCCGGGCACCTCCGGCGAGGACCCGTACGGGGTGGTCGCGCAGATCGCGCTGTCCAAGCCGCGCCCCTGGAAGCACTGGGTGCGCAAGGGGCACCGGGCCATGCTGGTCACGGTGCGCGGCGAGCTGGCGGCGGGCGGCTGGATCAGGGAGGAGCGGCGGCGCGCGCTCGGGCTGTTCCCGGTCCGGCGCGTCACCGTGCGCGACCCGCGCGTGGTGAAGGCGCTGTGGGGCGGCGCGTCCTCGGCGCTGCACGGCCGCCCCGTCGCGCACGTCAACAGCTACGACGCGGCGGCGGTCGCGCTGGCCGCGGCGGCGGAGCTGAAGACGGTGCTGCCGCGCGCCGAGCGGCGCCGGCACAAGCGGCGCATCGCCGAGCTGACCGCGCGGGCCGGGCCCGCCGCGCCCGCGATGCGCAAGGTGATCCAGGACGACCAGGCGGCCGCGGCCGGCTGAGCGGCGCCGGGGCCGCCGGGCCCGGGACCGGCGGGGGCGGTCCCGGGCTTGACGGTCCCGGCGGAACGATCTAGAACCGGGTTCCGGATCGTCTCCGCTAGGGAAGGGCGCCCATGACCGCGCGGCGGCCCGCCCGGAGGCCGGGCCCCTGGCGCGTGCTGTCGGCGGTGTGCCTCGGCTCGGTGCTGCTGGTGGTCAACATGACCACGCTGAACGTCGCCCTGCCGGTGGTGGTGCGGCACTTCGGGGCGGGGACGGCCGCGGCGGGCTGGATCGTGCTGTCGTTCGTGCTGGCGCAGACCTCGCTGCTGCTGGTGTTCGGGCGGGTGTCCGACGTGTTCGGGCGGCGCGGCGCCTACCTGCTGGGGCTGGCGGTGTTCACGGCCGCGAGCCTGCTGGCCGGGTTCGCGCCGGACGTGGGGACGCTGATCGCGCTGCGCGTCGTGCAGGCGGCGGGCGGGGCGATGTTCCTGTCGGGCGGGACCGCGCTCATCGCGCACGCGTTCGGCCCCGACCGGCTCACCCAGGGCCTCGGCGTCTACCTGGGCCTGCTCGGCGCGGCCCCGCTGCTCGGCCCGACGGTCGGCGGGTACCTCGCCGAGACGGCCGGCTGGCAGTGGGTGTTCTGGTTCAACGTCCCGTTCGGCGCGGCCGCGCTGGCGTGGGGCGCGGTCACGCTCCCCCGGGTGCCGCGCGGTCCGCGCGAGAGCATCGACGTGCTCGGCGCGGCGCTGCTGCTCGGCGGCCTCGGCGGGCTGGTGCTGTGCCTGTCGGACGCGGGCGCGCACGGCTGGGGCGGCGCGCTGGTGGCGCCGGGCGCGGCGGCGGGCGCGGCGCTGCTCCCCGCGTTCGTGCTGCGGCAGCGGCGGGCCGCGCAGCCGCTGATCGACCTGGCGCTGTTCGGCGACCGGGGCTTCGCGTCCGGGACGGTCGCGGCGCTGTGCAACTCGGTCAGCCGGTTCGGCACGCTGCTGCTGCTCGCGCTGTTCCTCCAGGCGGCGTCGGGGATGAGCCCGGCGCAGGCGGGGGTGGCGGTGCTCCCGGGCCCGCTGGCGGGGATGGTGGCCGCGCCGCTCGGCGGATTCCTGGGCAAGGCCCTGTCACCCCGCACGCTCGCGCTGATCGGGTCGGGCCTGGTGGGCGCGGGCCTGGCGGTGATGCTCGCGGCGCTGGACGCCCGCACGCCCTACCTCGCCGTGGCGGTATGCCTGGTGCTGGTGTCGGCGGGCAGCGGCGTGTTCGTCACCGGCAACACCGCCGCGATGCTGGCGGCGGTCCCCGGCACGCGGCTCGGCGTCGCTAACGGGGCGCGGCTGACCGCGCACAACATCGGCAACGTGCTGAGCGCCGCGCTCGGCCTGACCGTCGCGGCCTCGGCGCTGGCCCGCACCGACCGCCACCTGCTGTACGCGGGGGCGGCGGCGCGGCTGCCGGACGCGGCGCAGGCGGACCTGGCAACCGGCTACCGGCGCGCGTTCGCCCTCCTGCTGCTGGCCTCGCTGGTCGCGACGGCCTGCTCGCTGGCGGGGCGGCGCGCCGCCGGGCGGCCGCCCGCCCGGTGACCGCCGCCCGGTGACCGCTACTCGACGACCAGCTCGACGGGGATGTTGCCGCGCGTCGCGTTGGAGTAGGGGCAGACCTGGTGGGCGCGCTCGACCAGCTCGCGGCCCGCCTCCCCCTCCAGGCCCTCGGGCAGCTCGACGCGCAGCACCACCGACAGCCCGAAGCCCGACTCCACGTCGCCGCCGATGCCGACCTCCGCGGTGACCGCGACGTCCCGCACGTCCTGCTTGGTCTGGCGGGCGACCGCGCCGAGCGCGCTGGCGAAGCAGGCGGCGTACCCGGCGGCGAACAGCTGCTCGGGGTTGGTGCCGTCGCCGCTGCCGCCCATCTCGCGCGGCGGGGCGAGGGCGAGGTCGAGCCGCCCGTCGGAGCTGACGGCGCGGCCCTCGCGGCCGTTGGCGGTGGCGGCGGCGGTGTACAGGGCGTCCATGGCGGAACCTCCAGATAAGTTGTGTACAACTCAATGTAACACAACTAAGTTGCGTGCAATTTAGTTGTAGGCTGGAACCATGGAGAGCCGGAACCGGAGGGACGACCCCGCCGAAGAGCTGCTGCGCCTGGACGGCCAGGTGTGCTTCGCGGTGCACGGCGCCGCCCGCGCCTTCGACGCGGTCTACCGCCCGCTGCTGCGCGAGCTGGGCCTGACCTACCCGCAGTACCTGGTGATGCTGGCGCTGTGGGAGCACGGCACGCTGACGGTGAAGGAGCTGGGGCTGGCGCTGCGCCTGGACTCCGGGACGCTGTCCCCGCTGCTCAAGCGGCTGGAGGGGGCCGGGTACGTGCGGCGCGAGCGCGGCCGCCGCGACGAGCGCTCGGTGACGGTGTCGCCGACGGCGGCCGGCCAGGAGCTGCGGGGGCGCGCCCTGGCGGTGCCCCGGGAGATCCTGGCGGCGACCGGGCTGGACGGAGCGCAGCTGGCCGAGATGCGCGCGTCGCTGGCCCGGCTCACCGCCGCCCTGGACGCCGTCGCGCCGGGCGGCCGCTGACGCCGGTCCCCGCTCGGGCGGCGCCGCGAGGGGCCTCGGACGGGCGGCGGCGCCCGCGGCAAGTGCGGCGCCCTACAAGATCGGAACAGCCGGTTTTGTCCGGGCGCCCAGCGCCCCCGTGATCATGCGGAACCTAGCCTTCCGGGGCATGGACCCCGAACGCCTGATCTATCCGCTGATGAAGTACGTCGTGCTGGGCCCGGCGCTGCGCGCCGCCTGCCGCCCGAAGGTGACCGGGCTGCACCACCTGCCCCGGACCGGGCCGGTGATCCTGGCGGCCAACCACCTGGCGTTCTGCGACTCGTTCGTGCTGCCGCTGGTGGTGCCCCGGCAGGTGTTCTTCCTGGGCAAGCACGAGTACTTCACCCGGCCGGGGACGTCCGGGCGGGCGATGGCCGCGTTCTTCCGGGGCGTGGGCGCGATCGCGGTGGACCGCTCGGGCGGGCGCGCCGCGTTCGCCGCGCTGGACGCCTCGGCGGCGGTGCTGGAGCGCGGCGAGGTGTTCGCGATCCACCCGGAGGGCACCCGCTCGCCGGACGGGCGGCTGTACCGGGGGCACACCGGCGTGGCGCGGCTCGCGCTGCGGACCGGCGCGCCGGTCGTGCCGGTGGGGCTGGTCGGGACCGACCGCATCCAGCCGCGCGGGCAGCGGCTGCCCCGGCCGGGCCGGATCGAGGTGCGGCTCGGCGCGCCGCTGCGGTTCGCCGGGCGCGGCCGCGAGAGCCACCGGGACGTCACGCGCGGCGTCACCGACGAGATCATGGCGGCGGTCCGCGCCCTGTCGGGCCAGGAGTACGTGCCCTCCTACGCGCCCCGCCCGGATTCCTCCGCCCGCGCGCAATAACACCATCAAAACGGGTATGGCGGTGTCGTTCCGTACGAGGGAGGACACCGCCATGACCGCACCCGCCGCACGCGGCCTGCTCCTCGGCCTGGTCTCGGCCTGCTGCTACGGGTTCTCGGGACCCCTGGCCAGGATGCTCATCGACGCCGGGCTCGACCCCCTCCAGGCGGTATGGCTGCGGCTGGGCGCCGCCGCCGCGGTCCTGGTGGCGTTCGCCCTGGTCACCAGGCCCCGGGCGCTGGTGGTGCCGCGCGGGCAGCGCGGGTTCGCGGCGGTGTACGCGCTGGTCGGCTTCGCGGCCGTCCAGGCGCTCTACTACGCGACGGTGGCGCGGCTGCCGGTCGGGCTGGCCTCGCTGCTGGAGTACACCTCGCCGGTGATGGTCGTGGTGTGGCTGCGGGCGGCGCGCGGGGTGCGCGTCCCGGCGGCCGCCGCGGTGGGCGCGGCCTGCACGCTGACCGGCCTGGCGTGCGTGGTCGAGGTCTGGCACGGGCTGCGCGCCGACGCGCTGGGCCTGCTGCTGGGGCTGGCCACGGCGGTGTGCGCGGCGGCCTACTTCCTGCTGTCCCAGGACGCGGACGGGCGGCTCGCGCCGTTCACCGCCGTCACCTGGGGCCTGCTGGGCGCGACCCTCGCCCTGCTCCCGGCCGCCCGGCCGTGGGACCTGCCGTGGGAGGCGCTGGGCCGCGACGTGACCGCCGCCGGGCACCGCGTCCCCGCGCTGGCGGTGCTGGCCTGGCTGGCGCTGGTCGCCACCGTCGTCGCCTACCTCGCCAACCTCGCGGCGATCCGGCGGCTGTCGGCGGCGGTCGGCTCGTCGGTGTCATCGGTGGAGGCGGTGGCCGGCGCGGTGCTGGCGTGGGCGCTGCTGGGCCAGGCGCTCGGCCCCGCGCAGATCGCCGGGGGGCTGGTGATGCTGGCCGGGATCGTGCTGGCGCAGCGCGCCGTCGCCCGGCTGACGGCCCCGGACGCGCGCGAGGAGGGGCGGCGCGGGCGCGGCGGGGACGCTCCGCCGGGAACCCCGGCGCCGGTCGGGGCGTCCGATCGGTGACGCCGGGAAAACCGGATCACCGTAGCGGCCGCGCGTGTAGAAGTACCTCCACACGCGCGGGCACACGGTGCACAGTGGTCCCGGTGTGCGCCCCGCTGACCGGGAGGTACGGTGCTCCGCATCCTGTTCACCCCCGACGACCTGGCCGGAGTCCGCGTCGCGCCCGAGCCCGACTTCCTGTGGGAGGTCGCCGGCAGCGTGCAGGCGCTGCGGCGGCGTGACGGCGCGCGGGTGTTCGGAGAGTGGCGCAGACGGGTGCGCCAGCGCCTGCCCGCCGACGCCCGGCCGCCGCACCCGCTGCCGCCGGCCGGCTGCTCCCCCGGCCTCCTCGCTCCCGGCGCCGCTTCGCCGGACGCGCCTGCCGAGGCGTCGGCGGACGCCCCGCACGCCCCTCTGGAGCGCATGGGCCCTGGGCACCCGCCGTCGCCCTGGCCGCGGCGGCCGGCCGAGGGCGACCCGGACGCGCTGCGGCTGCTGGGCCGCTCGATGCGCGCCTACCACGCGGCGGCGGTCGGGCCGTTCTGGGGCCAGGTGCGCTCGCACGTGCACGCCGACCGGACGGTGCGGATGCGCGCACTGCTCGACGGCGGCGTGCACGGGCTGCTGGCGTCGCTCGGACCGCGGATGCGCTGGCGGCCGCCGGTGCTGGAGGCCGACCACCCGGTCGAGCGCACCGTGCGGCTGGACGGGCGGGGCCTGCTGCTGCAGCCCGCGTTCTTCTGCTGGCCGACGCCGGTCCCCCTCGACGACGCCGGGCGTCCGCCGGTGCTGCTGTATCCGGTCGAGCACCAGGAGGGCTGGGCGGCCGCCGCCGAAGCGCGGGCCCGGCGGGGCGGCCGCGCCGATCCGCTGGGCGCGCTCATCGGCGGCACCCGCGCGGCGCTGCTGCGCGCGGCCTACACCGGCTGCACCACCGGGGAGCTGGCGCGCCTGCTGGAGGTCACCGCGCCGGCGGTGAGCCAGCACGCGTCGGTGCTGCGCGACGCGGGCCTGCTGTCGACGGTGCGCCGCGCCGGGTACTCCCTGCACACCACGACCGTGCAGGGGCGCGCGCTGCTCCGCGACACCGGCGCGCTGGACCGCACCGGCTAGTTCACCCCGGCCGGGCGCTCGCCGAACTGCCAGCCCTCCGCCAGCCGCTCCTTGACGACCGGGAACTCCCGCATCCGCTCCTTCTGGTCGCCGGGCAGCCCGAACTGCGCCGGGGGCAGCAGCACCGCGAACGCGGCGAGCGCCAGGAAGGGCAGCACGCCGGCGTTGCCCGCCATGATCTGGAAGACCATGGCCGCGAACAGCAGCGCCAGCAGCACGCCGCGGAAGCCGGTCGGGCGGCGCGAGCGGTAGAAGTGCAGCTTGCGGCACTCCTGGCAGCGCGGCACCTCGACCGTGCCGTGCTGCCAGGTGACGCGCGTGGCGCCGTACCCGTAGCCCGCCTGGTGCTGGACGTTGCCGAACATGGCCCGCTTGTAGGTGTGCGCCTCCGAGGGCGGGCGCTCCTGGCAGAACCAGCACCGGCCGTAGACGAGGTTGCCCTTGACGATCTCCAGGTTCTCCTGGACGCGCGAGCGCGTGGCGCCGGTGACCGCGATCTCGCGGGCGCGCTCGGCGAGCCGTTCGGCGGTGTCCCAGTCGCCCGTCCTGTTGGCGTAGGCGATCATGCAGTTGAGCAGCTGGTTGGCGATCTCGTCGTGCGCCCCGGCCAGCGCCGGGTGGCCGGGCTCCAGGGCGTCCTCCAGCAGCTCCAGCGGCGCCGCGGTGTCGGCCAGCAGCCCGTCGGCGACCTGGTCGGCGGACTCGGGCGCGGAGCGGGCGCGCTGCTCGGCGGTGTCGCCCAGGCTGCGGATGCGCGCGGCCTCGGGCTCCAGGAGGCGGCGCAGCGCGTCCTCGAACAGGTCCGGCGGCAGCGTCGCCCGCTGGGCCCGCAGGACCGGCCGCAGGCTCTCCAGCAGCCGGACGGCGGCGGCGCGGCGGCCGTCGCGCAGCGCGGCCGCCGCCAGCCGCGCGTTGAGCGACAGCAGGGCGGCGGGCAACTCGGCGCGGAAGCGGCGGGCGGTGTCGAGTTGGAGGCGGGGGTCGTTCAGGCGCTGCGCGCGGCCCTCCAGCAGCCGCCAGACCGCGTCGTCGTCCAGCAGCGCCCGCCAGCTGGAGAGGGAGCGCTGCCACAGCCCGCCGTCGAGCCCGTCGCCCTGGAGGGCGCGGAGGTGCAGCAGCACCGCCGCGTTGTGGGCGGCGGCGGGGCCGCCCTGCCGGGTCCAGATCCGCTCGGCCTCGTCCATGTCGCCGCTCCGCAGCGCCGCCATCGCCGGGTCGGGGCCGCCCTCGGCGGTCGGCCAGAACCAGAAGAACTCGTCCACCAGCCGCCGCACCGGGTCGCGCAGCCGCTGGACGGCCGCCTGCCGCTCGGCCGGTTCGGGGCGGCGCAGGAAGGGCAGGACCGGCGCGACGGCGTCGCCGCCGTCGGCCGCGCTGCCGCCGACCCGCTCCAGGACGCGGGCGCGCTCGTTGAGCCGCCGGATGTCGCGGGCGGTGGCGTCCACGCCCAGCCCGGTGACGGCGAAGGCGTTGGCCTGGTAGAGGTCGGGGCCCAGGTCGCCCAGGAGCCGGGGCAGGTCCATCGTCCCTCCTAGACGGCGGAGATCCGGATGCTGACCGTGCGGGCGGCGCGGCCCCGGTCCGGCGGGACCGCCGGGCCGAGGGCCGACACCGCGATGGCGGAGGTGGGGATCGCGGCGCGCTCGCGCAGCACCTCGCGCACGACGGCGGCGCGGGCCTCGGCCAGCTCCATGTTCCCCGCGTAGGGGCCGCCGCCGCGGAGCGGCAGGGCGTCGGTGTGGCCGAGGACGGTGAGGCGGAGCCGCCCGGCGCGGGACCTCATCCGGTCGGCGACGCGGTCGAGCTGGGCTCGGCCTTCCCGCGTCAGCGAGGCATTCCTGCCGAACAGGCCGCGGTCGAAGGTGACGGCGATCTCGCCGGGCGTCCGGCGTTCGCGCACGCCCGGCATCGCCATGTCCAGCCCCGCCAGCACGTCCTCCGCCGGAGTCGAGGAGGCGCGGGCGGGGGCGGGGGCGGGGGCGGGGGCCGTCGTGGTCGCCGTCGCGGCCGGGGCCTTCGCCTCCTCGTCGCCGCCGGCGAGCAGCGCGGTGACCGCCGCTCCCGCCAGCAGCCCGGCCGCGCCGGCGGCCAGGACCGGCGGCAGCCGCCGCCCGGTCCGCATCCGGGCGACGCGGCGGCGGCCCTCGGCGTAGGTGGTGTTCTCCGGCGACAGCCGCTGCGCCTGCGCCCAGCACTCGTCGGCGCGGGCGAGGTCGCCCTGCTGGGCGTGGACGCGGGCGCGCAGGTCCAGGTAGGCGGTGTCGGGCTCGGTGTCGTGGTACGCCTCGTCCAGCAGTTCCCCGGCCTCGGCGAGCCTGCCCCGCCGCGCCAGCTCGCGCGCCTGCGCCAGGGCCACCTCGCGGACCGCCGTGAGCGCCGCCATCAGTCGCGCCGCACCGTGCTGAACCGGTCGCCGAACGGGTCCGGCGGGGGCGGCGGCACCGGCAGCATGTCGCGCAGCTGCGCGTTGATCTGCCGCAGCCGGGCCTGGTCGCCGCTGCGGGCGGCGCGCTCGCCCTCGGCGACCAGGCGGCCGGCCTCGGCCTGGTCGCGCATCTCGCCGCGCATCGCGCTGAGGTCGTTGAAGGCCAGCTCCTGGAGCTGGCCGGTGTGCTCCAGCACGTCCATCACCAGGTCGCGCAGGTTCCCCATGCGCTGGCGCAGCAGGTCGGCGTCGTGCGCGGCGATCGCGAGCCGCACCGCCGCCTCGGTGTCGGCCAGGGTGCGGCGGTGCTCCAGGGTGCCGCTGTGCCGGACCAGCTCGCCGGTGACCTCGACCAGCTCCTCGACGTCGCCGACCAGCGCGGGCCACTCCAGGGCCTCCTCCAGCTCGTCCACCGCCGCCTTGAGGTCCAGCAGGCGCTTGCCGCAGGTGGTGGCGGCGTCGGGGTCGACGCGGGCGGCGGCCAGCAGGCCGTCCACGTCGGCGGCGATCCGCTCGCGGTCGATGCGGTCCAGCACCGCCAGCGCGGCCGCGTCGCCGACCTCCACGGCGCGCCCGCGCGCCTCGGACAGCCGCCGCTTCTCGGTGGCGGCCTCGGCGGCGAGGTCGGCGTGCTCGGGGACGGTCTCGGTGCGCAGGGTGACCGCGTGCTCGAACTCCTCGTCCAGGATCGGCACGTAGGCGCGCGCGACCACCAGCCGCGACTCGTCGATCTCCAGCGTGAGGTCGACCTCGCTGCCCTCGGGCACGTCGCGCGGCACCTGCCCGGCGTCCACCTCCAGGCGGCCGATGCGCCGGTTGCGGTCGGCGTAGCGGTGCTCGCCCTCCAGCAGCGGGATGCGCAGCATCCCCTGGCCCTGGCCGCGGCTGATGCCGACGGTGGTGCGCAGCAGCACGCGGCGCCGGGCGGGCAGCGGGGTGCCGCGCTCCAGCAGCCACTCCACCTCGTTGCCGTCCAGGCCGACCCCGATCGAGTGGGTCAGCGGCGGCTGGGTGTCCACGACGCCGACGGTGTAGGTCAGCGTGGACGGCTCCACCGGGACGCGGGTGCCGGAGGCGTCGGTCAGCTCGATGGCGAACACGTTGGCGCGGCCCCTGTCGGCCCACAGCGTGGTGGCGAAGGTGCCGTCGGGGCCCAGTTCGAGGCGGCCGCTGCGCCACGGCGGGCGGGAGTGCTCGTTGACGAACTCGATGGCGTGGCCTGCTGCGGCGCCGCTCACGCGGCCCCCGACGAACGGCTCGGTGTCGGGCCCCACCGGCTGGTACTCCAGCTCCACCGTGCGCGCCCCGGCCACCGACGGCACGGCGGGCGCGGTGTACTCCACGCGCTGGGTCCCGGCGAAGATGGCCGCGCCGCGCGCCACCACCGTCACCGGCTCCTGGCTGTGGTCGAGCGCGATGCCGAGGCCCTCGCGCGGGTCGGCCAGGCGCTCGCGCAGGTAGGGCGACAGCGTCGGGCCGCCCACCAGCAGCAGCCGCTCCACGTCGCCGGGGCCGAGGCCCGCCTCGGCCAGCGCCTTGCGGCACAGGTTGATCGAGCGCACCAGGAAGGGCTCGGTGAGGCGCTCCACGTCGGCGCGGCGCAGCTCGTACTCGAACTCGAACGCCTGGCCCCGGTCGTCGGTGAGGTCCACCAGGATGTCGGCGCCGTCGTCGCGCGACAGCCGGATCTTGGCCTCCTCGGCGGCCAGCTTCAGCTTGTTGACCGCGCCGATCCAGCGCGGGTTGCCGCGCGCCAGGCCGGTGACCGGGCGCTGCGCGGCCACCGCCGGGATCAGCAGCTCCTCCACGATCTGCCAGTCGATGAGCTTGCCGCCCAGGAAGTTGTCGCCGCGGTGGTTGGCGACGGTGAACTCGCCGTCGCGCACGTTGACGACCGCGGCGTCGAAGGTGCCGCCGCCGAAGTCGTAGACCAGCCAGAACACGTTGTCGGCCTCGCTCTGGAAGCCGTAGGCGAGCGCGGCTGCGGTCGGCTCCTGCAGCAGCGGGGTCTGGGTGAGTCCGGCCAGCTCCCCGGCGCGGCGGGTGGCGTCGCAGGCGCTGAGGTCGAAGGCGGCGGGCACGGTGATCACCGCGGCGCGCAGCTCGTCGCCGGTGCGCTGGGCCACGTCGTTGCGCAGCGACTTCAGCACCTCGGCCGACAGCTCCTCCGGGCCCATCCGCCGCCCGGTGGCCTCGAAGACCTTGGGGGTGCCGGAGGTGCCCATGCGCAGCTTGAACTCCACGCAGGTGTTGCCGGGGTCGAGCTCGCTGCGCTCCTTGGCGGCGCGGCCGACGTAGCGGCGGTCGCGGCGGTCGATCCAGACCGCCGAGGGGGTGGTGTCGAAGCCGTCGTTGTTCTTGACGATGTCGGCGTCCACGCCGTTCAGCACGGCGATCGCGCTGTTGGTGGTGCCGAGGTCGATGCCGTAGTCGATGGTGGCCCTGCTCATGGACGCCCTTCCGCCGTGTCCCCGTCGTCCCCCGTGCCCCGCGTGTCCCCCGCGCCCCCGTCCACCGGCGTGCCGACGATCACCTCGCCGGGGCGCAGCAGCCGCCCGTCCAGGTAGACCGCCGGCCGCACCGCCTCGACGACCTGCTCGCGGCCGAGGCCCGGCGTGGGCTGGAACGCCACCACCTTGATGCGCAGGCCCGGGTCGAACGGCCGCCCCAGGTGGTCCTGGACCTCCACGCCCGCCGCGCCGAGCGCGTCCCAGGCCGCCTCCAGGTGGCGGCTCAGGGCGCGGGAGCCGTTGGGCGCGGCGTCGATGCGGTTGCCGAGCCGCCACAGGTGGACGGCCAGGTCGGCGAGCGCGTCCTCCGGCGGCCCGGACCCGCCGGCGGGCACGGGCGCGGCGGCCGGCGCGGCCGCGGCGCCGGGCCCGTCGGTGATCGTGTCGGCGGGCGCGCCGGGGCGCTCGTCCCGCGCCGCCGCGAGCGCGGCCAGGGCCTCGGCCGGCCAGTGCGGGGCCGCGATCCTGAACTCGCGCGGCTGCCGCCACTGCCGGAGGGCCGCGCCGGCCTCCGCCAGCATCGATGGTCTCGCTGTCTCACGCGCTGTCCCACGCGGTGTCTCACGCACGCGCATCCCCGTCGAAGAACTCCCCGTGCCGGTCCCTGCCAGCATCGGCCCGCGCGCCGCATCCGGCAACAGTGCGAAGCAGGGCCTAAAACCCGCTGGTCAGCGGGGTCGCGGGCGTGCGGCGCGGGCGGAAAAACGATCGCCCGCCAAGGGGGTGATCAGTAGCATCCCGGCCATGGAACCGCAGCTCCTCAACGTGGTCGACGTCGAGGCCACCTGCTGGACCGGGCCGCCGCCGCCCGGCCAGACGAGCGAGATCATCGAGATCGGGCTGTGCGTGGTGGACCTGGCCGCGCGCGAGCGGGTGGCCAAGCACCGCGTGCTGGTGCGGCCTCAGCGTTCGGAGGTCAGCGCGTTCTGCACCGAGCTGACCGGGCTCACCCCGCAGGAGGTCGCGCGCGGGGTCACCTTCGCCGAGGCGTGCGAGCTGCTGGTCGGGGCCCACGACGCGCGGACGCGCGCCTGGGCGAGCTGGGGCGACTACGACCGCAAGCAGTTCGAGCGGCAGTGCGGCCCCGGCGGCCCCCGCTATCCCTTCGGTCGGCGGCACGCCAACGCCAAGAAGATCTTTACTGAAGCCCACGGCCTGCGGCGGCGCCCCGGCATGGCCCAGGCGCTGGAGCACGCCGGGCTGCCCTTGGAGGGACGCCACCACAGCGGCCCCGACGACGCCTGGAACATCGGCGCCCTGGTGCTGGACCTGGCCGGGCGGGGCGCCTGGCCGGACTGAGCGGGATCCACCTCACCAGGTCACCGAGGTTTGGCGCGCGTCGCGCGGGCAGTGATGACTGCATAAGAGGACCATGTGAAGCCAGACGGCACCCGGCCGCGACGTTGGAGTTGATGTGGAGCTCAATCTCGACCTTCGGCTGCCCCGAGACGCGGCGAGCGTGCCCGCCGTCCGCCAGCTCCTGGACTCCGCGCTGGAGACGCTGGGCGTCGAGGAGTCCATCCGCGGCGACATCGAGCTGATGCTGAGCGAGGCGTGCGGGAACGTGATCCGGCACGCCGAGGCCGGCGACGACTACACCGTGCGCGTCACGATCGTGGACGAGCGCTGCGTCATCAAGGTGATCGACTCGGGCCGCGGGTTCGACGTGGAGGCGGTGCGGGGGCCCGACCCGGCCGCCGAGCACGGCCGCGGCATGATGATCATGCGTGCGCTCGCCGACGACGTGCGCTTCCGCAGCTTCCCCGAGAGCGGGGCGCTGGTGGCGCTGGAGAAGCACCTGCGCTACGGCGCGGGCTCGCTGGGCGGCAAGCTGTCGGAGGCCACCCTGGACCATCCCGGCCACGACGGCGCGGGCAGTATCAGGCCCATGAGCGGCAGCGACCCGGAGCTGGAGGAATTCGCGACCCGGCTGTTCGACATGGCCCGCAACGGCGAGCACGAGCGGCTGGTGTCCTATGTGGAGGCGGGCGTGCCCGCCGACCTCAACAACGAGAAGGGCGACACGCTGCTGATGCTGGCCGCCTACCACGGGCAGGCCGACACGGTGCGGGCGCTGGCGGCGGCGGGCGCCGACCCCGAGCGCCCCAACGACCGGGGGCAGCGGCCGCTGGCGGGCGCGGTGTTCAAGAAGGAGCCCGAGGTGGTGCGGACCCTGCTGGAGCTGGGCGCCGACCCGTGGGCGGGCGACCCGTCGGCCGCCGAGACGGCCCGGATGTTCGGGCACACCGACATGCTGGCCTGGTTCGAAGAGGCGGCCCCGCGCCAGAAGAGCTGACGCCGAGAGCGCCCCGGAAGGCGCCCGCCCCTCGCGGAGGGGCGGGCGCCGCCGTCAGCGGTCGAAGGCGACCTCGCTCGACGGGGTCCTCCCGGCGCGGCCGTTCTCGTTCATCACCCGCAGCACCGGGAACGGGATGTCGATGCGCTCGCTGCGGAAGCGGCGGTGCAGCCGCTTCACGAACTCGTGCTTGATGCGGAACTGGTCGCCGAACTCGCCGGTGCGCAGGATGACGGTGAAGCCGATGCCCGAGTCGCCGAAGGTGTGGAAGCGCACCAGCACCTCGGCGTCGGCCACGCCGCCCTCGACCTCGGCCATGACCTCCTGGCCGACCTCGACCACGACCTTCTCCACCTTCTCCAGGTCGCTGTCGTAGGCGACGCTCGCCTGGATGAGCAGGCCCATGTCCTGGGCGGGCCGGTGGTAGTTGGTGAGGATGGTGTCGGAGAAGCGCTGGTTCGGGATGACCTCGATGTTGTCCGACAGCGTGCGGATCGAGGTGTTGCGCCAGTTGATGTCGACGACGTAGCCCTCCTGGCCGCTGGCCAGCCGGATGTAGTCGCCGGGCTCGATGGTCTTGGACGCCAGCACGTGCACGCCCGCGAACAGGTTGGCCAGGGTGTCCTGCAGGGCCAGCGCCACCGCCAGGCCGCCGACGCCCAGGGCGCCCAGCAGCGGGGTGATCGACACCCCCAGGCTCTGCAGCATGACCAGCAGGCCGATGCCCAGCACCAGCACCCGGGTGATGTTGGCGAAGATGGTGACGTTGGCCGCCACGCCCTGGCGGGCCATGGCGACCGAGGTGACGATGCCGGCGATCAGCCGGGCCAGCGCCAGCGACACGATGATGATCGTGATCGCGGTCAGCACCTTGCGGGTGTAGTTCAGCGCGTCGTGGTTGGGCACCAGGATCTCGGCCGCGATCCACGCCCCGCCCAGCAGCGACATCGGCACCGCCAGGTCGTGCAGCAGCTTGGCCGCCAGGTCGTCCCAGGCCCACCGGGTGTCCCCCGCGCGCCGGTTCAGCCGGCCGGCCACCATCCGGGAGGCCACGGCGACGACGATGGCGATCGCCATGACGACGGACGCGGCGATGGCCTGGCCCCAGTTCCACCACACGGGCATGACGTCGAACTCTCCTTGAGGCAGGGGTCTTGTTGGTCCGGGTACCTGCCCGATCGTAGTGAACCGCCGCACTCGCCGGGACTCGAAGCGAACGCCCGGGACGAGGGGGGATACGATCAACGAGATGGTAGGCACGGGGTTGATGCGCCGGCTGGGGGTCACGGCGCTGGGACTGCGGAACGGCCCCCACCAGGTGACGGTGCGGCGCGATCTGGAGGTGCCGGCGGCCGACGGGGTCGTGCTGCTCGCCGACCACTACGCGCCGGTCGGCGTGGAGCGCGCGCCGACGATCCTGGTGCGGTCGCCGTACGGGCGGCGCGGGCCGTTCGGGCTGATGTGCGGGCAGGCGTTCGCCTCGCACGGGTTCCAGGCCGTGGTGCAGAGCGTGCGCGGCGGGTTCGGGTCCGGCGGGGTGTTCGAGCCGCTGGACGAGCGCGACGACGGCCTCGCCACGATCGGGTGGCTGAAGCGGCAGCCGTGGTTCGGCGGCACGTTCGCGATGCACGGGCCGAGCTACCTCGGCTACGTGCAGTGGGCGGTCGCCGCCGAGGCCGGGCCGGAGCTGAAGGCGCTGTCGATGCAGGTCACCGCGTCGCAGTTCCGCGACGCCATCAACGTCGGCGGCACGTTCGCGCTGGAGTCCACGCTGATCTGGGTGGACCTGACCGCGCGCATGAAGCACCCGCTGTCGGGGCTGACCACCGGCATCATGTCGCCGCGCCGTGCCCGCCGCGCGGCGCTGTCGGGACGGCCCCTGGCGGAGCTGGACGTGCTGGCGACCGGCGCGCAGCAGAAGTTCTTCCAGGACCTGCTGGTCAGCGGGCCGGACACCCCGTTCTGGGACCGCCGCGACTTCAGCCCCACCGTCTCGGAGGTCACCGCGCCGGTGAACATGACCGGCGGCTGGTACGACATCTTCCTGCCGTGGCAGCTCAAGGACTACGCGGCGCTGCGCGCGGCGGGCCGCCGCCCCTACCTGACGATCGGCCCCTGGTTCCACGCCGACCAGCGGATGATGCGCGGGTCGATCGGCGAGGCGCTGTCGTGGTTCCGCGCGCACCTGCTGGACGACCCGTCCGAGCTGCGCGAGCAGCCGGTCAAGCTGTACGTGACCGGCGCGGAGGAGTGGCGGGAGTTCCCCGAGTGGCCGGTGCCGGGGATGCGCGAGCGCCGCTGGAACCTGCAGCCGGGCGGCGGCCTGTCCCCTGACGTGCCGCCGGAGTCCGAGCCCGACCGCTACCGCTACGACCCGGCGCACCCGACGCCGTTCCTGGGCGGGCCGACGCTGCTGGGCGAGACCCATCCGTCCACCGACCAGCGGAAGCTGGAGCGTCGCAAGGACGTGCTGACCTTCACCTCGGCCGAGCTGGCCGAGCCGCTGGAGGCGATCGGGCCGGTCGCGGCGGAGCTGTTCGTGCGCTCCGACCGCGAGCACACCGACTTCGTGGTGCGGCTGTGCGACGTGGCGCCGGACGGCACGTCGCTGAACCTGTGCGAGGGGATGCGCCGCCTGGTGCCGGGCGTGGACGGCCCGGACGAGGACGGCGTGCGCCGGGTGGCGGTGGAACTGTGGCCCGTCGGACACCGTTTCCAGGCCGGCCACCGCGTCCGGGTGCAGGTGTGCAGCGGGGCCTACCCGCGCGTCGCCCGCAACCCGGGCACCGGCGAGCCGATCGGCACCGCGTCCCGGCTGCTCACCGCCGACCAGGAGGTCTTCCACGCGCCCGGCCGCGCGTCGTCGATCTCGCTGCCGGTGTTCGAGGGCTAGGGCGTCACCGCGCGCGCCGGCGCAGGGCCTCCAGCGCCTTGTCGGCGTGCGCGTTCATCCGCACCTCGCTCTTGACGACCTCCAGCACGCGGCGGTCGGTGCCGATGACGAAGGTCTGCCGCTTGGTCGGCATCAGCGCGATGCCGCGCTTGACGCCGAACAGTGCGCGGACCTTCCCGTCGGGGTCCGACAGCAGCGGGTAGCCGAGGCCGTGCTTGTCGGCGAACTCCTTCTGCCTGTCCACCGCGTCGGCGCTGATCCCGACCGGGTGCGCGCCGACCTCGGCCAGCTCGGCGACCAGGTCGCGGAAGTGGCACGCCTCGGCGGTGCAGCCGGGCGTCATCGCGGCCGGGTAGAAGAAGAGCACGACCGGGCCCTTCTCCAGCAGGCCGCTCAGCGTGCGCGGCGCCCCGGTCTCGTCGGGCAGCTCGAAGTCCTGGACCACATCACCGACGTTCATGGGCCCGACGCTAGCAGCGCGGCGATCCGGGCGGCCGTCCAGGCCCCGCGCGCGCCGGGGCGTCCGGCCAGGTAGGCGGCGGCGCGTGCGGCGTCCCAGCCGTGCGCCTCGCGCAGGCCGTGGCCGAGCATGGCCAGGTAGGGGGCGGTCGGCGCGTTGAGGGCGGCGCCGGCGGCGCCCTCGGGGGCGGTGAACGTCAGCATCGGCCGCCCGCCGGCCTCGCCGACCTTGAGGACGGTCTCGTAGCGGCCGGGCCCGAGGCGCTGGCGGCCGGTGTCCAGCACCTCCGACAGGTCGGGGTCGGCGCCGGTCCCGCGCCGCATCTCCTGCGCCATGACGTCGCAGAACTGCTGCCGCGTCAGCAGGTAGGCGCGGGCGGCGGCGCGGCCCGGCAGTTCCGGGTCGTAGAACGCCATGCCGCCGCCCCAGGTGAGCGACTCCAGCGCGAAGTAGATCCCGCCCGGCACGGTGACCGACCGCTCGGCGCGGGCGGGACGGGTGTCGCGGCAGCCGGTGTAGCGGCGCGCGCCGCCGGCCGGGGTGCCGCCCGCCAGGTAGCAGGCGAACCGCTCCCGGTAGAGGTTGGAGCCGTAGGCGACGTACCAGAGGTCCGTGCTCGGGGTCATGGGCCTCAGGATCGCGAGGGGTCGGCGACGGCGGCCAGGAACAGCGGCTCCCCGGTGCGCGTGTCGCGGACCAGCAGCAAGTAGGGCCGGTCGAACACGACCTTGACGGCCCGCGCCGGTGCGGCCGACGTCGCGCCGACGCCCGCGCCGGTCGCGGCGGCGGCCTCGGTGCCCCGCTCGTCCATGATCAGCGACGCGGCGTGCTGAACGAACGCGAGCCGCGCCGCCTTCGGGGAGATCCCGGTCAGGTCGGCGTCGCCGGAGAACGCCACGCCCATCCCGAGGCCGGTCAGCAGGTCCTTCAGGTCGGCGCGCGAGCGCAGCTTCACCTTGGGGACGGTCAGGTCGACCCGGGCCGGCTTGAGCGCGCCGGTGAGGCGGCCGAGCGTGGCGGCCTCCACGCGCGGGCAGGCGGCGGCCTTGTCGGGGAGCAGCGCGGTCATCGACAGGCGGCCGCCGCGGTAGGGCATGTCCACCGCCGTCCAGCCGGGGACGCGGGCCAGGCCGTACAGACCGGACCGGCTCATGGTGGCGGCCTGGACGGTGCGGGCGTCGGCGGTGGTGAACGGGGTCCGGCCGGTGCCGCTCCGCTTGAACTCGCTCTCCCAGCGCGCCTTGAGGTAGACGGCGTCGGTGAGGATCCAGCCGAGGTCCTTGGTCACCGCCCCTTCCGGCAGCAGGTCGCGGATCTGCCCCTTGGTGGACTTCTCCACGGCCTCGTTGACGGTGCGGCGCGCGCCGTCCGGGTCGCCCTGGACGTCCAGCATGTTGAGGCCCGCGTCGTAGGCGGTCGCGACCCGGTCGAGGTAGTCCTTGCCGGGCGGGCTCTGCTTGTCGGACCACACCTGGTCGGTGGTGTGCAGCGTGACGTCGCCGCCGTTGATCTCCTTCATCGCGCGGCTGCGCGCGCGCAGGCCGGGCAGCGGGTCGCCGGCGGGCAGGGCCAGGGTGCGGGCCATCGCCTCGGCGGTCGCGCCCCGCGCGCCCAGGTGGACCATTCCGAGCCCGCTCGCCACGCTGCTGGGCGACAGCACCACGTTCGCGCGGGGGTCCTTCCGGCACCACGCGTTCATCAGGTTGAGGCCGAGGACGGTGTCGGCCCGGGCGAACGGGCGCGGGTCGGCCGGAGTGACCTGTGCCACCGCGCCGCGCACCGTGTGAATTTTCTGCGCCCGCGCGGAACCGCACCCGGCGAGCGCGCCGAGGGGCAGCGCGGCGGCCAGGAAGGCGGCAACGTGCCTGGTCATGGAGGGTTTCCCGCGCAGCGAAGGCATGTCGCTTCGACGCCGCCCAGGACGTTCCGGTTCCCGGTGGAGGCTTGCCCACACGGCATGTCTGTGTGACCCCCGACACACAAATGTTTGCGGTGATCACCCATCGGGGATACGTTCAACGCAACCGCCGCGCGAATCGGTGGGGACTGAACTCCCCCCGCCGTTCCCCTCCCCTGAGGGATTCCCGTAGGCGGGACTGCCACGAAGGTGTCTAAGACGCAGATACCTCCAGGTCACTCATGCCCTGAGCCCGGAGGATCATCATGCGCCGCCCCCTGAACATCGCTTTCGTCTCCACCGCCGACCTCGACGGCGACAGCGTGCACGCGATTCACGTCCGGGAACTCGCCAAGGCCCTGGCCCGCCCCGCCACCGAAGGCGCCGAGGGCAACCAGGTCACCGTCTACACCCGCCGCACCGACGCCGCCGCCCGAGGCCGCAGCCGCCTCGCCCCCGGCGCCGCCGTCGTGCAGCTGGAGGCCGGGCCCGTCCGCCCGCTGAGCGACGACGAGGCGCTGGAGCACGTCCGCGACCTCGCCGACGCGCTGCGCCGCCGCTGGAGCGGCGCGCACCGCCCCGACGTGGTGCACGCCCACGGCTGGATCGGCGGGCTGGCCGCCTGCGCCGTCGCCCGCGAGATGGACATCCCCTTCGTCGCCAGCTACCACGGCCTGGCCGCCGGCGAGCGCCGCCTCGGCCACGACGTGCACCCGGCCCGGATGCGCCTGGAGCGCGCGATCGGCTGCGGCGCCGACCTGGTGCTGGCCGCCCACACCGGCGAGCGCAACGCGCTGGTGCGCATGGGCGTGCCGCGCCCGCACGTCGGCGTGCTGCCCTACGGCGTGGACGGCGACCTGTTCGCCCAGGTCGGCCCGGCCATGCCGCGCGGCGACCGGGCCCGCCTGGTCACCGTCAGCCGCGATCTGGAGGACGGCGGCGTCGCCACCGCCATCCGCGCCCTGGCCCACGTCCCCGACGCCGAGCTGGCCGTCGCCGGCGGCCCGGCGCGCGAGGAGCTGGAGAACGACCCGGCGGTGCACCGGCTGCGCATCCTGGCCAAGGAGCTGCACGTGGCCGACCGCGTGATCTTCCTGGGCCGGCTGCCCCGCAAGTCGCTGCCCAAGCTGCTGCGCACCGCCCGCCTGGTGCTGTCGCTGGCGCCCTACCAGCCGTCGTCGATGGTGCCGCTGGAGGCCATGTCCTGCGGCGTCCCGGTGGTCGCGACCCCGTCGGGCGGCAACGCCGACAGCGTGCTGGACGGCATCACCGGCCTGCACGTGCCGGCCGACCGGCCCACCATGATCGGCCGCACGCTGCGCAAGCTGCTGGCCGAGGAGACCACGCTGCACGGCTGGGCGATCGCCGCCGCCGACCGCGCCGGGTCGCGCTACTCCTGGACCCGGATCGCCGCCGAGACCCTGCGCGCCTACGACCGGGTCCTGCCGGTCCCGGTGGTCGAGGAGGAGCCGGCGGCGGAGGCCGCGGCCGACGACGCCGTGGAGGCCGTGCAGGAGAACGAGCTGGCCGCCGCCCTGGCGGGCTGACCCCCTCTCCGGGACACCCCCGATCGCGCATGGGCCCCCGATCCGCACGGATCAGGGGGCCCGTGCGCGTCCGGGGGTGCCGCGTGTTCGGGGCCTGCGGGGCGGGTTCGCCAGCAGGTTCAGGAGGTTCGTCCTGAATGCCATACTCGGAGCGTGGGGGACGTGGGACGGTACGAGGACACGCCGCGCGGCACGCTGATCGGGCGGGGCGCCGAGTTCGGCATGCTCACCGCCGTGCTGGACAAGGCCGACGGCGGCTCGGCCGGAGTGGCGCTGGTCAGCGGCGACGCCGGGGTGGGCAAGTCCCACCTGACCGGCGCGCTGGCCGCGGCCGCCCGCGGGCGCGGCTGGACCGTGCTGGCCGGGCAGTGCGCCGAGCTGGGCGAGAGCATCCCCTACCTGCCGCTCGCCGACGCGCTGTGGACCGGCGTGCGCGACCCCGCCGCCGGGCGGGTGCGCGCCGCGCTGGAGTCGCGGCCGGTGCTGGGGCGGCTGCTGCCCGACGCGGGCGGCGGGCCGGACGGGGTGTCGGAGCTGGGCCAGCAGCAGCTGTTCGGCGCGGTCCTCGGCCTGCTGGGCGAGCTCGGCGCCGACCGGCCGGTGCTGCTGGTGCTGGAGGACCTGCACTGGGCCGACCGCTCCACCCGCCACCTGCTGACCTTCCTGTCCCGGGTGCTGCAGCGCGAGCGGGTGTGCCTGGTCGGCACCTACCGCTCCGACGACCTGCACCGGCGGCACCCGCTGCGGCCGGTGGTCGCCGAGCTGCTGCGGCTGCCCAACGTGACGGCGGTGGACCTGCGGCCGTTCGGACCGGGCGAGACCGCCGAGTACCTGGCGCTCCTGGACGGCGGCCGCACGCCCTCGGGCGAGGAGGCCGCGCGGGTGCACCAGCGGTCGGAGGGCAACCCGTTCTACGCCGCCGAGCTGCACGCGGCCGCCCGCAGCGGCGAGGAGCTGCCCGCCGGGCTCGCCGACCTGCTGCTGGCGCGGATGGAGCGGCTGTCCGACCGCGCCCAGCGGGTGGTGCGGGTGGCGGCGGTGGCGGGCCGCCGCGTCAACGACGAGCTGGTGCGCCGGGTGTCGGGCCTGGACGAGGACGCGGTGGGCGAGGCGCTGCGCGAGATCGTCTCGCACCAGCTGCTGGTCCCCGACGGCGCGGAGGGCTACCGGTTCCGGCACGCGCTGCTGGCCGAGGCCGTCTACGCCGACCTGCTGCCGGGCGAGCGCACCCGGCTGCACGCGGCGTTCGCGGCGCTGCTGGCCGAGCCGCCCGCCCGCGACCTGCCGCGCGCGGCCGCCGAGCGCGCCCACCACAGCATGGCCGCCCACGACCTGCCGGTCGCGTTCGCCGCGTCGGTGCGGGCCGGGCGCGAGGCCGACGAGATGGCCGCGCCCGACGAGGCCGTGGAGCACTACGACCGGGCGCTGGAGCTGTGGGACGCGGTGCCGGACGCCGACGAGGTCGCCGGGACCGACCGCATCCGGCTGTCGCTGGCGGCGGCGCGCGCGGCGGCGCGCGCGGGCGGGCGGCGGATGGCCGTCACCCGGCTGCGCCGCCTGCTGGCCGTCGCCGACCCGGCGGACGTGCGGCTGGGGGTGCAGATCCGCGAGCACCTGGCGTCGTCGCTGACCGAGATCGACGAGGACGCCGAGTCGCTGGCGGTCGCCCGCGAGGCGATCGCGATGCTGCCCGCCGACCCGCCGACGCGCGAGCGGGCCGGGGCGATGGCGGTCTACCTGCGCACGCTGGTGTTCCACCGCGACCACGCGGCGGTGCCCGCGCTGGCCGAGGAGGCCCTCGCGACCGCCCGCGCGGTCGGGGCCGCCGACGCCGAGGCCAGCATCCTGATCACCCTGGGCTTCTACCGGGAGGCGCTGACCGCCGACTCCGAGGTCGGCGCGCTGTACGCGCGGGCCAAGGACCTGGCGATCGGCTCGGGCAACCACCCGGTGGCGCTGCGCGCGTTCTTCCAGTGCGCGCGCACGGCCCTCGACCGGGGCGAGCTGGCCGAGGCGGCGCGGGCCGCCAGCGAGGGCGTGCGGTACGCACTGGCCAACGGCGTGGAGTGGAGCGCCTACGGCACCTCGCTGCGCAACATGGAGTACCTGGTCCACTACATGGCCGGCGACTGGGAGCGGGCGGAGCGGCTGGCCGACGGGTTCGCGGTGCAGGTGGTGCGCATCTCCGAGGCGCTGGTGTCGGTGTACGTGCTGTTCACCGAGGTCGCCAAGGGCGGCGCCGCGGCCGAGGAGCGGCTGCGCTGGCTGGAGCCGCTGTGGGACGGCGACCTCCTGCTGACGTACATGGCGCGCGGGCTGGCCGCCGAACGGGAGATCTGGCGGGGCGGCACGGACGCGGCGCTGGAGCACGTGCACGCCGCCCTGAAGTCGCAGGAGCCCTACGGGGCGGGCTCGATCCGGGTGGCCGCCACGGGCCTGTGGGCGCTGGCCGACCGGGCGGCCGAGGGCGGGGCGGCCGACCGGGCGGTCGCCGACGCGTTCCTCGACCGGGCCCGCGCCGCGGCCTCCACCCACCCCAACGGCGCGCCCCGGGGCTGGCTCGGCCTGGAGGGCCACGCCTGGCTGGCCCGGGCCGAGGGCGAGTACGGGCGGCTGACGGGCGACAACGACCCCGAGCGGTGGCGGCGCGCGGCCGAGATGTTCACCTTCGGCGACCCCGAGGGCGGGTTCGTGTACGAGGTGGCGCGCTCGCGCTGGCGGCTGGCCGAGGCGCTGGTCGAGCGCGGCGACCGCGAGGGCGCGGCCGAGGCGTGGCGACTCGCCGTCGCGACCGCCGAGCGGCTGGGCGCCGCTCCCCTGCTGGCGGCGCTGCGCGACCTGGGCGCCCGCGCGCGGCTGGACGCCGGCCGTACCGGGGGCGCGGAGGCGGGGCCGCTGGCCGCGCTCACCGCCCGCGAGCGCGAGGTGCTGAAGCTCGTCGCCGAGGGCCTGGGCAACAAGGAGATCGCGGCGGCGCTGTACATCTCGCCCAAGACCGCCAGCGTGCACGTCTCCAACATCATGGCCAAGCTGGAGGTCACCGGGCGCACGCAGGCGGCGGCGGTCGCGCACCGCGCGGGGCTGCTCAGCGCAGCAGACCCCGGCCCGGGGTCAGCGGCAGGTCCAGGGCGGTGAGCAGGCCGGCGGGGGCCTGGACGACGGCGGGCACGGCGTTGACCAGGCGCATCGCGGTGGCCTTCAGCCCGGCGGTGTTGTGGTCGCCGTCCTCGCCGAGCAGCTGCAGGTCCAGGGTGTAGTTGGGCTCGCCGGTCACCTTCACCCGGTAGCAGCCGGCCCCGGCGGGCTGCGGCCAGTCGGGCGCGAGGTCGTCGCGCAGCCGGGTGACGTGCTCCAGCACGACGGCGGGGCGGCCGCCGAGCATGCCGCGGACCTCGAAGCGCAGCGCGGCGGCGGTGCCCTTCTCGATCGTGCCGGAGGCGACCTGGAAGGTCTCGGGGGCCGGCAGGCGGGTGTGGTGCTCGACGACCTCGTCCAGCTCGACGCCGAGCCCGGCGGCGATCTGGCGGACCACGCTGCCCCACGCCATGGTGAGCACGCCGGGCTGCAGCAGCATGGGGACCTCGTCCAGGGGGCCGCCGAAGCCCATGATGTCGAACAGCACGGTGCCCTGGTCGTAGGTGGCGTAGTTGAGGACCTCCATGCAGCGGACCTCGTCGATCCGCTCGCTGATGCCGGTGAGCGCCAGCGGCAGCACGTCGTTGGCGAAGCCGGGGTCGATGCCGTTGACGAAGATCGAGGCGCCGCCCTCCTCGGCGGCCGCGCGGACCGGGTCGGACATCTCCGGCGGGACGACGCCGTCGGGGAACTGGAGGAACACCGGGCTGCTGGACACCACGTTGGCGCCCGAGCGCAGGATGCGGCACAGGTCGTCGATGGCCTCCATGATGCGCACGTCGGCCATGGCGGTGTAGACGACGCAGTCGGGCCGCAGCGCCAGCGCCTCGGCCTCGTCGCCGGTGGCGGCCACGCCGAGGGAGCGGCCGAGGCCGGCCAGGTCGCCGGCGTCCCGGCCCACCTTGGCGGGGCTGGACACCCACACGCCGGCCAGTTCGAGGTCGGGGTGGGCGTCGATCCCGGCCAGGGTGTTGCGGCCGACGTTGCCGGTGCTCCATTGGACGACGCGGTAGGGCATCTGGGTCTCCCTGGGTGGGGCGCGGGGCGGCGGCCTACAGGTCGGGCAGGCCGAGGTCGAAGTTGGGGGTGTCGATGCCGCCGTCCAGGCGCAGCACCGTGCCGGTGGTGTAGGCGGCGGCCGGGGAGGCGAGGTAGAGGACGGCGGCGGCGACCTCCTCGGGGTCGCCGATGCGGCCGAGCGGGGTGGCCGCCTCCATCTGGGCGCGCAGCTCGTCGCTGGACATGACGATGTCGAGCGCGGAGGTGGCGACCGAGCCGACCGCGATGGCGTTGACGCGGACGCGGGGCGCCAGGTCGGCGGCGGCCAGCCGGGTGTAGTGCGCGAGGGCGGCCTTGGCGCTGCCGTAGGCGGCGTAGCCGCGGCCGGGGATGCGGCCCATCACCGAGGAGATGTTGATGACCGCGCCGCGGTGCTCCAGCAGGTGCGGGACGGCAGCGCGGGTGAGGGCGTGCGCGTTGCTCACGTTGAACTGGAACGCGTTCTCAAGGTGGTGGGGCTCGGTGTCCATGAACGGCCGGGGCAGCGCGCCGCCGACGTTGTTGACCACGATGTCCAGCCGTCCGAACGCCTCGGCGGCGCGTTCGGCGAGCCCGGCGGCGGCGCCGGGGTCCGACAGGTCGGCCGGGACGACCAGGGCCCGCCGGCCCGCCGCCTCCACCTCGGCCGCCACCTTGCGCAACTGCTCCTCGGTGCGCGCCGACAGCACCACGTCGGCGCCCGCCTGGGCCAGCGCCACGGCGGTCGCGGCGCCGATGCCGCGCCCCGCCCCGGTGACCACGGCCACCCGCTCGTCGATGCGGAACCGGTCCCAGATCATCGCTCCACCTCCATCGTGCCGCCAGCGTAGACACAAGTAGAACGTGTTTCAATATCTTCTGTCAGCGGAAGCGCGGAATCACCTCGGTGCCCATCAGCTCGATGGTGCGCATGACCGCCTCGTGCGGGATCTTGTAGGGGTTGACCAGGCACAGCAGCAGGTCCACGCCCGCCTCCTCGAAACGGCGGGCGGCCGCGTGGCACTGGTCGGGGGTGCCGCACACCACGGCGCCGGAGTCCAGCAGGTAGTCCATCGACAGCAGGTCGAGCAGGCCGCCGTCGTCGGTGCGCTTCAGGTCGGCGGCGTACCCGTAGTCGCCCAGGCCGCGCTCCTTCTCGGCCATCCACTCGGCGACGGTGGCGATCTGGCGCGCGCCGGTGCGCGGGTACCACTCGAACGACTCGCGCGCGGTCTCCACGGCGCGGGCGGCGTCGGTGTCGCACAGCGCCATGGTGAAGGTCGCGGTGGTGTCGAAGACCCGCGCGCCGATCGGGTCGGCGCAGCCCCGCACCGCCGCCCGGTAGATGTCGATCTTCCGCTTGACCTCCTCGGGCGGCACGCCGACCGCGAACGAGCACAGGCCGAGGCCGAGCGAGCCGACCTCGCGGTGCCCGTCGTCGCTGGAGGTCGCGCCCCACAGCGGCGGGTGCGGCTTCTGGAGCGGCTTGGGCAGCACGCGCCTGCGCGGCATCTGCCAGAACTCGCCGTCGTGGGCGTACTCGTCGTTGGTCCAGCACCCGACCGTGCACTCGATGGCCTCGCGCCACATCGCGCGGGTCTGGTGCGGGTCGATGCCGAAGCCCTCCAGCTCGGCGCGGGTCGCCGAGCGGCCGGTGGCGAAGTCCACGCGTCCGCCGGAGAGGAGGTCCAGCACGGCCGCGGACTCGGCGGACCGCACCGGGTGGTTGTACGGCTTGGGCATCAGCCGCACGCCGTAGCCCAGGCGCATCCGGGAGGTGCGGGCGGCGATAGCGCCGTAGAGCACCTCGGGGTTGGAGCAGTGCGAGAACTCCTCAAGGAAGTGGTGCTCGACGGTCCAGAACGCGTCCCAGCCGTACTCCTCCCCCGCGATCGCCTGTTCGAGGGTCTGGTCGTAGGCCCGTTTCTCGCTCTCGGCGTCCCACGGGCGGGCCACCGGGATCTCGTAGAAGAGCGCGAATCTCATCCACCACCGCCTAGCAAGTGCTTGCTTCCCGACGCGGTCACCGTGCGCGCGGCGGGGCGCGGTGTCAACCCCCGGGGCCGGTCCCGGGCAACGTTGCCGGCGGGAGGGCGCGGGCGCGGGACACGCGGCGCGTCCTGAGGTACACCGGAGGAACGCACCCTGACGCGCCGGAGGTGGTGCCGCGATGTCCCGTCGTCGAGCCCGGCCGCGCGGCCCCCGCCGCGCCGCATGCCCCAGCGGCAAGGTGCGGTTCCGCGACCGCATCGCCGCGACCCTCGCGCTGGCCACCATCCAGCACGACGACCGCCCCGGCCGCCCCAAGATCGAGGCGCGCGTCTACCGCTGCCCCTCGTGCGGGGGCTGGCACCTGACCTCCGCCCGGCCGGTCCGACGCTGAGCGGTCAGGCCAGCAGGTCGAAGGAGGTGCCGGCGCCCGCCTCGACGGCGGCGCGGTAGGCCGTCCACGCCAGCGCCAGGTCCTGCCAGGGCAGGCCGACCGGCGCGTAGACGGTGATCTCGCGCTCGCGGACGCGGCCGGGCACCTGGCCGCGCAGCAGGTCGCGCAGCGTTCCGGCGGCGTGCTTGACCTCCAGCCCGGCGGCGGCGAGCACGCCCATCTCCAGCGACAGGGCCACGTCGTCCACCACCACGCGCGCGGCCTGGACCAGGTCGGGGGCCAGCTCGCACTTGCCGGGCTCGTCGGCGCCCAGCGAGGTGACGTGCGCGCCGGGGACGATGTCGGCGGCGTGCAGCAGCGGGCGGCGCGCCCAGGTCGCGACCACGATGATGTCGGCGCCCTGCGCGGCCACGCGCGGCTCGGCGGCGACCGAGGCGGGCACCTTTAGCCGCGCGCCGTGGCGCTCGGCGAAGTCGGTGGCGCGGCGGGGGTCCAGGTCGCACACCGTCAGCTCGCGGGCCGCGCGCAGCTGGGACAGGCCCAGCATGACCAGCTCGGCCTGCGCGCCCGCGCCGATCACCGCGACCTTGGCGGCGGCGCGGCGGGCCAGCGCGTGGGTGCCGAGCGCGGCGGCGAGGCCGGTGCGCCAGGCGGTCACCGTGCCCGAGTCCAGCAGCGCCAGCAGCTCGCCGGTCTCCAGGTCGTGCAGGCACACCACGCCGCGCAGCGCGGGCCGCGAGCCGGGGAACTTGGCGTTCACCTTCACGGTGTAGGCCGGCACGCCCTCGATCAGCCCGGGGATCAGCGCGGTGGCGCTGCCCTGGCCGGGCAGCGGCGTGACGACGCGCCGCGCCGCCACCTCGCCCGCCTCGGCGGTGAAGCCGCGGCGCAGCGCGGCCAGGCAGTCGGCCGGGTTCAGCAGGGACTGCAGGTCGGAGCGGTTCAGCAGCAGGGTCACCGGCCCATTGTCCCGTCGTGTCCGGCTCCGGGTCGAGCGCTACTGCGGGCGGCGACGCTCGGAGACCAGCTCGTCCCACTCGGTGACCCAGTTGCGGCCGTCGTCGTCGATGAACGAGCCGGGCGGCGCCTTCACCTGGTGCCGCCGCAGCCACTCCCCCGGCCGCCGCATCGACGGCCGCACCCGCCCGTCGCTCGGCATCAGCTGCGGCGGGATCGGCGCGGGCATGGCCTGCAGCCCCTGCCCCTCGTTGTCCAGGTCGGCCTGGTCCTTCTCCTCGGCCATGCCGATCGGGCCCTGGCGGCGGGCGTTGAAGAACTGGTTGACCGCCGGGTGGGTGCTGGACAGCACCATCTCGCGCGGCCCGAACATCACCAGGCCGCGCCGGAACAGCAGCCCGAGGTTGTCGGGCAGGACCCGGGCGGTGCCGATGTCGTGGGTGACGATGAGGAAGGTCGCGCCCAGCTCGCAGTTGAGGTCCACGAACAGCTGGTTGAGGTAGGCGGTGCGCACCGGGTCCAGGCCCGAGTCGGGCTCGTCGGCCAGGATGATCTCCGGGTCGAGCACCAGCGCGCGGGCCAGCCCGGCGCGCTTCTTCATCCCGCCGGAGATCTCGCCCGGGAGCTTGTCCTCGGCCCCGGTGAGGCCGACCATCTCCATCTTCTCCTGGACGATCCTGCGGATCTCGCCCTCCCCCTTCCTGGTGTGCTCGCGCAGCGGGAAGGCGATGTTGTCGTAGATGCTCATGGAGCCGAACAGGGCGCCGTCCTGGAAGAGCACGCCGAACTTGCGGCGCATCTCGTAGAGCTCGCTCTCGCGCAGCCGCGGCACGTCGCCGTCGCCGACGAACACGTGCCCGCGATCGGGCCGCAGCAGCCCGATGAGGTTCTTGAGGAAGACCGACTTGCCGGTGCCCGACGGCCCCAGCAGCGCGGAGATCTCACCGGCGGGGATCGTGAAGCTCACGTCCTCCCAGATGACCTGCCGCCCGAACGACTTCTTGAGCCCATCCACCCGGATCTCGATGCCCATGGCGACTCCCAGGACGGGTGAACCGGGCACGGGGGTTCCGCGGCTGTTCTCCGGCCCCCGCCGCCTCCGACGATACGTCCGCCCACCCCACCGGGACAGACCCGCCCCCGGACCGATATTGGACAACCGGTCCAGCGACGGACGGCTCCGAGGGCGGCACCGCGCCGCGCGTCCCCGGTCCCACTTACCTGAGAGGGAGAGCATCACGACTCCGTGGCCACACCCGTAAGGCTGGGGCGATAACGATCGCGGAGTTCTCGCAGCCGTTCAGCCAGTTCACGGCGGCCGACGATCGGGCGACCGACACGCGCCACGGGCTCTGCGCTCCCCGACACATCCGTTTTGCGGCAAGCAACCCATTGGCAATTGCCGACATGTGATCCCTTTGGAGTCAGGACCGAAAGCGGACTTCACTCTCGGGACACCAAGGGGACATGGCCGCCTTCACGCCCGGAAGCACAACTGGGCCGGTGTTGCCCCACCGGCCCAGTCACATCACATCCGCTTCAGCTCAACGAAAGGGAATGTGTGTCATGGTCCACATTAGCCCGCCGCCGACCCGGCGACGAGAGCCCACGGCTCCCCCGGAGCGCCTGCTCCGGCTGCTGCGCCGGATCTGTCGCCGGCTGTTCGACGTCCACGACGTGCAGGCCCAGCTCATGGGGCTGGAGGTGACCGAGAGCCCGGCCGGGCTGCGCCGCCGGTACCGGGACCCGCGCTTCGACCTGCTCGCCGGCTGCCCGGTGCACCGGGGGCCGGACGGGACGGCCTGCGGCTTCTGCGGCGCGCGGTTCTTCCGGGAGTGGCGGTGACGGCCCGTGAGCGGGCCGGGCGGCGGCTCGTGGACGAGCTGTTCTCGCGCGCCCGGCCGATGCCTTGGACGGTCGTTTGGCGCTGGCGCTACGAGCTGCTCCTGGCGGGGGTGGTCGGCGGGGTCGTGACGGCTACCGTCGCCGGGTACTGGGGCGTCGCCCTGGCTGCGGTCGTGCTGCCGTTCCTGGCGCTGCGGCCCCGGGTCCGGGCTTGGACGCTGGGGGCGTGCTGGGTCGTCGTCACCCAGCACCGGGTGCGGACGGCCTGCGCTCAGAGCGGGGTCCATAACCTCCGGGGACGCCTGCCCGCGCTGATGTGGACCCGACGCACGCCCTTCGGGGAGCGCGTGCTGCTGTGGTGTCCTGCGGGAGTGTCGGTGCACGACTTCGCGGCTGTGCGGGAGGAGTTCGCGGCGGCCTGCTGGGCGGCGGAGGTGCGGGTCGAGGCCGATCGCGGGCACCGGCAGCTGGTGCGGCTGGAGGTCGTGCGGCGTCCGGTCGTGCGGCACGGCGGGCGCGAGCCCGGCGGCGCGGCCCCTGCCGGTCCCCTCGTGGGGTCGGCCGGGCCGGTCACGGGGAGGGCGGGACCTCCAGGGTCCGCATGATCTCGGCGGTCACGTCGGCCTGGCGGGGCGTCAGGTAGAAGTGGTCGCCGGGGAAGGTCCGCAGCGCGAAGCGGCCCTCGGTGAGCTCGGCCCAGCGCGCGGCGCGGGCCTCGTCCACGTGCGGGTCGGCGTCGCCGATCAGCGCGGTGAGCGGGGCCCTCAGCCGGGGCGCGGCGCTGTGGGCGTAGTCCTCGATCAGCTTGAAGTCGTTGCGGATGTAGGGCAGG
Source organism: Spirillospora sp. NPDC050679 (assembly GCA_044456955.1). GTDB lineage: Bacteria > Actinomycetota > Actinomycetes > Streptosporangiales > Streptosporangiaceae > Spirillospora. The sequence goes on along the minus strand of JBITGK010000006.1, from coordinate 27,407 downwards.
ACCAGCTCGCGCAGCTCGGGGTTCTGCAGCGCCTCGGCGTCGGTGCCGCCGAGCTTCACCATCGCGGCGACCACGCCGTCGTCGTCGCGGTCGGAGACGCGCTCGTCGTCGCCCCGGTCGTGCGGCGGGCGCGCGCCGGAGGCGAACACGTGGACCGGCTGGTGGCCGCGCTCCTGGAGCAGGCGGGCGACCTCGTAGGCCAGCACCGCGCCCATGCTGTGCCCGAACAGCGCGAACGGCCGGTCGGTGAGCGGCGCCATCGCCCCGGCGATCAGGCGGACGAGCTGCCCGGCGTCGGTGACCAGCGGGTCGCGCATCCGGTCGGCGCGGCCCGGGTACTGCACCGCGTGCACCTCGACGGCCGGGCTGATCTCCTTGGCCCAGGTCCGGTAGAACACCGCCGACCCGCCCGCGTGCGGCAGGCAGAACAGCCGCATCGACGCCCAGGGGCGCGTCTCGGCGCAGCGGAACCAGGTCATGGGATCAGCTCCTGTTCGGACGGGCCGCGGACGGCCGGGCGGGGGTCGCAGGGCAGCGGCCACGGCGCGAGGCGCGGGTCGGGCACGGTCTTGGGCGCGGTCGTCTCCAGCGCGACCCGGAACCCGCGGCGGCGGTAGTTGGCCAGCGCGTTGGGGTGGTCCAGGGTGCTGGTGCGCAGCCACACGCGGGTGGCCGGGCCGGTGTGCTCGGCCCAGGTCGCGCCGCGCTGCCAGGCGCGGCGCACGCACTGCTCGACCAGGTGGCCGCCGTTGCCGTGCCCGACGAAGGCGGGCGTGAGGCCGACCAGGTGGATCTCGGTGTCACCGTCCGGCTGGGCCTCGATCTCGAAGAAGCCGGCCACGGTGCCCTCGGCCAGCACCAGCCAGGTGCCGAGCTCGGGCCGCGACACCCAGGCGTCCCAGTCGGCGTAGGACCAGCCGAACCGGTCGGTCCAGCACACGCGCGCGCCCACGGCCGCGTACAGCGCCCGGTTGACGTCGGGCGAGGGCACGCGGGCCGGGGAGAAGGCCATCTCGACGGCCGGGGCCGGCGCGGGCCGCAGATCGGCGGGGTCGCGCATCTCCATGGCCCACTCGGTGACGGCGGGGATCTCGACTCCGCCGGCCGCCGCGTCAGTCACCCATCGCCCTGACGAGGCTCCGGGGGCGCATGTCGGTCCAGTTCGCCTCGATGTACTCCACGCACGCGGCGCGGGTGTCCTCGGCCTTGGCGACGGTCCACCCGGCGGGGACCTCGGCGAACGACGGCCACAGCGAGTACTGGCCCTCGTCGTTGACGAGCACGCAGTAGGCGCCTTCGGGGTCCTCGAACGGGTTGGTCATCGGGGGTCCTTCCCTTGGGGGCGAAACGGAGGGATAAGTCAGATTAGCGGCGTAGAGAGTGGAGTTTGTCCAGCTTGGCGGCCAGCACCGCGCCCATCTCGGCGACGGCGGCCGGTTCCATCAGGTGGTGGTGCTCCACGTCCAGGGGGTAGTCCTCGATCTCGCCGTCCACCAGGCGGCCCCAGTTGGCGCGGGCGGTCGGCGTGTCGGGGGCGCGGCCCTGGAGCGCGGTGAAGAAGACGACGTCGCCGCGGAACGGGCCGGGGCGGTACTCCTCGGCCTGGCGGACGCCGTTCTCGTAGTTGCGGTAGACGTTGACGAGGTCGTTCTCGTCCAGGGTGGCCAGGGCGTCGCCGCGCTCGGCGAGCACCGCCATGATCTGCTCCATGTTCGGGTTGCCGCCGGCGTCGAGCATGGTGGCGTCCACGCCGATGCCCTGCAGCAGCTCGGGCAGCACCTGGCGCTTCTCGGAGTCCAGGTCGAGGCTGTTGTAGGAGTCGATCATCGTCAGCAGCGCGACCTGCTCGCCGTCGGCCTGGAGCCTGGTCGCCATCTGGTAGGCGACCAGGCCGCCGAGCGACCAGCCGGCCAGGTGGTAGGGGCCGTGCGGCTGGACGGTGCGGATCAGCGCGAGGTAGTCCTCGGCCATCTCCTCGACCGAGCCGGGCAGCTCGTCCTGGGTGAACGCGCGCGCCTGGAGCCCGTAGATGGGCTGGTCGGGGCCGAGGTGCCGCTGGAACTGGAAGTAGGGCCAGGCCAGTCCCCCGGCCGGGTGCACGAAGAACAGCGGCGGCCGCGTCCCGGCGGCGCGGATCGGCAGCAGCACCTCGAAACCGGCGCTCGCGGGCACCTCGCCGAGGCGGGTGAGCCCCTCGACGGTCTGGTGGGTGAACACGTCGCGCGGGGTGAGCTCCACGCCGTGCTGCCGCGCCCGGGTGACGAGCTTGAGCGCGGTGATGCTGTCGCCGCCGAGGTCGAAGAAGCTGGCGTCCGCGCCGACCCGCTCCAGGCCCAGCACCTCGGCGAACACCGCGCAGAGGAGTTCCTCTTCGGGGGTGGCGGGGTCGCGGCCGAGGGCGGCCTCGGCGAAGTCGGGGGCGGGCAGCGCGCGGCGGTCGAGCTTGCCGGTGGGGCCGGTGGGCAGGGTGTCGAGCCGCACGAACGCGGCGGGCACCATGTACTCGGGGAGCCGCCCGGCGACGTGGCGGCGGAGCGCGGCGGGGTCGAACCCGGCGGCCGGGACGATGTAGGCGGCCAGCCGCTTGACGCCGGGGGCGTCCTCGCGGACGATCACGGCCGCGTTGGCGACGGCCGGGTGGTCGGCCAGGGCCGCCTCGATCTCGCCCAGCTCGATGCGGAAGCCGCGGATCTTCACCTGGAAGTCGGCGCGGTCCACGTATTCGAGCGTGCCCTTTTCCCCCGACCGACCTGCCCCGACCGACCTCCCGGCTCCCCGCCAGCGCAGCAGGTCGCCGGTGCGGTACATGCGGTCGCCGGGCCTCCCGAACGGGTCGGCCACGAAGCGCTCGGCCGTCAGGACGGGCCGGTCCAGGTACCCGCGCCCCATGCCCGCGCCCGCGATGTACGCCTCGCCGGTGACGCCGGGCGGGACGGGCCGCAGGTTCTCGTCCAGCAGGTAGACGCGCATGTCGTCGATGGGACTGCCCAGCACCGGCATGGTCTCGCCGCCCGCCAGCGGCGCGCGCATCCCGAGGACGGTGGTGTAGGTGGTGCACTCGGTGGGCCCGTAGACGTTGCCGACCTCGGTTTCGGGGCAGGCGGCCAGGACCTTGCGCATCGCGGCGACCGAGCCCGCCTCGCCGCCGGTCAGCACCTCCTTCAGGTGCGCGAACGCCTGGGGGCGCTCCTCGGCGACCAGGTTGAACAGGGTCGTGGTGATGAACAGGCCGGTGACGTCCTCCTCGGTCACGACCCGCTCCAGGGAGGCGGCGTCCAGGCGGCCGGGGGGCGCGACGACCAGGGTTCCGCCGTGCAGGAGCGGCATCCAGATCTCGTAGGTGGAGGCGTCGAAGGCGTGCGGGGAGTGCATCAGCACGCGGTCGTGGGCGCCGTTGCGCATGGCGGCGTCGTCGGCGAGGTCCACCACGTCGCGGTGCCGCACCATGACGCCCTTGGGCAGGCCGGTGGAGCCGGAGGTGAACAGGACGTAGGCGACCTGGTCGGGGTGCACGGTCACGGCGGGCGGCCCGGCGGGCGGCTCGGGCACGTCGCCGTCCAGGACGATGACGTCGGCGGCGGTGTCCAGGCCCTGCGCCCGCGCGGCGGTGCCGGGGTCCACCAGCAGGACGGGCGCCCTGACCTCGTTGACGGCCCACTCGACGCGGTCGGGCGGGTAGCTGAGGTGGATCGGCGCGTAGACGCCGCCCGCCTTGACGATCGCGAGGGTCGCCACGACCACCTCGACCGAGCGGTCCAGCAGCGTCGCCACGCGGGTCTCGGGGCCGACGCCGCGCGCGGCGAGCAGGGCGGCCAGGCGATCGGCGCGGGCGTCCAGCTCGGCGTAGGTGATCGACTCGCCGTCCGCGCGGACCGCGACGGCGTCGGGCGCGGCGGCGACCCGCTCGGCGAAGCGCCCGGTGATGGTGCCGGGGGCCCGGTCGGCGCGGCCGGTGACCGGGCCCTGCCAGGCGTCCAGCACGAGGGCGCGCTCGTCGTCGTCCAGCACGTCGATGCGGCCCAGCGGCTCGTCGGGGCGGTGCGCGACGGCCTCCAGCACGCGGACCAGGCGGCCGGCGAGGCGCTCGGCGTCGGCCGCGCCGTAGAGGTCGGTGCGGTAGTCGAGCCGCAGCGACAGGCCCCTGCCGGGGACGGCGGCGAGCGCGAGCGGGTAGTGGGTGGCGTCGTAGCCGTCGTGCGGCCGGATCTCCAGGCCGCCCAGGTCGGCGCCCGCCGCGTCCGGGTCGAACGGGTAGTTCTCCAGCACCGTCATCGTGTCGAACAGCGTGCCGACGCCGGTCAGGCGCTGGATGTCGGTGAGGCCGAGGTGGTGGTGCGCCATCAGGTCGGCCTGCTCGCCCTGGAGCCGGGTCAGGGCCCGCGCGACGGTGTCGCCGGGGCGGACGCGGACGCGGACCGGCAGCGTGTTGATGAACAGGCCGATCATCTGCTCGACGCCGGGCAGCTCGGGCGGGCGGCCCGACACCGCCGCGCCGAACACCACGTCGGTGCGGCCGGTGAGGCGGCCGAGCAGGACGCCCCAGGCGAGCTGGAGGACGGTGTTGAGGGTGACGCCGTGCGCGCGGGCGCGGGCGTTGAGGGCGGCGGTCAGGTCCTCGTCCAGCGTCAGGCGGACCCGGCCCGGTTCGGCGTTGTCGGGGGCTCCGGCGTCCGGTGCGACGAGGGTCGGCTCGTCCACGCCGTCGAGCGCGCGCCGCCAGGCGTCCTCGGCGGCGGCGCGATCCTGCCCGGCGACCCAGGCCAGGTAGTTCTTGTAGGGGGTGACGCGCGGCATCCCGGCGTCGTCGCCGCGCGTCAGGTACAGCGCGAACAGCTCGGTCTGCAGGATCGGCGTGGACCAGCCGTCCAGCAGGATGTGGTGGTTGGTGAACACCATGCGGTGCCGGCCGTCGCCCAGCCTGATCAGCACGAAGCGCAGCAGCGGCGGCTTGGCCATGTCGAACGGCGCGGCGCGCTCGCGGTCGGCGATCGCGGCGGCCTCGGCCTCGCGCTCGGCCTCGGGCAGCGCGGACAGGTCCGCCTCCTCCCAGGGCAGCCTGACCTGGCGGTGCACGACCTGGACGGGCGTGCCCTCCTTGCGCTGGCGGAAGCCCGAACGCAGGTTGGCGTGGCGGCGCAGCAGCGTGGCGGCGGCGGCGCGGAGCGCGGCGGTGTCCAGCGGGCCGTCGAGGTCGAAGACGAGCTGGGCGGTGTAGACGTCCTGGCCGGTGTCGTACAGGGCGTGGAAGAACAGGCCCTGCTGGAGGGGCGACAGCGGCAGGATGTCCTCAAGCTGCGACTGCTTCTTCGGCTGCGGCGCCCGCTGCGCGGCCTGCTGCTCGGTCATAGGTCGGTCTCCCATTCGCCGTCCAGCTCGGCGGCCAGCTCGTCGATCTCGTCCTGGCTGACGTCCACCAGCGCCAGGTCGGAGGGGGTGAACCCGCCGACCGGGCCGTCGCCGGCCGGTTCGGTGACGTGCGCGACCAGGCCGCGCAGCGCGGTGAACCAGCGTTCGGCGAGGTCGGCCACCTCGTCCTCGGTGAACAGGGCCCCGGCCCAGGTCCAGGTGGCGGTCAGCTCGGGCCCGGACGGCAGGTCGCGGGTGTGGGCGTTGACCTCCAGCGCGTGCACCAGGCTGAGCGCGTCGTCCTGGCCGCCCGCGAGCGCGGTGTCGGGGGCCGGGGACCAGTCGGCGGCCTCCTGCGCGGCGGCGCGGCCGAGGTAGTTGAACGCGAGCTGCGGGTGCGGCAGGCCGCCGAGCCGGTCGGCGGCGGCCGGGTCCAGGTAGCGCTGGAGGCCGTGGCCGATGCCGTTGTCGGGGATCTCGCGGAGCTGCTCCTTGATCCGCTTCAGCGCGGTGCCGACGGCCGGGCCGCCCCCGGCGGCCTCGGCCCAGTCCACGCCGCCCGCGTCCAGCCGGACCGGGTGGATGGCGGTGAACCAGCCGACGGTGCGCGACAGGTCCACGCCCGGGACGATCTCCTCGCGGCCGTGGCCCTCCAGGTCCACCAGCACGGCGGTCTCGTCGGCGACGCCGCGGGCGCGCCGCCACTCGGCGACGGCGAGGGCGAGGCCCGTCAGCAGCACGTCGTTGACGCGGCCGTGGAACGCGGCGGGCACGTCGGTCAGCAGCGGCCCCGTCACGTCGGCGGGCAGCGTGACGGTGCGGTGCCGCGCGGTGCCGAAGGTGTCGGCGGCCGGGTCCAGGGCGCGCGCGCCCAGCACCGGGTCGGGGGTCCGGAGCGTCTCGGCCCACAGCGGCAGCTGGGCACGGACGTCGGCGCCGGTGGCCTCGGCGGTGAGGCGCTGCGCCCAGCGGCGGAACGAGGTGTTCACCGGCTCCAGCGCGCCGCCGCCCCACGCGGTGACCAGGTCGGGCAGCAGGATGCGCCAGGAGACGCCGTCCACGACCAGGTGGTGCAGGGTCAGCAGCAGCCGGCCGGAGGCGTCCGGCCCGGCGTCGAACCACACGAGCTGCGCCATGATCCCGGCCTCGGGGTCCAGGCGGCGGCGCGCGGCGAGGGACTCGGCGGCCAGGACGGCGTCGTCGATCCCCTCGACGCGGCGCACCAGGCCCGCGGCGTCCACCGCGCCGGGCTCGGCGATCTCGAAGCGCCAGTCGGGCGCGGACCGGTCGAGCCGCAGGCGGAGCATGTCGTGGTGGTCCAGGACGGTCTGGAGCGCGGCGGTGAGCCGGTCGAGGCCGAGGCCGGGCGGGACCTGGAGCAGCATCCGCTGGCTGTAGTCGTCCACCGGGCCGGTCAGCTCCTGGAACCAGCGCATGATCGGGGTGGCGGGGACCGCGCCGATGCCGGTACCGGGCGGTTCGGCCTCGACGCGCTCGTCCTCGCCGACGGGGCGGGCGACGGCGGCCAGCTCCTCGACGGTCTGGTGCTGGAACACCTCGCGCGGCGAGATCACCAGGCCGGACTGCCGGGCCCGGGAGACGAGCTGGATCGCGATGATCGAATCACCGCCCAGATCGAAGAACCCGTCGTCCACACCGACCCGCTCCAGCCCCAGGACCTCGGCGAACAGCGCGGCGAGCGTCTCCTCCTCCGGGGTGCCGGGCAGGCGGGTGGAGACCTGCGCGGAGAAGTCGGGGTCCGGGAGGGCCTTGCGGTCGAGCTTGCCGTTGGAGGTCAGCGGGAGCGCGCCGAGGGCGGTCACGGTCGCGGGGACCATGTAGTCCGGGAGCGTCTCGTTGACGAAGCGGCGCAGCTCCGCCGAGTCGATCTCGGCGCCCTCGGCGGGGACGGCGTAAGCGAGCATCCGCTGGTCGCGGACGATGACGGCCACGTCGGCGACGGACGGGTGGCGCGACAGGGCCGACTCGACCTCGCCCAGCTCGATGCGGAAGCCGCGCAGCTGAACCTGCTGGTCGGCGCGGCCCAGGTACTCGACCCGGCCGTCGCTGAGCCAGCGGCCGAGGTCGCCCGTGCGGTACATGCGGGTGCCCGGCTTGCCGTGCGGGTCGGCGACGAAGCGCTCGGCGGTGAGGGCCGCGCGGTTGAGATAGCCGCGCGCGAGGCCGTCCCCGGCCACGTACAGCTCGCCGACCACGCCGGGTGGGACGGGCTGGAGCCGGTCGTCCAGCACGTAGACCTTCAGGTCCGGGATGCCGACGCCGATGATGCTGCCGGGCGCGGTGGCGGCGTAGGCGCGGTCGAGCGCGATGTACGACACGTGGACCGTGGTCTCGGTGATGCCGTACATGTTGACCAGGCGCGGGGCGTCGTCCGCGTGCCGGGAGTACCAGTCGTCCAGGCGGCCCAGCTCCAGGGCCTCGCCGCCAAAGACGACGTAGCGCAGAGCCAGGTCCAGGCCCGGGTTGTCCCGGTCGGCGGCCATGAGCTGGTAGAACGCCGACGGCGTCTGGTTGAGGACCGTCACCCGCTCCTCGGCCAGCAGCTTGAGGAAGTCCTCCGGCGAGCGCGAGGTCAGGTAGGGGACGACGACGAGACGGCCGCCGTACAGCAGCGGCCCCCACAGCTCCCACACCGAGAAGTCGAACGCGTAGGAGTGGAACAGCGTCCACACGTCGTCGGAGCCGAAGCCGAACCACTGCTCGGTGGACTTCAGCAGCCGGACGACGTTCTGGTGCGGGACCACGACGCCCTTGGGCCTGCCGGTCGAGCCCGACGTGTAGATCACGTACGCCGGGTGCTCGGGCAGCAGCGGCCGGACGCGGTCAGCGTCGGTGGGGGCGGTGTCGGTGCCCCCGAGGGCGTCGGCCTCTTCCAGGAGCAGGCGCGGCAGCGTGTCGGGCAGCGTCCCGGCGGCCTCCCCGACGGTGATCGCCAGGGCGGGCCGCGCGTCCTCCAGCATGTAGGCGATGCGGTCGGCCGGGTAGTCGGGGTCGATCGGCAGGTAGGCCGCGCCCGCCTTCAGCACGGCCAGGACCGCCACGACCAGCTCGGCCGAGCGCGGCAGCGCCAGCGCCACGAACTGCTCGGGGCCGACGCCCCGCTCGATGAGCCGGTGGGCGAGGCGGTTGGCGCGGGCCTCCAGCTCGCCGTAGCCGAGGGTGTCGCCCTCGAACGTCACGGCCGGGGCGTCGGGACGGGCCGCCGCCCGCGCCTCGAACAGCGCCGGGATCGTCGCGCGCTCGGCGGCCCCGATCGCGGCGCCGCCCGCCCACTTGCGCAGCAGCGTGCGGCGCTCGGCGCGTTCCAAGATCTCGGCGGTGCCGATCGGCTCGTCCGGCGCGTCCACCAGCTCGCGCAGCAGCCGCTCGAAGCGGGCGGCGATCGCGGCGGCGGTGCCGGCGTCGAACAGGTCCAGCGCGTACTCCAGGCCCGCCTCGATCCCGGCGGGGCGGCCCCGGTCGTCCTGGCGCTCCTCCAGGTGGAGCGACAGGTCGTACTTGGCCGTGCCGGAGCCCAGCGGCTCGGAGCCGCCGGACAGGCCGTCGAGTCCGAGCTTGGCCTCGGGGTTGTTCTGGAACGACAGCGCCACCTGGAACAGCGGGTGCCGCGCCATCGAGCGGGCCGGGTTCAGCACCTCGACCAGGCGCTCGAACGGCAGGTCCTGGTGGGCGTAGGCGGCGAGGTCGGCCTCCTTGACCCGCGCGATCAGCTCGCGGAACGACGGGTCGCCGGAGGTGTCGGTGCGCAGCACGAGCATGTTGACGAACATGCCGACCAGGTCGTCCAGCGCCTCGTCGGTGCGGCCCGCGATCGGCGCGCCGATCGGGACGTCGGTCCCGGCGCCGAGGCGGGTCAGCAGCGCCGCGTAGGCGGCCTGCATGACCATGAACAGGCTCGCGCCGGTCTCGCGGGCGAGCGCGAGCAGCGCGGTGTGCAGGCCGGCGTCCAGCTCGAACGCCAGGGTGTCGCCGCGGTGGGTCTGCTCGGCGGGGCGGGGCCGGTCGGTGGGCAGTTCGAGCTGGTCGGGCAGCCCGGCGAGGGCGTCCTTCCAGTACGCGATCTGCTGGGAGACCAGGCTGGCGGGGTCGTCCTCGGAGCCGAGCAGCTCGCGCTGCCACAGCGCGTAGTCGGCGTACTGGACCGGCAGCGGCGCCCAGTCGGGGGCCCGGCCCTCGGCGCGGGCGGCGTAGGCGAGGATCACGTCGCGGGCCAGCGGCGCCATCGACCAGCCGTCGCAGGCGATGTGGTGCAGGACCAGCAGCAGGACGTGCCGCTCAGGACCGAGATCGAACAGCCGCACCCGCATCGGCGGCTCCACCGACAGGTCGAAGCCCGTCCCGGCGGCGGCCGCCAGCTCCATCGGCAGGCGCGCCTCGTCGGTCGCGGTGACGGCGAGGCGGGGCGCGGCGGTGGCGGCGTCCAGGACGAGCTGGCGCGCGGTGCCGCCGTCGTCGGGGAAGATCGTGCGGAGCGTCTCGTGGCGGTCGACGACGTCGGCGATCGCGGCCTGGAGCGCGTCGCGGTCGAGCGCGCCGTCCAGCCGCAGCGCGGCGGGCATGTTGAAGGTCGCGCTCGGCCCCTCGAAGCGGTTGAGGAACCACAGCCGCTGCTGGGCGTACGACAGCGGCACGGTCCCGGGCCGGTCGGCGCGCGCCAGCGGCGGCCGCGCCGCGCCCGCCGCCTCCGCGAGGCGTCCGGCGAGGCCCGCCACGGTCGGGGCCTCGAACAGCGCCCGCACCGGCAGCTCCACGCCGAGCGCGGAGCGGATCTTGCTGATCAGGCGGGTGGCGGTGAGCGAGTCGCCGCCGAGGTCGAAGAACCCGTCGTCCACGCCGACCCGGGCGACGCCCAGGATCTCGGCGAACAGCCCGCACAGGATCTCCTCCTGCGGCGAGCGCGGCGCGCGGCTGACGGTGGCGGCGGCGTCGGGCGCGGGCAGGGCCGCGCGGTCCAGCTTGCCGTTCACCGTGAGGGGCAGCGCCTCCAGCGGGGTGATCGAGGGGACCATGTGGTCGGGCAGGCGCTCGGCGGCGTACCGCCGCAGGGCCGCGGCGTCGACGGTCGCGGGCACGACGTAGGCGGCGAGGCGGCCCTCGTGCACGACCACGGCGGCGTGCGCGACGCCCTCGTGGCGGCCGAGCACGCTCTCGATCTCGCCGAGCTCCACCCGGTAGCCGCGGATCTTGACCTGGTCGTCCACGCGGCCCAGGTACTCGATGACGCCTTCGGCGGTGCGGCGGACCAGGTCGCCGGTGCGGTACATGCGGTCGCCGGGCGCGCCGTGGGGGTCGGCCACGAACCGTTCGGCGGTCAGCGCGGGGCGGCCCAGGTAGCCGCGCGCGAGCTGGACGCCCGCCAGGTACAGCTCGCCGGGGACGCCGGGCGGGACGGGCTGGAGCGCGGCGTCCAGCACGTAGGCGCGGGTGTTGCGGTACGGCGTGCCGATCGCGGGCCGCCCGGCGTCGGCGACGCGGTGGTTCATGGTGTCCACCGTGGACTCGGTGGGCCCATAGAAGTTGCGGACGGTCACGCCTTCGAGGGCGCGCAGCTCGTCCCACAGCGCGTCGCCGATGGCCTCGCCGCCCAGCAGGAGCTGGGCGGGGCGGTGCTCGGCGGCGAGCAGGCCCGCTTCGCGCAGCGACTGGAAATGCGAGGGGGTGGTGTTGACCAGGTCGATGCGGGCGGCGGCGATGTAGCGGGCGAACGCGGCGACGTCGCGGCGCGTCTCGTCGTCGATGAGGTGCAGTTCGTGGCCGTGCAGCATCCACAGCAGGCCCTGCCAGGAGGTGTCGAACGAGAACGACGCCAGGTGCGCGAACCGCAGCCGCCGTCCCCCCGCCTCGGCGACGGCGGGCTCGAAGAACGCGTCGCGGTGCGCCTCGTAGTAGTTGAGCACGCCGACGTGCGGGACCACCACGCCCTTGGGGCGGCCGGTGGACCCGGAGGTGTAGATGACGTAGGCGGCGCTGCCACCGGTCACCGGGCGGACGCGGTCGGCGTCGGTGGGGTCGTGCGCGGGGCGGCCCGCGGCGTCCGGCAGCCCGTCCCGGAGGACCAGGGCGGGGGCGGCGTCCTCCAGCATGTAGGCGATGCGGTCGGCCGGGTACTCGGGGTCCACCGGCACGTACGCCGCGCCCGCCTTGTGCACCGCGAGGATCGCCACGATGAACGCGGGGGTGCGCGGCAGCACCAGCGCGACGCGGTCCTCGGCCCCGATGCCGCGCGCGATCAGTTCGTGGGCGAGGCGGTTGGCGCGCCCGTTCAGCTCGGCGTAGGTGAGGCGCTCCTCCCCCGCGACGAGCGCGACGGCGTCGGGGGTGCGGGCGGCCTGCGCCTCGAACAGGCCGGCCAGCGTGCCGGTGGGGGTCTCGGCGGCCGTGTCGTTCCAGGCCGCGAGCTGGGCGCGGCCGTCGTCGCCCGCGAGGTCCACGCCGCCGATGGTCCGCCCGGAGTCCTCGGCGAACGCCTCCAGGAAGCGGCGGACGCGGGCCAGCAGCGCCTCGGCGGTCTCCGCGCCGTACACGTCGGTGCGGTAGTGCAGCCGCAGCGACAGCTCGTCGCCGGGCAGCGCGACCAGCGACAGCGGGAAGTGGGTGGCGTCGTAGGAGTCGAACCCGGTGATGCGGACGCCGTTGAGGGAGCCGTCCATCGACGCGGGGTCGAACGGGTAGTTCTCCAGCACCGTCATGGTGTCGAACAGCGCGCCGCCGTGGCCCGCGACCCGCTGGATGTCGGTGAGGCCGAGGTGGTGGTGCGGCAGCAGCTCGGTCTGCTCGTCCTGGAGCCGCTCCATCAGCGAGCCGAGGGACTCGCCGGGCGCGAACCGCACGCGGATCGGCAGGGTGTTGATGAACAGGCCGATCATCTGCTCGACGCCGGGCAGCTCGGGCGGGCGGCCCGAGACCGTCGCGCCGAACACCACGTCGTCGCGGCCCAGCAGGCGGGCGAGCGTGAGGCCCCACGCGCCCTGCAGGACGGTGGACAGGGTCGCGCCGTGGCGGCGCGCGGCGCGGCCGAGCCTCTTGGTCGTGCGCGCGTCGAGGGTGATCAGGGCGCGGGCGGGCGGCGCGGGCTTGCGGTCGGCGGCCTCGGGCGCGACGAGGCTGGGCTCGCCCACGCCGTCGAGCGCGTGCCGCCAGGCGTCCTCGGCGGCGGCGCGGTCCTGCTTGGACAGCCACGCCAGGTAGTTCTTGTAGGGGGTGACGCGCGGGAAGCCGGTGTCGTGGCCGCCCTGGACGTAGAGCAGGAACAGCTCGGTCGCCAGGATCGGCGTGGACCAGCCGTCCAGCAGGATGTGGTGGTTGGTGAGGATCAGCCGGTGCCGCTCGGGGCCGAGCCGCACCAGCACGAACCGCAGCAGCGGCGGCGCGGTGACGTCGAAGCGGCGGGCGCGCTCGGCCGCCACGATCGCGTCGGCCTCGGCCTCGTCGGCCGCCTCGACCTCCTCCCACGGCAGCTCGACCGCGCGCGGGACCACCTGCACCGGGCGCGACAGGTCCTCGTGCCAGAACGCGGCGCGCAGGTTGCCGTGGCGGCGCAGCAGCGTGTCGGCCGAGGCGCGCAGGGCCGCCGCGTCGAGCGGTCCGTCCAGGTCGAGGGAGATCTGGGCGGTGTAGACGTCGGCGTCCCCGGCGTCGAACAGCGCGTGGAAGAAGAACCCCTGCTGCAAGGGCGACAGCGGCAGGATGTCCTCGAGGTCCCCCCGGTTCAAGACTTGTTCCTCCACGCGTCCTGCAGCTTGTCGATCTCGTTCTGGTCCAGCTCCACCAGCAGGTCGGACGGGGTGAACCCGCCCGCCGCGGCGTCGTCACCGGCGGCCACGTGGGCGACCAGCCCGCCCAGCGCGGCGAACCACGCCCGCGCCAGCGCGGCCACCTCGTCCTCGGCCAGCAGCCCGTCGGGCCAGGTCCAGGTGGCCGACAGCACCGGGCCGCCGGCGAGGTCGCGGGTGATGGCGTTGATCTCCAGGACGTGCGCCATCGGCATCCGCGGGTCCTCCCCGGCCGGGGGCTCCTCGGGGGCCAGCTCCCAGTCGCCGCCGCCGTCGCCGGGCGCGACGCGGCCCAGGTAGTTGAACGCGATCTGCGCGGGCGGCAGGCCGGCCAGCTCCTCGGCGGCGTCCTCGTCCAGGTGGCGCAGCAGGCCGTAGCCGATGCCGTTGTCGGGGACGGCGCGCAGCTGCTCCTTGACCCTCTTCAGCGCCGCCCCGGCCGCCGGGCCGCCCTCGCGGACCTCGGTCCAGTCGGCCGTCCCGGCGTCCAGGCGGACCGGGTGGATGGAGGTGAACCAGCCGACGGTGCGCGACAGGTCCACGCCCGGGACCACGTCCTCGCGGCCGTGCCCCTCCAGGTCGATCAGGACGCCGCCGCCGCGCCCGCCCCTGCCCTTGCGCCAGTGCGCGACGGCCAGGGCGAGGCCGGTGAGCAGGACGTCGTTGGCGCGGCCGTGGAAGGCGGCGGGCACGTCGGTCAGCAGCGGCGCGGTGACGTCGGCGGGCAGCTCCAGGGTGAGCGACCGGGCGCGGGCGGCGATGTCCACGCGCGGGTCCAGGGCCCGGGGCGCCAGCTTCTGGTCGGGGCCGTCCACGATGTCGAGCCAGGTGTCCAGCTCCTCGGCGCGCGCCGGGTCGGACGCGGCGGCGGTGAGGCGCTGCGCCCAGCGGCGGAAGGAGGTGCCGACCGGCTGGAGCTCGCCGCCCGCCCAGGCGGTGACCAGGTCCGGGAGCAGGATGCGCCAGGAGACGCCGTCCACGACCAGGTGGTGCAGGACCACCAGCAGGCGGCCCTGGTCGGGGCCCGCGTCGAACCAGACGAGCTGCGCCATGGTCCCGGCCCGGGGGTCCAGGCGGTCGCGGGCGGCGGCGGCCTGCTCGGCGAGGACGGCGGTGCGCTTGTCGGCGTCCAGGCCCGCCACGTCCACGCGGGTGACCAGGCCCTCGGCGGGCACCTCCCCGGCGGGGCGGACGACGGGCTGCCAGCGGTCGCCGTCCACGTCCAGGCGCATCCGCAGCACGTCGTGGTGGTCCAGGACGGTCTGGAGCGCGACGGTGAGCCGGTCCGCGCCGAGGTCGGCGGGGGTGCGCAGCACGGTCGCCTGGTGGAACCCGGCGATCAGTTCCGCGTCGCCGCCGGCGCGGTCGCGCAGCCAGGCGATGATCGGGGTGACGGGGACCGGGCCGGTGCCGGTGCCGGGGGCCTCGACCTCCAGCTCCTCGCCCTCGCCGACGGGCCGGGCGACGGCGGCCAGCTCCTCGACGGTCTGGTGCTGGAACACCTCGCGCGGCGAGATCACCAAGCCGGACTGCCGGGCCCGGGAGACGAGCTGGATCGCGATGATCGAATCACCGCCCAGATCGAAGAACCCGTCATCGACGCCGACCCGCTCCAGCCCCAGGACCTCGGCGAACAGCGCGGCCAGGGTCTCCTCCTCGGGCGTGCCGGGCAGGCGGGTGGAGACCTGCGCGGCGAGGTCGGGCGCGGGCAGGGCCCTGCGGTCGAGCTTGCCGTTCACGGTCAGCGGCAGCGCGTCCATCGCCGCGACGGTCGCGGGGACCATGTGGCCGGGCAGGCCGCGGGCGGCGAAGCGGCGCAGCTCGGCCGGGTCGATCTCGGCGCCCTCGGCGGGGACGGCGTAGGCGACCAGGCGCTTGTCGCCGGGCCGGTCCTCGCGGACGATCACCGCGACGTCGGCGACGGAGCCGTGCCGGGACAGGACCGCCTCGACCTCGCCCAGCTCGATGCGGAAGCCGCGGAGCTGGACCTGCTGGTCGGCGCGGCCCAGGTACTCGACCCGGCCGTCGCTGAGCCAGCGGCCGAGGTCGCCCGTGCGGTACATGCGGGTGCCGGGCGCGCCGAACGGGTCGGCGACGAAGCGCTCGGCGGTCAGCGCGGCGCGGCCGAGGTAGCCGCGCGCCAGGCCCGCGCCCGCCACGTACAGCTCGCCGACAACGCCTGGCGGGACCGGCTGCAGGTGCTCGTCCAGGACGTACAGGCGCAGGTCGGGGATGCCGACGCCGATGACGCTTCCGGGCGCCTCGGCGGCGTAGGCGCGGTCCAGGGCGACGTACGACACGTGGACCGTGGTCTCGGTGATGCCGTACATGTTGACCAGGCGCGGAGCGTCGTCCGCGTGCCGGGAGTACCAGTCGTCCAGGCGGCCCAGCTCCAGGGCCTCGCCGCCAAAGACGACGTAGCGCAGGGCCAGGTCCAGGTCCGGGTTGTCCCGGTCGGCGGCCATGAGCTGATAGAACGCCGACGGCGTCTGGTTGAGGACCGTCACCCGCTCCTCGGCCAGCAGCCTGAGGAAGTCCTCCGGCGAGCGCGAGGTCAGGTACGGGACCACGACCAGGCGGCCGCCGTAGAGGAGCGAGCCCCACAGCTCCCAGACGGTGAAGTCGAACGCGTAGGAGTGGAACAGCGTCCACACGTCGTCCGGCCCGAAGCCGAACCAGTGCTCGGTGGAGCCGAGCAGGCGGACGACGTTCTGGTGCGGGACCACGACGCCCTTCGGCCTGCCGGTCGAGCCCGACGTGTAGATCACGTACGCCGGGTGCTCGGGGTCGAGGGGCCTGACCCGGTCGGCGTCGGTGAGGTCGGTCTCCAGGTAGCCGCTGTGCTCGGCCTCGTCCAGCAGGATGCGCGGCATCCCCTCGGGCAGCGCGCCGCCCGCCTCGGCGGTGGTGATCGCGGCGGTGGGCCGCGCGTCCTCCAGCATGTGGGCGATGCGGTCGGCCGGGTAGTCGGGGTCGATCGGCAGGTAGGCCGCGCCCGCCTTCAGCACGGCCAGGACCGCCACGACCAGCTCGGCCGAGCGCGGCAGCGCCAGCGCCACGAACTGCTCGGGGCCGACCTCGCGCGCGACCAGGTAGCGGGCCAGCCGGTTGGCCTCGTCGTTGACCTCGGCGTAGGTGAGGGTGCGGCCCTCGAAGGTGACGGCCGGGGCGTCGGGGCGGGCCGCCGCCTGCGCCTCGAACAGCTCCGGGATCGTGGCGCGCTCGGCGGCGCCGGCCCCGATCGCGACGCCGCCCGCCCACTCGTCCAGGATCGTGGCGCGCTCGCCGGCGTCCAGGACGTCCACCGCGCCGATGCGGGCGTCGGGGTCGGCCAGCAGCCCGGTCAGGAACCGCTCGAAGCGGGCGATGAGGGTCTCGACGGTGGCCGCGTCGTACAGGTCGAGCGCGTACTCGACCTCGCCGTCCAGCCCCTGCCCGTCCTCGGTGAGGACCATCAGCAGGTCGAAGCGGGACACCGCGGCGCGCAGCGGCTCGGCCTCGGCGGTGAAGCCGGGCAGCTCCAGCCTGGCCCTGGGGTTGTTCTGGAAGGTCAGGCCGATCTGGAACAGCGGGTGGCGGCCCAGGTGGCGCGGCGGGTTGAGGACCTCCACCAGGCGCTCGAACGGCACGTCCTGGTGGGCGTAGGCGGCGAGGTCGGTCTCCCTGACCCGCGCGACCAGGTCCCGGAAGGCGGGGTCGCCGGAGGTGTCGGTGCGGAAGACCAGCATGTTGACGAACATGCCGACCAGGTCGTCCAGCGCCTCGTCGGTGCGGCCCGCGACCGGCGACCCGATCGGGACGTCGGTCCCGGCGCCGAGGCGGGTCAGCAGCGCGGCGAACGCGGCCTGCGCGACCATGAACGGGCTCGCGCCGGTCTCGCGGGCCAGCGCCAGCAGCGCGGCGTGCACGTCGGGGCCCAGGCGGAAGCGGGCGGTGCCGCCCCGGTAGGTCGCCTCGGCGGGGCGCGGCCGGTCGGTCGGCAGCTCCAGCTCCTCGGGGAGCCCGGCCAGCGCGTCCTTCCAGTAGGCGATCTGCCGGGAGATCAGGCTCTCGGGGTCGTCCTCGGAGCCGAACAGCTCCTGCTGCCAGAGCGTGTAGTCGGCGTACTGGACCGGCAGCGGCGCCCAGTCGGGCGCGCCGCCGCCGACGCGCGCGGCGTAGGCGGTGATGAGGTCCCGGGCGAGCGGCGCGAGCGACCAGCCGTCGGTGGCGATGTGGTGCATCAGCAGCAGCACCACGTGCTCCTGCTCGTCCAGCCGGTACAGGTGCGCGCGCAGGGGCGGCTCGGCGGAGATGTCGAACGCGTGCCCGGCGGCCGTGCCGAGCCGGGACGGCAGCTCGGCGGCGGTGGTCTCGGTGACCTGCAGCTCGGGGCGCGCGGCGGCCGGGTCCAGGATGTGCTGGCGCGGCACGCCGCCGCTGTCGGGCAGCACGGTGCGCAGCGCCTCGTGCCGGGCGACCAGGTCGCCGAGCGCGGCCTGGAGCGCGTCGCGGTCGAGCGCGCCGCGGACGCGCAGCGCCAGCGGCATGTTGTAGGTGGCGCTGGGGCCCTCGAAGCGGTTGAGGAACCACAGCCGCTGCTGCGCGTAGGACAGCGGGATCGCGTCGGGGCGCTCGCGCGGCTCCAGCGCCAGCCGCCCGGCCTCGCCGCCGGTCTCGCCGAGCAGCGCGGCGAGGGCCGCGACGGTCGGGGCCTCGAACAGCGCGCGGACGGGCAGCTCGGTCTCCAGCGCGCGCCGGACGCGGCTGACGACGCGCATCGCGATGAGCGAGTTGCCGCCCAGCTCGAAGAAGTCGTCGTCGATGCCGACGCGGTCCAGGCCGAGCAGGTCGGCGAAGACGGCGGCGATGGCGCGCTCGCGGTCGTCGCGCGGGGCGCGGTAGGCGGCCGCGGCGCCGCCGGCCAGCTCCGGCTTGGGCAGCGCCTTGGTGTCCACCTTGCCGTTGGGGGTGAGCGGCAGCGCGTCCAGCAGGACGACGGCGGCGGGCACCATCGACTCGGGCAGGTGGGCGCGCACGTGGGCGCGCAGGGCCTCGGGGTCGAGGTCCTGGCCGGGCTGCGCGACGACGTAGGCGACCAGGCGCTTGACGGCGGCCCGCGCGGGGTCGGCGACGGGCACCGGGGTGGGGACGGTCGCGGCGCGCTCCTCGGCGCCGGGCAGGTCCAGGCCGGACACGGTGACGGCCGCGCCGGTGGCGACGGCGGCCTCCAGGACCCGCCGGTACCAGTCGGCGAACCGCTCGACGGTGTCGCGGTCGAACAGGTCCAGGGCGTACTCGATGACGCCGCCCAGGCCGCCGGAGCCGTCGCGCGGCTCCTCCAGCAGGAACTCCAGGTCGAACTTGGCGACCCCGGCGTCCACCGGCTCGACGGCGACCGACAGGCCGGGCAGCTCGACGGCGGCCTCGGGGTTGTTCTGCAGGGTCAGCATGACCTGGAACAGCGGGTGCCGGGCCAGGGAGCGGGCCGGGTTCAGCACCTCCACCAGGCGCTCGAACGGCACGTCCTGGTGGGCGTAGGCGGCGAGGTCGGCCTCGCGGACGCGGGCCAGCAGCTCGGCGAACGCGGGGTCCCCGGCGGTGTCGGTGCGCAGGACCAGCGTGTTGACGAACACGCCGACCAGGTCGTCCAGGGCCTCGTCGGTGCGGCCCGCGATCGGGGAGCCGATCGGGACGTCGGTCCCGGCGCCGAGGCGGGTCAGCAGCGCGGCGAGCGCGGCCTGGAGCACCATGAACAGGCTGACCTGGTGGTCGCGGGCCAGCGCGGTCAGGCCCTGGTGCAGCTCGGGCGGGAGCGTGAACCCGACCTGGCCGCCCCGGTAGGAGGCGCGCTCGGGGCGGGGGCGGTCGGTGGGCAGCGGCGTCTGGTCGGGCAGCCCGGCCAGGGCCTGCTTCCAGTAGGCGATCTGCTGGGAGGCCAGGCTGGCGGGGTCGTCCTCGGAGCCGAGCAGCTCGCGCTGCCACAGCGCGTAGTCGGCGTACTGGACGGGCAGCGGCTCCCATTCGGGGGCGTGGCCGTCGCGGCGCGCGAGGTAGGCGGTGATGACGTCGCGGGCCAGCGGCGCGAGCGACCAGCCGTCCCCGGCGATGTGGTGCATGACGAGCAGCAGCAGGTGCTCGTCCTCCCCCACCCGGTAAAGGTGGGCGCGAAGCGGCAGCTCGTTCGCCAGGTCGAACCCGCGCGTGGCGTCGGCGAACAGCGCGCCGTGCAGGTCCCCGGCGACGACCTCGCCGACCGCCAGGTGCGGTTCGGCCCTCTCGGGCTGCAGGACCTTCTGAACGGGCGTGCCGTCGGCGTCCTCGAACAGGGTGCGCAGCGCCTCGTGCCGGGCGGTGACGTCGCGCAGCGCGGCGCGCATCGCGTCCACGTCGAGCGCGCCGGTGATCCGCAGCGGGATCGGCATGTTGTAGGTCGCGGTGAGGCCCTCCAGCTGGTTGAGGAACCACAGGCGCTCCTGCGCGAACGACACCGGCAGCGGGTCGGGGCGCTCGGCGGCGGCGCGCAGCGCGGGCCGCGCCCCCTCCTCGTCCTGCCGGGCGGCGGCGATGTGCTCGGCCAGCCCGGCGACGGTCGGGGCCTCGAACAGCGCGCGCACCGCCAGCTCGGTCTCCAGCGCGGCGCGGGCCCGCGACACCACGCGGGTCGCCTTGAGGGAGTCGCCGCCGAGGTCGAAGAAGTCGTCGTGCACGCCGACCCGGGGCAGGCCCAGCACCTCGGCGAAGATCCCGCACAGGATCTCCTCGCGGGCGTCGCGCGGGGCGCGGCCGGTGTCGGAGACGGTGAACACCGGCGCGGGCAGCGCGGCGCGGTCCAGCTTGCCCGAGGGGTTCAGCGGCATCGCGTCCAGCACCGTGACCGCGGCCGGGATCATGTACTCCGGCAGCGTGCGGCCCAGGCGCTCCTTGATCTCGGCGGGGTCGAGGCCGGCGGCACCGGCCGGGACGACGTAGGCGGCCAGCGCGGTGTCGCCCGCGGCGTCCGGGCGGGCGACCACCGCGCTCTGGGCGACGCCGGGGTGGTCGTCGAGGGCGGCCTCGATCTCCCCCAGCTCGATGCGGAACCCGCGCACCTTGACCTGGTGGTCGGTGCGGCCGAGGTACTCCAGCTCGCCGCGCGCGTTCCAGCGCACCAGGTCGCCGGTGCGGTACATCCGCTCCCCCGGCGTGCCGAACGGGCAGGCCACGAAGCGGTCGGCGGTGATGTCGGGGCGACGCAGGTAGCCGCGGGCCAGGCCGCCGCCCGCGATGTACAGCTCGCCGGGCACCCCGACCGGGACCGGGTTGAGGGCGTCGTCCAGCACGTACAGGCGGGCGTTGCGCATCGGGCCGCCGAGCGGGGCGCGGGCGGCGGGGTCGCCGTCGTCGAACCAGTCGGTGACGATGACGGTGGTCTCGGTCGGGCCGTAGATGTTGGAGATGCGCGCGCCGGGCACCATGGCCCGCAGGTCGCGCAGCAGCTGCGGCGACAGCGCCTCGCCGCCCAGCGTGACCTCCTCGGCCGCCAGCTTCAGGCCGCCGCGCGCCAGCATCGCCGCCACCGCCGAGGGCACGCCCGCCAGCAGGGTGCCCTCCCAGCCGCCGCGCTCGGCGATCTCCAGCAGGTCGCGCACCACCTCGATGCGGCCGCCGACGGTCAGCGGGATCATCCACTCGATGATCGACACGTCGAAGTTGAGCGAGCTGGCGAACAGCGTGCGGGCGAAGCGCTCGGCCGGGAAGTCGGCGAGGAACGAGGCCCGGAAGTCCACCGCGTTGGCGTGCCGGATCACCACGCCCTTGGGGCGGCCGGTCGAGCCGGAGGTGTAGATGACGTAGGCGGGGTGCTCGGGGTGCAGCGGCGCCCGGCGCTCGGCGTCGGTGAGGTCGGCCTCGCCGTAGGACGCGAGGTCGAGGACGTCCAGCTCGACGCGCGGGGTGCCGCCGGGCAGCGCCGCGCCGGTGGTGGTGATGACGCAGGCGGGGGCGGCGTCGGCCAGCATGTAGGCGACGCGGTCGGGCGGGTAGGCGAGGTCGATCGGCTGGTAGGCCGCGCCCGCCTTCATGGCTGCGAGGGCCGCCACGACCAGGTCGGCGCCGCGGGGCAGGGCGAGGCCGACGAAGTCCTCGGGGCCGACGCCGCGCTCGACCAGGTGGCGGGCCAGGCGGTTGGCGCGGGCGTTCAGCTCGGCGTAGGTGAGCTCGGCGCCGCCGGCCAGCACGGCGGGCGCGTCGGGGGTGCGGGCGGCCTGCTCCTCGAACAGCGCCGGGACGGTGGTCTGCTCGACCTCCAGGCCGGTATCGTTCCACTCGGTGACGACCTTGGCGCGCTCGGCGTCGTCCAGCAGCTCCACCGCGCGCAGCGGGGTCGCGGGGTCGACCTCGCCGAGGGTGCGCAGGAAGCGCAGGTAGCGGTCCTGGTGCCGGGCGACCTCGCCCTCGGTGTACAGGTCGGGGTGCGCCTCGAAGTCGACGCGGATGCCGTTGCCGTCGAAGTTGTCGTAGATGTTGATGGCGAGGTCTTCGATCGGCCCGATGGTGATGGCGTGCATCCGGGCCGGGATGCCGGCGAAGTCCAGCCGGTAGTCGAAGGCCATGATGTTGATGACCGGGCCGTGCAGGCGGTGCCGCTCGCCGAGCAGCTTCAGGTCGCGCAGCAGGTCCTCGCGCCGGTAGCGCTGGTGGCGCAGCGCGCGGGCGCTCGCGCGGGTGACCGAGCGGACCAGCTCCTCCACCGTCATGTCCGGCGCGACGCGGACCCGCAGCGGCAGGATCGACGACATCATCGCGGGGGTCTGCAGCGCGAGCTGGGTGGTTCGGCCGGTGACGGCGAGGCCGAGGATGACGTCCTCGGTGCCGGTCATGCGGGCGACGTAGGCGGCGGTCGCGGCGATCGCCAGGCCCTGGGTGGCGGTGCGCAGCCGCCGCGACCCGGCCGCGAGCGCGGCGGTCTGGTCGGGCGGGACGACCGCGACGCGGCTGATGAAGTCGGCGGTGGGGGCGGCCAGGTCGTCCGACAGGCCCGCGGCCATGGGCTTGTCGGCGAACCGCTCGGTCCAGTAGGCGCGGTCGCGCTCGAACTTGTCGGACTCGCGGTAGGCGGCCTCTTCGGCGAGCAGCTCCCGGTAGTCGCCGAGGCGGCCCGGCTCGTACTCGCCGCCGTTCGCCAGCGTCGTGTAGATCTCGGCGGCGCGGCGGCTGATGAGCGAGCCGCAGAAGCCGTCCTGGGCGATGTGGTGGGCGCGGATGAACCACCAGTACAGGTCGGGCGCCAGCCGCAGCATCGCGGTGATGATGAGGGTGTCGGCGTCGAGCGGCAGGGGCTCGCGCATGCGCGCGTCCATCCACGCGCGCGCGGCCGCGCGCGGGTCGTCCTCCACGCTCAGATCGACCAGCGGAATGGGCTTGGCGGCGTCGGGGACCAGTTCCTGGTACGCCATTCCGTCGCGCTCGACCAGCCGGACGTGCATGGCCTCGGCCTCGTGCGCCGCGATTCGTCCCACCCGGTCGAACAGCTCGTGGTCGAGCGGGCCCTCGATCTCGATGTACTGCGCGATATGGATCGGTGTTTCCGGCGCCAGCTGCTGCGCGTACCAGACGCTCTGCTGAGCGGCGGAGAGAGGAACGTACTCGGTGGACGACATCAAGCAGCACTTTCCCGGTCAGAGGGGGTTTTCTTTACGCCCGAGATCGTGGCCGGCGTTTCGGCCAGGGGGCAGGAGAAAGGAGCGTGAACTCCAAAACGTCGGGCCGTCCCCGTCTCCCCTTTCCCCCAAGCCCTGCCGCGCCGATCGCGTCGCACCATCGCGATCGGCCGGTGCGTTCGGTCGCCCGGGCCGTCCACCGGCGGGGCCGCGGCGCCTTCGTTTTCCGCCCCCCGGCGGCGGACCGTCCGGCGGCCCACGTCTCTACTCAGGAGTAGCGAAGGCACAGTTAACCAGCCTGTCACATGCCTCGCAATCCCCCCGAAAGTAGAACTTGACCTCCCGAATTACTCACGAGGGTGACAAAGAATCGGTGGTCCGGCGGCGGTCCGGCGGCCCCGGACGCTCATCCGGTGACAACGGTCGGCGACCGATCCCGGCCATCGCGATCACGTTGCGTGATCATGAAAGAGGTCAGGCCGGGTACTCGTGCACCACGACCGCGGCGGCGGCGACGCCCGGGTGGCGCTGCAGCACCGCCTCGATCTCGCCCAGCTCCATCCGCACCCCGGAGATCTTCACCTGCCGGTCGACCCGCCCCAGGTACTGCAGGGTCGGCCGGTGGTCGCCGCCCGCGCCGGGCGGCAGCAGCCGCACCGCGTCGCCGGTGCGGTAGAGGCGGCCGGTCGGGGTGGCCTCGAAGGGGTCCTGGTAGAAGGCGTCGCGGGTGCGCCCGGGGTCGCCGAGGTAGCCGCGGCCGACGCAGACGCCGCCGACGAACAGCTCGCCGGTCTCCTCCAGGTCGCAGGCGCTCCAGGTGTCGTCGTCCTCGCGGCGCAGCACGTACAGCCGGCTGTTGACGATCGGGACGCCGATCGGCAGGCGCAGCAGCTCCAGGTCCCCGGCGGTCACGGTGTGGTGGGTCACGTCGTCGGAGCACTCGGTGGGGCCGTAGGCGTTGAGCAGCCGGGCGTGCGGCATGGCCGCCAGCCAGCGGCGCGACAGCTCGGTGGGCAGCTCCTCGCCGGTGGCGATCATCCAGCGCAGCGCGGCGAGCGAGCCGGCCGGGGCGTCGGCCAGGTCGTCCAGCAGGTGGCGGACCATGGTGGGGACCAGCTCGACGATGGAGATGCCCTGCCCGTCCACCGCGCGCGCGAAGGCGACCGGGTCGTGGCCGACCTCGTCGCCGATGACGTCCACCCGGCCGCCGACCAGCAGGGGGCAGAGCATCTGCCAGACCGAGATGTCGAAGCCCAGGGGCGCGGTCTGCGCGACCACGTCGGCGCCGGTCAGCTCCAGGTCGATGATCTTGGCGTACAGGTGGTTGATCATGCCCAGGTGCTCGACGACCGCCCCCTTGGGCTTGCCGGTCGACCCCGAGGTGAACAGCACGTACCGGGGCTGGTCCAGCGACTCCAGCCGGGCGGCGCCCTCCCACGGCTCGCACCCGGCGGCCTCCTGGACGCGCACGACCCGGCACCCGGCCTCGCCGGCGCCCTCCAGCAGGGCCGGGGCCGAGGCGCCCTCGTCCACGGTGACCAGCAGCGCCGCGCCGGCCTGCGCCAGCACGTCGCGCACGCGCCCGGCGGGCCAGGTCTCGTCGGCGGGCACGTAGAGCGCGCCGACCAGCTCGATCGCGAGGAAGGCGGCCACCACGCTCGCGCACCGGGCGCCGCCGACGCCGACGACCTCGCCGGGCCGCACGCCCTCGCGCTCCAGCAGCGAGGCGATGCGCCGGGCCTCCACGGCCAGCTCGGCGTAGGAGAGCGAGCGGCCGGCGTCGGTCACGGCCGGCCGGTCCCGCTCGGCGGCGATGCGCTCCACCCGGGTGATGACGGGGTCGGCCAGGTCGACCTCGCGGGAGGAGGTCATGCCGTGCCGGGCGGTCAGCTCGCGGGCCCGCTCGATCTCGGCGGGCGGCACGGCGAGCACCGGCAGACCGTCCCGGGCCAGCAGTCGTTCGCCGACGGGTCCGCGAGCATTCATCTTTACTCTCCGTGATGTAGAACTTCTCCACCGTCATCGCCAAAACAAGCGGGCGCTCAGCTTATGACGGGAAGCACACCGGATTGGCGCATTAGACCCTACTCGTGGGTAAGTAGGGGGTTGCGAGGTGACATGCCCGAAGGTACGGTGATGCTCCGCCACGGTTCGGTCAGAACCTCGCGGCGACTTCGGGGGACGATGGGGGAACGGCCAGAAATTGTTTTCTGGATTTTCATCGCACGGGGTGACCGAGGATCAAAAGTCCGCACACCCCGCCCAGGCCGACCGCAATCCCCCGACCCCATCAATTGTCATTCATTCAAGGGTGGCAGCGTGCCCATCATAACCTCGCCGCAGGATTTCAATGTCGATGATCTCTACATCGACCTGAGGCCGGTCATCGACCGACCCCTCTACCTCAAGTGCGAGGGATTCAATTTCGCCGGCTCGGTGAAACTCAAGGCGGCCGCCGCGATGGTCGCCGCCGCCGAGCGCGACGGCACGCTGACCCCCGACTCGATCATCATCGAGTCCTCCTCGGGCAACCTCGGCATCGCCCTCAGCATCATCGCCGCCAGCAAGGGCTACCGGTTCGTGTGCGTGACCGACCCGCGCTGCAACCCCGCGTCGGTGCGGGTCATGCGGGCCCTGGGCGCCGAGGTGCGGGTCATCTCCCACCAGGACGCCAACGGCGGATTCCTGGAAAGCCGCATCCGCTACGTGCGGGGCCTGTGCGAATCGGGCGGCGGCTATGTGTGGCTGAACCAGTACGGCAACGGCAACAACTGGATGGCCCACTACGGCGGCACCGCGCCCGCGATCGACAAGCAGTTCCCCGACCTGGAAGTGCTGTTCGTCGGCGCGGGCACCACCGGAACGCTCATGGGCTGCGCGCGCTACTTCCGCGAAAGGGGACGCCCCGTCACGATCGTCGCGATCGACGCGGTCGGCTCGGTGACCTTCGGCGGCATCCCCGAGCGCCGCATGGTGCCGGGCCTCGGCACCAGCACGCGCCCGGAGCTGGTGGACGAGTCGTTCATCGACGACGTGGTGCACGTCCCGGAGACCGACACGATCCGGACCGTGCACGCCCTGGCGGCCCGCGGCTTCCTGTTCGGCGGCTCGACCGGCACCGTGGTGTCGGGCGCCTCGCGCTGGCTGGCCGACAGGCACCCGGGCGAGGAGCCGGTCGCCGTCGCGATCGCCCCCGACCTCGGCGAGCGCTACCTCGACTCGATCTACGAGGAGAGCTGGCTGCGCGAGAACTTCGCCGACCTGCTGTCGGAGCTGTCGCTCCCCGGCGCCGATATCCTCGGCGTCTGATCAACAACCCCTCGTCCCACGGAGCCTGACACCATGCCCCAGCCCTCGTTCGCCGTGATCTCCGGAGCCCAGGTCCACGAGGCCGTCACCGGTCGCGAGGAGCAGGTCACCGCCATGATCGAAGCCGCCTACCGGCTGCACGGCGAGGGCCGCACGGTCAACCCCGACTCCTACTTCCTGCGCTTCCCCGACCAGCCCGCCAACCGGATCATCGCGCTGCCGGCCTCCGTCGAGGGCGAGGTGGACGTGCACGGCATCAAGTGGATCAGCAGCTTCCCCGGCAACGTCGCAGGCGGCATCCCGCGCGCCTCGGCCGTGCTGATCCTGAACGACACCGAGACCGGCTACCCCTTCGCGTGCCTGGAGAGCTCGATCATCTCGGCGGCCCGCACCGCGGCCTCGGCGGCCCTGGCCGCCGCGCGCCTGGCCGACGCCCGCGGCGCCCGCCCGCGCAGCGTGGGCTTCTTCGGCGTGGGCCTGATCGCCCGCTACGTCCACACCTACCTGGCGGGCAACGGCTTCGAGTTCGACGAGCTGCACGTGCACGACCTGTCGCGCGAGCACGCGGAGGGCTTCCAGGGCTACCTGGAGCGCACCGAGAAGGGCCGGATCACCATCCACGACAGCGCCGAGGACCTGGTCCGCTCGTCGGACCTGATCGTCTTCGCGACGGTGGCGGGCGAGCCGCACGTGACCGACCCGGCGTGGTTCGCGCACAACCCGCTGGTCCTGCACGTGTCCCTGCGCGACCTGTCCCCCGAGATCATCCTGGCCTCCTACAACGTCGTGGACGACGTCGAGCACTGCATGAAGGCGAACACGTCCCCGCACCTGGCGGAGCAGAAGGTGGGCAACCGCGACTTCGTGGCGGGGACGCTGTACGACGTGCTGGAGGGGAAGACGAAGCCGCCGGCGGACAAGCCGGTGGTGTTCTCGCCGTTCGGCCTGGGGGTGCTGGACCTGGCGGTGGCGCGGTACGTGTACGACCACGTGGCGGCGTCGGGGGACTTGCAGGAGATCCCGGGCTTCTTCCATGAGATGAAGCGCTACGGGTGAACTGGACGGCTGAGGAAACTCGCCAGGAGTAGGTGAGTACCCACTCCAGCCCCCACGCGGGCCCACCAACCTCAACCCGCACAGGCGGGGGTGCGGGGGCGGAGCCCCTGCTGTATGAAGCAAGCACTGCGCGGAGCGCCGTTGCGGGGTGTGGGGCGGAGCCCTGCCGGGGGGTGTGGGGGGCTGGCCCCCTGCCCGGGTATCGCCCGCCCGGAGGGAGCGCCAGCGAGTGCAGGGCGGGTGAGCCCCGGCATGTGTGGGGTTTGGGGGCCGGCCCCCAAAG
>JBITGK010000005.1:44121-480959 GCA_044456955.1 Spirillospora sp. NPDC050679 | reverse complement strand
CCCCGCCGCGGGCCGCACCCCCCCCCCCCCGGGGGGGGGGCGGGGGGGCCCCCCCCCCCGGGCCCCCGGGGGCCCCCCCCCGGCCCCCCCCCCGCGGGGGCGGGGCCCCCCCGGGCCCCCCCCCCCCCCGACTCGGTGAGCCGCCGCAGCAGCTCGCAGACCTTGTAGGCGGCGATGCCGGCGCTGACGCCGAGCACCACGCGGGGCTTGGGGGCTGTCATGCGGCTGACTCTAGAACGCCCGGAGCGCTCAGCCCTCGATCGGCTCGGCGTGCAGCAGGCCCTCGCGGGTCTCGCGCAGCGCGATCGACAGCGGCTTCTCCTGGACCTGCGTCTCCACGAGCGGGCCGACGTACTCCAGCAGGCCCTCGCCCAGCTGGGCGTAGTAGGCGTTGATCTGCCGGGCGCGCTTGGCCGCGATGCTCACGAGACCGTACTTGGTGTCGACGACCTCCAGGAGCTCGTCGATCGACGGGTTGGTGATGCCTTCACTGCTGGTCGCCACTCGGTGGCCTTCCCCTAGGTAACGATCCTCCGCCGCCGGACACGGCGGGCGCCGTCGCGGTCCCCGCCCGCCGGGGCGGGCGAACATCTCATCAACGGACAGCCATCAAGGTTAGCAGCTCGCGGCACACGTCCTGGACGGCCGTGTTGACGAGGGTGACGTCGAACTCCTTCTCGGCGGCCAGCTCCACGCGGGCGGCGTCGAGGCGGCGCTCGATCACGTCGGGGGGCTCGGTGCCGCGGCCGGTGAGGCGGCGCACCAGCTCCTCCCAGGAGGGCGGCGCGAGGAAGACCAGGCGGGCCTCGGGCATGGTCCGCCGGACCTGCCGGGCCCCCTGCAGGTCGATCTCCAGGAGGACGGCCTCGCCGCGGGCGAGCCGCTCCTCCACGGGCCTGCGCGGGGTGCCGTAGCGGTTGCCCGCGAACTCGGCCCACTCCAGCAGGTCCCCTTCGGCGATGAGCCGGTCGAAACCGGCGTCATCGACGAAGAAGTACTGCACACTGTGGACCTCACCCGGCCGGGGGGACCGGGTGGTCACCGAGACCGACAGCCACACCTCGGGGTGCGCACGCCGGATCTCGGCGACGACCGTGCTCTTGCCGACGCCCGACGGTCCCGACAGGACCGTCAGCCGCCGCAGGAGCGGGTCATGCGGTTGGGAGCCGCCCGGCGCAGTCATGGGTGCGCCGGGGCTGAACGAGATGGAGCCGGAGCCGGGCGCGCCCGGGCCGGCCGCGACGGCAGCACCGTCGCGCCCGTTCGCGGTTCGGGGGTCAGCGCTTTCCACTGTCTCCGAACTCACGCTCCAGGGAGGCGCGCTGGTTGGCGCCGAGGCCCCGCACGCGGCGGGACTCGGCGATACCGAGGCGCTCCATGATCTGCTTCGCACGGACCTTGCCCACGCCGGGCAGCGATTCCAGGAGGGCCGACACCTTCATCTTCCCGATGACGTCGTCGGTCTGCCCCTCCTTGAGAACCTCGGCAAGGGTGGTTCCCCCGTGCTTCAGCTTGTTCTTAACCTCGGCACGCTCCTTGCGGGCCTTGGCAGCCTTCTCAAGGGCTGCGGCGCGCTGTTCGGGGGTTAGGGGCGGAAGAGCCACGCCGGGTCACCTCAGGTTTCCACTCGACGGAGTCGGACGGGTTCGGAAACTAGCGAGTTCACGCCCCATAAGGCAACGTGAAGTGCCGTTTAGCCCGCCACAAAATCACGAAAATCACTCCTTGAAGTGTCCTGAATACTGAGTGTACCCAACTCGGGCCCTTCCGGCGACCGTCCCCGTGCCATGCTGGGCATTCGCAAGATCGTCAAAAACCGCCCTCGGAGGCCCCGGAAATGTCACCCGGCACCACGTCGCTCTGCGTCCCCGGACGGCTGCGCCGGGCGGCCGGCCGGCGTGACGAAGATCGCCTTTTGCCGGAGCCGTCCGAAAAGGTCCGCAACGGCCCCGAGGGGGCGTCCGGAAGGGGTCAGGCGGACCGGCGCAGGGCCGCCCCGATGGCGGCCGCGGCCGCGCCCGGGTCGGGGGCGCCGGTGATCGGGCGGCCGATCACCAGCAGGTCGGCTCCGGCGGCGAGGGCGGCCTCGGGGGTGGCGATGCGCGTCTGGTCGTGTGAGGCGGCCCCTGCGGGCCGAACACCGGGCGTGATGAGGGTGATACCGGGTCCGACCTCCGCGCGGACCGCAGCGGCCTCCTGGGGCGAGCAGACGAGGGCCTGCGCGCCGGCCTCGACCGACAGGGCCGCCAGGCGGCGCACCGCGTCGGAGGCGGGGCCCGCCATGCCGATGGCGGCCAGGTCGGCGTCGCCCAGCGAGGTGAGCACCGTCACCGCGGCGATCCTGGTGTCGGGCGCGGCCTCGACGGCCTCGCGGATCATGGCGGGCCCGCCGGCGGCGTGCACGGTCAGGTAGGCGGGCTTCAGGCGCGCGACGGCGCGGGCCGCGCCGCGCACGGTGGCCGGGATGTCGTGCAGCTTCAGGTCCAGGAAGACCTGGACGCGGCTCGCGCCGCGCACGCTGGCGACCACGTCGGGCCCGTAGCGCAGGTACAGCTCCAGGCCGACCTTGACGGTGCTGACGTGCGGGGTGACCAGGCTCGCCCAGCGGGCGGCGGTCTCCAGGTCGGGCGCGTCCAGGGCGACGGCGATGGGGGCGATGGCGGTCACGGGGTCTTCTCCTTGCTCTCCCCCGCCGGGGCGGCCGCCGGGGCGGCCGGGTCGGCCGGCGGGTCGGGCCGCACCTGCGGCGGGATGTATCCGGCGGGCTTGTGGGCGAGCCCGACCGCGTCGGCCAGCCGCATCTTGCGGGCGGCGAGGGCGTCCTCCAGCTCGCGCAGCACGCGGGCGGCGGCGGCCGGCTCGTGGAACAGCGCGGTGCCCACGGCCACCGCCGACGCGCCGGCCAGCACGAACTCCAGCGCGTCCAGGCCGGAGGCGATGCCGCCGACGCCCACGATCGGGACGTCCGGCAGCGCGGCGTGCACCTGGTAGACGCAGCGCACCGCGACCGGGCGGATGGCGGGCCCCGACAGGCCGCCGGACACGCCGGTGAGGGCGGGCCGCAGCGTGGCCGGGTCGATCGCCATGCCCTCCACGGTGTTGATCAGGGTGAGGCCGTCGGCGCCCGCGTCGGCGCAGGCGAGCGCGACGGTGACGATGTCGGTAACGTCGGGGGCGAGCTTGGCCAGCACCGGGGTGCCGGGCTTGGCGTGGGCGCGCACCGCGCGCACCGCGGCGGCGGCCGCGCCGGGGTGCCAGGCGAACATGCGGCCGCGGTCGGCGACGTTGGGGCAGGCGGTGTTGACCTCGATGGCGGCGACGCCGGGCACCGCGCGCAGCCGCCGGGCCAGCTCGGCGAACTCCTCGACGCTGTTGCCCGCCACCGACACGATCGTGCGGATCTCCTGCTCGTGCAGCCACGGCAGGTCGCGCTCCAGGAAGCCCTCGACGCCGGGGCCGGGCAGGCCCATGGCGGTGAGCAGGCCGCTGGGCACCTCGGCGGCGCGCGGGGTGGGCCGCCCGGCGCGCGGCTGGGTCATCACCGACGTGGTGACGAACCCGCCGAGCCGGGTCAGGTCGCAGAACGGGGCCAGCTCGCGGCCGGTCCCGCCGCAGCCGGAGGCCGTCAGCACCGGGTTGGGCAGCTCCAGCGACCCGATCCGGGTCGTCATCCGCTCGTTCACCGGGAGCCGCCTTCCGAGACGCTGAGGACGCGCGGCGCGCCGAGCGCGTCGAACGGGATGGTGCCGAGGTCGCCCCACCGGACGCGGTCGCCGCGCAGCACCGGCCCGTCGTGGCAGGCCCGCACCATGCGAGTGACGCCGTCCTCGCCGTGGACCGGCAGCACGCAGGTCATGCAGACGCCGATGCCGCACGCGCCGGTCCTCTGCAGGAACTCCTCCACCGACACCTGCGAGGGCAGCCCGTACTCCCCGGCGACCTGGGTGACCGCGCTGAGCAGGGAGGTGGGGCCGCAGCCGTAGACCACGTCGGCGCCGGTCTCCTGGATCACCCGGGGCAGCACCTCGCGGACGGCCGCGCGCTCACCCATGGTGCCGTCGCGGGTGGTGACGGTGGCCGAGTCGCCGATGCGCTGGGCCATCCGGGAGCCGAACACCTGCCGGGAGGTCGCGCCGCCGAGCACGAAGTGCACCTGGCAGCCGCGCCGGTGCAGGATGTCGGCCAGCGCGAACAGCGCCGCGCCGCCGGGGCCGCCGCCCACCAGCAGGCAGCTGACGGGGTCGCGGGGCAGCCGGAACGGGCGGCCGAGCGGGCCGAGGACGTCCACCTGGTCGCGGGCGCGGCGCCCGGCCAGCCAGGCGGTGCCGGGCTCGGTGTCGGCGAAGACCAGCTCGACGGTGCCGCCGTAGTCGGACTTCACCTCGTACACGCCGAAGCAGCGCCGCACCAGCCGGCCCGAGTGCGCGTCGCCGATGGCGACCGCCACGAACTGGCCGGGCCGGAACCGCTCGGCGATGGCCGGCGCCACCAGCGTGATCGCGTGGTAGTCCTGCACCTGGCGGACCGTCAGTACCGTCGCCGACGTCTGCACCGGTGTGTCGGACACCCGTCTCCCTCTCGTCGTCATGTGGCCGGCCCGGCGGCGGGACCGCGCTGGTCCCGCCGCCGGGCCGGCCTCGTCAGCCGGGCGTCACCCCTGCTCCGGGCCGCGGCCCAGCACGCCGTGCGCGCCCTTGAGCCGCTCGGCGTGCTCCTGCAGGGAGCGCACCCCGACCAGCCCGGCGGCGATCGCCTCGATGCCCTGCACGGCGGCGGCCAGACCCTGCACGGTGGTGACGCACGGTACCCCGCGCAGCACCGCGGCGGTGCGGATCTCGTAGCCGTCCAGGCGGGGCCCGGACTGGCCGGGGCTGCCGAACGGAGTATTGACGATGAGGTCCACCTCGCCGTCCAGGACGCGCCGCACGATGGTGGGCTCGCCCTCGGGTCCGGGGCCCGCGCTGTGCTTGCGCACGATCTTGGCACGCACGCCGTTGCGGCGCAGGACCTCGGCGGTCCCCTCCGTGGCAAGAATCTCAAAGCCCAGGTCAGCAAGGCGCTTGACCGGGAACACCATGTGCCGCTTGTCCCGGTTCGCCACCGACACGAACACCCGGCCCTTGGTGGGCAGCGAGCCGTAGGCGGCCTGCTGGGACTTGGCGTAGGCGGTGCCGAACACCTCGTCGATGCCCATGACCTCGCCGGTCGAGCGCATCTCCGGCGACAGGACGGTGTCCACGAACTGGCCCTCGCGGTCGCGGAAGCGGTCGAAGGGCAGCACCGCCTCCTTGACCGCGATCGGCGCGTCCAGCGGCAGCGAGCCGCCGTCGCCCGACTCCGGCAGCAGGCCCTCGGCGCGCAGCTGCGCGACGGTGGCGCCCATCATGACGCGGGCGGCGGCCTTGGCGAGCGGCACGGCGGTGGCCTTGGACACGAACGGCACGGTCCGCGAGGCGCGCGGGTTGGCCTCCAGGACGTACAGCACGCCCGCCGACAGCGCGTACTGGACGTTCATCAGGCCGCGCACGCCGATGCCCTTGGCGAGGGCCTCGGTGGACTCGCGGATGCGCCGCACGTCGTCGTGGCCGAGGGTGATCGGCGGCAGCGCGCACGCCGAGTCGCCGGAGTGGATGCCGGCCTCCTCGATGTGCTCCATGACGCCGCCGAGGTAGAGCTCCTCGCCGTCGTACAGCGCGTCCACGTCGATCTCGATCGCCTCGTCCAGGAACCGGTCCACCAGCACCGGGTGGTCGGGGCTGGCCTCGGTCGCCTTGGCCATGTACGACTCCAGCGTGGCGTCGTCGTACACGATCTCCATGCCGCGGCCGCCCAGCACGTAGGAGGGCCGCACCAGGACCGGGTAGCCGATCTCGGCGGCGATCTCGCGGGCCTCCTCGTAGGAGGTGGCGGTGCCGTGCTTGGGGGCCAGCAGCCCGGCGCGGTGCAGCACGCGGCCGAACGCGCCGCGCTCCTCGGCCAGGTGGATGCTCTCGGGCGAGGTGCCCACGATCGGCACGCCCGCGTCCTTGAGCTTCTGCGCCAGGCCGAGCGGCGTCTGCCCGCCCAGCTGGACGATCACGCCCGCGACCTCGCCGGACTTCTGCTCGGCGTGCACCACCTCAAGGACGTCCTCCAGGGTGAGCGGCTCGAAGTAGAGCCGGTCGGAGGTGTCGTAGTCGGTGGAGACGGTCTCGGGGTTGCAGTTGACCATGACGGTCTCGTAGCCGGCCTCGGCCAGCGTGAACGAGGCGTGCACGCAGGAGTAGTCGAACTCCACGCCCTGCCCGATGCGGTTCGGCCCGGACCCCAGGATGATCACCTTGGGCTTGCGTCCGGGCGGGACCTCGGTCTCCTCGTCGTAGGCCGAGTACAGGTAGGGCGTGCGCGCGGCGAACTCGGCGGCGCAGGTGTCGACCGTCAGGTAGACCGGGCGGACGCCGAGGGCGTGCCGCAGCTCGCGGACCACGTCCTCCGACAGGTTGCGCAGCTCGCCGATCTGGGCGTCGGAGAAGCCGTGCCGCTTGGCGCGCAGGATCTTGTCCCGGGTGAGGGCGTCCTCGGCGGTGCGGATCTCCTCGGCGATCTCGTTGACCCCGATGATCTGGTCGATGAACCAGGGGTCGATGCTGGTCGCCTCGTAGACCTGCTCGATGGTCGCCCCGGCGCGCAGCGCCTGCTGCACCTTGCGCAGCCGCCCGTCGTGCGGCCGCGAGGCGGCCTCCAGCAGCTCGGCGGCGTCGCCGGGCTCGCCCGCCCAGGTGAAGGTGGCGCCCCTGGCCTCCAGCGAGCGCAGCGCCTTCTGCAGCGCCTCGGGGAAGTTGCGGCCGATCGCCATGGCCTCGCCGACCGACTTCATGTGGGTGGTCAGCGAGCCGTCGGCGCCGGGGAACTTCTCGAAGGCGAACCGCGGCACCTTGACCACCACGTAGTCGAGCGTCGGCTCGAACGAGGCGGGGGTCTCGGCGGTGATGTCGTTGGGGATCTCGTCCAGGGTGTAGCCGATGGCCAGCTTGGCGGCGATCTTGGCGATCGGGAAGCCGGTGGCCTTGGAGGCCAGCGCCGACGAGCGCGACACCCGCGGGTTCATCTCGATGACGATCATGCGGCCGGTGCCCGGGTGCACCGCGAACTGGATGTTGCAGCCGCCGGTGTCCACGCCGACCTCGCGGATGACCGCGATCGCCACGTCCCGCATGTTCTGGTACTCGCGGTCGGTGAGGGTCATCGCCGGGGCGACGGTGATGGAGTCGCCGGTGTGCACGCCCATCGGGTCGAGGTTCTCGATGGAGCACACGATGACCACGTTGTCGGCGCGGTCGCGCATGACCTCCAGCTCGTACTCCTTCCAGCCGAGGATGGACTCCTCCAGGAGCACCTCGGTGGTCGGGGACGCGTCCAGGCCCGCGCCGGCGATGCGGCGCAGGTCGTTCTCGTCGTGGGCGAAGCCGGAGCCCGCGCCGCCCATGGTGAACGAGGGCCGCACGACCACGGGGTAGCCGAGCTCGGACGCGGCGGCCAGCACTTCGTCCATGGTGTGGCAGATCTTGGAGCGCGCCGACTCGGCGTTCAGGCCCTGCTCGCGCGCGACCTTGCCGACGATCTCTTTGAACTTTTCGCGGTTCTCGCCGGCCTGGATCGCGTCCACGTCGGCGCCGATCAGCTCGACGCCGTAGGTGTCCAGCACCCCGCTCTCGAACAGCGCGATGGCGGTGTTGAGGGCGGTCTGGCCGCCCAGGGTCGGCAGCAGCGCGTCGGGCCGCTCCTTGGCGATGATCTTCTCGACGACCTCGGGGGTGATCGGCTCGACGTAGGTGGCGTCGGCGATCTCGGGGTCGGTCATGATCGTGGCGGGGTTGCTGTTGACCAGCGTGACCCGCAGGCCCTCGGCCTTCAGCACCCGGCACGCCTGGGTGCCCGAGTAGTCGAACTCGGCGGCCTGGCCGATGACGATCGGGCCGGAGCCGATGACCAGGACGCTCTTCACGTCTTCGCGGCGCGGCATTACTTGGACGCCTCCATGATCTCGCAGAACTGATCGAAGAGGCCGGTGGCGTCGTGGGGGCCCGCCGCCGCTTCAGGGTGGTACTGGACGGAGAACGCGGGCCGGTCGAGCAGGCGCAGGCCCTCCACGCAGCCGTCGTTCAGGTTGACGTGGCTGACCTCGGCGCGGCCGTAGGCGGTGTCGAAGGGCCCCTCGACGGGCGCGTCCACGGCGAAGCCGTGGTTGTGCGCGGACACGTCGACCTTGCCGGTGCGCTTGTCCTGCACCGGCTGGTTGATGCCCCGGTGGCCGAAGCGCAGCTTGTAGGTGCCGAGGCCGAGCGCGCGGCCGAAGATCTGGTTGCCGAAGCAGATGCCGAAGAACGGCTTGCCCGCGTCCAGCACGCCGCGCAGCGCGGTGACGGGCCCCTCGGCGGCGGCGGGGTCGCCGGGGCCGTTGGAGAAGAACACCCCGTCGGGGTCGAGCGCGAGGATGTCCTCGGCGGTCGCGGTGGCGGGCAGGACGTGCACCTCGCAGCCGCGCTCGGCCATGCGGTGCGGCGTCATCGACTTGATGCCGAGGTCCACCGCCGCGACGGTGTACCGCTTGCCGCCGACGGCCGGGACGACGTAGGCCTCGGTGGTGGAGACCTCCTCGGCCAGCGCCGCGCCCTCCATCCTGGGGCTGGCCAGCACCCTGGCGACCAGGTCGGCCTCGGGCGCCGCGGCGGCGTCGCCGGAGAAGATCCCGGCGCGCATCGCGCCGCGGTCGCGCAGGTGGCGGGTCAGGGCGCGGGTGCCGGTGACGGCGATCCCGACCACGCCCTGGGCGCGCAGCGCCGAGCCGAGCGAGCCGGTGGCGCGCCAGTTGGAGGCGACGCGGGCCGGCTCGCGGACCACGTACCCGGCGACCTGGATGCGCGCGGACTCGGGGTCCTCGTCGTTGACGCCGGTGTTGCCGATGTGGGGGGCGGTCATCGCCACGATCTGGCGGGCGTAGGAGGGGTCGGTGAGGGTCTCCTGGTAACCGGTCATGCCGGTGTTGAAGACGATCTCGCCGAAGGTCTCCCCCTCGGCCCCGTAGCCGACCCCGTGGAAGACGCGCCCGTCTTCGAGAACCAGGACTGCGGGGGGTGGGGTCACTGGAGCTTCCCTTCGAGAACGGTCGGCTTGCCGCGCAGGAACGTCGCCACGACCCGGCCGGGCAGCTCCAGCCCCGCGAACGGGGTGTTGCGGCTCTTGGAGGTCATCTCCGACGGGTCCACCGCGCGGCGCGGCGACGGGTCGTACAGCGTGATGTTGGCGGGGGAACCGGCCTCCAGCGGACGACCCTGTCCGCTGAGGCGGCCGATGCGGGCGGGGGCGAACGACATGCGGTCGGCCACCCCGGCCCAGTCCAGCAGGTCGGTGTCGACCATGGCCTCCTGGACGACCGACAGCGCGGTCTCCAGGCCGATCATGCCCATGGCGGCCACGGCCCACTCGGTCTCCTTGGCCTCCACCGGGTGCGGCGCGTGGTCGGTGGCGACGCAGTCGATGGTGCCGTCGGCGAGGGCGTGCCGCAGCGCGGTGACGTCGTCGGCGGTGCGCAGCGGCGGGTTGACCTTGAAGACCGGGTCGTAGGTCTGCGCGCGGGTGTCGTTCAGCAGCAGGTGGTGCGGGGTGACCTCGGCGGTGACCGGGCAGCCCTTGCTCTTGGCCCAGCGGATGATCTCCACCGAGCCGGCCGTGGACACGTGGCAGATGTGCAGCCGCGAGCCCACGTGCTGGGCCAGCAGCACGTCCCGGGCGATGATCGCCTCCTCGGCGACCGCGGGCCAGCCGCGCATGCCGAGCGCGGCCGACATGACGCCCTCGTTCATCTGCGCGCCCTCGGTGAGGCGCGGCTCCTGGGCGTGCTGGGCGACCACGCCGTCGAACGCCTTGACGTACTCCAGCGCCCGCCGCATGATCACCGCGTCGGAGACGCAGTGGCCGTCGTCGGAGAAGACGCGGACGCCGGCGGCCGAGTCGGCCATCGCGCCGAGCTCGGCCAGCTGCTCGCCGGCGATGCCGCGGGTGACCGCGCCGACCGGCTGGACGTCGCAGTAGCCGGCCTCGCGGCCCAGCCGCCAGACCTGCTCGACCACGCCCGCGGTGTCGGCGACCGGGT
The DNA here is from genome assembly GCA_044456955.1 of Spirillospora sp. NPDC050679. Classification (GTDB taxonomy): domain Bacteria; phylum Actinomycetota; class Actinomycetes; order Streptosporangiales; family Streptosporangiaceae; genus Spirillospora. The sequence goes on along the minus strand of JBITGK010000005.1, from coordinate 470,827 downwards.
CGGTGTTGGCCATGGCGTGCACGGCGGTGTAGCCGCCCATCGCGGCGGCCCTGGTGCCGGACTCCACGGTCTCGGCGTCCTCGCGGCCGGGCTCGCGCAGGTGGGTGTGCAGGTCCACCAGGCCGGGCAGGGCGACCAGGCCGGTGGCGTCCACGACCTGCGCGCCGGGGGCGGCGAGGCCGGGGCCGATCTCGGCGATCTCGCCGTCGCGGACCAGGATGTCGGCGGGCTCCCCGCCCAGAATGCGGGCGTTCTTGATGACGTAGGTGCTCATTACAGGGAGACCTCCTTGCCGATGGCGGGATTGGACACTGTCGCCGAGCAGCGCGTGACGATGCTCATTCGGCGACCACCTTCCCGATGGCGGGCTCGGAGCCTCCGAGCAGCAGGTAGAGCACGGCCATGCGGGCGCTGACGCCGTTGGCGACCTGCTCGACGATGGTGGAGCGGACCGAGTCGGCGACCTCGGCGGCGATCTCGACGCCGCGGTTCATCGGCCCGGGGTGCATCACGATGGCGTGCTCGGGGAGGGCGCCCATGCGGGCGACGTCCAGGCCGTAGCGGCGGCTGTACTCGCGCACGGTCGGGAAGTAGGAGGCGTTCATGCGCTCGTGCTGGACGCGCAGCATCATCACCACGTCGCTCTTGGCCAGCACCGCGTCCAGGTCGTAGGAGACCTCGCACGGCCAGGTGTCGATGGCGACCGGCAGCAGGGTCGGCGGGGCGACCACGGTCACCTCGGCGCCCAGGGTGTCCAGCAGCAGCACGTTGGAGCGTGCCACGCGGCTGTGCAGCACGTCGCCGACGATGGTGACCCTGCGGCCCTCCAGCCCGCCGAGGCGGCGGCGCATGGTGAAGGCGTCCAGCAGGGCCTGGGTGGGGTGCTCGTGGGTGCCGTCGCCGGCGTTCACCACGCTGCCCCGGACCCAGTTGGCCAGCCGGTGCGGCGCGCCGGAGGCGCCGTGCCGGATGACCACGCCGTCGGCGCCCATCGCCTCCAGGGTGAGCGCGGTGTCCTTCAGGCTCTCGCCCTTGGAGACGCTGGAGCCCTTGGCGGAGAAGTTGATGACGTCGGCCGACAGGCGCTTGGCGGCGGCCTCGAAGGAGATGCGGGTGCGGGTGGAGTCCTCGAAGAAGAGGTTGACCACGGTGCGGCCGCGCAGGGTGGGCAGCTTCTTGATGGAGCGGCCGGAGATCCGGTCGAGCTCCTCGGCGGTGTCGAGGATGAGCAGGGCGTCGTCCTTGGTGAGGTCGGCCGCCGAGATGAGGTGACGCTTCACTTACTTCTCCCCCTTGGGGCCGAGGAGGACCGCGTCGCGCTCGTCGTTCTCGGCCAGCAGGACCTTCACCGTCTCGCGCATCGAGGTGGGCAGGTTCTTGCCCACGTAGTCGGCGCGGATCGGGAGTTCGCGGTGTCCGCGGTCCACCAGGACCGCGAGCTGGACGGCGCGCGGGCGGCCCAGGTCGTTCAGCGCGTCCAGCGCGGCGCGCACGGTGCGGCCGGAGAACAGCACGTCGTCCACCAGCACGACCACGCGGTCGTCCACGCCCTCGGCGGGCAGCTCGGTGCGGCCCAGCGCGCGGGCGGGCTTCATCCGCAGGTCGTCGCGGTACATCGTCACGTCCAGCGAGCCCCACGGGACGGGCCGGCCCTCGACCTCCTCCAGCTTGCCCGCCAGCCGTTCGGCCAGCGTCACGCCGCGGGTCTGGATGCCGAGCAGGACCACGTCGTGGCCGCCCTTGGTGCGTTCGAGGATCTCGTGCGCTATCCGGGTCAGCGCGCGCCTGATGTCCGGGCCCTCCAGAACGGCCTTCTGCCGGGGGTCACCGTCTGCCACGCGCTCCCCGCCCGGCCCTTCCGGCCGGTAGGCAGCATTCACCACCACAACCTCCTTTCCCGCCTCACGGGACGGGCCTTAAAGGACGCCTTGTCCCCCACACCGTAGCAGTGGGCCGCCGCTGCCCCGAACGCGGCCCGTACATCATCTTGCCTGGTGAGAGGGGTCACACTGGGAGGGACGCGTAGGTGCGCGAAGGCCCGTGCGGGCGGGCGCCGCGCCCTGTTCGGGGGGTCTGGGGGCGATCCGGACGGCCGGATCGAGACCTGTAGATTCGACCGCTTTTTTCCAATCGGCTTGACCTGAGGCCGTCACCGTTTTACCGTCACTGTCCGTAACCATCCCTGGAGACGGACTCCGGGGCCCGCCAGGGTCCATGGAGCCGGCTCCCCCCGGAACAAGGTCCGGGGGCCCGACTAACGACGACGAAGTGAGCCTGGGGGGCCGCAAAATGCCGTCTGAATACGCTAAGGCTCTCGGCGCGCGCCTGCGCGCCATCCGCACCCAGCAGGGGCTGTCCCTGCACGGTGTGGAGGAGAAGTCCCGCGGCCGCTGGAAGGCCGTCGTCGTGGGTTCGTACGAGCGGGGCGACCGCGCCGTCACCGTTCAGAAGCTGGCCGAGCTCGCCGATTTCTACGGCGTGCCGGTTTCCGAGTTGCTGCCCGGCGGAGCCGCGCCGAGCCCGCTCGGGCCTACGCCCAAGCTCGTCATCGACCTTGAGCGCCTGCAGCAGCTTCCGAAGGACAAGGCCGGTCCTCTCGCCCGCTACGCCGCGACGATCCAGAGCCAGCGGGGCGACTACAACGGAAAGGTCCTGTCGATCCGTCAGGAAGACCTGCGTTCGCTCGCGGTCATCTATGACAAGTCCCCGACCGAGCTGACCGAAGAGCTCATCGGTTGGGGCGTCCTCGACCCGGAGGCGCGCCGCGCCGTCGAGTCCTTCTGATTCCGTCCATTCCATCCGCACACGCGTTCGGGCCCCGGTAGGCGAATTCCGCCCACCGGGGCCCGAACGCGTCGGCGGCCCTTTCCGTCCCGTTCCTTCGGCCCCCGCGGCGCTTTCGGAACGGATCGCGCCCCCGTGGTCCCAGCGGGGCCTTGAGTTTCACCCAGCGTCACTGGACCACCCGGCCCCGACCGCCGCCCGCCGGTTCCGGCCACGCCCGCGACCGCGTTTCCGGCCAGGGCCCTGACACACCGGCCGACAGATGGTGGCGACCGCGACGTCCTTGAGCCGGATGGCGCCGCCCCGCTCGGCGGAGGCCGCCCACCCGTTCTCCGCGTCTCGGTCACAGACGTGCATATTCGGAACCGCTGGACGGAGCCGGCGCGTCAGGGTATGGAAAAGTTGCCTTCCCGCGCGAAAGGTGAGCCATGGCCGAAGTGGTGCGCTACGAACTCGACGACACGACCCAGGTGACGTTCGAGATCATTCCCGAGAGCGGCTTCCGGCCCGCGGGGGCCGCCGAGGCCGCGGGCCGCGTCCGGGACGCCGTCGACCCCGTCGTCCAGGCGGCGCGGACCGTCCTGGACAAGCTGAAGGAGACCTCGCCGGACGAGCTGGAGCTGAAGTTCGGGGTCAAGGTCAGCGGCAAGGCCAACTGGATCGTCGCCAAGGCGGCCACCGACGCCAACTTCGAGGTCAAGCTCATCTGGCGGGCCGCACCGGCGCCGGTCCCCGCGCCCGTCGAGGAGCAGGCCGCCGAGGAGGCCCCGGACGAGGGCGGCGGAGGCGGGCCGGAGCAGGACCCGGCGGCGTGAGCCCGATCCCCCTTCGGAAAGGTCATGACCGAACTCCTCGACGGCGACGAACCCCTGATCCCCGCCGACAGCAGCTGGGCGGCGATGGTCTGCGGCAGCGCGGACGGCGAGGGCTGGCTGGGCAGCGCCGTCCTCATCGACGGCAGACGGCTGCTCACCTGCGACCACGTGCTGGGCGGCGAGCAGTGGTGGGTCGAGTTCCCCAAGGCCGCCGAGCATGACGAGCGGCGCTACCGGGTCGCCGGCGTGGTGCGCGCGCCGCGCTACGACCTGGCGCTGCTGACGCTGGAGGAGGAGCCGCTCGGCGTCACCCCGGCGCCGCTGCGGCACACCCCGCCGATCGGCCTGGTCAAGCGGTCCTGGTGGACCTTCGGCTACCCGCTCGGCGAACCGCCGCACGGCAACGACGCCCACGGCAGGGTCGGCGCCGAACTGGGACGGGGGTTCGTCAGACTGGACTCGGGCGACGGGGTCCGCTACGCCCTCCGTTCCGGGTTCAGCGGCAGCGGCGTCTGGTCTCCCGAGTACCAGGCGGTCGTCGCGGTCACCGTGGAGGCGAGCAGCGAGGGCGACGGCATGGCCGTCACGCTGCACCGCGCGATCGCCTGCTTCCCGGACGCCAAGCTGGAGCGGCTCACCTCCTGGGCGGCCGGCGACGCCGACGAGGCGGCGCGCTCCTCCTGGAAGGTGGAGCGCCCCGCTCAGGGCTGGAGCCTCCGCAACGACCTGGAGACCACCCGGCACTGGAGCCCGCGCGCACGCGGGGTCAGCGTGGACAGCGAGGGCGGCCACCGCTTCCGGGGGCGGCGGAACGCGCTGACGCGGATGGTCGGCTGGCTCGACGGCCGCCGGGCCGACCGCCGGGTCCTGGTCGTGACCGGTTCTCCCGGCGTCGGCAAGTCCGCCGTGCTGGGACGGATCGTCACGACCGCCGACCCGGTGCTGCGGGAGCGGCTGCCCGCCGACGACGACGGCGTCAGGGCCTCCCCGAACTCGGTCCAGTGCGCCGTCCACGCCAAGGGCAAGACCGCGCACGAGATCGCCGTGGAGATCGCCCGCGCCGCCTCGCTGCCGCTGCCCGAGCTGCTGGAGGACCTGGTCCCGGCGATGCACGCCGAACTGACCGGGCGGCCCCGCCGGTTCAACATCATCATCGACGCGCTCGACGAGGCGGCCTCACCGGTCCACGCCCGCCGGGCCGTCATCGGCCTGATCCTGCCGCTCGCGCAGACCTGCGCGGACGTCGGCGTCCGTGTGATCGTCGGGACCCGGCCCCACGACGACGACGGCGAGCTCCTCAAGGCGTTCGGCCAGGCGCACGTCCTGGTCGACCTGGACCGGCCCGAGTACTTCGCGCTGGAGGACCTCACCGCCTACGCGCTGGCCACCCTCCAACTCCGGGGCGCCGAACGCCCCGGCAACCCCTACGCGGCCCGCGCCGTCGCCGGACCGGTCGCCGAGGGGATCGCCAAACGCTCCAAGATGAACTTCCTCGTCGCCGGCCTGGTCGCCCGCAGCCACGGCCTCTACGACACCGAGCCGGTCGATCCCAGGACCCTGACGTTCGTCGGGAGCGTCGACCATGCGCTCCGCGACTACCTCAAACGGGTGCCGGCGGTGCACGGCGTCTCGGCCACCCGGCTGCTCACCGCCCTCGCCTTCGCCCAGGCGCCGGGGCTGTCGATCCAGCTGTGGCTGACCGCCGTCCGGGCCCTCACCTCCGTGACCCTCACCCCGCAGGAGCTGCGGACCTTCGCCAAGTCCTCGGCGGCCAACTTCCTGGTCGAGTCGACGCGGGAGCAGTCCTTCCGGCTGTTCCACCAGGCCCTGAACGACGTCCTGCTGAACGACCACGGCCAGGTCATCCCCAACACCGAGTCGCAGAGGGCGATCGCCGCGGCGTTCCAGGAGCACGGGCAGGCCATCGGCTGGGAGAACGCTCCCGACTACCTGCTGCGATCGCTCCCCGACCACGCGGCGGCGGGCCGCTGCCTGGACCGGCTGCTCGAAGACACCGGCTTCCTGCTCCACGCCGAACTGTCCCGCGTGCTCTCGGTCAAGTACAGCGCGACCGGAACCAAGGCGCAGGACTGCGTGCGGGTCCTCGACCTGACGCCGCAGGCGCGCGAAGCGGCGCCCCTCGAACGGCTGGCGCTCCTCGCCCTCACGGAGGCCATGGAGAATCTGGGCCGCCGGTTCCAGGAGGCCGCCCGCACCGCTCCGGCCTCCTGCCGCCCCACCTGGGCCGCGTGCCAGGCGCGGCTGGAGGTCGCGCGCCTGGAAGGCCACACCGACGTCGTGGAGGCGGTGTGCGCGATCCCCTCCCCCGACGGGCCGGCCCTCCTCGCGACCGCCAGCCGCGACACCTCCGTGCGGATCTGGGATCCGCACACCGTGACCGTCAAGCACACGCTCACCGGCCACACCGGAGCGGTGAAGGCGATGTGCACCATCCCCTCGCCCGACGGGCACGTCCTGCTCGCCACCGCCGGACAGGACGGCAAGATCCGGATCTGGGACCCCTACGTGGGCGCCCTCCAGAGCACCGTCGGGCGTCTGCCGAGCCAGGTGACCTCCCTGTGCGCGTCCGTTCTGCCGGACGGCCGCGTCCTGCTGACCACGACCGGCGACGGCGTCAAGGCGCAGATCCAGGACGTGCAGTCGGGCGCGGTGCGGCACACCCTCGTCCACGCGAGGAGGGAGTCCTCGGTCAGCGGCCAGGTGCACACCGTGTGCGCGCTTCCCGGTTTCGATCCCCCGCTCCTCGCCACCGTCGGGCATGACGGCACCGCGCAGGTCTGGGACCCGCAGACCGGTGCCAAGCGGCACGTCCTGGAGGACGTCAAGGAGGTGACGAACCACTTCGGCGGCACATCGCTGGAGGTCAACGGCATGACCGCCGCGTGCGCCCTCCCTATGAAGGACGGCCGCCACCTCCTGGCGACCGCGCACGAGGACCACTCCGTCCGCGTCTGGGATCCGCGGTCCGGAACGCTCGTGTCCACCTTCACCGAGCTCACCGAACCCGTGAAGGTGATCTGCGCGGTGCCCGCCCCCGGCGGGGGCAGCCTGCTCGCCACCGCGCACGGCGACCACTCGGTGCACATCTGGGACCCGGCCGACGTGACCACCCGCCACGCGCTCACCGGGCACACCGACACCGTCAGCGCGATGTGCGCGATCCCCACCCCCGACGGCCGCCCGATCCTCGCCACCGTCAGCCAGGACCGCACCGACCGGACCGACCGGACCGTGCGGATCTGGGACCCCGACAACAAGGCCGTCCAACGCACCGGCGCCCACACCGGCCGGGCGCGGGCGGTGCAGGCCCTCACCACGGCGGACGGCCGCCTGCTCCTGGCCGTCGCGGACCGCACCGTGGAGATCTGGGACCCCGAGGCCGGTACGGCCCCGCAGGTGCGGGCGGACAGCATGGGCGTCGTGGGACCCGTCCGGCAGGGCATGCTCTGCGCGCTCCCCACCGCCGACGGGGACACCCTGCTCGTCACGATCGGCCATGGCGCGCCGGGCGCCAAGAGCGGAGCCTCCCGGGGCCTGCCGACTCCCCGCATCCGGGACCCCCTGTCCGGAGAGTCGATCCGCGCCCTGACCGGCCGGGGCCGCTTCCGCCGCCGCGTCGGCGACCTCGACGCCGCGAGCGCCGTGTGCGTCCTTCCCATGGCCGACGGCCGCCCGCTCCTCGCCACCTCTCACGCGGACCGCTCCCTGCGGATCTGGGAGCCGGCGACCGGCGCTCTGCTGCGCACCGTCGTCCACGCCCATCCCCAGCACTCCATGTGCGGTCTCCCCGTGGCGGGCGGCGGCGGCCTCGTCGCCGCCGCCAACCAGAACATCGTCCGGATCTGGGATGTCCTCCCGCGCCCGGACGAGCAGTTGCGGGGATGGGGGAGACGCCATAAGACCCTTTCCTTGCCGCCGCGGCACATCCTCACCGCTCACACCGGGACGGTGAACTCGATGTGCGCCGTCCCTTCCCCCGATGGTGACGCCCTCCTCGCCACCGCGAGCAACGACGGCACGGCGCGCATCTGGGATCCACGGTCCGGAGAGCCCCTGCATGTGCTCACCGGTCACGTCGACGCCGTCAACGCCGTGTGCGCGCTCCCGGGCCCGGGCGGCGGCCACCTCGTGACCGCCAGCCGGGACCGCACTGTTCGGGTCTGGAATCTCGACGGTTCCTTGCGGACCGTCCTGCACGTTCACCACGAGGGGCTGGCGCTGTCGGCGCTGCCTTCCGGCTTCGTCATCGGCCTGAACGCCGGCACCGTAGTGCTCGACGCGGATTTCCGGTAGGAAACCGGCGGGTGTGCCAGGTGGGACCAGCGCCGCCGCTTCTCAGCCTGTTGCGGGTTCGCTTGCGGTGACGGGGGCGGCGCCGGGGGCCGCGGCCGGTTTCGGCGCGCGGACCAGCAGGGCGGCCAGGGCGCAGACGATGCTCACCGCGCCGAAGAAGCCCCAGGCCATCGGGTAGCCGGCGGCCGGGACGATGCGTCCGAACAGGAACGGCAGCAGGAAGCCGCCGATCGCCGAGACGCTGAGCATCAGTCCTACGGCGGTGCCGATGTTCTCCTCGGAGATGCCGCGCGCCGAGCCCGGCACCGTCTGCCAGACCGAGAAGCCGAAGTTGAACATGAAGCCGATGCCGAACGCGGGCAGCCAGAACCAGCCCGGTCCGGCCAGCGGCACCAGGAAGAAGAACAGGCCCTCCACCATCGCCGCGGCCGTGAAGACGGTGCGCACGCTGGCGAAGCGGTCGCCGACCCAGCCGCCCAGGATGCTGCCGGGCACCCCGGCCACGCCGATCAGCAGGGCGGCCAGGCCCACCTCGCCCGAGCTGAAGTGCCGCTCGTCGGCGCCGTATCCGGAGATGAGCTGCGAGCCGCCGAGGAAGGCCCCGTAGGCGCCGAGGAAGGCCACGCCGTACAGCCACATGTCGCGGTTGCCCAGCGTCTCGCGGACGGCCCGGCGGGTGAGCCGGACGCCGTGCAGGCGCTCGCTGCCCGGCGGGACGCGGAACCAGACGGCGCTGGCCGCCGCCACCGCCAGGCACAGCGCGCCGCCCAGCGCGAGCGCGCCGCGCCAGCCGAGCGCGCCGGTCACCGGGTCCCACACGTACAGCCCGAGCGCCGAGCCGACCGCGAAGCAGGCCGAGGTGACGCCGAGGGCGAGCGCGTGGTGCCGGTGCTGGAACCACACGCTGACCGCCGCGACGCCGATCGCGGCGAACACCGACGCGCCGATCCCGGCGACGACGCGCACCGCCATCAGCGTCCAGTAGTCGGGGACGACGGCCGAGGCCGCCGCCGCGAGGCCCTCCACGGCCAGGCCGAGCGCCAGCACGGTGCGCATCCCCCAGCGGGTCGCCACGAAGCCGCCGGGGATGTGGAAGATCCCGTAGCCGATGACGAACACCGAGATCAGCAGGGCCACCTGCGGGATCTCCAGGCCGAACTCCTCGCTGATCTGCCCGAAGCCGGGCGCGATCGCGAACCAGTTCATGGTCATCGTCAGGAAGCCGGCCGAGACGATGGCCAGCATCGCCCACTTGCGCCGGTCGTCGGCCGCCTCCGGTCCCGTTCCGATGATCTCGGTTCGCCCTGTCATCCGCGCCACCGCCCTGCGGCCAGCCGGGGTTCGCCCCCGGTCCGTTCGGTCGCTGTCATCGTGACGCCGTGCGACATGCGTCACAAATGCCGTTTGGCGGGCGGGATATGTGCGGTTGGTTATACGGAAGCGGGCCGGCACGATGAAGACGGCGGTGCGTGGGGGTCGGGGCCGCGTGCGGGTCAGGCGGGTCCGGCGGTCCCGTACGGCAGCCGGGCCCGCACCCGGAAGCCGCCGCCGGGCTTGGGGCCGGCGTCCAGTTCGCCGCCCAGGGCGCGGGCGCGCTCGCGCATCCCGGCGATGCCGCTGCCGCCCTCGTCCGGGACGCCGGGCGGGCCCGTGCCGTCGTCGTCGATCTCCAGGCGGAGGGCGGTCTCGCCGTAGTCGACCAGCACCCGCAGCGTCCCGGCCGCGGCGTGCCGGATCACGTTGGTGACCGATTCCTGCAGGATGCGGTAGGCGGCCAGGTCCAGGTCGGCCTGCAGCGGCCGGGGCTCGCCGCGGACCCGGACGGCGGGTGCGAGCCCGGCCAGCTCGGCGTGGCGGGCCAGCTCCTCCAGCCTGGCCAGGCCGCCGGGCGGGCGGACCGGCGCGTCCTCGTCCACCTGCCGCAGCACGCCCAGGGTGGCGCGCAGCTCGCGCAGCGTCTGCTTGCTGGCGTCCTTGATCACCGCGAGCGCGGCCTCGGCCCGGCCGGGGTCGGCGGCCATCCGGTGCAGCGCGGTGCCGGCCTGCACGTTGATCATCGAGATGTTGTGGCCGACCGCGTCGTGCAGCTCGCGGGCGATGCGCAGCCGCTCCTCGGTGGCGCGCAGCCGGGCCTGCTCGGCGGCGCGCTCGGCGGCGGCGCGCAGCGCCTGGCGGCGGCCGTGGGCCGCGGCGCCGAGCGCGACGACCGCCACGATCCAGCCGGTCATCATCACCAGCGCGGCGGTGTTCAGGTCCTTGTTGCCGCGCAGCGTGCTGAGCGCGACGGAGGTCACCGAGAACGCCGCCAGCGACGCCGCCGCGACCGTGCGGCCGGTGGCGGCGACCCCGTACAGCGTCACCATCAGCACCGCGATCAGCGGCCCGTCCACCGGGCTGGTCACGTAGTAGAAGCCGGACGCCGCGATCACGTACACGCACGCCGGGAGCGGGCGGCGCCGCAGCAGGAACATCGCGCCGCACGCCGTGAGGATCAGCGTCCAGTCCAGGACGGTGCGCCCCGGGGACTGCGCGGGCGTCCGCAGCGCCTGGCCGATGGTGCCGGCGACCACCAGCACGGCGACGCCCGCGGCGACGACGGTCTCCAGCGAGGGGCGCCGGGAGGCGCCGGGCGCTGCGGTGGCGTCCATGGCCCCAGCATAGGAAGCCCGCGGCGCGGAGGCTCAGCGATCAGCGGTGGAGGCCGGTTCGGCGGGCGACTCGGCGCGCGCCGCGCAGCGGCGGCGGGCCCCGGCGCGCGGCACGAGCAGGGCCAGCACCAGCACCCCGCCCATGACGACGGCGCTGACCGCGAAGCCGCGGGTGAAGCCGCCCTCGGCGGGCAGGCCGGTCGCGGCGGTCGCCGAGGCCGCCACGATGACCGCGCTGACCTGGGTGCCCAGCGAGGCCCCGACCGTGCGCAGCAGCGTGTTGATGCCGCTGGCCACGCCGGTCCGCTCGGCGGGGACGGCCGTCACGACCAGCGTCGCCACGGCCGCGTAGGCGAACCCGAGGCCGACGCCGCGCGCGATCCCGCCCACGTAGAGCTGCCACATCTCGTGGTGCGCGACCGCCACGAACGCGTAGCCCGCGCCGGTCAGCACCGCGCCCAACAGCAGAACGGCGCGCGAGCCGATCCGGCGGTCCAGCGCCCCGCAGGCCACCCCGGCGGCGGTCATGCCGACGCTCGCCGGGATCTGCAGCAGCGCGGCCTGCGTGGCCGTGCCGCCGAACCCGAAGCCGGTGGCCTCCGGGAGCTGCACCAGCAGCGGGAACAGGATGCCGCCCGCCATCAGCGCGTACCCCGACAGCAGCGAGGCGGCGTTCGCCGTCCAGACCCCGCGCCGCCGCATCAGCCGCAGGTCGACCAGCGGGTCGGCGACGCGGCCCTCCACGCGCAGCCACACGGCGGCGAGGACGGCCGCCAGCGCCGCCAGGCCGAGCACGCCGGGCGAGGTCCAGCCCCAGGACATGCCCTGGGTGAGCGCGGTCAGCGCCGCCGCCAGCCAGGCCGCGAACAGGCCCGCGCCCCACCAGTCCACCCGCCCGGCCGGGCGGGGCGCGGCCTCGGGAACGATCCACCAGGCCGCCAGCAGGCCGGGCACCAGCCCGAACACCGGCAGCCACAGCAGCCAGCGCCAGCCGAGCAGGTCGATGATCGGCCCGGCCACGCACCACGACAGCGCGCCGCCGAGGCCCAGCATCGATGACATCAGCCCGATCGCCGAGGCGGTGCGCGCGGGCGGGAACACCTCGCGCACGATCGTGTAGGCCAGCGGGAACACCCCGCCGCCGACGCCCGCCAGCGCCCGTCCCGCCAGCATCACCGGCAGCGTGGGCGCGGCCGCGGCGACCACCATGCCCGCGGTCGCGACCGCCAGCACGGCCAGCAGCACGCGGCGCGGCCCGTACAGGTCCCCCAGCCGCCCGGCGACCGGCGTGCTGACCGCCGCCGACAGGGTCATCGCCGTCAGCGCCCAGGCGGCGCCCGCGGCGGTGGTGCGCAGGCCGGACTGCAGCAGCGGCAACGCGGGGGTGACCACGGCCATCGCCAGCGAGTAGGCCATGACGCCCAGGAACGCCAGCAGGGCCACCAGTCCGCGCCCGCCGGGCTCCGCTCGTCTCACGCCCCACATTGTCAGGGGCGGGCGAAGAAATGGTCGCACCCGGCCCCTTCCCCGGCCCGCCCCCGGTGTGCGATCGTCCTTTTCACAGTCAGCCCTGACGGTGAAAAGGGGTGCGGCATGACCAGACGCGACGACCAGCGGGAGGCGACCCGCGCCCGCCTGGTGGAGGCGGCGGTCGAGTCCCTGGTCGAGAGGGGCTACGCCGCCACCACGACCCTGGAGGTGCAGCGCAGAGCCGGGGTCAGCCGCGGCGCGCTGCTGCACCACTTCCGCACCCGCGAGGAGCTGTTCGGCGCCGCGATCGGCGGCCTGGTCGAGCGCAACGAGCGGGCCGTCCGGAAGGCGCTCGCGGAGGCCCCGGCGGACGCCGACCCGGTCGCCCGCGCGCTGCGGGTGCTGCGCGCGGCGCTGCTGACCCCCTCGTTCGGCGCGGAGCTGGAGCTGTGGGCCGCCGCCCGCACCAGCCCGGCGCTGCGCGCGGTGCTGCGCCGGGCCGAGGGCGCCGCCCGGCGCGACCTGTACCGGGTGATCGGCGAGGTGGTGGGCCCGGCGGTCGCCGCGTCGCCCGCCTACCCGCTGATCGCCGACCTGACCGTGCAGCTGCTGCGCGGCATCGCCATCTCCGACGTCCTCTACCGCGACGGCGCCGACCGCGCGGCGCTGCTCGACCGGTGGGCGGACGTGGTGCGGCTCATCATGGAGGGAAACCCGTGACGTTCGAGACGATCGAGTACGAGACCCGCGACCGCAAGGCGTACCTGACCCTCAACCGGCCCGAGCGGCTGAACGCCATCGACTTCCGGATGCCCGGCGAGCTGCGCGCCGCCGTGCGCCGCGCCAACGACGACCCCGAGGTGCACGTCATCGTGCTGCAGGGCGCGGGCCGCGCGTTCTGCGCGGGCTACGACCTCAAGATCTCGGCCGAGGACGGCAAGGGCACCCAGCGGGACAAGACCTGGGACCCGATCCTGGACTACCGGGTGATGAAGGAGTTCACCGACGACTACTTCTCGCTGTGGCGGTCGCTGAAGCCGACCATCGCCAAGGTGCACGGGCACGCGGTCGCGGGCGGCAGCGACATCGCGCTGTCGTGCGACATGGTCGTCATGGCCGACGACGCCCGCATCGGCTACCCGCCCGCCCGAGTCTGGGGCTGCCCGACCACCGCGATGTGGGTGTACCGGCTGGGCGCCGAGCGCGCCAAGCGGATGCTGCTGACCGGCGACACCATCGACGGCGTCCAGGCCGCCGGGTGGGGCCTGGTGCTGGAGTCGGCGCCCGCCGGCGAGCTGGACGCGCGGGTGGAGGCGCTGGCCGACCGCGTCGCGGGCGTGCCGGTCAACCAGCTCGCCATGCAGAAGCTCATGATCAACCAGGCGTACGAGAACATGGGGCTGCAGGGCACCCAGATCCTGGCCACCCTGTTCGACGGCATCACCCGGCACTCCCCCGAGGGCCGCTGGTTCCAGGAGTTCGCCGCCGCGCACGGCTTCCACGAGGCGGTGAAGTGGCGCGATTCGGGCCGCTGGATACCCGAGGGCGGCGGCCCCGTCCCCACCGAGGCCGACCTGGAGGACCGATGACCCTCACCGAGTCGTACTGGCCCGCCGACACCTCCCAGCCCGTCCTGGACCTCACCCCCGGCCGCGTGCTGGCGCGCGCGGCGGCCGCCGTCCCCGACCGGATCGCGCTGGCCGAGGCCGCGCCGCCCGGCGGCGCGCTCACCGGGGACGGCCGCACCGACCGCACCTGGACCTACCGCGAGCTGCTGGACGCCGCGCACCGCGCCGCCACCTGGCTGTCGGCGCGCTTCCAGCCCGGCGAGCACGTCGCGCTGTGGGCGCCGAACGTGCCCGAGTGGGTGATCCTGCAGTACGGCGCGTCCATGGCGGGCCTGGTGCTGGTGACCGCCAACCCCGCGCTGCGCGAACCCGAGCTGGAGTACGTGCTGACGCAGTCCGGCGCGGTCGGCGTCGCCTACGTGGACGCCTTCCGCGGGACGGACATGGCCGCCGTCGTGCGCAACGTCCGGGCCCGCACCCCTCGGCTGCGCGAACTCGTGCCCCTGGCGTCCTGGCTCGACGAGCTGGCGGCCGTGGACCCCGGCCCGCTCCCCGACGTCGACCCCGGCGCGCCCGCCCAGATCCAGTACACCTCCGGCACCACCGGCTTCCCCAAGGGCGCGCTGCTGCACCACCGGGGCCTGGTCACCAACGCGTCCCTGGTGGCCGCGCGCGCCGGCTTCACCGAAGGCGGGGTGTGGGCGACCGCGCTGCCGCTGTTCCACACGGCGGGCTGCGGGCTGTCGGTGCTCGGCGCGTCCCTGAACCGGGCCACCCTCGTCCTGGCGCAGTTCTTCCACCCCGAGGTCGTTCTGGACTCGCTGGAGCGGTGGCGGGCGAACCTGTTCGGCGGCGTCCCGGCGATGCTGGCGGGCCTGCTGGCCCACCCCCGCTTCGACGAGTTCGACCTGTCGGCCTGCACCACGGTCATGTCGGGCGGCGACGTGGTGCCCGCCCCGCTGATCGCCGAGGCCGAGCGCCGGTTCGGGGCGCGCTTCTCCACCGTCTACGGGCAGACCGAGCTGAGCCCGGTCATCACCCAGACCGCCCCGGACGACTCCCCCGAGGACAAGGCGCACGCGGGCCGCCCCCTCCCGCAGGTCGAGATCAAGATCGTCGATCCGGCCGCCGGCACGGTCGTCCCGGTCGGCGAGCCCGGCGAGATCTGCGCCCGCGGCCACCAGGTCATGCTGGGCTACCACGGGATGCCCGAGGCGACCGCGGCCGCGGTGGACGCCGACGGCTGGCTGCACACCGGCGACCTCGGCGCCCTGGACGGGCGCGGGCACCTGCGCGTCACCGGCCGCCTCAAGGACATGATCATCCGCGGCGGCGAGAACGTCTACCCGCGCGAGATCGAGGAGGCGCTGGCCGGCCACCCGGCGGTGGCCTCCGCCGTCGTCCTGGGCGTGCCCGACCCCGACTGGGGCGAGCAGGTGGCGGCGGTGGTGATCCCGGCCGACCCGGCCGACCCGCCCACCTCGGCCGCGCTGCACGAGCACCTGCGCGCCCGGCTCGCGCCGCACAAGACGCCCCGGCACTGGTACCTGGCCGAGTCCTTCCCGGCCAACGCCATGGGCAAGATCCAGAAATTCCGGCTCCGCGAGTCCCTGTCCGCCCTGCCGCCCCTGCCCTGACCGACCCGCCGGGCCTCCCCAGGCTGCCCTGCCCGCCCTTCCGGGATCCGTCTGATGACCTGGGCCGGGCGGCAAGCTCCGCCGGGCCTGCGGACCGGCCGAGCCTCCCTGGGCTGCCCTGCCCTCCCTTTCAGGACCCGTCTGACGACTTGAGCCGGGCGGCAAGCCCCGTCGGCCTGCCGGCGCGGGGACGCCGCGGACATGGAAGATCGCGCCGGTGGAGCCGCCTCGGGGGAGGGGCGGCGTCCACCGGCGCGATCGTCACCGTCCGCTCGGCCCAGGGGAGGCAGGGCCGGGCGGGCGTCGCCGGATCGCGGGACCCCGCCCCGCCGGTGAGGAGGGGCGGCGGCGGGGTCCCGCCGATCCGGCGCGGCCGGTCGGGGGAAGGACGACCGGAGCGCGGCGGCGCCCGGGGCGGGCGCCGGGAGGGCGGCTAGCTGGCCCTCATATCGGGCATGGTCGGCAGCGTCCCCTGCCCGGGGACGCCCAGGGTGTCCTCCACCAGCGTCACGAACACGTCGGCGTCGTGCAGCTGCTCGTCGGCCTCCTGGGGTGTCACGGCGCGCGGCAGGCCCGCCTCGGCGGCGGCGCGCTTGTCGGCGCCGGCGGCGAAGTAGGCCGCCCATTCGCTCAGCGTGGGCTCGGCCTCGGGCAGCAGCACCCAGGCGCTCGTGGGGCGGCCCCGCCGGTGCGACTCGGCCGGATCCCTGGCGATCAGCATCGCGCGGGCGGCGCGCAGGGCCGCCAGGTGGGCGCACACGTAGCGGACGGAGGGGGTCGTGCTCTCCGCCGCCTCGGCCAGGCTCATCCGGGCCGAGCGCAGGTAGCTCACCGCGCTGTGCGAGGGGCGGGGGGCCGGGTGCGGGCGGGGGCGCGGGCTCGGCGCGTCGTCGGAGCGGGCGGAGCCGTACGCGGCCCTCGAACCGGACACGGCGCCGGCCGCGGAATGGACGGCGGAGGGGGCTCCGCGCGTGGTGGTTCCGGACATCAACTGCCTCCTTCCGGGGCTCGGGCCGGCCGGGCGGAGAGCTTCCCCTCTCTCCGCCCGGCCGTCCGTCCCGCCACGGCCGTCGCGCGCACGGCCATGGCGGGGACGCTGCCCTGGCACGGTCCGCGAGTCCCGTACCACGTCGAACATAAGTTCGACGCACTCACAGTAAACCCTCCGGGCGGCGATTCGTCAACGCGTTCGAACACGTGTCGCCACCCTCGGCGATCATGGCGGAGACCGTGCAGGTCAGGGCCTTCGCACAGCACAACGCCGGAGCGTCCCGCGGCATGCCCGGGCGCGTCAGCGAGGCCGCCGGACGTGCACCGGGACGCCGGTCCCGACCAGCTTCGGGAAGTCCTCCGCGATGTGCATCGGCATCCGCACGCAGCCGTGCGAGGCCGGGTACCGGGGGACGTCGAGGGCGCCGTGGAAGGCGATCCCGCCGTTGAAGTAGATCGGGTTGTAGAGGCGGCCGAGCGGGGAGACCTCCCAGCCCGACGCACGCCGCCCGGTGCGGAAGTCGCCGGTGCCCGTCGTGGCGTAGCGGCAGCGCGCGGCGGACGCGCCCGGGTCCTTGGCGCAGTAGTACTCCCCCGACCCCGACGAGATGTGCGTGATCAGGGCGGGCGCGCCGTCCCGGTAGACCACCAGGTACTGGCGGCGCAGGTCCACGTCGACCCTGTCGGCCTCGCGCCTTTTCGCCATGGGCCGCGGCTGCGCGGGGGCGTCCAGGGCCGTCCAGAAGCGCCGTCCCAGCGTGCCGGTCACCTTGATCCTGTTGACCTTCTGGAAGGCCCACACCGCCATCTGCGTCGCGGGCCCGTACCGACCGTCGGCCTTTCCGGGGTCGTAGCGCAGTTCGGCCAGGCGCCGCTGGAGCGCCCGGACGTCCTCGCCCTTGGCGCCCGGTTTCAGCGTCCGCTGCCCCGGCCGGGTGGGCGCGGGAGCCGGTGCGGAGGCACCGGACGGCTTGCTGGACGGAGTGCCGGAAGGGGCACTGGACGGAATCCTGGACGGGGCGCCGGGCGAGGCCACCGGGCCCGCGCCGTCCTCCTCCGGGCCGCTGCCCTCGGGCACGCAGCCCGCGGTGAGCAGGGCGCCTCCCGCGGCCAATGCGGCGAGCCGTGTCTTCACTGGTCTCCTCCCCTGGGGGCGGGGGTCGGCGTTCCTCATTAAGGTGCTGCCCATGCATCCCAACGCCGAACGTGTCGCCGCCGCCCTGCGGGCGCAGGGCGCCGCTGGGCGGATCGTGGAACTGCCCGATTCCGCCCGTACCGCCCAGGCCGCCGCCGACCAGCTCGGCTGCGAGGTGGGCGCGATCGCCAACAGCCTGATCTTCGACGCCGACGGCGCGCCGCTGCTGGTGCTGACCAGCGGCGCGCACCGGGTGGACACCGGCAGGGTCGCGGCGCTGGTGGGCGCGGCCGAGGTCAAGCGCGCCTCCCCCGAGTTCGTGCGGGAGGCCACGGGCCAGCCCATCGGGGGTGTCGCCCCCCTCGGCCACCCGGCGCCGGTCCGTACCCTCGTGGACGTCTGGTTGGACAAGTACGAGGAGGTCTGGGCGGCGGGCGGGCACCCGCACACCGTCTTCCCCACCTCCTACGAGGAACTGCTGCGCATCACCGGCGGCGAGGCCGCCGAGGTGGGAGGAGACGAATGAGCACCGGCGGGGAAGAGACGACGGGCACCGAGCTCTGGCACAACCCGCGCTGCTCCAAGAGCCGCGCGGCCAAGGCGGCGCTGGACGAGGCCGGGGTGGCCTACACCGAGCGCCGCTACCTGGACGAGCCGCCGACGGCCGAGGAGTTCGACGCGCTGCTGACCGGCATCGGCGCGCAGCCGTGGGAGGTGGCGCGGCTGAACGAGCCGGTCGCCAAGGAGCTCGGCCTGAAGGACCTGCCGCACGACCGGGCGCGGTGGATCGAGGTCATGGTGGCGCACCCGGTGCTCATCCAGCGGCCCATCGTGGTGGCCGGCGGCGGCGCGGTGGTGGCCCGCGATCCCGGATCGGTCCGCGCCGCCCTCGACAAGGCCCTCGACAGCGCGTGATACGAGTGTGATTCTGGGGAGTCGATCGTAGTTGGTCCCCGCCCGCGACCTCCCGGAGGGACGATGACCGCGCAGATGCGCACCGGCCCGGCCGCGCGCGACTCCGACTTCCGGGGCATCGACCCGGCGGCGCTGAACCAGCTCCTCAAGCAGGTGCAGGACGCCGACAACGCCATCAAGGCGTGGCTTTCGGCGCACCGGCCGCCGCCGGGCGTGCCGTCCACCGGGTACCGGCAGGCCGACCAGGTCGCGCTGTGGGCCAGCGAGCAGATCGGCATGCTGTCGCGCCGGTACAACTACGCGATCACCCATCCGGACGAGGGCGGCGGCGTCGCGACGCCGCCGCCCGCGCCCACCCCGTCCCCCGGGAACGCGGGCAGCGCGGGATCGGGCGCGGGCGGCTCCCGCAAGCCGGTGCAGCCGCCGCCCAAGCGCGCCACCACCCCCAAGGGGGCCGGCGACCTGGGCGCCTTCCCCAACCGGCAGGCCGCCGCCAAGGCGGCCAAGGCCGACGCGCTGGCGGTCGCGGGAGCGGTCCAGGACGGCAAGCCCGTCCCCGACACCGTGTGGAAGCACCTGAAGGCCAACGCCGACGACCCCGACTACACCGAGAAGCTCTACGAGCGGCTCGGCCCGGCGGGCACGGCGGCGCTGCTGGACGCCGCCGGAGGCGACAAGGCGCGGCTGAAGGTGATCGAGGAGTCGCTCGGCACCGCCAGCCACCACCTGGTGATGGACGTCAAGTGGCTGCGCGCGTTCCTGGCCGAGGCCGACCGCGTGGGCGTGGGCGCGGTGGCCGTCCAGGTGCTCACCGGCGCCGACATGAGCAAGCGCACCCGCGAGGCCATAGGCAAGCTCGACCTGCGGGCGGGCGCGCCCGCCCAGGGCCTCTCCCCCGCCCAGCAGGCCGGTTCCCCCGGCGACGGCCTGGCCCCGGCCCGCGAGGCCGCCCAACCTGCTGCCCAGCAGGGCACGCAAGGTCTCGCCCCTGCCCAACAGACCGGAACCTCTGGCGAAGGACTGGCCCCAGCACGGGAGGCCGCCCAGCCCGCTGCCCAACACGGCACGCAAGGTCTCGCTCCCGCGCAGCAGGCCGGGTCGCCCGTCCACCCGCCGCTGCGCCCTGCCACCGAAAGCGCGCCCAGGAATCTCGCCTGATGAGAGGCCGCGATGTCCGCACCACCGCCCCCCGGTTCTCTGGAGCCGCCCCTGTCGGCCGCCGCCGCGGCGGCGCTCGCCCCCGGCGAGCAGCCCAACCCCGCCTACCAGCAGCTCTACCAGGCGTACGCCGACGCCTACGGCAGCATCGGCAAGCTGCGCCAGGCGCTGGACCCGGCGCAGAAGACGCTGCGCGGCACCGACGCCTGGCTCGGCCCCGAGGCCCGGGAGTGGGGCGGCCAGCTCGACGCGCAGCGCGGCAACCTGCAGAAGGCCGCCGACCGCATCCTGTGGGACATCTACCAAAGGCTCGCGGCCACCCGCCGCACCATCGGGCGGGTCTAGTCTCTACCGGGTGAGGGAGCCGAGACTGCGCGAGATCGACCGGCGGGCGTTCCTGCGCCGGCTGCGCCCCGTGCTGGAGGTGTACGCGGCGGCGATGCGGCCGCCCGCCGACCAGCTGCCGGGGCGGCACACCATCATGGACCGGCACGCGTCCTACCCGGGCTTCCGCGCCCTGGTGGCCGAGCGGCGCGGCGCGCTGCCCGGCCTGCCCCCGGCGGTGCGCGGCTTCGCCTACGGCTTCCACGGCGAGCGCGGCCAGTGGTGGCACGACGTGGTGCACGGCGCGCTGGTGCGGCTGGGCGGCGAGGAGCACGCGGCCGAGTGGCTGGACGACCCGTTCGAGGTCGCCGAGCTGCACGTGCACCCCGAGGCGCAGGGCCGCGGCCTGGGCCGGGCGCTGCTGACGGGGCTGTGCGCCGGCCGCCCGGAGCGGACGGTGGTGCTGTCCACGCTGCACGCCGCCGACGACACCCCGGCCCGCCGCCTCTACCGCTCGGTGGGCATGGTCGACCTGCTGACCGACTTCGAGTTCCCCGGGGGCGGGCCCCGCTACGCCGTGATGGGCGGGCGGCTGCCGCTGGCGCCGTACCCGGCCGCGTCGATCAGCCCGTAGACCTCGCGGGTCGCGGTGGACTTGTTGAAGGTGATGAAGTGGATGCCGGGGGCGTCCTGCTCCAGCAGCTCGCGGGACACCTCGGCGGCGTGCTCGATGCCGAGCCGGCGCACCGCCTCGGGGTCGTGCGCGACGCGGTCGAAGCGGGCGCGGACCTCGGGCGGGAACGGCGCGCCCGACAGCTGCTCGGAGCGCTCGATGGTGCTCATCCGGCCGACCGGCATGATGCCCGGGATGATCGGCACGTCGCACCCGGCGGCCGCGACCCGGTCGCGCAGCCGGAAGTAGTCCTCGGCGCGGAAGAACATCTGCGTGATCGCGTAGTCGGCGCCGGCGCGGCACTTGTCCACGAAGTAGCGGGTGTCGCTGTCGATGTCGCGCGAGCGCGGGTGCTTGTAGGGGAAGGCCGCCACCCCGACGCAGAAGTCGCCATAGGAGCGGATCATCCGGACCAGCTCGGCGGCGTACTCCACGCCCTCGGGGTGCCTGACCCACTCGGCCGTCGGGTCGCCCGGCGGGTCGCCGCGCAGCGCCAGGATGTTGCGCACCCCGGCGGCGGCGAAGCGGCCGATCAGGTTCCGCAGCTCGGCCTGGGAGTGGTCGACGGCGGTGAAGTGCGCGACCGGCGTCAGCGTGGTCTCGGTGGCGATGCGCTCGACGATCTCGACGGTGTTGTCGCGGGTGGAGCCGCCCGCGCCGTAGGTGACCGACACGAACGTGGGCTGGAGCGGCTCCAGCTCGCGGATGGCCCGCCAGAGGCTGCGCGCGCCCTCGTCCGACTTCGGCGGCATGAACTCGAAGGAGAACGAGCGTGCTCCGTCGGCCAGCAGTTCGCGGATGGTGGGGGCACGGTCGGGGCGCAGGCGTCGCATTCGTCCAGGGTAGCGAAATCCGCCGACCGGGTCGTCGCGGCGATCGGCGGTGCGGACGTGACCACTGTGCCCAGTTTTATGAGAAGTAAGACGATTTGCCGAGGCCACGGGCGGAACCGCGCACCCCGCTGGATACGATCATCGCATGTCCACCAGCCGCATCCGCAAGGAGATCGACGAGGCCCTGCTGACCTTCGTCGACCGTCAGCGCCCCGGTCTGCTCGCCGTCGGCGAGGACCTGGCGCCGATGCTGTCCGCGCTGACCGTCCTGATGTCGGGCGGCAAGCGGCTGCGGCCGGCCTTCTGCTACTGGGGCTGGCGCGCGGCCGGCGGCGAGGAGGCCCGCGGATCCGGCGAGGGCATCGTGAACGCCGCGGCGTCGCTGGAGTTCCTGCAGGCCAGCGCTCTGATCCACGACGACGTCATGGACTCCAGCGACACCCGCCGGGGCCAGCCGTCGGTGCACCGCCGCTTCGAGGAGCTGGCGCGGGAGGCGGGCTGGCCGGGTGCGGCCGCGACGTTCGGCGAGGGCGCGGCGATCCTGCTGGGCGACCTGTGCCTGTCGTGGTCGGCCGAGATGTACGAGGACAGCGGCCTGGACGCCGCGCGGCTGCGGCGCGGACGCCCGGTGTACGACCTGATGCGCACCGAGGTGATGTGCGGCCAGTACCTGGACCTGCTGGAGGGCGTGCGCGGCGGCGGCACGGTCGAGGCGGCGCTGCGGGTGGTGGAGTACAAGAGCGGCAAGTACACCATCGAGCGGCCGCTGCAGCTGGGCGCGGCGCTGGCCGGGGGCACGCCCGAGATCGACGCGGCGCTGACCGGGTACGGGCTGCCGCTGGGCATCGCGTTCCAGCTGCGCGACGACGTGCTGGGGGTGTTCGGCGACCCCGCCGAGACCGGCAAGCCCGCCGGGGACGACCTGCGCGAGGGCAAGCGCACCGTGCTGGTCGCGCTGACGCTGGCCCGCGCGGGCGCGGCCGAGGCCGCCGAGCTGGAGCGGCGGCTCGGCGACCCGGGGCTGGACGCCGCCGGGGTGGCCGAGCTGCGCTCGATCATCGAGGGCAGCGGCGGCCTGGCCGCCTGCGAGGCGATGATCGACGAGTACGCCGAGCGGGCCGGGGCGGCGCTCGCCGCCGCCCCGATCACCGCCGAGGCCCGCGACGCGCTGGCCGGCCTCGCGGTCGCGGCCACCGCGCGCCGGTCCTGACCCGCCCGCCGGGGACGGCCGGGCGGCGGGACGGTTGACGCGTGTGACGAAAGTGACACGATCCGGCCAAATCCCCGCCCCGGGGTAGAACTGTCCCACTGTTTGGTGGCAGAAATATCGCCATGCCCGCCGATACTCCCGCCGCGTCCTCCCCGCAGTCCCCCGACCCCCGGACCCCGCGCATCCCGCCGCTGCCCGAGGGCGAGTGGGGCGAGGTGCTGAGGGCCGTGGTCGCCGCCACCGGCCCGCTGAACGTCTTCACCACCCTCGGCCGCCACCGGGAGCTGTTCGACTCCTGGATCGGGTTCGGGTCGATGCTGCTGATGAAGGGCACGCTGAGCGCGCGCGTCCGCGAGCTGGCGATCCTGCGCACCGCGCACCTGCGCTCCTGCTCCTACGAGTGGACGCACCACCACCGGCTCGGCCTGGACGCCGGGCTCACCGAGGTGGAGATCGCCGCCCTGCGGCTGGACCTGGACGGGCACGCCTGGGACGGCGCCGACCGCGCCGTGCTCGCCGCCGTCGACGAGCTGCACGAGCGCGGCACCCTCGGCGACGCCGCCTGGGACGCGCTGGCCGGGC
This sequence comes from Spirillospora sp. NPDC050679, assembly GCA_044456955.1. Lineage (GTDB taxonomy): Bacteria > Actinomycetota > Actinomycetes > Streptosporangiales > Streptosporangiaceae > Spirillospora. The sequence goes on along the minus strand of JBITGK010000005.1, from coordinate 447,771 downwards.
GCTTCGACGAGCGCGGGCTGATCGAGCTGGTGATCCTGGTCGGCCACTACCAGATGCTGGCCTTCGCCCTGAACGCCCTGCGCGTGCAGGCCGACGACACCCCAGAGGGCGAGGGGCGCTGATGGGCCCGGCGAAGCGCTGGATGTCGGCGGCGGGGGCGCTGGCATCGGTCCTGGCGCTGGCCGGCGTCCCCGGCCCCGCGCAGGCCGCCGGACGCTGCGGCGACCCGGCGCAGCGGCCCTGGTGCGACACCCGGCTCGGCCCCGACCAGCGCGCCGCGCTGCTGCTGGCGAGGCTGACCGCGGACGAGAAGATCTCGCTGATGGCCGCCGACGACCCGCTGGGCGGGCCGCTCGGCGGCTTCTCCGAGAACGCGCACGCCGACACCGGCAACGGCGTCCCGCGGCTCGGCGTGCCGCCGGTCTTCATGGCCGACGGGCCCGCCGGGGTGCGCCAGGGCAAGGCGACCGCGCTGCCCGCCCCGATCGCGCTGGCGGCGGGGTTCGACCCGGCGGCCGCCCGGCGCTACGGCGCGACGGTCGCCTGGGAGGCCCGGCACCGCGGCAACGACGTGATCTTCGGCCCGACCGTGGACGTGCTGCGCACGCCGCTGAACGGCCGCACCTTCGAGGGCCTCGGCGAGGACCCGCACCTGTCGGCCGGGCTCGGCGCGTCCTGGATCCGGGGCGCCCAGGGGCAGGGCGTGATGGCCTCGGTCAAGCACCTGGCGGTCTACTCCCAGGAGACCGACCGGCTGTCGCTCGACATGAGGGTCGCGCCGCGCACGCTGCGCGAGATCTACCTGCCGCCGTTCGAGGCGGCGGTGCGGACCGGCGGCACGGCGACGGTGATGTGCGGGTTCGGCAAGCTCAACGGCCGGTGGGCCTGCGAGGACGGCTCGGTCATGAACTCGATCCTGCGCTCGGAGTGGGGCTTCAAGGGCTTCGTGGTCTCCGACCACACCGCCCTGCACGACGCGGTCGCCGGCGCCGCCGGCGGGCTCGACATGGAGCTGCCGGTCGGGCTGAAGTTCAACGCCTGGAACCTCAAGGGCAAGGTCCCCCAGCAGGTCGTCGACGGCGCGGCGCGCAACATCCTGCGCACGATGTTCGCCCACGGGGTGTTCGACCGAGCCGCCTACGGCAACGACCTCACCAGGATCGACAGGTCGGCGAGCCTGACCGCCGCGCGCCAGCTCGCCGAGTCGGGCATGACGCTGCTGCAGAACACCGGCGGCGCGCTGCCGCTGAAGTCGCCGAAGTCGATCGCGGTGATCGGCAAGGGCGCCGAGGAGATCCCCAGCGGCTTCGGGTCGGCGCAGGTGCAGCCGTTCTCCTCGGTCACCCCGCGCCAGGGCATCGCCCGGCGGGCCGGGGCGGGCGCGCGGATCGACTACAACGACGGCCGCTTCCACCGCATCGCCGCCGAGACCGCCCGCAAGGCCGAGGTGGCGATCGTGTTCGCCACCGACAACCAGGGCGAGTTCTTCGACAAGTCCTGCCTGACCCTCACCTGCGCCCGCGACCCGCTCAAGGGCGACCAGGACGGGCTCATCTCGGCCGTCGCCAAGGCCAACCCCAACACCATCGTGGTGCTGGAGACCGGCGGCCCGGTGCTCACGCCGTGGGCGGGCCAGGTCAAGGGCATCGTCCAGGCGTGGTACCCGGGCCAGCAGGCCGGGGAGGCGCTGGCGCGGGTTCTGTACGGCGACGTGGACCCCGGCGGCCGCCTGCCGGTCACCTTCCCCGCCGCCGCGGGCGACGCGCCCACCGCCGGGAACCCGGCCCAGTACCCGGGCGCGAACAAGACCGTGGACTTCTCCGAGGGCGTGTTCGTCGGCTACCGGCACTACGACGCCAGGAAGCTGAAGCCGCGCTTCCCGTTCGGGCACGGCCTGTCCTACACCAGCTTCCGCTACAGCGGCCTGGCGGTGACGCCGACCGGCGTGCAGGCCACCGTCACCAACACCGGGCCCCGCACGGGCGTCGCGGTGCCGCAGCTCTACCTCGGCCTGCCCTCGCCCGGCGCGGCGGTGCCGCAGCCGCCCCGGCAGCTCAAGGGCTACCAGAAGGTCACCCTGGCCCCGGGGCGCAGCGCGCGGGTCACCTTCCCGCTGGACCGGCGCGCGCTGTCGTACTGGGACCAGGCGGCGGGCGGCTGGAAGGTCGCCAAGGGCTGCTACCGCGTCGGCGTCGGCTCCTCCAGCCGCGACCTGCCGCTCACCGGCGCGTTCGCGCAGGGCGGCGGCGCCTGCTGACCCGCGGGGACGGCCCGCCGCCGACCCCGCCGGAAAATCGTCCGCTCCGCCGTGTTCCAGCCGCGGCGGAGCGGGCATAGATCCCGGTTTGGCTCCCGCGGCCCGCCGGGACACGGTACAAATGAGGCAATCTTCGTCCGTCCCCCGCCGAGCGGAGTCCTCCTTGCCGCACGATTCGCTCACCACCGCGCCGCCCCTGATCCGCCCGCACTCCTCCGAGCTGCCGCTGGGCCCCGACGACCCCGGCCTGGTCGGCGGCTACACCCTGCTCGGCCGGCTCGGCGAGGGCGGCCAGGGCGTGGTCTACCTGGGCCGCGACTCCGGCGGCGGCCTGGTCACCGTCAAGCTGCTGCGCGGCGGGTCGGCCGCCACGCAGCGGGCGCGCAGCCGGTTCGTCAAGGAGGCGGCCGCGGCGCGGCAGGTGACCGGGCGGCACACCGCCAGGATCCTGGACGCCGACGTCACCGGCGACCGCCCCTACATCGTCAGCGAGTTCGTGGAGGGCCCCTCGCTCCAGCACGTGGTCGCCGACCGGGGGCCGCTGCCGGCCCCGCGGCTGCGCAAGGTCGCGCTGCGCACCGCCGGGGCGCTGGCGGCCGTCCACCGGGCCGGGATCGTGCACCGCGACTTCAAGCCCGGCAACGTGCTGCTGGGCCCCGACGGCGCCAAGGTGATCGACTTCGGGATCGCCCAGATGGCCGACGCGACCCCGCTCACCACCGGCCCGGTCGGCACCCCCGCCTACATGGCGCCCGAGCAGATCGAGGACGAGCCGGTCGGGCCGCCCGCCGACGTGTTCGCCTGGGGCGCGACGATGGTCTACGCCGCCACGGGGCGGCCGCCGTTCGGCACCGGCTCCAACGCGGCGGTGATGCGGCGGGTCACCTCCCGCCGCCCGGACCTCGGCGACATGGAGGGGCCGCTGCGCGAGCTGGTGGCGCGCTGCCTGGACAAGAACCCCGCCGCGCGGCCCACCGCCCGGCAGCTGGTCCGGGCGCTGCGCGACGACATGGTGCCGGCGCCCAAGCCGAGGCCGACCCGCATCCCGCGCTACCGGTGGCGGATGATGGTGGCGCTGGCGGGTGTGGTCGTGGCGGGCTTCCTGCTCGGCGTGCTCATCTAGACGCAGGACCGGCCCCGGGGCGGGGCCGGGGGTCGGGCCGGACGGGCTCACCAGTGCGGCGGGCGCTCCTCCAGCAGGCGGGCGTCGTTGTCGTCCTCGCCGCTCCGCCACTCGCCCCAGCCGGTGTCGGTGTCGTCGGCGGTCTGGTCCGGCAGGACGGGCAGGTCGTCGTCGTCCAGGTGCACCGGACGCTCGTCGTCGGGTCCTGTGGTCATGCCCCCATTGTCGACCATGCCGGGGCCTGCCCGCGCCGGGGGTGCGGCGGTCGGTGCGGCGGTCAGAGCGGGGGCAGGCGGCGGGCCAGCTCGGCGGCGGCCGCGCCCGGGTCGGCGGCCTCGGTGAGCGCCCGCACGACCACGATCCGGCGCGCCCCGGCGGCCAGCACCTCGTCCAGGTTGCCCGCGTCGACACCGCCGATCGCGAACCACGGGCGGCTCTCGCGCTGGGCGGCTACGTACTCCAGCAGCTTGGGACCGGGCGCCTCGCGGCCCGGCTTGGTCGGCGTCGGCCACACCGGGCCCGCGCAGAAGTAGTCCACGCCCGGCTCGGCGGCGGCGGCCGACGCCTGCTCGTCGGAGTGGGTGGAGCGGCCGATCAGGATGTCCTCGCCCACGATGGCGCGGGCGGCCGGCACCGGCAGGTCGTCCTGGCCGAGGTGCAGCACGTCGGCGTGCGCGGCGCAGGCGACGTCGGCGCGGTCGTTGACCGCCAGCAGCGCGCCGTGCCGCTCGCAGGCGTCGCGGAACACCCGCAGGTGCTCCAGCTCCTGCCGGGCCTCCAGGCCCTTCTGGCGGAGCTGCACGATGTCCACGCCGCCCGCCAGGACGGCGTCGAGGAACTCGGGCAGGTCGCCCTGCCGCTCCCGGGCGTCCGTGCAGAGGTAGAGGCGGGCGCGGCTGAGCCGGGCGCGCAGGGCGACGGCGCGGTCGGAGAGCAGGTGCCTGGACACGGGGCGGCGGCTTCCTTTCCTGGTACGGCCCGGGTACGGCGGGGCCGGGAGACGACAGGGCGGGATCAAACGGTCGAAACCGCCTGATCCCGCCATCCTGTCACGGGTCGCCGCCTCCGAGAACAGGCCGGGTCGGCGGGCGCGGGCCCGCGGCGGGCCCTGCGGCGGGGCCCGTCCCGGCAGTGCCTCAGGGAGTGCTCAGAAGGCCATCGCCTGCGCGCGCCGCCGCACCTCGGTGCCCCGGTTCTCGCTGAGCGCCTGGACCGGGGTGCCGGGCAGCGTGTCGTCGGCGGTGAACAGCCAGCGCAGCGTCTCCACGTCGTCGAAGCCGGCGTCCGACAGCAGGGTCAGCGTGCCCGACAGGCCCTTGATGACCTGGCCGTCCTTGATGAAGGCGGCGGGCACCGCCTGCTCGCCGTCGCGGCGCACCGCCAGCAGGCGGCGCTCACTGATCAGCTGCTTGGTGCGGTTGAGCTTGATGCCGAGGCTCTCGGTCGCCTGCTGGAGGGACAGCCAGTCCCCGACCAGGGCGTCGGTGTGGGGGTCGAGAGGGGCCACAGTGGCGTGCGTCTGGGTCACGCCACCTTGCTACCACGCCCCGAGAGCGCTCAAACCCGCCGCGCGCCCGTCAACTCTTCACCGCCTGGCGCACCGCGACGGAGGGGTCTGCCAGCGCGGCCGCGTCCACCGGGGTCCCGGCGGCGATCACGCGCCTGGCCTGCACGAGGTCGCGCGGGCGGTCCACCGTCACGATCGCCTCCAGCCGGTCGCCGGTCAGCCACGCCACCGCCCACTTGGGCCCGGCCGGGTCGCCGCGCGTGATCATGCGCTCGGCGCCGGTGTGCCGCCCGGCGTACTGGACCATCCGGCCGAACTGCTCGGACCAGAAGTAGGGCGCGGCGTCGTAGGGGGCGTCCTGCCCGAGCAGGGTCGCGGCGGCGTTGTCGGGCGCGTTGAGGGCGGTGTCCCAGTGCTCGACCAGCAGGCGGCGGCCGTAGCGCCGCGACCACCAGGCCGCGACGTCGCCGACCGCCACGACGTCGGGGCGCGGCGCGCCGCCCGCGTGCACGCGGAACCCGGCGTCGGTGACCACGCCGCGCTCGACGTCCACGCCCGACCCGTCCAGCCAGCCGGTCTCGGGCCGCACGCCCACGCCGACCACGATCTCGTCGGCGTCGACGCGGCCGCCGCCCGCCAGCGCCAGGTGGCCGTCCTCGACCGAGGCGACCTTGACGCCGGTGCGCAGCTCCACGCCCGCCTCGGCGTACCAGGGCGCGGTCAGCGCGCCGACCTCCGGGCCGAGGGCGTGCGCCAGCGGGGCGTCGGCGGCCTCCACGACGGTGACGGCGCAGCCCCGCCCGGCGGCGGCGGTGGCGACCTCCGCGCCGATCCACCCCGCCCCGACGATCACCACGCGGGCGCCGGGGACCAGCCGGTCGCGCAGCCCGCGGGCGTCCTCGATGGTGCGCAGCACGTGCTGGCGGCCGGGGCCGGGCAGCGTGACGGGGGTCGCGCCGGTGGCGATGACCAGCCCGTCGAACGGCAGCTCGCCCGCGGTGGTGGCGAGCGTTCCGCCGCGCCCGGCCAGCCGCAGCCCGGTGGCCCGCTCGCCGAGCAGCAGCTCGGCGCCCAGGGCGTCCCAGTCGGCGTCCACGGTGGTGTCGTCGGTCTTACCCGCCAGCACCGCCTTCGACAGCGGCGGCCGGTCGTAGGGCCTGTGCCGCTCGGCCGACACGAGGGTCAGCCCGCCTGTGTACCCCTTGCCGCGCAGGGCCTCCACGGCCCGCACCCCGGCGAGCCCGCCGCCCACCACGATCACCCTGTCCATGGGACCGAACCTTAGTCGGCCGGACCCGCGCGGAACTAGACGGGTGTCCAGACAGTCGCCCACCTCACTTCGGCCGTAGGGTGGGAAGCGGACAAAGCGCGGGAGTCCGGTACGACCGGGCTGAGAGGGCGGCTGATCGGGCCGCCGACCGCCAGGACCTGATCCGGATCATGCCGGCGAAGGGAGCGCGCATGGAGATCGTGATCATCGGGGCCGGGGTCGTCGGCCTGGCGACCGCCTGGCGGGCCGCCGCCCGGGGCGCGGGGGTCACCCTGGTCGACCCGGCGCCCGCGAGCGGCGCCTCGGCGGTGGCGGCGGGGATGCTCACCCCGGTCAGCGAGCTGACCTACGGCGAGGAGCCGCTGCTGCGGCTCGGCCTGGCCTCGCGGGAGCGCTACGGGCCGTTCGTGGCCGAGCTGGAGGAGCTGACCGGCCTCTCCACCGGGTACCGCACCGACGGCATCCTGGAGGTCGCCTTCGACTCCGACGACCTGAAGTACCTGGACGACCTGCGGCGCTTCCAGGAGTCGCTCGGCATCCCCACCGAGGCCCTGAACGGCCGCGAGTGCCGCAGGCAGGAGCCGATGCTGGCCCCGGGCGTGCGCGGCGGGCTGCTGGCCCCCGAGGACGGCTCCATCGACCCCCGGCGCCTCACCCGGGCGCTGCTGGCCGCCGTCGAGCGGCTGGGCGTGCGGCTGGTGCGCGAGCGTGCCGCCGCCGTGGTCGTGGAACGCGACACCGCCGTCGGCGTGCGGCTCGGCGACGGCGCCGAGGTCCGCGCCGACCGGGTGCTGCTGGCCGCCGGCCCCTGGTCGGGCGACGTCGAGGGCCTGCCGCCGGGGCTGGTCCCGCCGGTCCGGCCGGTCAAGGGGCAGGTGCTGCGGCTGCGCACGCGCGTGCCGTTCCTGCGCCGCACCACCCGGGGCCTGGTCAAGGGCTCCACCGTCTACCTGGTGCCGCGCGCCGACGGCGAGATCGTGATCGGCGCGACCCAGGAGGAGATGGGCTTCGACACCCGCGTCACCGCCGGCGGCCTGTGGGAGCTGCTGCGCGACGCGCGCGAGCTGCTGCCCGGCGTCACCGAGCTGGACTTCGCCGAGGTGTCGGCCGGGCTGCGGCCCGGGTCCCCCGACAACGCCCCGGTCATGGGGCCGACCGCGCTGCCCGGCCTCGTGCTGGGCACCGGCCACTTCCGCAACGGCGTCCTGCTGGCGCCGGTCAGCGCGGACGTGCTGGCCGCGGCGCTGCTGGACGGCGCCGTGCCCGAGCTGGGCCGGCCCTTCACCCCCGATCGCTTCGAGCAGAAGGTCTGAACAACGTGCAGGTCATCGTGAACGGGCGGCCGTGCGAGCTGCCCGAAGGGGCGAACGTGGCCGAGGCGGTCGCCACCGTCGCCGCCACCGCGTCCGGCGTCGCCGCCGCGCTGAACGACGAGGTCGTGCGCCGCGCCGAATGGACCACCACCACGCTGAGGGACGCGGATCGGCTGGAAGTGCTGACCGCGGTGCAGGGAGGCTGACAGATGGAGCACGGCCAGATGGAGCACGGCCAGACCGGGCACGGCCAGACCGGGCACGGTCAGACGGAGCACGGTCAGACCGGGCACGGCCAAACCGGGCACGGTCAGACGGAGCACGGCGGCGGCGACCGGCTGGTCATCGCCGGGCGGGAGTTCGGCTCCCGGCTCATCATGGGCACCGGTGGGGCGCCCAGCATGCGGGTGCTGCAGGAGGCGCTGACCGCCTCGGGCACCGAGCTGACCACCGTGGCGATGCGGCGGGTGGACCCGGCCGCGCGCGGTTCGGTGCTGGAGGTGCTGCGGGAGTGCGGCATCGCGGTGCTGCCCAACACCGCCGGGTGCTTCACCGCGGGCGAGGCGGTGCTGACCGCCAAGCTGGCGCGCGAGGCCCTCGGCACCGACTGGGTGAAGCTGGAGGTCATCGCCGACGAGCACACCCTGCTGCCCGACCCCATCGAGCTGGTCGAGGCCGCCGAGCAGCTGGTGGACGACGGCTTCACGGTGCTGCCCTACACGAGCGACGACCCGGTGCTGGCGCGCCGCCTGGAGCAGGTCGGGTGCGCGGCGGTGATGCCGCTGGGCTCCCCCATCGGCTCGGGCCTCGGCATCCGCAACCCGCACAACATCGAGCTGATCGTGGAGCGCGCGGGCGTGCCGGTGATCCTGGACGCCGGGCTCGGCACCGCCAGCGACGCGGCGCTGGCGATGGAGCTGGGCTGCGACGCGGTGCTGCTGGCGACCGCCGTCACCCGCGCCCAGTCCCCCGCCCGCATGGCCGCCGCGATGCGGCACGCCGTCGAGGCCGGCCGGCTGGCCCGCCTGGCGGGCCGCATCCCCAAGCGCCGCTACGCGCAGGCGTCCTCGCCCTGGGAGGGCATCAGCACCCCCTGACCCGCACTCATTGAAGCACCGCTAAAGCGTTCACTGCAGAAACCTTCGCTGGACGTGAACAGTCGGGGGCGCCCAGACTGGGCGCAACCGGCGGGCATCCTTCGGTGTTCGTCGAGACGTCCCCGACCTAAGGTGCCGTTCATGGATCGGATCAGCATGGCGAAGACGCAGGTGGACAGGCTCGCGATGGCGGCCGCGGCGGTGACGGTGGTGCTGTGGGCCTCGGCCTTCGTCGCCATCCGCAGCGCCGGCGCGGAGTACGGCCCCGGCGCGCTGGCGCTCGGGCGGCTGCTGTCGGGCTCGGCGGTGCTGCTGCTGATCTGCCTGGTGCGCCGCGAGGGCCTGCCGCCGCGCGCGGCCTGGCCCGGGATCGCGGTCTCGGGCGTGCTCTGGTTCGGCGTGTACGCGATCGCCCTCAACTGGGGCGAGCAGAAGGTGGACGCCGGGACCGCCGCGCTGGTGGTCAACTTCGCGCCCATCCTCATCGCGCTGCTGAGCGGCGTGCTGCTCAAGGAGGGCTACCCGCCGCGGCTGATGGCCGGGATGGCGGTGTCGTTCGCGGGCACGATCGTGGTCGGGCTGTCGATGTCGGGTGAGGGGCGCGCCTCGATCCTGGGCGTGCTGCTGTGCCTTGTGGCGGCCGTCACCTACGCCACCGGCGTGGTCGCCCAGAAGCCCGCGCTGCGGCACGCCTCGGCCCTGCAGGCCACCACCTGGGGTTGCGTGATCGGCGCGGTCACCTGCCTGCCGTTCGCCGGGCAGCTGCTCGACCAGCTCGGCGACGCGTCGGCGGGCGCCACCCTCAACATGGTCTACCTCGGCGTCTTCCCCACCGCCCTCGCCTTCACCACCTGGGCCTACGCCCTGTCGCGCACCTCGGCCGGGAAGATGGGCGCCACCACCTACGCCTCGCCCGCGCTGGTGGTGCTGATGTCGTGGCTGCTGCTGGACGAGGTGCCCGGCTGGATCACCCTCGCCGGCGGCGTGCTGTGCCTGGTCGGCGTCGCGGTCTCCCGCAGCCGCCCGCGCGACGCGGGGGCCGTCGGGACGCCCGCCGCGACCGTCCAGGCGACCACCGACGCGACCACCGACGCGACCACCGACGGGACCGTCGCCGCGGCGACGTCCGCGCAGGTCGGCGACGCGCCCGGCGGGCCCTTCGAGGCGACGGCCCGCTGAGCCCGGCGGAGGGCCGTCACGCTATGAGGTCATCAATGCTCATACTCCGGGCTGATGAGATCCGGTTGGAAACGGCTCTAAACTCGCTCTGATGGACACGACGGTTGCTGATCCCCTCGTCGGGCGGGTGCTCGACGGGCGCTACCGCATTGAGTCCCGCATCGCCCGAGGCGGCATGGCCACGGTGTACGCGGCGCGCGACATCAGGCTCGACCGGGTCATCGCGATCAAGGTGATGCACGCCCACCTGGCCGCGGACGAGGACTTCGTGCGGCGCTTCATCGGCGAGGCCAAGGCCGCCGCCGCCCTCTCCCACCCCAACGTGGTCGCGGTCTACGACCAGCGCACCGACGGCGAGCACGTCTTCCTGGTGATGGAGTACGTGCCCGGCCGCACCCTGCGCGAGCTGCTGACCGAGCGGGGGCGGCTCGGGCCGCGCGCGGCCCTGGAGATCATGCAGCCGGTGCTGGCCGCGCTGGGCGCCGCGCACCGGGCCGGGCTGGTGCACCGCGACGTCAAGCCCGAGAACGTGCTGATCACCGAGGACGGCCAGGTCAAGGTGGCCGACTTCGGGCTGGCCCGGGCCGAGAGCGCCAGCAAGATGACCAAGACCGGGCTGATCATCGGCACGGTCGGCTACCTGGCCCCCGAGCAGGTGCTGTCGGGCAACGCCGACGTGCGCTCGGACGTCTACGCCGCCGGGGTCATGCTCTACGAGCTGCTCACCGGCGAGCTGCCGCACCGCGGCGAGTCGCCGCTGGCGGTCGCCTACAAGCACGTCAACGAGGTCGTCCCGCCGCCCTCGGACCTGGTGCCCGGCCTGCCGCCGCAGGTGGACGCCCTCGTCGGCGCCGCCACCTCGCACGACCCGGCGCGCCGCCCGCAGGACGCCAACCAGTTCCTCGCGGCCGCCGCCGAGGTCAACGGCGGCTTCCCCAACGACATCGACCAGCGCGTCGAGGCGGCCTCCCGCACCACGACCTCGGTGCTGGAGACCCCCGCGATGGCGCCGCCCGCCGACGGGCGCACCCGCGTCTTCGACGGCCGCACCATGCCCGCCGGAATGCCCGGCGGAACGCCCGCCGGGGCGCACGCCGCTCCCCTTGGCGGCCACACCGGCCCCGAGCACGTCCCGCCGCCCCGCTCCGGCGGTGACCGCCTCATCGGCGCGCTCACCGGCCGCTACGTGCTGATCGCCATCGGCACGGTCGCGGCGGTGGTGCTGGGCTGGGCGGTCTGGTGGCAGGTGTCGGGCCAGTACGAGGTCGTCCCCGAGCAGATCGTCGGCATGAAGGTCGCCGCGGCCGAGAAGGAGCTGACCGGCAAGGGCCTCACCGTCCGCCGGCACCCGACCACCGAGTTCAGCAACCGCGCCCGCAAGGGCGAGGTGGCCCGCACCGACCCGCCCGCCGGGTCGCGCGTCGCGCAGGACCGGCTGATCACCCTGGTGGTCTCCAAGGGGCTCACCCCCAAGGAGGTCCCCGACGTCACCGGCAAGCCCCGCGAGGAGGCCCTGAAGCAGCTGCGCGACCGCGGCTTCACGATCGGCCGGGTGACCGAGGAGCCGTCGCAGAGCACCGCCAAGGGCGACGTCAAGAGCACCAGCCCCGAGGGCGGCGACAAGCACTCCCCCGACCAGCCGGTCAACGTGGTGGTCAGCACCGGCATGTCGATGCCCGACCTGCAGGGCGGCAACGCCCAGGAGGCCGAGAACCGGCTGCGCGGCATGGGCCTGGACGTCAAGGTCGACAAGCGCGAGGACGGCTCCAAGCCGCCCAACACCGTCATCGGCCAGGACCCCGCGCCCGGCACCGGCGTCTCGCGCAACGACAAGGTCACCCTCGTCGTCAACAAGAAGAACTGCTGGTTCGGCGACTTCTTCTGCGACGACGGCCCGCGCGGCGGCGACCGGGACCAGCAGCAGCTGCCGGTCCCGACCGTGCTCGGCCGCTCCTTCGACGAGGCCGAGCGGATGCTGAAGAGCTCCGGCTTCAAGGTCAAGATCGGCAGCCGCGTCGGCGACCGCGTGGTCGGCCAGAGCCGCTTCGGCAACGCGCCGCGGGAGACGGAGATCACGATCTGGGGGTGAGGTGAGGGGGTGGGTGTAGACCCCTCACGGGTTGGGCTGGGTGGTCACGTGCGGAAACCCCCGCGTGGCTAGGGTCAGTGCGCGGGTGCGGCTAACCCCGCGCGGGCTGGGGTTGCCGATCGCGCTGGCAAACCCGCGCGGGGCCGAGGTGGGTGGGTCTGTGTAGACCCCCACAGACTGAGTCGGTGCAGCGACCTCGGCGAAAGCGGCGTGTCATTGTGGGGGGACGACCCCCCACACCCCCCGATGCCGGGGCTCACCCGCCCTACACTCGCTGGCGCTCGCTCCGGGCGGGCGAGACCCGGGCAGGGGCCAGCCCCCACACCCCCGGCAGGGGCTCCGCCCCCACACCCCCAACCAAAGGAAGCGCTCCGCGCCTGCCTGTTCTTTAAATGCCGCTGGGACTCCGTCCCCCGCACCCCCTGGGCAAGGGGCTTCGCCCCCTGCACCCCCGTCATGGCGGCTTGTCCGCGGGCTTTGAGCGGTTAGGCTGAACGCCCTATGACGACTTCCAAAAGCCCTGTCGGGGGCCATGTTCCGGTGGCCGGGGGCCTGGCCACCGGGGGTCTGAAGTACGCCGCCGAGATCGGCGCCGAGACCATCCAGGTGTTCGTGTCCAACCCGCGCGGGTGGGCGCTGGCCAAGGGCAAGCCCGCCGAGGACGCCAAGCTCCGCGAGCGCGACGACGTGCCGGTGTTCGTGCACGCCCCCTACCTGGTCAACTTCGGGTCCCCCAGCGAGGAGACCCTCGCCAAGTCGCTGGCGACCGTCCGCCACTCGCTGGAGCGCGGCCGCGACATCGGCGCGCGCGGCGTGGTGGTGCACACCGGGTCCGCGGTCAGCCAGTCCTACGACGCCGCCATGAAGCAGGTGCACGAGCACGTGCTGCCCCTATTGGAGGAGATCCCGGAGGACGGGCCGGACCTGCTGCTGGAGCCGATGGCCGGGCAGGGCGCGATGCTGTGCGCCAAGGTGGAGGACCTCGGCGAGTTCTTCGAGCGGCTGGAGCACCACCCCAAGCTCGGGGTGTGCTTCGACACCTGCCACGCCTTCGCCGCCGGGCACGACCTGGCCACCGAGGGGGGCGCCGCCGCGACGATGGACGCGCTAGCGGCCACGGTCGGGACGGGCCGGCTGAAGCTGGTCCACGCCAACGACTCCAAGGACGTGTGCGGCTCGTTCAAGGACCGGCACGAGAACATCGGCGCGGGCCACATCGGCGAGGAGGCGTTCGCCGAGCTGTTCCGGCACCCGGAGGTGGCGGGCGTGCCGTTCATCATCGAGACGCCGGGCCGCGGCGCCGAGCCGCACCGCGCCGACGTGGACACCCTGAAGCGGCTGCGCGACCGCTGAACGGCGAACGGTCCCGTACGAGAGCTCGTACGGGACCGTCCCGGGCCGAAAAAGGGCCCGGGTGCCGCTGAACAACCCCCCGACTGTCCAGCGGCACCCGGGCCGCACGCCACCGAATCCCACCCCCCCGGTACGGGATTCGGCGGCTCTGATCCGGCGCTCGACTGGCGCTCACCGGATCATCCAGTGTTGTCCTGTGCGGGGACGCGCCGCGTCGGCTCCGACCGGAGGGGACCGGTCCCGCCTTCGCGCCGCCCGCTCCCCGAAGCGGTGTGGCGTGTGCGCCCACTGAGAACACTAGAGGTGTTCTGATACCGATCGGGAGGCGGGAAACCCCGCCCTCGACAAGCGGCGGGTAGCCAGCGTTATACGTAGAGTAGTCGCACGACGAGCGGTCGATTCGGCGGGACGAACGGCGGCGGCCCCGTTGTGGGAACGCTCCACGGCGACGGACGGTCCGCCGTCAATGATTGACGGCCGCGGGGACGCCGGTTTCGCGGCCCCGCCGGTCACGCTCCGTTAATGGAGCACGATCTCCTCGGGCAGGTGCAGGCGGGCCATCGCGCGGTCGGCGCGGCGGGGCACCCGGCGGCGCGTCAGCAGCGAGACGCCCACCATGACGCCGGCGGCGGCCGGGACCACCACCAGGGCCGGCTGGGCCAGGATCGCGGCCGGCCAGCCGGTCCAGGAGTCGTCGAACAGCGTCGCCAGGCCCGCCGCGACCGCCAGGCCGCCGCCCACCGCCAGGCCCGCGCCCGCCCCGGCCGCCGTCAGGCCGCGCCACCAGATGCCCAGCAGCAGCAACGGGCACAGCGAGCAGGCCGAGACCGTCAGGGCCAGGGTGACCAGCGCGCCCGCGCCCCGCGAGTCCAGGCCCGGCACCAGCAGCAGCGGTGCCGCCAGCGCGAAGACCGCGCCGATCCGGAAGGAGGCCGCCCCGCCCTTCGGCAGCCACTGCGACGCGGTGCCCGCGATCGCCACCACCAGCCCGCAGGAGGTGGAGATGAACGCCGCGAACGCCCCGGCGGCCACCAGTCCCGTCAGGACCGCCCCCGCCGCGCCCGGTAGCACGCGCTGGGGCAGCATCAGGATCGTGGCGTCGGTGTCGCCCGTCATCAGCAGTTCGGGCGTGTAGAGGCGGCCCAGCGCCCCGTACAGCGCGGGGAAGACGTAGAACAGCGCCAGCAGCGCCGGGACCATCGCGGCGGTGCGGCGGGCGGCCCGGCCGCAGGTGTTGGTGTAGAAGCGCATCAGGATGTGCGGCAGCCCCATCGTGCCCAGCAGGACGCCCAGCAGCGCCGAGTAGGTGCCGTACAGGCCGTGCTCGGTGGAGCTGCCGTTGGGCATCGCCCAGGTGTCGCCGTCCTGGACGGGCAGGTGCTCCACGTGCGGCACCTGCGTCCCCGCCGGGAAGCGCAGCACGGTCCCGGCCGCGACCTGGTGCCGGCCGGGGGCGAGCGGGTGGCCCGCGGTGCGGCGGGTCCGGCCGTCCACGGTGCCGTTGACCGCGACGCGCACCTCGGCGCGGACCTCGATCGTGACGCCGGTCTGCACCCGCACGGTGGTGGCGCGCTCGAAGGCCGGGACCGCCCCGGCGGTGGGGTCGGCGGCCCCGTCCAGGTGCCACAGCGACAGCAGCGCCACCGCCGGGACCGCGACCGCGACCAGCTTCACCCAGAACTGCACCGCCTGCACGGCGGTGATGCTGCGCATCCCGCCCGGCACCACCAGCACCAGCACGACGCCGACGACCACCGCCCAGCCCGCCCACGTCGGCGCGCCGGTCAGCACCCGCAGCGTGACGCCCGCGCCCTGGAACTGCGGCAGCAGGTAGAACCAGCCGATGAACAGCACGCAGGCCGACACCGCGTGCCGCACCGCCCGCGAGCCCAGCCGCCACTCGGCGAAGTCGGAGATGGTGTAGGCGCCCGAGCGGCGCAGCGGCGCGGTCACGAACGCCAGCAGCAGCACGTACCCGGCGGTCGCGCCCAGCGGCAGCCACAACATGTCGGCGCCGTGCGCCAGCACCAGCCCGGCGGTGCCCAGGAACGCGGCGGCGGAGATGTACTCGCTGCCGATGGCCGAGGCGTTCCACAGCGGGGTGACCCCGCGCGAGGCCACCAGGAAGTCGGAGGTGGTCTGCACGGTGCGGCGGCGGCCGTAGGAGCCCAGCGCCGCGGTCATGCCGAGCACGGCGACCAGCGCCGTCAGGGCCGCCGCCACGGCCATCACGATCACGTGCGGTCCACCAGGCGGACGAAGTCGCGCTCGACGCGCTCGGCCCGGCGGACGTGCCGGGCGGCCAGCGCCACCCACACCGGCTGGATGCCGAGCGCCAGCACCAGCCACGGCAGCGGCACCTCGTACACGCGGACGCGGTTGAGCTCCGGGGCGTGCGACAGCAGCAGCGGCAGCCCGGCCAGCACCAGCCCCACGGGCGCGCAGGTGGCCAGCGCGGTGCGCAGCTGCGCGCGGATCAGGGCGCGCGCGTAGACCGCGCCCAGCTCGGTCTGCTCGTCCAGGTCGCGGGCGATGCTCCAGGAGGGCGGGCGCGCCCCGGCCGGCGCGGAGCGCGCCCGCCGGGTGCGGGGGCTGGACACCAGCACCCGGGCCGGCCGCCCGGCGGGCTCGGAGGCGGGCGCGGGCTCGGCCCGCTCGTCAGACACCGGGCCCGTCCTCCCGGCCGTCGCCGGTCCGGAACCGGCGCACCAGCAGGTCGCGCACCTCGCGGGTGTGGCGGCGGCTCACCGGCAGCAGTTCGTCCCCCACCTGCACGGCGGCGCGCCCGCCGTCGAAGCGCAGCTCCCGGATGTGCGCCGAGGCGACCAGGGTGCTGCGGTGGATGCGGATGAACCCGGCCGCCTCCCAGCGGCGCGCCAGCGCGGCCAGCGGCATCCGGACCAGGTAGCTGCCGTCGCCGGTGTGCAGCCGCACGTAGTCGCCCTGCGCCTCCACGTGGGTGACCGCCCGCCGCGACACCAGGCGGGTGCGGCCGCCCAGCTCCACCGGGACCATCTCGTCCTCGGCGGGCCGCTCGGGCTCGGCGCCCTCCTGCGGCAGCGCGCGGTGCACCGCCTCGTCCACGCGCCGCACCGCCTCGGCCAGCCGCTCGGGCCGGACCGGCTTGAGCAGGTAGTCCAGCGCGCCCAGCTCGTAGGCGGCGACCGCGCAGTCGTCGTGCGCGGTCACGAACACCACCTCCGGCGGCGCGGCGAACCCGGTCAGCAGCCGGGAGAAGTCCAGGCCGTCCAGCCCCGGCATCCGGATGTCGAGGAACACCGCGTCCAGCCGCTCCCCCGCCACCAGCATCCGGCTGAGGTCGCGCAGCGCGGCGGCGGCGTCGCTCGCGCCGGTGGCCTGCTCGATCCGTAGATCCTCGCGCAGCAGGTACACCAGCTCCTCGAGGGCGGGCAGCTCGTCGTCAACGGCCAGGACGCGCAGCATAGGAGGACCATGCCGCGATTACTGAGCGTCCGCAATCGGTTTCACCATGTGAGGCGAAATCAGTCGGGAAAAACGCCGGGCCGATACTTGGGGACGCGCAGGTTGACCTTGGTGCCCGCGCCGGGGGCGGTCTCCACCGTCAGGCCGTACTCGTCGCCGTAGACCTGGCGCATCCGCTCGTCCACGTTGGCCAGGCCGATGCCGGTGCCGCCCGGCCCCCGCCGGTCGCGCCCGGCCGCGGCGGGGCCCGCCGCCAGCACCTCGCCCAGCCGGCCGGGGTCCATGCCGATGCCGTCGTCCTCGACGCTGATGGCCGCCTCCACCCCGGCGTCCCGGGCGGTGATCGTGATGTGGAACGCCTGGCGCGCGCCCTCCATGCCGTGCCGGATGGCGTTCTCCACCAGCGGCTGCAGCGACAGGAACGGCACCGCCACCGGCAGCACCTCCGGCGCGATCTCCACGCTGAAGTGCAGCCGGTCGCCGAACCGGGCGCGCTCCAGCAGCAGGTAGCGGTCGATGGAGCGCAGCTCGTCGGCCAGGGTGGTGAAGTCGCGCGGGTTGCGGAAGGAGTAGCGGGCGAAGTCGGCGAAGTCCAGCAGCAGCTCGCGGGCCCGCTCGGGGTCGGTGCGCACGAACGAGGCGATGGTGGTCAGCGAGTTGTAGACGAAGTGCGGCGAGATCTGCGCGCGCAGCGCCCGCATCTCGGCCTCGGCGAGGCGCGCGCGGGAGGAGTCCAGCTCGGCCAGCTCCAGCTGGCCCGACACCCAGCGGGCGACCTCGCCGACCGCGCGCATCCGGGCGGCCGAGGAGTCGGTGCCATAGGCGGCCAGCGTGCCCTCGACCCGGCCCGACACCGTCAGCGGCGCGATCATCGCGACGCGGATCGGGCACAGCGGGTCGGCGCAGGCCAGCACGTCGGGGGTCACCACCTGGGGGCGGCCGGAGGCCAGCACGGGCCCGGCGTGGCCCGCCGCGCCGCGCGCGTGCGGGCCGTCGCCCTCGCCGTCCCACACCAGCAGCCGGGCGCCGCCCTCCGCGGGCTCCCCGGCGTCCTGCCCGTCCTCGCCGCCGGCGCCCGCGCTCACCAGCGCGACCGCCTCGACGCCCAGCAGCGCGCGCAGGTGCCGGGCGGACTTGCGGGCCGACTCGCGGTTCAGGCCGCCGCGCAGCGGCGGGGAGGCGCGGGAGATGGTGTGCAGCATCGCGAACGCGGCCTCGTCGGCGGGCGTGCCGAAGCCGCGGCGGCGCACCCGCGCGCGCAGCCAGTGCCGCAGCGCGCAACCGGCCGCCCCGGCCAGCCCGGCCGCGACGGCGGTGCAGCCGACCATCACCAGGACCGATGGTACGGACATGGACACTCACCGTAACGGCACCGGTGCCGCGCCGCAGCGGATTCGCCCTCGCGCGCACGCGAGGGCTACAGCGGCGGCGACTCGCCGTCCTCCTCCTGGTAGGAGTAACGCTGCTCACGCCAGGGGTCGGCGACGTTGTGGTAACCGCGCTCCTCCCAGAACCCGCGCCGGTCCTGGACCAGGTACTCCACGGCGCGGACCCACTTGACGCTCTTCCACGCGTACAGGTGCGGCACCACGATCCGGATCGGGAAGCCGTGGTCGGGGCTGAGCCGCTCGCCGTCGCGGTGGGTGGCGAGCAGCGTTCCCTCGTCCAGGAAGTCGCTCATCCGGATGTTGGCGCTGTAGCCGTACTCGGCCCACACCATGACGTGGGTGGCGTCCGGGTGCGGGGGCGCGGCCTCGACGATCGCCGAGCAGGGCACGCCCTCCCACTCGTTGTCGGGGATGGTGAACTTGGTGACGCAGTGGAAGTCGGCGACCGTCCTGCTCCTGGGCAGCCCGTCGAACTCGTCCCACGTCCAGCGGTGCTGCTCGCCCGAGGCGGTAGCGCCGAACACGCGGAAGTCCCAGTCCTTGGGACGGAACTTGGGCACAGGGCCGTAGTGCAGGACCGGCCAGCCGCGGGGGATGTACTGCCCGGGCGGCAGTGGCTTCTCGGGTGGGGACATGACGCGGCCATCCTGCCATCCGGCGTGAGCTGAGCCATATTCGGGGGGCCGTCCCCGAGCGGTGCCCCGCATGGGCTAGCCTGTGGGCGTGCGCAACGTGATCTATTTCTTTTGGTACGGCCAGCCCGGGCGGCTGGTCTGCCACGCGTTGCGCTGACAGACCACAAGGCGAGGAGCCCCGGGCCACCAGGCCCGGGGCTCTTTGTCGTTCCAGGGGTTCTTCGCGGGGTCCGCCGGACCGCCGCGCCACGAGGAGAGGCAGCAACATGGTCGTCGTCATGGCTCCGGGAGCCACCGAAGCGGATATCAAGGGCGTCGTCTCACTGGTCGAGACGGCCGGGGGCGACGCCTTCGTCAGCCGCGGCGTGGAGCGCACCATCATCGGGCTGATCGGGGACGTGCAGCAGTTCGGCTCGCTGAACCTGCGCGCGATGCGCGGCGTCAGCGACGTCATCCGGATCTCGGCCCCCTACAAGCTCGTCAGCCGCGAGAACCACGGCGAGCGCTCGGTCGTGCGGGTCGGCGGCGTGCCGATCGGCCCCGGCACCATGACGCTGATCGCCGGCCCGTGCGCGGTGGAGACCCCCGAGCAGACGCTGGGCGCGGCGCAGATGGCGCAGGCGGCGGGCGCGACGCTGCTGCGCGGCGGCGCGTTCAAGCCGCGCACCTCGCCCTACGCCTTCCAGGGCCTGGGCGAGGCGGGCCTGAAGATCCTCGCCGACGTGCGCGAGGAGACCGGGATGCCGGTGGTGACCGAGGTGGTGGACGCCGCCGACGTCGAGCTGGTCGCCTCCTACGCCGACATGCTGCAGATCGGCACCCGCAACGCGCAGAACTTCGCGCTGCTCCAGGCCGCCGGCGAGTCCGGCAAGCCGGTCATGCTGAAGCGCGGCATGAACGGCACCATCGAGGAGTGGCTGATGGCCGCCGAGTACATCGCCCAGCGCGGCAACCTCGACATCGTGCTGTGCGAGCGCGGCATCCGCACCTTCGAGCGGGCCACCCGCAACACCCTGGACATCTCGGCGGTGCCGGTGGCGCAGCGGCTGTCGCACCTGCCGGTGATCGTGGACCCCTCGCACTCGGGCGGCAGCCGCGACCTGGTGCTGCCGCTGACCCGCGCGGCGATCGCGGTCGGCGCGGACGGCGTGATCATCGACGTGCACCCGCACCCGGAGACCGCACTGTGCGACGGGCCGCAGGCCCTGGTGAACGGCGACCTGCGCGAGTTGGCCAAGGTGGTGCGCGCGCTGCCGCCGATGGTCGGCCGCAGCCTCACCGAGGCCCCGGGCCCCGTGCCCGCCTGAGCGCGCGCCCGCCGGCCCCGGGGCCGCCTCTCCCCCGCCCCGTCCCGTCATGATCGCCGCTCCGCCCGACGACCGGAGCGGTGATCATGACGGGTGGTAGGGTCGCCGCATGGCGTACTGGACCTCCAACTGCGGACCGCCCCGCTCCTGACCGGGGCGCGGCTCTCCTCCCTGAAACCTGACCCGGCCCGGCGCCGATCTCGCGCCCGGCCGCGTCCTCCTGCGCCCCGAACTCGGACCACCCTTTCCGATTCGAGTCCAGGAGCATCCTCCTCGTGTCCGTACGCACCTTCTCCGCGCGCCTGTCCGCGCGCTCCTCGTCCCCGCGCGCCTCGTCCGCGCGCCCGCGACCGGCCCGCCCGGGCGGCGGCGCCGACATCCTGGCGGCCGCGTGCCTGTGGGGCACCACCGGCACCGTGCGCACCTTCGTGCCCGAGGCGTCCAACGTCTCGATCGCGGCGGTCCGCATCGTGCTGGGCGGCCTCGTCCTGCTGGCCCTCGCCGCGTGCACCGCGCGCGGGGAGGGCCTGCGGCGGCTGCTGCGGCACCGGGCCAACCTGCCGCTGCTGGCGCTCGGCGCGGTCGCGATCGTGGTCTACCAGACCGCGTTCTTCAGCGCCGCCGCCCGCACCGGCGTGGCGGTCGGCACCGTCGTCACCATCGGCAGCGCCCCGGCGTTCACCGGGCTGCTGGGGCTGGTGACGCGGCAGGCCGCGCCGACCGGGCGGTGGGTCGCGGCCACCGCCGGGGCGGTCACCGGCTGCGCGCTGCTGGTCGGCGGCGGCCGGGACGCCGGGGCCGACCCGCTCGGCATCGCCCTGGCGCTGCTGTCGGGCCTGGCCTACGCCGTCTACGCCACCGTCGCCGCCTGGCTGATCGGGCGCGGCGAGCAGGACCGGGCGGTGGCCGCCGCGCTGTTCGGCGGCGGCGCGCTGCTGTTCGCGCCGGTGCTGGCGGCGCAGCAGCCGGTGTGGGCGCTCGGCGGGAGCGGCGCGCTGATCGCGCTGTACCTCGGCGTGGTCACCACCGGCGGCGGCTACCTGCTGTTCGCGCGGGGGCTGCGCACCACCCCGGCGACCGCGGCGACGACGCTGACGCTGGCCGAGCCCGCGGTGGCGGCGCTGCTCGGGGTCGCCGTGCTGGACGAGCGGCTGGGCGGCGTCGCGCTGGCCGGACTGGCGCTGCTGGCGGCGAGCCTGCTGGCGCTGGCCCTGCCGGCGCGCCGGGCCGGCTGACCGGCCGGGGTTCCGGCGGCCTCACCAGACCGCCGGAACCCTGCCCACATCGGGGTAACAAATTGGTCTGAACCACTCGCCAGAGCGGACGGCGGCGTGGATGATGCTCGGCATGACTACGGGCGATGGCGACGCCGGCGGGCGTCTGTTCCCCGAAGACCTGGACGGCGTCGACCCCGTCGCCGCGGTGATGCTGGCCGACGCCTGCCGGGCCATCGCCGCCTATCCCGAGCTGGTCGTGGTGGGCGCCCTGTTCACCGCCGCCGAGCGGGTCCGGGGCGGCTGGCAGGTGGTGTGCCCCGGCGACCCGCTCCCCCAGGGCGCGCGGGAGCTGCTGGCCGACCATCTGAGCGACCGCGCCGCGCTCGCCGAGGGCGCGGCGGCGCGGGAGCTGCGCTCGGCCGCGCGGGAGCTGCAGGCCGGGCCGTGCGAGGAGGTGCGGGCGGCGGGCGGCCGGTTCCGCATCGTGCGCGTCGAGCAGCTGGTGCGCACCGGGCCCGACGGGCCCGAGCCGCCCCGCCCCACCGACCTGGACCCGCATCCGTCCGACCGGCGGCCGCTGCCGTACCGGCCCTACGACCTGCTGCGCGACGGGCACACCGTGCCCGACGCGGCCACCACCGAGCTGCTGTGCCAGCTGCTGGACGCGGCCGCCAAGGCGGGCGGCGAGCCGTCGGACGCGTTCCTGACGCCGCTGCCGCTGGCGCCCGCGTTCACGGTGGCCGAGCGCATCGGCGGCCGGTGGCGGCCGGTCGGGCGGCTGCACGACACCCCGCAGCAGGCCCGCGACGCGCTGGCGACCTACTTCCGGCACGTGGTGCCCGCCGTGGAGCACCCCGACTCCGCCGACCTGGACGACTACGCGCGGGCGGCGACGCTGCTGCGCGACCGCACCCGGCGCAACGGCATCACGGTGGCGGCCCGGCGGTTCCGGATCGTGCGCATCGAGCGGATCACGCTGACCGGCCCGGAAGGCCCCGAGCCGCCCCGGCCGGGCGACTTCGACGCCGACGCCCGCTGACAGGCCCGAGGGCGGCGAACGCCCCCGGGCGGCCTACGCGTCGCCGTAGATCGGGCGGTGCTCCTGGACCGAGTCGGCGAGCTGCTCGGCCAGCTCGGCGACGTCCAGGCGCTTCTCGATCTGCCGCAGGTCGTCGATCTTGGCGCGGGTCTCGGGGCGGCGCGGGGCCAGGATCGAGCAGCAGTCCTCGTCGGGCAGCTCGGAGATCGTCAGGGTGCGGATGCGGCGCGCCTGGTCCATGATCTCGACCTTGTCCATGCCGACCAGCGGCCGCAGGATCGGCAGCTCCACCGCGTCGTCCTGGGCGGTCATGTTGGCCAGCGTCTGGCTGGACACCTGACCGAGCGCGTCGCCGGTGATCAGGGCGGCGCCGCGCAGGCGGCGGGCCAGCACCTCGCCGGTGCGCAGCATCAGGCGGCGCTGGGCGATCACCGCGAGCTTGTCGGCGCCGGAGGTCTTGATCTGCTGCTGGGCCTTGCCGAACGGCACCACGAACAGCCGGGAGCCGCCCTGGAACTTGTCCAGCTCGCGGACCAGCGCGTACGCCTTGTAGATCGACTCGGGGCCGGTGAAGGGCATCCCGGAGAAGTGCAGGTAGTCCACCCGCAGGCCGCGGCGCATCATGCGGTAGGCGGCGACCGGGGAGTCGATGCCGCCCGACATCAGCACCAGCGCGCGGCCGCTCATGCCGACCGGCAGGCCGCCCGAGCCCGGGAGGCCGCCGGAGAACACGAACACCTCGTCGCGGTCCACCTCGATGGACACGGTGTGGTCGGGGTTCTTGAGCTTGACCGGCTGGCCGTAGGCGTCGTGCAGCCTGCCGCCGACGAGGCGGTCCAGCTCGGTGGAGGTCAGCGGGAAGCGCTTGTCACGGCGCCTGGAGCGGACCGCGAAGCTGCCGGTGACGCCGTCCATCAGCTCCAGCGCGGCGCGCTCGACGCTGGCCACGTCCTTGCCGACCCGCCAGGCGCGGTGGGCCCAGACGATGCCCATGACGTCGGCGATGCGCGCGGCGAGCCGGTCCACCAGCTCGACGTCGGCGTCCTTGGCGCGCACGATGAACACGCCGTGGCGGCGGACGACGTCCACCTTGGCGATGGGCCGGACGGCCTGGCGCACGTTGTCGGCCAGGCGGCGCTCGAACTGCTCGCGGTTCTTGCCCTTGAGCACGAGCTCGCCCAGCTTGAGCAGCACGCACGGCTCGCCGTCGACGACCGGCACCTGCTCCCGGACCTGCGCGGTCGCGGTGTCGAGCGTGGGCATGCGTGATCCTCCTGGGAGACCGGGGCGGGGGGCCGCCTTCTAGTGTGGCCCACACTCGGGAACACTTCGACCGCCGCCGCTGTTCCCGCCGGGAACGGCGGACCCCGGCGGCCTGGGGCCACCGGGGTCGCGCGGACGGGGAACCGGCCGATCAGCCGAAGAAGACCTCGGCCTCCCGGTAGCGCTCCAGCGGGACGGTCTTCAGCTCCTTGGTGGCCTCGTCCAGGCCCACGCGCACGATGTCGGTGCCGTGCAGGGCGACCATCTTGCCGTAGTCGCCGTCCTTGACCGCGTCGATGGCCTGGAGCCCGAAGCGGGTGGCCAGCACCCGGTCGAAGGCGCTGGGGGTGCCGCCGCGCTGGATGTGCCCGAGCACGGTGGCGCGGGCCTCCTTGCCGGTGCGCTTCTCGATCTCGTCGGCCAGGCGCTGGCCGATGCCGCCGAGCCGGACGTGCCCGAACGCGTCGGTCTCGCCGGTCTGCAGCTCCATCTGGCCGTCCACCGGGTGCGCGCCCTCCGACACCACGATGATCGGGGCGTAGCGGGTCTTGAACCGGCTCTCGACGTACTCCACGACCTTGTCGATGTCGAACGGCCGTTCGGGGATGAGGATCACGTTGGCGCCGGCGGCCATGCCGGCGTGCAGCGCGATCCAGCCCGCGTGCCGGCCCATGACCTCGCAGATCAGCGCGCGGTGGTGGCTCTCGGCGGTGGTGTGCAGCCGGTCGATGGCCTCGGTCGCGATGTTGACCGCGGTGTCGAAGCCGAAGGTGTAGTCGGTGGCGTTGAGGTCGTTGTCGATGGTCTTGGGGACCCCGACCACGTTGACGCCGTTGCGGTGCAGCTCGGCGGCGACCCCGAGGGTGTCCTCGCCGCCGATGGCGATCAGCGCGTCCACGCCCAGCCCGGCCAGGTTGTCCTGGATCCGCTCGATGCCGCCCTCGACCTTGATCGGGTTGGTGCGGGAGGAGCCGAGGATGGTGCCGCCGCGCGGCAGGATGCCGCGCACCGCCTCCACGTCCAGGGCCATGGTGTCGCCCTCCAGCGGGCCGCGCCAGCCCGCCCGGAAGCCCACGAACTCGTAGCCGAAGACCTGCACGCCCTTGCGCACGACCGCGCGGATCACGGCGTTCAGTCCGGGGCAGTCGCCTCCCCCGGTCAGCACTCCGACGCGCATACCCTCTCCTTCTCCAGACATGGGCCCTCCCTCGACTCGCACCGCCAGCCTAGAGGTGCGGGCATGACGGCACGCGGCATTCGCCGACCGTTCCGGCGTGCCGCTATTGGTCTAGACCATAGTGGCTGGAGGCCCCCGCGGGGCGGGTTTATCGATCGCCGGGGCGCGCTTTGCCGAACACGTGCACCCGGCCCCGGACCTGCACCGCGAAGCCGCCGGGGACGCGGCGCACGGCCATCGCCCGGCGGCGCGGGGCCGCGTCGCCGTCATAGGCCCAACGGGTCTCGGCGATGGCCAGTTCCCAGGCGGCGGCCGGCGGCAGGTCCTCGCGGTTGTCGCGCGCGAAGTCCCAGGCGTCGCTCGTCGAGCCGCGCGTGGGGCGCCGCGCGGCCCAGGCCGTGAAGACCTCGCTCCAGCGGGGCCCGTAGGCGGCGGCGAGGCCGGGCCAGGCGCGCGCGGCCTGGCCTGCCCGCTTGCGCAGGATTCCGACGGCGGCGGAGTGCACGGCGGCCGCGTCGAACCCCGGCGGCAGCGGCCCGCCCGCCGTCATGTGCCGGACCAGCGCCTCCTGCGCCGCGGCCAGTCCGGCGTCGATCGGCTCCCCGGTCACGTCACGGCCTCCAGCCCGGCCGCGGCGGCGATGGCGTCCAGCTCGGCGCGCAGCTCGGCGGCGGGCGGGTAGTGGCCGTCGCGCTCCAGCAGGAGCCCCGGCGGACAGCGGCGGGCGCACAGCTCCTTGATCAGGTCGAGGACCTCGGCGGGCACGGGCGCGGTGTGGGTGTCGTGGTAGCGGCCGCCCGACTCCTCGCCGCCCGCCACGTGGCAGTACGCCACCCGCTCCAGCGGGATGCGGTCCAGCAGGGCGGCCGGGTCGGCGCCCCGGTTGCGGGCGTTGGCGTAGACGTTGGCGACGTCCAGCAGGAGCAGCACGCCGGTGCGCTCCACCAGCTCGGTGAGGAAGTCGCCCTCCTCGTACTCGGCGTCCGGCCAGTCGAACAGCGACGCGATGGGCTCGACCGCCAGCGGCACCGGCAGGCCGTCCCGGGTGCGGCGGATGTTGGCGGCCAGCGCCTTCAGCGCGGCGCGGGTGCGCGGCACCGGCAGCAGGTGCCCGGCCTCGATCCCGCCCGCCCGCACGAACGCGATGTGCTCGCTGACCAGCGGCGATCCCAGCGCGGTGGCGCAGGCGGCCAGGTGCGCGACGCGGTCGTCCCCGACCGGCTCGGCCCCGCCCAGCGACAGCCGCACCCCGTGCGGGACCACGGGCACGCCCCGGTCGCGCAGTTCGAGCAGGTACGGCGAGGGGCGGTCCGGGCGCACCGACTCGGCGATCACCTCGCTGAAGCCGAGGCCCGGCAGCCCGGCGACGAACCCGGCGATGTCGGGCCGCCACCCGAGGCCGACCCCGGACGGCAGCTCCGTGCCGCTCATCCGCCGCACCCTCCGCAGCCGCCACCGCAGCCTCCGCCGCCGCAGCCTCCGCCACCGTCCCCGCCGCCGTCCCCGCCGCCCCCGACGGCCCCGCCGCCGCTGTCGGCGACCGGCGCGGCGGGAGGCGGGCGCAGCATCGCCTCCTCGGCGAAGGCCGGGTCCAGGGCGGTCATCGCGGTCAGACCGAACAGGGCGACGCCGAGCCCCGCCCCGACCGCCCCGTAGGTGGCCCAGGCCGGGGTGTGGTCGGGACGCAGGTACCGGTACCGCTCCTTGGCCTCACTCAGCGCCCGTTCACCCGCCGGGGTCCGCTTGCCCATCGCCGCCCTCGGGTCGACGGCCATGACCGCGAGGACGACGGTCAGCACGATCACGGTCGCGACCAGGAAGAGCACCGGGTGCCCGTCGCGCACGCCGAAGACGATCCGCACGGCGCCGAGCAGCGCCAACGCCGCCAGGGGCGGCAGCGCCCAGCGGCGGCGGCGCCTGACGGCCGAACCGATCAGCAGGCCGTCGCGCTCCAGCCCCTCGCGCACCCGCCCCAGCGCCGAGTAGACGCCCGGCTGCCAGGTCAGCGATCGCGGTCCGACCGCCTTCTCCCGCAGCAGCGCGTGCACGGCGTCGTCGAGGCCGTCACCGGAGTCGCGGGGGGCGGAGGTCGCGCGGACCTGCCCGTCCGCCGTCGCCTCGACCGCCTCCTCGGCGCGCAGCCTGGCGAGCGCGGCCAGCACCGCGCGATCGGCGCCGCCTTCCAGGTAGGCCAGCTCGTAGAGGTCGAGTTCGCGCTCGGGCGGCTCGTCCGCCAGCATCGCGCGCCGTACGTGCAGCACCAGGGCCGTCAGCACGACGGCCAGGGGAACGAAGATCCCGATGAACAGCGGGCCCGGAACGCCCCAGGCCCCTCCCGCCGCGGACAGCGCCATCGCGCCTCCCTCTCACCGCCGGACGCCCGGCCTTTCCTACGTAGATGCGCGAAAGGACCATCGCGTTCCCGCGCGCGAGGCGGTCGATCAGTCCTCCTGGTCGAGGCCCTTCTCGATCGCGTAGCGCACCAGCTCCACCCGGTTGTGCAGCTGGAGCTTGCCGAGGGTGTTCTGCACGTGGTTCTGGACGGTGCGGTGCGACAGCACCAGCCGCTGGGCGATCTGCTTGTAGGTCAGCCCCTTGGCGACCAGCCGCAGCACCTCGGTCTCGCGCTCGGTCAGGCGCGGCGCGTCGTCGTCCGCGCGGGCGGGCGCGGCCGCCAGCCGCCGGTACTCGCCCAGCACCAGCCCGGCGAGGCCCGGGGTGAACACCGCGTCGCCCGCGCCCGCGCGCGCCACCGCGTCCAGGAACTCCTCGCGCGCGGCGGACTTGAGCAGGTAGCCGGTCGCGCCCGCCTTCACCGCCTCCAGCACGTCCTGCTGCTCGCCGCTGGCCGACAGCACCAGCACCCGCACCGGCGGGTCGGCGGCCACCAGGTGCCGGGTCACCTCCACGCCGCTGATGTCGGGCAGCTGCAGGTCCACGACGGCCACCTGCGGCCGCGCGGCGGCCACCAGGCGCACCGCGGTGCGGCCGTCGCCGGCGGTGGCGACCA
This sequence comes from Spirillospora sp. NPDC050679, assembly GCA_044456955.1. Classification (GTDB taxonomy): domain Bacteria; phylum Actinomycetota; class Actinomycetes; order Streptosporangiales; family Streptosporangiaceae; genus Spirillospora. Next base: position 420,103 of record JBITGK010000005.1, on the reverse strand, counting down.
CCTGGTGCCCGGCCTCGGCCAGGTCACGGGCGACCGCGTCGCGCCACATCGGGTGGTCGTCGACCACCATCACCTTCAGCGGTACCGGGACGTGTTCGCTCACACCGTCACAATAGGGCCGATCAGGGCCGTTCAGCGCCCGGCCGGGACCGTCATCTCGATCTCGGTGCCCTCGCCGGGGGACGAGTGGATCTCCACCGTGCCGCCCAGGTCGCGGATGCGGCCGCGGATGGACTGGGCCACGCCGAGCCGCCCGGCGGCGGCCGCCTCGTCCAGCCGCCCGGCCGGCATCCCCGGGCCGTCGTCGCGGACGCTGACGGTGACCCCGCCCGCGCCGTCGTCCTCCAGCAGCACCCAGGCGCGGGCGGTGTCGCCGCAGTGCAGCCGGACGTTGTCCAGCGCCGCCGCGACGGCGGCCGCGACCTCGCGGGCGGCCGGGCCGGGCAGCGCCACCGGCGTCGCCGGGGTGGACACCGTGACGGTGGTCGAGCCGTGGGCGGCCAGCAGCGGCCGCAGGTCGGTGTCGGCGGGCGGGGGCCCCTCGGCGGCCCGGCCGCGCGACGGGCGCGACGGGCGCGGCGCCGGGACCTGCGGGGCGGCGCTCCCGGTTCCGATCATGGCGCGCAGCGCGGCCTCCTGCTCCCCGGCCAGGCGGCCCAGCTCGGCGGCCTCGCCGCCCAGCTCGCCGCCGCGCCGCTGCACCATCGCCAGCACCTGCAGCACCGAGTCGTGGATGCCGCGCGCCAGCCGCTCGCGCTCGCGGGTGGCGGCCTCCAGCTCGACCGCGCGGGCGAGCCGCGCCTCGGCGTCCAGGGCGAGCTTGACCACGTGCCCGACCACCAGGCCGGCGAGGAACAGCAGCACCACGCCGTTGAGGGTGCTGGCGTTGCCCTGGCTGTCGGCGATGACGTGCACCAGGACGTTGCCCACGGCCAGCAGCGCGGCGGCGGCGATGCCCGTCCGCTTGCCGCCGACCACGGCCCACGCCAGGACGGCGGCGGCCACCCACGACACCGGCAGCGTCGGGCGGCCGTCCCGCAGGCCGCCGACCGACTCCACCCACGGGGTGGCCAGCAGGCAGCCCATCGCCACCGCCATGTCGGCGGCCAGCATGGGCCAGGCCCGGCGCTCGGGGCGGGCGTAGGCGAGGGTCGCGTAGGCGGTCCAGGCCGTCATCACGCCCAGCACCGCCCAGCCGGCGGCCGGGTTGGCGTAGCCGCCGTGGTTCTTGGCGATCAGCGCGGCCGCGTACAGCAGCGCGGCGATCCGGTAGACCGCGACCGCGCGCCACAGCGCGGCCTCCAGCCCCAGCCCGCCGGCGCGGGCGGCCGTGGACGGGCGCGGCGGCCGGAAGGCGGTCACTCGTCGTCGTCGACCGGCCGCGGCGCCTTGCCCGCCATCTCCGCCTTGACCTCGGCGGCGTAGCGGTCGACGTACTCCTGGCCGGACAGCTTCTGGATCGCCATCATGATCTCGTCGGTGACCTCGCGCAGCACCTCCCGGTCGTCCTCCTTGCCGTAGAAGCGGGAGAAGTCCAGGGGCTCGCCGAAGCGCACGCCGGGCCGGATGCCGAGCTTGGGGTAGGGCTGGCCGGGCGGCATCAGCTCGAAGGTGTTGATCATCGCCATCGGCACCACCGGCACCCGCGACTTCAGCGCCAGCCGCGCCACCCCGGTCTTGCCGCGGTACAGGCGGTTGTCGGGGGCGCGGGTGCCCTCGGGGTAGATGCCGAGCAGCTTGCCCTCGCCCAGGATGCGCAGGCCCGTCCGCAGGGCGGCCTCGGCGGCGGTGCCGCCGGTGCGGTCCACCGGCACCACGCCGACGCCGGTGAAGAACGCCTTGCTGAGCAGGCCCTTGAGGCCCTTGCCGGTGAAGTACTCGCCCTTGCCGATGAAGAAGATCGGCCGCATCAGGGGCAGCGGCCCGAAGAAGTGGTCGGCGAACGACAGGTGGTTGCTGACCAGCAGCGCCGGACCCCTCTTCGGCACGTTCCCCATCCCCGAGTTCCGCGGCCGCCAGCCCAGGTACATGATGGGCGACAGAACGATCCTCAACAGGATCCAGAACCAGAGCATCCCGACACCTTCCTCCGGCCGCGCGGTCACGCGGCGCGCACGTTCATGATCTCCGGGCAATGGGAGATGCCGGGACATCTTCCCATCCGGCGGGCACCCTGCCCACACCACCGCCCCGCCGAGCCGGGAATGAACGTAGGCTCTGGACGGTAATTCTCAATCGGGGGCGTCCGGGGGCTTGTCCCGGGCGGCCCAGCGAATACCGTGGGACACACGTTTCAGGGTGTCCGGGAGTGCGTCGCGCGACGATCCCCGGGCGCACGACTATGGGGGAGCGGAGGCCGTCATGCCGGTGCTGTCGGTCACGCCGGAGTCACCGAAGGAGCCGGCCCCGTGAATCGCCGCGGCAATGGACTGTCCGCCGACGCCTACGCCCCGCTGGCCGATCTGGACCCGCGTCTGGCCGACGCGGTGCTGGCGGCGCTGAGGGAGGCCGGGGTCGCCGCTTACGCGGCGGGCGCCGAGCCGTCCGAGGACGGCCTGCCCGGCGTCCTCGCCGGGGGCGCGCCCGACGCCGTGCCCGACGCCGTGCCCGGCCCCGTCGGCATGGCCGGTCCGGCGGACGACGACCTGGAGCGGGTCTATGTCGACGCCGAGATGAGGCCGACCGCCGAAGGCGTGCTGCGCGCCCAGCTCACCCGCCTGCGCGACGACGGCGCCGACCCCGACGACCCGGGCACCGGGCCGCGCGGCACCGGCGCCGACCAGCACGGCGCCGAGCAGCGCAGTACCGACCAGCGCGGCATGGACCCCAACGGCACCGACCCGAACGGCGCCGACCCCGACGGCGGGCCGCAGCCCAAGGCGGGCCCCGGCACCGCCGAGCCGCGCGGCGGCGTGCCCGCCGAGCTCGACGAGGAGGCCATCTGGGCCGAGATCGTCGCCGGCTACGACACCACCCACGAGGGCGACCGGGTGCCCTGGCCCGACCAGGAGCACATCCACGAGCCCGAGGAGCCGCCGCGCGAGGGCGACGACCGCACCGGGCGCTTCCTGTCCGCCCGGGTGGTCAAGGCGGCCGACGACGACGCCGACGACTACCCGCCGCCCGCCGACGACGAGGGCCACTACGTGCCCCCGCCCCCGCCGCCGCTGCCGGCCGCCGACCCGCTGACCAAGGGCGCCTGGCTGGCGCTGGTGGGCGGGCCGCTGTACCTGCTGGTCACGGTGATCCTCGACTGGGAGGTGCCGGGCTACGCGGCGTTCCTGGCGGTCGCGGCGTTCATCGGCGGGTTCGTGACGCTGGTGCTGCGGATGGGCGACGAGCCGCGCGGCCCCGACGACGGCGCGGTGGTCTGAGCCGGCCCGCACGACCTGGACGACACGCCCCGGACGGCACGCCCCGGCCGCGCGGCCGGGGCGCTCCGCCCGTCAGGGCAGCCGCAGCTCGGCCAGCAGGGGCCGGTGGTCGGTGGCGCGCGGGTAGTCCTCCACCGGGGCGGGCGGCCCTGGCACGCCGCAGCCGAGCACCTCGATGCGCGGGTCGGCGAACACGCCGTCGATGCGGCGCCGGGGGTCGGCGGCGGAGAAGGTGGGCTCCTCCCCCCGCGGCGCGACCGCGTAGGCGTCCTGGAAGCGGTCGGTCAGCAGCGACCAGGAGTCGCCGCCCGGCTCCTCGTTGATGTCCCCGGTCAGCACCATGGGCGCGGAGTGCCGTTGCCCGGCGCGCTCCAGCAGCGCCAGCACCTGCCGGGTGTGGACGCGGCGCGGCGCGTCCATCAGGTCCAGATGGGTGCTGGCGGCCAGCAGCCGGGCCCCGCCGACCTCCAGCACGGCGACGGCGAGGGCCCGCCGGTGCAGGTCCGGCACCGGCGACAGCAGGTGGAACTCTCGGGCCACGCGGCGCACGCGCGGCCCGGCCAGCACCGCCAGCCCGCAGGCGCGCCGCCCGGCCGCCACCGCCATGCCGCACTCGCGGGCGAGGCGGCGGCGCTTGGCGCGCCAGCCCCAGAAGCGCGGGACCTCCTGCAGGCACAGCACGTCCGGCTCCAGCGCCCGCACCACCCGCACGACCGCGGCCGGGTCGTCGCGCAGCGACCGGATGTTGTAGCTGAGGACGCGGACGTCGGTCGTCGCGGGGCTCATCGCGGGCCGGTCACCGTGCTCCGGTCACAGCCTGGCCAGGTCGGCGGCGCCGACGATGCCGGCGGCCGAGCCCAGCTCGGCGATGCGGATCTCCGGCAGCGGCCGGTGGCCGCGCCCGGTCAGCGCGTTCTCGAACGCCCTCTTCACCGGGTCCAGCAGCAGGTCCCCGGCGTCGGACAGGCCGCCGCCGATGATGAACAGGCCCGGGTCCAGGATCGCGCTGAGGTCGGCCAGGCCCTGGCCGGTCCACTGCGCCACCGTGCGGAAGCACTCCAGCGCCGCCTGGTCGCCCTCGCGGGCCGCCTGGGTGACCTCCGGGCCGCTGATGCCCTCGGGCCTGCCGTCGCCGAGCTCCAGCAGCCGCCCGGCCATCGCCGGGGCGACCCGGGCGAGGTCGCGGGCCTCGTGCACCAGCGCGTTGCCGCTGGCGTACTGCTCCCAGCAGCCCCGGTTGCCGCAGCCGCAGCGGCGGCCGTCGGGCACCACCCGGAAGTGGCCGATCTCGGCGCCGATGCCGAACCGGCCCCGGTACAGCTCGCCGTTGATGATGATGCCGCCGCCGATGCCGGTGCCCAGCGCGATCAGCACCACGAAGTCGTGGCCGCGCCCGGCGCCGAACCGCGCCTCGCCCCACGCGGTGGCGTTGGCGTCGTTCTCCACCACCACCGGCAGGCCGACCATCTCCTCGACCTTCTTCTTGATCGGCTCCTCGCGCCAGGCGAGGTTGGGCGCGAACAGCACGGTGGAGCGGGTCTCGTCGACGAACCCGGCGGCGCCGAGGCCCACCCCCGTCACGTCCTCGAACTTGCCCTTGAGCAGGTCGACCACCTCGGCGATGACCTCGGCGGTCTGGTGGGGGTCGGTGGAGGGCGTGGGCCGCCGCACCCGTTCCAGGATCGTCCCCCGGTCGTCCACGACGCCCGCGGCGACCTTGGTACCGCCCACATCCACGCCGATGGTCAGGGCCATGTACGCTTCCTCCTCCTCGCGCGCCCGGGTGGGCCCGCTGTCTACCCGATGTCGATGGGGTCGCCGCCGGCGGCGGGCCCCGGGCGGCCGTCGTCCGGCCGCGCGCTCCGGTCCGCCGGAGCGCGGGTGCGCTCGTAGGCGGCCACCACGTCCAGCGCCGCCGCCATCAGCGATCTTCCCGCCTCCCTGACGTGCCGGCCCACGTCGGGTCCGGACTCGCGGGCGAGCGCGACCGCGCGGCAGATCGGGCAGTTGCGGCACTCGGGCGCGCCGGTCGCGATGTGCGGGTCGTCCGCCACCGCGCGGCCCCACACGTCGTCGGCGCCGCCGGACCGCCCGGCGCCGCCTCCCTCGCCCCCGGTCGCGCCGCCGGCCATGCGGCGGCGCAGCACGTCGAAGAGCTTGGCGGCCTCGTCCAGGACGTCGCCCGGTTGCTCGGTCATGAGAACATTTTCCATCCGTTGTCGGCGTGAAACGGTAGCGCCCCGCTCCGGGGCGCAACGATTACCCGGCCTCGACCCGTCGTTTCAGTCCCTTCAGGGCCGAGTCGGTGATGCGCTTCTCGGCCTTGCGCTTGAGCATCCCGATCACCGGCATCCGGATGTCGACCGCGAGCTCGTAGGTCACCACCGTTCCGTCCTTCCCCTCCGCCAGCAGGTAGGAACCGTGCAGGGAGGTGACGACGCCCCCCTTCTCGGTCAGCTCCCAGCGCACCGACGCGTCGTCCTCGCCCCAGGTGTAGGCGAGCCCGACGGTGTCGCTGAACGGGCTGGCGTCGATGGTCATGCGCGCGGTGGCGGCCCGGCCGTCGGCGCCGGTCTCCAGCACCTGGAACTCGCGGATGCCGTTGGCCCAGGTCGGATAGGCGGGCAGATCGGCGATCACCGCCATGATCTCCTTCTTGCCCGCGTCGATCGTGATGGAAGAGCTCGTGCGGTCGGCCATCGCCGCCATCCCTCCGGCTGCTGGTGGGCCCGCGCCCCGGCGGGCGCGGCCCGAGGTCTCGTTGCCAGTATCTTTCACACCGTGAGCACGTAGGGCACGCCGCGACCCCGGAAGTGCCCGACGTTGACGCACTCGGTCCGGCCGATGCGCACGCGCCCCGCCAGCGGCTGGTGCACGTGCCCGAACAGGGCGTAGCGCGGCTGGGTGCGGCGGATCAGGTCCAGCACGGCCTCGCTGCCCCGCTCGAAGCGGCGCGCCACGGTGTCGTACAGCAGGTCGGGCACCGCGGGCGGGATGTGGGTGCACAGCACGTCCACCTCCCCCACCGCCTCGACCTTGGCGGCGAACTCGTCGTCGTCGAGCTCGTAGGGGGTGCGGTACTCGGTGCGCAGGCCCCCGCCGACGAAGCCGAACCGCAGCCCGCCGATCTCCGCGGTCTCGCCGTCCAGCACGTGGTGCCCCTCGCGCAGGTAGTCGCGCCACATGTGCGGCAGGTCCACGTTGCCGTAGGTGAGGTAGGCCGGGGTGGGCATGGCCTCGAACAGCTCGGCGTACTGGCGGCGCACGGCCCGCTCGATGTGCGGCCAGGCGTCGCCCTCCAGCGAGGCCCACATGCTCCGGGAGAAGTCGCGCGCCTCGTCGAACCTCTTGCGCGTGCGCAGCTCGATGAAGCGGTCGGCGTTCTCCTGCCCGAACAGCTCGGCGAAGATGCCCTGGCCGTGGTCGGAGTAGTCGATGAACAGGATCAGGTCGCCCAGGCAGATCGTCACGTCCGCGCCGTCCCCGGCATGCCTGAGCGCCTCCGCGCGGCCATGGACGTCACTCACCACGTGGATGCGCATGAACCGACTCTAATGGCGCACGGCCGCCCGCGGCACCGGCCCTCCCCGCCAGACCACCCAGCCTGCCCGCCCCGGCCGGTCGCCCCGCCGGACCGCTCCGCCGGGTCATCCCGCCGCGGCCGACACCAGGGCGCGCCACTCGGCGACCAGCGCCGGGTCCACCGGCGCGTCCCAGGAGCCGTCCGGGCGCACCGCGGTGCCGACGTGGAAGGCGGCCACCCCGGCGGCGGCCAGCACCGCCACGTGCTTGCGGCGCAGCCCTCCCCCGGCCATGATCAGCCGCGCCGACTCCGGGCTCTCGGTGGCCCTCCGGACCAGGACGTCCACCCCGGCGTCCACGCCGCGCGCCGAGCCGGCGGTGAGCACGGTGTCGAGCCCCGCGTCGGCCCCGGCGGCCCCGGTGCCGCCGGCCAGGTCGCGGACGGCTGACCAGGCGGCCGCCTGGTCGGCCGCGTGGTCCACGGCGCGGTGGAAGGTCCACGGCAGCGGGGCCGCCACGGCGGCGAGCTTGCCGGTGGCGGCGGCGTCCACGTTCCCCGCGGAGTCCAGGAAGCCCAGCACGAACCCGTCCGCGCCCGCCCCGGCCAGGTCCTCGGCGGCGCGGCGCAGCCGGTCGAGCTCCGGCGCGGTGGTGCCGAAGCCGGCGTTGGCGCGCAGCATCACCCGCATCGGCAGCGATGTGACCTCCCTCATCCTCGCCACCACCTCGGGGTCGGGGGTGAGCCCGTCGGCGGCCATGTCGGCGACGACCTCCACGCGGTCGGCGCCGCCCTGTTCGGCCGCCCGCGCGTCGGCGGCGGTCAGCGCGATCACCTCAAGCAGCGACAAAGCCGTTTCCCCCTGAGTCACCTGGGCTTTTCCCGGTCAAGGTTAGGCGACGGCCGCCGGGCGCCCGGCGGGCGGGCGCGGTCTTTTGCCCGACGTTGACCGGTACGCGGCCGCGCCCGGACCGGGAGCCGGGACGGCCGGGCCGGCACGGAGGCGACCCCCCGGCGACCAGCGAGATTTTTACTACCGGCGAGTATCCTTTGACCTCAGTCAAGCTGTACCGTCGTCCCCGCCGTTTGCAGTGATCAACCGAGGAGTGGCCGTGCGCGAGTTCAGCGTCCCCGCCATGGTGGAGGTGCCCGGCTCCACCAATCTGACCGACGCGCCCTTCACCAGAGCCGCCGAGCAGCCGGGCCGGATCGTGCTCCGCCGCAAGAGCGGCACGGCCGAGCGGCCGGCCTGGCGCGCGGTGACCGCCGGCGAGTTCGCGGCCGAGGTGTCGCGCGTCGCCAAGGGCCTGATGGCCGCCGGGATCGGGCCGGGCGACCGGGTCGCCCTGATGTCGCGCACGCGCTACGAGTGGACCGTTCTCGACTACGCCATCTGGACGGCCGGCGCCGTGGCGGTCCCGATCTACGAGACCTCCTCCGCCGAGCAGGTGCGGTGGATCGTCGGCGACTCCGGCGCCAAGGGCGTGTTCGTCGAGACCGACGCGCACCGGGACACCGTCGAGCAGGTCCGGGGGGAGACCCCGGACCTGTCGCATGTCTGGGGCATCGAGGCGGGCGACGTGGAGGCCCTGGCGGCGGGCGGCGCGGAGGTCTCCGACGCCGACCTGGACGAGCGCCGCCGCGTCCGCACCTCGGGCGACGTGGCGACGCTGGTGTACACCTCCGGCACCACCGGCCGCCCCAAGGGCTGCGAGATCACCCACGGGAACCTGGTCTCCACCTCCCGCAACGCCATCCAGGGCGCGATCGCCGAGATCGCGGTGGACGGCTCGGCCACGCTGCTGTTCCTGCCGCTGGCGCACGTGTTCGCCCGGCTCATCGAGGTCGCCTGCATCGAGGCCGGGATCGTGCTGGGCCACAGCGACATCCCGAACCTGCTGCCGGACCTGGCGACCTACCAGCCGACGTTCCTGCTGGCGGTGCCCCGCGTCTTCGAGAAGGTCTACAACGGCGCCGAGCAGAAGGCCATCGCCGGCGGCAAGGGCAAGATCTTCGCCAAGGCCGCCGACACCGCCATCGCCTACAGCAGGGCGCTGGACGCCGGCGGGCCGGACCTCAAGCTGAGGCTCCGGCACAAGCTCTTCGACGTGCTGGTCTACGGCAAGCTGCGCCAGGCCGTCGGCGGCCGCGTGCAGTACGCGGTCTCGGGCGGCGCGGCGCTCGGCGAGCGCCTCGGCCACTTCTTCCGCGGCGTCGGCATCATCATCCTGGAGGGCTACGGCCTGACCGAGACCACGGCCCCGGCCGCGGTGAACCGGCCCTCGGCCATCAGGATCGGCACGGTCGGCCAGCCGATCCCGGGCGTGACCGTGCGGATCGCCGAGGACGGCGAGGTGCTGATCAAGGGCGTCAACGTCCTCAAGGGCTACTGGAACAACGAGGCCGCCACCGCCGAGGCGCTGGAGGACGGCTGGTTCCGCACCGGCGACCTCGGCGCGCTGGACGCCGACGGCTTCCTGAAGATCACCGGGCGCAAGAAGGAGATCCTGGTCACCGCGGGCGGCAAGAACGTGGCCCCGGCCCCGCTGGAGGACCGGCTGCGCGCCTGCCCGCTGATCAGCCAGGCGCTGGTGGTCGGCGACGGCCGCAAGTTCATCAGCGCGCTGATCACCCTGGACGAGGAGGCCCTGGCCCCCTGGAAGGAGCAGCACGGCAAGCCCGCCGCCATGACGGTGGAGGAGCTGCGCCGCGACCCCGAGGTGATCGCCGAGATCGACGCCGCGGTGGCCGAGGCCAACAAGTCGGTCTCGCACGCCGAGGCGATCAAGAAGTACGAGATCCTCGGCGTGGACTTCAGCGAGGAGGCCGGGCACATGACCCCCAGCCTCAAGGTCCGCCGGCATGTCGTGATCAAGGACTTCGCCGACGAGATCGACGCGCTGTACTCCTGAGCCGGAGCCCGCGTCCGGGCGGCGGGGCGGTCGCCGCGCCGCCCGCCCGGACGTCACCGGATCCTTACTCCGACCTGGGGATATTCTCGGCGGGATGGGCCCTGTCCCCGCCGGGCCCCGAGGGTTTGGGAGTGGCGTGCGCGAGATCAGTGTCCCCGTCGAGATCGCGGTGCCCGACACCGCCGACCTGACCGACGCCCTGTTCGGCAGGGCCGCCGCCGAGCCCGGCCGGATCGTGCTGCGGCGGCGCGCCGGGGCCCCCGGGCGCCGGGTCTGGCGGTCGGTGACCGCGGGCGAGTTCGCCGCCGAGGTGACCGCGCTGGCCAAGGGCCTGATCGCCGCAGGGGTCGGGCCCGGCGACCGGGTCGCGCTGATGTCGCGCACCCGCTACGAGTGGACGCTGATCGACTACGCGATCTGGACCGCGGGCGCGATCGGCGTCCCGGTCTACGAGACCTCCTCCCCCGCGCAGATCGCCTGGATCGCCGGCGACTCCGGGGCGCGCTTCGCGTTCGCCGAGACCGCCGTGCAGCAGGCCGCCTTCGACGCCGTCCGCGCCGACCTGCCCGGCCTCTCCCGGGTCTGGGGCATCGACGCCGGCGATCTGGACGCGCTCGCCGCCGCCGGGGCGGAGGTGCCCGACGAGGCGGTCGCCGAACGCCGCCGGGGCCTGTCGGCCGACTCGGTCGCCACCGTCGTCTACACCTCCGGCACCACCGGTCGCCCCAAGGGCTGCGAGCTGACCCACCGCAACTTCATCGGGACCGCGCGCAACGTGGTGCTCGCCGGGGTCCCCGAGATCACCGAGACCGGGTCGTCCACGCTGCTGTTCCTGCCGCTGGCGCACGTGTTCGCCCGGCTGATCCAGGTGGCGTGCGTGGAGTGCGGGCTCGTCCTGGGCCACAGCGACGTGCCGAGCCTCCAGGCCGACCTCGCGACCTACCGGCCGACGTTCCTGCTGGCGGTGCCCCGCGTCTTCGAGAAGGTCTACAACGGCGCCGAGCAGAAGGCGGTCGACGAGGGCAAGGGCCGGATCTTCGAGCTCGCGGCCGACACCGCCGTCGCCTACAGCCGCTCCCTGGAGACCGGCGGCCCCGGCCTCGTGCTCAGGCTGCGCCACCGGCTGTTCGACGCGCTGGTCTTCCGTAAGCTGCGCGAGGCGGTCGGCGGCCGCCTGCGGTACGCGATGTCGGGCGGCGCGGCGCTGAACGAGCGCCTGGGCCACTTCTTCCGGGGCGTCGGCATCTCGATCATCGAGGGCTACGGCCTGACCGAGACCACCGCGCCGATCCTCGGCAACCGCTTCGCCGACAACCGCATGGGCACCGTCGGGAAGCCGTTCCCGGGCACCGACCTGCGCATCGCCGACGACGGCGAGGTCCTGGTGCGCGGCATCAGCGTCTTCCCCCGCTACCGCGGCGACGAGGCCGCCACCGCGCAAGCCCTGGAGGGCGGCTGGTTCCACACCGGCGACCTCGGCGAGCTGGACGCCGACGGCTTCCTGAAGATCACCGGGCGCAAGAAGGAGATCCTGGTGACCGCCGGGGGCAAGAACGTGGCGCCCGGCCCGCTGGAGGACCTGCTGCGCGCCCACCCGCTGATCGGCCAGGCCGTGGTGGTGGGCGAGGGCCGCAGGTTCGTCGGCGCGCTGATCACCCTGGACCCCGAGGCGGCCGGCCCCTGGGCGCGCCGCCTCGGCCGGCCCGCCGGGACCCCGGTGGCCGAGCTGCGCCGCGACCCCGAGGTGGTCGCCGCGATCGACGCCGCGGTGGCGGAGGCCAACGCCAGCGTCTCGCACGCCGAGGCGATCAAGAAGTTCGAGATCCTCGCGGTGGACCTCACCGAGGAGTCGGGGCACCTGACCCCCAGCCTCAAGGTCAAGCGGCACGTGGTGGTCCGCGACTTCGCCGCCGAGATCGACGCGCTGTACGAGTGAGGCCGTGCGCGCGAGGCGGCGGCCCCGGCGGCGTCCGCCGGGGCCGCCGCGCCCGTCACAGTGCGGCGACGGCCTCCGCGACGGGCGTGTCGCCGTTCACCAGCTCCAGGATCCGGCGGTTCACCCCCGGCGCGCCCAGCAGCGCGGCGACCACCGCGGCGGTGTCGTCGCGGGTGATGTCGCCGCGCCCGACCGGCGGCTCGCCCAGCGTGACCCGGCCGGTGCCCGGGTCGTCGGTGAGGCGGCCCGGCCGAAGGATCAGCCAGTCCAGGTCGCGGGCGCGCAGGTCCGCCTCGGCCGCGCCCTTGGCCTCGATGTAGGCCCGCCAGACCTCGTCGGCGTCCGGCCGCGGAGGCTGGTCCGCGCCCATCGCCGAGATCTGCACGAACCGGCGCACCCCCGCGCGCTCGGCGGCCTCGGCCAGCAGCACCGACCCCGCGCGGTCCACGGTGTCCTTGCGCGCCGCGCCGCTGTTCGGCCCCGCGCCGGCGGCGAACACCACCGCCTGCGCCCCGGTCAGCTCCTCGGCGAGCCGCTCGGGTGTGGTGTCCTCCAGATCGTGCACGACCGGCCCGGCCCCCGCCGCCCGGATGTCGTCGGCCTGCTCCGGCTTGCGGATCAGGCTCAGTACCGTGTCCCCCCGGGCGGTGAGGAGCCGGGCCAGCCGCAGCGCGATCTGACCGTGCCCTCCCGCGATCACTACGTTCATCCCACCGATCCTACGGAAGGACGCGCGGCGGTTCAGCAGGCGCGTCCGCCGTTGATGCAGCCCACCGCCCGCCGCATCAGCCCGTCGGGCATCACGTTCTCGAAGTCGGCGTGGTCGGTGACCGGGGCGTGGCCCTGCTCGGGGAAGGAGTCCACGGCGAACGCCAGCGGCCGGTTCGGCAGGTTGTAGGTCAGCGTCATCTGCAGCTTCGGCACCGCGCGGGTGCCGGCGGGGCAGTTTCCCGAGCGGTCGGGGAACACGATGTGGGTGCGGTGGTTGGCGCTGTCGGTGTTGCGGCCGTCCCAGCAGCTCGGGAACTCCAGCACGCGCGTCACCCGGCTGCCGCCGGGGCAGACCGGGTACTTGTCGGTCAGCGCCCGGTCGCCGAACCCCGAGCAGGTCCACTGCGCGCGGGCGTTGGCGGTGCCGTTGGTGCCCGCCTTGGCATCGCCGGTGATGACGCGCAGGAAGCGCGGCATCGCGGTCACCTTGCCGCGCGGGTTGCCCAGGAACGCCATGCTCGCGGTCGCGGGCGTGACGATCCGACCGACGTTGCCGTCCCGCTCGCTCTGCTCGGCGCCGTCGGTGGCGTCCCGCTGGCCCCGGACGCGCATGACGGGCCAGAAGTAGGTGGACCTGTCGCCCTGCGCGCAGGTGGTCCCGGCGGCGGCGAGGCTCTCGTCGGTGGAGAAGCCGTCGGTGGACAGGTTGCCCACGTAGTCGTGGATGTGGTGCGCACCGTTCTGCACGCCGGGCGCGACGATGAAGTTGTCGGGGTTGTGGTGGCCGTTCCTGTTGGTGCCGCAGCGCGAGGTGAACGAGCCGCGCGAGGCGTTGCGGCCCTGCCGGACGCGGGGCTTGCGGGGGGCCTGGCGGATGTCGACGAAGTCGTCGCGGACGGGGCCCTCCTTGACCTGCTGCTGGGCGGGGGCCTGCTGGTCGTTGTTCTGCTGGTCGCCCTGCTGGCCGTCGTCCTGCTGGTCGTTCTGTTGATCACCCTGCTGGTCGTCGCCCTGCTCGTTGTCGCCCTGCTGGTCGTTCTGCTGCTGGTCGTCGCCCTGGCCGTCCTGCCCGTCGCCGCGCCGGTCCCCTTGGCCGTTCTGGTCGTTCCGGTCGTTCCGGTCGCGGGGGTCGTCCGGCGCCGCCGCCGCGCGGGCCGCCCCGCTCACCGCGGCGGCGGCCGTGACCGGCGGCGAGGCCGCCGCGGCCACCAGCAGCAGCGCCGGCACGACGGCCGCCATGCCCTTCTTGCTTGCCATGGGATCTCCCTTTGTGCGGGTGCGGGAAAAGGTCAGGAAAGGGCGGCCTTGGTGGCGAGCCCGGTGCTTTCCAGAAGTGTCATGTGCGTGTTGACGTACTTCAGCGCGCGTTCGGCGAAGGCCCTGATCTCGGTGTTCTGGGTGCCGGCGCGCACGGTGGCGATGACGCTGAAGACCTTGCCGTGGGCGGCGCGCAGTCGCAGCACGAACGTCTGGTCGTAGTCGGCGCCGAACTTGCGCGACATCTCGGCCAGCCAGCCCTTCTGGTCGGCGTTGGGCTCACTGGGCAGGAGCACCCCGAGCCGCCCGGCGACCCGGCGCACGTCCTCGTCCAGCATCATGTGCTGCTCCATGATCGTGTCGGCCACCTCCTTGACCCGGGGGCTGGCCGCGCGCTGCTGGGCCTGCTGGCCGGCCGGCATCTCCCACAGCCCGGCCTGGCGGACCTTGGCCAGCAGCGACCGGTCGTCGGCCGACAGCGGCCCCCAGCGGGTGTCGCCGGCGCCGTCCCGGGTGTCGCCGTCGGCCGGCGCCCCGGGCGGCCCGAGCACCACCAGCGCGGCCGCCGCGACCGCCGCGGCGGCCAGCGCCATGACCAGGAACCGGCTGCCGAGCAGGCGGCGCAGCTCGCGCGGCCCGGCGATGCGGTGGGACCTCACAGGGACCCGCCTCCTTCCGCTTTCATGGGACGACCCGGCACGGGTCGCATTGGAATACGCGCCCGTGCCGGGCCGGGTTCAGCGGACCGAACAATTCCCCGGGTATTTTCCGAGGGCCTTTGAAGGGCATGGCGAATGGCCGGACGGGCCCTTTCCCGTCCGCCGTGCCGCGCCCGGTGTCAGGGCCTGCGCGCCGGGCTGCGCGGCATCCCGGTCGTGACGCGCAGCGCCAGCGCCGGGCACATCGACACCGCGCGCGACACGTCGCGCTCCATCCAGGCGGGGATGTCGGTGCCGAGCACCACCGGGAAGCCGTACCGGTCGAGCTGGATCAGCTCGGGCACCAGGTAGGCGCACAGGCCGTGCCCGTCGCAGCGGCTCCAGTCGATGGCGACCCGGCCCTCGGAGCCGTCGGGCACCGGCAGCGGCAGCACCCCGAACGTCGGCAGGCCGCAGGTGCCGGCCGTGCGGTGCGCGTCGATGTCGGCGGTGAAGGCGTCCATCGCCGACACGACGAACCTCGCGGTGCCGTCGGGGTGGGAGCAGGCGCCGCGGCCGCGGCCGATCCCCGCGGCGCGCTTGACGTCGGCGACGTCGCCCGACCCGTCCGACAGCGCGTTGAGGGCGCGCACGACGTCCGGCAGGCCGAGCCGGCACGGCCCGCACTGGCCGGCCGACTGCGCGGCCAGGTAGGAGGCGATGCGGGTGACCTCGCCCAGCGGGCAGGTGCCCTCGGCGAGCGGCAGGATGATGCCCGCGCCGACCGTCGCGCCGACGGCCTTCATGCCCTTGCGCGACAGCACCGCGCGCTCCGCGCCCCGCGGGCCCAGCCACATGCCGTGGTAGCCGCCCGCCAGCACGCCCGGTCCCGGCCGGACGTCGCAGTGCTCCAGGACGGCGCGCAGCGGCGTGCCGTAGGGGGCCTCGACGACCTGGGTCCCGCCGATGGTGAGCAGGGTGGTGCCGGGCTCGTCCGCCGTCCCGGCCGAGGCGTACAGGTCCGGGCCCAGCGAGGTCAGCACGGCGAGCTGCGCGAAGGTCTCGGTGTTGGACAGCAGCGTGGGGCAGCCGTCCACGCCGGACTCGGCGGCGCGCACCTTGACGCCCGGCGGGATCGGCGTCTCGCCGTTGATCGCGCGGATCACCGCGCCGCTCTCACCGGAGATGAACC
The DNA here is from genome assembly GCA_044456955.1 of Spirillospora sp. NPDC050679. Classification (GTDB taxonomy): domain Bacteria; phylum Actinomycetota; class Actinomycetes; order Streptosporangiales; family Streptosporangiaceae; genus Spirillospora. The sequence continues at coordinate 404,563 of JBITGK010000005.1, read as the reverse complement.
GCTCGGTGAGCCGCACCACGCGGGCGGGCAGCCGCCGCTCGGTGATGGCGGCGCGCACCGAGCGGGCGGCCCGGTCGTCCTCGACGGCGACCACGATGCGCCGGGTGCCCAGCGCGGTGGCGGCGATCTGCGCGCCGTCCAGCACCAGGTGCGGGGCGCGGCACAGCAGCACCTTGTCCTTGCTGCTGCCCGGTTCGCCCTCGGCGCCGTTGACGACCACGACGGCGTCGGCGCCGGGGCGGCGGGACCCGCCCCGCTCCCCCGGCAGCAGCTTCTCCTGGTCGGCCGAGGGGTGCACGACGCGGGCGGCGACGGCCATCAGCTTGCGCGCGAACGGGAAGCCCGCGCCGCCCCGGCCGCGCAGGTCCACCTGCTCGGCCATCTTGACGACGTCCTCCAGCACGGGCGTGCGCAGCCTGCCGTGCACGGCCAGGTGCCGGTCCAGGTCGAGCCGGTCGAACCGGTCGAAGCCGAGGGTGAGCCGGGAGCCGCCGATGTTGGAGACGGTGACGGCGGCGCTGCTCATCGGACCGCCTCGGTGCCGCGCGGATCGGAGACCGCGGCGCGGGCGTCCGTTCCGTCCTCCAGGAGCACCGCGCCCCGCGCCGGGGCGCGCCGCTCGGGCGCGGGCGCGGCGGGCCCGTCGCCCGCGCGCCGCACCTCGCGCGGCTTGACCACCACGACGATGCGGGTGAGCAGCGCCAGCATGACCGCGCCCACGCACAGCACGTAGCCGAGCGTCACCCACGGCGCGGCCGAGCGGCCCGCGGTGAGGCCGTGCACGATCGCCATCGGCCACGACAGGTAGGCCAGCGCGTGCGTCGTCCGCCACACCCAGGGGCGGCCCCCGGCGCGGGCGAAGCGGGCGCGCAGCAGCCCGGTCGCGACGACCACGATCATCAGGTCGAGCGCCAGCGCGCCCAGCCCGACCGGGCCCACGCCCGGCACCACGACCTGCGCGGGCGCCGCGAGGCCGCCCAGCACCTTCACCAGGACGTGCGCCACCACGAAGGTGGCCGCCAGCACCGAGGCGGCCCGGTGCACGCCCTGGGCCAGCACCCGGTGCCTGATCCTCAGGATCAGCCGTTCGGTGGCCAGCAGCCCGCTCACCACCGCCGCCGTCATCGCCAGCAGCGCGAACACGCCGCCGTAGAAGGAGAGGAAGCGCTGCACGCCGCCGGTCAGGACCGCGCCGGGCGGGGTGGCCGCGCCGACCACCACGACCAGGGCGCCGATCGCCACGACCGACAGCGCCCAGGTGGGCATCGCGGGGTCGTCACTGCTCCGAGTCTGCACTGCGGGAACTCCTCTTCTGGGTGGCGTTCGCCGCCGGGCCCCCGCCCGGCGGCCGGGCCTCCGGCTCCTCGGAGGAGCCGGGGGCCGGGGCGGGCGGCGTGGCCGTGCCGGGCGCGGCGGGGACCGGCCCGAGGTTGGCCAGCAGGCCGCCCGGGAGCACTTGGAGGGGGCCGCGCTCGGCGTAGCCGAGCAGCGGGCGGGCGCGTTCGCGGAAGGTCCAGCCGCCGAGGCGGGCGCCGTCGAAGGGCACCCGCTCGGCGCCGCGCCGCAGTGCGAACTGCACCTGGGGACGCGGGGCGGGCGCGCCGCCGCAGGGGCGCTCGGCGCCGACGAGGCCGAGGGGCTCGCCGCGCCGCACCACGCTGCCGTCGCGGACCTGGGTGACGCCGCGCATCCGGTAGTAGGTGGTGGCGAGGCCGCTGGGGTGCAGCAGCATCACCAGGCCGCCGCCGGAGCCGTCGCCGCAGAAGCGGTAGAGGCGGCCGTCGCCCGCGGCCAGCACGCGGCCGTCGCCTCCCCAGAACGCCAGCGCTCCGAGGGGGCGGGCCGTCGCCGCGCCCGTGGCGGGGGCGCCCATCGTCCAGGTCGCGCCGACCTTCCAGGGCAGCATCAGGCCGTCGCGGGCGGCGGCGGCCCGGTCGGCGGCCACGGCCCCGTACCGGGCGAGCGAGCGGCCCTCGTCGGGCGACATCATCGCGGCCGGCATCCGGGCGACCAGCGCGCCGAACGCGGGCGTGCCCGACAGCGCGGGCTGCCAGCGGCCCCCGTTCCAGCGCGCGGCGAAGAAGGCCACCTCGGGATCGGCGGTCGTGCCCGCCGGGACGGGCACGGCGGTGGTGCCGAACGCCCAGGTCCGGTCGGGGCTGAACCGGGTGGCCGACACCAGCGGCCGCCGGTCGGGGGCCGCGCCGTACTCCTGTCGCGCCTGCGGGCCGCGCTCGTCGACGGTGAGCTGCCGGACCTGCTCGACGAGCGCCTGCGGGTCGGGAGCCGCCACCTGCGGCGATGCGGTGCGCCGCTGCGGGGCGGGGGCCGGGGTGCGGCGCTGCCGTTCGGGGCCGGGCGCGGCGGCGCGGGCGCGGGGCCGGCCGGAAGCGCCCTCGGCGCCGACGGTGTCGGTCGGGCCGATCCGGCCGCCCTCCAGCAGCGAGCGCTCCACGACCGCCAGCAGGCCGAGCCCCACGACGATCGACAGGATGACGGCGCCGGTGCTCAGCCGGTCGGCGGGACCGTAGGCGCCGCGGGTGCGCGGCCCTTTACGGGGTGCGCCGCGCGGGGCGGCGCGGGGGCCGGTGCGCCGCGCGGGGCGTCCTCCGGTCCGCGTCGCCGCGCGGGTCGTGGCCTGGGGGCGACGGGACGTGCGCCCGGTCTGCCGCCGGGCGGTCCCGGCGCGCCCGCGCCGGTGGCGGCGGGCACGCCGTCGCGCTTCCCGCCGGGTCCGCTTGCGGGACGACCGGCCGGGCCGGGAGGGCTTCTCCTCCCAGAAGGCGGCGAAGGCGTCACCCCGGTACGCCTGTGTGCTCTCGCGTCGCGCCATTCCCTCTCCTGCTGGAGCAGGCGGAGAGCGCGGCGTGCGCCGGAGGGTACTGCGGTCCCTGAGACGAGGGGCGGGCGACGGCGGCGGAGCCCGCTCGCTCCCGCCGTGCCCGGGGGCCGGTCTCGCACCGAGTCCGGCCCGTCACCCCGGGAGCATACGCCCCAGAAGCCGCTCCGCTACCGGTTGGCGGGAAATTCCCGCCGGAACCGGCCCGTCAGGACTGGTCCACCGCATCGTTCTCCAGAGCGGTACGGGCGAAGGCCATGATGTGTTCGCGCATGGCGGCCACCGCCTTCGGGTCGTCCATCTCGACGCCCAGCAGCGCGGCGATCCTCGGCATCGCGATCGGCATCATGGCCAGGCCCTTCAGCGTGAGCAGGGTGCGGCCCACGGCGGGGTCGGACTCGCGGCCCATGCGCTCGGCGAGGGCGTCCAGCCGGCCCCCGCACTGGTCCATGCGGCGCCGCTGGGCCTCCGACGGCTCCTCCTCGGCCGCGCGGGGCCGCTCGTACAGCGCCTCCCACATCAGCAGGCGCAGCAGGTCGGGGTGCTCGCGGTAGTAGTCGAACAGCTGGCCCACGTACTCGACCGGGTCGTCCTCGGGACCGGCGGTGACGGCGGCGAACTCGTCGAGGGCGCGGCCGATCACCACGTCGAACAGCTTCTCCTTGTTGCCGAAGTAGCCGTAGATGCGCTCCTTGTTGACGCCGGCGCGCTGGGCGATGCGGTCGACGCGGGCCCCGGCGATGCCGTGCTCGGCGAACTCCTCGCGGGCGGCGGCCAGCAGCGCCTCCCGGGTGGCGGCGGCCCGGCCGGGCGCGGCGGCGCTCGGACCGGCGGTCGGGCCGGTGTTCGGGCCGGTGTTCGGGGCGCCGTCCGCGCCGCTCGGGAGGGGGCTGCTCGACATGGCCCGATCATACCGGATCACTGAAACCAACTGGTTGGTTGACTTCCAACCGGTTGGTTGGCTAGCGTCCCCGCCATGAGCACCGCACTGCGTCCCCCCGCGTCCCCTCCTCCCGCGCCCTCCACGGCGCCTTCCGCCTCCACCGCCGCGGCCCCGGCCACCGCCCCGTTCGGGCGCACCCTGGCGGTCCTCTCCCTGACCGCGCTGCTCGCCACCGGCCAGCTCTACGGCCTGATCCCGCTGGTGAACGCCATGGCGTCCGAATGGGGCACCTCCCCGGCCACCGCGACCTGGCTCGTCACCGTCTACGGCCTGGGCTACGCGGCCGGCTTCCTGCTGTTCGGCCCGCTGTCGGACCGCTACGGCCGCCGCCGGGTGATCGTCACCGGCGTCGCGGCCACCGCCGCGCTGACGCTGCTGACCGCCGCCGCGCCGGGCTTCGGCGCGGCGCTGGCGCTGCGGATCGCGCAGGGCATGGCGATGGGCGCATTCCCGCCGGTGGCGATGGCCTACGTCGGCGAGCGCGTCGAGCCGCGCCGCCGCCTGGTGACCATGACCGCCCTCACGACCGGCTTCCTGGCCTCCGCCGCCCTCGGCCAGCTCGCCGCCCAGGCGATGGCCGGGCTGGGCTGGCGGGCGTTCTTCGTGGTGACGGCCGCGCTGTTCGCGGTCGCCGCGGTCGCGCTGCGCCGGGTGCTGCTGCCCGACGCGCCCGCCCCCGCCGGCGTCTCCCCGCTGGACGGCTACCGCGCGATGCCCGGTCTGCTGCGCTCGCCGGACCTGCGCCTGCTGTACCTGGCCGTGCCGGCCGTGCTGACCGGTTTTGTCGCGGTCTTCACCGGGCTCCAGCTCACCGGGACCGAGGGTCTGGTCGCGCTGCGCGCCAGCGGTCTGCCGGTGATCCTGGCGCTGCCGTTCGTCACGCCGCTGCTGGTCCGCGTCCCCGGTCCGGCGCGCGCCGCCCTGGCGCTCGGCGCGGCGGGGCTCTCCACCACCCTGATCGGCCTGCTGTCGCCGGGCACGTTCGGGCTGGCCCTGCTGCTGATGCTGCTGACCGCCGGGGTCGGCCTGGCCGCGCCCGCCCTGGTCGAGACGATCGGCGCGCGGGCCGGGGCGGCGCGCGGCCCGGCCATCTCGATGTTCACCGCGCTGCTGTTCGTCGGCGCCAGCCTCGGCCCGCAGGTGGCCGGGGCGCTGACCGGCGGCGGGTTCGCCGCGCTGGCCTACGCCCTGACCGGGCTGTTCGCCGCCGGGGCGCTGGTGCTGGCGCTGGCGGCCCGCCGCTGACCCGTCCCCGCCCCCGTCCCCGGCCAGGGACGGGGGCGGGGGCGGGTCAGGACAGGGCGCGCAGGAAGCGGGCCGCGATCGGCGCGGCGACCTTCGGCCCGGACCCGCCCTCGGCGACGAAGACGGCGAAGGCGAGGTCGCCCTTGTAGCCGATGAACCAGGCGTGCGAGGCGCCGCCGCCGGTCTCGGCGGTGCCGGTCTTGCCCGCCGTCCCGGGCGGCAGCCCCGCGCGGGCAGCGGTGCCGCCGGTGACCACGGCCCGCATCATCCCGCGCAGCGCCGCCGCGTCCGCCACCGGACGCGGCGGCAGCGCCCTGCCCCCGGCCTTGCGCAGCTTCCCGGACGGCAGGAGGCGCGGCGACCGCCAGTTGCCGTCGGCGACGGCGGCGGCCACGGTCGCCATCAGCAGCGGGGTCGCCTGCACGCGGCCCTGCCCGATCGCCGACTCGGCCAGCTCCGCGCCGTCCCCGGTGTCGGGGAAGTCGGTGTAGGAGGTCGGGACGCCGGGCAGCAGGTGCTCGCCGAAGCCGAAGCGCTCGGCCGCGGCGGCGAGCCCGTCCGCGCCCGCCTTCTCCACCGCCAGCTTCGCGAAGGTGGTGTTGCACGACTGCGCGAACGCCTCGCGCAGGCTGGTGCCGCCGAGCGAGGCGCCCTCGTGGTTGGTGATGGTGCGCTGGGCGGTGACGACGCTGGCCGGGCAGTCCACTGAGCCGCCCGCGCCCGTCCCGCCGCGCAGCAGGGCGGCGGCGGTGACCACCTTGAAGGTGGAGCCGGGCGGGTACAGGCCGGTGAACGCGCCGAGCCCGCCCAGCCGGTCGCCGACGGCCAGGACCTCGCCGGTGGAGGGCCGCAGCGCCACCAGCGCCGACCGGGCGTGCGGGCCGTCGAGCGCCTTTTCGGCGGCGGCCTGCACCTCCGGCTCCACGGTGGTGCGGACCTTCTCGCCGCGCGCCTTGCCGAACAGCTTCAGCCGCTGGTACCCGCCCGAGCCGTTGCGGAGCTCGACGGCCCACATCGAGGTCGAGGTCTCCTCGTCATCCTCGTCCTCGTCGTCATCGCCGGTGTCGTAGCGCTCGGCGAGGCCCGCCGCGTAGGGGGCCAGCGAACCGTCGTCGGGCAGGGTCTCGCCGTTCGCGGCGGTGAAGGTCACCGGCGGCACCACGATCTTCCGCAGCCGCCATTCGGCCTTGCCCTTCAGGCCCGGGTACAGGGTGGCGGGCGTCCAGGCGACCTTCCAGCGGCCGCCGTCACGGACCAGCCGCAGCGTCGACCCGTAGCTCCACTGGTTGTGGCCGCCGAGCGTGCGCGTGACGGTGAAGTCGGCGCGGGCCTCGTCCTCCCCGGCCCGGACGACCGGCCGCGGGTCCAGCGAGACCGAGCTGACCAGCAGGCCGCGCGCCATCGCCCGGTGCTGGTCGGCGAAGTCGGCGGGCGGCGCGTCCACCAGCTCCGCCATGGCCTCCAGCCGGCCCGAGCGCCAGGCGGTGAAGTAGTCGGCGGCGACCCGCTCGGGGCCGCGGTCGCGCCCTCCCGACAGCACCAGCGCCGCCCCCAACCCGGCCACCAGCACCACGCCCAGCACCGCCGCCAGGAACACCAGCCCGCGAGCCCGCATCCGTGCCCTCCCCGCGCCCGCCCCCGACAGATGACGGCCACTCCACCAACGCTCGGGAACGTGCGGGCATCAATAAGTTCACATTTTGGGAGCAAATTCCCTTATGCGGCGGCAAGGCCCGCGGCGGTGTTTTGATCATGCTCGGGGAGCGCGCCGGGCTTTCCTTTGCGCCGCCGGTGGAACTGCTCCGGATGTGCGAGAAGGGCGGCCTCGGGAGCCCGGACCGGCGGGCTCCGGCCCGGTCCCGGTCCGGGGCCCGCGGCTGGGCTGGACCGACCTCGTGGTCGCCGGGGCCGTCGTCGTGCTGTTCTACGTCGTCGCCCGGGTCGGCAGGGAGACGACGGTGTCGTTCTCGCCCGCCGAGGGCACGCATCTGAGCACCGATCCGTCCGAGCTGCCGCACTACGCCGCGCGCAGCGTGCTGCGGATGTTCGCCGCGCTGGGGCTGTCCGTCGCCTTCACCCTGGCGTTCGGGTACGCGGCCGCGCACTCGCGGCGGCTGGAGCGCCTGCTGATCCCGGCGCTGGACATCCTGCAGTCGGTGCCGGTGCTGGTGTTCCTGTCGGTGACGGTGACCGGGTTCCTCGCGCTGTTCCCCGGCTCGCTGCTCGGCCTGGAGTGCGCGTCCGTCTTCGCGATCTTCACCGCCCAGGCGTGGAACATCGCCTTCGCCTTCTACCACTCGGTCATCACGCTGCCCCGCGAGCTGGACGAGCTGTCGCGCTCGCTGCGGCTGACCCGCTGGATGCGGTTCTGGCGCATCGAGGTGCCCGCCGGGACGATCCCGATGGTCTGGAACGGCATGATGAGCTTCGGCGGCAGCTGGTTCTTCCTGGTCGCCTCCGAGGCCATCGCCGTCGGGGGCACCGACTACCCGCTGCCCGGCGTCGGCTCCTACGGGGGCGCGGCGCTGGAGGAGGGCGACCTCGGCAAGGTGGTGCTGGCCTTCCTCACCATGGCCGTGATGGTGACCGGCGTGAACTTCCTGTTCTGGCGCCCGCTGACGGCCTGGGCCGAGCGCTTCAAGACCGAGCAGACCGAGGCGGTGCTGCCCCAGCGCTCGGCCGTCCTCGACCTGCTGCGCCGGGCCGGGCTGCCGCGGCTGCTCGCCCGCGCGCTCGCGCCGCTGGGCGAGGCCGCCACCCGCGCCGGACGGGTCTTCGGCGTCGACGACCGCCCCCTCGCCCCGCGCCGGGTCCGGCGCCGGGTCGGCGACGCCGTGTTCACCGCCGTCTCCGTCCTGCTCATCGGCTGGGGCGTGTTCGCCCTGCTGGCCTACATCCACCGCGAGGCGGGGCTCGGCGCGTTCGGCGAGCCGCTGCTGCTGGGGCTGGCGACCCTCGCCCGCGTCGTGGCCGTCATCGCGTTCTCCACCCTCGTCTGGGTGCCGGTCGGGGTGTGGATCGGCTTCTCGGCGCGGCGGACGCGCATCGCCCAGCCGATCGTGCAGGTGCTGGCCAGCTTCCCCGCCAACTTCCTGTTCCCGCTGGCGCTGTGGGTCTTCGTGGAGACCGGGCTGTCGATCAACGTCGGCGGCGTCGCCCTGATGGCGCTCGGCGCGCAGTGGTACATCCTGTTCAACACCATCGCCGGGGCGACGGCCGTCCCCACCGACCTGCGCGAGGCCATGGACGACCTCGGCGTGCGCGGGCGGCTGCGCTGGCGGCGGCTCGTCATCCCCGCGATCTTCCCCTCCTACGTCACCGGCGGCATCACCGCCTCCGGCGGCGCGTGGAACGCCTCCATCGTCGCCGAGGTCGTCACCTTCGGCGGCGCCACGCTCACCGCCGTCGGCCTCGGCGCCTACATCAGCGAGGCCAGCGCGTCGGCCGACCTGGTCCGCGAGGTCACCGGGACGATCGTCATGAGCCTGTACGTCATCGTGTTCAACCGCCTGCTCTGGCGCCGCCTGTACCGGCTCGCCGAGACGCGGTACGCGCTGTGAGCCCGCCGTGAGAGACCAGGGAGCGACCGTGGCCACCCCCACCGAACCGATCATCCTCGCGCGGGGCCTCACCAAGAGCTACGCGGGCGCCGACGGCGAGGTCCCGGTCCTGTCGGGCATCGACTTCGCCGTCCGCGACGGCGAGATCGTCGCCCTGCTCGGCAAGAGCGGCTCGGGCAAGTCGACCCTGCTGCGCTGCCTGGCCGGCCTGGTCCCGCCGTCCTCGGGGACGGTCGCCTACCGGGGCCGCCCGCTGACCGGCACCAACCCCGGGACCGCGATGGTGTTCCAGACCTTCGCGCTGCTGCCCTGGCTGACCGTCCGGCAGAACGTCGAGATCGGGCTGGAGGCGCGCGGCGAGCCGCCCGCCCGGCGGCGCGCGGCGGCCGGGGAGGCGATCGACCTGATCGGCCTGGACGGCTTCGAGTCGGCCTACCCCAAGGAGCTGTCCGGCGGGATGCGCCAGCGCGTCGGCTTCGCCCGCGCGCTGGTCGTGCGGCCCGACGTGCTGCTCATGGACGAACCGTTCTCGGCGCTGGACGTGCTGACCGCCGAGAACCTGCGCAACGACCTGCTGGAGCTGTGGGCCTCCGGCACCTTCCCCACCCGCGCCATCGTGGTGGTGACCCACAACATCGAGGAGGCGGTCCTGCTGGCCGACCGGGTCGTGGTGCTCGGCCGGCACGGCGCCGTCGGCGCCGGGCACCCGGTGGACCTGCCCCGCCCCCGCGACCGGGAGTCCCCCGCGTTCGCCCTGCTCATCGACCAGATCTACCAGAGCCTGGCGGGGCGCGAGGCCGCCGCGGCGGACGGCCCGGAGCGCGCCAGGGCGACCGTCGACAACACGCCGCTGCCCCCGGCGTCGGTGGACGGGCTGGCCGGGCTCGCCGACATCCTCCACCAGCACGGCGGCCGCGCCGACCTCGACGACCTCGCCGACGACCTCAGCCTCAACGGCGACGACATCCTGCCCCTGGTGGACGCGCTGGAGCTGCTGGGCTTCGCCGAGCTCGACGGCTTCCGCGTCCGGCTCACCGGCGCGGGCGAGGCGTTCTCCACCGCCGACCTGCAGGAGTCCAAGAGCGTCTTCCGCGAGGCCGCCATGGGCGCGCCGCTGGTGCGGGCCATCCGCACCAGCCTGGAGCGCAGCCGCGGCGGCCGCATGCCCGCCGGGTTCTTCCGCGACCTGCTCGCCCGGCACTTCACCGGCGAGCAGGTCACCGGGCAGCTCGACGTGGCCACCGACTGGGGCCGCTACGCCGAGCTGTACACCTTCGACGCCAACGAGGGGCGCTACCAGCTCGACGACCAGCCCGGCCACCGGCCCGAGGGCGCGTCCCGGGCCGCGGGCGGGAACGGCCGCTGAGCCTGGCCGGGGGCCTTTCGCGCGGTGCGCGCGAGCGAAAACCCCGAGGCATTTCCCCGTCAAGCATTGGGCAACTCGCCCCGCTAAAGCGAATTTCGACCGTTTTCATGGACACGCTCCACTTAGCGTGCGAAAGGGAACTCCGGAGAATTCCGAGACGTGAGGAGCGGCCCCGTGTTCCAGATGGCGGATCTGAAGGAGTTGGACGGGCTCGGCGACGAGGTCGGCGTGCTCTCGCTCTACAGCACCCTCGATCCGGGCAGCCCCGCCGGGACGGTGCGGCTGCGCAACCGGCTGGCGGACCTGCTCGCCGATCTGGACAAGGACCCCGACCAGCAGCGGGCGCGGCTGGTCCGCGAGCGCCTGGACGCGCTCGAACCCCGGATCGCCAAGCTGACCGACCCCGCCGGGCAGGGACTGGGACGCGCGCTGTTCGCCCAGGTGGCCGGCGACCAGGTGCTCTCCACCTGGGTCCAGCTCCCGGTCGGCGACCACGCGGTCCTCGCCGAGAAGACCCTGCTGTGGCCGCTGCTGGTGGCCGTGCACCGGGCGGCGCCCGCCGGGGTCGCCCGCGTCGGGCGCGACGGCGTCCGGCTGTTCGACCTCCGCTACGGCATGGCGCAGGAGGTGGACGGGGTGGTGTTCGACCTGGAGACCGCCGACTGGGGCAGGGAGGGCCAGGCCACGACCTCCAGCTTCTCGCGCCGGGGCATCCACCCCGACAAGTTCGACCAGCGCGTCGAGGAGCACTTCGCCAAGTCGCTGCGCGAGGCCGCGCCGACGGTCGCCGGCCAGGCCCGCCGCCACGGCTGGGAGCGCCTCGTCCTCGCGGGCGACCCGCGCGCGACCGCGCTGCTGGACGAGGACCTGCCGGCCGGCCTCGCCACGGTCCAGGACGAGACCGTCCTCGACCCCTACCTGTCGCCCGCCGAGGTGCAGGAGCGGGCGCTCCCCGTGCTCGACGCGGCCCGCGCCGAGGCCGACGCGGCCCTGGTCGAGCACGTCGCCGGCCTCGCCAAGGCCGACGGCAACGGCGTGCTCGGCCTGGAGGCGACCATGGTCCGGCTCGGCGAGGGCCGGGTGGAGCACCTGCTGATCGACCCCGAGGGCGCCTGGAGCCGCACCTCCGGCGAGGACCTGGGCGACGAGCTGGTGCACCTCGCCGCCGCGCACTCCTCGTCCTTCACGCTGGTGGACGGCGTCGCGGCGGAGCGGCTCGCCGAGGCGGGCGGCGTGGCCGCGCTCCTGCGCTGGTGACCGGCGGCACCCTTAGCGGCGCCTGATCCGTACCTTAAGTCCGGTTTAACGGGGATGCCGGGACCGCCCGGCGGCCCTAACGTCGGGACCGTCAGCCGCGCACCCGCCGGAAGGAGGATGCCCCGATGCACCGGACGCGCTACCGGCTCCGGCCCGGGGCGGCCCACTCCTCCACCGCCCGCCGGCCCGCCGCTGACCGCCGGGGTCGCGCCCGGCGCTCCCGTCCGCGCCCGTGCGGCCCGGCGTCCCCCGCCGTCCCGACGCGCAGGCCCCGCCTCGGGCCCGCCCCCGAGGCGTGCGCGCGGACGGCGGCCGGGCCGAGCCCCCGCCCCGCCGGGGAACGGCGCGGAACCGGTCTCGGGGAGCGCCGGCGCGGCCCCCTCCTCCCGCGCCCTCAGCTCGTCCAGGGCAGGCGCAGCGCCTCCAGCTCTGCGTCGGCCAGCAGGTCGGCCGCCAGCCCGGTCGGCCCCACCACCTTGGTGCCCCACAGGTCCCAGTCGCAGTAGACCACCCACGAGCGGTCCACCGGCCACAGGTTGGACGGGCAGCTGGTCATGCGGGGGTGGTCGTACAGCGCCGCCGCGTCGCCCAGCCGCCCGGCCAGCACCGTCTCGTGGTCCCAGTCCGAGGTGAGCAGCGGGCAGTAGTAGGCCAGCACGCGCGTGTCGGCCCCGGCCGGGCTGTGCCGGATCAGCACCTCCATCAGCCGGTGCCAGCCCTCGCGGTCCAGGCAGCCCTCGGCGGGCGGCTCGATCGCCGCCGACCAGCTCCCGGTCGGGTGCGCCTGCCGCAGGCAGCGGTGCCCGGGGAACTCGCCCTCCGGCACCACCGGCCCGCCGAACCCGCGCGCCAGCTCGGCCCAGCGCAGCCGCCGCCAGCCCCGGCCCGGATGCCCGCTGCGGCCCAGCTCGCTGCCGGTGACCACCGCGTCCTCCAGCAGGTCGCCCACGTCCATGTCGCCGGCCTGCTCCCCCGCCACCAGGTCGCCGCCCGGATCGGGCTCGGTGAGCCCGGCCCCGCGCATCGAGCGGTACAGGTCGTCGTGGGTGGTGGTGACCAGGCCGCCCTGCCACGCGTACATGGCGTGCAGCAGCCACACCGCGTCCGGGCTGCGGGGCGGCTCGAAGCCCGAGTAGCAGTGGTCGGGGTCCAGCTCGTTCAGCCAGGCGACGGCCTCACCGGGTACCGGGGCCCACGCGCCTTCGACGTCCGCCATACCTCGATCCTGCCACCCTTCGGACCAGGTGCGTTACCCTCCGGCGCAGTGTTTCCCCGGCTCGTCCGGGATGTTCCCCCGGCGGCCCGCCGCCCGGTCCCCGCGGCGCCCGGGGCGGCGATCGCGTACCGGCGCCGCCCCGATCCTCTCTAAGATCATTTTCTGGCCGGCGGCAGGCGGCGAACGGGCGCGAAGGGGAGCGGCGACGTGGGTGCAGTGTTCCGGACCGGCATCGGCAGGTGGGCGGTCCCGGCCGCCGTGCTGCTGCTCGTGCTCGCCCTGCTCGCCTACGGCGCGGCGACGCCGGGCGGCCGGGCCCGCCTCGGGCTGCGCGCGGCCCCGGCGGTCACCGAGCCGGTCTACCTGGTGCACGGCGTGCAGTGGACCGGGGGCTCGGACTGCGCGCGGGCCTGGAGCACCGCCGGGGCCGAGCTGCGCCGCTACGGCTTCCGCGGCCCCATCGTCACCTGGGGCTACTACAAGGCCGACCGGAACTGCACCCGGCGCTACGACGGCTCGCTCAACACCACGATCAAGGAGCTGGGGCGGCGGCTGGCCTGGGACGTGCACCTGAACCACAGCCGCCGCAACCGCCCGGTGTCGGTGCTCGGCCACTCGATGGGCGGGCTGATCACGGCCGCCGCGCTGGCCGGGGTGCGCAAGTACGGCGGCAGGTCGACGGCGTGGCCGCCGTACCTGCTCGTGCGCAACGCGGTGACGCTCGGCACCCCCTTCCGGGGCGTCACCTGCGGCAACGCCTACGTGCAGTGCGCCGATCTGCGGGCCGGGAGCCGGTTCCTGCGCTGGCTGGCCGCCTTTCCTAACCCTCAGGGCCGCTCCGGCACCGACTGGACGCTGATGGCCGCCGAGGACGACACGCGGGTGCCGCCCGCCTCGGGCCTGGCCGCCGCCGCCCGCCACAAGGTCCGCTACCTGGCCGGGCAGCGGCTCGGGCACTCCGCGCTGCACCTGCGCGGCGGGGGCGGCCGGTACCGGCTGCGCTACTCCGACGACGCGGGCCGCGCCTACCGCACCACGGCCGGAGGGACCGCGCCGCTGCGCCTGGCGGCCGCCGCGCTGTACTCGGGCGCCCGCTGAGCTCCTGTCACCCGCTGAGCGCCCTCACCCCAGCAGGGCGCCCAAACGGGCCGCCTGGATCTCCCAGCGCCACTCGCGCTCGACCCAGGAGCGGCCCTGCTCGCCCATCTTGCGGGCCCGCCCCGGATCGGTGAGCAGCCCGACGAGCGCGTCGGCGATGGCGGGCACCGAACGGCCCGGCACCACGTGCCCGGTCTCGCCGTCCAGCACGGCGTCGGGTGCGCCGCCCGAGTCGCCGGCCACGACCGGCAGCCCGGTGGCCGACGCCTCCAGGTAGACGATGCCGAGCCCCTCCACGTCCAGGCCCCGGCGGCGGGTGCGGCACGGCATCGCGAAGACGTCGCCGGCGTCGTAGTGGGCGGGCAGCTCGTCCCAGGGCACGCTGCCGGTGAACACCACCGATCCGGCCACGCCGGTCGAGGCGGCCAGCTTCTCCAGGTCGCCCCGGTAGGGTCCGCCGCCGACCAGCAGCAGCGCCGCGTCGGGCACCGCGCGCAGCACCCGGGGCCAGGCGTGGATCAGGGCGTCCTGGCCCTTGCGGGGCACCAGCCGGGACACGCACACCACCACGGGGCGCCCCGCCAGCCCGTGCCGCTCCCGGATCGCCTCGCCGCCCGAGCCCGCGCGGAACACCGTCTCGTCCACGCCGGGGGCCAGCCGCGCCATCCGGGCGGCGGCCGAGGGCGACAGCGCCCGCGCCATCCGCGAGCGCGTGTACTCCCCCAGGTAGGTCAGCACGTCGACGCCGTCGCCGATGCGGCGCAGCAGCCCCCGGGCCCCCGGCAGCGACGCCCAGCCCGCCTCGTGCCCGTGGGTGATCCCGACGAACCGCTCGGCGCCCCTGCGGCGCAGCGCGGGGGCCAGCAGCCCGAGCGGGGCCGCGGCGCCGAACACCACCGAGTCGCACCCCTCGGCCCGCAGGATCTCCCCCGCCCGCTGCAGCACCGACGGCTCGGGCAGCATCAGCGAGGTGGGGTGCCGCACCACCGGGAACGGCTGGGCCGCGTCGAACCCGTCCGCGCCCTTCCAGGCCGGGGCGTACACCACGACCGACCCCTCGGGCCGTCGCGCCGCCAGGTTGTGCACGAACGCCTGGATGCCGCCGGGGCGGGGCGGGAAGTCGTTGGTCACCACGAGCGTCTTGGTCATTTCCCCCAGGATCGCACGCCCCCGCCCCCGGCGCGCGAAGGGGCCCGCCGCCGGACGAACCGGTGGCGGGCCCCTCGCGTGGCGAACAGCGAGATCAGTGGCTGATCTGCTTGGGCTCCTTGCCGCCCTCGACGGCGTGGCCGTCGTCGTGCCCCTCGTGCCCCTCGTGGCCGTGCTCCTCGACGGGGACGTCGTCGAAGGTCCAGGCCCGGTTGAGGCGCGAGCGGACGTAGCCCATCGGGCCCTTGCTGCCCGGGGCGGGGATGCCGTTGGCGTCCTCGGCCGGGAGCTGCTCCTTGGCGCGCTCCTTCGACAGCAGCACCGTGCGCTCCTCGGCCCGCGCGGGCTCGTGGCGCTCGCTGAACTTGCCGTCGGGCGACATCAGGATGACGCCGCTCTCCACGCCGTGGCCGAGCACGTCGGCGTCCTTGCGCTGCAGCCCGAGGCAGATCCGCTTGGTGATGATGTAGGCCAGCACCGGGCCGACGAAGACCGCGAAGCGGAAGAACCACGTGGTGGCGAACAGCGACAGGTGGAAGCGCTCGGCGAGCACGTCGTTGGCGCCGGCCAGCCACAGCAGGCCGTAGAAGGTGACCGCGGCCATGCCCACGCCGGTGCGGACCGGGGCGTTGCGCGGCCGGTCGTTGACGTGGTGGTGGCGCTTGTCGCCGGTCACCCACTGCTCGATGAACGGCCAGGCCGCCGCGCCGCCGAAGACGATGCCGAGCGGGAGCAGCGCGGGGATCAGCACGTTCAGGCTGAGCGTGTGGCCCCAGGCCGTGATCTCCCAGTTGGGCATGATGCGGAGGGAGCCCTCCAGCACGCCCATGTACCAGTCCGGCTGCGACGCCGAGGAGATCGCCCCCGGGTCGTAGGGGCCGAACAGCCAGATCGGGTTGATCTGGGCGAAGGCCCCCAGCAGCGCCAGCACACCGAAGGTGAACAGGAAGTAGGCGCCCGTCTTGGCCATGAAGACCGGGTAGAACGGGTAGCCGTAGACCTGCTTCTCGGTCTGCTTCATGGTCGGCATGGCGGTGTGCTTCTGGTGCCACATGATCATCATGTGCGCGGTCACCAGACCCAGGATCAGACCCGGGATCAGCAGGATGTGCAGGGTGAACAGCCGCGGGATGATGTCCCCGTAGTCGCCCTCGGGGAACTCGCCGCCGAACAGGAACATGTAGCCGTAGGTGCCGACCACCGGGATCGACTCCAGCACGCCCTGCGTGATCCGCAGACCGGTGCCCGACAGCAGGTCGTCCGGCAGCGAGTAGCCGAACAGGCCCTCCAGCATGCCCAGCGTGAACATGCCGATGCCGATGAGCCAGTTCAGCTCGCGCGGCTTGCGGTAGGCGCCGGTGAAGAACACCCGCAGCATGTGCGCCAGGATCGACGCCATGAACAGGATGGCCGCCCAGTGGTGGATCTGCCGCATGAGCAGGCCGCCGCGGACGTCGAAGCTGATGTGCAGCGTGGAGGCGTAGGCCTCCGACATCTTCACGCCCGACAGCTTGGTGTAGGAGCCGTCGTAGTGGACCTCGTTCATGCTCGGGTGGAACCAGAGCGTGAGGAAGGTGCCCGTCAGCAGCAGGATGATGAAGCAGTACAGGGCGATCTCGCCCAGCATGAACGACCAGTGGTCCGGAAAGACCTTCTTCATGTTCCGCTTGAAGAAGGTGGTGGACCCCAGGCGGTCGTCCAGGAAGTTCAGCGGCCCCTCGACCGCCTTGGGCGCGCCCGGCCGGGCCGCGCTTGCCTCGCTCATCCGCGCTCCCAGAAGCTCGGCCCGATCGGTTCGGGGAAGTCGGCGGTGGCCACCAGGTAGCCGTCCTCGACGCTGAGCGGGAGCTGCGGCAGCGGACGCGCCGCCGGACCGAACACGACCTTGGCCGCGTCGGTGGCGTCGAACGTCGACTGGTGGCACGGGCACAGGATGTGGTGGGTGGTCTGCTCGTACAGGGCCGCCGGGCAGCCCACGTGCGTGCAGATCTTGGAGTACGCCACGATCCCGTTGACGTGCCAGTTCTCCCGCCCCTTGGCCGGCTTGAACTGGTCGGCCGGGACGTTGATGAGGATGGTGACCGCCTTGGCGATCTCGTTCAGCGCGTGGTGCGCGTTCTCCTCGATGCCCTCGGGCAGCACGGTGATCATCGCACCCGGGCTGGAGAAGTCGCTCACCTTCAGCGGCTTGTTGGTGCCGTCCACCACCAGGCGGACGCCCTTCTTGCCCTTCTCCTTGGCCGACTTGACGGCCTCGCCCCAGTAGGTGTGGCGCAGGCGCTTCTCCGGCAGCGGGCCGAGGTCGCGCAGCAGCACCAGCGGCGCCAGGCCGAGCGGGGCGGCGGCCAGCAGCAGCGTGCGGCGCAGCAGCGGGCGCTTGGTGATGCCGCTGTCCTCGGCGCCCTCCATGAACGCCTCGGAGAAGGCGCGCCGGTCCTCCGGCGTGGCCTCCAGCTCGTGCCGCTCCTGGACGATCGGCTTGCTGGTCATCAGGCGCCGCACCCAGATGGTGACGCCGATGGCCATCGCCATGAAGGCCAGCGCCATCAGGCCGCCGAGCCAGAGGTTGGACTCCTTGGCCCGGTGGATGCCGTGCATGCCGCCGTCGCGGCCGCTCCAGCCGATGAAGTAGGCGATGAACGCCACGCTGGCGGCGAAGGCCAGCAGGAACAGCGAGGCCACCACGCGCTCGGCGCGCTTGGCGGACTTCTCGTCCAGCTCGTCGCCCGCGCCCGCCGGAGCGGGGTACTCCTCCTGGGCCAGCAGCGCCTTGTCGGCGGCCGGCGACGGGGTGCCCACCACGCGCTCGCGCGGGGCCCCGTCCTCGCGCGGCTCCTGCGAGCCCGCGGTGTCGTTGGTTTCGCTCATGACTTCTTCAGCTTCTTCGGCTTCTTCGCGGTGATCCACATGGCCGCGAGCACCAGCAGGCCGATGCCGACCAGCCAGCCGACCAGGCCCTCGGACACCGGGCCGATGCGGCCGAGGCCGTTACCGCCCGGGTTGGGCTCCTCGCGCGTCTGGACGACGTAGGCGATGATCGCCTGCTTGTCCTTCGGGGTGAGGGTGGTGTCGTTGAACACCGGCATCGCCTGCGGGCCGGTGAGCATGGCCTCGTAGATCTGGGTCGGCGTCACGTCGCTCTTGTCCAGCGGCGGGGCGTACTTGCCGCCGGTCAGCGCGCCGCCCGAGCCCACGAAGCTGTGGCACTGGGCGCAGTTGGTGCGGAAGAGCTTCCCGCCGAGCGCGGCGTCGCCGCCCTTGGGGTCGACCGCGGAGGCGGGCGGGATCGCCGGTCCGCCACCGAGGCTGGTGACGTACTCGGTCAGGTCGCGCAGGTTCTTCTCCGCCCGGGCCTTCTGCTCCTCGGCCGCCTTGCGCTTCTCCGGCTCCGCGTAGTCGGTGCGGATGCCGGTGTTGAAGTCCGGCACCGGCTCCTTGCGCGGCATCTGCGCGCCAGGGTTCATCGCGGGCATGCGGCCCGTGGAGACCTGGAAGTCGACGGATGCGGCGCCCACGCCCAGCAGGCTGGGAGCGATCGGGTTGCCCTTGGCGTCCTTGGTGCCCTCGGCGTTGAGGCCGTGGCAGCTCGCGCAGCTCTGGTTGAACAGCTCCTGGCCGTTCTTCAGGTCTGCGGCTGCCTGCGTCGCGTTCGCCGCCTCGGCGCGGTCAGACTGCGGCGAGAAGCCGGCGTAGATGACGCCGATCGCCGCCAGGGCCGCCAGCACGACGGCGTAGCCCGCCCACGGGCGCCGTCGCCATGCGGTGAACCTTTTCACGGAAATCCCCGTTCGGGTCATGTCGTCGATGGTCAAGCGGTCAGTGGAGGTCGAGCAGGTAGATCGTCGCGAACAGGCCGATCCACACGACGTCGACGAAGTGCCAGTAGTACGACACGACGATGGCGCTGGTCGCCTGCTCGTGGGTCCACCGCTTGGCGGCGTAGGTGCGTCCCAGCACGAACAGGAACGCGACCAGGCCGCCGGTCACGTGCAGGCCGTGGAAGCCGGTGGTCAGGTAGAAGACCGAGCCGTAGGCCGAGGACGAGAGCGTGAGGCCGTCGTGGGTGACGAGGTTGTAGTACTCGTAGGCCTGGCCGGCGACGAAGTAGGCGCCCATGAGGAACGAGAGGATGTACCACTCGCGCAGGCCCCACCGCCGGAAGTTGAGCAGGCCGCCGTCCCTGCCGACCTTGCCGGCCTCGGCCTTGAACACGCCCATCTGGCAGGTCACCGAGGACAGCACCAGAACGGTCGTGTTGAAGACGGACAGCGGCAGGTCCAGCTCGGCGCCCGGCCACGAGTGCTCACCGTGCTGGCCGATCGTCACAGAGCGGATCGTGAAGTACATCGCGAACAGGGCCGCGAAGAACATCAGCTCGGACGACAGCCAAACGATCGTCCCCACGCTGACCAGGTTGGGACGATTCGCCCGAGCGTGAGGTGTTGTCTCTATCGCGGATGCTGTTGCCACGGGCAGCATTATTACGTCACCGGTTCCATCACTGACGCATGACCCCCCTTCTGGAGTTCCCGAGCGTGTTGCGCGACGTGCCCGGCGCGGGCCCCGGAGGGCCCTGAACCCCCCTCGTACCAGGGGTTCCGGGGCCCGGAACGGATTTTCGCGGCGACCTCCGGGCCGGATCTCGTGCCGCCGCGCCCGAACCGGTAGCCTTCTCGCCATGACGGAGAGCCCGATGAAGGTCCTGGTCTACAGCGACGACGCGAACACCCGCGCCCAGATCCGGCTCGCCATCGGGCGCCGGCCGGCCGCCGACCTGCCCCGGGTCGAGTACGTCGAGTGCGCGACGCAGCCCGCCGTGGTCAAGCGGCTGGACGAGGGCGGGATCGACGTCGTGGTCGTGGACGGCGAGGCCCAGCCCGCCGGCGGCCTCGGGGTGTGCCGGCAGGCCAAGGACGAGGTCTACGACTGCCCGCCGTTCCTGGCGATCATCGCCCGCCGCGACGACGGCTGGCTGGCCACCTGGTCGCGCGCCGACAAGGTGGTCGGGCTCCCGCTGGACCCGATGGCCCTGGCCAAGGCCGTCGCCGAACTGCTGCGCTGGCGCGCCGACAACCGCCTTCCGGCTCTGTAGACACCTGTTCGCCGGGGGGTGCGCCCCCGCGCATCCCCGAGGACCCACCTCAATCTGGGGGAATCATGGATGCGCGTACCACCTGGCCGGCCCTGCTGAACGCCCTGCTCGACGGCGAGTCGCTGTCGAGCGAGGAGACCTCCTGGGCGATGAACACGATCATGGCCGGGGAGGCCAGCGACGCCCAGGTGGCCGGTTTCGCGGTGGCGATGCGCGCCAAGGGGGAGACGGTCGCCGAGGTGGCCGGGCTCGCCGAGGGGATGCTCGCCAACGCGACCCCCATCCGCGTCCCGGGGCGCATCGCCGACCTGGTGGGCACCGGCGGCGACCGCGCCCACACCGTCAACATCTCCACGATGGCCGCGGTGGTGGCCGCGGCGGCGGGCGTCAAGGTGGTCAAGCACGGCAACCGCGCCGCGTCCTCGTCCTGCGGCGCGGCCGACCTGCTGGAGAACCTGGGCCTGCCCCTGGACCTGCCGCCGCACCTGACGGCGCGGGTCGCCGAGGAGGTCGGCATCACCTTCTGCTTCGCGCCGCTGTACCACCCGGCGCTGAAGTACGCCGCCAAGACGCGCCGCGAGCTGGGCACCCCCACCGTCTTCAACTTCCTGGGCCCGCTCACCAACCCGGCCAAGCCCGCCGCGCAGGCCGTCGGGGTGTTCCACCCCCGCATGGCGGGCATCGTGGCGGGCGTGTTCGCCGAGCGGGGCAACTCCTCGCTGGTGTTCCGGGGCGACGACGGGCTGGACGAGCTGACCACCACCGGCACCTCCACCGTCTGGGTGGTGCGCGACGGCCAGGCCGTCGAGACGACCTTCGACCCGGCCGACCTCGGCATCCCCCCGGCCGAGCCGGAGGCGCTGCGCGGCGCGGACGCCACGTTCAACGCGCAGGTGGCGCGGGAGGTCTTCGGCGGCGCCAAGGGGGCCGTCCGGGACATGGTGTGCCTCAACACGGCCGCGCTGATCGCGGCCTACGAGGGCGCGCCGCCCGCCGAGAAGCTCACCGAGACGCTGCGGGCGGGCTACGAGCGCGCGGCCGAGGCCATCGACTCCGGCGCGGCCGACGCGCTGCTGGACCGCTGGGTGTCCACCGCCCAGGCCCTCAGGCCGGGCGCCTGAGGCCCCGGGGGCCCGGGCCGTCCCCGTCCCGGCTCTCGGCATGATCGGGCCGCTGCGGCGATCTCAGCGGTCGCCGCGGCACCGCCCGGCGGGCGCGGCGGGTCCCGTCGGCCGGACGGCCGTGCGGGCCGTGCGGCTCAGTCGGCGTCCGGCAGGCCCAGGGAGAAGGCGACCTCCAGGTCGTGCTGGGAGTAGGTCCGGAAGGCGATGTGGGTCTCGGTGTCGCGGACGCCGGGGACCTTGTTCAGGCGGCCCGGGATGACCTCGTTCAGCTCCTCGTGCCGGCGGACCCGGACCATGGCGACCAGGTCGAAGGTGCCGGTGGTGGAGTAGACCTCGCTCACGCCCTCCAGCGCGGCGATCGCCTCGGCCACCTCGTGGATGCGCGCGACGTCGGTCTTGACGAACACGATCGCAGTGACCACTGCTTCCTCCCCAGATCTAGAAACGGTCCGACTCTATCCGCGCCGGGCGTCCCGGGCCGCCCGGCGGTCGGGCGCCGGGCCCGGCGGGGCGCGGGCGGGGCGGGCGGCCTCAGCCGCGGTCGAGCGCGGCGACCTTGCGGGCCGGGCCGGCACGGCGGGCCAGCAGCGCGAAGCCCGCGCCCGCGGCGAAGCCGTAGAGGTGGGCGACGTAGGCCACGTTGTCCTCCTTGCCCGTCAGCGACTGGGCGCCCAGCGACAGCCACTGCAGGACGAACCAGTAGCCCAGCACCACCCACACCGGCAGCCGGATCACGATGATCGGCGGGACCAGGCTGACGATGCGGCCGCGCGGGTTGAGCACCAGGTAGGCCCCCAGCACGCCCGCGATGGCCCCGGACGCCCCGATCAGCGGGACGCCGGAGTCGGGCGAGGTGAGCGCGAAGCCGTAGACCGCGACCAGCCCGAACAACAGGTAGCTCAGCAGGTAGCGCAGCCGGCCGAAGCGGTCCTCCACCCCCATGCCGACCACGAACAGGATGACCAGGTTGCCCAGCAGGTGGGCGGCCCCCGCGTGCAGGAACATCGAGGAGAACGCCGACGTCCACGGCGTCTTGTCGAAGGCGGCCTCGCCGCACTCGTGGACGATCTGGGCCGGCAGCGGCTGCTGCTCGCCCGTGGTCAGCTCGCGCGGGATAGCGCCGTGCTCCATCGAGAACTCGGCCGCCCGGCACTCGCGGACCTTGCCCTCGCCGTACCAGGTGGCGAAGTTGGCCATCGGGGTCAGCAGGAAGACCACGATGTTGGCGGCCACCAGCAGGTACGTCACCCACGGCACCCTGCGGGCGGGCTGGCTGTCGTACAGGGGCAGGGCCATGCGGGGGCGTCCTCACCGATTCGCCGGGTTCGTTCAGGTCACCTTAGTGGCCGCCAGGCGCCCCGGTCCTCCGGCTCGACGGCGGCGTAGGCGGCGTCGAGCCGGCCCCGCAGCCCCTCGGCGCCGTGCGCCGGGCAGCTCCAGACGCCCTCCACCTCGACCAGCCGGGCGCCGGGCGAGTCCAGCCAGCGCAGCACGCACTCCATCTCCTCGGCGCCGGCCCCGCCCGACACCGCGCCCGCCGGGATCGCCGAGGGGAGGGCGCCGGGCAGCACGGTCTCGGCCGTGGCGATCAGGGCGTCCACGTAGGGCCGGGGGTGGGCGCGGGGCGGGACGGTCCCGGCGGCGGCCAGCCGCCCGTGCCGCACCACCGACAGCTCCCAGCCGCCGCCGGGCGCGGGCCGGGCGGCCACCAGCTGGGGCAGCCGGGCCAGCGCCGCCAGCCGCTGGGCCTTGGCGGCGGCGCGGACGAACGCGGCGAGCCGGTCGCGC
Source organism: Spirillospora sp. NPDC050679 (assembly GCA_044456955.1). GTDB lineage: Bacteria > Actinomycetota > Actinomycetes > Streptosporangiales > Streptosporangiaceae > Spirillospora. Next base: position 381,886 of record JBITGK010000005.1, on the reverse strand, counting down.
TGGGCGGCGGCCTCCTCGTAGCGCAGCTCGGCCGACAGCCGGTCGATGCGCACCTGCGCGGCGGCCACCACGGGCCGCACGTCGCCCTCCATCACCGACCGGGCCGAGGAGGTGTGCAGCTCGTACTCCTCGACGGTCTCGCGGCCCTCGCACGGCGCGCCGCACCGCCCGAGCTCGGCCAGCGCGCAGCTGCGGGCCCTGCCGTTCTCGATCAGCCGCAGCGACAGCCGCTGGGTGCACTGGCGCAGCGGGACGGCCTCGTGCAGCGCCGCCCGCGCCTCCTCGGCCTGCCGCCGCGAGGAGAGCGGCCCGAGGTAGGCGGCCCCGTCGTCGCGGCACTCGTGCACGATCGACAGCCGGGGGAAGGGCTCGGCGGTCAGCTTCAGCCAGATCGCCCGCTCGGGGAACTTGGAGCGCCGGTTGTAGCGCGGCTTGTGCTCGGCGATCAGCCGCAGCTCGCGGACCTCGGCCTCCAGCCCGGTGGCGCACACGACGGGCCGGACCCGCTCGGCCAGCCCGACCATCTCGCGCACCCGCCAGCGGGTCTCCGAGCCGGTGAAGTAGCTGCGCACCCGGCTGCGCAGGTCGCCGCTCTTGCCGACGTACAGCACCTCCCCCGCCGCGTCCTCGAACAGGTAGACGCCGGGGGCGCTCGGCACCTCGTCGGCCAGGTAGCGCTTGCGGCGCTGCTCGGGCGTGGGCGCCTTGGCGAACGAGCGCAGCTCCTCCAGCGAGGTGACGCCGTAGGAGCCGAGCCGCTCGATGAGGCCGTGCAGCACCTCCACGGTGGCGCGGGCGTCGGACAGCGCCCGGTGGTTGGGCTGGACGGGGGTGCGGAAGTAGCGGGCCAGGGTCTCCAGCTTGCAGTTGGGGACCTCGTCCTTGGTGAGCACCCGGCGCGCCAGGTTGACGGTGTCGACCACCGCGAAGGCGGGCCAGGCGTAGCCGTGCGCGGCGCAGGCGGCCTTGAGGAAGCCGATGTCGAAGGGTGCGTTGTGCGCGACCAGCACGCAGCCCCGCGCGAACTCCAGGAACGCGGGCAGCACCCGCTCCACGCGCGGGGCGGCCACCACCATCTGCTGGGTGATGCCGGTCAGCGCGGTGATGAACGGCGGGATGGGGGCGCCGGGGTCGACCAGCGTGCCGAAGTCGCCGAGCACCTCCCCGGCGCGCACCTTCACCGCGCCGATCTCGGTGATCGCCGAGTCCTTCGGGGAGCCGCCGGTGGTCTCCAGGTCCACCACCACGAAGGTGACGTCGGCCAGCGGCATGCCGAGGTCGTCGAGCGTGCCCTGGACGGCGCGGCCGGGCTGGGGACTCGGGGACGTCATGCAGGTGACGGTAAAGCACGCCACCGACAGCGCGGGCAGGGCGGCGGCATGTCCCCGCCGCGTCCCCGCCGACGGGCACGCCCCGGCCGCGCGCGGCCCGCTAGGGTAATGGGATCGTCCGGCCGGCCCCTTGCGTTCCCACGCGTTCGTGCTGGTTAGGGCGCGGGTCACCCGGGAAGTACTGAGCGCACCGGCGCGTGCGCGGCGGGGCGATGTGGGAGGAGCAGGATCATCGACAGCGGTCCCGAGGCGGCCGAGAGACTGGCCCGTCCCCTTCCCGAGGCGGTCCGCCAGCGGGTGGTGGAGACCGCCTCGGCGCTGCTCGGCGCCCTGCCGCCCGACGAGGTCCCCCCGCCGCTGCGCCGGTTCGCCCGCTTCGAGCGCCGCAAGCGCGCCAAGCTCGCCGCGCAGCCCATCGCCGCGCTGCTGGAGAAGGACGACGGCTTCCGCCGCCGGGTCGCCGGGCCGCTGCGCGAGGCGCAGCCGGAGCTGGTGGAGGAGGTCGAGGCCGGCCGGGTGCCGCCGGCCGCCGAGCCCGTCCAGGTCGCCGCCATCGCCTACCTGGTCCGCCCCGAGGGCTGGACCGGCCTGGTGGAGGCGGCCCGCGCCGAGCTGGAGCGCTCGGCGACCGCCTCGGAGGAGGAGGCCGCCGAGCGGCGGATCGCCGCCCTGACCGAGGAGCTGGCCGCCGCCCGCGCCGCCCGCACCGCCGAGCTGGACAAGCTGCGCGCCGAGCTGCGCGAGGGCAAGGCCGAGAACGCCGAGCTGCGCCGCAAGCTGCACGAGGCGCGCACCAAGGCCAAGGCCGCCCACGAGCGGGCCGAGGAGCTGGCCGACTCCGCCGGCCGGGAGCTGGCGGCCGCCCGCGAGTCGGCCGCCGGGGCCGACAAGGAGCTGCGCCGCCTGCGCGCCAAGCTGGAGCAGGCCGAGGCCAACGCCGAGACCGCGCGCCGCGCCGCCCGCGAGGGCCGCAACATCGACGACGTGCGGCTGCGCGTGCTGCTGGACACGCTGGTGGACGCCGCCCAGGGGGTGCGCCGCGAGCTCGCGCTGCCCACCACCATCGGCCGCCCCGCCGACCTGGTGGGCGGCGCCGACGCCGACGCGCAGGCGCACCGCGCGCTGCCTGGCCGGGCGCTGTCCGACAACGACCCGCAGCTGCTGGACCGGCTGCTGGCGCTGCCCAAGGTGCACCTGATCGTGGACGGCTACAACGTCACCAAGACCGGCTACGGCGAGCTGACGCTGGCCGACCAGCGCACCCGCCTGCTGTCGGGGCTCGGCGGGCTGGCCGCGCAGACCCGGGCCGAGGTGACCTGCGTGTTCGACGGCGCCGAGCTGGACGCCCCGGTGGCGACCATGGCGCCGCGCGGGGTGCGGGTCCGGTTCAGCCCCCCGGGGCGGACCGCCGACGAGATGATCGGCGACCTGGTGCGGGCCGAGCCGCCCGGCCGCCCCGTGGTGGTGGTGTCCTCCGACCGGGAGGTGGCCGACGCCGCCCGCCGGGCCGGGGCGCGCCCCGCGCTGTCCACGCTGCTGCTGCGCCGCCTGGGCCGTTCCTGAGCCGCACCGGCCGTTCGCCGGACGCGCGGGCCCGCGCGTCCGTAGGGTGGACCGGCGCCGAGAGCCGTCTCACACCTGCGCCGCCGCGCGCCCGGTCGTGATCGGGGTCACCAGGCGCCCGGCTTCCGCTGCGACGACAGCGGCCGGTGAGCCCCGCGTCACCCTTGGTGCCGGAATGCCAACGAACTACCGCAAGTAATGACGAATGAGTTGTGACCGGTGTGGCCCGTCGCTAATGTCGTCCGCTGATGTCATGGACGAAAGGGGCGAACCGGACCGTGGCCAGTGATGACACCGGAACCTCCGCGCAGCCGCGGAGCACGAGCGGGATCATCGCCCGCAGGGCAGTCCCCGTAGCGGCGGCCCCGCGCTGGATGGCGGCGGTGGCGGGACTGGCGGTGACGGCCACCCTGGCCGCCCCGGTGAGCGCCGCCCACGCGCAGCCCGCCAAGCCCAAGCCCAGCGCCAAGCAGGCCCAGGCGAAGCTGACCAAGCTCAACGAGCAGGTCGAGGACCTGGTCGAGAAGTACAACCAGGTCACCGAGGACCTCAAGGCGGCCAAGAAGAAGCTGCAGGCCGCCCAGAAGGCCGGCAAGAGCGAGCTGGCCGCCTTCGACCAGCAGCGCGCCCGCGTCGCCCAGATGGCCGCCAACGCCTACAAGAAGGGCGAGACCGGCGGCGTCGCCGGGTTCGTCGGCACCGGCGACCCGCAGGCGGTGCTGGACCAGCAGGCCGTCTTCACCCTCCTGCAGCAGAACCGCAGCGACGACCTCAGCCAGTTCCTGGCCACCGCCCAGCGGCTGCGCCGCGAGCAGGCCCAGGCCCAGGCGGCCTTCAACGAGGTCAACGCCAAGGCCAAGGAGATGAAGGAGAAGAAGGCCGAGGTCGAGAAGTCGATCAGCCAGCAGAAGAGGCTGCTGGCCAAGCTCGGCGAGAAGGAGGACAAGCCCGGCACCGGCGGCGGTGGCGGCACCGGCGGCTCCTACAACGGCCCGGCCAGCGGCTCGGCCCGCGCCGCGCTGAACTACGCCTACGCCCAGCTCGGCAAGCCCTACGTGTACGGCGGCACCGGCCCCAACGGCTACGACTGCTCCGGGCTGACGATGCGCGCCTGGGGCGCGGCGGGCGTCAACATCACCCGCACCACCAACTCCCAGTGGGCCGCCACCAAGCACATCGACAAGAGCGCCCTGCAGCCGGGCGACCTGGTGTTCTTCCGCAGCCTCGGCCACGTCGGCATGTACGTGGGCGGCGGCAAGATGATCCACGCCCCGCGCACCGGCAAGAACGTCGAGATCGTGTCGATCACGTCCGGCTACTACCTGTCGACCTACTACGGCTCCAGCCGCCCGTAGCGGCCCTCCGCCCGGGCCCCGCACCGGCGGCCCGGGCGGGGCCGGGCGCGGCCCGCGGCGGCCGCGCCGATCCCTTCCCCGGCAACGGACCAGGCTTGACCTGGTCCGTTGTTGTTTTGCCAGCGATTTGCCATCTCTTCGCTCTTTGATACTTTGTGGTGGTCGCGGCGCCCGCCAGGGGTCGCGTGACCGGCGTCGCCTCCCAGGCGCCGCCACCGGCCCGGCGTCGCCCAGACGCCGCCCCCGCGTCGCCTTCCAGGTGCCGCACCCCGTGCCGTCTCCCTTTCCGGAGACCTGCCGGCCCAGCCGTACCGCGCGCACGCCGACCGGCGTGCACGGCGCCCAGAGCGCGCCGCGGCGGCCTTCCCCAGGGCCCGGCACCCGGCGGTACCCGCCCCTCGGGACCGTCTCGCCCATAAAAATCATCAGCGCCGCGCGTTCGCAGCGGGACACGGTCGTCCCGCGGTCCGGCCCCATCACGCCTGGGAACGCGTCGGCGACGCCGAATCCGCCTCCGTGCGGAACCGGGGACCCATCCGCCCGCGTCCGGGAACGTTCCGGACCGCACGGCACCCGGGGTGAATCGGCCTGCCCCTCCTCGACGCCCGTCGAGCCCGGCACGCCGTAGGGCCACTTCCACGCCCGAACCCGTCAGCTAACCCGGTAGGCGTCTGGAAGAAGGAGCAACCCTGTCCAGCCACGCTGTCTCCAGCACCGCCCGCCGCACGCGCATCGCCGGCGGCCTCGTCGCCGCCACCGCGGTGCTCACCCCCGTCGTCGCGGTGGGCAACACCTCCTCGGCCCACGCCGCCACCCCGGTGGCCAAGGTCGTCAAGCAGGCGAAGAAGAAGTCCTGGGCCGAGCGCCAGAAGCTCGCCAAGAAGGCCCTGGCCTACGCCTACAAGAAGAAGGGCAAGCCGTACCGCTACGGTGCGGCGGGCCCCAACGCCTTCGACTGCTCGGGCCTGGTCCAGTGGTCCTACAAGAAGGCCGGAGTGCAGCTCCCCCGCGTGACCGGATCCCAGTACCGGGCCGTCAAGAACAAGGTCTCCTGGAAGAACCTCTCCCCCGGTGACCTGGTGTTCTTCAACGGCAAGGGCCATGTCGGCATGGTGGCCAAGAAGAAGGGCCGCACCCTTTACATGATCCACGCCCCGCACACGGGCAGCCATGTGAAGGTCGTCAAGCTCGACAGCTACCGCAAGCGCACCTTCTCCGGCGCCGTCCGCCCCTACTGACGGCAGGCCCCGCGCCAGGGCGCGGCCGTTCGCCCCCTCGGGCGGCCGCGCCCCTCCCTCTCCCCCCTTGCTCCACCCCTCCCGTTCCGGGAGACCGACCACCACGACCACGTAAGGGCGCGTCCGCGCCCACCGCCGAGTCCGCGCGCCCTCAGGGCCCGCGGAGCCGGGGACCCATGTCCCTCGGGGTGAATCGGCCGCCATGCGGCCGTAGGGCAGCTTCCACGCCCGAACCCGTCAGCTAACCCGGTAGGCGGTATGGAAGCCGAGGAGTCACACCTTGTCCGGCAAGCACCGCAAGCCCAGCCCGCTCACCATCACCCTGCGCGCCACCGGCACCTTCGTCGCCGGCGCGGCCGTCATCGGCACCGCCGCCACGGCCGCCTCCGCCACCGTGGCCATCCCCGGCCAGGACGCCCCGGCGCACGGGCCCCTCGCGGCCGCCCAGGCCGCCTCCACCCAGCACCAGGCCCCCGCCGCGTCCGCCGGCAAGGCCGCCGGCAAGACCGCGGAGAAGGCCCCGGCCGCCCAGAAGGCCGCCAAGCCCGCCGCGCCCGCCAAGGCCAAGCGCCCCACCGCCGAGGACGCCATCAAGGTGGCCAAGTCCCAGGTCGGGGTGAAGGAGAACTCCAACGGCGAGACCAAGTACCAGGACTGGTACATGAGCACCTCGCGCGCCCGGGAGACCGTCAAGCGCGACGGCGGCTCCATCCAGGGCTACAACGACGCCCAGTGGTGCAGCATGTTCGTCTCCTGGCTGGGCGACCGGCTGGGCTTCAACGACCAGTTCGGCGAGGACGCCTGGACCGTCGAGCACGCCCGCTTCTTCCAGCGCGAGGGCCGCTGGGGCACCAAGCCCAAGCCCGGCGCCATCGTGTTCTTCGCCTGGGACGGCGGCAAGACCAACTACGACATCGTGCACGTCGGCATGGTGATCAAGGACAACGGCGACGGCACCGTCAGGACCGTCGAGGGCAACACCGGCGACGCCGTGCAGATCAAGACGCGCAACACCGCGCAGATCGTCGGCTACGGGTACCCCGACTACGCCAAGTGACCGCCTCGGGCGACCGGCCCCGCGACCGGTCCGCCCAGGTCATAGGATCGCCCGCATGACCCCGGGTCCCGCGGAACCAGACGGCCCCGCCGCCCCACCGGCAGTCCCCGGTGGGGCGGCGGGGCCGTTCGGCCGTCGGCGGGCGGTCGCCCTGGCCGCGGCCGGGGCCGCCGCCTGCCTGGCCGCCGGGCTGGGCCTGGCCACCGCCTCGCCGGACTCCCCGCCCCCCGCGTCCGCCGGCGCCCCGGCCCCGGCCCCGGCGAGCGCCCTGGACCGCCGGGCCGCCGAGGCCGTCCTCGCCAACCGGGCGCGCGCCGTGCGCGACCGGGACCGCACCGCCTTCCTTGCCACCGTCGCCACCGCCCCCGCCGCCTTCCAGCAGGAGCAGGCGCGGCTGTTCGACAACCTCCGCAGGCTGCCGCTGGAGGGCTGGCAGGAGCGGGTCGCGGGCGTCGAGGACGGCGACACCCCCGGCGCGGTCACCGTCCGCGTGGCCCTCAGCTACCGCCTGACCGGCTACGACCGCGCGCCGGTCACCCGCACCCGCTACCTGGCGTTCGCGCCCCGCGCGGGCACCTGGGTGATCAGCGGGCCGCCCGCGCGCGGCCCCGGCGACGCCGAGATGTGGGACGGCGGCCCCGTGACGGTGGCGCGCGGCCGCTCCAGCCTGGTGATCGGCGACGCCCCGGGGCTGCCGGAGATCGCCCGGCGGATCGACCGCGCCGTCCCGGCCGTCTCGGCGGTCACCGGCACCGGCTGGGCGCGCCGCGCGGTCGTGCTGGCCCCGGCGGACGCCGCCCGGGCGGCCGCGCTGGCCGGGCCGGACCGGGACCTCAGCGAGATCGCCGCGCTGGCCGTGGCCGGCGGGGGCGCCCCCGAGGGCGGCGGCGACCGGATCATCGTCTCCCCCGCGACCTTCGCCCGGCTGAACGAGCTGGGCCGCGAGGTGGTGCTCACCCACGAGCTGACCCACGTCGCCACCGGCGGCGCCCGCGACGGCCGCACCCCGGTCTGGCTGATCGAGGGCCTGGCCGACTACGTCGGCTACCGCGGGACGCGGGTGGGGGTGCGCGCGGCCGCCGGGGAGCTGGCCCGCGAGGTCGCCGGCGGCCGCCCGCCCGCCGCGCTGCCGGGCCCCGAGGCGTTCGAGGGCGGCTCGGACCGGCTCGCCCAGTCCTACCAGGAGTCCTGGCTCGCCTGCCGGATGATCGCCGAGCGGTACGGTGAGGCGACCCTGCTCCGGCTCTACCGGGCCGCCGGGCGCATGTCCGAGGACGCCGCGCTGCGCTCGGTGCTGGGCGTGGACCGGGCGCGCTTCACGGCCCGGTGGCGCGACTACCTGCGGAGGGAACTGCGTTGAGCGAGCCCGTGGCCGGCCCCGAGCCGGCGCCCGAGCCGGGAGCGGCGCGGCGGTCCCGGCGGCCCCGGTGGGCCGCCCTGATCACCGCGCTGCTGCTGTTCGCGGCGGTCGGAGCGGTCCTGGCGGTCACCACGCCCTGGAACCCGCTGCCGGGCCACGTGCCGGGCGGCCGCGCCGTCCCCGACCCGGCGCCGGACTTCACCCCGGCGCAGCTCGCCCGCTCCCGCGCCTTCGACGACGCGCTCAACCCCGTCGCCTACGGCCGCCTGGCCGTCGGGCTGCTGGTGGTGCTGGCCCTCGGCCTGACCCCGCTCGGCGCCCGCCTGATCGGCTGGAGCACGGCCCGGGTGCGCCGCCGCCCGCTGCGGGTCATGGTCGCGGCGGCCGTGCTGGCGGTGGTGCTGCGGCTCGCGGCGCTGCCGTTCGGCGTGTGGGGCGAGTCGGTGCTGCGCCGCTACGGGCTGTCGGTGCAGTCCTGGCCAGCCTGGCTGCTGGACCAGCTCAAGTCGCTGGCGGTCACCTGGGTGATGTGGACGATCGCCCTGACGCTGCTGCTCGCGCTGGTGCGGCGCTTCCCCCGCTACTGGTGGACCGGGGCCGCCGCGGGCGCGTTCGCGCTGGTGGTCGCCGGATCGTTCCTCTACCCGGTGGTGGTGGAACCGGTGTTCAACAAGTTCCACTCCCTGCCCGCCGGGAAGCTGCGCTCGGACCTGCTCGCGATGGCCGAGCGGGACGGGGTGCCGGTCGAGGACGTGCTGGTCGCCGACGCCTCCCGCCGCACCACCTCGCTGAACGCCTACGTGTCGGGCTTCGGCTCCACCCGCCGCATCGTCGTCTACGACACGCTGCTGAAGTCTCCGCCCGCCCGGGTCGAGTCGATCGTGGCGCACGAGCTCGGCCACGCCAAGAACAACGACGTGCCGTCGGGCACGATGATCGGCGCGCTGGGCGTGGCGGGCGCGGTGTGCGTGCTGTACCTGCTGCTGTCCTCGCCCCGGCTGCTGCGCCGCGCGGGCGTCCCGGAGGAGGACGGGAGCGGCGCGGGCGGGCCCGCCGACGTCCGGACCGTGGCGCTGCTGCTGGCGCTGTTCGCCGTCGCCATGCAGATCGGCGGCCCGGTGCAGAACCTCATCAGCCGCCACATCGAGGCCCGCGCCGACGCCCACGCCCTGGACCTCACCCGCGACCCGGACACGTTCGTGTCGATGCAGCGCGAGCTGTCGGTGCGCAACCTGTCCGACCTGACGCCCAACGGCCTCGAACGGCTGCTGTGGATGTCGCACCCCGCCGGTCCCGAGCGCATCGCGATGGCCCGGGACTGGGCCAGGATGCACGGCGTCCCCGTCCCGCCTCCCCAGACCGGCCGCTAGGAGCGCGCGCGGAAAGACGGTGAGCCCGTCCCCCACCATGTCGTGGAGGCGGGCTCACCGCGCAAGGGGAGGCTCAGGCGGGCGTGCCGCCCTGCGGGCCGGCCGTCACCGGCCGCTTCAGGGCGCTGCCCTTCACCCAGTCGTCCCAGTCGAGCTGCCAGTAGCCCCAGCCGTTCTCCGGCTCCAGCTCGCGCGAGGAGCCGGTCACCTTGAACGGGTCGCCCCGGTAGGAGAACTCGTAGAACCAGCGCGCGTTCGCGGGGCTGGCGTTGACGCAGCCGTGGCTGACGTTGCTGTTGCCCTGCGAGCCCACCGACCAGGGGGCGCTGTGCACGTACTCGCCGCTGTTGGAGATCCGCACGGCCGAGTACACGACCTGGCGGTAGTAGTCGGGGCACCCCTTGGGGCAGCCGACCGTGGTGGAGTCCATGACGACCGGACTCTCCTTGTCCATGGTCAGGTGGTCGCCGTTGGTGGTGGTGTACTTGCGCAGCCCGCCCTTGCCCATGGACACCGGCATGCGCCGCACGACCTTGCCGTTCTTGCGCACCACCATCACGTGGTCGTTCTCGCTGGCGCGGGTGAGGTGCTCGTCGCCGATGCGGAAGTCCACCGCCTGGTTGCGGCCGCCCCACACGCCCTTGGCGATCCGCACGCCGCTCAGGTGCGCGCGGAAGGCGACCTTCGTGTGCCGGGGCCAGTGCTTCCTCGTCCGGAACACCACGCTCTGGTCGCCGAACCAGTGCCAGGCGCCCTCGACCGGCTTGGCCGACCGCACCTCCAGCGCCCGCTCCACCGCCGCCTTCTCGGTGACCGCCTGGTCGAACCGCAGCACGATCGGGATGCCGACCCCCACGGTCTCCTTGTCGTAGGGGGCCTCGACCGTGGTGCCCAGCGTCCGCTTGGCCTTGGCGGTGCGGAAGGTGCTGGTGTTCGTGGCGGTCTTGCCGTCGCGGCCCAGCCCCGTCGCGGTGACGGTGTACTCGGTGCCGGGGTCGAGCGTCCAGCGCGACCGCCAGCCGGTCCGGTCCGGCTGCATCCGCCCCTCGACCGGCTCGCCCTTTGTGGTGACGGTGACGTTCTCGACGGTGCCGCTTTGCGCCGCCACGGTGATCGGGCTGTCGGGCCGCACGCGCTCGGCGCCCTGCGCCGGGGACAGCTCCAGCCGGACGGCGTCCTTCGCCCTGTCCACCGCGTCCTCGCCGCCCGAACAGGCCGCGGCTCCCGCCGCCACCGTCGCGCCGAGCAGCAGGGCGGTGGCCCGCCGCCCCCGATCCGCCGATCCTGAGACGCCGCCGCGCACCGTCAAACCCCCGGTCGTCACTTTTAGCAAGGGAACGCGTCCGCAGCGTGTTCGCCGGGACGTGGCCCATTATGAAGGGGGCCGGTATCCGCGCGAACGCGAAACACCGGCCCCCTGGGGGTTCCTTTGCCGATCAGTGGCTGAAGTGGCCCCGGTAGTACTCGAAGACCAGGCCGATCGTGGCCATGATGGCGGCGCAGGTGCCGGCGATGACCAGCCACCAGCCGAACACCACGCCCAGCGCGATGGCGGAGGCCGACAGCGCCACGAACAGCGGCCACCAGCTGTGCGGGCTGAAGAAGCCCAGCTCGCCGGCCGCGTCCGCGATCTCACCCTCGGGGTCGTCCTCGTACAGCGGCCCGCCGTTGGCGTTCTCCAGCCGGCGGATCGTGAAGTGGATGTAGAACCCGATCAGGCCGGCCAGGCCGACGGCCAGGGCCATCGCCGTGGTGCCGGTCCAGTCCTTGGACCACAGCCAGTAGACGATGTCGGTGGCGAGGAAGAACAGCGCGCACCCGTAGAACATGAACGCCTGAACGCGCATGGGCTACTTGCCCCCCTCGAACTTCTTCTTGGCTTCCTTGGACTCCAGCACGCCCGTGCCGGCCGAGCCCGAGGAGGTCGCCGCGCCGATCAGCTCGCCCTTGGCGCCCACGTGCGGGTGGTGCAGGTCGAACGCCGGCCGCTCGGAGCGGATCTTCGGGATCGAGTTGAAGTTGTGCCGCGGCGGCGGGCACGAGGTGGCCCACTCCAGCGAGCCGCCGTAGCCCCACGGGTCGTCGACCTCGACCTTCTTGCCCTTCTTGTGCGTGATGTACACGTTGTAGAAGAAGGGCAGCAGCGAGCAGCCGAGCAGGAACGAGAAGACCGTGGAGACCTGGTTCAGGCCGGTGAACTCGTCGGCGTAGTCGGCGTAGCGCCGCGGCATGCCGGCCGCGCCCAGCCAGTGCTGGACGAGGAAGGTGCCGTGGAAGCCGATGAACAGCAGCCAGAAGTGGACCTTGCCGAGCCGGTCGTTCAGCATCTTGCCGGTGAACTTCGGCCACCAGAAGTAGAAGCCCGCGAACATCGCGAACACCACGGTGCCGAACACGACGTAGTGGAAGTGCGCCACCACGAAGTAGGAGTCCGACAGCTGGAAGTCCATCGGCGGCGAGGCCAGGATGACGCCGGTCAGCCCGCCGAACAGGAAGGTCACCAGGAACCCGATCGACCACAGCATCGGCGACTCGAACGTCAGTTGTCCTCGCCAGATCGTCCCGACCCAGTTGAAGAACTTCACCCCCGTGGGCACGGCGATGAGGAACGTCATGAAGGAGAAGAACGGCAGCAGCACCTGGCCGGTGACGAACATGTGGTGCGCCCACACGGTGATCGACAGGCCGGCGATGGTGATGGTGGCGAACACCAGGCCCACGTAGCCGAAGATCGGCTTGCGGCTGAACACCGGGAGGATCTCGGTCACGATGCCGAAGAAGGGCAAGGCGATGATGTACACCTCGGGGTGGCCGAAGAACCAGAACAGGTGCTGCCACAGCAGCGCCCCGCCGTGCGCGGCGTCGAACACGTGCGCGCCCAGCTTGCGGTCGGCCTCCAGGGCCAGCAGCGCGGCGGCCAGCACCGGGAAGGCCAGCAGCACCAGGATCGAGGTGAGCAGGATGTTCCAGGTGAAGATCGGCATCCGGAACATCGTCATGCCCGGCGCGCGCATGCACAGGATCGTGGTGATGAAGTTGACCGCGCCCATGATGGTGCCGAAGCCCGACATCGCCAGGCCCATCACCCACATGTCACCGCCGATGCCCGGCGAGCGGACCGAGTCCGACAGCGGGGCGTAGGCGAACCAGCCGAAGCTGGCCGCGCCGTTCGGGGTGAGGAAGCCGGCCAGCACGATCAGGCTGCCGAACAGGAACAGCCAGTAGGCCAGCATGTTCATCCGCGGGAACGCCACGTCGGGCGCGCCGATCTGCAGCGGCATGATCACGTTGGCAAAGCCCGCGAACAGCGGGGTCGCGAACATCAGCAGCATCACCGTGCCGTGCATGGTGAACAGCTGGTTGAACTGCTCGTTGCTCATCACCTGCATGCCGGGCTTGTAGAGCTCGGCACGCATCAGCAGCGCCATGACGCCGCCGATGAGGAACATGAAGAAAGACGTGATCAGATAGAGGTAGCCGATCACCTTGTGGTCGGTGGAGGACATCCAGTTGGCGATGAGCCGCCCCTTGGACGTCCGCGACGCGGTGATCGGCGCGCTCGGTGCGTGACTGATCGCGGTCACTTGACACCTCCCGCGGCCTTGGCCTTGGCATCGGCGAGGAACTTCGCGTACTGCTCGGGCGAGACCACCTGGAGCTGGAACAGCATCCGGCTGTGGTCGACGCCGCACAGCTCGGCGCAGCGGCCCTCGTACGTTCCGGTCTTCTTCGCCGTGAACTCGAACTCGTTGGTGTAGCCGGGCATGACGTCCTTCTTGTAAAGGAGCGCCGGCACCCAGAACGAGTGGATGACGTCATTGGCGTGCAGCCGCACGCGGACCTTCTGGTTGGCCGGGATCACCATCACCGGCTTGGCCCCCGTGGGGGCGTTCGGAGCCACCGGGACGCCGACGACCGAGGCGACGGTCTGGGCGTCCTTCTGCGGCCCGGACTTGTAGTCGAACTGCCAGCTCCACTGGAACCCGATGACGTCGACCGTCACGGCGGGGTCCTTGGAGAGGCGCTCGACGTACTCCTCGTCGCGGGCGGTGAAGAAGAACAGGACGCCGATGATGACGAACGGGACCGCCGTGTAGAGGATCTCGATCGGCATGTTGTAGCGCACCTGCGGCGGCAGGTCGTTGGAGCGCTTGCGGTGGAACACCACCGCCCAGAGGATCAGTCCCCAGACGACGATGCCGACGGCGAACGCAGCGATCCAGGAGCCCTGCCAGAGCTTCAGCATGCGCTCGGCCTGGTCACTGATCGGCTCGGGCATGCCCAGGCGGGACATCTCGCCGCTGCACGCGGTGGCGGTCAGCGCCAGCAGGCCCAGCGCGCCGGCGCTTCTCAATGCGCGGCGACTGCGCACAGGCGTACGCCGCTCCCTAGAGCGGGTCGGACTCACGGAATGCCTTCCCCACGGATGAGAGCCCAGGGAACTCCCGGGCGGTGAGATCAGTTGTTACACGTTTGGTGGACACATTAGCGCGAGGGTCTCCGGCACCCCCGCTTGGGTGCCCGGTTAGTGTTCTGGCGTGGCTAACTTCGACGCGCCCGCCGCCTACCTCGACGCCGCCTCCACCGAGCCGCCGCACCCGGCCGCGCGGGCGGCGCTGCTGGACGCGATGGACGCCGCCTGGGCCGACCCCGCGCGGCTCTACGGCCCGGCGCGCGGCGCCCGGCTGGCGCTCGACCGGGCGCGCGCGAAGGTGGCCGGGGCGCTGGGAACGCGGCCGGACGAGGTGTCGTTCACCGGGTCGGGCACCCAGGCGGTGCACCTGGCGGTGCTGGGCGCGCTGTCGGCGCGTCGCCGGGCCGGACGGCACCTGGTGGTGAGCGCGGTGGAGCACTCCAGCGTCCTGCACGCGGCCGCGCTGCACGAGCGCGACGGCGGCGAGGTCACCACGGTCGGGGTGGACCGGCACGGCCGGGTGGACCCGGCCGAGTTCGCCGCCGCGCTGCGCCCCGACACCGCGCTGGCGTGCCTGCAGTCGGCCAACCACGAGGTGGGGACGCTGCAGCCGGTCGCCGAGGCGGCCGAGGCGTGCCGCGCCCTGCGGGTGCCCCTGTTCGTGGACGCCGCCCAGTCGGCGGGGCGCGCGCCGGTCCCGGACGGCTGGTCGCTGCTGGCCGCCAGCGCCCACAAGTGGGGCGGCCCGGCCGGGGTGGGCGTGCTGGTGGTCCGCAAGAACACCCGCTGGCGGTCGCCGCTGCCGGAGGACGAGCGGGAGAACCGCCGGGTGCCGGGCTTCGAGAACGTGCCGGGCGCGGTGGCGGCGGCCGCCGCCCTGGAGGCGTACCAGGCGGAGATGGCCGAGGAGGGGCCGCGCCTGGCCGCGCTGGTGGACCTGGTCCGGGAGCGGGTGCCGCGCACCGTCCCCGACGTGGAGGTCGTGGGCGACCCGGTGCGGCGGCTGCCGCACATCGTGACCTTCTCGTGCCTGTACGTGTCGGGCGAGGCGCTGCTGACCGAGCTGGACCGGCTCGGGTTCGCCGTTTCGTCGGGCAGCTCGTGCACGGCGGATACGCTGCGTCCCAGTCACGTACTGGAGGCGATGGGAGTGATTACCCATGGGAACGTCCGGGTATCGCTGCCGCGTGGCGCCGAGGCGGGCGATGTCGACCGTTTCCTGGCCGTGCTGCCCGACGCCGTCGCCCGGCTGCGCCGCGCGGCGGGGGTGAGCGTTCCATGAGGTCCCGCGGAACGGGGCCCTGCCAGACCAGAGCCCGCGAGACGAGGTCCTGCCGGACGCGGCCTCGCGGGACGACCGGACGAGAGGGGCGGGCGCACCGATGAGGTTCCGAAGCCGTGCACGCCGGGAGGACGCGCGCCGCGCCGGCGGCGGGGCGGCCGAGCAGCCGCCCGCGCCGGAGCCGGGCGGCCCGCCGCCGGTGCTGGTCATCGACGCGCTGGGCCGCAAGTGCCCCATCCCGATCATCATGCTGGCCGAGCGCATCCGCGAGGTGCCGGTGGGCGAGATCGTCGCGGTGCTCGCCGACGACGTGGCCGCCCGCACCGACGTGCCGGCGTGGTGCCGGATGAAGTCGCAGGACTTCGTGTGGGAGGAGACCCTGGCGCACGGCGGCTGGGGCTTCCACATCCGCCGCTGCTACTGAGCCGCTGCCGGGCCGCCGTCGGCGGGTCCCCCGCCCCGGAGGCGTCCGGAGCGGAGAACCGGGCGCGCCGCGCGCTCAGGGTCGCGGCGGGTTCAGGGGTTGCGGCAGGCGAGGTGCGGCGCGACGGCGTCGGCCGCGGCCTGGCCGTAGGTCGCGGCGAGCCGGTCCAGGAAGCCCTGGCGGCCCAGCGCGTACTCCTGCGGCCCGTCGGTCTCCAGGACGTAGGCGGCGATCGTGTTGCCGACCTGGGCGGCGGCCTCCAGGGGCAGGCCCCAGGCGGTCGCGCTCAGGAAGCCGGCGCGGAAGGCGTCGCCGCCGCCGGTCGGGTCCACGACCTTGTCCACGACCACGGCCGGGACGTGCAGCCCCTGCTCGCCCTTGCGGTCGATGGTCACGCCCTTGGCGCCCAGGGTGGTGATCCGGGTGCCGACGCGCTCCAGGATCTCGGCGTCGGACCAGCCGGTCTTCTCCTCGGCCAGGGCCTTCTCGTACTCGTTGGTGAACAGGTAGGCCGCGCCCTCGATGAGCAGGCGCACCTGCGGGCCGTCCATCCGGGCCAGCTGCTGGGAGGGGTCGGCGGCGAACGGGATGCCGCGGGTGCGGGCCTCCTCGCTGTGCCGCAGCATGGCCTCGGGGTCGTTGGGGCTGACCAGCACCAGGTCCAGGCCGCCGACGCGGTCGGCGATCGGCTGCAGCTCGATCTCGCGGGCCTCGCTCATGGCGCCGGCGTAGAAGGTGGCGATCTGGTTCTGGTCCTGGTCGGTGTTGCACAGGAAGCGCGCGGTGTGGTGGAGCTCGGACACGTGCACCGACGCGGTGTCCACGCCGTGCCGGTCCAGCCAGGAGCGGTAGTCGGCGAAGTCGTCGCCCACCGCGCCGACCAGGATGGACTCCTTGCCGAGGCTCCCCATCCCGAAGCAGATGTTGGCGGCGACGCCGCCGCGCCTGATGTCGAGCCGGTCCACCAGGAACGACAGGGACACGCGGTCGAGCCGGTCGGGCATGAGCTGGTCGGTGAACCGTCCGGGGAAGGTCATCAAATGGTCGGTCGCGATGGAGCCAGTCACGGCGATGCGCACGGCGTCGCTCTCCTCGGGGATGTCGCCGGCTGTATGTCCGGCTGTTCGTCGACCCCGCCCAGGGGGTCGCGGGCCTGAAAAGCCTACTTGCCATCGCGCGGGACGTCCCAGTCGGCGCGGGGCGCGCGACGGGCCCCGGAACGGCGGAAGAGCGGCCCGGAAAGGTCTCCGGGCCGCTCTTCCGCGTCGTTCTGGTCGGTCGTTCTAGTTGAACGAGTCGCCGCAGGCGCACGAGCCCGAGGCGTTGGGGTTGTCGATGGTGAAGCCCTGCTTCTCGATGGTGTCCACGAAGTCGATCGTGGCGCCGGTGAGGTAGGGGGCGCTCATCCGGTCCACCCGGACGCTGAGGCCGTCGAAGTCCTGCACCTGGTCGCCGTCCATCTCCCGCTCGTCGAAGAAGAGCTGGTAGATCAGGCCGGAGCAGCCGCCCGGCTGCACGGCGACACGCAGCGCGAGGTCGTCGCGTCCCTCCTGCTCCAGCAGGGCGCGGGCCTTCTCAGCGGCCGCGTCGGTGACGACGACGCCCTGCTGGGTGGTCTCCTGCGTGCTCTCGCCTGAAACCGTCATGTGTTCAGCTCCCGGGTCTCACTACTACGCCGCGTGAAGCGGCTGTCTGTCGCATGTCCACGGAGACGGCGTCCGCCTCTTCCCACGGACAACGTACCTCGCGGCTTGGCCATTCCGTCTATTCCCAGTGTTTCACTCGACGGCCGGGCCCAACCTCCCCGCTGCGGTCCACGTCACACCGGGCCGCCGGTCCGGGCCCGCCGGGCGTGTGCCATCATTAGTCGTCAAAGCGACGATAAGTCCCTCGTCGCAGGAGGGAGAACTCCCGTGACCACCCCCGTGCGCGACCTTCCGCTGCTGCTGCTGGGCGCCGGTTCCGACCCGGCCAGCGAGCGCGGCGTGGACTGCCCCGGCGAGCTGCCGCCCGCCTCCGACCCCGCCCTGGTGGAACGCGCCAGGGCCGCCAAGGCCGCGCTCGGCGACCGGGTGTTCGTGCTGGGGCACCACTACCAGCGCGACGAGGTCATCCAGTTCGCCGACGTGACCGGAGACTCGTTCAAGCTGGCGCGGGAGGCCGCCGCCCGCCCCGAGGCGCCCTACGTCGTGTTCTGCGGCGTGCACTTCATGGCCGAGTCCGCCGACATCCTCACCGCCGCCCACCAGCAGGTCGTGCTGCCGGACCTGGCGGCCGGCTGCTCCATGGCCGACATGGCGACCTTCGACCAGGTGGAGGAGTGCTGGGAGGTGCTGGAGGAGGCCGGGATCGCCGACGAGGTGGTGCCGGTCACCTACATGAACTCCTCGGCCGACATCAAGGCGTTCGTGGGCCGGCGGGGCGGCGTGGTGTGCACCTCGTCCAACGCCAAGCGGGCGCTGGACTGGGCCTACGCCAAGGGCAAGAGGGTGCTGTTCCTGCCCGACCAGCACCTGGGCCGCAACACCGCCGTGCTGGAGATGGGCTTCGGGCTGGACGACTGCGTCGTCTACAACCCGCACCGCCCCGACGGCGGCCTCACCCGCGCGCAGATGGCCGACGCGAAGATGATCCTTTGGCGCGGGCACTGCTCGGTGCACGGCCGGTTCAGCAAGGCGTCGGTGGACGACGTGCGGGCCCGCGTCCCCGGGGTGAACGTGCTGGTGCACCCCGAGTGCCGGCACGAGGTCGTGCTGGCGGCCGACCTGGTCGGCTCGACCGAGTACATCATCAAGACGGTCGAGGCGGCCCCGGCCGGCTCGTCATGGGCGATCGGCACCGAGCTGAACCTGGTGCGCCGGCTGGCCACCGAGCACCCGGACAAGAACGTGATGTTCCTGGACAAGGCCGTGTGCTTCTGCTCGACCATGAACCGCATCGACCTGCCCCACCTGGTGTGGTCGCTGGAGTCGCTGGTGCGCGGCGAGGTCGTCAACCGCATCGAGGTGGACGAGGAGACCGCGCACTACGCCCGCGCGGCCCTCGACCAGATGCTGGCGCTGCCGTAGCCTGCCGGTTTCCCGCGCGTCCCGGAAGGCCCTCCGGGACGCGCGGGCCGGGCGGGCCCCGAGCCGCTCAGATCAGGGCGTAGACGGCCTCCGCCGTCACCCGCTGCACGCCCTCGCCGGGGCTGAGGTGCCCGTCCGCGGCGGCGACCGCCTCCTTGGTGATCACGTGGGGCGGCAGGGCGTCCACCGTCGACAGCCGCAGGGTGACCATCCGGCCCAGCCTGCGGCCGGCGAGCCGGGCGACCCGCACGGCCTTGGCGCGGGCGTCGGCGACGGCCAGCTCCTGCGCGCGGGCCATCTCGGCGGACACGTCGGCCTTGTCGAAGGAGACCCCGTCCAGCCGCACGTCCGGGCCCGCCGCCATGATCGCGTTCAGCGTCACGTGGGCGCGCGACAGGTCGCGGACGGTCGCCGACACCGACTCCGAGCCCCGGTAGCCGCTTATGGCGCGCGGCTCGGAGTCGGTGTACTCCGGCCGCACCGACAGCTCGGTGGTCGCCACGTCCCGCGCGGCCACCCCGGAGCCGGTGATGACCCCGACCAGCCGGGCGCCGGCCTCGCCGACGGCCCGGTAGGCGTCCCCGGGCTTGTCGCGGGTCAGCTCGACGCCCGCGCGGACGCGCATGATGTCGGGCCGGACCCGCACCCGGCCCTCGCCGGTCACCTCGATCCGGTCCTCGCGCCGCTGCCCGGCCGCCCGCCCCGCGGCGTGCCCCGGGGCCCGTTCGGCGGCCCGTTCGCCGGCCCGTTCCGCGGCCGGTCCCGCGCCGCGCTCGGCGGCGTCCGCCCGGCCCGGCAGGGCGGCGGGCGCGGCCCCGGCCAGCGCCAGCGCGGCGGCCACGGCCATCCTCGTGATCGTTGAGATGCTCACAGCGCTCATCCGACCACCGGCGGCGCCCGGCGGCCCGGCGGCGCGGGCCAAGGCCGGGTAAGGATCACATCGCGGAGTTCTCCGCCCAGTGCGCCAGCAGGCCGGCGTCCCCGGCCACCTCCAGCCGCGGGTCGCCGGGCCGCAGCCGGCCCCACAGCAGCAGGTACAGGTCGCTCACCGAGCCCCGCACGGTCACCTCGGCCGCTCCCCCGCCCTCGCGCCAGGTGAAGCCCTCCGGCTCCAGCCGGACGGTCCAGGAGGCGTTCACGTCCGTCGCCGCGAACCCCAGCGTCTCGTCCTCGCCCCGCAGGTTCTCCACCTTGGGCGCGAACGCCACCGCGCTGGGCAGGTTGACCAGGAACTCGGCGACCCCGTCCAGCGCGACGGCGGTGTCCACGACCGGGGCCCGGCCGAGGGCGAACTCGGCGTCGCAGCGGTGCACGGCGGTCTCGTGCACCATCCGGCGCGCCCAGAACGAGGCGTGCGGGTCCGGCCCCCAGGTCCACATCGGGGTCTCGGGGTCGGCGGCGCGCAGCGCGGCGGCCAGGGCCGCGCCGCCCTCGGCGAACCAGTCGGGGAGCCCGCCGTTCTCGGGCGGGAAGGTGACGCCGAGGTCGCGCAGCCCGACCCGGCGCGGCGTGCGGACCCGCACCATGCCGCCGGCCCACCGGTGCACCCCGCCCAGGTGCCGGGTCAGGTCGGCCACCGTCCAGCCGGGGCAGGTGGGGACCGGCCGCGCGTAGTCGGCGTCCGCCAGCACCGCGGCGTACGCGGCGATCTCGGCCTCGACCGCCGCGCAGTGGCGGTCGTGGTCCTGCTGGTGTCCCGTCACGGTCTCCTCCTCCGCGGCCCGGTGCGTCGTGATCGAGCCTGTCACACCCGCGCTCAGGCCAGGTCGGGGGCGTCCCATACCGCGAACCTGCGGCCGGGGTCGGGCTCGACCGGCAGCTCGTCGGCCAGGGCCAGGCGCGCCTTCTCCTCCACCGCGCCGTTGCGGCCCGTCCGCGCGTCGGCCGCCCGCGGCGCGAACGGGTAGAAGGTGCCCCGCCCGTACAGGTGGACCAGCAGCAGCCGCTGCCCGGACCCGCGCCGGAACCCCACGACCGCGTACAGCAGGTACGCGCCGAACCCGGCCTCGGTCAGCACCGCCCCGACCGTGTGCAGGTCCGCGGCCAGCCGGTCCAGCTCGCCGGGCGGCCGCTCCATCCGCAGCCAGGCGTGGCCGTGCGGGTCCTCGGCCGTCCCGACGGCGGGACCGTCGCGGGCCAGCAGCCGGTCGACCTCCCGCCGTGCCCGGCCGAACGCGCCGAACGCGCCGCCCTCGACCACGCGGTGGCACACCGCGCCCGCGCCGGTCGGCGCCAGGCCCGTCGCCGCCTCCAGCGCGGCCGCCCCCTCCGCCAGCGCGAACAGCCGGTCGGCCGGGGAGCGGCGCGGGGCGGGGCGGCCGAGCACGCCGTCCAGGAGTCCCACCGCCCTCAGCCCCCGTCCGCCAGCCGCTGGGACACCAGGGCGAGGCGGGCGGTGCGGCGCTCCAGCGACGGGTGGCTGGACAGCAGCTCGGGCGGCCGCAGCCGCAGGGACGCGGCCCGCGCCAGGCACAGCGCGTTCACCGGGCGCAGCGCGCGCCGGTCGGCCGGGTCGGCGTCGGCGAGCCCCGCGTGGACCTTGGCGAGGGCCGCCGCCAGCGCGCCGGGACGGCCGGTCAGCAGCGTCCCGGTGGTGTCGGCGCACAGCTCGCGCTGCCGCGACAGCGCCAGGCTCGTCACCAGCCCGGCCAGGTGCAGCAGCAGGGCCGCCACCGCCGCGGGGGCCAGGACGAGGGCGACCGGCAGCGTCAGCAGGCGGCGGGCCAGGCCCAGCCAGAACAGCAGGAACAGCTCGGCGCACATCGAGGGGAAGGCCGCGACCGACGACATCATGACGTCCCGGTTGGCGATGTGGGCCATCTCGTGGCCGAGCACGCCCGCCAGCTCCTCGGGGGTCAGCCGCTCGCGCAGGCCCCGCGTGACGCACACGACCGCCGAGCCGGGCCCCGATCCGGCGGCGAAGGCGTTGGGGGCGTCCAGGTCCGAGACGGCGACGCGGGGCTTGGGCAGGTCGGCGGAGACGCACAGGCGCTCCACGAGCGCGTGCAGCTCGGGTTCCCGGTCGGCGGCCACCTCCCGGCCCTCGACGGCCCACAGCGCGAACCGGTCGACGTAGCGGGGCACGGCCAGCGCCAGCGCGACCGCCGCGACCACGGCGGCCAGGCCCCACCAGGGGCCGAGCAGGAAGAAGGGCAGCGCGGCGGCGGCGTAGAACAGCGGCACCAGGGCCATCGTGAGCAGCATCCGGCGGGTCAGGACCGGATCGGGCTCGTACGGCGGCGCCGCGCTCGGAGGCTGTGTCGGGGGCGAGGAGACCATCGTTCGCTCCTACGGTCGGTGCTCCGTCGACCGTAGGACGAGCGGCGGCCCCGATCGGTGCCCCGTGACACAAAGCGCGTGCCGGAGGGGGCTCACGACCCGGGCGCGCCCCAGACCGGGAACCAGCGGCCCAGGTCCTCCTCGAACGGCAGGTCGGCGCCGACCGCGCCGCGCACCTCCAGCTCCAGGGCGTTGTCCCGGCGCTCCCCCGGCAGCGGCGCGAACGGGTAGAACGTGCCGCGCTTGTACAGGTAGACCAGCGAGAGCCGCCGCCCGCCGGGCCCCTGGAAGCCCGCCAGCGAGCACAGCAGGTGCGGGCCGAAGCCGCCGGATTCCAGGGTGGAGTTCACCGCGTGCAGGTCGGTGACCAGCGCGGGCAGCTCGTCGGGGGCGTGCCGGGCCAGCAGCCAGGTGTAGCCGTAGCCGTCGGTGCTGAACTCGACGGCGGGCCCGTCGTCGGCGTCCAGCAGCTCCCGCACGTCGCGCTGGAGCCGGGCGAACGCGCCGCCCTCGGGCGCGCGGAAGCACACCGAGCCGAGGCCGGTCGGGGTGAAGCCGGTGGCCGCCTCCAGCGTCACCGCCGCCGTGGGCAGCGCGAACAGCCGGTCGAGGTCGGGCCTGACCGGCTTGGACCGGCCCAGCAGCGCGTCCAGGAAACCCATCGTCACTCCCCCCTGCCCAGTTGGGCCGAGATCTTCTGGAGCTGCGCCAGCCGCCGGTCCAGCGGCGGGTGGGTGGCGAACAGCGCCGAGACGCTGAAGCCCTTGGCGAAGGCGGGCGCGAAGAAGAAGGCGTTGAACGGCTCGGCGGCCCGCAGGTCGCGGGTCGGGATGCGGGCGATCTCGCCCGACACCTTGGTAAGCGCGCTGGCCAGCGCGGACGGCCGCCCGGTCAGCAGCGCCCCGGCGCGGTCGGCCGACAGCTCTCGGTAGCGCGACAGGGCGCGGGTGAGCACGAAGCTGACCCCGTAGGCCACGGCGCTGACCGCGACCACCGCCAGCAGCACCAGGCCGGTGTTCTGCTCGCCGTTGCGGCGGTTGAAGCCGCCCCACAGCCCCCACTCCAGCCCGACCCGGGTGATCAGCCCGGCGCACACGCCCAGGAACGAGGCGATGGTCATCACCGCCACGTCGCGGTGCGCGATGTGCGCCATCTCGTGCGCGAGCACGCCCTCCAGCTCCACCGGGTCGAGCCTGCGCAGCAGCCCGGTGGTCACGCACACCACGGCCTTGCGCTGGTTGCGGCCGGTGGCGAAGGCGTTGGGCATGTCGGTGTCGGCCACCGCGACGCGCGGCTTGGGCGTGTCGGACAGGGCGCAGATGCGGTCGACCACCCCGTGCAGCTCGGGCGCCTCCGCGGGCGACACCTCGCGGCCGTGCATGGCGAACAGCGTCAGCCGGTCGGAGAAGAAGTACTGCGCCAGCAGGAACACCGCCGCGGCCGCCAGCGCGAAACCGCCCCACCTGGGGGCGATGACGAAGAACGCGCCCACGAAGACGACGTACACCAGCCCCAGCAGGAACATCGTCACCAGCATGCGCGAAGTCAGCCCGCGATCGGGCGCGTACCGCGTTCTCGCCATCCGGACCCCCCTGTCCCCCGGCCTCGCGCCGTCCACCGGCACGAACGATCTGTCTCCGGGCCTCTGCCCGGCGGCGGGGGGACGCGGGAGATCGGTCAGTCGGGGATCAGCCCGCTGTCGCCGAGCATCTGCCGCACCTCGTCGATGTGCGCGTCGGCCGGCGGCAGGATCAGCTCCGACGGCTCCAGGCTGTCGGCGGGCAGCGCCTTGCCGACCCTGCGCACGTCGTCCAGCAGCGCGTGCAGGGCGGTGCGGAACCGCGTCTCGTCACCGGTCTCGATCGCCGCCTCCAGGGCGTCGTCGAGGCTGTTGAGCGCGGCCAGCTCGCCCTCGGGGACCTCCAGCTGCCCCTCCCCCATGATCCGGACGATCACTGGGCACCTCCCGGCTGCTGCGGCCACTGGGCCTGCTGCGGGGTGTCGTGCTGCGGCTGCTGCTGCCCCTGCTGGGCGCCGGGGTTGAGCTGCTTGGGCGCCGGGCCCTGGCCGAGCTCGGCCTTCAGCGCCTCCAGCTCCAGGTCCACGCCGGGGCCGCTGTTCATGCGGTCGAGCTCGGCCTGGATGTCGTCCTTGGGACCGGAGTAGTCCTCCAGGGCGCCCGAGGCCAGCAGCTCGTCGATGGCCCCGGCCCGGGCCTTCATGTTCTCGGTCTTCTCCTCGGCGCGCTGGATCGCCAGGCCCACGTCGCCCATCTCCTCGGAGATGCCGGTGAACGCCTCGTTGATCTTGGTCTGCGCCTCGGCCGCGGTGTAGGTGGCCTTGATGGTCTCCTTGCGGGTGCGGAAGGAGTCCACCTTCGCCTGCAGCCGCTGGGAGGCCAGCGTGAGCTTCTCCTCCTCGCCCTGCAGCTGCTGGTACTGCGCGCGCAGGTCGGTCAGCTGGGACTCCAGCATCGACTTGCGGCTCAGCGCCTCGCGGGCCATGTCCTCACGGCCCACCTGCAGCGCCTTCTTGGCCTGCTCGGTGCGCTTGTCCTGCTCGCGTTCGAGCCCGTTGATCTGCAGCTCAAGACGCTTGCGGGAGGTGGCGACGTCGGCAACACCCCGCCGGACCTTCTGCAGCATCTCCAGCTGACGCTGGTAGGAGTAGTCCAGGGTCTCGCGAGGATCTTCCATCTTGTCCAGGGCCTTGTTCGCCTTGGACTTAAAGATCATCGACATTCGCTTCATCACGCTCATCGCGCGGCGCCGGTCCCTTCGTGTGCTGTCTGCTCAGTCACAAACTGGGCTCAATGACCACTGCTGGGGTTCATATCACCCTACGCGTTAACGCGCGAGGCAGCCACGATGTTCGCAGCCGGTAGGCTGATCCTCGTGTTCCGACGTCGTACCCAGGAAGCCCCCGAAAATCCTCCTCAGGTAGTAAAGCCCGGAGGAAAGGGCCGCCCCACGCCCAAGCGCAGCGAGGCCGAAAAGCGTCGCCGCCAGCCGATCACGGCTCCGGCCAACCGCAAGGAGGCCTACAGGAAGCTGCGCGAGAAGCAGGCCGCCGACCGCGTCAAGCAGCGCGAGGGCATGGCCCGCGGCGACGACCGCTACCTGCTCAAGCGCGACAAGGGACCGGTCCGCCGCCTGGCGCGCGACTACGTGGACTCCCGCCGCACCGTGGGCTCGTACCTGATGTACGTGATGTTCGCGGTCGTGGCGATCAGCCTGCTGCCGCTCGGCGCGGCCAAGCTGGTGTCGCTGCTGATCCCGCCGGTGCTGCTGGCGGCGGTGTTCGTCGAGGGCCTGCTGATCAGCCGCGGCGTCAAGAAGCTGGCCGCCGAGCGCCACCCGGACCAGGACGCCAAGGGCGCCGGGCTGTACGCCGCGATGCGCGCGATGCAGATCCGCCGGCTGCGGATGCCCTCGCCGCAGGTGAAGCTGGGCGAGAAGGACAAGGTCGGGCTGGCCGACTGACGCCCGGCCCCGACCGGCGGCGCCGGCCTGATCTAGGGTCGGGAGCATGGAGTTCCGACGCCTGGGCCGCAGCGGCCTGAAGATCAGCGAGATCGCCTACGGTAACTGGCTCACCCACGGCTCCCAGGTCGAGGAGGACGCCGCGCGCGCCTGCGTCGCGGCGGCCCTCGACGAGGGGATCACCACCTTCGACACCGCCGACGTCTACGCCGGGACCCGCGCCGAGGAGGTCCTGGGGCGCGCCCTGAAGGGGCAGCGCCGCGAGGGGCTGGAGATCTTCACCAAGGTCTACTGGCCCACCGGCCCCGGGCCCAACGACCGGGGCCTGTCGCGCAAGCACATCTTCGAGTCGATCCACGGGTCGCTGCGCCGGCTGGGCACCGACTACGTGGACCTCTACCAGGCGCACCGGTTCGACCACGAGACGCCGCTGGAGGAGACCATGCGGGCGTTCGAGGACCTGGTGCGGCAGGGCAAGGCCCTGTACATCGGGGTCTCTGAGTGGCGCGCCGAGGAGATCGAGCGCGCCCTGGCGATCGCCGACCGGATGGGCTTCGACCGGATCGTCTCCAGCCAGCCGCAGTACTCGATGCTGTGGCGGGTCATCGAGGGCGAGGTCCTGCCCCTGTGCGAGCGCGAGGGCATCGGCCAGATCGTGTGGTCGCCCATCGCGCAGGGCGTGCTGACCGGCAAGTACAAGCCGGGGCAGCCGCTGCCGGAGGGCTCGCGCGCCACCGACGACAAGGGCGGCGCCGACATGATCAAGCGCTACCTGGACGACGACCTGCTGACCCGGGTGCAGAACCTGCGGCCGATCGCCGACGAGCTGGGGCTGACGATGGCGCAGCTCGCGATCGCCTGGACGCTGCAGAACCCGGGGGTCTCGGCCGCCATCGTGGGCGCCTCGCGGCCCGAGCAGGTCCGCGACAACGTCCGGGCCGCCGGGGTCAAGCTGGACGCCGAGGTGCTCAAGCGCATCGACGACGTGCTCGGCGACGCGGTGATCCGCGACCCGGGCAAGACCGGCAGCCCGCCCCGCCGCCCCTGATCGACCGCCCCGACCGGGGCCGCAGCGCACCCGGCCGCCGGAGGGCGGCCGGGTGCGCGCCCGTCAGGAGGGGTCGTCCAGGCTCATCGGGTACACGGTCCGGTCGCCGTCGAGCAGCACGACCTTCTCGATCCCCTCGCTCTTGAGGCCGCGCCAGTTCTCGCCCAGCCACGTCTCCGCGTCGGCCTGGGTCGTGAACGTCTCCTCCGACGCACCCGCCGCCTCACCGCCGGCCTTCTCCAGCCGCCAACTCCACGCCATCGCGGACCTCCCTCGTCGGGGTGAGACTAGCGGCCGCCGGACCGCCATAAAGTGTCCGATCATTATGGACGTGAAGCTTCTGGGGGCGGCGGCGGCCGGCGGCTGGCCCGCCGAGGACTGCCGATGCGCCTCCTGCAACCGGCTGCGGACCATCGGTTTTCGGGAACAGCCGTTCTCGGCCCTGGTCGACGGGCGGCCGCTGGACAAGTGCGAGAGCCGCCCGGTGCCGGGCGGCCGGGTCGTGATCGGCCGGCGCGGCACCCGCGTCCTGGTGGCCGAGGGCCCCGGCGCGCGCCCCGAGCCCGAGCCCGGCGTGGTCTACGACGTGGTGCTGCTGGACCTGATCGCGGCGCCCGACCATCTGGGGGCGCTGCGCCGCGCGGGTGCCGTCCGCATCGGTGGCATGGTCGCGCCCATCCACGTGGACCACCGCGTGTCCTCCAGCAAGGAGCTGAACCGGCGGCTGGGCTTCTGGGTGAAGCAGCACAAGGACTCGCGCCCGCACCGCACGCTGCTGCTGGGCGGCTCCCGGTCGGGCAAGTCGGCCGAGGCCGAGCTGCGCCTGATGGGCGAGCCGGAGGTCACCTACGTGGCGACCGGCCCGGACCGCCCCGGCGACACCGAGTGGGCCGCGCGGGTCGACGCGCACCGGCGCCGCCGCCCGGCCTGGTGGCGGACGGCCGAGACCACCGACCTGCCGCCGCTGCTGGCGGCGGAGACCGGCGCGCTGCTGATCGACGGGATCGGCACCTGGCTCGCGGCCGCGATGGACGAGACCGGCGCGTGGGACGACCCCGCCGCCGTGGCGCCCCGCCTCGCCGAACTGGTGGCCGCCTGGCGCGACACGCGCGCGCGGGTGGTCGCGGTCAGCGACGAGGTCGGGATGTCGCTGGTGCCCACGACGCCGTCGGGACGGGCGTTCGGCGACGCGCTGGGGCGGCTGAACCAGTGGCTGGCCGCCGAGTCCGAGGACGCCGCGCTGGTGGTGGCCGGGCGGGTGATGGAACTGCCGTGCTGAACGGGGCCCGGCTCGCGGTCACGCTCCTGACGATCGTCCCCGTGCCCACCGGGGAGGTGGACCGGGCGGCGGGCCGCTGGGCGATGCTGCTCGCGCCCGCCACGGGGCTGATCGTCGGGGGCGGGGCGGCGCTGGTGCTGCTGCTGGGCGACGCCGCCGGGCTGAGCCCCCTGCTGGGGGCGGCGCTGGCGGTGGCGGCCATGGCGGCGCTGACGCGGGCCCTGCACCTGGACGGGCTGGCGGACCTGGCCGACGGCCTGGGCAGCGGCAAGCCCGCCGCCGACGCGTTGGCGATCATGAAGCGGTCCGACATCGGGCCGTTCGGCGTGGTGACGCTGCTGCTGGCGCTGCTGGTCCAGGTCGCGGCGCTGGCGGCGGCCCCGAACCCGCCGGTCGCGGCGCTGGTCGCCGCCGTCGCCGGGCGGCTGGCGCTGCCCTGGGCGTGCCGGACGGGCGTGCCCTCGGCCCGTCCGGGCGGCCTGGGCGCCCTGGTGGCCGGGACGGTGGGGACGCCCGCCGCGCTGGCGGTGACCGTCGTCGTGGCGGCGGCGTCCCTGGTGGCCGGGCCGTTCGGCCTGGCGGCGGTGGCGGCGGGGCTCGCGGCGGCGCTGGTGACGCTCCGGCGCGCCGTGCGCCGCCTGGGCGGGGTGACCGGCGACGTGTTCGGGGCGCTGGTGGAGGTCGCCGCCACCGCCGCCCTGGTGGTGCTGGCGGCCGCCTAGCCGGGGGGCCGGCCGCCTCCGCCGAGGGTCAGGCGGCCGCGCGCTCGCGCAGGGAGTTGAGGAGGGCGGCGGCGCGCTCGGAGTCGTCCACGCTGACCGCGAACCGCTGGTCGCCGTCGTAGGCGACGACCAGGCACTCGCCCGACCGCAGCATCGCGGTGGTGCCGAGCCCGCTGAGCCGGTAGCCCCAGCCGCCGACCTGCGCGGGGGTGCGCCGCTCGGTCCAGGCCGAGTCGATCCGCTCCAGCGCGATCCGCTTGACCGGCCGCCCGAGCGGGCCGAACGCCACGGCCAGGCCCGAGTCGCCCGCGGTGACCCGCGCCGACGACAGGGTCAGCCCCGCCAGCCCGGCGACGACCAGCGGCAGGAAGGCCAGGGCCAGCGGCCGCCCCGGCGTCAGCGGCTCGGGCAGCAGCCCGGCCACCACCGCGCCCAGCACGCCGGCCGCGGCCAGCCCGCCGCCGAGCCACACCGCCCAGCGGCTGTGCACGCTGCCGAACCAGGTCGGGCGGTCCCGCTCGGCCAGGTCGAGCCGGGGCAGGTCGCGCACCGGGACGGTCGGCACGCGGTCCCGGCCGACGTTGCCGATCAGCCAGCCGACCCCTCCCCCGGCCGCCATGCCCAGCAGCAGCGGGACCAGCGCGTCCGCGCCCAGGTGCCCGGCCTCGCGCCAGGTGCCGCGGTCGAGGTTGAGCCGCAGGGTGATGGCGACGACGGCGGCGCACAGGGCCGCCCCCGACCCGAGGAGCGCGCCCGTCCAGGCGCGGATGTGCCGCCGCTGCCAGCCGAGGTGGCCGAGCAGCAGCGCGCCCGCGCAGAACAGCAGCCAGACCAGCCCGGTCACCCCCGTGATCCCGGCGAACGAGGCGGAGCCGTCGGGCGCGCCGTCGGTGCCCCAGTGCGAGGCCAGCGGGTCGGGCAGCCGGTCGCGCAGCAGCAGCGGGCCCGCCGGCAGGGCCAGCAGACCCGCCGAGGCGGCGGCGGCGATCGTGGCGTACAGGGACCGGCGCGAGGCCATGGTCACGCTCCTTCGATCATCGAGATGAGCTCGGCCCGGGTGACCCCGAGCCGTTCGGCGGCCGCGACCAGCTCGCGCACGCGTTCGCGCAGCTCGCCGTCCTCGGGGCGGGCCGCCACGCGGATGCCGCGGCCGCGGCGGAAGTCCAGCAGGCCCTCGTCGCGGAGCTGGCGCAGCGCGCGCAGCACGGTGTTGGGGTTGATCTGGAGGGCGGCGGCCAGCTCCCGGGCGGGCGGCACCCGGTCGCCGGGCGCGGCCTCGCCCGTGGCGATCGCCCTCCGGACGGCGGCGGCCACCTGCTCGTGCAGGGGGCGGGGATCGGCGTCCCGCAGGGTCAGCAACATGATGCTAATGAAACTAGCACCATTCACGTCATCATGCGGAATCCGGCCGGTCGGGCGGCCCGGCCGGGGAAGGTAAGGCTTGATCCAAAAGGGCGAAACCGGTCACCAGGAGGACTAACATCGAGAGACGTGACGAGCATCAGCCTTGACAGCGCAGCCCCGGCCCGCCTCGACGTCGACGCGATCGTGATCGGCGTCGTCCCAGCCGAAGGCGGCGGCGTCACGCCGGCCGTCGGCGCGCAGGGCGTCGACTCCGACCTCGGCGGCCGCCTCGGCACCGGCCTCACCGCGCTGGGCGCCACCGGCAAGGCCGGCGAGGTCACCAAGCTGCCGACGATGGGCGCGCTGCCCGCCGGGCTGATCGTCGCGGTCGGCCTGGGCGGGGACGCCCCCGACCACGAGGCCCTGCGCCGCGCCGCCGGCGCCGCCCTCCGCGCGCTGCCCGGCACCGCCCGCGTCGCGGTGGCCCTGCCCGTCGCCTCGGCCGACGACGCCGAGGCGGTCGCGCTGGGCGCGCTGCTCGGCAACTACTCCTTCGGCGCCTACCGCACCGGCGAGCGGCCCGGCCCGGTCGAGCAGATCGTCGTCGCCGTCCCCGAGGGCACGGCCGGGGACGCCGCGCTCAAGCGCGCCGAGACGCTGGGCGCCTCGGTCAACCTGGTGCGCGACCTGGTCAACACCCCGCCCTCGGACCTGTCCCCCGAGGACTTCGCCGAGACCGCCGCGCGCGTCGCCGGCGAGGCCGGCCTGGACATCGAGGTCCTGGACGAGAAGGCGCTGGTCGAGGGCGGCTACGGCGGCATCGCGGGCGTCGGCCAGGGCTCGGTCAACCCGCCCCGCCTGGTGCGCCTGGCCTACACCCACCCCGAGGCCGCCAAGACCCTCGCGCTGGTGGGCAAGGGCATCACCTTCGACTCCGGCGGCCTGTCGCTCAAGCCCGCCGACGCCATGGACTGGATGAAGTCCGACATGGGCGGCGCGGGCGCGGTGCTCGGCGCACTGGCCGCCATCGCCGCGCTCGGCCCCAAGGTCAACGTGGTCGGCTACCTCGCGCTGGCCGAGAACATGCCCTCCGGCACCGCGCAGCGCCCCTCCGACGTCATCCGCATCTACGGCGGCAAGACCGTCGAGGTGCTCAACACCGACGCCGAGGGCCGCCTGGTCATGGCCGACGCGCTGGTGCGCGCGGGCGAGGACGCCCCCGACCTGATCGTGGACGTCGCCACCCTGACCGGCGCGCAGCTGGTCGCGCTCGGCACCCGCACCTCGGGCGTCATGGCCAACGACGACGCGCTGCGCGAGCACGTGGTCAAGGCCGCCGGCCTCGCCGGCGAGGCGTTCTGGGGGATGCCGCTGCCCGCCGACATGCGCAAGGGCCTGGACTCGGCCGTCGCCGACATCGCCAACATCAGCGGCGAGCGCTGGGGCGGCATGCTGACCGCGGGCGTGTTCCTCCAGGAGTTCGTGCCCGACGGCGTGCGCTGGGCGCACCTCGACATCGCCGGGCCCGCGTTCAACAAGGGCGAGCCCTACGGGTACACCCCGAAGGGCGGCACCGGCGCCGCCACCCGCGCGCTGGTCCGGCTCGCCGAGGACCTCGCCGACGGGAGCCTGTGACCAGGGCCCGTGACCAAGACCGACGTACCGGTCCGGTGCCGCCGGACCGGTCGAGCGAATAGATTTCCTCTAGACGGCGCGGGGACCCGGGGCTCCGGCCAGGGCCCCGCACCGGGACCAGTACGTCCGGTCAGACCAGAGCGCGGATTCCGGAAAGGGAGCGTCCAGTGGCCAACGGCGCCTACGACATCGTCGTCCTGGGTGGTGGCAGCGGCGGTTACGCCTGCGCGCTGCGCGCGGCGGAGCTCGGCCGATCGGTGGCGCTCGTCGAGCGCGCCGAGCTCGGCGGCACCTGCCTGAACCGCGGCTGCATCCCGACCAAGGCGCTGCTGCACGCCGCCGAGGTCGCCGACCAGGCGCGCGAGGCCGCCAAGTACGGCGTGCGGGCCACCTTCGAGGGCATCGACGTCGCGGGCGTCAACGCCTACAAGGACAAGATCGTCTCCTCCACGGTCAAGGGCCTCACCGGACTGATCAGGTCCAAGGGCATCGAGGTCGTGGCCGGGGACGGCGTGCTGGCCGGGCCCACCACGGTCCGCGTCACCGCCGCCGACGGGAGCGTGCGCGACCTGGAGGGGCAGCACATCGTGCTGGCCACCGGCTCGCGCCCCAACACGCTGCCCGGCCTGGAGATCGACGGCGAGCGCGTCATCTCCTCCGACCACGCGCTGCGGCTCGGGCACGTGCCCGGCTCGGTGGTGGTCCTGGGCGGCGGCGTCATCGGCGTGGAGTTCGCCAGCGTCTGGCGCTCCTTCGGCGCCGACGTCACGATCGTGGAGGCGCTGCCCCACCTGCTGCCGCTGGAGGAGGAGTCGAGCTCCAAGCGCCTGGAGCGCGCCTTCCGCAAGCGCGGCATCAAATATGAACTCGGCACCCGTTTCGCGGGGGTCAAGACCACCCAGGGCGGCGTTTCGGTCTCCCTGGAGGACGGTAGGACCATCGACGCCGAGCTGTTGCTGGTCGCGGTCGGCCGCGGCCCGGCGTCGGAGGGGCTGGGCCTGGAGGAGGTCGGCGTCGCGACCGAGCGGGGCTTTGTGAAGGTGGACCGGTTCTGCCGCACGAGCGTGCCCACGATCTCGGCGGTCGGCGACCTGATCCCGACCCCGCAGCTGGCCCACGCCGGCTTCGCCGAGGGCATCCTGGTGGCCGAGCGGCTCGGCGGGCTCACCCCGCCGCCGATCGACTACGACGGGGTGCCGCGGATCACCTATTCCGACCCCGAGGTCGCCTCGGTGGGGCTCACCACCGCCGCGGCCCGGGAGCGCGGATATGAGATCAACGAGGTCACCTATGATCTGGCCGGCAACCCCAAGAGCAAGATCCTGGGGACGCAGGGCGAGATCAAGGTGATCGCCGCCGTGGACGGTCCCGTCCTCGGCGTCCACATGGTCGGCGCCCGCGTCGGCGAGCTCATCACCGAGGGCCAGCTCATCTACAACTGGGAGGCCCTGCCCGGTGAGGTCGCCCAGCTGATCCATGCCCACCCGACCCAGTCCGAAGCGGTCGGCGAGGCCCACCTCGCCCTCGCCGGCAAGCCACTGCACGTGCACGGCTGAACGCCCGCACGCAATATTTCGAAGGAGTCGCTGAGAGCCATGCCGGTCTCCGTCACCATGCCCCAGCTCGGCGAGAGCGTCACCGAGGGCACCGTCACCCGCTGGCTGAAGAAGGAGGGTGAGCGCGTCGAGACCGACGAGCCGCTTCTCGAAGTGTCCACCGACAAGGTGGACACCGAGATCCCTTCGCCCGCGTCGGGCATCCTGACCAGCATCACCGTCGCCGAGGACGAGACCGTCGAGGTCGGCGCCGAACTGGCCATCATCGGTGACGAGGGCGACGCCCCCGCCGCCGGCGACGAGCCGCAGGCCGAGGAGAAGCCCGAGCCGCAGCCCGAGCCCGAGCCGCAGCAGGAGCAGCCCCAGGCCCAGCAGCCGGCCCAGCAGTCGCAGCAGGCGCCGCCGCCCTCGGCGTGGCCGCCGCCCGCCCAGCAGCAGCAGTCGGCCCCCGAGCCGGCCCCCGCCGCGCAGCAGCCGGCCCCGCAGGAGGCGCCCGCGCCCGAGCAGGAGGAGTCCGCTCCCTCCGGCGACGGCCCGTACGTCACCCCGCTGGTCCGCAAGCTCGCCACCGAGCACAACGTGGACCTGGGCTCGGTCAAGGGCACCGGCGTCGGCGGCCGCATCCGCAAGCAGGACGTCCTGGAGGCGGCCCGCTCGCAGCAGCAGGCCGCCCAGCAGGCCGCGCCCGCCCAGCAGGCCCCGGCCGCCGCGGCGCCGGCCCCCGCCGCCGCCCCGGCGCAGGCCGCGCCCGCCCCACGCCGCCAGGCCCAGGCCCCGGCCGCCGCGCCCGCCGAGCAGCTCGCGCTGCGCGGCAAGACCGAGAAGATGACCCGCATCCGGCAGACCATCGCCCGCCGCATGGTCGAGTCGCTGCAGGTCTCGGCGCAGCTCACCACCGTGGTCGAGGTCGACGTCACCAAGATCGCGCGGCTGCGCGACCGGGCCAAGGCCGACTTCCAGGCCCGCGAGGGCGTCAAGCTGTCGTTCATGCCGTTCTTCGCGCAGGCGACGATCGAGGCGCTCAAGCAGCACCCCAAGCTGAACGCCGTGATCGACAGCGAGAAGAACGAGGTCACCTACCACGACGTCGAGAACCTCGGCATCGCGGTGGACGTGCCCGAGCGCGGCCTGATGGTCCCGGTCATCCACAACGCGGGCCAGCTCAACCTGGGCGGCCTCGCGCAGCGGATCGCCGACGTGGCCGAGCGCACCCGCACCAACAAGGTCAGCCCGGACGAGCTGGCCGGGGGCACCTTCACGCTGACCAACACCGGCAGCCGCGGCGCCCTGTTCGACACCCCGATCCTCAACCAGCCGCAGGTCGGCATGCTCGGCACCGGCGCCGTCGTCAAGCGCCCCGCCGTCATCGACGACCCCGAGCTGGGCGAGGTCATCGCGGTGCGGTCCATGGTCTACCTGGCCCTGACCTACGACCACCGCCTCATCGACGGCGCCGACGCGGCCCGCTTCCTGGGCACGATCAAGCACCGCCTGGAGGAGGGCAACTTCGAGGCCGAGCTCGGCCTCTGAAGGTAGTCCCGCAACGGGACGGAACCCCGCCGCTCACCACGAGCGGCGGGGTTCCGCGCTTTCCGGGGGGACGTGCGGGCGGGGGCTCAGGTGGACCTGCGGTCGGAGACGACGTGGGAGGCGGCGGCCGACACCGCCGCCGCGCCGAGGACGGCCGGCCAGGCGCCGACCTTCTTGGCCAGGGGGTGGGAGCCGCCGAAACCGGTCAGGTAGACCGCCAGCAGGCCCGCCGCGCCGCCCGGGCCGGCCGTGCGGGTCCACTCGCGGGCGCACCAGGCGCCCGCGACGGCCAGGACGGCGCCGCCGAGCTCGCGGCGGCGGGTGAAGCGTGCGGTGGCGTAGCCGCCGATGAGGCCCGTGGCGGCCACGGCGGAAGAGGGGATCTTGACCATGTCACGGAGGGTACACACCCCGTATGGTGGCACGCATGAAGGTCACGGTTACCGGTTCCACGGGACTCATCGGCGAGGCCCTGGTGCGCTCGCTGCGCGCCGACGGGCACGCGGTGGTCCGCCTGGTCAGGCGCGCGCCCGACGGCCCCGACCAGGCCCGCTGGGACCCGCTGGGCGGGTACGTGGACCGCGCCGCGCTCGACGGCGCCGACGCGGTGGTCCACCTGGCGGGCGCGGGCGTCGGGGACCGGCCTTGGACGGCCTCCTACAAGCGGCAGATCCGCGAGAGCAGGATCTCCGGCACCCGGGCCCTCGCCAC
The DNA here is from genome assembly GCA_044456955.1 of Spirillospora sp. NPDC050679. Taxonomy (GTDB): domain Bacteria; phylum Actinomycetota; class Actinomycetes; order Streptosporangiales; family Streptosporangiaceae; genus Spirillospora. The sequence goes on along the minus strand of JBITGK010000005.1, from coordinate 346,838 downwards.
GGCGGTCGCCGCGGCCGAGGACGGCCCCCGCGTGCTCGTCTCCGGCTCGGCGGTCGGCTACTACGGCGACACCGGCGACCGCGAGGTCACCGAGGACGCGCCGAACGGCACGGGCTTCCTCGCCGAACTGGTGCGCGACTGGGAGGCCGCGACCGCCCCGGCCGCCGACGCCGGGGTGCGGGTCGTGCTGCCGCGCACCGGGATCGTGCTGGCCCGCGAGGGCGGGCTGCTGGGCAAGGTGCTGCCGCTGTTCAGGCTCGGCCTCGGCGGGCGGCTGGGCGACGGCCGGCAGTGGGTGAGCTGGATCTCGCTGGCCGACCAGGTCGCGGCGCTGCGCTTCCTGATCGAGGGCGACCTGGCCGGGCCGGTCAACCTGACCGGGCCGCGCCCGGTGACCAACGCCGTCTACACCAAGGCGATCGGGCAGGCGCTGCACCGGCCCACCGCGCTCGCGGTGCCCGCGTTCGCGCTGCGCGCCGCGCTGCGGGACTTCGCCGACGAGGGGCCGCTGATCAGCCAGCGGGTGCTGCCGCGCCGGCTGGAGGAGGCCGGGTTCTCCTTCGAGCACCGGGACGTGAACGCCGCGCTGCGGGCGGCGCTGCAACACCAAGATTCCCCAAAGTGACGGCCGGTACCGCACGCGAGTCGTACGGTGACCCCATGAGCACCGACGGACAGCCGCACATCCTCGCGATCGGCGGCGGGACCTTCGTCCCCGACGACCGGTACGGGTACGCGCCCAGCCCGCTGCTGCGGTACGCGCTGGACCTGACCGGGCAGGACCGGCCGCGGATCTGCTTCCTGACCACCGCCCTGGGCGACGGCGCCGAGTACGTGGCCAAGGGCTACGACACCTTCTCCCGGCTGGACGCCGAGGTCAGCCACCTGGCGCTGTTCCCGATGCCGAACGTGGCCGACGTGCGCGCGCACCTGCTGTCCCAGGACCTGCTCTACGTGTTCGGCGGCAGCGTCGCCAACCTGCTGGCGCTGTGGCGGCTGCACGGCCTGGACGAGATCCTGCGCGAGGCGTGGGAGGCGGGCGTGGTGCTGTCGGGGCAGAGCGCGGGCGCGCTGTGCTGGCACGTGGGCGGCAACACCGACTCCTACGGCCCGCAGCTGCAGCCGCTGACCGACGGACTGGGCTTCCTGCCCTACTCGTGCGGCGTGCACTACGACAGCGACCCGCAGCGGCGGCCGCTGCTGCAGCGGCTCGTGGGCGAGGGCACGCTGCCGGACGGGTACGCCGCCGACGAGGCGGTCGCGCTCCACTACGTCGGCACCGAGTTCGTGCAGGCGGTCTCCTACCGCGGGGCGGGCGCCGCCTACCGCGTGGAGCCCGACGCCCGGGGCACCGCCAAGGAGAGCCGCATCTCCCCGCGGCTGCTCACCTCCTACTGAGGCCCTCCGTCCACGGCCCTGCACGGGCCCGCCCCCGCATTTCGCGGCGCGGCATAAGCTGGCCGGGTGAGCGACGTAGACGTACGCGAGAGCACCCCGTCCGCCCCCGGCACGCGCTTCTCCACCGACCGGCTGGTGGTCGTGCACGCCGGTTTCGGGCAGGCGGCGGTGGACTACGAGGCGGGCTGGGAGCTGCAGAAGCGCACCCACGGCCGGCGGGTCGAGGACGAGATCGGCGACACGGTGCTGCTGATGGAGCACCGGCCGGTCTACACCGCGGGCAAGCGCACCGAGGCGCTAGACCGGCCGTTCGGCGACCCGGGGGCGCCGGTGGTGGACGTGGACCGCGGCGGCAAGATCACCTGGCACGGTCCCGGGCAGCTCACCGGGTACCCGATCGTCAAGCTGCCCGACCCGGTGGACGTGGTCGCCTACGTGCGGCTGCTGGAGCGCGTGATGATGGCGGTCTGCGCGGAGTTCGGGCTGGCCACCGCCACCGTGGAGGGCCGCAGCGGGCTGTGGGTGCCGGGCGCGCCGGACCGCAAGATCGGCTCGATCGGCATCCGGGTGTCGCGCGGGGTGACCATGCACGGCTTCCAGCTCAACTGCGACAACGACATGGGCTGGTTCGACAGGATCGTCCCGTGCGGCATCCGGGACGCCGGGTCCACCAACCTGTCGCAGGAGCTGGGGCGGCCCGTCACCGTCGCCGAGGTCACGCCGGTCGTGGAGCGGCACCTGGCCGAGGCGCTGGGCGCGGCGGAGGTCCTGCACCGCACCACCGCCCAGCTCGGCGTCTGAGGCGCCGCCGGAGCGGGCCCGTCCGGGGCGGGGCTCAGGGCAGGGGCGCCATCACCTTGTAGACGGCCTCGCCGCCGCCGGCCGCGTCCTGGAAGAAGCGGGTCAGCTTCGCGTAGGCGGGCAGCAGCACCCGGTCGCGGTCCCGGTCGTCCAGGCCGCCGGCGCCCTGCACCCCGGCGGCGGCCATCGCGGCCGGGTCGAAGCGACCGGCCACCCGCTCGAACGGGGTCACCGCCAGGTGGTCGGCGGCCGGCTTCACCCGGTCGGCGGCGAGGTAGATCACGTCCAGGCCCAGCGCGTCGGCGCCGTCCTCGGTCAGCAGCCGCCCGCCGCACACCACGTCGGCCTCCGGCTGCCCGCCGTCCCACGGGTCGCCGGTGATCAGGAAGTGCAGCGCCTGCCAGCCGCCGCCCACGTCCAGCACCGGGCCGGGCGGGCGCGCGCGCCAGTCCGGCGCGCCGAAGACCCGGTGGGCGACGCGCGCGGGATCGGGCTCCCCCTCCAGCACCGGCGGCACCCTGAGGTACGACATTCCCAGACCCACGGCGGTCCTCCTGCGAAGCGGTGTTGCGTGACGACAGGGAGTCACCTTAGAGAGATCCACAGTTGCCCAGGGTCGAAACACGCGAACCGGTGTCCGCTTTCCCGTCCCGGCCCCGCCGCCCGCGAGGTGCCGAGCGCGATGATCCGGACGTAACCTGAGGGGGTGACGACGGTGACACCTGAGGGGCGCAAGCTCCTGCGCATTGAAGCCCGCAACAGCCAGACGCCCATCGAGCGCAAGCCCGACTGGATCAAGACGAAGCTGAAGATGGGGCCGCAGTACCGGGAACTCACCTCCCTGGTGAAGTCCGAGGGGCTGCACACGGTGTGCCAGGAGGCCGGGTGTCCCAACATCTACGAATGCTGGGAGGACCGCGAGGCCACCTTCCTCATCGGCGGCGACCAGTGCACCCGGCGCTGCGACTTCTGCCAGATCGACACCGGCAAGCCCGCCGCCTTCGACCGCGACGAGCCGCGCCGGGTGGCCGAGTCGGTGGCCGCGATGGGCCTGAAGTACGCCACCGTGACCGGCGTCGCCCGCGACGACCTCGAGGACGGCGGGGCCTGGCTGTACGCCGAGACGGTCCGCCAGATCCACGCCGCCGTCCCCGGCTGCGGCGTCGAGCTGCTGATCCCCGACTTCAACGCCGTGCCCGAGCAGCTGGCCGAGGTGTTCTCCTCCCGGCCCGAGGTGCTGGCCCACAACGTGGAGACCGTCCCCCGGATCTTCAAGCGCATCCGGCCCGGCTTCCGCTACGAGCGCTCCCTGGCAGTGATCACCAAGGCGCGCGAGGACGGCCTGGTGACCAAGTCCAACCTGATCCTCGGCATGGGCGAGACCCGCGAGGAGGTCTCCCAGGCGCTGCGCGACCTGTACGAGGCGGGCTGCGAGCTGATCACCATCACCCAGTACCTGCGCCCCTCCCCCCGGCACCACCCGGTCGAGCGCTGGGTCAAGCCCGAGGAGTTCGTCGAGCTGTCGGCCGAGGCCGAGCAGATCGGGTACGCCGGCGTCATGTCCGGCCCCCTGGTGCGCTCCAGCTACCGCGCCGGCCGCCTCTACCAGCAGGCGGTCGAGGCGCGGCAGGGGTGACCGTTCGAGGGGCACGGCACGACTATCCTTGAGGACATGTCGAAAAAGCCCACGGACGGGGCCCAGGAGCGTCCGGGCCGCCTCAAGCAGATCCGCATGGTCGCCCAGGTCCTCCGCCAGGCGGACCCGAAAGCGCTCCCGATCGTCTTCGCCTCGGCGATCGGCACCCTGGTCGTCGTCATCCTCATCGGGCTGCTCATCGGCCAGCTGTGGTTCTTCATCCCGCTGGCGCTGCTGGCCGCCTTCGCGGTCGGCATGATCGTGTTCGGCCAGCTCGCCCAGCGCGCCCAGTACAAGGTGATCGCCGGGCAGCCCGGCGCTGCCGCGGCGATCCTGAAGAACATGCGCGGCGGCTGGACGGTCACCGAGGCGGTCAGCGGCAACCGCAACCTCGACATGGTGCACCGCGCGGTCGGCCGCGCCGGCGTCGTGCTGGTGTCGGAGGGCCCGCGCAACCGGGTGGGCCCGCTGCTGGGCGCGGAGAAGAAGCGCATCTCCCGCGCCGCGCAGCAGGTGCCGATCTACGACGTGCAGGTCGGCGAGGAGGAGGGCCAGGTCCCGGTGGACAAGCTGCAGCGGCACCTGATGAAGCTGCCGCGCAACCTGTCCAAGGGCCAGGTGTCGGAGCTGAACGACCGGCTCCAGGCGCTGCCCCGGGCGATGCCGGTGCCCAAGGGCCCGATGCCCAGGGGCGCGCGGATGCCCAAGGGCCCCAAGCCCAAGTCCCGCTGAGCCCCCCGGAACGACGAAAGCGCCCCCTCGGGGGCGCTTTTTCGTGGGCGGGTCAGATGTTCACCACGACGCTGTTGGCGCCGCGGTCGTGCAGCCCGCGGTAGTCGCGGTCCCACACCAGCGCGGGCACGACCAGCAGCAGCAGGAACGCGCGGGCCAGCGCCCACAGCGGGCCGACCGGGCGGCCGTCCACGCGCATGACCCGGATGCCGCAGATCCGCTTGCCGATCGTGACGCCGACCAGCCCGGTGAGGATCCACGCCTGCAGCCCGAAGACGGCCAGGGTGAGCATGCTGCGCTGCGGCGGCGACCAGTCCAGCGCGTTGGTGATCAGGGTGGCCACCAGCAGCGACAGCCCCCAGTCGATGAACAGCGCCAGCAGCCGGCGGCCGTAGCCCGCGACCGAGCCGCTGCCGCTCTCCGGCAGCCCCAGCCGCTCGCCCGGCTTGCCCAGGTCGACTCCGGCCGACCGCACGCCGCCCAGCCATGTCTGCGTCCACCGCGGCCCGGTGGCCTGCCCCTTACCGCTGCTCATGCCCCTACGCTATCCCGTCCCGGCGCCCGCTCCGCTCCGCCCCCGGCGGCCCCTGTGGGCAACGGCACAACGTGATGCGTAACACAGCCGAAACATACGGGACACCGCGGGGAAACGGCCCTCCCCTAGGCTTCCGTGGAGCCAAAAGCGCCCCAAGGAGGCTGGATGTTCAGCAGCGCCGACGAGGTCCTGAGCTACATCAGGAACGAAGGTGTGCGATTCGTCGATTGCCGCTTCGTGGACCTGCCGGGGAAGATGCAGCACTTCACGTTCCCCGTGGAGAGCTTCGGCGAGAGCGTGTTCACCGACGGGCTGATGTTCGACGGCTCCTCGGTCCGCGGGTTCCAGGAGATCCACGAGTCGGACATGCTCCTGCTGCCCGACCCCACGACCGCGGTGATCGACCCGTTCCGGCAGCACAAGACGCTGAACCTGAACTTCTTCGTGCACGACCCGCTGACCGGCGAGCCCTACAGCCGCGACCCGCGCAACGTCGCCAAGAAGGCCCAGGACTACCTGCGCGGCACCGGCATCGCCGACACCGTCTACGTCGGCCCCGAGGCCGAGTTCTACATCTTCGACGACGTGCGGTTCGAGACCAAGCCGAACGCGGGCTACTACTACCTCGACTCGATCGAGGGCGCGTGGAACACCGGGCGCGAGGAGGCCGGCGGCAACCTGGGCGCCAAGCCCCCCTACAAGGGCGGCTACTTCCCCGTTCCGCCGATGGACCACTACACCGACCTGCGCTCGGAGATGGTGGCCCAGCTGCTGGAGTCGGGCATCCACGTCGAGATGCAGCACCACGAGGTCGGCACCGCGGGCCAGGCGGAGATCGACTTCCGCTTCGACACGCTGCTGAAGACCGCCGACCAGCTCATGCTGTACAAGTACATCGTCAAGAACGTGGCGCGCGCGGCGGGCAAGACCGTCACCTTCATGCCCAAGCCCATCTTCGGCGACAACGGCTCGGGCATGCACGTGCACCAGTCGCTGTGGAAGGACGGCTCGCCGCTGTTCTACGACGAGGTCGGCTACGCGGGCCTGTCGGACAACGCCCGCTACTACATCGGCGGCCTGCTCCGGCACGCCCCGGCGCTGCTGGCGTTCACCAACCCGACGGTGAACTCCTACCACCGCCTGGTCCCCGGCTACGAGGCCCCGGTCAACCTGGTCTACTCCCAGCGCAACCGCTCGGCCTGCATCCGCATCCCGATCACCGGCGCCAACCCCAAGGCCAAGCGGGTGGAGTTCCGGGTGCCCGACCCGTCCTGCAACCCCTACCTGGCCTTCTCGGCGATGCTGATGGCCGGCCTGGACGGCATCAAGAACAAGATCGAGCCCGCCGAGCCGGTCGACAAGGACCTGTACGAGCTGCCCCCGGAGGAGGCCCGCGCGATCCCGCAGGTCCCCGGCTCGCTGGAGGAGGTCCTGGACGCGCTGGAGGCCGACCACGAGTTCCTGCTGGAGGGCGGGGTGTTCACCCCCGACCTGATCGAGACGTGGATCTCGATGAAGCGCGAGTTCGAGATCGACCCGATCCGCCTGCGCCCGCACCCGCACGAGTTCGAGCTGTACTACGACATCTGAAACGCGGGGCAGGACGCCCTGGACGGCACCCCTAAGAAAGCGCGTTGACCTGCAGAAAAACTGCTCAGCAGTGCTCGGTGGTCTCGCTTGGTTCCGCTCCCTTGTGCACCGCGTGTGCACCGTCCGCCCTATCCCCTGACGCAGAGTCAGCAACGGTGAGGCCGCCGCTCCCTATGGGAGGGGCGGCTCCACTCGTTTGCGCCATGCCCCGCCCAAGACCTAAGCATCATCAGAGTCTGCAAGGCCGCGCTAGGCGGTATATCTGCGTAGCAAGCCATGTCTTGGCTGGTCATGAGCACAACACTGCTTCCCTAACGTGTGCGTGTGGTCTCCGTTCCCTAACGGATCGTCTGAGCCAGGCGAGCCCGGAAATCCAGCGGCGAAGAAGGCGAACCGTCTCCAAAATTGCGCAGATAAGCAGGCCCTACCCGTACCCGTGCTGCGGGCATCTCCTCCTCGACAACCTTCGAGGCCTAGCAGAACCGCCATGAATTCGGCCGCCGGCGACCAACATGGCCGACAGTACGTGCAGCCGCGCGGCAACCTGCCCAGTATTGCTTCCAGATCAGCGATGTGCGGGGCAGCTCCTCGCTGCACCTGCGAGTACGGATGCACCACCGAGGCCGGCATCATCCGGATCGCCGATGGAGTCTCTATCCCGGTGAACGCTAGCGACTGACCAACTCCCCCTTGCCGCAACGGTTTTACCCGATGCGCATCCCGGCGGACCGTTATAGTTGCGCGCAGCGTGGTGCAAGGTAGCACCGTGACGTATGGGTCCAGGGAATGCCCTGGAGGCCTCGAAATCCTGGTAGTTGACGGATCGGGGCTGTCGCTGGCGCGGGTGGTACCTCCCATGAGGTTTGATCCCGGGTCGACGTGACAACCGCGCCCGGAGCTGCACGTGTACAACGTGGCGCGGCAGCAGAGCACCCCGCGCCCGCTGTCCTGTAGCGATTTCGCGAGGGCTGCGGCTGGGTCCCTGGCAACGGTGCCTGGGACATCCCATGCGTGCTCGCGGAGTTGACTGCCAATGGCTGCAGAGAACAGCGCTGCCCCCTTGCGTCTCTACTTCGTCGACGACGGCGGTGACGCCCGCACGACCGTCGTCTTCGCCTCCTTGGGGATCGATCTTCCGCACATCGACGCCGCAAAACGGCACTGGCTGGATTTCCGTGCCGAGCTGGCCGCCGACGCACGGCTGGGAATCCCCGCCGACTCCCCTCTTCACTCGGTGAAGCTCGCTGGCGCCCGCGGTCGCTACAGCCACCGCTCGCGCAGCTCCAGTCGCGCTACGCACCGACAGCACTCCCAGGAGGTCATCCTGCGCGGGTTGCAGGCCACCGCCGCGATGACCGGTGTGCGGATTCGTGCCGTGTACCGGGAGACCGACAACTACGGGCGCGACCGGCCTGCCCTCTACGCAGCCCTGCTGAGTCAGCTCAACGCAGAACTCGCTGCCTCCGGCACCTACGGGGTCGTCATCTTCGACGGCGACGGCACAGAGGGCGCCCTACGGCGGGCCCATCGGGCGCTCCCGGACGAACGACGGCACATCCTCGGCGATCCGGTTTTTCGCCCTGCCCGCCATCTGGATCTGCTGCAGGCGGCCGACATGCTCGCGTACTCGGCCTACCAGTCCATCGCCAAGCAGCCGTCCCGGGCCTTCATGTGGCACTGGTTCGGTGCGACGTTCCCCGGTGCCCACGGGCCCAGCGCCTTGTGAGGAAAGCACTACGTGGAAAGGGGCTGGGCTCCGGGCGAAGCCGGAGCCCAGCCGGGCCGGACCTGGCTCCGAGCGAGTCGGGTCAGGACCGCACGTCCAGTCTTCCACATCAACCACTTATGAGGAGGGCACGATGCCCACGTCTGAGCCCAACACACCCATCACCGTCCTGTGGGGCAAGCAGCAGGTCGAAGTGTCCACCGTTGACAGCGAACTGCCAGGCGCGTCCGACGTGGATGACCGGACCAAGCTCGTCAAGGCAGGGCTGAACACCCCGCTGGCCTCGTTGCCCGAGGACGCCTGGTACGCGGTGGCCCGGGCCGCTGTGACACCCGAGACCGTCGCGCTCCAGCTGCGCGAGTCACAGACCAGCCGCAACAGCCTGCTCCTTGAGGAGCACGTGGACGCAGCCACCCTGCGGTCGGTGCACACCCGGGTCTGGCTGTCCGAGCTGTTCCCCGCCATCCAGCCGCGTACAGGCCAGGAACTCCTGGCTGTCGAGGACCCTCAAATTCAGGGCATGGCCGAGCATGGGAGGCCGCAGGCGATCCTGCGCTACCGCTACCAAAGCCTCAGGCATCTCAAGGAGCACGTCTGGCAGACCATCTCGGCTACCCTGCACCGGAACTCCTACGCTGAATCGATCCTTGCCAGGCGAGTGACGCGCGCCCTGATCGTGCACCCGGTCATCTACGACTTCGACGACGGTACGGAGTCGGTCTGCGCCCTTGTCGCCCGCGACGGCATCACACGTCTGGCCAGCGCGTGGAAGGTCCTGGCCGGTCCTGACAGTGAGCCGGAGGCGGTCGCCGACCTCGCCGTGGAAACTCTCCTTGCCCAGCACCAGCCCTCTACGAGCGAGCCCGCCAAGCCGCTCACCCGGCGCATGGCGCAGGCTCGGCAGACCCGGCGCGAGCGGCTGCACGACGAGTTCACTAAGGAGATTGCCAAAAACGGAGCCGACGAGGCGCCGTCCCTGCGCGCTATCCAGATCGCCCAAACCTATATCGTCCCCGCACACATCACGGTCGGCACTCAGGCACACGAGCGCGCCTCACTGAACGCTGAAGACGCGTTCGACGACGCGCTGCGCTCCATCCTCGCGTCCGTCCATGTCGAGTTCAGACCGTGGGACGACGCGGCCAAGAACGTCGAGGTCGCCAGCCGAGCGCTCAAACGCGTCCTGCACGACCGTTCAGGTAACAGCCAGAACGAGGATGGGCTGCAGGCGGTCTACGAACTAGCCATCGGGCGCCGCCGTGCGTCAGACACACCTCAGGTGTACGGGAACGAGAGCATCCCCGGCACTGGACTGTGGCGTGCTGTCCTGCTGCTGCACACCCTGACCCGTCCAGCCATTTTCGAGGAGCTGAGGAGCCGGGCTAAGGAGATCAAAGGCGACCGCAGGATGACCGACAAGGGGTACGCCGGGCTGCTCGGCCCCATCATCGACCACCCCTGGCGGTCCTCCAAGAAGTCAGCCGCCCAGCAGGCCCGCAACGCCTGGAGCAACGGAGGTGTCCTCTTCAAGGAGGTGCTGGAGGACGGCTGGGCTCCCATGGTCACCGACGACTTCACTTCGCTAGTCGGTCCTGCGCTCAAGGGCGACCAGGCCGCTCGTCTGACCCTCGCGCTGGCGGGCGGTACTGCCTTGATCGCCGATAAGCTGCTGACCAGGAACGTGGGTTCCGCCGTGGGCTTGACCCGGGCACCAGGCAAGGTCCCCTTCCGGGGAGACGCACACAAGATCGTCGAAGGCCTGGCCCGACGGGGCAACGAGCTCGGTTTCTGGACTCTGGCGCTGGCGGCCCAGCGCTTCGAGGACAGCAGGCTGCCCCGCAACTCGGGCACTAAGCAGCAGCTCGGCCTGCCCAATGGGAAGGATGTCGCGGCTGAGGGTGAGTACCAGCACTTCGTGGTGGACCTGGAGGCGCACGATCACCTTCTCCGGGAGGACGGCGAGCCGGTCATGCTCCTGGAGTGGGACGTCGTAGTCGCCTCAGACCAGGAGCGCGCCCGCCAGGTTCTCGGGCCTCCGTCCGCCCCAGGGGCGGACGGAGATGCCTCTAACGGTTCGGACGCGAATTACGGCTCAGCCGATTCCGTGCTGCCACCAGAGGTGGACAAGACCGAGAACCCCGGCGAGATATCGGATCCTGCCCCGGACACGGAAAAGCCGGTCGGGCAGCAGCTCCAAGACGAACAGTCCTCGCTCATCAGCTGTCTGGCTGGCGCCAAAACCAGCCTCGACAAGCTGGAGATGCTCGGCCAGGCCGTGACCTTCCCGCCGCCGCTCGGCACGGTCGACCGGTGGAACGAACTACGCGAGACCGCCCTCCACATCCTCAACACGATCCAGAACCACGGGGGCGACTACGGCGTGGACCAGAGCGAGGACGAGAGTGAGGACCACTAAACAGCGTGTCGAGTAGCCGCAAGCTGTCCAATAGTGAAATCGCCGCGGCACAGCGATGGGGAAGGCGATAGACATCCTGTGTTCGCGGCGGCGACGCAGCAGCTCAACGCGCGTCCTGAGCTGTACTGCGGCATCAGCGACTCCGCACGTCCCGGGCGCCCTCGCAGCGCCTCCAGCACACGGAAGGCCGTCGTCCGCCGCCCCGTTCAGGGTCCGGGCGATGGCCTTTCTTCTCTGTTTCCGGACCTGGCCTGGTTTGCACCGCGATGAGCGGAGCAAAAGGTGAAGCGGAAGACGGAAGAGGCCGCAGTGCCATCGGTCCGGACCGGCCGTGCCCGGCGGGACCGGCGCGGCTGATCAGTGCGCGGAGGGACGCGGATGAAGCTGGAGAAGAGGTCGGTGTTCGGCTGGCCCGGCACCGCGGCCGGCACCGCGCCCTGCAGGAACGGCCTGGTCGTCCACTACGACGGCGCCGACCAGGGGCTCGCGGACGAGTCCCACGCCGCGTGCCGCACCTACTGGCGCAACACCCGCGCGTTCCATATGGGCCCGTCCCGCGGATGGGTCGACATCGGCTACTCGTTCGCGGTCTGCCCGCACGGGGTCGTGATGGAAGGAAGGGGCTGGCAGCGGCAGCAGGCCGCGCAGCCCGGCGGCAATTCGACATGGACGTCGGTGACGTTCTGCTCCGGCGACGGCGAGCGGCCGACGAGCGAGCAGGTCGACGCGTTCAAGGAGTTGCGCGCCTGGCTGCGCGGCAAGGGGCTCGGCGCGGCCATCCGGGGGCACCGCGACTTCATCTCCACCAGCTGCCCCGGTTCCGTCCTCTACGGGATGGTCCGCGACGGCAGCCTCACCGGATCCCCTCAGGAGGACGACATGCCCAGCGTGAAGGACGTCTGGCTGACCGACGGCATCATCGAGTCGCCGCCCGAGACGGCCGCGGGCGGCAACAAGTACTGGACGCCCGGCTCCTACCTGGTGTGGGGTTACCGGCAGGACGCCGAGACCAACGCCAAGGTGAAGAGCCTGGAGGCGAAGGTCCAGAGTCTGGAGACCAAGCTCGACCGCGTGCTGGACCTGCTCCAGGAGCAGCAGCGGCAACAGGCATAGCGCGGGGCCGAGGGGGCGGCCGCAGCGCGAGGACCCGAGTGACCTGAGGAGGTCGCCGTGGACGACTACGTCGTGAGCCTGATCCGTACCTGGGTGCCGGTCGCCATCGGCGCGCTGGTGACCTGGCTCGCCACCGAGACCGGCATCGTGCTGGACGAGAGCACCAGCGCGCCGCTGACCGTCGCGGCCGTCGGCATCGTCACCGCCGTCTACTACGCGCTGGCGCGGCTGGTCGAGCAGCGCTGGCCCGCGGTCGGCCGCATCCTGGTGGCGCTCGGTCTGGCGGGCCGCCGGACGCCGGTGTACCCGGCGCCGCGGCCCGCGGAGCCGCACCCGTAGGCGGGCGCCGTCCCGCTTCTAGACTGCCGGGATGAAGCGGTGGGAAGCGGGCGCGTGTCCGGGGATCTGACGATCCGCCGGGTGCTCGGCGACCACGCGTTCGCCGAGATCGGCCTTCCCACGGCGGCGGCCGTCAGCGGGCCGCGCGGCCTGGTGGTGGCCGGCGGCCGCGTCGGGCCGCCGCCGTGGCAGCCCGGCACGTTCGGCGGCGGGCGGAGCGCCTACCGCATCGGGGTCTACGGCTCGGACGACCTGCGCTGCCGGTTCCTGCTGCCCTCCCGGTGGCCGGTCAACACGATCGCGTTCCATCCGGTCCTGCCGCTCGCGGCCGTCGGCACCGGCGACTACGACGGCGGCTACCGGCACGAGGGCGAGCTGCTCCTGCTCGATCTCGCCTCGGGTGGGACGCGGTCGCTGCTGGAGGAGGCGCGGGAGGTGCGGTCCGCGCGCTGGCGCGGTGAGCGCCGCCTCGACCTGGTCCTGGCACCCCGCGACGACGACCATCGGGACGACGGGGCGTGCTTCGCCTCCTCGGTCGTCCGGGACGACTGGGCGGGGCCCGTCCGGCGCGCCGAGGTCGACGACGAGCCCGTTCCGGAGCCCGCCGGCGAGCGGGAGGCCGCCGAGCGCGCCTTGCGGCGGCTCGCCGCGTGGCGCGGGGAGGCCGAATGGTCGCCGCGCCGCCAGGTCCGGTCCGTGGAGCCGCTGCGCGACGGGCGCGTCCTGGCCGCGCTGGACGGCGTGCGGCTGGAGTCGTGGCTTCCGTCCGGGCGGCGCGAGTGGTCGGTCCCGGTGGCCGGGGGCGGCCGGCGCGTCGTGGTCGCGCCGGACCAGCGGTCGGCCTGGGTAGAGGTGCAGTGGGCGCCCGGCTGGGACAGCTCCCGGTGGCGGTACCGGCCGAACGGCGTCGAGCGGCTGTCCTTGGGCGACGGCGAGATCCTGCGGCCCGCCGACGCGGACGTCCCTCGCATGCCGGTCGGGAGGCGGGACGGCTGGGTGGTGCTGCGCGACACCCGGCACGAGACGACCGGCGCCGCCACCGTGGCGGTGTCCCCCGCGCACCGCGAGTCGGCTCCTTTCGACCTGGGCGGCTGCCCGTTCGAGGACCGGCAGTTCAACATCCGCCAGAGCCCGGAGCTGCTGCTGCTCGTGCACGCCGAAGAGGGCGCGCAGGTCGCGGTGCTCGACGCCGCCGACGGCGCGGTGCACCAGCTGTTCCCGGCGAACTGGGGTGCCAGGCCGGGCGTGTGGTTCACCGCCGGGCCGGGCGTCCGCGTCCCGGGCGCGTTGATCCACGCGGGTGCCGTGAGCGTTCCCGGGCCGGAGCGGGTCGAGGGCCTGGTGGCGCGGCGGCGCTTCCCCGGCGGCGGACCGGAGTGGGACTTCTCATGCGGCGCCGCCGTGGTCACGGCGATGGACGTCCTCGACGGCACGGTCTGGGCGACGCTCGACTCGGGCGAGGTCGTCCTGCTCGATGCCCGGACCGGCGCCCTCCTGCGCCGCGAGCCCCTCACCGTGCGCGGCCTGCCCGCCTCCGGCACGTCCCTCGCGGCGGCCGGCGGCGGCGTCCTCATCGGCACCGAGGACGGCCGCGTCCTCGACGTGCGGGCCCGGACGGTCTGAGCTGTCGGACGCCGGTGGCATCATGTGCTGCGGAGGCGGCCGGGAAGCGGGGACGGGATGACGCAGGAGGTGCTGCGGGAGCGCGTCGGCGAGCCCAGGGAGGTGCTGCGCGACGCGCACCTGCTGCTGGAACTGGCGCGCGAGGTGCTGGCCGACCACCGGGGCGCGCGCGGCGAGGTGCACGCCGCCCTCGCGCCGCTGCGGGCCGCCGCGGCGCGCGAGCAGCTCGCGGCGATGCCGGTCGCGCGGCTCAAGGACGTCACCGGCGGGCGGCTGCGGCTCGGCCCGCTGGAGAGCGCCGAGATCACCACCGTGCTGGAGGTGCTGGACGCCACCCCCTACCGGCTCCAGCTGCTGCCCGGCGTCGGGCCGCAGACCGCGAACCAGCTGCACGCGGCCGCGCGGCAGATCAACGAGGCCGCCGAGCGGAACGCGCCCGTGCGGCTGGACGCCGGTGAGCAGGACGGGCCCACCGGCGCCCTGGTCGTCGCGCTCCACCGGCTCGTCAACGCCGGGGCGGAGCTGCCGCGTGCGCGCGCGGTCGCCGAGGAGATCGACGAGCGGCTGAGCCCCCTGCTGGCCGATGCCCGGCCCGCGCGGAACTGGTGGCGGCGGCTGCTGGCCACCCGGGCGCAGCGGGAGCGGGCGCGGGCCGCCCTGGGCGAGGTCGCCGCGCTGCTGGCCGCCGAGCGGGAGCGCGGGGCCCAGCTGCTGCTGCGGCAGTCCTCGGTGGACCTGCTGCGGCCGCCCGTGCCGGAGATCGAGGCGTGGGCCGACTACGAGCTGAACGCGGCCGAGTACCAGACGCTGCTGTCGGAGCTGGCCGCCGTCGATCCCGACCAGGACGCCGCCGAGGGGTTCCTGCCCGGCGACCTGGCCGCCCGGGTCAAGGCGCAGCCGCTGGACGACTCCTATCGGCGGGTGTCGCTGCGCGGCTACCAGGCGTTCGGGGCACGGTTCGCGCTGGCGCAGCGGCGGGTCGTCCTCGGGGACGAGATGGGCCTCGGCAAGACGGTCGAGGCGATCGCGGCGCTGGCGCACCTGCGTTCGGAGGGCGCCACCCACTTCCTGGTCGTGTGCCCGGCGAGCGTGCTCATCAACTGGCTGCGGGAGATCGAGTCGCGCAGCGCGCTGGCCGCCCACCCCGTGCACGGCTCGGGGCGGGCGGGCGCGCTCGCCGCCTGGGCGCGCGAGGGCGGCGTCGCCGTCACGACGCTGGACAGCCTGCACGGCTTCGAGGCCCCGGCGGGCACGCCCGTGCACATGCTGGTGGTGGACGAGGCCCACCTCGCCAAGAACCCCGAAGCCCGGCGCTCCCGCGCCGTCGCCGCCTGGTGTGCGCGGGTGGAGCGCGTGCTGTTCCTGACCGGCACCCCGATGGAGAACCGGGTCGAGGAGTTCCGCACCCTGGTCGGCTACCTGCGCCCCGACCTGCTGCCCGGCATCCGGCACAGCGACGCGGCCGTGGGGCCCAAGGCGTTCCGCGCGGCGGTCGGGCCGGTCTACCTGCGCCGCAACCAGCGGGACGTGCTGGTCGAGCTGCCCGAGATCGTGCACGTGGACGAGTGGGAGGCGTTCAGCCCCGCCGACGAGCGGGCCTACCGGAAGGCCGTCGCCGACGGGAACTTCATGGCGATGCGCCGCGCCGCCTACGCCGACCCGCGCCGCTCGGCCAAGCTGCGGCGGCTGGTGGAGCTGCTCCAGGAGGCCGCCGAGAACGACCTGAAGGTCGTGGTGTTCTCCTTCTTCCGCGACGTGCTGTCGGTGGTCCACGAGGAGGTCGGCGAGCGGGCGCACGGCCCGATCAGCGGCGGGGTCCCGGCCGCGCGGCGGCAGGAGATCGTGGACGCCTTCGCCGCCGAGCCCGGCCACGCGGTGCTGCTGGCCCAGGTGCAGGCGGGCGGGACGGGCCTGAACCTCCAGGCCGCCTCGGTGGTGATCCTGTGCGAGCCGCAGGTCAAGCCGACCCTGGAGGCGCAGGCGGCCGGGCGGGCGCACCGGATGGGCCAGTCCCGCCGGGTGCAGGTGCACCGGCTGCTGACCCCCGACAGCGTCGACCAGCGGATGCTGGAGATCCTGCGCGCCAAGGCGGGGCTGTTCGACGCCTACGCGCGGCGCAGCGAGCTGGCCGAGGCCGCGCCCGACGCGGTGGACGTGTCCGAGCAGGCGCTGGCGCGGCAGATCGTGGCGGCCGAGCAGGAGCGGCTGGCGGCCGCCCCGGCGGAGCCGGGCTGAGCGGCCCCCTGGGAAGATCGGGGCGCGGGCCGGCGTTGTGCGGTCCGCGAGGAGCCGATCAAAGGGGATCATCCATGGCCAGTGTGGACGTCCGCCGGACCGACGACGGATTCGAGGCGGTCAACGACCGCGGCGCGCGCGTCGCCATCGGCACCGGCACCACCGAGGGCGTGTTCACGCCGGTGGAGCTGATGCTGGCGGCGCTGGGCGGCTGCGAGATCGTCACGGTGGAGCCGCTGACCGCCCAGCGCGGGCACCGCCTGGTGCGGCTGGCGGCGACGGTGTCGGCCGACAAGATCGCCGAGAGCGAGCTCGGCACCGTCACCGTCACCTACGACGTCGAGCTGCCCGAGGGCGACGACAAGGCCGCCGAGGTGCTGGCCAAGGTCGCCAAGCGGGTGCACGACTCCTACTGCACCGTCGGCAACGCGCTGAAGAAGCCGATGAAGGTCGAGCAGGTCCTGTGAATCAGCGGCAGCGGGCGTTCGCGGCGGGCACCCTGCCGTCCAGCAGGTAGGCGTCCACGGCGGCCTGCACGCACTCGTTCCCGGTGTTGTAGGCGCCGTGCCCCTGCCCTTCGAGGGTGAGCAGCGTGGCGCGCCCGCCCAGCTCCTTGGTGAGCGCGGGCGCCCACGCGTAGGGGGTGGCGGGGTCGCCGACGTTGCCGACCACCACGATCGGGGCGGCGTCCGGCGCGCTCACCTCCTGGGCGGCGTCGTCGCCGCGCACCGGCCAGCCGGTGCACTCCAGCAGGCCCCACGCCATCGACTCGCCGAAGGTCGGGGACGCCTTGCGGAAGGTCGCCATCTGCTCGCGCACGTCCCCGACGGTGTAGCGCTCGGTGGTGTCGGCGCAGCTGACCGCGGTGTGGGCGGCGCGCACATTGTCGTAGTGGCCGTCGGGTTCGCGGCCGTTCTGCAGGTCGGCCAGGAGCAGCAGGGTCGAGCCGTTGCCCCGCTCGACCGCCTCGTCGAGCCCCTGGGCGAGGTAGGGCCACGTCTCCTGGCTGTAGAGCGCCGCGCCGACGCCGGTGACGGCGAGGCTCTGGGTGAGCTCACGGTCTCCGGTGGCAGGCAGGGGCTTGGCGTCCAGGCCGTCCAGCAGCTTGTCCACGGCGGCGACGACCGCGTCCCGGTCGGAGCCGAGGGGGCAGGACGACACGCCGCGCTGGGCGCAGGCCGCCGCGAACTCTCCGAGCGCCCGCTGGAACGCGGCGGCCTGCTGGAGCGCCAGGTCACGGCCGCTGATCTTGGTGTCGACCGCGCCGTCCAGGACGGCGCGGCCCACGTTCTTCGGCATCTGGTGGGCGTAGCTGCCGCCCAGCCAGGTCCCGTAGGAGATGCCGAAGTAGTGCAGGGCCGAGTCGCCGAGCGCGGTGCGGATCACGTCCATGTCGCGGGCGGCGCTCAGCGTGCCCGCGTAGGGCAGGACCTTGCCCGAGCGGCTCTGGCACGCCTGGACGTAGGCCCGCTGCTCGTCCAGCATCGCCTTCTCCTCGGCGGCGTCGTCGGGCGAGCCGTCCATGGCGGCGGAGGCGTCCAGGCGCCTGTCGTCGAAGCAGGCGACCGGGGCGCTGCGGCCCACGCCGCGCGGGTCGAAGCCGATGAGGTCGTAGCGGGTGTTCAGCTTCTTGTACTCGCCCGCGGCCTGCGCGAGGGTGTCGACGCCCGCGCCGCCGGGGCCGCCGAAGTTGAACAGCAGGGAGCCGATGCGGGGGCCGGGCCCGGTCGCCTTCGCGCGCAGCAGCGCGATGTCGATGGTCTCGCCGTCCGGCTCGGCGTAGTCCAGCGGCACCTTGACGGCGGCGCACTCGAAGCCGGTGGGCTGCTTGCCCTGCTGGTCCTTGGGGAGGTCCCGGCAGACGCCCCAGGTCGGCTTCTGCCCGGCGATCCCCCCGGACGGCGCGCCGCCGGACGCCCGCGGCGCGGCGGCTCCCCCGTCCCCGTCGCCGCCGCTCCCGCATCCGGCCAGCCCGCAAAGGGCCAGGGCCAGCGCCCCCGCCACCGCCGTGCCGGTTTTCGACCCGCTTCGCACGATCTCGCCCTCCGTCGGTCGGCGGGGGGCGCCTGAGACCTACCCGGCCGCCCCCATGCCGACCCCTGCCTCAACCTCCGTACCTCCCCCGCGCAGACGCCGTACTCCTCCCCCGTAGGTGCGGACACCGCATCAGGGTCGTACTACTCAAGTCTGAGATGAAGACCATTCGTCGCGGTGATCTCAACCAGGTGGCCGCGCGGCAAAGATAGGTAGCATGGCCCAAACCGCCCCAGCAGTGCCCCGAGGCCAGACGGAGCAGGACCGGCCCGCCCCCGCGCGGCCGGCCCCCCGGCCGCTGCGAGAACGCGTGCCGTCCGCGCCGCCGGTGTGGCGCGAGCTGCTGCTGATCGCGCTGTTCTACACCGGCTACACGCTCACGCGCATCGTGCTGGTCCAGGACGGCACCGGGCCCGCCTTCTCCAACGCCGACCAGATCCTGGCCTTCGAGCGCATGGTCGGGCTGGACGTCGAGCTGGGGCTCAACCAGACGCTGCTGCAGATGCCGTGGCTGGCGCGCACCGCCAACATCTTCTACGCCACCGCGCACTTCGCGGTCACGCTGGGCATCGTGGTGTGGATCTACCGGTACCGGCCGCGCGACTACCGCTGGCTGCGCACCTCGCTGATGATCGCGACGGGCGTCGCGCTGCTGGGCTTCTGGCTGTACCCGCTGGCCCCGCCGCGCTTCCTGCACAGCGAGGGCTTCGTGGACCCGGTGACGGCGCTGCACTCGCTGGGCCTGTACGCCAGCGACGCCTCGGGCACGCTCACCAACCAGTACGCGGCGATGCCGTCGATGCACGCCGGCTGGGCGCTGTGGTGCGGGTACGTGGTGATCCGGCTGACCCGGCGGCGCTGGCTGGGGCTGCTCGGCCTGGTCTACCCGGCCACCACCGTGTACGTCATCCTGGCCACCGCCAACCACTACGTGCTGGACGCGGTGGCCGGGATCTCGCTGGTCGGGGCGGCGCTGGGGGCGTCGTGGGCGCTGTACCACCGCTGCCCGGCGCCGGTGCTGCGGGTGCGGGCGCAGATCGCGGGGCAGGCGGCGCGGCTGGTGCCGGGCTCGCGGACGGCGGCGGGCGCGGCGACGGGCACCGCGGCGGGGACGGTGCGGTCGCGGTCGTGAGGGTCCGGGCGGCAAGGGGGGCGACGAGGACGGCGAGAACGGCAGCGGGCGCGGCGGCCGCGGCCGTGGCCGCTCAGTCGCCGCCGTAGAAGACGCGGTCCACCACCGCGCGGGCGCGGCGCGCGTGCCGCCGGTAGTCCTCCAGCAGCTCCCCCGTCGTCGGGTAGCCCATGACGCGGGTGACGGCGCTGCGCTCGTTGTGGTGGTCGGTGGGCAGCACGTCCGAGGCCCGCCCGCGCACCAGCATCACGGTGTTGCGGATGCGGGTGGCCAGCCGCCACGCCTCGGCCAGCACGGCGGCGTCCTCGGCGTCCAGCACCCGCGCCGCCGCCGCGGCCTCCAGCGCCTCCAGCGTGCGGGTGGTGCGCAGCGCGGGCACGTCGTGGGCGTGCCGCAGCTGCAGCAGCTGGGCGACCCACTCCACGTCGGCGAGCCCGCCGGGGCCCATCTTGGTGTGCAGCCGCCGGTCCACCCCGCGCGGCAGCCGCTCGGACTCCATGCGCGCCTTCAGCCGCCGGATCTGCCGCAGGGCGTCGTCGTCCAGGCCGTCCTCGGGCCAGCGCAGCGGGTCGATCAGCTCCCGGAACCGCTCGCACAGCCCGGCGTCGCCGATCATCGGGTCGGCGCGCAGCAGCGCCTGGCTCTCCCACGGCTCCGACCAGCGCGCGTAGTAGGCCGCGTAGGACGCCAGCGTGCGCACCAGCGGCCCCTGCCGCCCCTCGGGCCGCAGGTTGGGGTCGATCTCCAGGGCGGGATCGGGGGCGGGCAGCGCCAGCAGCCGGCGCAGCTCGTTGGCGACCGCGTGCGCGGCGCGGCCCGCCGCGGCCTCGTCGGCGCCGGGCAGCGGGTCGTGCACGAACATCACGTCGGCGTCGCTGCCGTAGCCCAGCTCGTGGCCGCCGAAGCGGCCCATCGCCACCACCGCCATCCGGGTCGGCAGCGGGGCCCGCGTCTCCAGCTCGATCTTGCTGATCGCGGCGTGCAGCGCGGCCTCGACCGTGACGGCGGCGATGTCGGTGAGCGCCTCGCCGACCTCGCGCACCTCCACCCGCTCCAGCAGGTCGGCGACCGCCGTGCGGAACAGCTCGCGGCGGCGCAGCCCGCGCACCACCGCGACCGCCTCCTCGGCGGGCGGCGCGCCGGGCGCGGGGGAGGCGGTGTGGCGGCGCACCGCGGCCAGCGCCTCGGTGCGCAGCGCCTGCCGGGGGCGCGCCTTCAGGCCGCCCTTGCCGCGGTAGCCCGCCGGGCCGTCGGCGGCGATGGCGGGGGTGTCGCCGCCGAGCATCGCGACGGCCTCGGGCGCGCGCAGCAGCAGGTCCGTGGCGTACCGGCTGGAGCCCAGCACCCACGCCATGTGCTCGGCGACGGTGACCTCGTCGCGCAGCAGCCGCAGGTACCAGGGGGTGGTGCCCAGCGCCTCGCTGACCCGCCGGAACCCCAGCAGGCCCGCGTCGGGGTCGGGGGCGTCGGCGAACCAGCCCAGCATCACCGGCAGCAGCGTGCGCTGGATCGCCGCGCGCCGCGACACCCCGGCGGTGAGCGCCTCGATGTGCCGCAGCGCCCCGGCCGGGTCGTTGTAGCCGAGCGCCACCAGCCGGGTGCGGGCGGCCTCGGGCGTGAGGCGGGCCTCCTCCTCCGGCAGCCGGGCCACCGCGCGCAGCAGCGGCCGGTAGAACAGCTTCTCGTGGATGCGGCGGACCTCGCGGGCGTGCCGCCGCCACAGCGCGGTGAACTCGCCGACCGCATCGCCGCGCAGGCCCAGGGCGCGGCCGACGCGGCGCAGCCCGGCCTCGTCGTCGGGCACCAGGTGGGTGCGGCGCAGCCGGTACAGCTGCACCAGGTGCTCGACCCGCCGCAGGAACCGGTAGGCCGCCGACAGCGCGGCGGCGTCGTCGCGGCCCACGTAGCCGCCCGCCGACAGCGCCGCGAGCGCGTCCAGGGTGGTGGGGCTGCGCAGCGACTCGTCGGTGCGGCCGTGCACCAGCTGCAGGAGCTGGACGGCGAACTCCACGTCGCGCAGCCCGCCGGGGCCCAGCTTGAGCTGGCGCTCGGCCTCGGCGGTGCGCTGGTTGAGGTGGGCCTCGACGCGGCGGCGCATGGCCTGCACGTCGGCCACGAAGCCCTCGCCCTCGGCGGCGCGCCACACGATCGGGGCGATGGCCTCGGTGTAGGCCCGGCCCAGCTCGGCGTCCCCGGCGATCGGGCGGGCCTTCAGCAGCGCCTGGAACTCCCACGTCTTGGCCCAGCGCTCGTAATACGCGCGGTGGCTGGCCAGCGTCCGCACCAGCGGCCCGGCCTTGCCCTCGGGGCGCAGCGCCGCGTCCACCTCCCACAGCGCGCCCTCGACGGTGCTGGCCGAGCAGGCCCGCATCATCGCGGCGGCGAGCCGGGTGGCGGCCCGCAGCGCCGCCTCCTCGGGGTGGCCGTCGCGGGCCTCCGCCACGAAGACCACGTCGACGTCGCTGACGTAGTTCAGCTCGCGGCCGCCCGCCTTGCCCATGCCGATGACCGCGAGGCGGCACGTCCCGTGCTCCGCCACCTCGGCGCGCGCGACCGCCAGGCCCGCCGCCAGCGCGGCGGCGGCGAGGTCGGCCAGCACGGCGGCGACCTCGGTGACGTCGGCCTCGCCGGTCAGGTCGCGGCCCGCCAGCGCCAGCAGGTGCCGCCGGTACTCGGCGCGCAGCGCGACCAGGGTGTCGGGGCCCGCGTCGCGGGCGACCGGCTCGGGGTCGGCGGGGTCGGCCCCGACGGCGCGCAGCAGGTCGGCGCAGAGCGCGGCGCGGCGGGCGGCGTCGGCCTCGGCGCGGGCCCGCGCCCAGGTCTCGGGGTCGGCCTCGGGGTCGATGTCGGGGCCGTTCTCCAGCACCGGCGCCGAGGCCAGGATGCGCCAGTGGCCCGGGTGGCGGGCAAGGTGGTCGCCCAGGGCGTCGCTGACGCCCAGCACCGCCAGGAGCCGGTCCCGGGTGTCGGGGCGGCGGTCCAGCTCGGCGCGCAGGTCCGGCGCCTCGCCCCGCTCGTCGGCCGCCTCCAGCAGCCGCAGCAGGCCGCCGAGGGCCAGGTCGGGATCGGCGGTCGCGCCGAGCGCGGCCAGCAGGTCGCCGCCGAGGCCGCCGCCGCCCGCGTCGGCCTCGGCCAGCAGCCGCTCGGCGCGCCCGGTGTCGGTGAAGCCCAGCCGCGCGAGGCGGGCGGTGGGCGAGTCACGGCGGTCAGGGCGGCGGTCTGGTGTCCACGGCGCGCTCACGGCCTCCACCGTAAACCGCCCGTGGCCGTTCGTGCGCGGAACCGGGGGCACGGGAAGATCTCGATCCGGCCGCGCGGGCCGGGACAACCTGTAATGATCTTCCAGCGTCCTATCCGGGGAAGCCCCGCCCCTCCCCCGCCCGAAGCCCAGGAGACCCATGAAGACCCGATCCGTCGCCGTCGCGGGCGCGGCCGCCGCCGCGACCGCCCTCGGCGCGACCGCCGTCGCGACGGCCCAGAACGGCGGCGCCAGGACCGCCGCACCGGTCGCCGCGCCCGCGACCGCCGCCAAGCGCCCGCCGGCCCGGCCCGGCGACTTCGACGGCGACGGCCGCCCCGATATCGCCGCCGCGAGCCCGCAGGGCCTGATCCACGGCAAGCGGCTCGGCGGCTTCATCACGGTCGTGCCCTCGCGCAGGGCCGGGCTGGACGTGGCCGGACGCCAGATCGTGTCCGCCAAGGGCCTCGGGCTGGCGGTCCCCCGCTACTTCGGCGGCGAGATGGACTCGGCCGACTTCGACCGGGACGGCTACGCCGACCTGGTGATCGGTGCGCACGAGGGCGCCCGCCGGACCGTCGTGATCGCGCACGGCGGCCCCAAGGGCGTGACCGCGCGCAAGACGGTCCTGAAGGCCCCGCACACCGGGTCGTTCGCGGTGGGCGACTTCAACGGCAACGGCCGCCCCGACCTGGTGGCCGTCGCCAGGAGCTCCTACCTGACGTTCCCGGACGTCGGGACCCGGCCCGTCGCGGGCGTCCGGACCGCCGTCAAGGGCGCCGCCGAGCTGTACCGGCCGGTGGCCGCCGACTTCAACGGCGACCGGCGGAGCGACCTGGTCCTGGTCACCGGCCGCGACGAAGGCGACGACGTGGTGCCCCACCGGGGCCTGCTGCGGTTCGGCACCGCCAAGGGCCTCGGCGCGACCAGGGTGTTCGCGACCGGCGGCGGCGGCATGGGCCGGCGGGCGGCGGCCGGGGACGTCAACGGCGACGGCAGGGCCGACCTGGTCAACGTGAACGATTCCGACCAGCGGCAGATCCTCGTGCGCGCGGGCACCGGGAAGGGGCTGGCCGCGCCGAAGATCGTGAAGCTCGGCAAGCACGAGTTCGGCGACGCGGTCGCCGTGAAGGACGTCAACGGCGACGGCAGGGCCGACGTCGCGGCGGGCATGCCCGAGGCCAGGGTCGGGGGCCGCCCGTCGGCCGGGCGGGTCGCGGTGCTGTACGGCTCCAAGGGCGGCCTGACCGCCAAGGGCGCCGGGGTCTTCGACAAGAACGTCCCGGGCGTGCCGGGCACCGCCCGCGAGAGCGACCTGCTGGGCGCCGAGCTGGCGCTGAGCGATCTGAACGGCGACCGCCTCGCCGACCTGGTCGTGGGCGCGCAGAACGACTCCAGCGGCAAGACCGCCGAGGGCCGGGTCTACGTGCTGTGGGGCGCGCGCCGCGGGATCGGCGTCGGCGGGATCGTCACGTTCGGCACCAAGGAGCTGCGCATCCAGGAGCGGCACGCGGAGCTCGGCGGCGTCCTCCTGCACTGAGCACGGCGGGGACGGACGCGCGAAGGGCGGGCGGCTCCGGGAGCCGCCCGCCCTTCGCACGTCCCGCATGTGGCGCTAGAGCACCTCGATGAGGCGCTTGCGCTCGTACTCGGTGACCTGGCGGCGGTAGTCCTCCCACTCCTGGCGCTTGTTGCGCAGGAAGAAGTCGAACACGTGCTCGCCCAGCACGTCGGCCATCAGCTCGCTGCGCTCCATGGCGTGGATCGCCTCGTCCAGGCTCTGCGGCAGCGGCTCGATGCCCATCGCGCGACGCTCGGCCGAGGTGAGCGCCCAGACGTCGTCCTCGGCGCCCGGGGGCAGCTCGTAGCCCTCCTCGATGCCCTTCAGGCCCGCGCCCAGGACGGCCGCGAACGCCAGGTAGGGGTTGGCGGCGGTGTCCAGCGACCGGAACTCGATGCGGGTCGCGTGGCCCTTGTGCGGCTTGTACATCGGCACCCGGACCAGCGCCGAGCGGTTGTTGTGGCCCCAGCAGATGTAGGAGGGGGCCTCGCCGCCCATCCCGGCGGTGGAGCCGACGCCGCCCCACAGCCGCTTGTAGGAGTTGACCCACTGGTTGCAGATCGCGGTGAGCTCCGCCGAGTGCCGCAGCAGGCCCGCGATGAACGCGCGGCCCACCTTGGACAGCTGGAACTCCGCGCCCGGCTCGTAGAAGGCGTTGCGGTCGCCCTCGAACAGCGACATGTGGGTGTGCATGCCCGAGCCCGGCTGGTCGGTGAACAGCTTGGGCATGAACGAGGCGAACACGCCCTGCTCCAGCGCGACCTCCTTCATGACCAGCCGGAAGGTCATGATGTTGTCGGCGGTGGTGAGCGCGTCGGCGTAGCGCAGGTCGATCTCCTGCTGGCCGGGGCCGCCCTCGTGGTGGCTGAACTCCACCGAGATGCCCATGGCCTCCAGCATGGTGATCGCGTTGCGCCGGAAGTCGTGCGCGGCGCTGTGCGGGGTGTGGTCGAAGTAGCCGCCCGAGTCCACCGGCACCGGCTCGCGGCCGCCCTCGGGCCGGTCCTTGAGCAGGTAGAACTCGATCTCGGGGTGGGTGTAGAAGGTGAAGCCGAGGTCGGCGGCGCGCGCCAGGGTGCGCTTCAGCACGTAGCGCGGGTCGGCGAAGCTCGGGGTGCCGTCGGGCATGAGGATGTCGCAGAACATCCGGGCCACGCCGGGCGACTCGCTGCGCCAGGGCAGCACCTGGAAGGTCGCCGGGTCCGGCTTGGCGATCATGTCGGCCTCGTAGACGCGGGCGAAGCCCTGGATCGCCGAGCCGTCGAAGCCGATGCCCTCGGCGAAGGCGCCCTCCAGCTCGGCCGGGGCGACCGCCACAGACTTCAGGAACCCCTGCACGTCGGTGAACCACAGCCGGATGAAGCGGATGTCGCGCTCCTCCAGCGTGCGGAGCACGAACTCCTGCTGACGGTCCAAAGCCTTCTCCCTCGGTGATGCGGTGCCGGCCCTACGGCCCATGCCCGCGCCGGACGCGGTCTAACGGTGGTGACGGTCCGCGCGCAGGCGTCGGAGGCTCCGGTCACCTCGCAGTATGCCCCGCCGCTGTTACCGCGACGTTACAGACCCCGGGCGGACCGGCGCCCGCCGGCTCCGGACCGGCGCGACCTGCGCGGACACCGTCCGCGCGCGCCGCCCGGGGCGCTGCGTCGGAGCGCCCCGGGCGACACTGCGGACGACACTGCGAACTCTGCCATACGCCCCGGGGTGCGCAAGCAGCGTCCACCGTCGTGACGCCTTACCCCGGGGCGGTCGGCGGATCACTCCCCGGCGGTCCTCCCGGTGGCCGCGCCGGGACCGGTCCCGGCGTCGCCGGTCCCGGCGTCGATCCCGGTGCCGATTCCGGCGGCCGCGGGGTTCAGCACCCGCGACAGGAACTCGCGGGTCCGCTCGTGCTCGGGCTCGGCGATCACCTGGGACGGCGGGCCCTGCTCGACCACGACCCCGCCGTCCATGAACACCACCCGGTCGGCGACCTCGCGGGCGAAGCTCATCTCGTGCGTCACCACCAGCATGGTCATGCCGTCCAGCGCCAGCTTGCGCATGACGCCGAGCACGTCGCCGACCAGCTCGGGGTCCAGCGCCGAGGTGGGCTCGTCGAACAGCATCACCTCCGGGCCCATGGCCAGGGCGCGGGCGATCGCCACCCGCTGCTGCTGGCCGCCCGACAGCTGCGCCGGATAGGACTCGATCTTGTCGGCGAGCCCGACCCGCTCCAGGTTGTCGCGCCCGATCCGCTCCGCCTCGGCCCTGCCGCGCTTGAGCACCTTGCGCTGGGCCACGGTGACGTTGCCGAGCGCGGTCAGGTGCGGGAACAGGTTGAACGACTGGAACACCATGCCGATGCGCCGCCGCGCCGCGTCGATGTCCACGTCCGGGTCGGTGATCTCGGTCCCGACCACCCGCACGGTCCCGGCCGAGGGCTCCTCCAGCAGGTTCACGCAGCGCAGCAGCGTGGACTTGCCCGAGCCGGACGGCCCGATGACGCAGACCACCTCGCCCGGCTCGACCCGCAGGTCGATGCCGCGCAGGACCTCGTTGTGCCCGAACGCCTTGCGCAGGCCCTCGATCTCGATGGCGCCGCCGGTCATCGCCGCTCCTTCCGCTGCCGGGCCTCCAGCCACCGGGCCAGCAGGCTCAGCGGGATCGTGATCAGCAGGTAGCAGACCCCGGCCACCACGATCGGGGTGCTGTTGCCGAGCTGGCCGGCCAGGTCCCGGCCGAACTTGGTCAGGTCCCGGTACTCCAGCGCGATGCCGAGGAACAGCACCAGCGAGGAGTCCTTGCACAGCAGCACGATCTGGTTGGTCATCGGCGGGATGATGATCCGGAACGCCTGCGGCAGGATGATGGTGCGCATCGCCCGGAAGTAGGGCATGCCCAGCGACCGGGCGGCCTCCATCTGCCCCTTCGGCACCGCCTCGATGCCCGCCCGGATGATCTCGGCGACGTAGGCCGCCGCCGCCACCCCGAGCGCGACCCCGGCCTGCCCGACCACCCCGCCGGGGATGGTGGTGCCGGGGAAGGCGAACGGCACGCCGACCCCCACGAAGATGAAGATCAGCAGCAGCGGCAGGCCGCGGAACACCTCGATGTAGGCGATGGCGAACCAGCGGTAGGGCGCCGCCGACGACAGCCGCATCAGCGCCACCACCAGGCCCACCACGAGCCCGATGCCGAAGCCGACCGCGGTGTACAGGGCGGTGTTGCGCAGCCCGATCGTCAGGATCTCCGGGAACAGGTCCCGGGCCTTGGCGGGATCGGCGAAGTTCTGCTGGAGCGTCGGCCAGTCGGCGGTCACCGCGACCACCGCGACGATCACCACGAACAGCGCGTACTGGCCGCCGAGGGAGACGCGGCGGCGCTGCCGGGGGGTCAGCCTCCCCGACGGCGCCGCCGCGACGGTCTCGGTCGTCACGAGGCCCCGCCCTCCTTGGGCATCGGACCGATCCACTTCTCATAGATCGCCTTGTAGGAGCCGCTCGCCTTCGCCTCGGCGATGACCTGGTCGGTCATCTCGACCAGCTTGGGGTTGTGGCCCTTGCGCATCCAGAAGCCGTACTGCTCGCCGGTCTCCAGGTTCGCCGCGATCTCGTACTTGGCGTTGGCCGGGTCCTTCAGCCAGCCCTGCACCACCGGGTAGTCCTGCACGATCACGTCGACCTGGCCGGTGCGCAGGCCGTCCAGCTCGGCCAGGGAGTTGTCGAACGAGCGCGGGTTGAGGCCCTTGCCCTTGACGTGGTCCTCGCCGGTGGTGGAGGCCTGCGAGCCGAGCTTCAGCTTCTTGTTCTTGACGTCGTCCAGCGAGGTGATCCCGCTGCCCTTCTTGGCCATCAGCGCCTGGGTGGCGTCGAAGTAGGGCTTGGAGACGTCCATCGTGGCGACCCGGTCCGGCTTGATCGTCATGCCGCCCATGACGATGTCGCACTTGCCGGCGTTCAGCGCCGAGCCGGTCTTCATGGTCTCGAACGGGGTGTCCACGATCTTCTGGGTGACGCCCAGCTTCTTGGCCACCAGGTCCACCAGGTCCACGTCGAAGCCGACGACCTTGCCGTCCTTCTCCACCTGGAAGGGCGGGTAGGGCAGGTGGGTGCACGAGGTCAGCGCACCCTTCTCGATCAGCTTGACGCCCTGCACGGTGGCGCCGTCCTTCCCGCCGCCGCAGCCGGCGGCGGCGGTCAGGGCCAGCGCCGCGGTGGCCGCGGCCAGTGTCCAACGGCGGGGGGTTCGTCCGGACACGTGTCCTCCTGTATCGGTCTTGCAGATCACCGAACTATGTCACGGGCCGCGCCGTGCGGGCAGCCGCGGCGGACGGCACGCTCCAGGTCATGCCCGTTTCCCGAAAATTGACGTGGCGATCATCAGCCCCCCGCGGTGGAGATCATTAACGTGGGCCGGGTCGTGGACCTTTCATCGCTGCTCTCGCTGCCCGACCGCGCGCCCGCGCTGGCCGCCCCGTCGGCCCTGCACCCCGACGCCCGGCCCCTGGGCGAGCGGGTGGGGTCCTGGGCGCGCGCCCAGGGCCTGGTGCTGGGCGATCCCGACGCCTCGCCGCTCGGCCGCGCCCGCTGCGACCGGCTGGCCGCGCGGGTGTTCCCGGCCGCCGGGCTGGACCGCGTCGAGCTGGTGTCGCGCTGGCTGACGTGGGCGTTCGCGCTGGACGACACGCTGGACGAGACCCCGCTCGGCGGCAGCGCCACCGCCGTGCTCGGCCTGTACGACGACCTGCTGTCGGCGGTGCGCCGCGGCCGCGCCCGGCCCGGCGCGCAGCCGTTGGAGACCACGCTGGTGGAGCTGTGGCGGGCCACCGTGCCGGGGATGAGCCGCGACTGGCGGCGGCGCTTCCTGCAGCACATGGAGGAGCACCGGGCCGGCTGCGCGGAGGAGGCGGTGGGCCGCCGTATCGGCGACGTCCCCACCCTGCCGGGCTATCCGGCGCAGCGGCGGCGGTCGGCCGCGCCGTTCCTGTTCGACCTGATCGAACCGGTGCTCGGCGTGGAGCTGCCGTGCCGGCTGATGACCGCCCCGCCGTGGAAGCGGCTGCTGGAGGGCACCGCGGACCTGGTGGCCTGGAGCAACGACGTGGCCTCCCACGTCCGCGAGAGCGAGCACGGCGGCGCGCACAACCACGTGGCGGTGCTCGGCGCGACCTACGGGTTCGAGCCCGCGCAGGCGGCGGGCTGGGTGGTGGACCGCATCGCCCACCGCGCGGCCGACCTCGCCGCGACGGCGCGGACGCTGGAAGCCGATCTGGAGCGGTTCCACTTCACCGGCGCCGAGTACGCCGTGATAGACCGGGTCGCCCAGGTGCTGCTGCTCGTACCGCGCGCCCATCTGGACTGGCTCGCCGAGTCCGGCCGCTACCGCACCGGCGCTGAGCGGCCGTGGGAGGCGCCGCCGCCTCGACCGCGCCCGCGCAAGCGCAAGCCTCTGGGAAAGTTCTCGCAGACGCCCGAGGAGCCCCCGCTCGCGCCCGAGCCCGACGTTGCGTCTGCGCCTGCCACCAAGGCCGAGCCAGAGCAAGAGCCAGAAGCTGACCCCAAGGCCGACACCAAAGCGGAGCCCAAAGCCGAGCCCGCCGAGGAACGCGCGCCGCAGCCCGACCGCAAGCCGCGCGGCCTGCTGGACGTGCTGGAATCACTGGACTGAGCCGACCAGCATGTCCCCGGTCCGGGTGCGCTGGTACAGCACGCGGCGCCCCAGCCGCTGCCCCGCCACCAGCCCGCAGCCCCGCAGCACGCCCAGGTGCTGGCTGACCGCGCTGGGCGTGACCCCCAGCCGCCGGGCGAGCTCGGTCGTGGAGGCGGGCGTGGAGAGGGCGGACAGGACGTGGGCCCGGCCGCGCCCGATCAGCGCCGCGAGCGCGTCCGGCGGGGCGGCGGGCCGCGTCTCCCACAGCGTGGCCACGCCGTAGGGCGGGTAGCTGAGCATGGGCTGGTACGGCGGCACCATCACCGACACGTCGGGCCAGACGAACACGCTGGGCACCAGCAGGAGCCCGCGCCCGCGCAGCTCCCCCCGGTAGTCCCAGGGCCGCTCCACCGCCAGGCTCCCGGCCCGCCAGCGGACGGCCGGGTGCAGGTCGCCGAACACGCCCTCGGCCCCCTGCGCGGCCAGCGCCCGGGTCCGGCGCAGCACGTCCCCCTCCAGCAGGCCGTGGACCCGTTCCCAGTGCGGGAGCAGGGCGGCCGCCCAGAAGCCCTCCAGCTCCTCGCAGACCTCGGCCAGGACCCGTTCGGGCTCGGCGGCCAGCGGCCGCAGCGGCGGGTTGGCCCGCGCCGTCCACTCCAGCTCCTCGGCGACGACCTCCGGAGGGGTGGCGCGGACCGTGGCCAGCTCGGCGGCGAAGTCGGGCAGCGGGGTGACCGGCGGCGGGGTGAGGAAGTCGGGGATGTACCCGGTCGGCGGGACCAGGGCCCGCAGCGTCCCCAGGCCGCGCGCCCTCGGGCCGGCCGACCGGACCCAGGGCAGGTGCAGGGCGTGCCGGGCGGGGTCGCCCAGCACGCGGAGGCCGCGCACCAGCTCCCACAGGGGCGAGAACGCGAACCGGACCCGGGCCACGTCGTCGATGGCGAAGACGAACTCGATCATCACCTGACCTTTCAGCCCAGCCTAAATGAGTTTCCCGGCCCGCCGGCCCTCGTCAAGATCGCTCGTATGACGACCACCGCCGCCCTCCCGCGCATGCCCGCCTTCCTGCACAGCAGGGTGGGCGGCTTCCCGCGCCCCTACTGGGCGCTCTGGATCGGCAGCTTGATCAACCGGCTGGGCACGATGGTGGAGCCGTTCCTCGGCCTGTACCTGATGACCGCGCGCGGCCTGTCGCTGGCCCAGTCGGGCCTGGTGGTGGCGACGCTGGGCGTGGGCTCGCTGCTGTCGCAGGTGCTCGGCGGCTTCCTGGCCGACCGGATCGGCCGCCGGATCACGATGGTGGGCGGCACGCTGACCACCGGCGCGGCGATGCTGGCGCTGGGCTACGCGCAGGGCCTGCCCGCGATCATGGCGGCGGCCCTGCTGCTGGGCCTGGCGCTGGACCTGTACCGGCCCGCCGCGAACGCGATGGTCGCCGACATCATCGCCCCCGGGGACCGCCCGCGCGCGTTCGCGCTGCTGTTCTGGGCGATCAACCTGGGCTGGGCGGCCGCGATGGTGGTGGGCGGGACACTGGCCCAGCAGGGCTTCCTTTGGCTGTTCTGGATCGACGCGGCCACCTGCGCGCTGTTCGGCCTGCTGGTGTGGCGGGCGATCCCCGAGACGCGCCCGGCGCGCGCGGAGGGCGACGGCCCCGCCGGGAGCTGGCTGCAGGTGCTGCGCGACCGGGTCCTGGTCGGCTACACGCTGATCATGCTGGCCTACGTCTTCGTGCTGATGCAGGCCATGACGACGATGCCGCTGGCGATGCGGGAGCTCGGCCTCGGACCGCGCGACTACGGCGTGGCGATCGCGGCCAACGGCGTCGCGATCGTGCTGGTCCAGCCGCTGGTCGGCGCGTGGCTGGCGCGCCGGGACCGGCCCCGGGTACTGGCGGCCGGGTTCGCCCTGGTGGGCGCCGGCTACGGCCTCACGACGCTGGCGACGACGGTGTGGGCGTTCATCGCCACCATCCTGGTCTGGTCGATCGGCGAGATCATCGCCTCGGCCGTGGCGCAGGCCGTCGTGGCCGACCTCGCCCCGGCCCACCTGCGCGGCCGGTACGCCGCCGCGTTCGGGCTGTCGTGGTCGGGCGGCTTCCTGCTGGCCCCGCTGGGCGGCACCCAGCTGCTGGGCGCCGGCGTGCCCGTGCTGTGGCTGACGTGCCTGGCCGTCGGCCTGGGCACGGCGGTGGCGGTGCTCGCCCTGGGCCCGGCGATCCGCCGCCGCGCCCTCGCGCCGGAGTGACGGGCCCGCCCCGGCCGCCCGGTCAGGGGCGGCGCGGCTCGGGGGCGGCGCGGTTCAGTCCGTCGGGTACTCGCGGTGGTGGTTCTCGCCGGGCCAGGCCGGGATCGGCTCCGCCGGGTCGGGGTCCATGCCCGGCACCAGCTGCTCGCACCAGACCACCTTGCCGCTGGAGGTGCGCCGGGTGCCCCAGCGGTGGGCGACCTGGCTCACCACCAGCAGGCCCCGGCCGTTCTCGTCGTCGTCGGCGGCGTGCCGCAGGCGCGGCAGGGCCGCCGAGCCGTCCAGGACCTCGCAGATCAGCGTGCGCTCGAACAGCAGGCGCATCTCGATCGGGCCGGTCGCGTAGCGCAGCGCGTTGGTGATCAGCTCGGAGGCCAGCAGCTCGGTGGTGTAGTCCAGCGACTCCAGGCCCCACTCCTCCAGCTTGCTGCGCACCAGGCCCCGGGCGCGGCGCACGGCGGCCGGGTCGGCCGGCAGGGTCCAGGAGGCCACCCGGTCCTCGGGCAGGCGGCGCAGGCGGGAGATCAGCACCGCGATGTCGTCGCGGTGGTGGTCGGCGTACACCCCGGCCAGGGTCGCCTTCGCCAGGTCCTCCATCGGGCGGTCGATGGTGTCGGGACCGAAGATGCCGCGCAGGCGGGCCAGGCCGTCGTCGATGTCGCGGCCGCGGTTCTCCACCAGGCCGTCGGTGTAGATCACGAAGACGCTGCCGTCCTCGACGGTGAACTCCCGGCTCTCGATCGCCGCGCCGCCCGACACGCCCAGCGGCGGGGCGGGCGGGATCTCCAGGTACTCGTTGGAGCCGTCCGGGGCCACCAGCAGCGGCGGCAGGTGGCCCGCCGAGGCGATCTCCAGGGTGCCGGTGGTGGCGTCGTAGACGGCGTAGACGCAGGTGGCGAAGTGCGGCTCCTGCTCGCCCAGCTCGATCATCAGCTCGTGCATGACGTGCAGCGCGTCGGCCGGCGGCAGCTCCAGGTTGGCCAGGGTGTGCAGGGCCGTGCGCAGGCGGCCCATCGTCACGGCCGCGCGCACGCCGTGCCCGGCCACGTCGCCGACGATCAGGGCCACCCGGGCGCCGGGCAGCGCGATCGACTCGTACCAGTCGCCGCCGACCTCCACCAGCTTGCTGCCGGGCAGGTAGCGGTGCCGCACCTCCACGGGCGTGGGCGCGGTCAGCCGGTGCGGCAGCAGGCTGCGCTGCAGGGTCAGCGCGGTCGCGCGCTCGCGGCTGAACAGCCGGGCGTTGTCGATCACGATGGCGGCGCGCGAGGCGAACTCCATGCCGATCTCGACGTCGTAGGCGTCGAAGCGGCGGAAGCCCGGCACCCGGGTGCAGGCGATGAAGCCGAGCAGGGTGTCGCGGGCGATCAGCGGCAGCAGCACCATCGACACGTCGGTGAGCAGCTTGCCGACCGGGCCGCGCCGCCACTTGCGGGCGATGTCGCCGGCCGCGTCCAGGTCCACGTGCGGCAGGTGGACGGGGCGGGCGGTGTCCAGCACCTCGCGGTAGGGGGTGCCCTCGGGGAACACCAGCACCTCGCCGACCGGGAAGGTGGCGGTCCACATCGGGTTGCCGTCGTCGGAGGTCACCGCGATGCGGCGCAGCACCGCCGAGCCGGACTCGCTGTGCACCTCGTCGGCGGCGACCAGGCTCTCCAGCACCAGCACCGAGGCGGTGGTGCAGTAGTGCGGGACGATCACCTCGACCAGGCCGCGGGCGGTCTGGTCCAGGTCCAGCGAGGCCCCGATCCGGGCCAGCGGGTCGTCCAGCAGGGCCCGGCGCATCAGGGCCGGGTCCTGGTAGCGCTCGCTGGGCGGCAGCGCCACCCGCACGAACAGCAGCCCGGCGGTGGTCTCGCCGACCATCGGCTGGGCGGTCACCACCGCGTCGGCGCGGGTGCCGTCGCCGCGCCGCACGGTGAGCACGGCGGTGCGCTCCTGGCCGGCGGCCACGGCCTCCAGCAGGCTCTCCAGGTCGGCCTTGGCGTCCTCGTCCACCAGGTCGGCGGCGGGGCGGCCGATGAGGTCGGCCGCCTCGCGGCCGAGCACGGCGTGCGCCCCCTGGCCGCACTGCACGACCAGGCGCGCCTCGTCGACGCCGACGACGAGGGTACGGGAAGCCGAATCGCTGGCGGGCGCCTCGCCTCGCGGCGCCATCACGGATCTCACCTGATGCGCTCCAGACAGCCGTCGTGTTCCACTCCCCTGGCGCCAGTATGGAGCATGCGGCGTGGTCAGGGGGAGAAGATCACGGTTACCGCACCGAAATGGGCAATATTCCTGCATTGTGCCCGGGTGACGTTCTCCTCGCCAGAGGCGGCCGCGGAGCGCGGAACGGCCGCGGGCGGCGGACGGGCGGCCGACGGGCGGGCGGCGGCGGGAATCGCGGGGGGTACCCGAATCGTTGGGAGAGTGGGATCATCGTTCCCGTCCGGGTACGCCACCGTGGCGCCTCGAGACTGGAGGTACATCGTGTCTTCTGCGACGTCCGCTTCCGCCCAGCCGACCGCCCTGTACGGCGGCAAGGGAGACCGGCGGATCACCGTCCGCGACATCGCCGCCGCCAAGCAGCGCGGCGAGAAGTGGCCCATGCTCACCGCCTACGACGCCCTCACCGCGCGCGTGTTCGACGAGGCGGGCATCCCCGTCCTGCTCGTCGGCGACTCGGCCGCGATGGTCGTCTACGGCTACGACTCCACCATCCCGGTGACGGTCGACGACCTGATCCCGCTGACCGCCGCCGTCGTGCGCGGCTCCAAGCGCGCCATGGTGGTCGCCGACCTGCCGTTCGGCTCCTACCAGGCCAGCGTGCAGGAGGGCCTCGCCACCGCCGTGCGGTTCCTCAAGGAGACCGGCGCGCACGCCGTCAAGCTGGAGGGCGGCCGCCGCGTGCTGCCCCAGGCCGAGGCGATGGTCGCCGCCGGCATCCCGGTGATGGGCCACCTCGGCCTCACCCCGCAGTCGGTGAACGTGTTCGGCGGCTACC
Organism: Spirillospora sp. NPDC050679; assembly: GCA_044456955.1. GTDB lineage: Bacteria > Actinomycetota > Actinomycetes > Streptosporangiales > Streptosporangiaceae > Spirillospora. The sequence goes on along the minus strand of JBITGK010000005.1, from coordinate 311,868 downwards.
GCGTGCAGGGCCGCGGCGAGTCCGGCGAGGAGCTGATGGCCGACGCCAAGGCGCTGGAGGCGGCGGGCGCGTTCGCCGTCGTGCTGGAGTGCGTGCCCGAGGAGCTCGCCCAGCGGGTGACGGCCTCGCTGTCGATCCCGACCATCGGCATCGGCGGCGGCGGCTCCACCGACGCCCAGGTGCTGGTCTGGCAGGACATGGCGGGCCTCACCCCGCACACCGCCAAGTTCGTCAAGAAGTACGCCGACCTGCAGACCGTCCTCGGCGACGCCGCGCGCACCTACGCGCAGGAGGTAGTGGGGGGCGTCTTCCCGGCGCCCGAGCACTCCTACCACTGACCGTCGAAGGCCGAAGGCCGCGCCGCCCGTCCGGGCGGCGCGGCCTTCGGGCGTCGTACGGGTGCCGTGCGGGGGCCGGCCCGCCTCAGGCGCGGTTCACGTCCGGGTCGCCGCTGCGCTCCGGGCGCGCCTCGCCGCCGGAGAGCGCCTCGCCGTCCGGCGGGCGGGGCGGCGGGACCGCCCGCACCGTCTCCCGCCCCTCCTCCGGCCCCTCCGGCCCCCGCCCGCCGGGGGCGGAGATCTCCGGGTACATCGTCTCCACGGCCACGCGCAGCACGTCGGGGCCGGCGACGTTCATCAGCAGCAGCCCCAGGTTGTAGGCCATCTGCGTGTCGGTCATCTCGCTGCCCGCCAGCGCGTCCACGGCGGTGCGCAGGTCGGCCTGGTCCTCGGCCGAGACGTTCTGCAGCAGCCCCAGGCAGTAGGTCGGCAGCGCCAGCCTGGCCCGCTCGAACGACACGCCCTTCATGATCTCGCCGGTCTCGCGCGCCCGGGTGCGGGCCTGCATCCGATCCACCCCGCGGTCGGCGGCGGCCAGCAGCGAGGTCAGCAGCGTGCTCGGGCCGACCGCCACGTCCTCGTCGCCGACCCGCACGGTGAACACCGCGCTGCGGAACACCATCATCGACCCGAGGCTGGCCACCAGCACCTGCGTGGCCCCCGACACCTCCGGCGACTGCACGCCGAACTTCCAGTCGAAGGTGTGCAGCAGCAGCAGCGAGCCCGCCCCGGCGGCGCCGTTGATCAGTACGTAGGCCCAGGTGCTGGGCACCCGCACCAGCGTGGTCGGGCGGTCCCGGTAGCGGCTGACCAGCTCGGCGACGCCGACCAGGCAGCTCAGCGAGACCGCGACCAGGTAGCCGAGCACCCGGTCAGCCCGCGGCCAGCCGGACCACCTCGTCGACCTCGCGCTCGACGGTGACCAGCCCGCTCCTGCGCAGTGTCTCCACCGCGTGCTCCACCGCCGCCCCGGCGAGGCCGGTGCGGTGCTCGATCTCCTCGCGGGTCAGCGGGCCGTCGGCGGCGTTGAGCTGGTTGATCACCCGTCGGCACGCGTCGGCCGGGTCGGGGTCGGCCGACCGGTGGCCCTCGCCGACGCGCGCCCGCCCCTCCTCGAGGTCGGGTCGCGACCGCGCCGGACCGCCTTCGCGGCCCGTCGGGGCGAGGAACGTGCTCCACGGATCTGCCGAGCGGATCTGCCTCATCTTCACCTGCCCTGTCCCGCTTCGATCATAGGACGCGTCGGGGCCGGTGCGCCGGAACGCCCGCAGAAACCCCCACAGCGGGGGGCGCGGCGGATCGGGTCCGCGGTCCTCCGGTTCGCTCATGCCCCAACGTCAGCACTTGGACGCGCCGGAGTCAGCTACCGATCCCGCCAGTCTTGCCTGAGCCGCTCCCGGCCGGTTACGGGCGGTTCCGCCCGGCTGATCCGGTCAGTCCCGTTCCCGGTCCCGCTCGACGCGCTCCTCGCCGTCCACCGTGCCGTCCACCGCGCCGGTCTCGCGCTCGACCGCCTCCCGGGCCGCCGAGTCGTCCTCCGCGTCCGGCTCCTCCGCGTAGGGGTCGCCGACGGGCTCGGCCCGGCGCGGCGAGGACCGCGCCACGATCAGCCGGTCGCCGAACCGCAGCACCTCGCACGCCGGGTGGTCGTACGGCAGGATCCTGCCGTCGCGGATCAGCGCCAGCGCGGGCTGCGCCACCGCCTTGATCGTCTTGCCGATCTCGTCGCGGTGCACCGGCCGCTCGATCAGGTCCAGCCCGCTGCCCTGCTCCAGCAGGTCCTCGATGACCTCGCTGACGGCCGGATGCCGGGTGGAGACCCCCAGCAGCCGCCCGGCCGCCTCGGAGGAGGTCACCACGTGGTCGGCGCCGCTCTGGCGCAGCAGCGGCACGTTCTCCGACTCGCGCACCGACGCCTGGATGCCCGCGCGGGGGTTCAGCTGGCGCGCGGTGAGGGTGATCAGCACGGCGGTGTCGTCGCGGGCGCTGGCCACCACGATCTCGCGGGCCCGCTGCACCGCGGCCTGCCGCAGCACCGCGCTGCGGGTCGCGTCGCCCACGATGCCCACCAGGCCCGCCTCGGCGGCGTCGGCGACCGCGCGCGGGTCGGGGTCGACCACCACGATGTCGGCGCGGTCCACGCCGGTGTTGAGCAGGGTCTTGATGGCGCTGCGGCCCTTCGTGCCGTAGCCCGCCACCACGATGTGGTCTCGCACCCGGGTCCTCCAACGGGTCTTGCGCCAGTCCTCGCGGGTGCGCTCCGCCAGCACCTCCAGCGTCGTGCCGACGAGGACGATGAGGAACAGCACCCGCACGGGCGTGATGAAGACGATGTTGACGAACCGCGCCAGCGGCGTGACCGGCGTGATGTCGCCATAGCCGGTCGTGGAGACCGACACGGTCGCGTAGTAGAAGCAGTCCAGCAGGGACAGCGGGCCGCCGGCGTTGTCGCGGTAGCCGTCGCGGCCGATGTAGACCGCCGTCACCACCGCCACCAGCAGCGCCAGCGCGACGCCGACGCGCTTGAGCACCGCGCGCAGCGGGCCGACGCGGGTGGAGGGCAGAAGGATGCGCGGGCGGCGGGTGAGCCCCTCCCCATCGTTCACGGTCGGTAACCGTAGCACCGGCGGGGAGGGGCGCCGCCGGGAGGCCGGGGCGGGCGGGTCAGACGTCGGTGATCCGCAGCCCGGCGTGCGCCTTGTAGCGCCGGTTGATCGAGATCAGGTTGGCGGTGAACGCCTCCACCTGGTGGGCGTTGTGCAGCCTGCCGCCGTAGATCCCGCGCATCCCGGGGATGCGCCCGGCCAGCGCCTGGACCAGGTCGGTGGCCTCGCGGTCGTCGCCGAGCACCAGCACGTCCAGCTCCATCTCGCCGACCGCGGGGTCCAGCAGCAGCTTGGCCGACACGTGGTGGAAGGCGGCCACCACGCGGCTGCCGTCCAGGACGGCGGCGGCCTGCTGGGCGGCGCTGCCCTCCTCGACGGGCAGCGCGTAGGCGCCCTTGCCCTTCTCGAAGCCGAGGGGGTTGACGCAGTCCACCACGATCTTGCCGGTCAGCTCGGCGCGCAGCGACTCCACGGTGGCCCGGTGGCCCTCCCACGGCACCGCAATGATCACGATGTCGGACTCGGTGGCGGCCACCGGGTTCTCGGCGCCGCGCACCCGCAGGCCGTCGCGCTCGGCGGCCAGCTCGGCGGCGGCCTCGGCGGCCCGGTCGGCCTTGCGGGAGCCGATGACCACCTCGTGGCCGGCCAGCGCGAACCGCCGCGCCAGGCCCTTGCCCTGGTCCCCGGTGCCGCCCAGGATGCCGATGGTCAGGCCGTCGACGTCGGGGAGGTCGTGGGGGCTCTTCTGCTGCTCAGTCATGGCTCCGAGTCTGCCAGGCCGGAGATCACCGGGCCGTGCCAGGTCCCGCCCCCGCCCGGCGGGCCCGCGCGTTCTCGGGAGAAGTCCCCTGCCCCGCGCGGCCGTTGCGGCACCATGGGCCTGTGGACGCCGACCAGGTCACGATGTTGCGAGAGGTGCTGTCGGCCACCGGCTGGCTCGACCGCACCGCCGATCTCGGCCGCGCCCTGCGCACCGGGGCCCGCACGCCCGGCGGGCTGATGCTGGTGGGCACCCCCGCCGGGGACCCCTGGCACATGGCCGCCCATCTGGACGACGAGAGCCGCCTCGGCGGGCTGCCGGGCCTGTCCCCCACCCTGGTGCGCTGGTCGCCGCCGCCGGACGCGCCCCCGCACCTGCGGGTCGGGCTGGAGCGCCTGGAGGCCGCCCGGCGCGGGGAGACCCTGCTGGTGGTGGCCGAGGACGGCGCCCCCGACCCGCTGCTGGAGCGGGTCGACGACGCGCGCCGCACCGGCGCGCTGATCCTGGCGCTGGAGGGCGGCGACCGGGAGCTGCGCGGCCTGGCGCACGAGGCGCTGACGGTGCCCCCCGACGACGCGCTGATCAGCTTCGACGGCGCCCAGCACCTGGTCAGCGCCGCGGCCGGGCAGGACGCGGGCGGCCGTAAGAGCCGCGGCCTGCGCGACCGGCTGGCGCGCCTGCTGGACGCCGTCAGCGGCCCGGTGGTGCGCGATCCGGTCGACTGACCGGGCCCGCCCGCTCCGTCCGCCCCGCCGCCGTCCCGGCGTGCCGCCGCGCCGGGATCAGTCGTCGTCGTCCTGGGCCTGCCACTGCTGGTTGCGCTCCCGCGCCAGCTGCAGCGCGTTGGCGGCCTCCGCCTCGGTGCGGTAGGGGCCCATGCGGTCCTTGTTGGGGCAGCCGGCCCCGTGCTCCACCTTCATGTGGGTGAGGCAGAACCACCAGTCGCCGTCGTTGTCGCTCATCCGTTCCTCCGATCTTGCGGCCGCGTCGCATTCGTGCCCCGATACGGCTGACTACACTCACTGACTATGACGACCCACCTTCTCCGACCCGGACGTGTCTCTCCCCCGCGCAAGGTGCCCGCGCACATCCCGCGGCCCGAATACGTGGGGAAGAAGCGTCCCAGGACCGGGGAGCCGGACGTCAAGACCCCGGAGATCATTGAGAAGATGCGGGTGGCGGGGCGGATCGCCGCGCAGGCCCTGGAGGAGGTCGGCAGGCACATCCGGCCCGGCATCACCACCGACGAGCTGGACGCGATCGGGCACCAGTTCCTGCTCGACCGCGACGCCTACCCCTCCACCCTGGGCTACCGGGGCTACCCCAAGTCGCTGTGCACCTCGATCAACGAGGTGATCTGCCACGGCATCCCCGACGACACCGTGGTGCGCGACGGCGACATCATCAACATCGACATCACCGCGTTCGTCGACGGCGTGCACGGCGACACCGACGCCACCTTCCTCGCCGGGGACGTGGACGAGGAGTCGCGGCTGCTGGTGGAGCGCACCCGCGAGGCCATGATGCGCGGCATCAGGGCGGTCGCGCCGGGCCGCGCGCTGAACGTGGTGGGCCGGGTGATCGAGTCCTACGCCAAGCGGTTCGGCTACGGCGTGGTGCGCGACTTCACCGGGCACGGCATCGGCACCACCTTCCACTCGGGCCTGGTGGTGCCGCACTACGACGACCCGGCCGCCACCACGGTCATGGAGCCGGGCATGACCTTCACGATCGAGCCCATGCTCACCCTGGGCACCCACGACTACGACATGTGGGACGACGGCTGGACCGTGGTCACCAAGGACCGCAGGCGGACCGCCCAGTTCGAGCACACGATCCTGGTGACCGACGACGGGCATGAGATCCTGACCCTGCCCTGACCCCGCCCCGGCGCGGCCCCGGCCGGCCGCGCCGCCCGACCCCATCTGAATACCCCCCGACGGCCCGGGAGATCGCCTCGATGAACGCGCCGCTGCCGCAAGAACCGCGGGTCCCCTCCGACAGCATGCCCCCGGGACGGGCGGCGCTCAGCGTGACCTGGGCGGCGCTGCCGGTGCTGACCCTGGGCTACGCCACCCCGTTCACCTTCGCGGCCGCCGCGCTGTGGCGGCGCAGCCTGCACCTGCTGCTGGCCTCGGTCGCCTACATCGGGCTGTTCGCGCTGCTGCTGGCGCTCCAGCCCGAGATGGGCAACGAGGACGGCACCGAGCGCGTCGTCGGCGTGCTGATGTTCGTGCTGGCCGTGGTGGGGTGCGCGCACGCGTTCCTGATCCGGGGCCGGGTGTTCGACCCGCACGGGCTGTCGGGCGTCGGCAACGAGCAGGTGGTCGAGCGCGTGCGGCGGCAGCGGCTGCTGCGCGACAAGGCCCGCGCGCTGGCCGCCGACGACCCCGGCCTGGCCCGGGAGCTGCGGATCGGCCGCCCCGACCTGCCGCGCCAGTACCAGGACGGCGGGCTGGTCGACGTCAACCACGCCCCGGTGGAGGCGCTGGTGCTGCTGCCCGGCGTCACCCAGGAGCTGGCCGAGCGGATCGAGCGGGTGCGCGCCGACACCGGCGGGTTCATGTCGGCCGAGGAGCTGTCGGCGGTGGCCGGGCTGCCACCGGAGATCACCTCGGACGTGGCCGACTACGCGGTCTTCATCCGCTGAGGGGCCTCAGCCCTTCGCGGCGCCCGCCGGGCCGCCCGCCGAGCCGTTCGCGGCGTGGGAGCCCAGTGGGATGACCAGCGGCGCGCCGGTCACCGGGTCCTCGATCACCCTGGCGGGCAGCCCGAACACCTCCGCCAGCAGGCCCTCGGTCAGCACCTCGGCGGGCTCGCCCTCGGCCACGACGCGCCCGTCGCGCATGGCGACCAGGCGGCGGGCGTAGCGGGCGGCCAGGTTGAGGTCGTGCAGCACCATGACCACCGTGCGGCCGTCGTCCTCGTGCAGCCGCCGCACCAGCTCCAGCACCTCCACCTGGTGGGCGAGGTCCAGGTAGGTGGTGGGCTCGTCCAGCAGCAGCAGGCCGGTGTCCTGGGCCAGCGCCATCGAGATCCACACGCGCTGCCGCTGGCCGCCCGACAGCTCGTCCAGCGGCCGGTCGGCGTGCTCCAGCATGTCGGTCCTGGCGAGCGCGGCGTCCACGGCGGCCTCGTCCCCGGCCGACCACTGCCGGTACCACGCCTGGTGCGGGTGGCGGCCGCGCGCGACCAGGTCGGCGACGGTGAGGCCCTCGGGCGCCTGCGGGGCCTGGGGCAGCACCGCCATGCGGCGGGCCACCTCCTTGGTGGGCAGCCTGGCGATGTCGTCGCCGTCCAGCACGACCTGGCCGCCGCGCGGCCGCAGCAGCCGCCCCAGGCCGCGCAGCAGGGTGGACTTGCCGCAGCCGTTCGGCCCGATGATCGCGGTGATGCCGGCCCCGGTCAGGTCGAGCGACAGGTCGTCCACGACCAGCCGGTCGCCGTAGCCCAGCCTCAGGCCGCGGGCCTCCAGGCGGGCCTCCCGGCCGTCGGGGCGGGGGGCGCTGTCGTGGGCGGGCGCGGACTTCACGTGGTGACCTTTCGGCGGGACCGGACGAGCAGGTACAGCAGGAACGGGGCGCCCAGCACGGCGGTGACCACGCCGACCGGCAGCTCCACGCCGCCGAAGGCGGTGCGGGCGACCAGGTCGGCCCCGACGGTCAGCACCGCGCCGGTGACCAGCGACCCGGCCAGCGGGGGCTGCCCCGTGCCGCACAGCCGCAGCGCGATCTGCGGGGCGGCCAGCGCGACGAACTCCACCGGACCGGCGGCGGCGATCGCGACCGAGGACAGCGCGATGGCGGCCAGCACGAACAGCGAGCGGTCGCGGTCCACGCGAAGGCCGAGGCCGCGCGCGGGCTCGTCGCCGAGCCGCAGGGTGCCGAGGGTGAACGCGCCGACCAGCACCAGCGGGACCAGCACCGCCAGCGCCAGCGCGACCGGCCGCACGTGCTCCCAGCCGCGCGCGTTCAGGCTGCCGGTGATCCACGCCATGGCGCGGCCCGCGTCGTTGACGTCGCCGAGGGTCAGCAGCCACCACTTGACGTTGGCGGCCACCCCGGCGAAGCCGATGCCGACCAGCACCAGGCGGAAGCCGTCCAGGCCGCGCCGCCAGGCCAGCAGGTAGACCGCGACGCCGCTGACCAGGCCGCCCGCCAGCGCGGCGAGCGGGATGCCGACCGAGGCCAGCGTGCCGCCCGCGCCGCCCGCCGCGCTGCCGGTGGCGACCGTCAGGGCCACGACCACGACGCTGGCGCCCTGGTTGATGCCGAGGGTGTCGGGGCTGGCCAGCGCGTTGCGGGACACGGTCTGGGTGAGCGCGCCGGCCAGCCCGAGGGCCGCGCCGACCAGCGCGCCGGTCAGGGCGCGCGGCAGGCGCAGCTCCATGACGACGTAGCGGTTCTCGGTGTCGCCGAGGATGGCGCGGACCACCTCGCCGACGCTGATCGGGAAGTCGCCGCGGCCCATGCTGAGCGCCATCAGCAGCGCCAGGACGGCCAGGCCGCCGACCACGACCAGGGCGGCGCGCACGCGCAGCCGGAAGGAGACCCGCGCGGCCCGGACGGTGACGGCGCCGCGGCCGGTGAGCTGCGCGGTCACAGCCGCACCGGCTTCCGGCGCCGCACCAGCGCGACGAAGAACGGGCCGCCGATGAGCGCGAGCATGATGCCCACCTCCAGTTCGCCGGGGCGGGCGACCAGGCGTCCGGCGACGTCGGCGCCCAGCAGCAGCGCCGCGCCGAGCAGCCCGGAGAACGGCAGCAGCCAGCGGTGGTCGGGGCCCGACAGCGAGCGGGCCACATGGGGGACGATCAGTCCGAGGAAGGCCAGCGCGCCGCAGGCCGCCACGGCCGCGCCGGTCAGCAGCGTGAGGGCGGTGACGCCGACGGCGCGGGTGAGGCCGATGCGGTGGCCGAGGGAGCGGGCGACGTCCTCGCCGAGCGCCAGCGCGTTCAGGCCGGGCGCGTTGGCCATCGCCAGCACCAGGCCGACCAGCACGAACGGCAGCAGTTGCGGCAGCAGGTCCGGGTCGCGGCCCGCGATCGCGCCCGCCTGCCAGAAGCGGTAGGTGTCCATGGCCTGCTGGTCCAGCAGCACCAGCCCCGACACCAGGCCGTGCAGCAGCGCGGTGACCGCCGCGCCCGCCAGCGCCAGGGTGAGCGGGGTCGCGCCGCCGCGGCCGGCGCCGCCGAACGCGAACACCAGCAGGCTGGCCGCCAGCGCCCCGGCGAACCCGAACCACACGTACACGCCCACGTCGGTCACGCCGAGCGTGAAGATGCCGAGGACCATCGCGAACGCCGCGCCCTGGGTGACTCCGAGCAGGCCGGGGTCGGCGAGGGGGTTGCGGGTGTGGCCCTGCGCCAGCGCCCCGGCGACGCCCAGCGCGACACCCGCCATCAGGCCGAACGCGGTGCGCGGCACGCGCAGCGAGCGGACGATGATGTCCTCCTCGCCGCCCGCCGGATGCCACAGCGCCGACCAGACGCCGGCCGGGGCGACGGTGCGGGCGCCGACCATGACGCTCGCGGCGGCGATCAGCGCGGTCAGCACCACCAGTCCCGCCAGCACGGCCGGTCGGTGCCGGCGCAGCGCGCGGCGGACGCGGCCGGGCCGGGGCCCGGCGGTGAGCCTTCCGCTGCCGGCGCGGGCCGGCACCGGGCGGGCCGGTGCGGTCACCGTGCCCCCTTCTGTCTAAGCGCAGGTCAGAATACTGTTAGGTTAGCCTCGCCTTAATAAGACAAGGCTCGCCTAACCGAGAAGGAATACTAAATGAGGATGTCGCCGATCCGGCGCGCGGCCGCCGGCGCCGCGGTCGCGGCCGTCACCGTACTGGGCCTCGCGGGCTGCGGTTCCTCCGACGACAAGGCGGCCGGCGACGGCAAGGCGCTGCGCACCGTGCAGCACGCCATGGGCACCACCGAGATCAAGCGCGAGGTGAAGCGGGTCGTCGCGCTCGACCAGTCGTTCGTGGACGCCGCCGTCAGCCTGGACGCCGACGTCTACGGCTACACCACCTACCGCTCCATCGACGAGAAGCTGCCGGACTACCTCGGCGAGGCGGGCCGCAAGCACGGGGCGGAGGCCAAGCCGGTCGGCACCCTCACCGAGCCGAGCCTGGAGAAGATCAGCGCGCTGCGGCCCGACCTGATCCTGTCGGCCAAGGTCCGGCACGAGGCGCTGTACGGCAAGCTCGCCGGGATCGCCCCGACGGTGTTCAGCACCACCACCGGCGGCATCTGGAAGGACAACGTCCGCCTGGTCGGCAAGGCGCTCGGCCGGGAGCAGCTCGCCGACCAGCGCGTCACCGAGTACGAGACCCGCGCCAAGGCGATCGGCGAGGCGATCAAGAAGAAGAACGGCGGCGAGCTGCCGACGGTCTCGGTCGTCCGCTTCACCGACGAGCCGACCGTGCGCCTGTACACCGAGAACTCCTACTCGGGCATCGTGCTCAAGGACGTGGGCTTCCCCCGCCCCGAGGGCCAGCCGACCAGCAAGGAGATCACGGTCGACCTGAGCGAGGAGCGCATCAAGGACCTGGACGCCGACCGCATCTTCATCGCCTCCTACCCCGACGAGGCGGGCAAGTCCGCGCAGACGCAGGCCAAGTTCAAGAAGAACCCGCTGTGGGGCAAGCTCAAGGGCACCAAGACCGACGTGGCCGACGTCACCTGGATGTCGGCGGTCGGCCTGCAGGGCGCGCACGCCGTCCTGGACGACCTGGCCAAGCAGTTCGGCGTCGACCCGGCCCGCAAGGCCTGACCGGGACGCGGGGGGCTGACGGTGACGACGGTCGAGGCGGCGGCCCCGCTGGCGGCCCTGCTCCGGGACGCCGCCGACCGGCGCGGCGCCCCGCTCGGCACCGAGCCCTCCCTGCTCGCCGGTGACGCGCCCGGCCTGCTCGCGGCCGACGATCCGCGGCTGCCGGGCGCGCTCACCGCGAACGCGGCGGCGCGCTGGGACGCGCCGCCGCACATCGCCGCCGCGCTGGCCTGGAAGGGCTACGCGTACTGGACGGCGCTGCCGGTGGCGCTGGGCTGGTCCCTGAACCGCCGGGTCCCGCTGTTCTCCGCCGAGGCGACCATGGTGCGGGTGCTGGACGAGGCGCCCTACCTGGTCGTGGGGCTGCGCGAGGCGACCGTCGCGGTCACCGCCGCCGACCCGTGCGCGGGCGGGCCGGGGACCGTCGTCGTCCCGGACGAGGCGGCGCTGCTCGACCTCGTCCGCCGGGTCCTGCTGCACGACCACTACGCCCCGTTCATCCGCGCGCTGCGCACCGCGACGCGCGCGGGCGAGCGGGGCCTGTGGGGCACGGCCGCCGAGTCGCTGGCCGCCCCGCTCGCGCACGAGGTGCCCGGCGCCGCCGACTCGGTGCGCGCGCTGCTGGACGGTCTCGGCGCGCCCGTCGCCGGCCTGGTCGAGCTGACCGCCGACCCGCCCGAGGTGCGGCGGCGGACCTGCTGCCTGTGGGTCGCGCTGCGCGACAACGACGCCTGCTCGACCTGCTGCCTGGGCCGCGGCCGGTAGCGGGAACCGCGGCCCCCGCAATCCCATCTAAACGGACGACATGGCCACTTCGGCGCGTCGCCCCTGAAAACGATCATTAGCGGGTTAGAGTCCGGCATGGCGGGACGGCAGGGGCGGGCGGCAGGGGAAAGGCGGGGGTCGGCGGCATGATGGGCAAGACGCACGCCCTGAGCGGCGCGCTGCTGTGGCTGGGCGCCGTGCCGTTCCTGAGCCAGGAGCGCCTCATCGGCGAGTACGCGGTGGACCTGTCCCCCCAGCAGCTGCTGGCGGGCGCGGTGGTGTGCGCGGGCGCGGCGCTGCTGCCCGACATCGACCACCACAACGGCCGCATCGCCAACACCTTCGGCCCGGTCACCCAGGTCTTCTGCAAGTACGTCGGCAAGCTGTCGGGCGGGCACCGGATGGCGACCCACTCGATCCTGTTCGCGGTCGCCATGGGGTTCGCGATGAACTGGCTGGCCACCGAGTTCGTGTACGGCTGGTGGGCGGCGCTGTTCGTCATCGTCGGGTTCGGGCTGCGCGGCATCGGCCTGGACTTCGAGGGCAAGGAGCCGCAGTCGGCGCTGGCCGACTGCGCGCTGGCCGGGTTCGCCGTCTACCTGATGCACGGCCTGGACATGAGCTTCGCGGGCTTCGCGGTCTTCCTAGGCTGCATCGCGCACATCATCGGCGACTGCCTGACCCCGCGCGGCTGCCCGGTGCTGTGGCCGGCGCCGTGGCGGCTGCAGGTGCCGCTGATCCCGCGCACCGACGGCAAGGTCGAGCGCTGGGTGGTCATGCCGCTGCTGCTGCTCGGCGTGGTGGTGCTGACCCTGCGCTCGGTGCTCGGCGACATCACCGCCGACTGGCTCACCCGCACCTGAGCCCCACCTGCCGAGCCTCACCTCAGGTCGGCGAACGCCGAGCACTTGAGCAGCAGCCGCGTCGCCTCGGGCGGCGCGGCCTTCTCGTCGGTGATGACGCGGAGGCGCGTCCGCTCCTCGGCGACGTCCCGCTCGGTACTGAGGTCCAGGATGATGGTGCGCACGTCGCGGATCTTCTCGGCGGTGCAGGCGAGCTGCGCCAGCGCGGCCCGCGTCCACCTGAGGCGCCGCTCGGGGTAGACCTCCAGCCGCCCGTCGGTCCGCCCCTTCAGCGCCATGATCACCTCCTCGTCGTCGGTCTCCTCCGGCGAGACGAGGTTCACGGTCATCCGCACCCGGGGCACCTGGGTGGTCAGGCCCCGGCGCAGCTCCTCGGTGGTCAGCGGGACGCCGAGCTGCGGAATCCCGAGCGTGCCGTGGTCGGGCAGGCCGGGCCGCTGCACCTCCGCCAGCCTGCCGTTCTTGAGCAGGAACAGGGTGATCGGGCCGGGCCTGCTACCCGACACCGGCTTGCTGCCCGCGCCGATGATCCCCGTGGGCCGGATGCCGCAGCCGGTGGCGGCGAGCGGCAGGGCCGCCAGCAGCGCCAGCGCGGCGGCCGCCGTCCGTTTTCCCTTCACGCGTCCTCCTGTTCGGCGGCGGGCAGCCACAGCGTGAAGACCGCGCCGCCGTGCGGGGCGTTGGCGGCCTCCAGCGTCCCTCCGTGCAGCACGGCGTTCTCCCGCGCGATCGCCAGGCCGAGGCCGCTGCCCTCGCTGCGCGTCCGGGCGGCCTCGGCCTTGACGAACCGGTCGAACACCATCGGTAGCACGTCGGCGGGGATGCCGGGGCCGCGGTCGGCGACGGTCAGCGCGACGCCGGGCCGGCCGTCGCGCTCGGCGGGGCCGTAGTCCAGCCGGACGGGCGGCGCGCCGTGCCGCAGGGCGTTGCCGGCCAGGTTGGCGACGATCACGTCGAAGCGGCGCGGGTCCAGCCGCGCCACCAGGTCGCCGGGGCCGGTCACGGTGACGCGCCCGGTCTGGCCGCGCGCCGCCAGCGTCCCGGCGACCGCCTCGCCGACCAGCACGTGGTCCAGTTGCAGGGCCGCCGCGCCCGCGTCGAACCGGCTGATCTCGATGAGGTGCTCCACCAGCGCGCCGAGCCGCCGGGTCTCGTCGGCGACCAGCCGCGCGGCGGTCCCGCCCTCGGTGCCCTCGTCCCCCTCGTCGGTCAGCACGTCGGTGGCGGCGATCATGGAGGTGAGCGGGGTGCGCAGCTCGTGCGACACGTCGGCCACGAAGCGGCGGGACGCGGCGTCCATCGCGCGCAGCTCGGTCACCATGCGCTCCAGCGCCTGCGCGGTCGCGTTGAAGGTGCGGGCGAGGTCGGCCAGCTCGTCGCGGCCGCGCGCCGGGACGCGCGTGCTCAGCTCGCCCTCGCCCAGGGCGCGGGCGGCCCTGCCCAGGCGGCGCACCGGGCGCAGCACGCCCCGGGCCGCCAGCAGCGCCACCGCCAGGGCGAGGACCAGCGCCGCCGCGTCGGCGATCATGATGGCGCGGGTGAACGAGCGGAGCTGGCCGGCCTCCCGCTCCAGGTCCACCGACACGAACACGATCGGCGGGGTGGTGCGCTGCGGCTCGTCCAGGGTGGTGGCGTAGCCGCCCGCGTGCGCGCCGATGAGCAGGTAGGGGCGGCCCTTGCGCACGATCCGCTGGAAGACCATGCCCTGCACGGCGCGCCGCGCGAACTCCTGGGTGACCGGCACGTGCAGGACCGGGACGTCCTCGGGCATCTCCTGCATGCCGGGCTTCCAGGTATAGGGCGCGGGCGGGACCTTGATGGGGCCGCTCAGCGCCAGCGGGCCGGCGTAGGCGCGCCGCCGGTCGTCGCCGCTCTCCAGCCGGGTCATCAGGTCGGCGGCCACGGTGACGGTGGCGTCGGGCGGCATGCGGTCGGGGACGGTGCGGGCGATGATCTCGCGTACCTCGGTGAGCGCGGTGTCCTGCACGCCCGCCAGCATGCTGCGCCGCACCAGGACGTAGGAGATGCCCGAGGCCAGCACCGACGCCAGCAGCGCCACCACCAGGAACGCGGCCGTCAGCCGGACGCGCAGGCCCGTCGGCGACCAGCGCCGCAGGATCTTGCGCGGCCCGGCGCGGCCGAAGCGCACCCGCCGGGGACGCGGGAGGCGCCGGAAGCGGCGCGGCGGGCGGCCGGTCACGGCGCGACGAAGCGGTAGCCGAAGCCCCGGACGGTCTCGATGTAGCGCGGCTCGGCCGGATCGTCCTCGATCTTGGCGCGGACCCGCTGCACGCACGCGTCCACCAGCCGCGAGTCGCCGGGCCGGTCCAGCTCCCACACCGCCGCCAGCACCTGCTGGCGGGTCATGGCGTGGCCGGGGCGGCGGGTCAGCTCCAGCAGCAGCCGCAGCTCGGTCGGGGTGAGGCGGATGTCGCGCCCGGCCTTGGCGACCTTGAGGGAGGAGCGGTCGATCACCAGGTCGCCGTAGGCGGAGCGGTCGGCGTGGGTGTGCTCGGCGCGGCGCAGCACCGCGCGGATGCGGGCGTCCAGCACCCGGGGCTCGACCGGCTTGACCACGTAGTCGTCGGCGCCCGCCTCCAGGCCCAGCACCACGTCCAGGTCGTCGCCGCGCGCGGTGAGCAGGATGACCGGCAGGGTGTCGGCGCGCCGGATGCGGCGGCACACCTCGATGCCGTCGATGCCGGGCAGCATGACGTCCAGCACCGCGATCTCCGGGCGGCGGGCGCGCAGCGCCTCCAGGCCGTCCTCGCCGGTGGCGCGGGCGGTCACCCGGTGCCCCTGCCGGGTCAGCGCCAGCTCCAGCGCGGTGCGCGCCGAGGGGTCGTCCTCGACGAAGAGAATGCTCGCCACACGATCATTATCCGGGCGTCCCCCGCCGGCCCGGCCATTTGTCACGAAACCCGGATATTTCGCGGACAAGATCAGGACAGCCCGCCGGGACGGTGGGGTGCCATGACCCTGCTGTCCCTTCCGTCCCGGCCGGCCGCCCCGGCCGGCACCGGCGCCGCCGCCCCGGGCCGGGCGCCCGCCCGACGCGTCGCGCCGCTGCTGGCGCTCGGCTGGCTCGGCCAGGTGTGCGTGCGGCTGTGGTTCGCGCGGGCGCGGACCGCGCCGGTGGCCGACCCCGACGAGAGCGGCTACCTCGCGGCGGCGCGCTGGCTGGCCGGCGGCCCGGGGGCCGACCTGACCGGCCACACCTTCTACCAGGTCGGCTACCCGCTGCTGCTGGCGCCCGCGCACTGGGCGGCGGACGACCCGGTGGCGGTCTACACGCTGGCGATGGTCCTCAACGCGCTGGCCGCCTCGGCGGTCTTCCCGCTGGGGTACCTGGCGGCGCGCCGCCTCGGCCTCGGCGCGCCGGCGGCCCTGCCGCTGGCGTGGGCGGCGGCGCTGCTCCCGGCGGTGACGTTCTTCAGCGCGTACGCGCTGGCGGACGCGGTGCTACCCACGGTCGTCCTCGGCTGGCTGCTGCTACTCGACCGGTTCGCGCGCGAAGGCCGGACCGGGGCGGCGGTGGCGGCGAGCCTGGTGGCCGCCTACGCGTCCGCGGTCCACACGCGCGGCACGATCCTGCTCGCGGTGCACGTGGCGGCGCTGGCGTGGCTCGCGCTGCGGGAATCCCTGACGACGTGGCGGGCCCTGGCGGACGGGACGCGCGCGCGGCGGCTCGGAATCGTGCTGCGGCAGCCCGCGGCGGCCTGGCGGCGGGCGGGCGCCGGGCTCGCGGTCGCGGTCGCCGGGTACGCCGCCGGGGCCGCGCTGAACGCGGCGCTGCGCGCCGAGCTGTACCCGGGCGGCACCCGCGACCTGGGCGCGAACATCACCACCCGGATGACCACCCTCGACGGGCAGGCGTGGGCGCTGGCGGGCGCGGCCGGGCAGATCTGGTACCTGGCCGTGTCCACCTGGGGACTGGGCGGCGTCGGGCTCGTGGCCGTGGCCGCCGCCCTGGCGCACCGCCGCACGCCTTCCGCCACGCGCTTCACGGCGGCGGCGCTGCTGGCGCTCACCTGCGGGATCGCCTACGCGTCGGCGGCGGCGCTGCCGGACGAGCACCGGGTCGGCAACTTCGCCTACGGCCGCTACCTGTCGTGCCTGGCACTGGTCTACACGCTGATCGGGCTCGCGGTGCTGGTGCGCGCGGGCCTGCGCGCCGCCGCGCGCGCCTCGCTCGCTGCGGGAGCGGTGATCGCGGTGACCGGGACGTGGGTGGCGGTGTACGCGGGCGAGCGGCTGCGCACGCACCAGTACATCGCGTTCGACTTCCCCGAGACCGGTTTCCTGACGGGCGACCGGGCGGCGTTCCACCTGACCGGCGCGTCGCTGGCGGCGTGCGGGCTGCTGGCGGCGTTCCTGGTGGTGCGCCGGTTCGGCGGCTCCGCTCCGGCGGTCGGGCTCACCGTCTGCCTGGCGGGCGTGAGCCTGGCCGCGACGGTGTTCGCGGCGGGTCCCGTGCCCGAGCGGGCGGCCCCGCCCTCACCGCTGCCGGGCGCGGCCTCGGGCGGCGTGGTCTCCGACGTCACGGCGCCCTGGCACGTGCACGTCAAGCTGGTGCACCCGGTCTGGTGGACGCGCGTCGCCGTGCTCGACGTGCGGCGCGCCCCGCTGCCCGCCGGGACGTGCTCGGTCGTGGTCGGGCACCCGCCGGGGACCGCGCCCGAGACGTCGTGGCCCGGGCACCCGGCCGGCTGGCGCTTCCATCCGCGGCGGTCCCACGGCGACCCGTGGACGGTCTGGCACGACCCGCGCTGCGCGGGCGGCTGAGCGGCACTTCGGGGCCCCGGCCGGCCGCCCGGCCGGGGCCCACCCCTCCTAGAAGCGCACGACCAGGGCGATCCGGTCGTGATCGACGAGGAACCCGTCCGAGACGAAGGTCACCTCGCCGCCGTACTCCAGGGTGGTCTCGATGACGTTGTCCACCACGTCGTCCACGACGCCGGCGCCCCGGAGCGCGCCGGGCGGGCCGTCCACCGGCACCAGCTCGCCCTCCGTCCTGACGGCCGGGGCGTAGTAGCCGCGCTCGACCACCAGGTGCTCGCCGCGCCCCTCCTCCACCAGCCGCATGACCTCGCCGATGCCGGCGGCGTAGCGCTGCAGGCCGCGCGCGGCCTCCAGCTCGGCCAGCACCGCCACCTCGCGCAGGTCCTCGTAGGCGTGCAGCACCGGCCGGGCCAGCTCGGCCAGCGTGCCGGCCGAGGCGCCCTCGTAGGCGCCGTCGATCCGGCCCGCGATGGTCACGTTGGGGCCGGCGGCGTCGTCGAAGAACGCCTGGTGCCGGGTCACCCCCGCGACGATCACCGGGCGGCGGTCGTGGGCGAGCGTCCGCTCCAGCGCCGCCACCACGTTCTTGATGAGCAGCCGGTGCTGGTCGTCGCCGTGCCGGGCGCCGCGCGGCGAGGCCCGGCCCACCGACTCCTCGGCGCGCGACTCGGGCCGCAGCGGGAAGCCGCCGGTGGCGACCTCGGCCAGCTCCTCGCCCCGGCCGTCCCACAGCCGGGCGCACTGGTCCGACAGCGACACCAGCCAGTACCGGGAGCGGCGGGTGTAGGCGGCCACCAGGTCGCGGGTGGCGAACGAGGTGTCCACCACCACCCGCTCGTCCACCGGCTGGTCGATGGTGAAGGCGTGGTGCTCGCCGTCGGGCGCCGCGAACAGCACCAGGCCGTCCTCGGCGTGCCGCAGGTCCACCTCCTGCACGGCGTCCTCCAGCCCGCGCACCACCTCCTCGACGGTGGCCGGGGCGACCCGGGCGTCCTCCTGGAGCCGGCGGCGCACCTCCGCCAGGAGGTTGCGCAGCCGGATCGGGTCCTGCCGGTTGCCCGGCTCGCGGCGGTGGGTCGGCATCAGCACCGAGACGGCCGGGAAGGTCCGCGGCTTGCGCAGTTCGGACAGAGTGACGGCGTCCATGATCCCCCGATCGGAAGTCCTGCTCCTCTGTAGTCACCTTTGTAACGAACCGCAGGTAAACGCCGTGTAAGCGGCGACCTAGGATCGCGCCGGTTAAAGCGCCGCCCGCGCCGTCGTCAAGATCACGCAGAGGCCGCGCGGCGCGATGGCTGGATCGCCCCCGATTGGGGATGAGAGCCACGGAGGTGGGCTCTGGTGGATTCTCTGGTGCACGCGAACAACGGAAGGCGGGCGGCGGCGGGCGCGGCCGTCCTGGCCGGGGCGCTGCTGCTGTCGGGCTGCGGGGGCGGCGGCGACTCCTCCTCGCCCTCGAAGCCGGCGTCGCCCGCGGGCTCGACGCCGGTGCCGGTCGAGGGCGCGGCGGGGCAGCTGGAGGCGCAGTACGAGCAGGTCGTCAGCGACGTGCTGCCCTCGGTGGTGCAGATCGAGACCGACTCGGGCGAGGGCTCGGGGGTGGTCTACGACGGCCAGGGCGACATCGTCACCAACGCGCACGTGGTGGCGGGGGCGCGCCGGATCGAGGTGACGGCGGCCAGCGGCGGGCAGCCGCTGAAGGCCGAGCTGGTCGGCTCGTTCGCCGCCGACGACCTGGCGGTGGTGCGGGTGTCGGGCGGCTCGCTGAAACCGGCGCGCTTCGGCGACTCGGGCAAGGCGAAGGTGGGCCAGATCGTGCTGGCCATGGGCAACCCGCTCGGCCTGTCGGGCAGCGTCAGCAACGGCATCGTGTCGGCGCTGAACCGCACGGTGTCCACCAAGCGCGAGGGCGCCTTCCCCGGCGCCACCATCGGCAACGCGCTGCAGACCAGCGCCGCCATCAACCCCGGCAACAGCGGCGGCGCGCTGGTCACGCTGAACGGCGAGGTCATCGGCATCCCGACCGCGGCGGCCTCCGACCCGCAGATGGGCGGCGCGGCGGTCGGCATCGGCTTCGCCACGCCCAGCAACACCGTGAAGCAGATCGCGCCGCAGCTGATCCAGTCCGGGAAGGTCGCCAACTCCGGCCGCGCCGCGCTCGGCGTGACGGTGCGCACCCTGATCGACCCGCAGAGCCTGCAGCAGACCGCGGTGGGCGTGGTCGAGGTCACCCCGAACGGGCCGGCCGACAAGGCGGGCATCAAGGCCGACGAGCTGATCCTGTCGGTCAACGGCACCCCGACGCCCAACCAGACGGCGCTGTCGGAGGTGCTGGTGAAGCTCAAGCCGGGCGACGTCGCCAAGGTGGAGGTGCAGGGCGCCGACGGCGCCAAGCGCACCGCGGACGTCACGCTGGGGCAACTGCCCAGCTCCTGACCCGGCCCGCGGCGCGGCGGCCCGGGGCCGCCGCCCCGACCAGGCCGGTCAGAGCCGCTCGCGCAGCTCGCGCTTGAGGATCTTGCCCGCGGCCGAGACCGGGATCTCGTCCACGAACCGCACCTCGCGCAGCTTCTTATAGGGCAGGACCTGCGCGTTGACGTGCTCCAGCAGCTCCTCGGCGGTCACCTCGCCGGAGCGGACCACGAAGGCGGTGGGCAGCTCCCCGGCCGCCGGGTCGGGGCGGCCGATGACGGCCGCGTTCGCGACGGCGGGGTGGGCGAACAGCTTCTCCTCCAGCTCGCGCGGGTACACGTTGTAGCCGTTGTAGAGCAGCATGTCCTTCTTGCGGTCCACGATGGACAGGTAGCCGTCCTCGTCGAGCACCCCGATGTCGCCGGTGCGCAGCCAGCCGTCCTCGCCCAGCACCTCGGCGGTGGCCTCGGGGCGGTTCAGGTAGCCGGCCATGACCTGCGGGCCCTTGGCGCAGACCTCGCCCTCCTCCCCCGGCGGCAGGCCCGGGGTGGCGTCGGTGACGGTCTCGGCCGCCACCGGAACGATCTTGATCTGGGTGTCGGCGACCGGCCGCCCCACCGTGCCGACCTTGCGGACGCCGGGCACCGCGGCCGGGTTGGTGGTCAGGCCCATCGACGCCTCGGTCAGCCCGTACGCCTCGACCACGACCGCGTTCGGGAAGACCTCGGCGAGCCGGCCCAGCATCTCGTGCGACAGCGGCGCGGCCCCCGAGCGGATCGCCTGCACCGACGACAGGTCGCGCTCGGCGAAGGAGGGGTCGGCCAGCAGCGCCGAGAACAGCGCGGGCGCCCCGCCCAGGGCCGTGGCGCGGAACTTCTCCATGTCGGCCAGGAACGCCGGCACGTCCAGGCGCGGGTGCACCACGATCGTGGTGCCCGCCAGCAGCAGGCTGCTGAGGTAGCCGATGGTGCCCATGGCGTGGAACCAGGGGGCCACGTTGACGATGACGCCCTCGCCCTGCGGCACCGGGTACTCGGCGGGGTCGGGGTCGCCTCGCAGCACCAGCCCGCCCCGCTCGTCCAGGCCGGGGACCGTGCCGGACCCGGCGCAGGCGAACTGCAGGACGTTCACCACCACGTTGCGGTGCGGCAGCATGACGCCCTTGGAGCGGCCGGTGGTGCCGCCGGTGTAGGCGATGTGCGCCAGGGCCGTCCGCGTGTCGATCTCGACGGCGGGCGGCTCGGCGGACCGCCCCTCCCCCACCTCGGCGAACGCGACGCCGTTGGCGGCGAACGCCCCGTCGCACAGCGTCGCCAGGTCCACCGGCCCGAGCGCCCCGGCGACGATCACGGTGGAGACCTTGGTGCGGCCGACCGCCTGGGCGACCGACCCGGCGACCAGGTCCAGGGTGACCACGGCCGTGGCGGCGCAGTCGTCGAGCTGGAAGGCCAGCTCGTCGGGCGGCAGCAGCGGGTTGCAGGGCGAGAAGGTGGCCCCGGCCAGCAGGGTGCCGTAGTAGGCGAAGGCGAACTCCGGCACGTTGGGCAAGTGCAGGGCGACCACGTCGCCCGGCCCGATGCCCCGCGCGGCCAGCCCGTTGGCGAAGCGCGCCGACTCCTCGGCCAGCTCGGTGTAGGAGATGTCGCGGCCCATGTAGTGCAGGGCGGTGCGGTCGGTCCAGCGGCGGGCCGCGCCGGTCACGACCGCGCCCACCGGCACGTCGGGGTAGTCCAGGGACAGAGCAGGAGACGTCGCGCCCATCGTCGTCCTTCCGGGATCACTGCAGGTGGCGCGGGCCCGACCGGGCCCGCACGACAAATAGAATCGCGTTCTGATCGTTCGGCGCAAGAGCCCGCTCACGCCAGCGCCGCCACCACCGGCCCGAAGTCCTCCATGAAGGGCGCGTGCACGGTGACGTAGGAGAAGCCGTACCGCTCGCGGCTCTCGCGCAGCTGCTCCGCCATCTGGCCGACGGTGCCGATGAGCAGGAACGGCGTCTCCAGGATCTCCTCCACCGTGAGGTGCGGCAGCATCGACGGGCCGAGCGACTCGGCGACCGCGCGCCGGTCGTCGGTCACCACCACCGCCTGCACCAGCAGGTTCAGCTCCAGGTCCCCGAACCGCTCCCCCGCACGCTCGCGGACGTAGGCGACCCGTTCGGCGGTCTGCGCCGCGGTGCCGAGCAGGAAGGTGCCGGGCGGCTTGCCCTTGTCCTGGTAGGTGCCCGCGATCCCGACGATGTCGGCGTGCCGCGCGGCCAGCTCCAGCACCGTGTCGCCGGTGCCGCCGACCAGCAGGGGCGGCCCCGATCCGCCGAAGCCGCGCCGCTGCACGGGCGCCAGCTCCGCCAGGCCGTAGTGCTCGCGCAGCGGCGCGTGCTCGGGGTAGCCGGTGCCGCCGAACACCGCGCCCAGCCCGGCGATGGTCGCGGCCAGGTGCTCCACCCGCTCGCCGAACGGCCGCCAGGGGACGCCCGCCGCGTCGAACTCCCATTTCATGTGCCCGGCGCCGAGGCCCAGCTCCAGCCGGCCGCCGGTGAGCCGGTCGGCGGTGGCGACCTCGCGCGCCAGCAGGTGGGGGTTCCAGAAGGCGGCGTTCAGCACCAGGGTGCCCACCCGCAGCCGCTCGGTCGCCTCGGCGGCGGCGACCAGCGTGGGGAACGGCGCGGGCCCGCCCAGGTGGTCGGGGACCAGCGCCACGTCGTAGCCGAACCCCTCGGCCCTGCGGCAGCGCTCGACGAACTCCGCGCGCGAGGGGATGTCGAAGAAGTTGAACCCGAACCGGAAATCCCGCATGGAGATCACTCCAGCACCGGCGGCGCGCGCCGCCAAGGGCCGTTCGCCGACGGCGATCGCGCGGTCCGCCGGGGGGCGGTGGACTCAGCCGGGGACGATGAACCCGGTCTCGTAGGCCAGGATCACCGCCTGGGTGCGGTCGCGGGCCTGCAGCTTGGCCAGGACGTTGCCGACGTGGGTCTTGACGGTCTGCGGGCTGACGAACAGCTCGGCGGCGATCTCGGCGTTGGAGCGCCCCTTGGCCATCAGCCGCAGCACGTCGGCCTCGCGCTCGGTGAGCCGGTCGTGCCAGCGCGCCCCGCCGCCGGGCCCGGCCGGGGCGTGCTCGGCGGCCAGCGCGCGGATCGCCGCCGGGAACAGCAGGCTGTCGCCGTGCGCGACCATCCGGATCGCCTGGAGGATCTCCTCGGGCCGGGTGCGCTTGAGCAGGAAGCCGCTGGCCCCGGCCTTGAGCGCGTCGTAGACGTACTCGTCGTTCTCGAAGGTCGTCACGACGATGACGCGCGGCGGCTCGGCCATCGTCCCCAGCAGGTGCCGGGTGGCCTGGATGCCGTCCAGCCGGGGCATCCGCACGTCCATCAGCACCACGTCGGGGCGCAGCCGCGCCACCTGGCCGGGCACCTCGGCGCCGTCGGCGGCCTCGCCGGCCACCTCCAGGTCGGGCTCGGCGTCGATGATGGCCGCGAGCCCCGCCCGGATCAGCCGCTCGTCGTCCACCAGCAGCACCTTGATCGTCATGATCCGGACCTTAGCGGCAGCTCCACCCGCATGCGCCACTCTCCCGCCTCCGGCCCGGCCGCCACCGTGCCGCGCAGCACCGTCACCCGCTCGCGGATGCCCGCGAGGCCGCGGCCGCCGCCGTGGTCGCCGCCCGCCCCGCCGCGCCCGGCCAGGGGGTTGCCCATCTCCATCTCCAGCCGCTCCTCCCGCACCGCGATCCGCAGCCGCACCGGCACCTTGCCCGCGTGCCGCAGCGCGTTGGTCAGCCCCTCCTGCACGATCCGGTACGCCTCCCGCGACACCGCCGCCGGGACGTGCTCCACCTCCGGACGGACCTCGGCGTCCAGCTCCACGCCCGCGATGCGGGTCTGCTCCAGCAGCCGCCCCAGGTCGCCGAGCGTGGGCTGCGGCGCGGTCCGGGCCCCGTCCGCGGGGCGGTCCTCGCGCAGCAGGCCCAGCACGTGGTCCAGGTCCTCCAGCGCCGAGCGCGCCGACTCCTCGATCGCCCCCAGCGCCTGCCGCGCGAAGCCGGGGTCGCGGTCCAGCACCCGCCCCGCCGCGGCCGCCTGGAGCGTCACCACGCTCAGCGCGTGCCCGACCGAGTCGTGCAGCTCGCGCGCGAGCCGGTTGCGTTCGGCCAGGCGGCGCGCGGTGGCCTCCAGCTCGGCCATCCGCTCGGCCGGGGACGGCCCCAGCAGCACCGGCCCGAGGCGGCTCATCCCGGCCCCCGCCAGCACGATCATGCCCAGCAGCGCCACCGTCACCAGCAGCGCGGCGGGCGGGGCCAGCCACACCCAGCCGCTGTGCTTCCAGGCGTACAGCGGGCCGGGCTCGGCGGCGGTGCCCAGCCCCCAGTCGAAGAACGGCAGCAGCGCGAGCACCACCGCGAAGGGCGGGACCGCCAGGCTCATCGCGCTGATGACGACGCCGGCGTGCAGGTGCGCGGTGAACCACACGCCGGTGCGGACCCGGGTCGGCCACGACGGCGCCGCCGCGGGCCTCAGCGCCGCGCTCGGGCCGCGCAGCAGCTCCTTGGCCGCGGTCCCCTCCAGGTACCGCACCGCCGGGACCAGCCCGGTGACGAAGGCGGCGGGCAGCGGGAACACCAGCATCACCAGCACCACCAGGGCCGGGTCGCGGGTCGGCAGCACCGAGGCCAGGACCATGCCGAGGAACCAGTACGGCATGAGCTGGGCACCGCCGACCACCAGGTGCGCCCAGCGCCGCCAGGTGACCGGATCGACCAGCGTGCGAAGCAGCAGTGACACGCCCAGATCGTCCCAGCTCCCGGCGGCCCCGGCATCCCCCGCGCGGGCTAGTCCGCGCGGGGCCGGGTCAGTCGCCGCCCGGCTTTCCGCCCTTGCCGGCCTGGTCGGCGTCGCGTTCGGCGAGCTTGGCCAGGCGGGCGTTGTAGACCGCCAGCTCGTCGTCGCCCGCGCCCTTCTCGCCGCGCGCGGCCGCGCGGTCGGCCCGCCGGTCCTCGCGCTTGGCCTGGCGCTGGTCGTCGAAGAACCACTGGAACGCCAGCACGATCAGCACGATGAACGTCGGGATCTCCCCGAAGCCCCAGGCGATCGCGCCGCCGGTGTGCTGGTCGCGCAGGATGGACACCGCCCACTCGGGGTGCACCGCGGTGTACCAGCCGCGCGCCAGCGGCTCGCCGAGGTTCATCAGCGCGATGCCGAAGAACGCGTGGAACGGCATGGTCACGAACAGCAGCAGGATGCGGCCCGGGTAGGGCAGCTTGCGCGGCGCGGGGTCCACCCCGATCAGCACCCAGAAGAACAGCGACCCGGCCGCGAAGAAGTGCACCATCATCGCGATGTGCCCGAGGTGGTTGCGCATCGCGGCCTCGAACAGCGGCGTGAAGTACAGCGCGAAGGTGCTGGCCACGAAGATGATCGTGGCGACCGCCGGGTGCGCGACGAAGGCCACGTACCGGCTGTGCAGCACCGCCGTCAGCCACTCGCGCGGCCCCCGGTCGCCCCGGATCCTGGCGGGCTTGAGGGCGCGCAGCGCCAGCGTCACCGGCGCGCCCATCACCAGGAAGATCGGCGTGAGCATGTTCAGCACCATGTGCTGGACCATGTGCACGCTGAACAGCACCGGCGCGTAGCGGGCGACGCCGCTCTGGGTGACGATCACGATGCTGAGCAGCCCGACGAACCAGGCGACGGTGCGCATCACCGGCCAGGAGTCGCCGCGCCGACGCAGCCGCACCACCCCGGCCAGGTACACCCCGGCCAGCACGATCACCAGGGCCGCGAAGAAGAAGTCGAAGGTCCACAGGGTGGCCAGCCGCCCCGGCGTGATCGCCGGCGGCATGTCGTAGCCGATGAGCGCCTTGACCGCGCTCTCCTCCTCGGCGGGCGCGGGCGGCGCGGTGCGGGCCAGCGCGACCGCCAGGCCCATCGTCGCCGCCATGACCGTCACCTCGACGACCGCCAGCCGGGTGAACGCCCACGGCTTGCGCTCGGCCAGCGCCGGGAGCGTGCGGCCCCGGTGCCACCAGCCGAACCAGCCCAGCGCCGCGAACAGCACGATCTTGCCGAGGGCCAGCCGCCCGTAGTCGGTATTGACCAGCTCGGCCGGGTCGGGCAGCCGGGCGATCACGTTCACCAGCCCGCTCGCGCCGACCACGACGTAGCACCACAGCGCCATCCGGCTGAACCGGTCGGCCATCACGTCCAGCCGGGCGCGGCCGCCCAGCGCGTGCGCGCCCAGCACCGCGAGGCCGCCCACCCAGGGCGCGACCGCCAGCACGTGCAGCGCCACGCCGGTCACCGCGACCGAGTGGTTGGCCGCCGAGGCCGAGTGGCCGGTGAGCGGCGGCGGCAGCAGCGCGACCATCGACAGCGCCAGCAACCCGGCGGCGCCCGCGGGGGTGACGGTGGTGCGCGCCAGCAGCGCCACCACCACCGCCAGCAGCACCACCAGCATCAGCGCGGTGCCCTGCGGGAGCTGGCCCACGTAGCTGCTCAGCTCGCTGCCGGTGACGACCTCGCCGACCGGCTGGCCGAGCACGTCGGCGACGGTGAACACCAGCGTGGCGGCCGCGGTGGCCGCCCACGCGGCCGCCAGCCAGGAGGCGACCCGCACGTACCCGACGGCGGCCTCCGACAGGCGCGCCCCGCCCTTGCCGCCCTCCATGGGCAGCAGCGCGACGCCGGCCAGCAGCGCGCCGACCGCGACGGCCGCGCACAGGTCCATCAGCAGCCGCGAGACCGGCAGCCCCCAGCGCGTCACCGTCCCGGCGTCGCCGAGTCCGGGGATCACCTCCTCGGCGACCGCGCCGCCCAGCACCAGCCCGGCGACCAGGACCCCGATCGACGCGGCCAGCGCCACCGCCCCCGCGCGCACCACGCGCGGCAGGCCGCCGGACACCGTGCCCTCACTCACCGCCGCTCATCCTCACTCGCCCTTGCCCGCCGGGTGCCTGCGCTTGGCGCGGAACACGATCACCAGCCCGATCACGATGCCGATCAGCACGCCGCCGCCCACCATGATCCAGACCATGCCGGAGCCGGAGTCGTCGGCCTTCTTGTCCGCGGCGGGCTTGGTCGCGGGCGCCGCGGGGTCGTCGGTGGTCTCCTCCAGCGGCCCGGTCCCCTCCTCGACCTTGGGGTCGGGAGCCGACTCGGCGGTCTGGAGGTTGGCGCCGGCCGGCGCGCCGCCGGCCTCGGCGGTGAACTTCAGGTCGCTCTTCTCGATGCGGTGCCCGTCCTCGCCGACCACCGCGTAGGAGACGGTGTAGGCCCCGGCGGGCAGCGCGCCCGACAGCGGCTGGGTGACCTCGGTCCCCTGCCGCGCGGCCTCGCCCTGCTGGTACTCCTTGCCCTTGTCGTCCTTGACCAGCACCTTGGCGAAGCTGATCTTGTCGCTGAACACGAGCTTGACCTCGGTGACCGAGGCGGCCGTGGCGTCCTTGCCGGGCGTGCTCTCGACCAGGCGCGTGTGCGCCAGCGCGGGCGCGGCCGTCACCGTGGCGAACGCGGTGACGAGGGCGGCGAGGAGGCCGAGGCGGCGCAGCGGCGACCGCAGTTTGTTGATCATCATGGGAGGCCGGAAATCTCCAGATAGGGTTGAAGGGCCTCACCTACCCTAGTCAACGTCCCGACCCTGATGGTGCGGGCCCGCAGGCCGCTCCATCAGACCAGGTCGCGCTCCCCGGCTGTCCGTGACGAGGGGACGGCCACGGGGTCGCATCCACCGACTTCCGCCGTCAGGTGGGGGTCGGTGCGGGTGTGTTGACGAACACCCACGCGCGTCGTGCCCGTGCGCGCACGTTCACGGCGGCGACGACGTCAGCCGGGCCAGCGAGCCCGCACCGGCGGCAGTGGAAACGGTCCCGGGCGGGCCGGTTGGCGCGTCCGGTGTGCCCGCAGCGCGGGCACATCTGCGAGGTGTAGGCCGCGTCCACGCAGATGAGCGGCACGCCTGCCCGCCGGGCCTTGTAGGCCAGGAACGCGCCGAGCTGGTGGAAGGGCCAAGAGGACAACGCGTCCCGCTGGTCGCCGTGGGGCCGTACCCGCTCGCGGATGCCGCTCAGGTCCTCCAGAGCGATCCCGCGCCCGGTGCGTTCGGCGACGGACACGATCTCTTTGCTGATCTTGTGGTTGCGGTGCGCGGCGTGCCGTGCCTCCCGCCCGGCCCGCCGGCGCAGACGGCGGGCGGCCGAACGGGTCCGCTTGGCCTGCAACTCGGCGCGCTTGCGGGCCTGACGGCGCCGGTAGCGCGACAACCGCCGCCCTTGATGGTGGTGTCCGTCGGAGGTGACGGCCAGATTGACGATGCCGCGATCGACACCGATCCAGTCGACCGGGTCGCTGTTCAGCGGCGCCTCGGCGATCTCGCAAGTGGCCAGCAGGAACCACATCCCGTCCCGGTGCACCAGATCGGTCTCGCCCTTACGGCACGCCGCCAGGGTCTGCAGTTGGCCAGAGTGCCCGGTGAACCGGATTCCTTTCAACCGCCCGGCAGTAGTCCAGATGCTCACCGTCCGCGCGTCGTGCCGCCATGACAGGCACCGGTCATCGAACGGATGAGCCGCATCAGGCCGGAACACCACCGGTTCGGCAGGCCGCCTCGCGCCGGGCCTGGCGCGTACGGCCGCATACGCGTCGCACACCTTCTTGATCACATGCTGGGCCACCTGCGCGCCCAACCCGGCCGCCTTCAACCGGCCGTAGGTGAGCCTGCGCAGTTCATGGACATTGACGATGCCGTCGGCGAACGCGACTTCCGACACTTCGCCGGCCGCCGAATTGACCCTGTGGAGAGTGGCCCGCAACGCCGCCGCCTGCTCCGGCGTCGGCAGCAGCTTGATCTGCACCACCAGCTTCACATGCGTGATGATACGGCCACACTGTGTACTCGGTCGGGTTCATCGCCTTTTCCGTACCGGCGTAACGTCCCGGTAGCCGATCACAGGGTGCCCAGGACGTGGGATCGGCCGTGTTCTTCGAAGTTCTTGCGCAGGTCCGCCGCTTGGGCGGGTGTCAGCGGCTCGTAGGACAGGGCGCGGTCGGGACGCCACCAGATCGTCGGCCTTTCCTGCTCGGTGTCGGTCCAGTGGGCCCGGCGTAGGGGGCGTTTGTCCACCTTTCCGGTCGCGGTCAGCGGCATCGCGGGGACGATCCGGACGAAGCGGGGCGCCCATTTGGTGCCCAGGTCCGGCTGGGCCGCCAGGAAGGCGGCGAAGTCGTCGGGGTCGAAGTCGCCGCGCAGTTCCAGCGCCGCCATCACCTGGTCGCCGGTCCGGGGGTCGGGCACCGGGTAGACCGCGCACATCACCACGGCGGGCCAGCGGGCCAGGATGCGCTCCACGGGGGCGGCGGCGAAGTTCTCGCTGTCGACCCGCAGGCGGTCGGCGCCGCGTCCGGCGAAGTAGAAGAAGCCCTCGGCGTCGCGGTAGCCGAGGTCCCCGCTCCAGTACCTGCCGTCGCGGACGCGTTCGGCGTCGGCCTCGGGGTTGTTGTAGTAGCCCTCGAAGGCCGCGGCCACGTTGAGGCCGACGATCTCGCCGATGGCCTCGTCGGCGTTCAGCAGGCCGCCCGCGGCGTCGAAGCGGGCGGGCGGGCACTCGGCGCCGGTGGCCGGGTCCAGGATCGCGACCTCGATGCCGGGTTGGGGCAGGCCGAGGGCGTCGGGGGGCGTCTCGGGGGTCTTGCGCAGGGAGACGGCGCCCTCGCTGGAGCCGTAGCCCTCGATGATCCGGCAGCCGAAGCGCTCCGCGAAGCGGGTCATGTCCTGGGCCGACGCCTCGGTGCCGAACGCCGCCTCCAGGGGGTTGTCGGCGTCGTCCGGCTCCTCGGGGGTCGCCAGGATGTAGGCGAGGGCGCGTCCCACGTAGTTGAAGTAGGTCACGCCGTAGCGGCGCACGTCGGGCAGGAAGCCCGAGGCCGAGAAGCGGCGGCGCAGCACCACCGTGGCCCCGGTGCCGACGGCCATCGCCAGGTTGGCCATGACGGCGTTGCCGTGGAACAGCGGCATCGCGCAGTAGGTCACCGAGTCGCGGGTGATCGACATCTGCCCGGCGCGGGCGGCGATGGCGGCCAGCCGCCCCTGGCCGCACGCCACCGCCTTGGGCGCGCCGGTGGAGCCGGAGGTGAACAGCAGCAGCAGGCGGTCGGCGGGGGCGATGCCGGTGAGGTCGGGCGGGGGCGGGTCCGCCGGGAGGGCGGCGGTGTGGGCGGGGGTGCCGGCGAGCAGGACGCGGTCGGCCGGGACGCCGGTGTCCAGGCCGTCCAGCAGGCCCGCGTGGGCGGTGTCGGTGACGATCAGGTCGCAGTCGGTGTGCCGGACGTCGGCGGCCAGCTCGGCGCCGCGCCGGGTGGGGTTGATCCCGACGACGGCGGCGCCGGCGAGGGCCGCCGCGCCGATCCAGAACACGTACTCGGGCACGTTCTCCAGCAGCACGCCGACGTGCCGGGGCCGGTCCGGGGGCCGCGGGCACAGCTCCGGCAGCAGCGCCGCCCTGGCCGAGGCCGCCGCGACGACCTCGGCCCAGGTGTGGGCCTCGTCCTCGAAGCGCAGCCCGGCGTGGTCGTCGGCGGCCCGGTCCAGCAGCAGTTCGGCGAAGATCGCGTCCGGCACGCCGCGAGCATGTCAACCAAACAGGCGCTTGGTCAAGAGCAGCCGCAGTCGCACCCGCAGCAGTCGCAGCAGTTGCAGCACTCGCCGCAGTTGCCGTCGCAGCTCCCGTCGCAGTGCCGGGTGCACCAGCACCGGTCCGAGCAGTCGGCGCCGTGGTGGGCGCTCCACTCCGGCTGCCACAGGCCGCAGGTGGCGCACACCGCCGATCCGGTGAAGCACGGGATCGGCAGGCCCGGGCGCGGGGGCCGCACGCCGTGGCCGTGCCGGGCCTCGGCGCCGGTCGCGAAGGCGCGGTCGACCGAGCGGCGCACCTCGCGGTCCAGCAGGGCGCGCACCAGTCTCCGGTCGGCCAGGTCCAGGTCGGCGACCGCCAGGCGCAGGCCGTGCAGCGCGTCGTCGCAGTGCCGCCGGGCCTCGGCCGGGGTGGTGCCGGTGGCGAGCAGCGGGTTGAACGCGCCGGCCGCCTCGTCCTCGGCCAGGTCCTCGACCGCGTCGAGCAGGTGCGCCAGCCGCCCGAAGAACCGGCCCGCCTCGGCCAGCGTCTCGGCGTTGCGCTCGCGGCCCGCCAGCACGGCGGTGTGCGCGAAGACGGCCGCGACGGCGGTCTCGGTGGGCTCGGTCAGCTCCAGCAGGCCGAGCCCGCCCGCGCCCTCCAGCAGCGGCTGCCGCGCGACCGCCTCGCGCAGCACCGCCGGGTCGAAGCCGACCGACGCGCCGGTGGCGGCCCCGGCGGCGTCCCAGCGGTCAGCCATCCGCCCGGCGGCCGCCGCGACCAGGCGGCGCCCGTACGGGCCGTCGCCGTCGGCCACGTGGTCGCGGGTCCGGCCCGCCGCCAGCAGCAGGGACGCGGCGGCGGCCAGCCGCGCGCCGTCGGCGCGGGCCGCCACCACCTCGGCGCCCTTCATGCCGCGCAGCGCGCACCGCCCGGCCTTGCGGCGCGGCGAGCGGTCCGGGGCCTGCGCCTCGACCAGCACCGACACCAGCAGGCCGTCGTAGTTGGTGACCAGGCGGGCGGCCTGGCCGTGCTCAGCGCGCAGCGTCAGGCACAGCCCGCACAGGTGCGCCATCCAGTCCTCGAACAACGACCCGCACAGCACATGGCGGCAGGGCCGCACCACACCGAACATTCAGGACTTCTCCCCCGCTCCGACGATCGCGACATTATGCACTGACGCGATCATGGGCGGGGCGGTTCCGCGGGCGCTAGACCCCGACGCAGGTGAGCGCGCGCCGGTAGGCCGCCATCCGGGGCTCGTCGGCCTCGGTCTCGGCCAGCAGCTCGGCCAGGTCGAACCACGCCTGCGCCGCCTCCCGCGAGGACTCCATCTCCTCCAGGCAGGTGGCCGCGCGGGTCAGGGCCTCGACCGCGCGGTCGCGGTCGCCCAGCCGCACGCACGCCTCGCCGAGCGCGGTGAGCGCGGCGGCCGCGGCGCGGCGCGGCTCCTCCCCCAGCAGCTCCAGCGCCTCCTCGGCCAGTGACACCGCCGCGCCGGGGCGGCCCAGCGCGGTCTCGGCGCGGGCCAGCTCGGTCAGGCACTGCGCCACGTCGATCTCCCCGGCCGACCCGGTGTTGATCTCGGCGCGGACGCGGGCCAGCAGCTCGCGGGCGTGCTCGGCCTCCTCGGGCCGGGCGCGCAGCAGCAGACCGGCGTAGGCGACCCGCAGCCGGGCCAGGCCGCGCGGGTCCACCCCGCCGCCCGCCAGCATCAGGGCGCGCTCGGCGAGCGCGACGCCCTCCTCGTACTCGCCGCGGACCTCAGCGACGTAGGCAGCCTCCCAGTAGGCGGCGGTGCGGGCGCGCGGGCCGCCGACGCGCTCGGCGCGCTCGACCAGCTGGGCGGCCAGCTGGCGGGCCCGCACCAGGTCGCCGCGCTCGATGAAGGCGGCCAGCAGCGCCGCGCCCAGGTGCACCGCGGCGTCGGTGGAGTCGGCGCCGGTGGCGATCAGGTGCCGCAGCGCCTCCTCGGCCACCGCCACCCCGGCGCTGGTGTCGCCGCGCTCGCGCAGGCAGCGGCTGAGCGCCACGTGCACCCGCGCCCAGTGGTCGAGGTCGGTCTCGGCCGACGCCTCGGAGGTCAGGGCGCGCAGCTCGCCGATCGCCTCGGCCAGCTCCCCGGCCGCCTCCAGCGCCAGCGCGTGGCCCCAGCGGGCCTGGTGCAGCATCTCCGGGAGCGCGACCGCGTCGGCGCTGGCCAGCACGTCGGCGAACCGGGCGCGGGCCTCGGCGGCCGCGCCGTTGCGCAGCGCGATCTCGGCGTAGTCCAGGGTGACGCGCAGCTCGTCCACCACGTCCTCGCTGACCCCGCTGACCAGATAGGTCGCCGAGCAGTTCAGCTTGGCCGCCAGCAGGTCGATGACGCTGGGCGCCGGCACCCGCTTGTCGCTCTCGATCAGCGAGATGTAGCTGTCGGACAGCTCGGGGAAGGCGAGCTGGGCCTGGCTCACCCCCTGCCGGATGCGCAGCGCCCGGATCCGCTGTCCGAGAGTCTCCCGATCCATCCTGTGACCACCCTGCCTACGAGGTCCTCGCCGGGCGCACGGCGCGCAGGGCGAGGAAGAAATCGACTCGATCTTCCAGTGTGCCCAGATCCCGCCCGGTGAGTTCCTCGATTCGGCGAATCCGGTACCTCAGGGTGTTCACGTGGACGTGCAGCCGGGCCGCGGTCCGGCTCCACGAGCCCGAGCAGGAGAGGAAGACCTCCAGCGTGTGCACGAGATCGGAGTTGCGCCCGGCGTCGTAGTCCTCCAGCGGCCCGAGCAGCTGCTCGCGGAACGAGCAGCGCACCGGCTCGGGCACCGAGGCCAGCAGCAGCGCGTACGAATCGATCGCGCCACCGGCCGCACCCGCCAACTCTCGCATACGCACCACGGCAGGCTATAGCCGGTCGATACCGGCGCGGAGCGCGGCCCGGCCCGCCGCGGGCGCCGCCCCGCCCGCGCCGCACCGGCCCTCCTGCGCCGCGCGGGGCCCGGCGGCTGCTGTACTTACGCCATGACTGTGTCCACTCACGTCCTCGACACCCAGATCGGCCGGCCCGCCGCCCGCATGCCGGTGCGGCTCGACCGCTACGAGGAGGACACCTGGCGGCCGCTGGCCGAGGGGGAGACCGACGGCGACGGGCGGTGGAGCGTCCCCGGGGCGAGCGGCGGCGCCGGGCCCTACCGCCTGCGGTTCGGCACCGGCGCCTACTACGCGGCGCTCGGCGGCGCGACCTTCTACCCGGAGATCGGCGTGATCTTCACCGCCGCCGACTCCGGCGCCGACCACCACGTGCCGCTGCTGCTGAGCCCGTTCGGCTACTCCACCTACCGGGGCTCCTGAGCCGGGCGGCGCGGCCCCGCGGCGCCCGCGGCGGCCGGACGCGTGACCAGCCGAAACGGCGGCGGCGCCGTACCGGCACTCCGGTTCGCCGGTCCCGGAACACGGGCAGTTACTCTGTGCTCGCCATTTTTCGATCACGACTGCCCACGGTCGCACCGCTGAATCCGGAGTCCGCCTGATGTCGCACGCCACGACCGCCGATCCCAAGGGCCCGCCGCCGCCCTCCGAGGGCCCCTCCGGCCCGCTGGACCGGTTCTTCGACCTCACCGGCCGCCGCACCACCGTCGCCCGCGAGCTGCGCGGCGGGGTCACCACGTTCTTCGCGATGGCCTACATCATCCTGCTCAACCCGATCATCCTGGGCGGGGCCAAGGACGTCACCGGCGCGACGCTGTCGATCCCGCAGCTGACCACCATGACCGCGCTGTCGGCGGCGATCGCCACCGTGGTGATGGGCCTGGTCGGCAACACCCCGATGGCGCTGGCGGCCGGCCTCGGCATCAACGCGGTGGTGGCCTTCCAGGCCGCGCCGGTGATGACCTGGCCGCAGGCGATGGGCCTGGTGGTCATCGAGGGCGTGATCATCGTGCTGCTGGCGCTGACCGGCGTGCGCGAGCTGATCATGAACGCGATCCCGCTGGCGCTCAAGCACGCCATCGCGGTCGGCATCGGCGCCTTCATCGCGCTGGTCGGGCTGGTGGACGCCGGGTTCATCACCTCCAACGCCGCCTCCCCGCCGCTGGCGCTCGGCGTGGGCGGCAAGCTGTCCACCTGGCCCGCGGTGGTGTTCGCCTTCTCGCTGCTGCTGATGCTGGTGCTGTACGTGCGCAGGGTGCCGGGCGCCATCCTGGTCAGCATCGTGGCGGCGACCGTGCTGGCCGTCGTCATCCAGTCCAACGCCTCGATCCCGGCGCAGGGCAAGGGCTCGTGGGGCGTGGTCACCCCCGAGCTGCCCGACAGCTTCTTCGCGATGCCCGACTTCGGGCTGTTCGGCCAGGTGGACCTGTTCGGCGGCTTCGGCCGGGCCGGGTTCATCACCGCGTTGGTGGTGCTGTTCACCCTGGTGCTGTCGGGCTTCTTCGACGCGATGGGCACCATCCTCGGCATCAGCGACGAGGCCGGCCTGGTGGACGACAAGGGCCAGGTGCCCGGCCTGGGCCGCATCCTGACCGTGGACGGCGTCTCGGCCGCCTTCGGCGGCATCACCAGCTCCTCGGCCAACACCGTGTTCGTGGAGTCGGCGGCGGGCGTCGGCGAGGGCGCGCGCACCGGCCTCGCCAACATCGCCACCGGCGCGCTGTTCGCCGTGACGCTGTTCCTGACCCCGCTGGCGGCGGTGGTGCCCGCGCAGGCGGCCGCGCCCGCGCTGGTGCTGGTCGGCGCGCTGATGATGGCGCAGGTCGCCAAGCTGGACTGGGCCGACCTCGGCATCGCGATCCCGGCGTTCCTGACCGTGGTGTTCATGCCGTTCACCTACTCGATCACCAACGGCATCGGCGCCGGCCTGGTGTCCTACGCGGTGATCCAGGCGGCGCTCGGCCGCTGGCGCAACGTGAACTGGCTGCTGTGGATCGTGGTCGCGATCTTCGTCGTGTATTTCGGTTTGAACGTCGTCGAGGAGGTTCTGGGTGTCAAATAGTGCCGTCATGGCGTAAGCAGAAGGTAGGGCCTTACCCCCTGGCCGACCCCCCGGCGTGAAAGGCGTGGCTGCGGTGTCCGCGGACGATCATCTGGACCCTCCCCGGCACGGACACGTCCTGCTGGCGCCCGGCCGCTTCGCCGGGGCGCTCAGCGCCCCGGCGGTCGCCCGCCACCTGGCGGCCGGGCTGCGCCGCGCGCGGCCCGGCGTGCCGGTGGTGGAGCTGCCGGTCGCCGACGGCGGCGAGGGCACCGCCGAGGCCGCCATCGCCGCCGGGTGGCGGCGCGTGGAGGTCCGGGTGTGCGGCCCCACCGGGCGCCCGGTCACCGCCGCGCTGGCGCTGGACGGCGACACCGCCGTGGTGGAGCTGGCCGAGGCGTCGGGCACGCGGCGGCTGACCGACGGGCGGCCGCACCCGCTGTCCACCACCAGCCTGGGCACCGGGCAGCTGCTGGCGCACGCGGTGCGGCTGGGGGTGCGGCGCATCGTGCTGGGCCTCGGCGGCGGGGCCTGCGCCGACGGCGGCGCGGGCCTGGTGCAGGGGCTGGGCGGTCGGCTGCTGGACGCCGCGGGCAAGGACCTGCCTCCCGGCGCGGCCGCGCTGCGCGCCCTGCACGCGCTGGACCTGCGCGGCCTGCCGGACCTGTCCCGGATCGAAGTGATCATGGCGGGCGACACCGCCGGGCCGCTGCTGGGCCGGGGCGGCGCGGCCGCGCTGCAGGCGGCCGGGGGGCCGGTGGGCGGCCAGGGGCCGCGCCGGGAGGAGATCCGGGTGCTGGACGCGGGGCTGCGCCGCTGGGCCGACCTGGCCGAGTCGGCGGCCCGGCGGACGGCCCGCGACCGCGCGGGCGCGGGGGCCGCGGGCGGGGTGGGGTTCGCCGCGCTGGCCTTCCTGGACGCCAAGCCCGAGCCGGGCCTCGGGCTCATGCTGGACCTGCTGGGGTTCGCCGCGAAGGCGCGGGGCGCGCACCTGGTCGTCACCGGGGAGGGGGCGCTGGACGTGCGGTCGCTGCGCGGCGGGCGCGCCCCGGTCGGGGTGTCGCGCGCCGCCGCCCGCGCCGGGGTGCCGGTGGTGGCGGTGGCCGGGCGGCGGGGCCTGACCGGCGAGCAGCTGCGCCGGGCCCGCATCCAGGCGGTGTACGCGCTCACCGACATCGAGCCCGACGTCGAGCGCTGCATGCGGCAGGCGGGGCCGCTGCTGGAGCAGCTCACCGTGGCGATCGCCGACGAGTGGCTGCCGCCCGCCCGGCGCTGAGCGGCCGCCTTACATACTGTCAGCAGATCAGGGAATACCTATACATCCTGGACATGGTCCCGGCCCCCGCCCGGATCGCACGCTTGAGGCGTGGCTCCGGCAGGAGAGCCTGGTCAGCGTTGACGGAGGGACATCATGAAGGTCGGCGTACCGCGCGAGATCAAGAACCACGAGTACCGGGTGGCGATCACGCCCGCGGGCGTGCACGAGCTGACCCGCCACGGGCACGAGGTGTTCATCGAACGCGGCGCGGGCGAGGGCTCGGCCATCCCCGACGACGACTACACCGCCGCCGGCGCCAAGATCCTGGACGGCGCGGACGAGGTGTGGGCCGAGGGCGACCTGATCCTGAAGGTCAAGGAGCCGATCGCCGACGAGTACCACCGGATGCGCGACGGCCAGACCCTGTTCACCTACCTGCACCTGGCCGCCTCGCGCGAGTGCACCGACGCGCTGCTGCGGGCGGGCGTCACCGCGGTCGCCTACGAGACCGTGCAGCTGCCCAACCGGTCGCTGCCGCTGCTGGCCCCGATGTCGGAGGTCGCCGGGCGGCTGGCCCCGCAGGTCGGCGCCTACAACCTGATGCGCTCCAACGGCGGGCGCGGCGTGCTGCCCGGCGGCGTGCCGGGCGTGGCGCCGGCCAAGGTCGTGGTGCTCGGCGGCGGCGTG
The DNA here is from genome assembly GCA_044456955.1 of Spirillospora sp. NPDC050679. Taxonomy (GTDB): domain Bacteria; phylum Actinomycetota; class Actinomycetes; order Streptosporangiales; family Streptosporangiaceae; genus Spirillospora. Next base: position 275,083 of record JBITGK010000005.1, on the reverse strand, counting down.
TCCGGGCTGAACGCCGCGCAGATCGCGGTCGGCATGGGCGCCGACGTCACGATCCTGGACATCAGCGTGGACCGGCTCCGCCAGATCGACGCCGTCTACCAGGGCCGGCTGAAGACCCTGGTGTCCAACTCCTACACCGTCGCCCAGGAGGCGCGCGCCGCCGACCTGGTGATCGGCGCGGTGCTGATCCCCGGCGCCAAGGCCCCCAAGCTGATCTCCAACGACCTGGTCGCGCACATGAAGCCCGGCTCGGTGCTGGTGGACATCGCCATCGACCAGGGCGGCTGCTTCGAGGACTCGCGCCCCACCACGCACGCCGACCCCACCTACCGCGTGCACGACTCGATCTTCTACTGCGTGGCCAACATGCCCGGCTCGGTGCCCAACACCTCCACCTACGCGCTCACCAACGTGACCCTGCCCTACGCGGTGCAGATCGCCGACCTGGGCTGGAAGGACGCGCTGCGCGCCGACCCCGCGCTCGCGCTGGGCCTCAACACCCACGCCGGGCGGGTCGTCTACGGCCCGGTGGCGGAGGCGCACGGCCTGGCGCACACCGCCCTGGAGAACGTGCTCGCCTGACCCGTACAGTGGCCCCATGGGGGAACTGATCGTCCTGCGGCACGGCGAGACCGAATGGAGCCGTGTCCGCCGGCACACCGGACGCACCGACCTGCCGCTCACCGAGCGCGGTGAGCGGCAGGCCCGCTCGCTGGAACCCGCCCTGGCCGGGCGCGAGATCGTGCGGGTGGTCTCCAGCCCCGCCGAGCGCGCCCGCCGCACCGCCGAGCTGGCCGGGCTGCGGATCGACGGGACCGACGCCGACCTGTGGGAGTGGGACTACGGCGGCTACGAGGGCATCACCAGCGCCGACATCCGCGCCGAGCGGCCCGGCTGGTACCTGTGGGCCGACGGGGTGGTCCCCGGCGACGCCGACCACCCCGGCGAGAGCGTCGAGCAGGTCGGGGCGCGCGTGGACGCGGTGATCGAGCGGGTGCGGCCGCTGCTGGAGGAGGGCGACGTCGCGGTCGTCGCGCACGGGCACGTGCTGCGCGTGCTGACCGCGCGCTGGCTCGGCCTCGACCCGGCCGCCGGGCGGCTGTTCGCGCTGGACACCGGCACGGTGTCCACGCTCGGGACCGAGCACGACCGGCCCGTGATCACGTCCTGGAACGTCCCGCCCGCCCCGGTCTCCTAGCGGCTCTCCTAGGGGCGGGGCGCGGCGGGGCCGGTGCGCAGCCGCCCGAGCAGCGCGCCCAGCTCCGCCTCGCCCGCCGGGTCGTCCCACCCCCAGAACGGCACGTTGCGCAGGTGGCGCCCCTCGGGGTCCAGCAGGTGCCCGGCCATCTTCACCGGCCACAGCGTGACCGCCCGGTCGGTGATGGCGAGCTGCGGGAACCGCCGCCCCAGCGCGGTCTCGAACGCCTGGACCCGGTTCACCGAGCGCAGCCACACCGTGCACAGCACGTTGTCGGCCCCCGACAGCGAGGCGCACAGCCGCGTCTCGCGCAGTCCCGCCAGCATCGCGGCGACCCGGGCCGCCTCGCCCGGCGGCGCGCTGCCCCACAGGTGCACCGCGATCGGCCAGCCCGACCGGTGGCGGGCAACGTCGCACCGGTACAGCAGCGCCCCGGCGGAGTCCAGCCGGGCGAGGCGCCGCCGGACGGCCGTCGCGCTGAGCCCGGTCCGCTCCGCCAGCGCGGCCACCGGCAGGCGGCAGTCCTCGCTCAGCAGCCGGAGCAGCTCACGGTCGTCCTCGGTGACGGGCCGCCCGGCCCCGACGGCTGGCCGGTCGACGCCCAGCAGCCCGCGCTGGCGCTCGTCCAGCCGCTCCAGCCGCCACCGGCTGCCCTCGGCGTGCAGGGCGGTGGCGATCTGGGTGCGGGTCGCGGCCACGCCCGCCAGCCGCCCCAGCCGGAACCCCACGTAGCGCGCCAGCTCGGCCTGGTCGCGGAAACCGGCCGTCAGCATCAGGTCGCGGCCGCCGGTGAGGTGCTCCAGGTTGAACACGTGCGAGTCCTCCACCAGCGCCGCCACCACCTCGTGCAGGCGGCCGGACGCGCAGTCCACCTCGATGAAGGCGACCACCGGGTCGACGCCCTCGAACAGCAGCGGCACGCAGGACTGCCAGGCCAGACCGGCCCCGGTCAGGCGGGCCCAGCGGCGCGCGGCGGTGGAGGCGTCCACGCCCAGCGCCGCCCCGATCCTGCGCCAATCGGCGCGCGGCGCGGTCTGCAGCGCGGTGACGAGCAGGTGGTCCAGCTCGTCCAGGGTGGTGGATGCGTGCATGGCGGGCGGCTCTTCCGGTGGATCGCGGCGTTGGCCCGGACCGAGCGGCCGGGACCTGCACCCTACCGGTATGTCGCTCTACCAGAACGCCTCTGACCTGCGCGAAGAGCTGTCGGAGCTGCGCCGCGCCCTGCACCGCGAGCCCGAGCTCGGGCTCGACCTGCCCCGCACCCAGGAGAAGGTCCTGGCCGCGCTGGACGGCCTGCCGCTGGAGATCTCCACCGGCAAGGCGCTGTCCTCGGTCACCGCCGTGCTGCGCGGCGGCCGGCCGGGTTCCGGCGGGCGTCCCGCCGTGCTGCTGCGCGGCGACATGGACGCGCTGCCGGTGCAGGAGGACACCGGTCTGGACTACGCCTCGCAGATCCCCGGAGTGATGCACGCGTGCGGCCACGACCTGCACGTGGCGGGCCTGGTCGGGGCGGTCCGGCTGCTGGCCGCACGCCGCGCCGAGCTGCCGGGGGACGTGGTGTTCATGTTCCAGCCCGGCGAGGAGGGCATGGGCGGCGCCAAGATCATGATCGACGAGGGGGTGCTGGACGCCGCCGGGGAGCGGGTGGTGGCCGCCTACGGGCTGCACGTGTTCTCCACCGTGCTGCCGCAGGGCATGGTCGCCACCCGGCCGGGGACGGTGCTGGCCGCCTCCGACGCGGTGCGGGTGACCGTGCGCGGCGAGGGCGGCCACGGCTCCTCCCCGCACGCCGCCAACGACCCGGTCCCGGCGGTGGCCGCCATGGTCGGCGCGCTGCAGACCATGGTCACCCGGAACCTGGACGTGCTGGACGCGGCCGTGGTCACCATCGGCTCGGTCCACGCCGGGTCGGCGGGCAACGTGATCCCGGAGACGGCCTCCTTCGAGGCCACGGTCCGCTCGTTCTCCGAGGACGCGCACCGCCGCGTGCGCGCGGGCTTCGAGCGGGTGGTGCGCGGCATCGCCACCGCCTACGGCGTCGAGGCCGACCTGGACTACCAGGAGCAGTACCCGGTGACGGTCAACGACGCGACCGAGGCCGGCTTCGCGCTCCGCACCGCACGGGAGGTCCTCGGCGGGGGCCGCGCGATCGAGGCGCCGCGCCCGATGGCGGGCTCGGAGGACTTCTCCTTCGTGCTCCAGCACGTGCCCGGGGCCTTCCTCGGCCTCGGCGCCTGCCCCGCCGACCGCGAGCCCGCGACCGCGCCCATGAACCACTCGCCCCAGGCCGCCTTCGACGACGCCGTCCTGCCCGACGCGGCCGCGCTGCTCGCCGAGCTGGCCGTCCGCCGCCTGGACCGGGCCGCGGACGGTGCCGCGGACGGCGCCGGGGACGCCTCGTGACCGGCCTCCGGGCCGCGCCGGGCCCGGAGGGGGCGGCCGCTCCCCCGCCCGCCTCCGTCACCGCCGTGGTCGGGCTGCTGGTGCTGTTCGAGGTGGTCAGCGGCTTCCTCCAGGCGGGGATCGCGCCGCTGCTGCCGGGCATCGGGGACCTGTTGGAGGTCTCCGACTCCGCGCTGACCTGGGTGGTGTCGGTGCAGCTGCTGGCCGCGGCGGTGTGCGTGCCCGCCTTCGGGCGGCTGGGCGACCTGTACGGCCACCGGCGGATGCTGCGGATCGCGCTGGCCTGCGTCGCGGTGGGCTCGGTGCTGGTGGCGGTCGCGCCCTCGTTCCCGGTGCTGCTGCTCGGGCGGCTGCTCCAGGGCCCGCTGGCCGCGCTGCTGCCGCTGGAGATCGCCCTGGTGCGCGACCGGCTGCCGGTGCCCCTGGCGCGCCGCGCGATCGCCCGGCTGGTCGGCGCGCTGACGCTGGGCGGCCTGCTGGGCGGCCTCGGCATGGGCCTGGCCGACCACGCGCTCGGCGACGTGCGGCTCGCCCTGTGGGTGGCCGCGGCGCTGGCCGTGGCCTGCGTGCCGGTCTCGTTCGTCGCGGTCCCCGAGTCGGCGCGCCGCGCCTCCGGCCGGGTGGACTGGCCCGGCGTCGCCCTGCTGAGCCTGGCGATGGTGGCCCTGCTCGGCGGGGTGTCGGGCGCGGCGAAGTCCGGCTGGCTCGCCGCCGGGACGCTCGGCCCGCTGGCGCTCGGCGTGCTGCTGCTGGCGGTGTGGGCGGTCGTGGAGCTGCGCTCCGGAGAGCCGCTGGTGGACCTGCGGGCCATGGCCGGGCGGCACGTGGCCCCGTTCTACCTGACCTCGTTCGTGTTCGGCGTCCTGTACTTCGGCAGCCAGTCGCCCAACTCCACGTTCATGGCGACCGACCCCGGGGCCGACGGCTACGGGTTCGGGCTGTCGGCGCTGGCGATCGCGCTGGCGATGCTGCCCGGGATGCTCGCCGCCGTCGCGTGCTCGGCCCTCACGCCCCGCATCGCCGAGCGGACCGGCTACCGGGCCGCCCTGGCCGGGGCGTTCGCGCTCGTGGCGGCCGGATCGGCCGGATTCGCGCTGTTCCACGGCGCGGCCTGGCAGATGGCGGCCTGCCTGCTGGTGGCCGGGGCCGGGATGGGCACGGCGCTGAGCGCGATGCCCACCGTGATCGTCGAGGCGAGCGACCCGTCCCGCACCGGCATCGCCACCGCGCTCTACAACAACGTCAAGACGCTGGGCGGCGCGGTCGCGGGCGGGGTGTTCGGCACCCTGCTCGGCGGGATCGGCGGCGCGGCCGGGTACGTCGCGGTGTGGCTGGTCAGCGGGGTGTGCGCGCTGCTGGCGGCGGGCTGCGCGCTGATCGCCACCCGGCGGGAGACGGGGCGAACCGTATAGGATACCCCTAGGGGGGTTTCCCCCCAGGGGTATCCCCGGGACGACGCCCCCGGCACCGATTGCGAGGAAAAGATGGCGACCAGCGAGACCCCCACCCGCGGTTACACCGCGACCAAGGACCAGCTCGGCACCCGGCTGCGCCGGATCGAGGGGCAGGTCCGCGGGATCGAGCGGATGGTCGAGGACGACCGTTACTGCATCGACATCCTCACCCAGATCAGCGCCATCCAGGCCGCCCTGGACAAGGTCGCGCTCGGCCTGCTGGACGGGCACGTGCGGCACTGCGTCGCCGAGGGCGCCGAGGAGGGCAAGAGCGAGGCCATGTCCACCGAGCTGATGGCGGCGGTCGGCCGGCTGATGCGGCGCGGCTGAGCCCGGCCGGCCGACCTGCCCGGCCGATTGGTCCGGCCCGCTCGCCCGGCGGGCCGCCGGTCGCGCCCGTGGCGCGGGGGCGCGGTTCCGGGCGAGTCCTCCTCCGGACAGGCGCTTGACGGGCGTCCCCCTCGTGCGGAACGTGGGCCGTACCGCCGTTCGGCGGGTTTCCAGGCGCTCCGCCGCCGCATCCCGGACCCGAGGGGCCTCCGCCATGGCCGAGGACACGTCCGCCCGTCCCGCCCCGCCGCCGGACGACCGGCTGGACCGCCCGATCATCGTGCTGGGCCTGGTGATCGTGTCCGGCACCGTGATGGCGATCCTGGACACCACCATCGTCAACGTGGCGCTGGAGACCCTGGGCCGCGAGTTCGGCACCGGGCTGTCCACGATCCAGTGGGTGATCACCGGCTACCTGCTGGCGCTCGGCACCGTGATCCCGCTCACCGGCTGGGCCGTGGACCGCTTCGGCGGCCGCCGGGTGTGGCTGGCCTCCATCGTGCTGTTCGTGGCCGGGTCGGTGCTGTCGGGCGCGGCCTGGGACGTCGGCTCGCTGATCGCGTTCCGGGTGCTGCAGGGACTGGGCGGCGGGATGCTGATGCCGACCGGCATGGCGATCCTCAGCATGGCCGCCGGGCCGCGGCGCATGGGCCGGGTGATGAGCATCGTCGGCGTGCCGATGCTGCTGGGCCCGGTGCTCGGGCCGGTGCTGGGCGGCTGGCTGGTGGACCGCGCCGACTGGCGCTGGATCTTCCTGGTGAACCTGCCGGTCGGGATCGCGGCGCTCGCGCTGGCCTGGTGGAAGGTGCCGCGCGGCGGCGCGCGGGCGGACCGGTCGGCGCTGGACGTGCGCGGGCTGCTCCTGCTGCCGCCGGGGTTCGTGCTGCTGATCTACGGGCTGTCCACCGCGGGCGCCTCCGGCGGGTTCGGCGACCCGGCCACCGTCGCCTGGCTGGCCGCGGGCCTGGCGCTGCTCGCGCTGTTCGCGGCGCACGGCGCACGGCGCGGCGACCGGGCGCTGATCGACGTGCGGCTGTTCGCCGACCGCACCTTCGCCACCGCGATGGCGATGGTGTTCTTCGTCGGCGTCACGCTGCTGGGGTCGCTGCTGCTGATGCCGCTGTACTTCCAGATGGGCCGGGGCGAGAGCGCGCTGGCGGCCGGGCTGCTGCTGGCCCCGCAGGGCCTCGGCGCGGCGGTCTCGATGCCGCTGGGCGGGCTGCTGACCGACCGGTTCGGCGCGGGCTGGGTGGTGCCGGTGGGGATCGTGCTGCTGACCGCGGGCACGGTCCCGTTCACCCGGCTCACCGCGGACAGCTCCTACTGGCTGCTCGGCGGGACGATGTTCGTGCGCGGGCTCGGCCTCGGCTGCACGATGATGCCGACGATGTCGGCGGCGATGACCACGCTGAGCCGGGCGGCCGTGCCGCGCGCCACCAGCGCGCTGAACATCCTGATGCAGCTCGGCGGCTCGTTCGGCGCGGCGCTGCTGGCGGTCGTGCTGGCCCGGCAGATCGCCGACCGGGTGCCCGCGCCGCCGGGCGGCGCGCCCGGGGGCGGGACCGAGGCGTTCGGCGAGCTGCCCGACCGGGTGCGCGAGATGATCGCGCCGCAGCTCGCCGAGGCGTTCGCCGCGGCCTTCTGGGTGGCGCTCGCGCTGACCGCCGTGCTGATCGTGCCCTCGCTGCTGCTGCCCCGGAAGGGCCGGGCCGCCGCGCAGGCCGAGGCGGACGCGAAAGCGGACCCGGACGCGCGGGCCGGCGCTCCCCCGCCGCCGCCCGCCTAGGCGGCCCGCCGGGTCAGGACGCGATCGCCCAGGTGGCCACGTCGTCCTCGTGCTCGCGGGTGAGCCGCAGGGCGCGCTTGGCGTCGGGGCTGTAGCGGTACTGCTCGGGGATCACGCGGGTGGTGCGGTAGAGCCCCTTGAGCGTCAGCGTCGCGGCCAGGTCGGAGGTCGGCAGGCCGGGCAGCCCGTACATGCGGCGGGCCCAGCGCGGCAGCGTGGAGACCACCAGCAGCCCGACGCCGGGCGCGGCCAGCTTCAGCGGGACCAGCTGCCGGGGCACGTTCGGGTTGAACATGCGGCGCAGCCCGTCCTTGGCCTCCTCGCAGGCCCAGATGCGGGTGCGCATGTCGGCGTAGTAGTCCCGCATCTCCGCCACCGACGCGGGGACGGCCGCCGGGTCGAGGCCGACGACCTCGGCGGCGCGGCGCTGCTCGTCCACGAACCGGTCGGCGTCGGCGGTGCTGAGCGGCACGCCCGCGCGGCGCGCGACGTCGAGGTAGGAGTCCACCTCCCCCATGTGCACCCACAGCAGGTTCTCGGGGTCGTCCACCGGGAACGTCTCGCCGGTGCTCAGGTCCACGCCCGACAGCTTGGAGTGCAGCTTGCGGATGCGGCGGCCCACCCGGTCGACCTCGGCGTGCGAGCCGTAGGTGCGCACCCGCACGAACTCCACCGTCCGGCCGAGCCGCGCCCAGGCGGCCGAGGGGTCCATCAGCTCGGAGTTCTGCGCGGTGCCCCACATCGAGCGCGGGTGCAGGGCCTGCAGCAGCAGGGCCCGGACGCCGCCGACGAACAGCACCGGCTCGCCCATGACCCGCCAGGTCACCGACCCGGGCCCGAACAGGCCGTAGTCCTCGCCGGCGCCTTCGCCGGCGCTCGTGTCCGTGCGCTCGTCCGCACGCATGGCCGCCCCCTCTCGCAGGGTCCTCCCGGGTGCACCGGCGCCGTCGCCGATACGGCCGCACCGGCCACAGTAACCAAGGACTTATTTCCCGGATATGACCGGGATCACACCGGATCGGCGGTGGAGCCGGGGTCGCCCTCGTCGGCGGGCTCGGTCTGCTCGGCGACCCAGGCGAGGTAGTCCATGCTCCCGGCCACCACGGAGGTCGCGATGATCTCGGGGGTGTCGTAGGAGTGCTCCTCGGTGATCAGGCTGGCCAGCTCGTCGAAGCGGTCCACGGTGGTCTTGAACACCACCATCCACTCCTCGGCCGACTCGATCTCGCCCTCCCACCAGTAGGTGCTCGCGATCGGCCCGACCAGCTGGGCGCAGGCGGCCAGCCGCTCGGCGACCGCGGCCTTGGCCAGCGCCGCGGCCTCGGCCCGCGAGTCGGTGGTGGTGGTCACCTGTACGTACGCCTGCGCCATGGCAACGTTCCTTCCCCTTCCGGGCGGCCCGTAGACCTGTCCCCGCGGCACGGGGACGGGTCCACGACGGCCTGCGAGGCTATCGGCCCGGCGCTACCGGCGCGGCCGCACCACCCGCGCGCTGCCGCCGCCGCGGCGCACCGGCTCGGCGACGGCCCGGACCAGCCCCGGCCCCAGGATCTCCAGGCCCGTGGCCGCGCCGATGGTGCCGGCGGGCGGGCCGGGGAACAGCTCCAGCCGGTGGCCGCGCGCCGCCAGCGCTCGGCCGTACCGGTCGAGGAACGCCTGCTCGGCGAAGACCTGCGGGGTGTTGCGCTGGGTGGCGCGCGGGGCGGCCAGCGCGGCGGGCAGGTCCATGCCGAGGTCGATCCGGTTGACCAGGATCTGCAGCACGGTCGTGATGATCGTGGACCCGCCGGGGGTGCCGACGGCCAGCCGGGGCCGCCCGTCCTCCAGCACGATCGTCGGGGCCATGCTGCTGCGCGGGCGCTTGCCGGGGCCGGGCAGGTTCGGGTCGGCGGGCGAGCCGGGCGCCGGAGGCTGGAGGGTGAAGTCGGTCAGCTCGTTGTTGAGGATGAAGCCCCGGCCCGGGACCGTGATCCCGCTGCCGCCGAACTGCTCGATGCTGAGGGTGTAGGCCGCGACGTTGCCCCACTTGTCGGCGGTGACCAGGTGGGTGGTCTGCGGGCCCTCCTGCGCGAGGGCGCGGGTGGCCCGGCCGGGCGGCACGCAGGGGGTGTAGCGGCCGTCGGGCGAGCCGGGCGCGACGGGGGCCGCCGCGGCCTGGTCGGGCTTGATGAGGCAGGCGCGCTCGCGGGCGAACCCGCGCGACAGCAATTCGTCCAGCGGGACCTTCACGTGGGCCGGGTCGCCGACGTAGCGGCCCCGGTCGGCGTAGGCGAGCTTGGACGCCTCCAGGTAGTAGTGCAGGGTGCGCGCGGGGTCCTTGGCGTCGAGCCGGAAGTTGCCCAGGATGTTGAGGGCCTCGCCGACGGTGGAGCCGCCCGAGGACGACGGCGGCATCCCGTACACGTCCAGGCCCCGGTAGGACACGCGGGTGGGGCGCGGGTGCAGCGCCTTGTAGGCGGCGAGGTCGCGCTCCTCCATGAGCCCGGGCCGCACCTTGCGGGTGGCGGCCGGGTCGACCGGCGGCTTCTTGACGGTCTGCACGATCTCGCGGGCGAGGCCGCCCTCGTAGAACCAGTCAGGTCCGCGTTTGGCCAGCTCGCGGTAGGTGCGGGCCAGGTCGGGGTTGCGGAAGGTGGAGCCGATCTCGGGGAGCTTGTCCCCGGGCAGGAACAGTTTCCGGGTCGGGACGATGTCGCGGAACCGCGCCTCGTTGACGGCGGTCTGGTCGCGGAACTCCTTGTCCACGACGAAGCCCTTCTCGGCCACCCGGATGGCGGGCCCGAGCAGCGGGCCGAGGTCGCGGGTGCCGTGGCGGCGCAGCGCGCGCTCCCACTGCGCGACGGTGCCGGGGACGCCGACGCTGAGCCCGCTGGTGACGGCCTCCTCGAACGGCAGGGCCCTGCCGGTGGCCGGGTCGACGAACGAGTCGGCCCGCATCCGGCCGGGCGCGGTCTCGCGCCCGTCCACGGCGTAGACGCGGCGCTTCTTCGCGTCGTAGTAGGTCATGTAGCCGCCTCCGCCGATCGCGGCGACGAACGGCTCGGTGACGCCGAGGGTGGCGGCGGCCGCGACGGCGGCGTCCATGGCGTTGCCGCCGCGCTTGAGCACCTCGATGGCCGCGGCGCTGGCGTCGGGGTCCACGGTGGAGACCGCGCCGCCGTACCCGGTGGCCACCGGGTTCTTGCCGGGCGGGGCGCCGGTGCGGGCGTCGGCGGCGGCCTGGCCCGGGGCGGCCAGGGACGCCGCCAGGACCGCGGCGGCGGCCAGGGCCGTGCGGCGGGCCGGACCGCGCCTGCTGGAAGGCCGCGAGAGGGACGGGGCGGGGAACGTCGCGCTGCGTGACACGGAGCCTCCTGAGATTCCGGCGTCACTACCGTGCCACCGATCCCGGCACCGCGCCAGCGCCCCGGCCGACCCCGGCCGCGCAAGATCGCCCGCGGTGCGGACATGGCGCCGGGCAGCGCCGTTTGAGACCATGGACCCCCCGCAGCGCACGCATCCGTCCGCCCCCTGGCCGGCGTTCCCGGCCGCCTGGAGTGATCTTGCTGCTGTTCGCCGACGGCCTGTTCGCCCCCCACCGGATCGCCGACCCCCGCACCGCCGACGTGCTGCACGCGGCGGCCGACCGCGCCGCCGGCCCGGTCCGCCCCGGCGACCTGCTGCACGCCGCCGTCGGCGCCGCCGCGCGCGACCCCGCGCTGCTGCCGGTGCTGTCGCGCACGCTGCCCGAGGGGGTGCGGCCGGGGCACCTGCTGGCCGGGATCGAGGTCTACAACCCCGGGCGCGCGCCCGGCGACCTGAGCGTCCCGGCGTTCGACGGCCGCCGCGAGCGGTTCTCCCCCGAGGCGCGGGCCGCGCTGGACGCGTTCGGCGCCGAGTACGCCGAGCGGCTGGAGGCCGACCCCGAGGCGGCCCGGCGCACCGCGCTGGAGCTGCTGCTCGCCTGCGTCCTGGAGCACCTGGACGAGGAGGACCGCGAGTACCTGACCGTGCTGGACGCCGCCGCGGCCGCCGCCGCGCTGCGCGCCCGGATCGAGGCCGCCGCCGGCCCGCCCGCGCCGCTGCTGGACGGGGACTCCGGGCGGCTGCGCTCGGAGGAGTTCGCCGAGGACGCCTGGGCGGTCCTGGAGCAGGCCGCCCTGCACGCCGCCGCGCTCGGCTACGACCGGGTGCTGCCGCCGCACCTGCTGCTCGGCCTGCTCGGCGAGACCGAGGGCCTGACCGAGCACCTGGTGCGGCTACAGGTGCCCCCGCACCTCGGCCCGGTGCGGGTCGCCGAGATCGTCGGCGACGCGTTCCGGCTGACCGAGCGCGCCCGCGACACCGGCGCCCTGCCGCTGGACCGCGAGGGGCTGGGCGGGCCGCTGCTGGAGCTGCTGCGGTCGGCCCGGCTGCAGGCGGCGGGCGGCGCCGACGACCGGATCGCCGCGCCGCACCTGCTGGGCGCGCTGCTGGAGCGCCCCCCGGCCCGGCTCGCGGCGGTGCTCCAGGCGCCGCCGCTGGGCCTGGACCTGGACCTGATGCGCACCCATCTGGGGCAGGAGCTGCGCGAGGTCGCCCGGACGCACGACACCGCGTTCCGCCTGCCGCCCGGCCTGCCGCCGTCGCAGGACCTCACCTGGCAGGCGCGCACCGAGCAGCCGCCCCCGGCGCTGCACGTGGACCACTACTTCGACCCGCTGAACCGCGCCCTGCACCGCACCACCGCGCACCACGTGCTGATCACCGGCCCGGCCGGGGCGGGCAGCACCACGCTGCTGCGCGAGCTGGCGCGGCGCGCGGCCGCCGGGGAGATCCCGTTCCTGCGCCGCAAACGGTTCCTGTACGTGGACTGCCGCGACGTCGCGCCCGCCGACGGCGGCGCGGCGCTGGCGGGGATCATCGCGCACGTGGCGGGCCGCACCGACGTGATCGTGTGCGTGGACGGGCTGGGGGCGCTGCTGCGCGGCCGCGGCGGCGAGGACCACCGGCTGGTGCTGCGCGGCGCGCTGAAGGAGCGCCGCCTGCACCTGATCGGGGTGCTGCCCGCGCAGGACTTCGAGGACCTGCTCGCCCGCGACCACGCGCTGCTGGAGCTGGCCACCCGCATCGAACTGACCGAGCCCGGCCGCGCCGAGGCCCGCGACATGGCCGCGCAGGCCGCCGAGGGGCTGGCGGAGCGGTTCGGCGTGGCGGTGGACGAGCGCGCGGTGGACCGGGCGGTGGTGCTGTCGGCCGACTTCATCATGAACGAGCGGCTGCCCGCCAAGGCCGTCCGCGTGCTGCACCGCGCGTGCGAGGACCTGCACTACCGCCGCACGCAGGGCGGGTCCGACCAGGAGGCGGTCGGGGCCGAGGACGTGCTGCGGGTGGTCGCCGAGATCTCCGGCGTCCCGGCCGCGCAGATCTCCGGCGGCGGCGAGCGCACCGACTTCGCCGGGGTGCTGGCCGAGTCGGTGGTGGGCCAGCCCGCCGCGATCGCGACGGTGGCGGCCGAGCTGCGCCGGGTCAAGGCGGGCCTCGCCGGGCCCGGCCGCCCGGCGTCGGTGATGCTGTTCGCCGGGCTGACCGGGGTCGGCAAGACCGAGCTGGCCAAGACGCTGGCCCGGTTCTACTCGGCCTCCAAGCGGCTGCAGACCTACCCGATGGAGAACTTCGCCGAGCCGCACAGCGTGGCGGGCATCATCGGGTCGCCGCCCGGCTACGTGGGCCACGACCAGGGCGGCCGGCTGATCAACGACCTGAACGCCGACCCCTACTGCGTGTTCCTGCTGGACGAGGCGGAGAAGGCGCACCCGGAGGTGTGGCGGCCCTTCCTCAACCTGTTCGACGAGGGCTGGATCATCGACCAGCGCGGCGTGAAGGCGTTCGCCGACCGCGCGATGTTCATCCTCACCACCAACGCCGGGCACGACGTCATCGCCGAGATGTCGGCGGCCGGGTCCCCGCCCGAGCGGATCGCGGCGGCGGTGCGCGACCGGCTGCGCCGCGAGCGGCACCCGCGCACCGGGCAGGCCACCTTCCCGCCGGAGTTCCTGGCCCGGCTGGGGCAGATCATCGTGTTCCGGCCGCTGGACCGCGCGGCGATGGGCGGCATCTGCCGCAAGCTGCTCGGCGAGCAGCGCGCGCTGTGGGCCACCCGGTTCGGCAAGGAGCTGGCGGTGCCGGACGCGCTGGCCGAGCACATCGCCGACCTCGCCTACGACACCGACCGCGCCGCCGAGGGCACCGAGGGCGGCCGGGTGGTGTCGCGGCTGATCGGGACGCTGGTGGTGGACCCGATCACGCTGGCCGCCGACCGCGACCCCGACGCCTTCCACGCCGCCGAGCGCGTCGTGCTGTCGTTCGACCCGGCCGGCGACCCGCAGGTCGAGGCGGTGCCGAAATGAGCGGCGGGGCGGGCGCCGGACGGGCCGGCGGCGGGGCCGTCGCGCTGAGCGCGCTGCGCGGCCGCACCCTGGGCGGCCGCTACGAGCTGGGCGACCTGCTGGGCCAGGGCGGGTTCGGCGCGGTGTTCCGCAGCGAGCAGCGCCTGCTGGGCGCGCCGGTGCGGCGGGTGGCGGTGAAGGTGTCGCGGCGCACGGGGCTCACCGAGCGGACCGTGCGCGAGCTGTTCGGCGACGCGCTGCTGCTGGCCGAGGCCATGGACGACATGACCGACCTGGAGGCCCGCGCGCACCTGGTGCACCTGTACGACGCGGGCCTCGCCGACGATCTCGGCGGCCGCGGCTACCTGGTGATGGAGTACGTGCAGGGCACCACGCTGCAGGCGCAGTTCGCCCAGTACCGGCGGGGCGTCCCGGCGCGGCTGATGGCGGCGTGGGCGCGGCAGGTCGCGGTGGCGCTGCGCGGCCTGCACTCGCTGGTGCCGCCGCTGCTGCACCGCGACCTCAAGCCCGACAACGTCCTGCTGGGCCTGGACAAGCGGGTCCGGGTGGTGGACTTCGGGCTGGCCGCGCGGATGCTGGCGGCCGGGCACGTGGAGGGCGTCGCGGGGACGGTGTCCTACATGGCCCCGGAGACCTCGCAGGGCGCGAGCGTGCGCGCCTCGGACCTGTACTCGCTGGGGCTGCTGGTCTACGAGGGGCTGACCGGGCGGCACCCGTTCGGGCACCTGCACCCGCCCGACGACATGCCCGCCGCGCTGCGCTCGGAGTGGACCTACCACGCGCGGGCGGACTGCCGGGTCGATCCGCCGTCGCTGCTGAACAACACCGTTCCGGCGGAGCTGGACGAGCTGGTGCTGCACTGCCTGGCGCACGATCCGCAGGACCGGTTCCGCACCGCCGACGAGCTGCTGGAGGCGATCGACGCGTACGAGGCGGCGCGGGTGCCGGTGCCGCCGCCGGCGCCCCCGCCAGCGCGGACCGTCCCGCAGGAGCTGCGCGAGCACGTCGAGGCCGCCGAGAAGCTGGCGGCGCGCGGCGAGCACGGCACGGCCGCCCGCCGCCTGGAGCTGGCGTGGCGGCTGGTGCAGGGCAATCCGGCGCTGCTGCGCAGCAGGACCGAACGCGCCGAACTTCTCGACCTGATCAGTGCGTCGTACCGGGCGGACGGCAACGCCTACCAGACCGACCACTACGCCGAGCTGGCCCGCCGGGAGAGGAGGCCCGACCGCTGATGGTGCCGGAGCGCGCGTTCGGGGGCCTGTTCAACCGCGGCGGGCGGCTGCGCAGGAGGTGGGCGGCAGCCGTCGCCGAGCCCGATCCGGCGCGGGCGCTGGAACGGCTGCGCGAGGTGCTGGCCGAGATCGCCGAGCATCCCGACGCCTACGCCCGGCAGTGGGCGGAGGTGCAGGGCTCGCTGCTGGAGGAGCGGACACGGCCGCTGCTGACCGACGAGGACTTCCGCGCGCTGGAGACCCTCGGCCCGCAGACCGGAGCGGCGGCCCCGTGGCCGCTGGTCGCGGCCCGCGCCGCGCGCGGCGAGGAGGCCGAGGCGCGCGCGCTGGCCGAGCGGACCGCCGACCCGCCGCCTCCGGAGTCGTTCCCTCTGCTGGAACGCCTGCTGGCCACCGGGTTCGATTCGGGCACCGTGCGGATCGCCGAGGCGGCCGCGTTGGCGCGGCGCTTCCCCGGCGTCGCCGGAGCCGAACGCACGCTCGGCCTGAACGCCCTGCTGGTGGACGGCGACGCCGCCGCGGCCGCGTCCCATCTCGCGCGCGCGCCCGATGACGAGACGACCTTCGTCGCCCTGCTGGCGGCCCGGTTGCGCATGGGCGACCACGGCGGCGTCGCCGCCCTGGCCGCACGGCCCGGCCGCCGCGCCGACCCCTCCACCGCCCGCGCGGGCGCCGAACTCGCCGCGCTGAGCGCGCTGCTGGCGTGGCTGGACGACCCGTCCGCCACCGGCCCCGCGCCCGCCGACTCCGCGCGGCTCGCCCGCTTCACCGTCGCCGCGCACGCCGGTGAATGGCTCGACTACGCGATCGGCCGCATGTACCTGCTGGAGGGCGACGCCCGGCGCGCGGCGGAGCTGCTGCCGCCGCTGGCGGAGGCGTTCCCGGGGCGGCCCGGCTGGGACTACCAGGCCGCCTGGGCCCTGCTGCTGCGCGACGATCCCGAGGGCGTCGCGCAGCGCTACGCGCGCTCCCCCACCTGGGCGGTCGGGTGCCTGCTCCGCGACGCCGACCCCGCCCGCGACTTCGCCAAGAACGTCAAGGAGGCCGCGCCGCCCGCCGCCTACACCGCGCTCGCCGCCGCCCGGACGGCCCTGGCGGGCGGCGAGCGCCCGCCCGCCGAACCGCAGGACTGGCAGAGCCCCGACGGCACCCTGGCCGACCATCTCGAAGCGTTGCGCACCGTGCTGGGCCTGCGGTTCGCCCGGCACAACCAGTGGGCGCTGGCACAGGCCATGGAGACGCCGCTGTTCCGGCGGCTGCCCGCCGCCGAACGCCTGCGCTGGTCCGGGCTGGCCGCGCTGCGCACCGATCCCGACCGTGGCCGCGCGCTGCTCACCGAGGCCGCCGACGCGCACGGCTACGGCCGGGCGGCGTTGGCGCTGGCCGCGCACGAGGCGCAGGAGGGCCGGTTCGACGCGGCCCTGCGGATGCTGGACGGCCCGGCGCGCCCCTCCGGCCCGAAAGCGGATTTGCTGCGCACCTGGCTGCTGACCCGCGCCGATCCCGACGCCGAGGACGTCCCCGCCGACCAGGCCCTCCCCCAGGCCCGCTACGCGCTCGGCCACCTCCGGCTGAGGCAGGCGGCGCTACGGCAGGCCGACGGCGACGCCGAGCAGGCCGTGCGGCTGGCCCTGACCGCGGCGACGGCGTTCGACGAGGCGGCCGCCGACGCGCCGCGCGCGATCCCTCGCGACGCCCGCGCGCTGGCCCGCGCCGCCGAACTGTTCGCAGGGAAGGCGCCCGGCGTCCCGGACGACTCCTTCGTCGCGACGGCGGGCAGGCTGCGCCGGGCCGCCGCCGACCACCCGTGGGCGACGTGGGTGCTGGGGCTGGCCGAGCTGACCGGCCCCGCCGTCCCCGACCCGGGCCTGTGCGACCGCCTGGTCCACCTGCTGGACGGGGCCGCCGACGCGCCGCCGCAGGCGGTGACCGCGCTGGCGGGCGCGATGACCGGCGCGTACCTGCGGTCGGACGGCGACCACCGCGCCGCGCCGCTGCCCCGGCTGCTGGCCGGGCTCACCGAGCGGCACGGCCTGCCCGAGGTGCAGCGGCTCAACGGCATCGTCCGCGCCGCCGCGCTGCGCCGCCCCGGTTCGGGGGCGGGCCCCTCCGGGCCCGCCGACCTGCCGGTCGCGCTGGCCGCCGCGCGCCGCGAGCTGGCCGCCGGGGACCGGGACGCCGCGTTGCGGCTGCTGCGCGCCGCCCCCGCCGAGGACGCCACCGGCCGCCACATCCGCGACCTGCTCGCCGCCGCCCTCGCCGGCGACCCGGGCGGGCACGACCCGCCGGAGGGCGTCCCCGGCAGGCTGACCGCCGCGCTGCTGGCGGCGCAGGCGGCGGCGCTGGCCGAGTCCGCGCCGGACGAGTGCCGCGCGCTGCTGGTGCGCACCCTGCCCGCGCACGACGTGAGCGGCCTGGTGGACCTGCAGCGGGTGCTGCCCGCTCTGTGCGCCGCGCCCGGCCGCGGCGGCGGGGCGAGGCCCCGCGAGCTGGCCGCCGTCCTGCGCAAGGTCGCCGCCGAGGGCGGTTTCGACCCGCTCACCCTGGCCCGCTGCGCCACCGCCGCGAACGACCACGAGACCGCCGAACGCGCCTGGCGCGAGGCGCTGCGCGCGAGCGCCGACGGCGAGACCGTGCGCGAGGAGTACGGCCGCTACCTGTGCCACCGGGCGACGGTCGCGCGCCGCCGCGGCGATCCGCTGGAGGCGGCGCGGCTGCTGCGCCGGGCCGCCGGGGTCCTGGACGGCCAGGAGCCCGACCAGTTCCTGCCCGACGAGGACGAGGCCGCCGAGGTGCGCCGCGTGTACCAGGACCGGCTGCGCGGGCTGAACCAGACCCGCCGCACGATCCTGGCCGCCGAGTGGGACCGCGCCGCCAAGCGCTACGCCGCCGCGGCCGCCGCCGGGCAGGTCGCCAGGGCGCTGGGCCACTTCGAGGAGATGCGCGCGCTGGCCAACACCGGTTCGCTGCGCGGAAGGTGGGAGGGCTGATGGCGCCGTCGCCCCCGTCCCGGCAGGCTCTGGACGACCTGGCCCGCGGCCTCGAACTGGAGGTGTGCGTGGACCGGCTGCTGGCGTGCCTGTTCCCCGGCAGGCAGGAGGACGACGACGCCGCCATGCCCGAGCGGGCCGGGCGGCACCGCCCGCTGGAGGCGGTCGTCGAGGCCGACGACGCGCTGCGCGGCGCGCTGCTCGCCGACGACCCGCCCGCGGTCTCCACGGCGTGGGAGCGGTGCCTGGCGGCGCGCGCCGACGACCTGGACCTGATGCACGACCTGGCCGTCCTGTACCGGGAACGCGCGCTGCGCGAGATCGGCCGCGCCGGGCAACCGGGCGGGCGGACCGGCGGACGGCCCGGTGAGCGCGCCGACGAGCACCTGGCCGCCGCGACCCTGCTGTGGGCGCTGGTGCTGGCCACCCGCGACGTTCCCGACCGGGCGCGCGAGCGGATCGCCGGAGAGCTGCTGGACCTGCACGCCGCGCAGGGCGCGCGGGCGCTGGCGGCGGGCCGCACCGCCACCGCCCGGCTCCACCTGCGCTGCCTGGACGCCTGCCGGACCGGCCCCGAGGCCGCCGCCGCCCTGCTGGCCGACCTGCCGAGCGGCCTCGGCGTGCGGTACGGCCCGGCCGCCGACCCCGGCCGCTTCGCCGCGATCGCGCGGCTGGCCGGCGCCGCCCTCGACCACTGGAGCGCCAACCTGGTGGAGGACGCCGAGCGCGCGGTCAACGACCCCGACGCCATCGACCGGCTGCCGCAGGGCGTCCGCGCCGACTACGAGTCCGGGATCGCGGTCCTGGCGCCCATGGTGCGGCTCGGCGTGCCCGCCCGCCCGGTGCTGGCGGCGGGGATCGGCTGGCACAACGACTGGTGCTACTGCCTGTACTCGCTGAAGGACTTCGACGGCCTGCGGCGGGTGCTGGAGTCGGGCGCCGACTTCGCGGCGAGGCTGGCCGGGTTCTGCGTGCCCGGCGAGGGGCACCGGCGCGAGAACCAGGCCCTGTCGGTCCACCACATGTTCCGGGGCGTCGTCGCGCCCACCGACGGCGAGGCCGTCGCCGACCTGGAGGAGGCGCTGCGCTGGGACCCCGTCAACCAGAACGCCGTGGACCTGCTGGCGCAGAGCCTGCTGCGGGAGGGCGACGTGCTGGCCGGGCAGGGCCGCTTCGCCGCTGCGCTGAAGAAGGGCGAACGCGCGCGCGAGGTGGCGCCGCACAGCGAGCAGGCCGCCTCGTTCGTCCGGGAGATGAGCGGCTACTCGGCAGAGGAGAGCACCTACGCCGCCATCCGCGCCGCGCGCGAGCACCTCACCGCGCGCTCGCACGACCGGGCGCTGCAGGCGCTGGCGGCGGTGCCCGACGACTCGCTGTTCGTGACGATGGTCCGGCAACTGCGCCTGGAGGCCCACCTCGGCAAGGGCGTGGCGCTGGCCAACGACGGGCCGCGCGACGCCGGGCGGCTGGAGCAGGGCGTGACCGAGCTGCGGAGCGCGCTGGCGCTGACCGACCGGGCCGAGGACCGCGACTTCGTCCGCAAGCACCTGGCCACCGCGCTCAGCGGGCTGGCCGAGGTCCTGGTGGAAGAGGCCCAGCCGCCGCACGGAACCGCGACCGCGTTCGCGACGGCGGTGGCGCGGGGGTTGCGGCTGCTGGACGAGGCGCTGCTGCTGGACCCGTCCAACGCCTCCGCGCGCCGCAACCGCAACGACATCCGGCGACTGTGGGGAGACCGATGAACGGCGCCGCCCGGCCCAATCCCTTCCACGTCCTCGGCCTGCCCCCGGACGCCGACCGCGAGGAGATCGTGCGGCGCGGCCGGGAGCTGAGCGACCTCGCCGGGACCGAGGCCGAGCGCGACCTGTGCGGCTGGGCGATGCGGGAGCTGATCGGCGATCCGGAGACCCGGCGGCTGCACGAGCTGCTGGAGGCCCCCGGCGCGCGGTACCGCGACGAGGAGTGGGCCGACTTCGCGCTGCGGCACCGCCGCAACCCCGCCAACGTCAAAGCCCTCAAGCAGGCCGCGGGCGAGCCGCGCGCCACCGACTTCGACCTGCCCGCCATCTTCGACCTGGTGCTGGACGGGCTGCTGGAGCCCCCCGACGTGGACCTGGCGGCCGGGGCGCGCCACGCGCCCCAGCCGCCCGGCCCGGGCGCCCCTCCCCTGGAGGTGACCGATGTCCTCTTCGGCTGACCCGCCCCTGGCGGAGCCCCCTTGCGAGCCCCCTCCCGAGGAGCCGCGCGGAACGCCCGGCGAGGCGCCCTACGGCTGGGACGCCTTCGCCGAGCGCCCCGCGCCGGCGGAGCTGGAGATCGACTCCCCCGCCCGCGAGGTGCGCGCGCTCCTGCGCCGCCACCAGGCCGACCTGAGCGCCGAGCGCGGCCGCGCCCGCGACGCCACCGGCGACGCGCTGGCGGTCGCGGTCGATCAGGGCGCGCTGGTCGCCCGGCTCGAATCCGCGCTGGAGCGGCACCGCGAGGCCCTGCGGGAGGCGGGCCTCGGCCGGGTGCACCTGGAGCTGCGGGTGCTGAAGGACCAGATGGTCGAGGCGCTGCGCGGCGGCGGCGTCACCTTCCAGGACCCCGCCGGGCTGCCGCTGGCCGAGGTCGCCGACCGCGTGGAGGTGGTCGGCTGGCGGCACGCGGCCGAGTACCCGGCCGAGGTCGTCGCCGAGACCCACGACGTGATCGTGCTGCACCGCGGCACGGTGGTGCGCCCCGGCGAGGTCACCATGGGCGCGCCGCCCCCGCACGCCCGCGCCGGGCGCCTTGAGCAGTCCCCCGCGCAGCCCTCCGTACAGCCCCCCGAGCAGGACCCCGACGAGACGGCCGGCGGGTCCACCGACCCGGCCGACCAGGAGCAGTGATGACGCAGATCGTGAGCAAGGCGGTCGGGATCGACCTCGGCACCACCAACAGCGCGGTCGCCGTGATGGACCCCGCCGACACTGAGATCATCCTCCACCGCGACCGGGTGTCGAAGTCCCCGACCACGCCGAGCTGCGTGTGGCGCGACCCCGCGAGCGGGGAGCTGGTGGTGGGCCGCAAGGCGCTGATCCGGGTCGGCAACCCGCCCGAGCCGGTGCGGTCGGTCAAGCGGCTGATGGGCGGCACCGCCACGGTGGACCTGTCGGGCTCGCCGATGCGGCCCGAGGAGGTGTCGGCGGCGATCCTCGGCGAGATGCGGCGGCAGATCGAGCAGGACGTGGCGGGCCTCGCCACCCCTGACACGACCTGGGCGGTGGACCGCGCGATCGTCACCGTCCCGGCCTACTTCGACCAGCCGCAGATCGACGCGACCCGCCGCGCCGCCGAGATGGCCGGCCTCCAGGTGCTGGACCTGCTGCACGAGCCGACCGCCGCGGCCTGCTACCACTGCTGGCAGACCAAGACCCGCGACGGGGTGTTCCTGGTCTACGACCTCGGCGGCGGCACCTTCGACGTCAGCGTGGTGCGCGCCACCTCCGGGGTGTACGAGGTGCTCGGCATCAGCGGCAACAACCGGCTCGGCGGCGACGACATCGACACCGCGCTCGCCCGGCGGCTGCAGGAGATCCTGGTGCACGAGGGCTGGGCGCTGGAGCTGGACCCGGCCGGCGACCCCGAGGACGCGCTGCGCTTCAGCCAGCTGCGGATGCTGGCCGAGGGCGTGAAGAAGGGCCTGTCGCAGTCCACCGAGTACGTGCTGCGCGACACCGGGCGGCTGCGCGACAAGCTGGGCAACCCGGTCATCATCGAGGCGATGTTCGAGCGCGCCGACCTGGACGAGGTGGCCCGCCCGCTCGTCGACCGCACCATCCCCTACTGCCACGAGGCGCTGGAGCGCGCCGGGCGCAAGGCCGGGATCACCCTGGCCGACGTGGACCAGGTCATCCTCGCCGGGGGCTCCACGCACATGCCGCTGGTCCGCGAGACCGTCGCCGCCGAGCTGTGCGCGGGCGCGCGCTGCGAGGAGCCGCTGTACGACAAGGTCGACACGATCGTGGCGCTCGGCGCGGCGATCCGCGCGGCCGTGGTCGGCGGCGTGACGATCCAGGACGCGGGCGGCGCGGTGCGGGTGTCGTTCCGGGGCGCGTCGGCGACCGGCTCGACCCGCACCCACATCGGCGGCACCGTGGAGTCGCTGACCGGCGCGGACCTCGCCGGCGGGCGGGTGCGGATGGTCACCCCCGACGGCGACGAGGACGAGGCCGACATCGGCGGGGCGGGGTCGTTCGCGTTCACGCGGGTGCCGCTGGAGCCCGGCGGCGAGTCGCACTTCTCGTTCGAGATCTACGACGCCGACGACGAGCCGGTCGCCACCGTCGGCCGCCCCATCACCCACAGCGACGACGCCGAGCGGCGGCTGCCCGGCCCCAGCAACACCGCGATCTCCACCAAGGCGGTGCTGCTGGAGGTGTCGCGCGGCGGCAAGGCGTTCCGCCGCGAGCTGGTCCCGGCGCTGCAGGAGCTGCCGACCACCGCCGAGTTCTCCTTCTCCCACCCCGGCGACACCGAGACCGTGCTGTTCCCGCTCTACCAGCAGAGCAAGCAGATCCAGGTGATCAAGGTGCCGGTGCCCGGCACCACCCCGCGCGGCACCCCGATCCGGTTCGACCTGCACATGGACCGGCACTCGTTCATCACCGTGCGCGGCAGCATCGGCGACCACGCCTTCGAGGCCGCGGTGGAGCTGCCGCCCGAGCGCGCGCTGCCCGGCGCCGACGAGGTCGCCGAGCTGGACCGCAGGCTGGAGGAGTCGGCGGGGTTCCTGCCGCCGGGCGAGCGCGCCACCTTCGACATCAAGCGGCGCATGGCGCGCAAGGCGCTGTCGGAGGCGATCGCGGCCGGGGACCGCGAGCAGGCGGTGCACGAGTTCGAGGAGCTGGAGGAGCTGCTCGGCCGCACCGACCGCAACGCCGGCGCGCTGGAGCCGCCCAAGACCGAGTTCGACTCGCTGGTGGCCGACTGCCTGGAGCTGAACGCCTGGCTCGGCGACAACTCCGCCGAGCTCGGCCGCCCCTACGACGCGACCGAGATGGGGCGGGCGATCGAGGCGCAGCGCGCGCAGGGCGAGAAGGCCCACCGCGCCGCCGACCAGCGCTCCTACGGCGAGGTCATCCGGCAGCTCCAGGGCTACCTGGAGCACATGGTGGGGCTGTACCGGCGGGCGATGCCGCCCTCGGAGCAGAGCGACACCCAGCGCGCGGCCGCGTCGGTGGGGGTCGGGCTGCGCGAGGCGGCCGAGGTCGCGCGGCTGGCCTCCGGCGTCGGCCGGGCCGACCTGCGCGCCGAGGCCGAGCGCATCGCGGCCCGGTTCCAGGAGCTCGGCACCCGGCTGGAGCACGACCCGCGCGGCGTCTCCGACAAGGCGGCGGCCCTGCACCACCGGCTAGCGCAGATCAAGAACATCCTGATCGGCAGGCCCGGCGCGGGCGGGTCGGGCCAGCTGGCGGTGGACACCTCCGGCAGGGACGAGACGCCGCGATGACCGGCCCCGCGAGGGCCGACACCGCGGCGGGCCTCGCCGTGCGCTGCCCCGACCCGCGCTGCGGCACCGGCAACCCCTACGACGCCGAGGACTGCGCCGGGTGCGGGGCGCCGGTGCGGGCCTACGGCCGGCTCACGGCGTACGCGGCGCACCTGTTCAACCGGGGCCTGGCGGCGGCGCGGGAGGGCCGCACCGCCGAGGCGCGCGACCTGTTCGCCGCCGTGGTGCACTGGTGCCCGGCCGACGTCGAGGCGCGCAACGCGCTGGCGCTGGCCGGGCTCCGGCTCGGCGACGCCGACGGCGCGCGGCGGCAGTGGGAGCTGGTGCTGGCGCGCCGTCCCGGCGACCCGCTGGCGGAGAAGGGGCTCAGTCTGCTCGCCGCAGCGCCTCGATGAGGGCCTCGCCGTCCACGCCGAGCTTGTCCAGCAGCTCGCGGGCCGCCGAGGAGGGGTCGGCCAGCAGCGCGCGCAGCACGGCGGCCTCGCCGATCCTGCCCTCGGCGTTCTCGGTGCGCGCCTTCTCCAGCGCGACCAGGGTGCGCTTGGAGAAGGCCGAGCGGCGCGGCTCGGCGGCGGGGCCGAGCGCGCGCAGCGCCTTCTCGCCCCGCTCCCCCTGCTCGGCGAGCGCGTCGCGCAGCACCGCGCCGCCGGTCATCGCGAAGCCGAGCAGGACGCTGTAGCTGGCGATGACGGTGCCCTGGTTGCGCGCCACCAGCTGCGCGGTGCGCAGCGCGTTCAGCACGCCGGTGTCGAACAGGTCGGCGCGGAGGCGGCCGCTGCCGTCGAACAGCTCGGAGAACGACTCGGCGGGCGCGGTCCCGTTGCCGGCGGGACCGGCGGTGACGGCGCGGTTCGCCTGGGAGCCGGGGTCGGCGGTGTCCGCGGCGCCGGCGGTCGCGGCGTCGGCGCCCTGGCCGAGCAGCGACCGCAGCGACACGCCGCTGGAGGTGACCGAGCGGGTGGCGGTGCCGCCGCCGACCTCGACGAACGCCGCCGCCACGTCCCGCAGGCCGACCATGTCGCGGCCCCCGGCGGTGGCGCGGTCCTCGGCGGCGTACAGCACCCGGGTCACGGTGTCGGACAGGATCGGGTACATGTCGGCGTCCTCGGGGCCGGGCGGCGGGTCCATCACCGGGATCTCGGCCACCGCGCGCCGCAGGTCGCGCGTGATCGCCGCAAGCCGGCCCCGGCCCACCCGGGCCTCCATGCCCTCCTGCATCTCGTCCATGGTGACCAGGCCGAGCAGCAGGTGCTGGGAGGTGAGCAGCCGCCGCTCGGCGGCCAGGCCCAGCGCCAGCCCCAGCATCGTGACCACCGAGGTGTCGAACTTGGGGCGGTGCTCGCTCGGCACGTCGGGCGGGGCGCCGCCGATCCGCACCGCCGGGTTGGCGTACAGCAGGAACGACGCCCAGGCCGCGTCGGGCCCGCCCATCAGCTCGGCGCGGGCCTCGCGCACGGCCTCGCCGACGGTGCCGTCGCTCAGCAGCCGCTGGTAGAACTCCTCGGCGAACCGGCGCGCGCCGTCCTCGGCGACCTCGGCGCGGGTGCCGACGACCGCCTTGGCGCCGCTGGCCATGAACGCCACGCACAGGTTGGCGACCCGGCCGGCCGAGTCGCAGCCGTTGACGAACACCACCGGGGGCACGCCGGTGGACGGGATGACCTGGAGCATCGCCTTGTCGAGCAGCGACCGGCCGTGCAGCATCAGCCCCGCGCCGGACTCGTTGTCGCGCGCGACGTGCCCGCAGTAGTGGAACAGGTCGTAGGAGGCGTTGGCCAGCTCGCGCTGCACGTCCACCAGGTTGGCGCGCTCGCGCAGCAGCAGCGTGCAGTCGGTGCCGCGCTCCGACAGCCAGGCCGCCAGGTGCTCGGCCTCCTGCGCGGAGGCGGCGAGGTCGCCCAGCGGGTCGCCGACGATGAGGGCGCGCCGGATGCCGTTGATGGCGCGGCCCTTGACGACCCGCCGCTGCACCACCGAGAAGCGGCCGAGGTCGCGGGTCAGGCCGAGGAAGCCGGTGCCGTCGTGGACCAGCTCCCACGGGACGGTCATCTCGTTGGTGCGCACCAGCAGCGGGCCGGTCGACTCGTTCAGCCGCGCCACCAGGTCGGGCACGCTGCCGTGCACGCGCGGGAACAGCGCCCGGTACAGCGCGCCGCCGTGCTCCTCCAGCTCGGCGTGGTGGTCGCTCCCGGCGTCGGCGCCCAGCGCCGCCTGGAGGACCTGGTCGATGCGGTCGCTGAGCTGGCGGACGAAGTGCTGCGGGACCTCGACCGAGTACTCCTGCTCCAGCGGGCCGCCCTCCGCGCCGCCGGGGGTCAGCAGGCGGTAGGCGTACTGGGCCCGGTCGGCGCCGAGGGCGGTGACGCGGACGTCCAGGGTGGTCACCTCGCCGGTGGCGGTCACGCGCCCGCCCCCGTCCCGCCGTCGCCGCCCTGGTGGCGCAGGATGAAGTCGCGGACCATGCGGTCCTCCCGGCCGGTGGCCGGGTAGGTGATCTCGACCGGGTCGCCGTCGATCACCACCCGGACGGTGACCATGCCGCCGCCGTCCCCGCGCCGGTCGGCCAGCCAGCCGCGCAGCACGTCCACCACCGCGGCGACGGTGCCGACGAACGCCACCGCCAGGCCCGCGATGTCCACGATCTCGCCGGGCCGGGTCCGGCTGGAGACCGGCTGGCGCACCCGCAGCGGCTCGGCCGTGTCCGCGCCCGACTTCAGCAGCGCCTCGCGCAGCTGCAGGGCGGTGTCCAGGTCGGTGGCGGGCGGGAACTCGATCTCGAATCGGACGAGGCCGTGCTGGTGTCTCATGGACGCGGCTCCGGGGGGACGGGCGGTCGGCGAGCGGGGACCTGATGCCAGTCTGCCGCACCGGGCGGGCCGCGCGCCGCGCCGCGGAAAACCGAACAGCGCTCAGTTCGGAACGGAGAGTCAGCCCAAATTCGAGGAACTCGTTGCGATTTTACCCTTTCATGGTGAATTCTTAGGGACTTCAGCAGCCACACCCTGCGAACAGCGGCGCGGGTTCAGGCCTGGGGACACCTATGACCTGGGGACATCCGCATGCGTAACACCATGTTCCGCCGCCTGCCGGTCCAGCGCGCCACCGGTGAGCTGTACGGCGGGCGCCACCGGCTCCGCGTGCTCTACCGCACCCGCGACCTGGTGGTGCTCGGCCTGGGCGTGATGATCGGTTCGGGCATCTTCAAGATCTCCGGAGAGCAGGCGGCCGGCAACGCCGGCCCCGCGGTGATCATTTCTTTTCTGGTGGCCGGGGTGGTCTGCCTGCTGGCCGCGCTCGCCTATGCCGAACTCTCCTCGATCATTCCGGTCGCGGGCAGCGCCTATTCCTTCAGCTACGTCGCCTTCGGCGAGATCTGGGCGTGGGTGGTCGGCTGGGCGATGGTGCTGGAGCTGCTGCTGGCCGCCTCGGTGGTCGCGCGGGTCTGGTCGATGTACGCCGCGCAGACGCTGGGCGACTTCGGCGTGCCGGTGCCCGGCGGGCTGGCGGAGGTGATCGGCCAGCCCAGGGGCTTCGACGTGCTCGCGCTCGGCATCCTGGTGCTGCTGGTGGTGATGCTGGCGATCGGCGGCCGGATGAGCCTGCGCACCCTGTGGTTCATGGTGCTGGCCAAGCTGATCGTGATCGGGCTGGTCATCGCCGCCGGGCTGAAGTTCTTCGAGCCCGCCAACCTCACCCCGTTCACCCCGCCCGCGCGGCCCGCCCCCGACAGCGGGCCCACGGTGCTGGACACGGTGTTCGGGCTGGCCGGAGGCGGCCAGGCCGAGGCGTTCGGCCTGTGGGGCATCTTCGCCGCCGCGCCCGCCATCGCCTTCGCCTACATCGGCTTCGACCTGATCTCCACCGCCGCCGAGGAGACCGACGACGCCCCGCGCAAGGTGCCGCGCGGCATCCTGATCAGCCTGTCGGTGACGATCGTGCTGTACGTGGCGGTCGCGGTGGCGATGGTGGGCATGGTCTCCTACGCCGACCTGGACGCCTCGGCCCCGGCGCTGGCCAACGCCTTCGACAAGGTCGGCGCCGAGTCCATGGGCAAGTTCATCGACATCGGGGCGGTGCTGGCGCTGACCACCGTGATCCTGGTGGTGCTGATCAGCCTGACCCGCGTGGTGTTCTCGATGTCGCGCGACGGGCTGCTGCCGCGCGGCATCGCCGGGATGAGCCGCTACCGGGTGCCCTCGCGCGCCACGCTGGTGTCGGGCGGCGCGGCGGTGGTGATGTCGCAGACCGTGGACGTCATCACGCTGGAGCAGCTGGTGGTGATGGGCACGCTGTTCGCGTTCCTGTTCGTGTCGGCCGCGATGCTGATGCTGCGCCGCGACCAGCCCGACCTGCACCGCCCGTTCCGCGTCCCGGCCGCGCCGGTGGTCGGCGTGCTGGCGATCGCGGCGGTCGGCTGGCTGATGCTCAACCTGAAGGTGCAGACCTGGGGCTGGTTCCTGATCTGGATGGCGGCCGGACTGGTCCTGTACTTCGCCTACGGCCACCGGCGCAGCCAGATGCGCCTGCTGCTGGACCGGCCGCCGGCGGCCGCCGTCCGCCTGGACGCGCCGCCGCCCGGCAGCGGCCCGTACCCGTACCCGCAGCCGCGCCGGTCGGGGCCGCAGCAGACGCCGCCCGACGACCCCTTCGCGGTCGCCCCGCTGCGCCCGGGGCACCCGCACGCCCAGCACGCCCAGGTTCCGCACGCCCAGGTTCCGCACCCCCCGTCTCCGCACCCTTCGTCCCCGCACTCCCACGCCCCGCACCCGCAGGCCCCGTACGCGCCCGCGCCGCACGCGTCGGGCCCGCACCCCTCGTCCCCGCATCCGCAGCCCCCGGCGCGGCCCGTTCCCCCGCAGGTCGACGGCACCTACCGGCTCGACCCCTATCCGCCGCACCAGCCGCCTGAGCAGCCCGAACCCCCCTACCCCGGCGGCCGCCACCGGCGCTGACGACGCCCCCCGCTGGACGGGGGGCGTTTCGCGCGCTATGTTCTTCTCAAGTTGAGTATTTCTCAAAGAGAGAAGGACAGCGTGGCGGACGAGCGGGAGTTCCTGGCCGGCTACGACCCCCGGGACTACGACCCGGTGTCGGTCACCGTGGACGTGGTCGCGCTGACCATCCGCGACGACGCCCTGCACGTGCTGCTGGTGCGGCGCGCCCACCCCCCGTTCGCCGGGATGTGGGCGCTGCCCGGCGGGTTCGTGCGCGGGGTGCGCGACGCCGAGGACCTGCCGGACGCCGCCGTGCGCGAGCTGTCGGAGGAGACCGGGCTGGCCGTGGGCGAAGGGCCGCTGGAGCGGATGCACCTGGAGCAGCTCGGCACCTACGGGCGGCCGGGCCGCGATCCCCGGATGCGCGTGATCTCGGTGGCCTACCTGGCGTTCGCCCCCGAGCTGCCCGAGCCGCGCGCGGGCGGCGACGCCGACGACGCCGCCTGGACGCCGGTCGCGGCGCTCGGCCTCGGCGCGGCCGGGGAGCAGCGCCCCGGCACCACGCGCAAGCTGGCCTTCGACCACGCGCGCATCCTCGCCGACGGCTTGGAGCGCGCCCGCGCCAAGCTGGAGTACACGCCGCTGGCCACCGCGTTCTGCGCGCCCGAGTTCACCGTTCCGGAGCTGCGCGCCGTCTACGAGGCGGTGTGGGGCGAGGAGCTGCACGCGGGCAACTTCCACCGCAAGGTCCTGTCGGTGCCGGGGTTCGTGGAGGGCACCGGCGCCACCTCCGACCGGGGCGGTCGGCGCGGCGGCCCGCGCCCCAAGCTCTACCGGGCGGGCGACGCCAAGCTGCTGCACCCGGCGCTGCTGCGGCCCGGCCGCGAGGAGGAGATCCGATGAACCTCGACCAGGCGCTGGCCCGGCTCGACGCGGCCCGCACCCCCGCCGACCTGTTCGGCGACGACGACGCCGAGGCCGCGCGCGCCTACCGCGGCCTCGCCCGGCTCGTGCACCCCGACGCCACCGGCGGCCGCACGCGCGAGGCGTTCGACCGGCTCACCGCGCTGTGGGAGGCGCGGCGCGGCGCCGGGACGATCACGACGGCGCGCGGCTCCTACCGGCTGGCGGGCCGGGCGGCGCGCGGCGACCTCGCCGACCTGTTCGCGGCCCGCGACGGCCGCGGCCGCGCCGCGCTGGTCAAGCTGCCCCGCGACCCGGGCGACAACGACCTGCTCGAACGCGAGGCGGTCGCGCTGCGCCAGCTCCCCAAGGACGGCGACGGCCGGTTCCTGCCGTACGTGCCGCGCCTGCTGGAAACGTTCCGGCACCGCGACCCCGGCACCGGCGCGCTGCGCCGCGCCAACGCGATCGCCGCGCTCGACGGGTTCCACAGCCTCGCCGAGGTGCGGGCCGCCCACCCGGCCGGCCTCGACCCGCGCGACGCCGCCTGGATGTGGCGGCGGCTGCTGGTGGCGCTCGGCTTCGCGCACCGCGCGGGCGTCCTGCACGGCGCCGTGCTGCCCGAGCACGTCCTGATCCACCCGGTCGAGCACGGCCTCGTCCTGGTGGACTGGTGCTACTCGGTGCCCGGCTGCTACGCCGGCACCGACCCCAGCGGACGCGTCCCGGCAATGGTCGACCGGTACGCCGACCGCTACCCCGCCGAGGTCCCGGCGCGCCAGGCCGCGAGCCCGGCGACCGACCTGTACATGGCCACCCTCTGCATGACCGATCTGATCGGCGACCGCGCGCCCAAGCAGATGCGGGCGTTCGCCAGGGGCTGCCTGCTGCCGTCGCAGCGGCGGCGCCCCGGCGACGCCTGGCGGCTGCTGGCCGAGTTCGACGAGCTGCTCGAACGGCTCTACGGGCCGCGCAGGTTCCGCCCGTTCCACATGCCCAGTACCTCCTGAGAGGAGACCCCCTGATGGGAAGCGGACACTGGTCCACCGACGTCTACTCCGCCGCCGCGAACTACCGCCGCGCCACCGGCGCCAGCGCGTTCGCGCACACCGACGGCGGCGCCACCACCGTCCACTCCGACCTCGACCCGAACGGCATCGCGATGCGGGAGAGCCGCGACTCCGACGACCACCCCGAGTCGCTGGCGATCTCGGTGCTGTTCGACGTGACCGGCTCGATGGCGCGGGTGCCGCGCCAGCTGCAGGCCAAGCTGCCCGACCTGCTGGGGCTGCTGCTGCGCAAGGGCTACGTCGACCACCCGCACATCATGTTCGGCGCGATCGGCGACGCGACCTGCGACCGCGCCCCGCTCCAGGTCGGCCAGTTCGAGGCCGACAACCGCATGGACGACGACCTCGGCAAGATCCTGCTGGAGGGCGGGGGCGGCGGCCAGATGACCGAGTCCTACGAGCTGGCCATGTACTTCATGGCGCGGCACACCGCGCTCGACTGCCTGGAGAAGCGGGGGCGGCGCGGCTACCTGTTCATGATCGGCGATGAGCTGGCCTACCCGAAGGTGAAGCGCGCCGAGGTCGCGCGGGTGCTGGGCGAGAAGATCCCCAAGGACATTCCGGTCACGGAGATGATGCGCGAGCTCCAGCGCAAGTTCGAGGTGTACTTCATCATCCCGGCGGGCGCGCACCACGCGCGCGACCACCGGCTGCGGGACTTCTGGCAGGGCCTGCTCGGCCAGCACGTGCTGTACCTGGACGACCTGGACGCGGTCTGCGAGACGATCGCGCTCACCATCGGGCTCGCCGAGGAGGCCATCGACCTGGACGAGGGCCTGGCGCACCTGGACGAGGCCGGCTCGACGGCCGGGCCGTCGGTGTCGCGGGCGCTGGCCCGGCTGGAGTCGGAGCGGGCGCCGGTCGCCACCGGCTCCCCCGCGCTGGACCTGGAGCCGGGCCCGCCGACCACCACGCGGCTGTGACAGGCCCGGACCCCATGCCGCACGTGATCGTGGTCGACCTCGGGTTCGGCGACGCGGGCAAGGGCGCGACCGTGGACCGGCTCTGCGCTCGGGGGCCGGAGCCGGTCCACGCGGGCCCGTTCGGCTCGGGCTCATTCGGCACGGGTTCATTCAGCACGGGCCGGTTCCACACGGTGGTGCGCTTCAACGGAGGCGCGCAGGCGGCGCACAACGTGGTCGCGGACGACGGGCGGCACCACACGTTCGCGCAGTTCGGGTCGGGCACCTTCACGCCCGGCGTGCGCACGCACCTGTCGCGGTTCATGCTGGTGGACCCGCTCGCGCTGGCGGCCGAGGCCGCGCATCTGCGGGCGGTCGGCGTGCCGGACGCGCTGGACCGGCTGACGGTAGACGAGGACGCGCTGCTGACCACGCCCTACCACCGGGCCGCCAACCGGGCGCGGGAGACCGCGCGCGGCGCGGACCGGCACGGATCGTGCGGGATGGGCGTGGGCGAGACCGCCGCGTACGCGCTGGAGCACGGCGACGCGCTCCGGGCGGGCGACTGCCTGTCGCCCGCCCGGCTGCGGCGCGGGCTGGAGCGGTTGCGCGACTGGTACCTCAACACGTTCCCCAGCGGGGAGCCGGTGCCGAGCACGGCCGACTGCGCCGAGGCGTTCAGCGCGTTCGCGGAGCGGGTGCGGATCGTTCCCGGCGAGCATCTGCACGGGCTGCTGCGCGCGGGGAGCGTGGTGTTCGAGGGGGCGCAGGGGGTGCTGCTGGACGAATGGCACGGCTTCCACCCGTACACGACCTGGTCCACGACCACCTTCGCCAACGCCGAGACGCTGCTGGCCGAGGCGGGCGGGAGCGGTGTGCGGCTCGGGGTGCTGCGCGCCTACGCCACGCGGCACGGGCCGGGGCCGTTCGTCACCGAGGACCCGGTGCTGACGGCCGAGCTGCCCGACCCGCACAACGGGACGGGCCGCTGGCAGGGCGTGTTCCGGGTCGGGCACCTGGACGCCGTGGCGCTCGGGTACGCGCTTGAGGCGGCGGGCGGGGTGGACGCGCTGGCCGTCACGCACCTGGACGTCGCCGAGGCGCGCGACGACCTGCTGGTGTGCCGCGCCTACGACATCGGCGGCGAGCGGGTGGAGCGCCTGCCGGCCGGCTCGCCGGGCGACCTGGAGCGCCAGGCGGAGCTGACGCGGAGGCTGCTGGCGGCGCGCCCGGTCTACGAGCCGTTCACCGGGATCGAGGACGTGGTGGACGCGCCGGTCGTGATGCGCTCCTACGGCCCCCGGCGCTCCGACGCCGTCCAGCGCAGCGGCAGCTCGTCCATGCCGAGCAGGCCGTAGGCGTGCTCCACCGCCTCGCCGTCCAGCGCGTAGTCGGGGATGCGGCGGTGCCACTCCTCCAGCGCGACCCGCAGCTCCAGCCGCGCCAGATGCGCGCCCAGGCAGCGGTGCGGCCCCGCACCGAACGCCAGGTGCCGGTTGGCGGTCCGGTCCAGCACCACGCGGGCCGGATCGGCGAAGACGGCCGGGTCGCGGTTGGCCATGGTCAGGGGCATCATCACCATGTCCCCGGCCTTCATGGGGCAGCCGGCGACCTCGGCGTCGCGGGTGAGCCTGCGGCCGGGCAGCACGATCGAATGGGCGCGGAGGAACTCCTCGATCGCGTCGGGGACCGCCTCGGGCCGCTCCCGGAGCACCGCCCGGTCCTCCGGGTGGGTCGCCAGGTGCCAGAAGGTGTAGGACAGCTGCCCGGTGACGGTGTCGAGGCCCGCCATGAACAGCAGCAGGCAGAACGCGAGCAGGTCCTCCTCCGGCACGGGCGCGCCGTCGATCCGCCAGGTGAGCGCCGCGCTGACCAGGTCGTCGCGCGGGTCGGCGCGCCGCTCGGCGATCAGCCCGGTGAACATCGCGACGACCTCGCCCATCGCCGCGAGCCGGGCCCGGTTGGCGTCGGGCGGGCCGTGCAGGATGGCGTGCTCCCAGGCCAGGAACTCCGCCAGCCGCTCCGCCGGCAGCCCCATCAGCTCCAGGAAGATCACCGTGGGGAAGCGCTGCGCGAAGTCGGTGACGAACTCGCACGCGCCCTTCGCGGCGATCTCCCCGACCAGCTCCGCGCAGTGCGCGCGGACGCGGCCCTCCATCGCCTCGATGGCGGCGGGCGCGAAGTGCGGCCGCAGCAGCCGCCGCCACACCGTGTGCTCGGGCGGGTCGAGCATCTCGGGAATCCACCGGTAGCTCGGGTCGGGGTCGAGCGCGGTGACCGACGCGCTGGAGAACAGGCCCGGGTCCTTGTGCGCGGCGAGGATGTCCTCGTGGCGGGTCAGCACCCAGAAGCCCTTGCCGAAGCTCGACCGGAACGCGCGGTGCTCGTCGCGCAGGGCGTCCAGCAGCCGGGCGGTCTCCCCCGCCCGCCGCCGCCCCGCAAGGGGATTGAAGTCCAGGACCGGGTACCCGGCGTCGTCCGCAGCGGGTTCCGTCACGGCTTGCGCCCGACGCCGCACAGGAACCACGCGGGCAGGTCGTCCCGCTTGCCGTCGCCGTCGGGCCGCCAGTCGTCGAGCGCGACCAGGCCGGGCTCCAGCAGGTCGAAGCCGTCCAGGAAGCGCTGGATCGCCGACCGCTCCCGCAGCACCATCGTGGCCCGGGACCGCTGGTACACGTCGGCGGCGGCGCGCGCCGCCGTCACGTGCTCGCTGGCGCTGATGTGCGACAGCACCAGGTGGCTGCCCGGCGGTAGCGCGTCGCGCAGGCGCGCGACCGCGGCCCACGGGTCGTCCTCGTCGGCGACGCAGTGCAGCAGCGCCACCATCAGCACCCCGACCGGCCGCGACAGGTCGAGCATCCCGCGCACCGTCGGATCGGCCAGCAGCCCTTCGGGGTCGCGCAGGTCGCCCGCCACGACCGTCGCGTCCTCCGCGCCCGCCAGCAGCGCGCGGCCGTGCACCAGCACCGTCGGGTCGTTGTCCACGTAGACCACCCGGCTGCCGGGGGCGGCCTCCCGGGCGACCTCGTGCACGTTGCCGTGCGTGGGGAGCCCGGCGCCGATGTCGAGGAACTGGGTGACGCCGACGGCGGCCAGGTGCCGCACCGCCCGCCGCAGGAACGCGCGGTTGGCTCGCGCGAGGGCGGGCGAGTGCGGGGCTAGCTTCAGCACCTCCTGGGCGGCGGCGCGGTCGGCGGCGTAGTTGTCCTTGCCGCCCAGGTAGTAGTCGTACATGCGGGCGACGTTCGGCGTGGTGATGTCGACACCGGCCACCGGGATCTCGTCGGTCATCGGCCCTCCGGGCGGGAAGCCTGCCGTGAACTTTTCCCGCGATCTTAGGTGAAGGCGCAGATTCCCACCAGGAATCGGCGTTCTCACGGTTCCGCCCGTCTTGCTCTCCGCCGGACCGGGCATAGGGCAGGCGCATCTGCGTATCCCTGGACATGACGGAGACGGCAATGCACAACGCGCGGCGGTCGTGGACCGCCCTCCTCCTCGGCGGCGCGCTCCTGCTCAGCGGCGCCTGCGCGATCGAGACCGGGGCCTCCGGGTCCGGGACGCCCCCGCCCGCGTCCGAGGCGGAGGCCCCGCGCGGCACCGGGCGGGACGCCGGCGGCGGGGGCTTCGATGAGGCCGGGTTCCGGGAGGACCTGCGGACCGCCGAGAACGTCGTCGACGGGTACTGGGCCAAGCACTGGCCGCGGCTGTTCACCGGCGAGTACCGGCCGCCCCGGGTGGTGGGGCTCTACGAGGGCGGCGACCCCGCGGGCAGCCCGTCCTGCGGCGGCAAGCCCCTCGAACGCGACAACGCCGTCTACTGCCCGGCCGGGGACTTCGTCGCGTGGGACGAGCACCTGATGCGCGCGGGCTACGCGCGCGGCGACGCGTGGGTGTACCTGGTCATCGCGCACGAGTGGGGGCACGCCGTCCAGAACCGGCTGCGCCGCGAGCTGGTCTCCCCCGCCGCCGAACTGCAGGCCGACTGCCTGGCGGGCGGGGCCCTTTACGGGGCGGCCGCCGACGGGGCGCTGCGGTTCGAGGCGGGCGATGAGCAGGAGATCGTGGACTCGTTCCGGGTGATCGGCGACGACGTGCCGTGGACCCGGCCCGGCGACCACGGCAGCGCCGCCGAGCGGCTGCGGAACTTCGCGCGCGGCGGCCAGGGCGGGGTGCGGGCCTGCTTCGGTTGATCGTGAACGCTTCTGTTGATCATGAACGGGGCAATGCCGGGCGTGAGGCTTGGCAACCCTGCGTGCCCGCGCGATGCTGGTGGGTCACCGGCCGGAGGAGTGGGGACGTCATGGTGGACACGCCAGGGGAGATCGACGCCGACATCGTCGTGCTGCCCCGCGAACACCACACGCTGGTGCTGCTGCGCGGCACCCTGGACCGGATGGCGGCCGCGCCGGTCCGGCGGCGCCTGCAGGAGATCGCCGACGCGCGCCCCGGCCCGCTGGTGGTGGACCTGGCCGAGCTGGCCTTCCTGGACACCGCGGGGATGCGCGCGCTGTCGGCGGTGGCCCGGCACTGCGCCGAGCGCGTCCCGGGGCCGGGCGGGCTGGCGCTGGTGGGGGCGCGGCCGTTCACCGCGCGGATGTTCCGGCTGCTGCGGCTGCACGAGAGCGTGCCGCTGTGCGCCGACGTGCGGGAGGCGCTGTGGTGCCTGATCCCGCCGACCGACGAGGAGATAGCCGACTGGCTGGGCCCGGGGTGACCCCCGGGCCCGCGGGCTCAGCCCTGCGCCAGGTGGCGCTCGACGGTGGCGACCTTGGCGTCCATGGCGCCGGTGACGCCCGGCCGGATGTCGGCCTTCAGCACCAGGCTGACGCGCGGGGAGCGCGCGGCGACGGCGTCGGAGGCGGCCTTGACCACCGCCATCACCTCGTCCCACTCGCCCTCGACCGTGGTGAACATGGCGTCGGTGCGGTTGGGCAGGCCGCTGGCCCGCACCACGCGGACGGCCTCGGCCACCAGCTCCCCGACGTCCTCCCCCGTCCCGAGCGGGGTCACCGAGAAGGCGACGAGCATCGGGCACCTCCCTGATCTCCGGTTACGGCTGCACCACCTGCCGTACCACGATCTCATCCAGCCGCCGCTCCACGATCGCCCCCACCGGCCAGTCGCGCACCAGCGTGCGCAGCTCCGCCGCCTCGTGCTCGGCGTAGGCGGCGTCGTAGCCCTGCTGCTCCAGGCTGCTGCGGATCGCCTCGACGTAGTCGGCCTCGGTGAAGCCCTCGATCTCGCGGACCATGGCGGTGGTGGTGGCGCGGTGGGAGTTCAGGCCCGCGAACGCGCGTCCGCACCCGCAGCCGCCGTCGGGATCGTCGCGGTCGCGGGCGCACACCACGCCGATGTGCACCAGCTCCCCTTCCACGCACCAGTCGAAGTCGTTGTCCCGGTAGCCCTGGGTGGCATCGGTGGCGGTGAGCAGCTTCAAGGCCGGACCCCTTCCCCTAACGCGCTCACCGTACGCCGGGGGTACGACATCCCACGGCCGAACCGTGACGTCCGGGCCGGGGCTGGCATAGCGTCGCGGCATGAGCGATGTCCTGATCGAGCGCGACGGCCCGTTCACCACCATCACCATGAACCGGCCGCGGCGCCGCAACTCGCTGTCGCGGGCGTTCCTGGAGGAGCTGACGGCGGCGTTCGGCGAGGTCGCGGCCACCGACGCGCGCGGGGTGGTCCTGGCGGCCGAGGGGCCGGTGTTCTCGGCGGGGCACGACTTCGGCGACATGGCGGGGGCCTCCCACGCCGACGTGCGGTCGCTGCTGCGGACGTGCGCCGAGCTGATGCGCGCGATCCAGTCCGCGCCCCAGGTGGTGATCGCGCGCGTGCACGCGCTGGCCACGGCCGCGGGCTGCCAGCTCGTCGCGGGCTGCGACCTCGCGGTGGCCGCCGAGAGCGCCGCGTTCGCGGCCCCGGGCGGCAGGGGCGGCTGGTTCTGCCACACGCCGATGGTGCCGATCTCCCGCAGCGTGGGCCGCAAGCGGGCCATGGAGCTGGCGCTCACCGGCGACCGGATCGACGCGCGCACCGCCGCCGAATGGGGGCTGATCAACTACGCGGTGCCGGACGCCGAGCTGGACGGGGCCGTGCTGGAGCTGCTCCAGCGCGCCACGCAGGGCAGCCCGCGCAGCAAGGCGCTGGGCAAGCAGGCCATGTACGGCCAGCTGGACCGGCCCGAGGCGGACGCCTACGCCTACGCGATCGAGGTCATGGCCGCCGCGAGCCAGACCCCGGAGGCCCAGGAGGGCATGTCGGCCTTCCTGGAGAAGCGCCCGCCGGAGTGGCCCGCCTGACCGAGGGCGCGGCCCGCGCGCGACCGCAGGCGGTCTAACCCTCCGGGTAGAAGAGGAACAGCGTGCAGCCCGTCGTCGTCTGCGGGACGTGCGAGGAGCCCGCGGGGGCGTGGATGAAGGAGCCGGCCGGGTAGTCCCGGTCGCCGTCGTTGAAGACGCCGGAGACCACGAAGACCTCCTCGGGCCCCGGTTCGTGGACGTCGATCCCCTCCCAGCGCGTGTTCGCGTCCATCTCCAGCACGGCGGCCTTCGCGCCGCCGTCCCCCTGCCACAGCGGCCGCACCCGGATGCCCGGGAAGAGCTCGCGGACCGGGGCGTCCCGGACGGTGGACCACACGTAGCCGGGGGTGTTCCGTTCTGTCGCCATGGGGCCAGCCTGGCGGCCGCCCGCCGCCCGGGACGAGTGTCAGGAAAGACATCATGCGGTACTTTCCTGCCATGCATCGAGTCGTGGCGCTGGTCCGACCGCCGCAGTCGACCTTCGAACTCGGCTGCGCGGCCCAGGTGTTCGGGATCGAGCGGCTGGGGCTCCCGACGCGGTACGCCTTCGGCGTGTGCACCGAGCGCCCCGGCCCCGTCGCCACGTACGCCGGGTACGACATGCTCGTGACCGACGGGTTGGAGGCGCTGGACCGGGCGGACACCGTGGTCGTCCCGGGCTGGCTGCCCGTCGAGGAGCCCCTTTCGCCCGCCGTCGTCGGGGCGCTGCGCAGCGCCCACTCCCGCGGAGCGCGGGTGGTCAGCATCTGCTCCGGCGCCTTCGCGCTGGCCCACGCCGGCCTGCTGGACGGGCGGGAGGCGACCACCCACTGGGCGCTGGCGGACCGGCTCGCCGCGCGCTTCCCTCGCCTCCGGGTCGACCCCGACGTGCTGTACGTGGACCACGGCGACGTGGCCACCAGCGCCGGGGCCGGGGCCGGCATCGACCTGTGCATGCACCTGGTCCGCGGCGACCAGGGCGCCCGGTACGCCGCGCACGTCGCCCGGACCATGGTCATGCCGCCGCACCGCGAGGGCGGGCAGTTGCAGTACTCGGCGCCGCCGCACCCCGCGCAGATCGACGGCACGCTCGCACCGCTGCTGGAGTGGATCACCGGGCGGCTCGGCGAGCCGCTGACCGTCGAGGGCCTGGCCGCGCACGCGGGCGTCTCGACGCGCACCCTCGCCCGGCGGTTCGCCGACCAGCTCGGCACCAGCCCGGGGCAGTGGCTGCTCGCCCAGCGGATCGCCGCGGCCCAGGACCTGCTGGAGTCCTCCGACCTCTCCCTGGACGCCGTCGCCCGCCGGGTCGGCCTCTCGTCGGCCACCAACCTCCGCAGGCGCTTCCTCGGCGCCCTGGGCACGACGCCCGGCGCCTACCGCCGGGCGTTCCGGGCCAAGCCGCGGTGACTCCCCATCGGCTCCACGCCGGTGGTCGGCGGCCGTCAGGGGATCGCGCTCCGCGGCGCCGCCTTCCCGGCAGGGGCGCTCTCGCCGCCCTCGGGGCCGCGGATTCTCGCCAGTAGGGCGGGCGGGACTCGAACCCGCGACTGGCGGATTATGAGTCCGCTGCTCTGACCAACTGAGCTACCGCCCCAGGCTCGCCCTGGTGGGACACCACCGCCGGGACGCGCCGAGCGCCATCCTAGCGGCGGGGTCAGCCGGGCGGCCACCGGGAAAGGCCGTCTCATACCGCAGAGGGGGGCGGGTCATACCCGGTACCGATTCCTCTGGGGGTGACCGGTCGGTAAGGTCCGCCTATGCGTAGAGCCCCAGGTCGTCTCATTCTGCTCGTACAGGCGCTGTTCGCGCTCGTGGTCGTCACCGCCTGCCAGGGGGGCGGCGGCGGCGAGGCCGAGCCGCCGAAGTTCGACCCGGCGCAGACCCTCAAGCAGTCCGCGCAGGCCATGGCCGGGCTCAAGAGCATCGCGTTCACGCTGGCGACCGAGGGCAAGCCGCCCGTCCCGGTGTCGGGCGGCGACATGAAGCTGCTCAGGAGCGGGGACGCCGAGGGCGCGCTCCAGCTGGAGCAGTCGGGGCAGAAGGTCGAGATGAAGATCGTCGCGCTGGGCGACAGCATCTACATCAAGGGCGTGACCGGCGGCTGGCGCAAGGTCTCCAAGATGGTCGCGGCCGCGCTGTACGACCCGTCGGCCGTGCTCGACCCGAACCGCGGCATCAGCCGCCTGCTCGGCGCGGTCCAGTCGCCGAAGGCCGAGGCCACCGAGAAGGTCGGCGGCAAGGACGCCCACCGGGTGGCGGTGAAGCTGCCGCAGGCGGCCATCGCCGGGCTGGTCCCGGGGATCACCAGCGACCTGGACGGGCAGGTCTGGGTGAGCACCGCCGACCACCGGCTGCTCAAGGTCAGGGGCAACATGTCCGGCGGGGGCGCGGTGATCATCAACTTCACCGAGTTCGACGCCCCCTACAAGATCAGCGCGCCGGCGTGAGCGCCCGCCGCCGGGTCGCGATCGGGGTCGGCGGCGGCGTGGTGCTGCTGGCGGCCCTGGACGCCTATGTGATCACCACGATCGTCGTCACGGTGGTCAAGGACCTGGGCATCCCGGTCAACCGGCTGGAGCGGCTCACCCCGGTGCTGACCGGGTTCCTGCTCGGCTACGTCGCGGCGATGCCGCTGCTCGGCCAGTTGTCGGACCGGTTCGGGCGGCGGCCCCTGCTCCAGGCGTGCCTGCTGCTGTTCGCGGCCGGGTCGGTCCTGACGGCGCTGGAGCACCAGGAGAACGCGGTGGCCTGGCTGACCGCCGGGCGCGTCGTGCAGGGCCTGGCGGGCGGCGCGCTGCTGCCGGTGACCATGGCGCTGGCCGGCGACCTGTGGGACGAGCGGCGGCGGCCGGTGGTGCTCGGCGCGGTCGGCGCGGCCCAGGAGCTGGGCAGCGTGCTCGGGCCGCTGTACGGGGTCGCGGTGCTGGAGGTCGCCGGCGACTGGCGGTGGATCTTCTGGATCAACGTGCCGGTCGCGCTGCTGGCGATGGTCGCGGTGCACTTCACCGTCCCCGGCGGGCGTCCCGCCGGCCCGGAGCGGCCGGATGCGGAGCGGCAGGGCGTGGACTGGCTCGGCGGGCTGCTGCTGGCCGTCGGGCTCGGGCTGCTGGTCGGCGGCCTGTACAACCCCGACCCGGAGAAGTCGGCGCTGCCGCCGTGGGGGCCGCCCGTGGTGGCCGCCGGGCTCGCGGTGCTGGCGGTCTTCGTGGTGTGGGAGATCAAGGCCCGCACCCGGCTGCTCGACCTGGCGGGCGTGCGGCGCGGGCCGCTGCTCGCGACGCTGGGCGTCAGCCTCCTGTCGGGCGCGGCCCTCATGGTCACGCTGGTGGACGTGGTCCTGGTCGCCCAGACGCTGCTGAACAAGGACACCGTGGACGGTGCGCTGCTGCTGACCCGCTTCCTGGTCGCGCTGCCCATCGCGGCCCTGGCCGGCGGCGTCGCGGCGCGCCGGATCGGCGAGCGGTGGCCGATGGCGGCGGGGATGGCGGTCTCGGCGGCCGGGTACCTGCTGATCGCCTCGTGGCCCGCCGATCTCGCGAACGCCTCCTACGGCCCGCTGCCGCGCCTGGACACCGACCTGGTCGTCACCGGGCTCGGCCTGGGGCTGGTGATCGCGCCGGTGTCGTCGGCGGTGCTGCGGCTGGTCCCGGCG
The DNA here is from genome assembly GCA_044456955.1 of Spirillospora sp. NPDC050679. Classification (GTDB taxonomy): domain Bacteria; phylum Actinomycetota; class Actinomycetes; order Streptosporangiales; family Streptosporangiaceae; genus Spirillospora. The sequence goes on along the minus strand of JBITGK010000005.1, from coordinate 234,104 downwards.
GCCCGGCACGGCGTCGCGTCGGCGGCCGTGGTGGTCGCCCGCATGATGGGGATGCTGCTCGGAATCGCCGCGCTTTCGGGATGGGGCTTCTACCGCTTCCATTCGCTGACGGCCGATCTGCAGATGCCGCTGCCGTTCCTGATGTCCAAGGCGGAATTCGACAAAGCGCTGGCCGAATACCAGGTGGCCGTCCAGAACGCGCTGCGCACCGAATACCAGGAAATCTTCTGGATAACCGCGGGACTGTGCGTCATCGGAGCACTTCTGGCCCTGGCGGCGCCGGGCCGCCGCAATGATGCCGAAACGTCACCTTCATCACCCGGCCATCTCTTGACACGGTGATCACCGTCACCGCAGGCTGGCCAGGGCGATGAACTGACCGCTTGGTCACCAAGTGGTCCCCGACGGGAGGTCGCCGATGCAACCGCTGATCGAGATGCGCCCCGGCACCACGATGCGGGCCCGGCTGACCGCGCGCGGCCTGAAGCTGACCGTCGGACCGCTGCTGTCGCTGTGGCCGCTGCACCCGGTGGGCCTGCGCCCGGCGCTGGCGATCGACCTGGCCGCCCCCGTCGCGCTGCCCGCCCCCCGCTGGGCCGAGGTGGAGCGGGTGCGGTTCGCCGACTTCCAGGCCGAGTGGGTGCGCGCGCCGCGCTCGGCCGAGGACCGGGCGGTGCTGTACTTCCACGGCGGCGGCTTCTTCTCCTGCGGGCTGCGCACCCACCGCCGGATGCTCTCGCGGCTGTCGGCGGCGTCCGGGGCGCCGGTCCTGTCGGTGGCCTACCGGCAGCTGCCCGCCTCGCCGCTGGCGGTGTCGGTCGCCGACTGCGCGCACGCCTACCGGTGGCTGCTGGACCAGGGGTACGCGCCCGAGCGCATCGTGGTCGCGGGCGACTCGGCGGGCGGGTTCCTGGCGTTCGCCGCCACGCTCCAGGCGCTGGCCGAGGGGTTGCCCTCCCCCGCCGCGATCGTGGCGCTGGCCCCGCTGACCGACCTGGACCACACCGCCAAGGTCTCGCACGCCAACGCCAAGCTGGACGCCTACCTGCCGGCCCGCCGGGTCGAGCGGCTCGCGCGCCTGCTCACCGAGGGCGGCGTGCCGCTGGACCCGATGGCGTCGCCGGTCAACGGCGACCTGTCGGCGCTGCCGCCGGTGCTGATCCAGGTGGGCTCGACCGAGATGCTGCTGCCCGACGCCGAGCTGATGGCCGAGCGCCTCGCCGCCGCCGGGGTGCCGTGCCGCCTGCAGGTCTGGGAGGGGCAGGTGCACGTGTTCCAGGTCTTCGCCGACCTGGTGCCCGAGGGGCTGGCCGCCATCCACGAGGCGGGCGCGTTCGTCCGCGAGCACACCGCCGGGCGCACGGCCCCGGCCCGGCGCCGCCGCACGCGCCGGCGCGCCAAGTCGATCGCCGCCTGACCGGCGCGAGCGCGATTGGTCGCACTAATTGTCACTCCGTCCGATTGGACGGGGCCCTGTCGGGAAGCCCTTACAGATCCCTGGACGGCTACCCACGGACGGTGCGTCATGGCGCAGACCGACACGACCCCGACGACCACCAGCCCCGACGCCGCTCCCCCCACCGACTCCCCCCGGGTGCACGCCGAGCGCATGGGCCCCCTGGACGCGGGCTTCTTCTTCGCCGAGTCGGAGAACACCCCGCTGCACATCGCCTCGGTGACCGTCTTCGAGGGCCCGGCGCCGTCCTACGGCGACGTGGTCCGGGCGGTGCTGGCCAAGCTGCCGGACATCCCCCGCTACCGGCAGCGGGTCCGCCCCGTCCCGCTGCACCTGGGGCGGCCGGTCTGGGTGGACGACCCGCACTTCAACATCCTCTACCACGTCCGGCACACCGCGGTGCCGAGACCCGGCGGCCCCGACGAGCTGCGCAACCTCGCCGGGCGGGTGCTGTCGCAGCGGCTGGACACCGCCAAGCCGCTGTGGGAGATCTGGCTGGTGGAGGGGCTGGCCGACGGCCGCTGGGCGGCCATCACCAAGGTGCACCACGCCGTGGTGGACGGCGTCGGCGGCGTCGACCTGCTGACGTCCCTGTTCGACCTGTCCCCCGACGCCGGGCGGCCCGAGCCGGGCGAGCTGTCGCCGCCCGCGCGCGAGCCGTCCCGCATGTCGCTGCTGGCCGGATCGGTGCGCGAGCGCGTCACCGGGCCGCTGCGCGGCGCGGCCGGGGCGCCCGGCACCGCCCGCGGCCTGGCCCGCGGGCTGCTCGGCGGGACCGCCCTGCGGCGGATCGGCGTGGACGTACCGCGCACGGTCGGGCGGCTGGCGCGTCCGTCGGCCGGGTCGCTGAACGGCCCGACCGGCCCGCACCGCCGCTGGATGTGGACGCACGCCGACCTGGACGAGATCCGGCGGGTGCGCAAGGCGTTCGGCGGCACCGTCAACGACGTGGTCCTCACGGCCGTCTCCAACGGCTTCCGCGAGGTGCTGGACGGGCGCGGCGCGCTGGACGGGGGCACCGTGGTGCGCGCGCTCGTCCCGGTGTCGGTGCGCGCCGAGACCGAGCGCGGCGAGCTCGCCAACAAGGTGTCGGGCGTCCTGGTCAACCTGCCCGTCGGCGAGCCCGACCCGCGCCGCCGCCTGTTCGAGGTCCGCGCCCAGATGGACGACGTCAAACGGACCAAGGAGGCGGCCGGCGGCGAGGCCCTGACCAGGCTCGCCGGGTTCGCGCCGACGCTGATGGCCCTCGGCTCGCGGTACGCGCTGAGCGCCAGCCAGCCGCTGGTGCAGACCGTGGTCACCAACGTGCCGGGCCCGGACTTCCCGCTGTACGTGCTCGGCCGCGAGCTGGTCGGCCTCTACCCCTACGTGCCGCTGGCGCTGGGGATGCAGGTGGGCGTCGCGATCTTCTCCTACCGGGGCCGGCTCACCTTCGGGCTGACCGGGGACTTCGACGGGATGCCCGACCTGGAGACGCTGGCCGCCGGCATCCGGGCCGGCTTCGACGACCTGGTGGAGCTGGCCGCCCGGCACTGACCGGGCGCGGAACGGTCGGTGCACGCGCGCTGACCGGTTGTGGTCTCCAAGTGGGCCGACACACCGAGTCAGGGCATTTGTCAGAGATCATCACATGAGGTCGGCCGGACCGGGCGCCCCGTGGCCCCGGCCGGCCCCTCGCCCCCTATCCCCCCGCAACAACTGCAGAAGGACGGTGAGGCCGTGCATCGGATGAGCGGACTGGACGCCAGCTTCTATCTCCTGGAGGACGAGAACACCCCCCTGCACGTGGCATCGGTGGTCGTGTTCGAGGGGCCCGCCCCCTCCTACGGCGACCTGGTGCGGCAGGTGATCGCCAAACTGCCCCGGGTGCCCCGCTACCGGCAGCGGGTCCGCACGGTCCCGCTGCACCTGAGCCGCCCGGTCTGGGCCGACGACCCGCACTTCAACATCCTCTACCACGTCCGGCACACCGCCCTGCCCTCGCCCGGCACCGACGAGCAGCTGCGCAACCTCGCCGGCCGGGTGCTCGCCCAGCGGCTGGACCCCGGCAAGCCGCTGTGGGAGATCTGGCTGGTGGAGGGCATGGCCGACGGCCGCTGGGCGATGATCGCCAAGGTGCACCACTGCATGGTGGACGGCGTCGCCGGGATGGACCTGGCCACCATCATGTTCGACCTGACCCCCGATTACGAGCCGCCCGCGCGCACGCCCGGCGCGCTCCCGGAGTGGACCCCCGAGCCCGAGCCGTCCACCCTGGACCTGCTGCGCGACACCGCCCAGCGCACGGTGACCCAGCCGGTGCGCCAGGCCAGGGACGTCGTGCGCGGCCTCGGCGTGGTGCGCGAGGCGCGGCAGCTGCGCGACTTCGCGCTGGGCCTGTCGCGCACCACCGCGCGGTTCGCCAGCCCCTCGGCCGGGTCGCTGAACGGCCCGATCGGCCCGCACCGCCGCTGGTGCTGGCAGAACGTGCCGCTGGAGGAGGCCAAGCGGGTCCGCAAGGCGCTGGGCGGCACCATCAACGACGTCGTCCTGACCGCGGTGACCGCCGGGTACCGGGACCTGCTGAACGCGCGCGGCGGCCTGGCGCCCGACACCGTGGTGCGGTCGGCCGTGCCGGTGTCGGTGCGCGCCACCGACCAGCGCGGCGCCCTCGACAACCGGGTCGCGGCGGTGTTCGTGAACCTGCCCGTCGGAGTGGCCGACCCGCTGGAGCGGCTGCGCCGCGTCCGGGAGCAGACCGACGACGTCAAGCGCAGCAACCAGGCGGCCGGGACCAAGACGCTGACCCGCCTGACCGACACCGCCGTCGCGCCCGCGCTGCTGTCGCTGGGCGCGCGCGTCCCGGTGCGGCTGCGCCAGGACCTGGTGCAGACGGTCACCACCAACGTGCCGGGCCCGGACTTCCCGCTGTACGTGATGGGGCGCCGGGTGCTGGAGCTGCACCCGTACGTGCCGCTGACCGGCGGCATCCGGGTGGCGACGGCGATCGTGTCGTACTGCGGGACGCTGTACTTCGGCATCACCGGCGACTTCGACGCCATGCCGGACCTGGACGTGCTGGCCAAGGGCGTGCAGGCCGGGTTCGGCGAGCTGCTCGCGGCGGCCGGGGAGTGACGGGCGCCGGTCCGGTGCGGGGCGCGGGCCGCGCCCGGCGCCGGACCGGCCCGCCAGTCCGCCATGAATCGGCCCGCGGATCTGGTCGGCCACCGATCTCGGGAATATCCTGGACAAAGACGGCAAAAAAGCCTCTTACCGGTGGCACTCTCCCGGGGAGGTGACGGCGATGCGCGGATCGGGCATCGGCGCGGGAGGCATGGCGGGCACGCCCGCCGAGCGGCCGCGACGCGGCGGGCGCGTACGGCGGCGGACGCTGCGCCGCCGCCTCGGGCTGGAACGCAACGTGCTGCGCCGCCGCATCGATCGCGTGCAGCGGCTGGCCGCGCTCGGCCTGCTGCTGCTCCTGCTGCTGGCCGCGCCGCCCGCGGCGCTGTGGACGGCGAACGCGGCCTACGACTCCGGCACCCGCGCCGAGCAGACCGAGCGCGCCGCCCGGCGCCAGGTCGTCGCGACCGTCGTCTCCACCGGCGGGGCGGGCTCCGCGGGCGACCGGTACGTGCACGAGACCGTGCGCGCCACCTGGCCCGGCCCCGCCGGCAAGCCGCGCTCCGGCTCGCTGCCGAGCTGGGACGGCGCCAAGGTCGGCGCGCGGACCGAGATCTGGGTGGACGGCGGCGGCGACCTGTCGGTGCGCCCGCGGCCGCACAGCCGCACCGTCACCGACGCGGCGTACGCGGGCGTCGCGGCCGCCCTCGCGGTCGGCCTCCCGCTGCTGCTGGCCTACCTGGTGCTCCGCCACCGCTGCGACCGGCGGCGCGACGCGATGTGGGACGCGGCGTGGGAGCGGATGGACGCCGACGCGGGCCACAACCGGCCTTCCTGACCCCCATGCCGTCAGTGTTTACTTATCGGCATGGCCGATCCGCGCGTGATCATTGTCGGGGCCGGCGTGTCCGGCCTGTGCATGGCGGTCAAGCTCCGGCGGGCCGGGCTGCGCGACTTCACCGTCTACGAGAAGGCCGCGGCGGCCGGGGGCACCTGGCGCGACAACACCTACCCCGGGCTGACCTGCGACGTGCCGTCCCGCTTCTACCAGTACTCGTTCGCGCCCAACCCGGGCTGGACCCACCGCTACTCCCCCGGCGGCGAGATCCGCGACTACCTGGACCGCATCGCCGACCGGTACGGCGTGCGGCGGCACATCGTGTTCGGCGCCGAGGTCGTGGCCGCCGAGCACACCGGGGAGCGCTGGCGGGTCACCACCACCGCCGGGACCGACGAGGCCGACGTGCTGGTGGCGGCCACCGGCGTCCTGCACCACCCGCGCGTGCCCGACGTCCCCGGCCTCGGCGACTTCGCGGGCCCGGCCTTCCACTCGGCGCGCTGGGACCACGACGTCCCGCTCGCGGGACGGCGCGTCGCCGTCGTCGGCACCGGCTCCACCGGCGTGCAGATCACCACCGCGCTGGCCGGGACGGCGGGCCGCCTGCTGCTGTTCCAGCGCACCGCGCAGTGGATCTTCCCGGCGGCCAACCGGCGCCACGGCCCCCGGGTGCGCCGCCTGCACCGGCGGCTGCCGGCGCTGGGCCGCCTGGCCTACCGCTGGCAGGAGTTCCTGATCAGCGCGTTCCTGGCGCAGGCCATGGTGCGGCCCGGCTGGCGCCGCAGGCTGGTCGGCGCGCTGTGCCGCCGCAACCTCGCTCGCGTCCGGGACCCCGAACTGCGGCGCAGGCTCACCCCGCCCGACGAGCCCATGTGCAAGCGGCTGATCGCGTCGGGCGGCTTCTACGACGCGGTGCAGCGCCCCGACGTCGAGGTCGTCGCCGACGCCATCGACCACGTCGAGCCGCGCGGGATCGTCACCGCCGACGGCCGCCTGCACGAGATCGACGTGCTGGTGCTGGCGACCGGGTTCGACACGCACGCCTACGTGCGCCCGATGAAGCTGACCGCCCCCGACGGCCGCACCCTGGACGAGCTGTGGCGCGACGGCCCGCGCGCCTACCGCACGGTCGCGCTGCCGGGCTTCCCCGACTTCTTCATGCTCATGGGCCCGCACAGCCCGATCGGCAACTACTCCCTGGTCGCCATCGCCGAGGCGCAGGCCGACTACATCCTAGGCTGGATACGCCGCCGCCGCGCGGGCCTGCCGCCGGGCACCGCCCCCACGCAGGAGGCCACCGACCGCTACAACGCCGCGCTGCGCCGCGCGCTGCCGCGCACCGTCTGGACCACCGGCTGCGCGAGCTGGTACCTCGGCAAGGACGGCCTGCCGGAGCTGTGGCCGTGGACGCCCCGCGACCACGCCAGGATGCTGCGCGCCCCGGTCCTCGCCGACTTCGCCGGACCGGGCGGCCTCAGCGGACCAGGCGCTCGGCGTCCAGGGCCAGGGCCAGCTCCACCACGTCCCGGGGGCGGTGCAGCGAACGGTCGGTGAGCTGCTCCAGGCGGCGCAGCCGGTTGAAGACGGTGTTGCGGTGGCAGTAGAGCCGCCCCGCGGTCCGGTTGGCCGACCCCTCGCAGTCCAGCCAGGCCGCCAGGGTGTCGAGCAGGATCTCGCGGTCGGCCGGGTCCAGCTCGGCCAGCGGCCCCAGCACCTGCTCGCCCAGCAGCACGCCCAGCTCGGGCTGCGCCACCACCAGCGCGGCGGGCAGCCGGCGCTCCAGCCGCACCACCGCGTGGTCGCCGGGACGGCTGGTGCCGAGCGCGACCTCCGCCAGCCAGCGGGCGCGGCCCAGCCCGGCCAGCCCGTCGGTGACCGGGCTGATCCCGGCCTCCCCCGCGACCAGCGGGCGCAGCGCGCCGGCCAGCTCCGCCAGGCCCTGCCCGCCCAGCGCCACCACGCCGACCTCGCCGTCGGTGCGCATCCGCCACACGAACCGCAGCCCGCCGACCCGGTCGGGCCGCTCGAACGCCGGGGCGGTGCGGTGGGGGCGCAGCACCACCACCGCGTACCGGCCGTGCTCGGGCAGGTCCAGCGCGGCCGCGGCGGCCTGCGCCAGCCCGCCGTCCGCGCCGCGCCCCTCCAGCAGGGCGTCCAGCAGCGCCTGCACCCGCTCGTCGCTGCGGCGCAGCAGCTCCGACTCGGTGCGCCGGTAGGTCTCCGACACCACGGTGGACTGCTGCTCGATGATGTGCCACACGACGCTGGCGTAGCGCAGCAGGGTCGTCAGCTCGTCCGGGTCGTCCCCGGCGACCACCTCGATCAGCGCCTCCCAGACGACCCGCCCGCCCATCCGGTAGCTGCGCAGCAGCGACTCCAGCGGCAGGCCCTGCTCGGCGCGGCGGCGGCCGATCCCCTCGGCCACCGACAGGTCGGCGCGGCGGCCGCGCACCCGCCGGTCCATCTGCTCGATCCCGGCCTCCAGGCTGGCGCGCACCGACTCCCGGAACTCGTCGCGCGGCACGAAGTCGGTGTAGGCCGGGTCCTCGGCCAGCACGTCCTCCACCAGCCGGTCGGCCAGTTCGGGCACGCGTTCGCGCAGGCGGGAGGCGGCCGCGCGGACGAGGCGGCCGGCGGCGGCCGGGTCGGCGGACCGGGCGTGGACGGCATCGGCGCTGGTCGAGGGCATGGGCGACCTCCGCGGTGATCCCGTTCAGCCTGTCATGGACGCCCGCCGCGGCGGAAGTGGCGCGGGACTGATCGCGGTGGCCCGCTGCGGCCGCGCGCGGAGCGTCCGCGCTTGCGCGCGAGCCCGGCCATGCCTCCGCGCGGATCACACTGCGCCTCCGCGCGAGTCCCCACTGTGCCTCCGCACAATGCGGGCACGTTCCGCTTGGACGCCTGTCCCGACTTGCCCCCCGCCCATGGACGGTGATCCGCGTCACATGTTTCGGTGCCGCACACGACCGGTCTCCGCCCACGGAGACGGGCCGGGGAGGTGGCCATGGCGGGCGGCGCGCTCGCGATCGACGGACTTTCGGTGAGTTACGGCAAGGCCGTGCGGGCGCTGCGCGAGGTCTCCCTCGACGTGCCCGCCGGATCGGTGACGGCGGTGCTGGGCGCCAACGGCGCGGGCAAGACCACGCTGCTGCGCGCGGTCTCCGGGACGCTGGGCTTCCACTGCGGCGCGGTGGAGGGCGGCACGGTCCGCCTGGACGGCCGGCGGCTGGACGGGCTGCGGCCCGACGCGGTCGTGGCGGCCGGGGTGGTGCAGGTGCCCGAGGGGCGGCGGGTGTTCGGCCGCCTCACCGTGGAGGAGAACCTGAAGGCGGGGGCGCTCGGCGCGGGCCGCCGGGCCGGGAAGGCCCGCGCACGGGTGCTGGAGCTGTTCCCGGTGCTGGGCGAGCGCGCCGGCCAGCGCGCCGGGCTCCTGTCGGGCGGCGAGCAGCAGATGCTGGCGATCGGCCGGGCGCTCATGGCGGACCCACGCGTCCTGCTGCTGGACGAGCCGACGCTGGGCCTGGCCCCGATGATGGCCGAGCGCATCGGCGAGACCATCGCCGAGATCAACCGCCAGGGCATCGCGGTCCTGCTCATCGAGCAGAACGCGGCGCTGGCCCTGGAGCTGGCCTCGGCCGCGCACGTCCTGGAGGTCGGCGAGGTCGCGCTGCACGGCACCGCCGCCGAGCTGGCCGCCAGCGACGAGGTGCGCCGCCGCTATCTCGGCGTCGCCGAGACCGACGACCCCGGCCCGCTGCGCCCCGACACGCTGCCCGCGCTGGAGAGGTGGACGCCGTGAGCGGTCCCGAGGGCGGCGAGCTGACGGTGACGGACCTGACCGTGCGGTTCGCGGGACTGACCGCCCTGGACGGGGTCGGCTTCACCGTCCGGCCCGGCTCGGTGCACGCCGTCATCGGGCCGAACGGCGCGGGCAAGTCCACCTGCTTCAACGTGCTGTCGGGCGTCTACCGGGCCGCCGCGGGCAGCGTCCGGCTCGACGGCCGGGAGCTGACCGGCCTCAAACCGCACCGGATCGCGGCGCTGGGGGTCGCCCGCACCTTCCAGAACCTCGCGCTGTCCGGCCTGCAGAGCGTCGAGGACACCCTGATGCTCGGCCGCCACCGGCTGACCCGCGCCGGGTTCGCCTCGGCCGGGCTGCGGCTGCCGAACGCGCGCCGCGAGGACGCCCGGCACCGCGCGCGGGTGCGGGAGATCGCCCGCTTCGTCGGGGTGGCGGAGTACCTGGCCGCCCCGGCCGGGAGGCTGCCCTACGGCGTGCAGAAGCGCGTGGAGCTGGCTCGGGCGCTGGCGATGGAGCCGCGCCTGCTGCTGCTGGACGAACCGGTCGCCGGGATGAACGCCGACGAGCGCCGCCGCATGGCCGAGGTCGTCATGGCGGCCCGCGCCGACCTCGGCCTGTCGGTCCTGCTGGTCGAGCACGACATGGGCCTGGTGATGCGGCTCGCCGACGAGGTCACCGTCCTCGACTTCGGCAGGCGCATCGCCTGCGGCACGCCCGCCGAGGTGCAGCGCGACCCGGCGGTGGTGCGCGCCTACCTGGGCGGCGCGCACCGCCGCGAGGGCGTCGAGGAGGGGGAGACGGCGTGAGCACGTTCGCCGAACTGCTGGTCAACGGGATCTCGATGGGGTCGGTGTACGCGCTGATCGCCCTCGGCTTCGTCATCATCTTCCGGGCCACCGAGGTGGTGAACTTCGCGCACGCCTCGCTGCTGCTGGTCGGCGGCTACATCACCGCGGTCCTGCACGACGACGTCGGCTTCCTGCCCGCGCTGGCGGCCGGGATCGGCGGGGCCGCGCTGGTCGGCGCGGCGGTGGAGCTGCTGGTGCTGCGCCGGGCGCGGGTGGAGGACCACGCCGTGCTGGCGATCGTCACGATCGGCGTGGACATCGTGCTCACCACCGAGCTGACCCGGCGCATCGGCACCGAGGTGCTGTCGCTGGGCGACCCCTGGCAGAGCGCGGTGGTGAACGTCGGCGGGATCAGCATCGCCCAGACCCGGATCGCCGCGCTGCTGACGGCCGCCGCGCTGATCGCGGCGTTCCTGCTGGCGTTCCGCTACACCTCCTGGGGGCTGGCGATGCGGGCGGCCGCCGAGGACGCCGAGACCGCGGCGCTGATGGGGGTGCGGCTCACCCGCGTCTCGCTGGGGGCGTGGGCGGTCGCGGGCGCGCTGGCGGCGGTCGCGGCGCTGTTCCTGACGGTGTTCCCGACGCCGGGGCTGGACCGCGCGACCTCGTTCGCGGCGCTGAAGGCGTTCCCCGCCGCGATCCTGGGCGGGCTGGACTCCACCACCGGCGCGCTGGCGGGCGGTCTGATCATCGGCCTGACCGAGTCCTTCGTCACCGGCTACCAGGGGGACCTCACGTTCCTGGGGCGCGGCATCGGCGAGGTCGCGCCCTACGTGGTCATGCTCGCCGTCCTGCTCGTCCGGCCCGCCGGGCTCTTCGGCACCAGGGAGCTGACCCGTGTCTGACCGCCTGCCCCGCCCGGCCACCCTCGCGGCGATCGCGGGGGCGGCCCTGCTGCTGGCGTTCCCCTTCTACCTGGACTCGTTCTGGCTCCAGACGGGCCTGTTCGCGATGTCGGCCGCCATCGGCGCGATCGGCCTGAACCTGCTCACCGGCGCGACCGGCCAGCTCTCCCTCGGCCACGCCTTCTTCCTGGCCGTGGGCGCCTACGGCTACGTCTACCTGGCCTCCGAGGGCGAGTCGCGCCCCGGCCACGAGCTGGCGGGCCTCGGCCTGCCGACCCCGGCCGCCTTCCTCGGCGCGATCCTGCTGGCGGGCGCGGCGGGCGGCCTGTTCAGCCCGATCTCCGGGCGGCTGCGCGGCACCTACCTCGGCATCGCCTCCCTGGCGCTGATCTTCATCGGGCAGCACGTGCTGTTCAACGCCGAGCCGCTGACCGGCGGCTTCAACGGCCGCGACGTACCGCCGCTGGAGCTGCCCGGCGTGACCTTCGCCGACTCCCCCGAACTCGTCGTCTTCAACGTGCCGCTGGGCGCGCTGGAGCGCCTGTGGTTCCTCGGCCTCGCCCTGCTCGCGCTGGCGGCCTGGCTGGCGCGCGGCATCCTGCGCGGCCGCCCCGGCCGGGCGCTCAACACCATCCGCGACCACCAGGTCGCCGCGTCGGTGCTGGGCGTTCCGGTGGCCCGCTACCGGGCCGGGGTGTTCGTGCTGTCGTCGATGTACGCGGGCGCGGCGGGGGCGCTGCTGGCGCTGGTGTTCCGCCGGACCGTCCCGGAGTACTTCGGCATGTTCCTGTCCCTGGACTACCTCGCGATGATCGTCATCGGCGGGCTCGGCACCGCCGCCGGGGCCGTCGCCGGCGCGGTGTTCGTGACGCTGCTGCCGCAACTGCTCACCCGCTACAGCGACGGCCTCCCGCTGGTCGCCGCACCCGGCTCGGGCGGGGTCTCCCCCGCCGAGGCCGCCCGCGTCCTGTACGGCGCCGCCGTCGTCGCCGTCGTCCTGTTCCTGCCCGGCGGCCTGCTCGGGCTGTGGGCGCGCCTGCGCGGCGCCCGCCCCGGCCGCAGCCGCCCCGCCCCTCCCCACCCCGGTCTCGAACACAAGGAGCAACCCGCATGAGAAAGCCCGTGCGCTCGGCGGCCCTGCCCGTCGGCCTGGCGGTCGCGCTGCTGGCGGCCGCCGGATGCAGCGACAAGGCCACCGGCGGGTCCGGCGGCACCGCCGCCGACGGCGTCAAGCTCGGCCCCGGCGTCACCGACAAGGGCCTCAAGGTCGGCATCGTCAGCGACCTCACCGGCGTCTACGCCCCGCTCGGCAAGAGCCTCACCCAGGCCCAGCAGCTCTACTTCGAGGAGGTCAACAAGGCGGGCGGGGTGTGCGGCCGCCAGGTCGAGGTGGTGGTGCGCGACCACGGCTACGACGTGCAGCGCGCCATGGCCGCCTACAGCGAGCTGCGCTCGGGCGTGGTCGGCATCACCCAGTTCATCGGGTCGCCGATGGTGACCGCGCTCAAGCAGCGCATCACCGCCGACAAGCTGTTCACGGTCCCGATGGCGTGGTCGACCAGCCTGCTCGGCAACCAGTACGTGCAGGTCACCGGCACCACCTACGACGTGGACGCCATCAACGCGCTGGACTTCCTCACCACCGACAAGGGCGTCAGGAAGGGCGACAAGGTCGGCCACGTCTACTTCGAGGGCGACTACGGCGAGAGCGCCCTCGCCGGGGCCAAGCACGCGGCCGGCGAGCTCGGGCTGACGCTGGTCGAGCAGAAGATCAAGGCGACCGACAACGACATGACCGCGCAGGCCGCCGCGCTGCGCAAGGCGGGCGTCAAGGCGATCCTGATGAGCGCCGGGCCGCGCCAATCGGCGTCGCTGGCGGGCGTGGCGCGCTCGCGCGGGCTGACGGTGCCGATCGTGGCCAGCAACTCCGGCTTCGCGCCGCAGCTGCTGCAGACCCCGGCCGCGCCCGCCCTGCTGAAGGAGTTCTACCTGACCAGCGCGGGCGCGCCCATCGGCGCCGACATCCCGGCGGTGCAGAAGCTCGCCGCCGCCTACGCCGCCAAGTACCCCGGCCAGCCGCGCGACAACGCGGTGGTCAACGGCTACACCTCGGCGGCGATGTTCACCGCCGCGCTGAAGAAGGCGTGCGCGGGCAAGGACCTGACCCGCGACGCGATCATCAAGGCGCACCGCTCCACCGGCTCCTACGACGACGGCTACGGCACGCCGATGGACTTCTCCAGCGCCGACCGGCCCGCCACGCGCAAGACCTACATCCTGCGCACCGACGCCAAGGCGCTGGGCGGCCTGGTGGTCCACAAGCCGGCCGCCGAGTCGGCCATGGCCAAGGCGTACCAGGTCCCGACGGGCCGCTAGCGGAACGCACCGGGGCCGTGCCTCCCTGCAGGCGCGGCCCCGCCCTGCCCCTGGTCGGCGCGCTCAGCCGATGGGGACGTTGGGCATGCTCCGGTAACCGGGGATCTCGACGGTGACGGCCTTGACGTCGGCGGGCACCTTGAACATCGCCCAGAACGGCTGGTCGTCGCCGCCCTCCACCTTGAACCGGTTCGACGGCCCGTAGGAGTTGAAGTCGGGGGCGCCCACGGTGCGACCCGTGCTGTCGCGCAGGGCACGGGCGCGCCGGTCGCCCGCCGCGAGCACGACCCCGCTGGTGCTGGATCCTTGGAACTCCCCGTTCAGGTCGGACAGGAAGCCGGTGTCCAGCGCCGTGTCCGGGTCGCTGTTGACCGCCGTCCAGACCAGGGTCACGTAGCCGGACGAGTCGCGGCGCAGGTCGTTGATCTCCGCATGGCCGCGATCCGGCCAGGGGGCGGGGCCGCTCCCGGCGGGCCTGGTGGCCAGGGGCGCGCGCGCCAGGACCGGGCGCGGCCAGGGCTCCTTCAGGTGGGCGGCCGGGACCGGTGTGGCGGGGCCCCGGTCGGCGGGTCGGGCGAAGGTGACGGTGACGCGGCGGTTCTTGGCGCGCCCGGCGTCGTGGTCGTTGGAGGCGACCGGCTCGGAGGAGCCGTGCCCCTTCGATCTGAAGGCCACACCCTTGCGTTTCACCAGCGAGGACAGGGCGTCCTGGACGGCCCGTGCCCGCCGCTCGGACAGCGGGCCGTTGACGGCGTCGCCGCCGGTGGTGTCGGTGTGACCGTCGATCCGGACGGTCGGCCCGGAAGACTCTTCGATCCTGGCGGCGACCCGCGCCAGCGACTGCCGGGCGGCGGCGCTCAGGTCGGCCTTGTCGACGGCGAACAGCACGTCCGTGGACAGCCGGACGCTGAGCTCGGCACCCTGGTCGTCCTCGGCGTCCGGTCCCGTCTCCACCGCGCCGGTGACGGGCAGGACCAAGGGTGGGGCGGTGTCGGCGGTCACCGGGTCCACCGCCTTCTCCTTGGGGTCGAAGGTCACCGGCCCGGCGCCGGTCTCGGTCAGGGGGACGTCCAAAAACGGCGGAGCGTGCGGGAACAGCACGTTCACATGGCGGACGTCCTTGGGCGGGGCGGGGAACACCGCCGTCAGGTCCCAGCTCGCCCCGGCCGCGACGGCTGAGGGGAACGGGTGGTAGCGCGTGCACAGGCACCGGCCGTCGGAGCGATTCAGCGGGAAGTGCACCTTGGCGTTGCGGCCGTCCACCAGCGACAGCGCCGACACGGCGCTGGGGTCGACCGACTTGGGCCGCGTCTGGTTGCGGGTCCCGTCGCCGGTCAGCGACGACTCGATCGGGTACGGCTTCGAGGTGCCGTTGACGACACGGAACCGGGCCGTCACCGCCTTGCCGGCCATCCGCTGCAAGGACAGCAGTTCGACGGTCACCTGGGAATGCCAGAAGGAGCCGCGCACGCCGAGGGCGTCGCCGGACACCTTGCGCGGCGCCGATGCGCCCGTCCCCGCCCCGGCTCGGGGCCGCTCCTCCCCCGCCTGCTCGGACCTGTCGCCCGAGCAGGCCGCCGGGGCGATGAGCAGCGGCAGTGCCGCCACCGCGGTCGCGCGGCGGCCCGCACCGACGGCGAAACCCATGGATCCCCCTCGTGTGCCATGAACCGGCTGACGGGTGATCAAGTTAGCGCGGCGCCGGAAACGCCCGCCACCGCCGCGGGGCCGGCGCCGAGGCCGGTTCCGGCCCCGCCCCGGTCGGCGGGGGCGGGTGCGGTCAGGCGGCCGGGGCCCGGTGGCGGGCGGCCGGGACCACCAGCGGGGTGGCGGTCTCCGGGCACTCGATCACCTGGCACGGCATCCCGAACACCTCCTCGACCAGGCCGGCGGTGACGACCTCGGCGGGCGGGCCCTCGGCCACGATCCGCCCGGCGCGCATGGCGATCAGGTGGGTGGCGTAGCGCGCGGCGTGGTTCAGGTCGTGCAGCACCGCCACCACCGTGCGGCCCGCCTCGTGCAGGTCGGCGCACAGGTCGAGGATCTCGATCTGGTGGGCGATGTCGAGGTAGGTGGTGGGCTCGTCCAGCAGCAGGATCGGGGTCTCCTGCGCCAGCGCCATCGCGATCCACACGCGCTGGCGCTGGCCGCCCGACAGCTCGTCGACGAACCGGTCGGCGAGGTCGGCGACGCCGGTGGCGGCCATCGACTCGCCGACGACGCGCTCGTCCTCGCGCGACCACTGCCGCAGCAGCCCCTGGTGCGGGTAGCGGCCGCGCGCCACCAGGTCGGCGACCGTGATGCCCTCGGGCGCGATCGAGGTCTGGGGCAGCAGGCCGAGCGTGCGCGCCAGCTTCTTGGCGGGCCAGGACCCGATCTGCTCGCCGTCCAGCAGGACCGTCCCGGCGGCGGGCTTGAGGACCCGCGCCAGCGCCCGCAGCGTGGTGGACTTGCCGCACGCGTTCGGCCCCACGATCACCGTGAACGACCGGTCGGGGATCGCGACGTCCAGCCCCTGCGCGATGGTGCGCTTGTCGTAGGCCAGCGTCAGGTCGTCGCCCGCCAGCCGCGCGCCGTCACCGTTGCTCATATCCGTCCCGTCCTGCGTTCCCGAACCAGAAGCCACACCAGGTACCCGCCGCCCAGCAGGCCCGTCACCACGCCGACCGCGAGCTGGCGGCCGGGGAAGGCGTGCTGGGCGACCCAGTCGGCCGCCACCAGCAGCGCCGCGCCCATGGCCAGCGACGGCAGCAGGTTGGGGCCGGTCGTGCGGGTCAGCCGCCGCGCGAGCTGCGGGGCGCTCAGCGCGATGAACGACACCGGCCCCGCCGCGGCCGCCGCCAGCGCGGTCAGCAGGATCGCCACCCCCAGCAGCAGCGCCCGCACCCGGCCGATCGGCACGCCCAGCGCGCGGGCGGCCTCGTCGCCCATCTCCAGCATCCGCAGCGCCCGGCCGCAGAAGACCGCCGACAGCGGCACCAGCACCGCCATCGCGACCAGCAGCGGCGCGACGTCGGCGTAGTCGCTGCCGTCCAGGCTGCCGGTCATCCACACCATCGCCTGCGCGGCCTCGATGATCTGCGCGCGGGTGAGCAGGAAGCCGTTGACGCCGGTGAGGATCGCCGCGACGCCGATGCCGAACAGCACCAGCCGCTGCCCGTGCGCGCCGCGCCGCCCGGCCAGCGCGTAGATGACCACCCCGGCCAGCAGGCCGCCGGCGACCGAGCCGCCCGCCACCGCGACGGCGCCGCCGTTGAACATCACGATGACCAGCAGCGCCCCGGCCGCCGAGCCCTGGGTGAAGCCGAGGATGTCGGGGCTGCCGAGCGGGTTGCGGGTCAGCGACTGGAACAGCGCGCCCGCCAGGCCGAGCGCCGCGCCCACCGCGAGCCCGGTCACCACGCGGGGCAGCCGCAGCTTGTGCACGATGAAGTCGGCGGCCGGGTCGCCCTTTCCTGCCAGGGTGCGCAGCACTCCGGCCGGGCTGAGCGCGTAGTCGCCGCTGCCGATCAGCACGACCGCGACCGCGAGCGCCGCCAGCAGGCAGGCCGCCGCCACAGCCAGGGCGCGGGGCCGGAAGCGCAGCGAGGCCCCGCCCGCGCGCAGCACGCCGTACCGGGGCGCGCCCCGGTCTCCGGTCAGGGCCTTCACTCGGCCACCACCCGGCGGCGGCGGACGAAGTACAGGAACACCGGGCCGCCCAGCAGCACGGTGATGACGCCGGCCTGGACCTCGCCGGGCCGGGCCACGACCCGGCCGAGCACGTCGGCGACCAGCATCAGGGCGGGCGAGAGCACCGCGCAGTAGGGCAGCAGCCAGCGCATGTCGGGCCCGGTGACGGCGCGCACCATGTGCGGCACCATCAGCCCGACGAACGAGACCGGCCCGCAGGCCGCGGTCGCCGCGCCGCACAGCACCGCGATGACCGCGATGCCCGCCAGGCGCGTGCGCGTCGGGTCGGCCCCGAGCGACTGCGCGGCGTCGTCGCCCATCGCCAGCGCGTTCAGCGGCCGGGCCAGCAGCAGCGCGCCGGCGAGGCCCACCACGATGAACGGCGCCAGCCGCCACAGGGTGGAGGGCTGCGCCGACGCCAGCGAGCCGACGAGCCAGAAGCGCATCCGGTCGAGGGCGGCGGTGTCCAGCAGCTGCACGGCGGTGACGTAGGAGTAGAGCGCGGCGTTGAGCGCGGCCCCGGCCAGCGCCAGCCGCGTGGGCGTCGCGCTGCGGCCGCCGCCGACCGCGTACAGCAGGAACGCCACCGCGCCGGCGCCCGCGAAGGCGAACCACACGAAGCCGGAGTACGACACCACGCCGAGGAAGGAGATGGCCGAGACCACCGCGGCGGCCGCGCCCATGTTGATGCCGAGGATGCCGGGGTCGGCCAGGGGGTTGCGCGTCATCGACTGCATCACCGCGCCGGCCACGCCGAGCGCGGCGCCCGTCAGCAGGCCCAGCAGCGTGCGGGGCAGCCGCATCTGGTGGACGACGATGTAGGCGGGCGAGGCGGGGTCGAACAGGCCGCGCCAGGCCTCGCCGAGCGAGACCGGGCGGGCGCCGACCGCGAGGCTGAGCAGGGTGATCGCGCCCAGTCCCAGGACGGCCGCCAGCAGCCCGGCGGCGCGGCCCAGCCGCCGCGGCGCGGTGCCGGGTCTCGGCGCCAGCGCGGCCGTCGGCGCTGATGAAGTGGTGATGGACAACCTGGTCGCTTCCCGGAGGGGCCCGGGCAGAAGGCCTGCCCCGGCCGCTGGACATCGGCTTAGGTTAGGTTAACCTAATCAGCGAATCGGTCATATAGGACCACCCTATTAAGCATGAGGAACGAACCTAAATGGCGAACACCCGAGCCCACCACCTGTCCCGCCGAGGCCTGCTGAGCGCCGGTGGCGCCGTCGCGCTGGGCGCCCTGCTCAGCG
This sequence comes from Spirillospora sp. NPDC050679, assembly GCA_044456955.1. Classification (GTDB taxonomy): domain Bacteria; phylum Actinomycetota; class Actinomycetes; order Streptosporangiales; family Streptosporangiaceae; genus Spirillospora. Next base: position 215,924 of record JBITGK010000005.1, on the reverse strand, counting down.
CCTGCGGCGGGAACGACGACTCGGGCGGCGCCAAGGGCGGCGCGGCCTCCTCCGGCGGCCCGTGGAGCTTCACCGACGACCGCAAGAAGCAGATCAGCCTGAAGGCCCGCCCCCAGCGCGTGGTCGCCTACGTCGGCGCCGCCGCCGCGCTGTGGGACTTCGGCGTGCGCGACCAGCTCGTGGGCGTCTACGGCCCGGCCAAGCTCGCCAACGGCCAGCGCGACCCGCAGGTCGGCAACGTCGACATCTCCAAGGTCGAGATCATCGGCAACGCCTACGGCGAGTTCAACATCGAGAAGTACGCCGCGCTCCGCCCCGAGCTGCTGGTGGACCACATGTTCACCCCCGACACGCTGTTCTACGTGCCGGAGAAGAGCAAGGACAAGATCTTCGCGCTGGCGCCCAGCGCGGGCGTCTCCACCGGATCGGCCCCGCTGCCCGCGCCGATCCAGCGCTACTCCGAGCTGGCCGCCGCGCTCGGCGCCGACCTGAAGGCCCCGGCGGTCGTGGAGTCCAAGGCCCGCTTCGAGCGCGCCGCCCAGGCCGTCCGGGACGCGGTCAAGGCCAACGGCGGGATCAAGGTGCTGGCCGGGTCCGGCAGCGCCGACCTGTTCTACGTCTCCAACCCCGGCAAGAACACCGACCTCATGTACTTCAAGGAGCTCGGCGTCGACCTGATCGTCCCGCAGAAGACCGACAAGGACGGTTACTTCGAGCCGCTGAGCTGGGAGAACGCCGACAAGTACCAGGCCGACATCATCATGCTGGACGCCCGCACCCAGGCGCTGCAGCCCAAGGACCTGACCGGCAAGCCGTCCTGGAAGGACCTGCCGGCCGTCAAGGCGGGCCAGGTCATCCCGTGGTACGCCGAGCCGATCTTCTCCTACGCGGGGTCGGCCCCGTACCTGGAGGCCATCGCCAAGGCCGTCACCTCCGCAAAGAAGACCTCCTGAGCCAGGGAGCAGGCACCCCCATGTCAAGCGAAGCCGAGTACGCGGCGATCGAACTCCACGTCCTGCGCACCGCGCCCGTGGGCCCGTCCACCATGCGCGTCACCTTCGGCGGCGAGAAGGTCGACGACTTCGCCTCCGGCGGCCGCGACCAGCGGTTCAAGCTGTTCCTGCCGCACCCCCACCAGCAGGCCCCGGTGGTCCCGCTGGACGCGGGCGAGGACTGGTTCACCGCCTGGCGGACGCAGGACCCCGCCGAGCGCGCGGTGATGCGCACCTACACCGTGGCCGCCCAGCGGCCCGGCGAGCTGGACGTGGACTTCGTCCTGCACGGCGAGGGCGCGCACGCCGGGCCCGCCACCGCGTGGGCGGCGGCGGCGAAGGAGGGCGACCGGGTGCTGGTGCTCGGCCCGCTCTCGCCCGAGAACTCGGCGATCGACTTCCGGCCGCAGGAGGGCGCCGACCACATCCTGGTCGCCGCCGACGAGACCGCCCTGCCGGCCGCCGCCGGCATCCTGGCCCACCTGCCGGCCGGGACCAGGGCGCAGGTGTGGATCTCGGTGCCGCAGGAGGGCGACCGGCGCGAGCTGCCGACGGCGGCCGACGCCGAGGTCACCTGGCTGGTCCGCGCGAACGGCGAGGACGTCGTCCAGGCCGTCCGGGACGCCGACATCGCCGCGGGCGGCACCACCTACGCGTGGCTCGCCGGGGAGTCGGCCATGGTCAAGGCGCTGCGCCGCAACCTGGTCAACGACCGGGGCCTGGACCGCAAGGCGGTGTGCTTCACCGGCTACTGGCGGCGCGGCGCCACCGAGGAGGACCTGCTCGCCGAGGTCATCGCGGGCGGCACGCCGCACCTGGACGAGGACTAGCCGGGCAGGAAGCGCCCGATCCGTCCCGCCCGCCTCTCGCCGACGGACGTTTGCCGTCCGACACTTATCTATGCTGATTGTCATCGGCGGCGCGGAGGGCGGGCGGGATGGACGAGGCGACGGGCTCCCCCGGGCGCGAGGTGAACGGGCGCGACGGGCAGGGCCGGCACGGCGCCGACGGCGCGGTGGGCGGTTCCGAGCACGACCTGCGGCGGCTGCTGGCCGGGCTGACGGCCGTCCGCGACGGCGACTTCGGCACCCGGCTGCCGCAGGACGGCGACGGCCTGCTGCCGGAGATCGCCACGGTGTTCAACGGCATGGTGGACCAACTGTCGCTGTTCACCTCCGAGGTGACCCGGGTGGCCCGCGAGGTCGGCACCGAGGGCCAGCTCGGCGGCCAGGCCGAGGTGCCCGGCGTGTCGGGCACCTGGAAGGACCTCACCGACTCGGTGAACGCGATGGCGGGCAACCTGACCGGCCAGGTCCGCTCCATCGCGCAGGTCACCACGGCCGTGGCCAAGGGCGACCTGACCCAGAAGATCACCGTGTCGGCGCGCGGGGAGATCCTGGAGCTCAAGACCACCATCAACACGATGGTCGACCAGCTGTCCTCCTTCGCCGACGAGGTCACCCGCGTCGCCCGCGAGGTCGGCACCGAGGGCCGACTCGGCGGGCAGGCCCAGGTCAGCGGCGTCGCCGGGACCTGGCGCGACCTCACCGACTCGGTGAACTGGATGGCCGGCAACCTGACCGACCAGGTGCGCGGCATCTCCCAGGTCGCCACCGCCGTGGCCAGCGGCGACCTCTCCCAGAAGATCACCGTGGGCGCGCGCGGCGAGATCCTCGAGCTCAAGAACACCATCAACACGATGGTCGACCAGCTGTCCTCCTTCGCCGACGAGGTCACCCGCGTCGCCCGCGAGGTCGGCACCGAGGGCCGACTCGGCGGCCAGGCCGACGTGAAGGGCGTGTCGGGCACCTGGAAGGCGCTGACCGAGTCGGTCAACGTCATGGCCGACAACCTCACCGCGCAGGTCCGCTCCATCGCCGAGGTCACCACCGCGGTCGCCAAGGGCGACCTGACGCAGAAGATCCGGGTGGACGCGCGCGGGGAGATCCTGGAGCTGAAGGACACCATCAACACGATGGTGGACCAGCTGTCGGCGTTCGCCGACGAGGTCACCCGCGTGGCCCGCGAGGTCGGCACCGAGGGCAACCTCGGCGGCCAGGCCACCGTGCGCGGGGTGTCGGGCACCTGGAAGGACCTCACCGACAACGTCAACGTGATGGCCTCCAACCTCACCGGCCAGGTGCGGTCGATCGCGCACGTGTCCACGGCCGTGGCGCGCGGCGACCTGTCCCAGAAGATCACCGTGGAGGCCAAGGGCGAGGTCGCCGCGCTCGCCCAGACCATCAACACGATGGTGGACACCCTGTCGGCGTTCGCCGACGAGGTCACCCGCGTCGCCCGCGAGGTCGGCACCGAGGGCCGCCTCGGCGGCCAGGCCCAGGTGCGCAACGTCGCCGGCACCTGGAAGGACCTCACCGACAACGTCAACTCGATGGCGGGCAACCTCACCGACCAGGTCCGCAACATCGCCCAGGTCACCACCGCCGTCGCGCAGGGCGACCTGACCAAGAAGATCGACGTGGTGGCGCGCGGGGAGATCCTGGAGCTGACCACCACCATCAACACGATGGTGGACCAGCTGTCCTCCTTCGCCGCCGAGGTCACGCGCGTGGCCCGCGAGGTCGGCAGCGAGGGCCGGCTCGGCGGGCAGGCCGAGGTCGAGGGCGTGTCGGGCACCTGGAAGCGGCTCACCGAGAACGTCAACGAGCTGGCCGGCAACCTGACCCGCCAGGTCCGCGCCATCGCCGAGGTGACCAGCGCCGTCACCACCGGCGACCTGACCCGCTCCATCACCGTGGACGCCTCCGGCGAGGTCGCCGAGCTCAAGGACAACATCAACCTGATGGTGAAGTCCCTGCGCGAGACCACCCGCGCCAACGAGGAGCAGGACTGGCTGAAGACCAGCCTCGCGCACATCTCCGGGCTGATGCAGGGCCACCGCGACCTGTCGGTGGTGGCCGAGCTGGTGATGGACGACCTCGCCCCGCTGGTCGGCGCGCAGTACGGCACCTTCCTGCTGGCCGAGGACGCCCCCGGCGGCGTGGAGCTGCGCGTGGTCGGCACCTACGGCCACCGCGAGACCGGCCGCCGCTACCGGTTCGGCGAGTCGCTGGTCGGCCAGGCCGCGCGCAGCAAGCGGGCGATCCTGGTGGAGGACCCGCCGCCCGGCTACCTGACGATCTCCTCCAGCCTGGGCGCCTCGGACCCGGCGACCCTGATCGTGCTGCCGATGATCGTGGAGGACCAGGTGCTGGGCGTGCTGGAGCTGGCCAGCCTCGGCCGCTTCACCCAGGTGCACCGCGACTTCCTCGCCCAGCTCACCGGCACCATCGGCGTCAACGTCAACACGATCGTGGCCAACGCCCGCACCGACACCCTGCTGGCGGAGTCGCAGCGCCTGGCCACCGAGCTGCAGGTCGGCCAGAACGAGCTGCGCCGCTCCAACGACGAGCTGGAGGAGAAGGCCGCGCTGCTGGCCCAGCGCAACCGCGACATCGAGGCCAAGAACCGCGTGATCGAGCAGGCCCGCCAGGAGCTGGAGAACCGCGCCCAGCAGCTCGCGCTGGCCTCCAAGTACAAGAGCGAGTTCCTGGCCAACATGAGCCACGAGCTGCGCACCCCGCTGAACTCGCTGCTCATCCTGGCGCAGCTGCTGGCGCAGAACCCCACCCGCAACCTGACGCCCAAGCAGGTGGAGTACGCCGGGGTCATCCACTCGGCCGGCACCGACCTGCTCCAGCTCATCAACGACATCCTGGACCTGTCCAAGATCGAGGCGGGCCGGATGGACGTCAGCGTGGAGTCGCTGGACCTGCGCGCGCTGCTGGCCGACGTGGCGGCCACCGTCCGCCCGCTGACCAGCGAGAAGGGGCTGCGCTTCGAGGTGCGGACCGGCGAGGGCGTGCCCGACCGGCTGATGACCGACGAGCAGCGGCTGCGGCAGGTGCTGCGCAACCTGCTGTCCAACGCGGTGAAGTTCACCGAGCAGGGCTCGGTGGAGCTGGTCGTGGAGCGCGCCGACGCCGAGGCCGACGGCGGCCCGCGGGGGGCCGAGCGCGGCGACCTGCTGGCGTTCCGGGTGCGCGACACCGGCATCGGCATCGCGCCGGAGAACCTGTCGCAGATCTTCGACGCCTTCCAGCAGGCCGACGGCACCACCAGCCGCAAGTACGGCGGCACCGGGCTGGGCCTGTCGATCAGCCGGGAGGTCGCCGACCTGCTGGGCGGCCGCATCCACGCCGAGAGCGTGCTCGGCGAGGGCAGCACGTTCACGCTGACGGTGCCGCTGGCGGCCGGGCCCGCCGAGGCGCCGGGCCGCCTGCGGCGCGCGGGCCGGCCGCCCGTGCCGGTGGCCCCGGCGCCGCCGGCCGAGCCCGGCGAGCAGGAGCCGCGCCGGCTGCTGGTGGTGGAGTCGCGGGCGAACGGGCTGCTGTCGCCGCTGGCCCGCAACGTGGCCGCCGACCTGCCCGCCGCGCACGCCCCGGCGGTGGTCACCACGGCGGGCGACCCGGCCGCCGCGATGGCCGCGCTGGAGCGCGACCGGTTCCACTGCGTGGTGCTGGACATGGACTCCGCCGAGACCGCCGAGGGCTTCCTGGCGCTGCTGGACGGCGCGCCGCACCTGCTGACGCTGCCGGTGCTGGCCTACCACGGCCGCACGCTGCCCGCCGTCCAGGAGAGGCTGCTGCAGAGCCGCGCGCGGACCCGGCCGCTGGAGCTGCTGCCCGGCCTGGACGAGCTGCGCGAGCGCATCACGCTGCACCTGTCGGCGCGCGGCCCCGGCGAGGTCCTGCCGCTGGTGCGCGACGACGCCGACGACGCCGAGCACCCCTTCGCCGCCGACCCCCCGCCCGCCTACAGCGACCTCGCCGGCCGCAAGGTGCTGGTCATCGACGACGACGTGCGCAACGTCTACGCGCTGACCAACATCCTGGAGCTGCACGGCATGGAGGTGATCTACGCCGAGAACGGCCGCGCCGGGGTGGAGACCCTCAAGCGCAACCCCGACGTGGACCTGGTGCTGATGGACGTGATGATGCCGGAGATGGACGGCTACGCCGCCACCGCCGCCATCCGCAAGATGCCGCGCCACGCCGACCTGCCGATCATCGCGGTGACCGCCAAGGCCATGCACGGCGACCGGGACAAGACCCTGCAGGCGGGGGCCAGCGACTACGTCACCAAGCCGGTGGACGCCGAGGACCTCATGGCGCGGATGCGCTCCTGGCTGGACCTGTGACGGCCGGGTCCGCGACGCACTCGATGCGGTAGCGGCCCTCGGCGTCGCGGTGCGCGCCGTGGATGTCGGTGGCCAGGTCGGGGAAGGTCAGGTCGAACGCCTCCAGCGCGCGCAGGTAGGCCAGCAGCGGCCCGTCGTCGGGCCCGGCCGACTCGCCGGGCATCAGCATCGGGATGCCCGGCGGCGTCACCACCACCAGCGCGGCGGCGACCCGCCCGGCCAGCGCGTCCAGCGGGACCCGCTCGGTCGCGCCGGTGATCAGCGCGTGGTGGCAGGCGGCGGGGGTGAGCACGGGCCGGGGCAGGTCGGTGAACACCTCGTCCAGCAGCGGACCGAGCCGGGAGTCGCGCAGCCGCTCGTGCACCGCCGCGCAGAACCCGCGCAGCCGCGCGCCGGCCGGGCCGAAGCCCGGCAGGACCTCCGCCAGCGGCACGTCGCGGTCGTGCGCGTCCTTGAAGTCGATCAGCGCGTCGATCAGTGTGCCCCACTTGCCCTTGGTGATGCCGACCGAGAACAGCACCAGCAGGGTGTGGTCGCCGGTCTTCTCCACCACGATGCCGCGCCGCTCCAGGTAGGCGGCCACGATCCGGGCCGGCACGCCCCACTCGGCGGTGCCGGCGGCGGCGTCGGCGCCGGGGCAGGTGATGGTGACCTTGATCGGGTCCAGCAGGCAGTAGCCCTCCTCCAGGCCGTCGAAGCCGTGCCAGGGCGCGCCCGGCTCCAGCGTCCAGGGGCCGGGGTCCGAGCACAGCAGGGCGGGGTCGGCGTCGGCGAACGGCACCGCGCGGCCGGTGGCCGGGTCGCGGACCTCCGGCGGCTGCCAGACCCCGAAGAACCAGGCCGGCCGGGTGCCGTCGGCGCCGATCCGGTCGGCCAGCCGCGCCATCTCCTGCCGGAACCGCACCGCCTCCACGATCGCCTCGCCGGTCAGGTGCGGGCCGGACGGGCCGTCCATCATCGCCGCCGCCACGTCCAGCGAGGCCATCATCGGGTAGGACGGCGAGGTGGTGGCGTGCATCAGGTAGGTCTCGTTGAACCGGTCGTAGTCCACCGGGGCGCGCGGGGCGGGGCGCACGTGCAGCATCGCCGCCTGCGACAGCGCGGCCAGCAGCTTGTGGCTGGACTGGGTGGCGAACACCGTGGGCCGCCCGTCGCCGGGCAGCGTGCGCTCGTCGACCGCCATCCCGTACCGGCGCGCGTAGAACGGGTTGAAGCGCGCGTAGGCGAACCACGCCTCGTCGAAGTGCACGCGGGGCACCGACTCCGACAGCAGCTCGGCGACGCGCACCGCGTCGTAGCAGACCCCGTCGTAGGTCGAGTTGGTGATGACCGCGTACCCCGGCTCGGCCGACGCCGCGCCGGGCGCGAACGGGTGCCCGGCCAGCCGCTCGCCGAGGGCGGCCGCCGCCAGCCCCGCCGGCGGGACCGGGCCGGCCAGGCCCAGCCCGTTGCGCTCGGGCACGAGGTAGACCGGGCGCGCGCCGCTGATGGTCAGCGCGTGCTGGATCGACTTGTGGCAGTTGCGGTCGACCAGCGCCAGCCCGTCGCGGACCATGGTGTGGTGGCCGACCACGCGGTTGGCGGTGGCGTTGCCGTTGAGCACGAAGAAGGTGCGGTCGGCGCCGAAGACGCGGGCGGCGTTGCGCTCGGCGTCGCCGATCGGGCCGGTGTGGTCCAGCGGCGAGCCCAGCTCGGGCACCGAGATCGACAGGTCGGTGCGCAGCAGCCGCTCGCCGTAGAAGTCGAAGAAGGCCCGCCCGACCGGCGACTTCAGGAACGCGACGCCGCCGGCGTGCGCGGGGGTGTGCCAGGAGTAGCGGTGGGCGTCCTCCAGGCGCGACAGCGCGCCGAAGAACGGCGGCAGGAGCCGCTCGCCGTACTGGTCGGCGGCGTGCGCGATCCGCCCGGCGATGAAGCCGGGGGTGTCCTCCAGCGGGAAGACGTAGCCCTGGATGATCTCGTACACCCACAGCGGCACGTCCCGGGGCTCGTCGCCGGACACCACCAGGAACACCGGCAGCCCGCGGAAGCGCTTGGCGACCGCGGCCAGCACGTCCTCGGCGCCCGGGACGCCCCAGCCCACCAGGACCGCGGTCAGCGCGGCCTCCGAGCCGACGACCGCCAGCGCGTCGGCGGCGCGGTGCGTCCAGCGGGCCCGCAGCCGGTGCTCGGCGAGGGCGGCGATCAGCAGGCGCAGCTGCTCGGCGGCCGCCGAGTCGGCGTCGGGGCGTTTGTCGACGGCGACGAGGATCGTGGGTTCCATCGCGGGGGACTCCATCGTCAGGGGGAATGACGAAGGCCCGATACCCGTCGTGGCCGTCGGCCACGCTCTGTCATCAGGTGAGAAGCCCCTACCCGTTCACCAGGCCGTCCGCCGCGCCGTGCGGCCGTGGCGGCCTCCCCCGGCCCGCGCCCCGGGCGCGGTCAGTCCGCGCGCGGACCGTCGGGCGGCAGCATCCCGCGCTCCATCGCGGTGACCGCGGCGGCGGTGCGGTCGGAGACGCCGAGCTTGGCGAAGATCCGCAGCAGGTGGGTCTTCACGGTCGCCTCGCCGATGTGCAGGCGGCGGCCGACCTCGGCGTTGGTGAGGCCGCGCGCGACCAGCGCGAGCACCTCGCCCTCCCGGGCCGACAGGGCGGGCGCGGCGCGGCGGGCGGCCAGCCGCGCGGCGACGGCGGGCGACAGCGCGGTGCCGCCGGAGGCGGCGTTCCGGACGGCGGCGGCCAGCTCGGCGCGGGTCACGTCCTTCAGCAGGTAGCCCGCCGCGCCCGCCGCGACGGCGGCCGCGATGTCTGCGTCGCGGTCGTAGGCCGTCAGCACCACCACGCGGTGTTCGCCCGCCAGCCGCCGGACCGCGTCGAGCCCGTCGCCGCCGGGCATCCGCAGGTCCATCAGCACCACCTCGGGCCGCAGCTCCCGGGCCGCCTCGACCGCCCGCTCGCCGGACTCCGCCTCGCCGACGACGGTGATGCCGGGCTCGGCGGCCAGCATCCCGCGCAGGCCCTCGCGGACCAGCGGATGGTCGTCCACGATCAGCACGCCGAGCACGGCACCTCCGCCTCGACGCGGGTCCCCCGGCCCGGCGCGCTGTCCACCGCCAGCGTGCCGCCCGCCTGCGCGACCCGGCTCCGCATCCCGTCGAGGCCGTACCCGGCGGCGGGCGCGGCGGGGTCGAAGCCGGTCCCGTCGTCGGCGACGGCCAGCCGGACGCGGCCCTCGCCGAAGGTCAACGTGAGCGTCACCGACCCGGCCCGCGCGTGCTTGCGGACGTTGGCGAGCGCCTCCTGCGCGACCCGCAGCACCACGGCCTGCGCCTGCGCGGGCGGCGTCCAGGGGTCGCCGCGGACCTCGGTCCGGCCGGGCAGGTGGAAGTCGGCCACCAGGTGCTCCAGCGCGGCGGCGAGCGGGACCCCGGTCAGGGCGGGCGGGGCCGACGCCGCGATGAGCGCCCGGGCCTCGGCCAGGTTCTCCCGCGCCGCGCGGGCCGCCAGGGCGAGGTGCCGGTTCGGGCCGGTCTCGGCCTCGGCCGACTGGAGCAGCATGGAGATGCCGGCCAGGCCCTGCGCGATCGTGTCGTGGAGGTCGCGGGCCAGGCGCTCGCGTTCTGCCAGCGCCCCGGCGTCGCGGCTCATGGCGGCCAGTTCGCCGCGGGTGCGGTCCAGCTCCTCGATCAGCCGGAGGCGTTCCAGGTTCTGCTCGCCGAGCCGTCCCACGAACACCCCCAGCAGCACGCTGGCCGCGAGGACCAGCACCGCCACCAGCGTCAGCAGGAAGGGGTCCGCCCCGGCGGCGTGCAGCAGGCGGTACTGGGGCGCGGCAGCGGCGACGGCCAGGACGGCCACGGCGTGCGGTGTCCGCAGGCTCATGAACAGCTGCGGGACCAGCCCGGCCAGGAGCACCGCCGCGTTCGGCGCCAGCAGCACCGCCGCCGAGAAGAGCGGGACCGCCAGTGCCGCGTACCGCAGGCCGGCCGGAACGGGCGGCTCGGCGCGGATCGCCCTGCGGCCCACGAGCACGTAGGCCGCGCCGATCAGGAGCAGCAGGCCCGCCGCCGCGGCGCGCTGCCATGGCGCGGTGTCGCCGGTCCCGACTGCGGCCAGGGCGGCGCACAGGACCGCGCCGTGGTAGGCGTCCCAGAACGGGAACGAGCGCGACCAGACGACCGGTGCCCGCGCGCCGCCGCCGATGTCGTCGCCGGTGCCGTCGATGGCGCATCACCGCCTCGCTCGCTGTCCTCCGATCGATGGATACCACGCCTCGGAGCGCGAGGCGATCATTGCCGCATGAACCGGAACCGCTTCGGCACCGTGCTGACCGTCCTGTCCTTCGTGTTCGGCGCGCTCGTCGCGCTGCTGGCCGTGCTGGACGTCGACGTCTCCGCGCTCGCCGTGGTCGGCGGCGTCCTGCTGGCCGTGGCGTGGTCCGCCTACGGGCTGGTCGGGCGCGGCAAGACCGCCGCCTGACCCCGCCCCCGCGTCACCACGTCGGCTGCGGCACCGTGAAGGCCGTGGCGAGCTCCGACCCGGGCTCGGGGGTCCGGCCCACCGTCCAGCCCGCCGCCCGCGCCATCTCGGCGAACTTCACCGAGTCGCGCACCGCGGCGCTGCCCGGGTCGTTGTTGAAGTAGACCAGCACCTGGTCGCCGGGCCGCCACGCCTCCCCGATCCGCCCGACCCACTCCTCCAGCACGTGGTCGTCGTAGGACGGCCACGGCTCGGCCGCGCCCTCGTGCAGCCGCACGTACGCCCAGTCGGCCGTGCGCCACAGCGGCGTCACCGGCTTGCCGAGCCGGTCGGCCCAGCACAGCGCGGCCCCGCGCCGCTCCAGGATCGCCCGCACCTCGTCGGTCCACCACGACTCGTGCCGGGGCTCGACCGCCACCCGCACGTCGTCGGGGAAGCAGGCCAGGCACGCGTCCAGCCGCTCGGCCTGCACCCGCATGTTGGGCGGCAGCTGGAGCAGCATCGGCCCCAGCTTCCCGCCGAGCCCGCGCGCGGCGGTGACCATGCCCTCGACGGCCTCGGCGGGGTCCTTGAGCCGGTGCTGGTGGGTCAGCACCCGGCTCGCCTTGACCGTCATCACGAACCCGTCCGGTGTCCGCTCCCGCCAGCCCTCGAACGTCTTGCGCGCCACCGGCCGGTAGAAGGCGCTGTTGTTCTCGACCGTGTCGTAGAACTCGCAGTACCGCTCCAGCCAGCGCCGCTTGGCCACCCCTTCGGGGTACATGGCGCCCCGCCAGTCCTCGAACTGCCATCCCGACGTCCCCACCAGCATCGACATGGCGGCTTCCTTCCCCCGGCCGGGGGAAATTCACCTCATCCCCACCAGGGGCCGCGGCCCGTTCCCGCGCCGCCCGATGGGCCTCCCGCACCGCCCGCGAAGTTCGTACGATGAGTTCGCCGCACCACCAGAAGTCGGGAATCAGCCCAGGCCAGTGGCCCCTTCCGGCCACCCGCACCCCTGGAGGCCCCCGTGCCGGACTCCGACGAAGACTCGATCCCGATCCTGCACGAGGCCCGCCTGCTGGGCTTCGCGCCTATAGCCCGCCCTCGCGAGGAGTGCTGGGCGGCCCTCGGCGAGCAGGTCCGCGCACGGCTCCAGGAGAACGCGGGCGAGACCATCGAATGGCTGGCCTACCGCTACTCCGACGACCGCCTCTACGCGATGGTCTTCGGCACCCGCGGCATCTCCTTCGCCGAGCCGGTCACCGGGAGCGAGGACGCCTACGAACTCACCGGCTACCGGCTGACCGAGCACCGCCGCTTCACCATCGAGCACCGCCCGCTCCCTGAGACCGGCTCCTCCTTCCGCTCCCCGTCCCCCGGCGCGCAGCCGATCGACCTGGGCCTGAACGAGGAGGCCCGCGGCATCCTCGGGAACCTCCCCCCGGCGGCCCAGGAGGCCCTCCAGGCCCCGTTCACGCTGGGCCCGGCGATCGAGAAGAACAGCTGGTACTACTCCGGCACCGCCGGGGAGATAGCGCCCTTCGTCTTCTACCTGGCCAACCCGCGTGCGGCCACCCTGGTCACCGGGACGAAGACGACCCCGCCGGGCCACACCGACGCCACCGCGCACTGGTCGCTGACCTGCCACCAGGCGACGGTGACCGGCGAGCGCCTCGCACTCTGACCGGCCGGGCGGGGCGTGCTCCCGGGCGCGTCCCGCTCAGCCGGTCCGCGGGTGGGCGAGCAGGGTTCGCATCTGCTGGATCTGGGCGGTCCGGGAGCGGTCGATCCGGCCCGCCAGCTCGCGGGTCGCCGGGTCGGTCCCGGCCGCCGCCTCGGCCCGCGCGAGCTGGATCGCGTCGTCCTGGTGCGCGATCAGCACGTTGAGGAAGCGGCGCTCGAAGACCTCGCCCCGCGCCTTCTCCAGCGCGCGGATCTCCTTCTCGCCGGTCGCGGGCATCCCGCCGTGCGCGGCATGGCCGCCCGGCGGCGCGGTGGGCGGGCGGCGCCAGCCGCGCAGCCGGCCGGCCATCGTGGAGATCTCGCTGACCTGCGTGGCCTCGATCGCCCCGGCGAGCGTCCGGACCCCGTCCCGGACCGCGCGCTCCTCGGCGAGCCGGGCGATCCGGACGCCCTGGCCGTGGTGGACGACCATCATCTGGAGGAACATCACATCGTCGTCGTCGAAGCCGCGCCGCTCCGCTCCGCCGCATCCGGCGAGCACCAGCGCGCAGCCGACGGCGGCCGCCGTCCAACGGTGACGCCGCACCGCACCCCTCCCTTCCGGCGGGCCCGCGCCGGGCCGAGGCGGCGCGGGCCCTGTCGGAGACCGGATCAGACGGCGCGCCAGAGCGCGGGAGTGGTGGAGGGCTCCCAGCCGGGGATCGCGGTGTGCGGCTGGAGGCACTCGTAGGAGGTCCCGCCGTAGGTGACGCGGTCACCGGTCTTGTAGGCGGTGCCCGAGGCCCAGGTGCCGCCCGGCTGGCCCGTGGGCGAGGCGGTGGGCGTCGGGGTGGGCGTGGGGGTCGCCGTGGGCGTGGGGGTGGGCGTGGGCGTGGGGGTGGGCGTCGGGCCGGTCGTCCCGCCGAAGTCCACGTCCGAGCAGGTGTAGAAGGCCTCCTGGCTGCCCACGACCCGCTGCCAGATCGAGTAGATCAGGTGGCGCCCGGTGCGCTGGGGGAGGTTCAGCGTCCACTTGGTGAAGGTCGTGGGGTTCTGGTTCTTGAAGGTGGCCAGGGGCACCAGGTCCGACCAGCGCAGCGGCTGCGTCGGGCTCCAGCCCTGCCGGGTGATGTAGTACTCGAAGTTGCTGTTGGCGTGCGGCGCGCTGGCGTGGTAGGTCACCGTCAGCGGCCCGGACGAGACGCGCTTGGCGGGCCAGTCGGCGCGCGGCAGGTCCAGCCCGCGGTACTTGGCGCGCCCGGCGCTGCACAGCTGGCCGTCGGGGATGAGCTCGCGGTGCCGGCCGCCGGCCTCCAGCAGCGACACCTCGTTCCAGTCGTAGAACGCCTGCGTGCCCCCGGCGGCGACGGCCGCCTTGCAGGCGTCGGAGTCGGGCGTCTCAGGCCCCTCGTTCTTGCAGACGTAGACGCGGCTGGGCGGGTCGGACAGCGTGCCGTGGGCCCCGGCGGGACCGGCGGGCAGGACGATGACGGCGAGGGAGGCGGCGGGGAGGGCGGCGGCCGCCAGGGCCGCCCGGGCGGGGATTCGCATGGAACCTTGCTCCTGGTGTGGCGAAGGAACGGCGGGGGGCTTCCATGGACGCGAAAACCTTTCAAAAAGGAAGGTTTCCTATTAATTGCGAGAACCGTAACCGGCCGGGCACCGGGAGGCAATCCCCCCGCGCGCCCGCCGCCTCCCGACCACCGCAGCTCGCGGTGCGGACCAGTCGGCGGGGCGCGAAATTCGGCAACAGCCGCCAAGGACGGACCGCGGCCTCGGCGCTTTCTCACCCGCCCCCAGGTCACGCGGAAGTGGATCTCGGACCGGGGCTCACGGCGGGCACGCGCGGAGCGCGGACACGCAGCGACGGACGTGGAGCCGGGGTGCTTTCCGTCGGGTCCTTGAGGTTCATGGCCGTCCGACTCTGTGGCATCTGTCTCACGCCGCCGGAGGCGCGCGCCGAAACGCAGAGCGCCCGGCTCCCTGAGGGGGCCGGGCGCTGGAAGGCGCTCCCGCGAGTGGACTCGAACCACTAACCTGCCGGTTAACAGCCGGCTGCTCTGCCGATTGAGCTACGCGGGATCGTGCCTGCTCCCGGGGCTCTTCCGTCCCCGGCAACACGTTTAGATTAGCGCATCCCGGGACCTGTTCGCGCATCCATAACCGGGGCGGCGGATTGAGGCGGCCCTGGCGGGTATGGGTGGGGCACGATTCGACCTGATCAAGGGGATGCAATGAAGGTCCGTACGCCGTTCATCATCGGTGCCGCCGTCGGCTACGTGCTCGGGACCAAGGCGGGACGCGAGCGCTACGAGCAGATCATGGGCACGTCCCGGAGGGTCATGGAGAACCCCCGGGTGCAGGAGACCGCCGGGGTGCTGCGCACCAAGGGCGGGGAGCTGGCCGGGACCGCGCGCGAGAAGGCGGCCCCGCTGGTGGACAAGGTGCCCGCCCAGATCGGGGACAAGATCCCCGGGATGCAGCGGAACACCCCGCCGGCCGAGTACCAGGACCCGCGCCGGGAGACCCCTGCGCAGCCCTAGTGCCCGCTCCGACGGCTCCGGCCGTCGCACCGGTGCCCGCACGGCCCGGTGAGGCGACGCCCCAGGCGCGCCTCGCCGGGCCTGCGGCGCTGGAGGACCGGTCTCTAAAGGCCGGTCTGGCGCCGCAGGTCCTCCAGGAGCTGCTCGGCCTGGGCGCGCAGGCCCGGGTCCTCGGGGTCCAGGCCCGCCTCGAACACGAACGACCAGCGGACCTCGCCGCCGGACGGCGGGCGGCGTCCCGCGATCCGCACGGTGCCGCCGCCGGGCAGCTTCGCGTGGTGGTTGACGGCGATCGTCGCCGTCACGCGCTCGCGGACGGTCTCGGGGACCGAGCCCGCCTCGGTCAGCCGGACGTGGTGCTCGGGCCCGCCCGAGGTCTCGTGCACGTGCAGCCAGCCGTCCTTCCACGACGCCTGGTCCACGCGCTCCCAGGGGACGCGCGCGAAGCCCTTCTCGGGCGTCGGCAGGTGCAGGGCCAGGGAGGTCGCCACCACGTGCGAGCCGCCCCTGGTGGGCGCGAAGGCGAGGACGCGCTCGGCCCGGCCCAGGGCCAGGGCGTCGCGGACGGGGGCGGGCAGCCGGGAGGCCCGGAGAAGGCGCATGGGCCCACGTTAGGCGATCACGCGGCCCGGGAGGTGCGGCGGGCGCCCAGCAGGTCCAGCACCAGGGCCGCCGACCAGCTGTAGTCGTGGCTGCCGCGTCCGGTCCCGTCGAACGGGTCGAAGTACTCGCGGAACCCCGACTGGCGCACCAGGCGCAGCGTGGAGCCGTACAGCAGGTCCGCGATCACCGTCAGGCCGTGCCCGGCCGCGCCGTGCCACAGCAGCCAGTTGGTGTTGACCCAGGTCGGGCCGCGCCAGTAGCCGCCCCGGTCGAAGGCGGGGGCCTGGATGTCGCAGCTCGGCACCGGGTAGCCGGCGGCCCCGGCGAAGCGCGCCGACAGCAGCAGGTCCACCAGGTTGCGGACGATCGGCTGCGGCAGCTCCGGGTCGAGCAGGGGCCCGAACGACGCCACGGTCACCACCGGCAGCAGGCGGCCGTCGCGCACGTCGCGGGCCCGGAAGCAGCCGGTGTCGGCGTCCCACAGCCGGGCCAGCAGCGCGCGGTGCACCCGCTCGGCGCGCTCGCGGTGCGGCACCGGGTCCGCGCCGACGATCGCGGCGAGCTCGGCCAGCGCGTGCGTGGAGGCCAGGTAGACGGCGTTGACCAGCGGGTCCTCGACGGCGAAGGGGTGCGCCTCGCGCAGGTAGGCGTGGCCGTAGCGGGCGTCGCGCAGGACCGCCACCAGCCACACGTACCGGTCGTAGTCCTCCCCGGTCGGCAGGGTGCGCGGCGTGCGGTGCGGCGCGTACCCGGTCGGCGGGAGCTGGAGCGCGCCGAGCGGCCGGTCCCAGGCGGGGCTGTTGTCCAGGCCCGACTCCCACGGATGGCAGATCGAGACCAGGCCGGAGGCGTCCAGGTCGCGGACCTCGGCCAGGTAGCGGTGCTGGGCGACCAGGCGCGGGTACAGGGCGGTCAGGAAGGCGCGGCTGCGCTCGGCGTCGGCGGAGCACTCGTGCAGCCGCAGCGCGGCGAGGGCGTGCAGCGGCGGCTGGGTGAGGCCGGAGGTGCGGACGCCGTTCGGCGCGGCGGCCTGGCGGTCGCTGTGCCACAGCTCGGGGCCGGGGAAGTAGCCGTGCCGGGGCACCGCGGAGTTGAACACCATGTGCGGCAGCAGGCCGTCGGACCACTGGCCGCGGAACAGCGTCAGCAGCTCGCGCTCCGCCCGGTCGGGGCGGTGCCGGGCCAGGCCCATGCTGACGAACGCCGAGTCCCAGCTCCACTGGTGGGGGTACAGGCCGGGGGACGGCACCGTGGCCGTCCCGGTCCAGTTGGCGTCCAGGACCCGCGCCGCGGCCTGCCAGAGCGCGGTCTCGTCACCGGTCAGACGGGCACTCATGAGATCAGCCTGGACCCCCGATCGCGTTCTGGCCGTCCCCCGGCCGCGCCTTCCTGCACTGTGGGCTAACGCGATTGTGACCGCTGGAAGGCTCCGCGACGACCCCTGGAGGGCCGTCGGTTAACTTCGCCCGCCGTTCCCGCGCGGTGATTGAGCACTGCGCTCCAGCAGCCATCCGACGATCTCCTCCCCCGCGGCGATGCCGGAGGCGCTGGTCACGGTGGTGTGCGGCGCGGTCCAGCCGGTGTCGTGCAGCTCGCCGTGGGCGGGCCGGACGGCGGCGTCGGCGGCCTCCAGCAGTTCGGTGTCCAGCAGCGAGTCCCCGGCGGCGAGCATGAGGTCGGCCCCGCAGCGGCGGGCCACCTCGGTCGCGGCGGCGGCCTTGGTGAGCGCGGCGGGCAGGCAGTAGACCTTGCGGCCCTGCAGGGAGGTGCGCCAGCCGCGTTCGGCGCACCAGCCCGTCAGGTCCTCCACCCAGGACGGCGGCAGGGCGGCGCGGTCCACGACGGTGTAGGCGAACAGGTCGGACGCGGTGCGCCGCTTCAGCACGAAGTCGCCGCCGATCCGCGCCAGGTACTCGCCGACCTCGGCCAGCGGCGCGCCGGACTCGGCGTTGCGGGCGCGCACGGCGGCGGCCCAGTCGGTGTCGTCCACGCCGTCCACCAGCAGGTGCCCGCCGTTGGCGCAGATGGCGTAGGCGGGCGTCTTGTCCAGCAGGTGGACGCGCCGGTACTGCTCGGGCGTGCGCGTCGTCGTCGGCACGAACGCGGCCGTCGCCGCCAGCGCCTCCAGCCCGCGCGCCGCCGTCTCGGTCAGGTACGACAGCGGCGCGCGCTGGTAGAACTCCACGCACACCAGGCGCGGCATGTCCTCGTCCGGTCCGCTCAGGGCCATCGAGTTCACCGAGTAGATGAGCGTGCGGTCCAGGTCGGAGCAGACGAGAACGGTCACTGGGCGGCTCCCTGGCCGAATCGGGGGTGGATCAGGCCCATGCAGGCGTAGGGGAACTCCTCCGGCCCGACCTCCAGCACCGGCACGCCGCGGTCGGCGGCCAGCAGGCGGATGTGGGCGAGGTCGGCGCCCGCGTCGGCGCGGGCCAGGATCTTCCACGGGACGCGGCGCAGCAGCACCCGCGTGGTCTCCCCCACGCCCGGCTTGACCAGGTTGAGGTCGTCGACGCCGTGCCGCTCGCCGACGCGGCGCACCGCCTCCCAGCCCGACCAGTCGGGGGCGCGGTCGGCGGCCGACAGGCCGGGGAGGTCCTTGGCGACGCGCTCGGCGACGTCGGGGAAGCGGGCGGTCACCGTGTCCAGGAACGTCGCCGACACGTCCGAGGGGGCGAGTTCGGCGTAGAACTTCGCGCCGTGGAAGTCGTCCGGGCCGATCAGCTCGTCGTTCAGCACGGTCCGGCTGACCAGGCCAGACACCGTCGAGTTCAGCGCCGCCGAGGGGATGAGGAAGTCCTCGCGGGTGCCGTACAGCGGCGTGCAGCGGCCGGGGTCGGCCAGCACCGCGAGGTCGGCGGGGAACCGGTCGCCGGTGGCGTCGGCGTGCTCGGCCAGCGCGGCGGTCAGCTCCCTGGTGATGGCGCCCTTGCCGGTCCAGCCGTCCACGAACATCACGCTCGCGGGGTCGTGGTGGGCGGCCAGGTGGCGCAGCGCGTTGCGGTCGATGCCGCGGCCGCGCACGATGCTGACGGCGTAGTGCGGCAGGTCCAGGCCGTGCGCGAAGCGCGCCCAGCGCCGCACCAGCACCCCGACCGGCGTGCCCGCGCGCGCCAGCGACACCAGGACCGCGCCGGGTCCGCGCTCGGCGAGCACCAGCTCGGTGATCAGGCCGACCGCGTGCGCGACCCGCTCCGCCGACGCGTCGAGGGCCTGGTGGAACAGCTCCTGGTAGGCCGGGCCCGGCTGGTACTCCACCGGCAGCGACTCGGCGTAGTGCGCCCGGCCCGCCTGGATCGCGGCCTCGCGCTCCTCGGTGGGCGCCTCCAGCTCCACACCGGACAGGTCCTTGAGCAGCCACGCCACGTCCTCGGCGGGGTAGCTGCCGAAATCCGGCCCGTACAGCGGGGTCACGCGTGCTCCTTCGTTCGTTCGGGAAGGGCCGCCAGCGCCACGGGCGCGAGGCCGCGCAACCGCGCCAGCAGGCCGCCGGCCAGGGCCGGGGTGTCGCCCTCGGCGTCCACGACCAGGACGATCGCGTCGAACGCGCGGGCCGGGTCGGCGCCGGGATCGACGTTGTAGGCGTAGCGCTCGCCGGGCCCGTCGGCGGGGTCGTCGTGCGCGGGGAACGACAGCCGGGTGCGGATGGCGTAGCCGGGGTCGTCCACCGCGAGGACCGGGGAGCGGGTCGTGGTGGAGTAGCGCACGTCGGTGCCGGGCAGCGCGTCGGCGAGGGCCTCGGCGAGGCGCAGTGGCGCGTACATCAGCTCCTCGAAGCCCAGCACCAGCACGCGTCCGGTGTCGCGAGGCAGCGCGGCGGCCAGCCGGTCCGCCATGGTGGGGAGGTCCTTCTCCAGGCGCG
Organism: Spirillospora sp. NPDC050679; assembly: GCA_044456955.1. Taxonomy (GTDB): domain Bacteria; phylum Actinomycetota; class Actinomycetes; order Streptosporangiales; family Streptosporangiaceae; genus Spirillospora. The sequence continues at coordinate 196,617 of JBITGK010000005.1, read as the reverse complement.
TCCGGTGTTCGGGGCGGAATCCGTGGCGTCCGCCTTCGGGCAGCCCTTCGGGCCAGCCCAGATCCACGCGCGTCACCGGGTACGGGTCGTGCGGCGCGGTCTCGAGGGTCCGTGCGGCGTCCGCGGCCTCGACCTCGGCGACGAGCGCCTGGCCCGCCTCCAGGACGCCTTCGGGCAGCTCGACGCGGCCGGTCGCCAGGGCGACGGCCTCGACGCGGGCGTCCAGCTCGGCCGCGAGGCCGCGCATCCGGTCCCGGTCGTCCGCGCCGCGCAGGTCGACCAGCGCGGCCACCACGTAGTGGCGTCGCGGCCGGGCGGCGTGCAGCTCGCGGATCGTGTTGAGCACCGTCCTGCCGGTGGACAGCTCGTCGTCCACCAGCACCAGCGGGACGTCCCGGTCCAGCGCGCGCGGGTCCGCGGGCAGCAGCAGGTGGCTGGTGGCGTGGCTGTGCTCCTCCTCGAAGCCGCCGTAGGCGTCGTGGCCGGGCACCGGGCGCCGCGTGGAGTGCAGGTAGTAGGCCCCGCCCAGCGCGTCGGCGACCGAGTGGCCCAGCGCCGTGGCGGTCTCGGCGTAACCGAGCACCAGCGCGTCCACCGGGGCCTTCGGCTCGCGCATCCGGTCGCGCAGGGCGGCCGCGGCGCCGGCCAGGGCGTCGTCCAGCAGCGCCCGGTACGGCTCGTCGAGGCTCTCGCCGGTACCGCCCTGGAGCCGCCGCCTCACCAGCTCGCCCAGCAGCAGCCCCGATCCGTGCACCAGGCGCGGATCGGTCGGCACGTGCTTGCCCAGCACCGACGACACCAGCAGGTGCGCGCGGCGCGGGTTGCGGCGCACCGCCAGCCCCACCAGGCCGGCCAACCCGTCGCCGACCGGGCGGACGCCGAGCCGCGCCCGCACCCACTCCCCCGGCCAGGCGCCCGGCCCGCCGGACGTCCCGGTCACCGGCTCTCCGCCGCGTCGAGCAGCTCCACGAACGTCACGCCCTCCGCCGCCACGCCGAACACCCGGGCGCGGGTCATCAGCCGCTCCGCCCAGGCGCGGTGCGGCTTGGCCTCGTTCATCTTGTTGGCGTAGGCGCTGGCCATCGCGCCGCCGCCGGTCACGCCGAGCACGTCGGCGGCGTCGAGGTACTCCTCGTGGGTCACCACCGACAGGGCGTGCACCGCCGCGACATGGGTCGGGTGGATCACGGTCTTGCCGGTCAGGCCGTTGGCCTTGTCCAGGTGCACCTCGCGGATCAGGCCGTCCAGCTCGGTGCTGATCAGGCGCTGCCGCAGCGGCGCGGCCTGCTGGCGCTCGAACGGCGACTGGCGCAGCTGCGGCTTGAACATCCGCTCCCCGGCCGAGAAGTACTCCCAGACCGGGCCGGTGACGATGTGACCGGTGCCGTCGGCGCGGCCCAGGATGTTGACCACGTCGGCGATCACGTCGGCGACCTGCCGGATGTCGTAGATCGTCAGGTCCGGCGGGCGGCGCAGCCCGTAGGCGGCCGACAGGTCGGTGGCGCCGAGCCGCACCGCGAGCACCAGCTCGCGGTGCTTGGCCAGCAGCCGCGCCACGTCCTGCAGCATCTCCCGCCGGGTCTCGACGAACACCGCCTCGCGCGACTCGATCACCGGCATCGCCAGCAGCCGCCGGCCGGAGACCTCCACGGTGCGCGCCAGCGCCTCCAGGAACGCGCCGCCGGTGGCGGCGGTGAACTTGGGCAGCACGAACCCGGTGATCATCTCCAGCGCGGGGCCGAGCCGGGCCGCCAGGTCGCCGATCTGCTCGGCGGCGCGCACCCGGATGAACAGCAGCGGGGCCTCGCCGCCGTCCCCGGCGCGCAGTGAGCGCTCGTGCAGCAGCCGCAGCTGGGCGACGGCGTTGGCCTCGGCGGCGGTGAGGTCGGCGTCGGCGATGGCGTCCTCCAGGCACACCACCATGCTGGTCACGCCGCGCCGGGCGGCCTTGGCGATGTCGTCGGCCAGCGCCGGGCGGGTCGCGGGGCTGTAGAGCGTGGCGCCGAGCGCGACCGCCAGCACGTCGGGATCGTCGTGCCGGTCGAAACTGCGGGGCTGCCGGAAGAACAGTTGTTTGCGGAGCGTGGAGTCAATTTGGTCGAAATGCCGCATCCACCACTGTCCCCCCGGGAACCACAGGGCTCCCACCCTCAGCCGATCGTCCGGGCACCGCCCCCGGCCCCCGCCGGACTCCGAACGCGTCCAGAATATGTTGCCTGAACATCCTATTGAGCGTGTTTCATTCCCCTAACCTTACAAAACATGACCAAGCTGACTAAGGGTGCAAATGTTTCCGTCAGCGCGCCCCGGCTGCGCGCCGTGCTCTCCTGGCGGCCCGGCCCCGGCGTCCCGGACGTCGACACCGCCGCGCTGCTGCTGGGCGCCGCCGGGCAGGTCCGCTCCGACAAGGACTTCGTGTTCTACAACCAGCCCGGGCACCCTTCGGGCGCGGTCCGGCACGAGGGCCGCCGGAGCGGCCCGGACGGCGCCGAGGAGAGCCTGGCGATCGACCTGGCGCTGGTCGAGGGGGACGTGGAGCGCGTCGCGCTGACCGCCTCGGCGGACGGCGGGACCTTCGGCGCCGTCCCCGGCCTGGCGCTGCGGCTGCTGGACGCCGCGAGCGGCGCGGCGGTCGCCGAGTTCGCGGTGACCGACGCCGCCGCCGAGACCGCGATGGTCGCCGGGGAGCTGTACCGGCGCGGGGCGCAGTGGAAGTTCCGCGCGGTCGGGCAGGGGTACGCCAGCGGGCTGGCCGGGCTCGCGACCGACTACGGCATCCAGGTGGACGACTCCCCCGCGCCCGCCCAACCCGCGCCCGCTCGGCCCGCGCCCGTCCGCGCCGCGCCGCCCGTCATGCCGCCTACCATGCCGCCCGCCGCGCCGTCCGGGCCTCCCGTCAGCCTCAAGAAGCAGAAGCTGATCTCCCTGGAGAAGCGGCTGGAGAGCCAGGCCCCCGCCCTGCTCGACCTCACCAAGAAGGCCGCGGTGGCGCTGGAGAAGCGCGGTCTCGGCGAGCACACCGCCCGCGTGGCGCTCTGCCTGGACATCAGCGTCTCCATGAAGCGCCTCTACGACGAGGGGAAGATCCAGCAGCTCGCCGAGCGCGTCCTGGCGCTGGGCGCGCGCTTCGACGACGACGCCAGGATCGACGTGTTCCTGTTCGCCCACAGCGCCTACCGCGCCGACAGCCTCAGCCCCGACAACCACGCGGGCTACATCGGCGCCATGGTGGAGCGGTACGGCCTGCAGGGCGGCACCATGTACGGCGCGGCGATGCGGGAGATCCGCAAGCACTACTTCGGGAGCGACGGGACGCGCGGCGCCCGGCACCCGGCGGACCTGCCGGTGTACGTCATGTTCGTCACCGACGGCGGCACCTTCGACAAGCCCGAGACCACCCGGCAGGTGGTGTCCTCCAGCTTCGAGCCGCTGTTCTGGCAGTTCATCGCGATCAGCCCCGACCCCCGGGACCGGCAGTTCAAGATCCTGCGCAAGCTGGACGACATGAAGGGCCGCCACCTGGACAACGCCGACTTCTTCACCGTCGCCGACCCCTCGCAGATCTCCGACGGGGAGCTGTTCGACCTGATGATGGCCGAGTACCCCAACTGGCTCGGCCGGGCGCGCGCGGCGGGCCTGGTCCCGGGCTGAGACGGCGGCGGGGGGGGGGGGGGCGCGCCGGGCCGGGGGGGGCCCCCCCCCGCCCCCCCCCGCGGGGCCCCCCCCCCCCCCCCCCCCCGGCGGCGGGCCCCCCCCCCCGCGCCGGGGGGCGCCCCCCCCGGGCCCCGGGGGGGCGGGCGGGGGGGGCGGGGGCCGGGGGGGCGCGGGGGGGGGGGCCCCCCGGCGGGGGCGGGGGCGCCCCGCCGCGCGCGGCCGCCGGGGGCGGGCCGCACCGCGCTCACAGGTGCTGCTTGACCTCCGGCAGCAGGTGCTGGAAGGTCTGGCCGTTGGCGATGGCGCCGATGGCGGTCATCGACCAGCCCGCGCCGTCCCGCGCGACCTTGGCCATGATCTGCGCGTTGTGCTGCCCGGAGCCGGTCAGCTCGTAGCGCGCGATCTCCTGGCCGGTCGCCTCGTCCACCAGCCGGCAGAAGGCGTTCTCGATCTGGGAGAAGTCCTGCCCGGTGAAGGAGTTGACGGTGAACACCAGCTGGGTCACGTTCGCCGGGACCTTGCCCAGGTCCACGTTGATGACCTCGTCGTCGCCCTCGCCCTCACCGGTGAGGTTGTCACCGGTGTGCACCACCGAGCCGTCCTTGCTGCGCAGCTGGCGGAACCAGACCGCGTCGGCCAGGTTGCCGCCGGCGTCGAACAGCAGGCACGAGGCGTCCAGGTCGATGGACTGGGCCCTGCTCTTGCCGAACAGGCCCTTCTTGGCGACCGCGTCCCAGCCCAGGCCCATGCGGACCCGCGTCAGGTCGCCGCCGCCGGGCTTGGTCAGCGAGACCCGCTGGCCCTTCTGCAACGAGACAGACATCTTCGTCTCCTTCGGTGGGACCGGAGTTCACACCCCGGTGGAGTGCAGTTCCTTGTCCGCCCCGGGCGCGGTGCCCGCGTCCCCGTTGCGGTTGCGGACCACCGAGGTGACGAACGCGGCGATGATCAGCCCCGCGCCCAGCCCGCCGGTGATCCATTCGGGCACGTGGTGGCCGACGCTGACCAGCATGCAGACCGCCAGCCCGCCGATCGCCCAGTGCGCGCCGTGCTCCAGGTAGACGTACTCGTGCAGGGTGCCCTTGCGGACCAGGAAGACCGTCAGCGACCGGATGTACATGGCGCCGATGCCCAGGCCGAGCGCGATGATGATCGGGTCGGTGCTGATCGCGAACGCGCCGATCACGCCGTCGAAGGAGAACGAGGCGTCCAGCACCTCCAGGTAGAGGAACAGGAAGAACCCGGCCTTGCCGGTGGCCAGCGCCAGCGAGCTCGGCCCGCCCTTCCCGGCCACGACCTTGCCGGCCGCGGCGGGCTCGGCGCCCTCCGCGTCCTCGGCGCCCTCCTCGTCGTCCTCCCCGGCCTCGGAGAACAGCTCGCCCAACCCGTTCACCAGGATGTAGGTGATCATGCCGAGCACGCCGGAGATCATGACGTTGCCGGGGTCCTCGGCCCACACCGAGGCCACCAGGGCCAGCGCGCCGCCGGCGATGACCACCGACAGCTGCTCCAGCCGCCCGATGACCGCCAGCGGCTTCTCCAGCACCGCCAGCCAGTGGACGTCGCGCTCCTCGAACACGAAGTCCAGGAACAGCATCAGCAGGAACATCCCGCCGAACGCCGCGATCATCGGATAGGCCGAGTCCATGGCGCTCTTGTAGGCGTCATGGTCGTTGAGGGCCAGGTCGAAGGCCTCGATCGGTCCGAGCTTGGCGGTGATCCCCACGATGACCAGCGGGAACACCAGGCGCATGCCGAACACGGCGATGGCGATGCCCACGGTCAGGAAGATCTTCTGCCAGAACGGGCTCATCCGGTCGAGCACCTTGGCGTTGACCACGGCGTTGTCGAACGACAGCGAGATCTCGAGGATGGCCAGCACGGCCACCAGGGCCAGGCCCGCCGCCTTGTCGTAGAGGAAGGCGGCCACCAGGCCGGCGGCCGTGACGGCGAAGGACCACCCGAAGGTGCGAAGAATCATTCTGGTATCTCTGCTAGAGGACTGCGGGGCTCAACGATCAACCGACGTTGACCCCGAAGTCCATGGCGATGCCGGCGAGGCCCGAGGCGTACCCCTGGCCCACGGCACGGAACTTCCACTCTCCGCCGTGACGGTACAGCTCCCCGAAGACCATCGCGGTCTCGGTGGAGGCGTCCTCGGTCAGGTCGAAGCGGGCGAGCTCGTTGTTGTCGGCCCGGTTGACGATCCGGATGAAGGCGTTGCGGACCTGGCCGAAGTTCTGGCCCCGGTTGTCGGCGTCGTAGATCGACACCGGGAAGACGATGCGGTCGCACTCGGCCGGCACGACGCCCAGGTCGACGTTGATCGACTCGTCGTCGCCCTCCCCCTCGCCGGTCAGGTTGTCGCCGGTGTGCTCGACCGAGCCGTCGGGGCTCTTGAGGTTGTTGAAGAACACGAAGTGCTGGTCGGAGATGACCTTGCCCCCGCTGTTGAGCATCAGCGCCGAGGCGTCCAGGTCGAAGTCGGCCCCGGTGGTGGCCCGCACGTCCCACCCCAGGCCGACCGAGACGGCGGTCAGGTTCGGGGCGGCCTTGGTGAGCGAGACGTTGCCGCCCTTGGCAAGCGATACTCCCATGATCGTCTACTTCCCCTTCGTGACGGATCGATGCTCATCGGTGCCGGTGGAGGCTCGGCACGGGGTGGTCAGAGGTTGACGCCGAAGTCCATCGCGATGCCGGCGAGGCCCGAGGCGTACCCCTGGCCGACGGCGCGGAACTTCCACTCGGCGCCGTTGCGGTACAGCTCGCCGAACACCATCGCGGTCTCGGTGGAGGCGTCCTCCGACAGGTCGTAGCGCGCCATCTCGGCGCGGTCGCCCTGGTTGACCACGCGGATGTAGGCGTTGCGGACCTGGCCGAAGTTCTGGCCGCGGCTGTCGGCGTCGTACACCGACACCGCGAAGGCCACCCGCTCGGCGGTGTCGGGCAGCGCGCCGAAGTTGACGTTGATGACCTCGTCGTCGCCCTCGCCGGCCCCGGTCTTGTTGTCGCCGGTGTGCTCCACGCCGCCGTCGGGGGTGCGCAGGTTGTTGAAGAACACGAAGTGCTGGTCAGTGATGATCTTGCCGGAGGCGTCCAGCACCAGCGCGCTGGCGTCCAGGTCGAAGTCGGTGCCGGTGGTGGTGCGCAGGTCCCATCCCAGGCCCACGCTGACCGCGGTCAGCCCCGGCGACTGCTTGGTGAGGGAGACGTTCCCGCCCTTGCTGAGACTGACGCCCACTGTGCCTCCTGAGTTCGCGTGCGCGGCCGGTCGGCGGACCGGCGCCCCGCTATACCGACGATGCTGCGATGTTATCCGTTCCCCGCGGCCCGGTCCCGGTGAGATCACCGACATGCCAGGCGGCCGATACCGGGGCTTCACGGGCGAAAAGACGCGCCCTGCGGTGCTGTCGGCGGCCGGTCTGCGCGAGACTGGGGTGAGGCGAAGGGAGGCAGCGTTGCGGGGAGCGGGCGACCAGCGTCGCCGCGGCCGGGAGTCGTCGGCCGCGGCGAGGGCGATCGAGGCCAGGGAGACGGCCGCGACCGCCTTCTACGACATGGACCAGGCGCAGAAGTACCTCCAGGGGCGGGTCACGGTCTTCGCCGACCTGGACGCCGCGGCCGCCGAGCCGGCCCGGCGCGAGCTGGCCGGGCTGGACGAGGCCGCCAACGCCGCCTCCGTCGCCTACATCGACGCGCTGGACGCCCATCCGCTCGATGACCAGGACCGGACAGCCGCCCAGTACGACCAGGCGCGGCGCGTACTGGCGGCGGTCACCGACCGGATGAGGAAGATCACCGGGGACCTGAACGGGTTCGCCGAGCGGCTGGCGCCGCGGATGGCGCGGCTGGAGGCGGCGCTCGACCAGCTGCCGCCGCGCCTGGCCGCCGCCCGCGACGCGGTGGCCGCCGCCGACGCGGCCGTGGCGCGGGCCCGGCAGGCCGGGATGGACGCCTCCGACCCCGAGGCGGAGCTGGCCCGCGCCCGCGAGGGCCTGGCCGTCCTGTCCTCGCAGGGCTTGGGCGGGCTCGGGCTGAACGGCGCGCTGGACCAGGCCGAGGAGGTGCGGCGGCTCGCCGACGGGGCCCGGGAGGCCGCCGAGGAGCTGCCGAGGCTGGGCGAGAAGGTCCGCAACTCCATGGCGTCGGTGCGGACCCGCGCGGACGTGGTCGCGGGCCGCGCCGGGCCGGTCCGGGAGGCGATGAAGAAGCTGCTGCGCGGCTACTCGCAGGCGTGCTGGCAGGACCTGAAGGGCGCGCCCGAGGCCGTCGAGGCGGGCGTGCAGCGTGCGCGGGAGCGGCTGAACGAGGCGTCGGCGCACGTCTCGCGCGCCGAGTGGAAGCAGGCGCAGCAGGCCGTCACCGCCGCGCGCACCGAGCTGAACGCCGCCGACCGCCGCGCCGGGCAGGTCACCGGACGCGTCGCCGAGCTGGACGCGGCCAAGGCGGATCCGGACAAGCCCGCCGAGGCGGCGCGGTTCGCCGTGCGCGACGCGCAGCGCCTGGCGATGGCGCAGCCGGGCGGCGCCGCCCCGCACCACGCGCGGGCGCTGGACGGGCTGGTGGCGCGGCTGGAGCATGCTCCCCAGCGGCTCGGCGGCACCCATCCCGACTACTGGGCCTACCTCCAGGAGCTGGAGTCGATCAAGACGGCGGCGGGGGACGTGGTGGCGCGCATCCGCTCCGAGCGCGCGGCGCAGCACTGACCGGGCCGAACGTCGGGCGGGGTCAGCCGAACAGGGTCTGGCCCCAGTGGCCGCCGGGCTTCGGCACGCCCGGCGGGCAGGCGTAGACCCCCGAGCCGACGTGCTGGATGTACTCGTTCAGCGAGTCGCCCGCCAGCGACTGCTGGATGGGGATGAAGCCCTTGCGGGGGTCGCGCTGGAAGGCGATGAAGAACAGGCCCGCGTCCAGGCGGCCCAGCCCGTCGCTGCCGTCGGTGAAGGAGTAGCCGCGCCGCAGGATGCGCGCGCCGGCGTTGGTGTCGGGGTGGGCGAGGCGCACGTGCGCGTCGGGCTTGAGCTTGGCCAGCACGGCCTTGTCGCGCTCCTTGGCCAGGCCGATAGGCGCGCCCTCGCCCTTGTCGCGGCCGATGATGTCCTGCTGCTCCTGCAGGGAGGTGCGGTCCCAGGTCTCGATGTGCATCCGGATGCGCCGCGCGACCAGGTAGGAGCCGCCGGCCATCCAGTCGGACCCGTCCTGCGCGGACGCCCACACGTGCCGTTCCAGCAGCCCGGCGTCGGTGCCCGCGATGTTCTCGGTGCCGTCCTTGAAGCCGAACAGGTTGCGCGGGGTCTGCGCGTCGGGAGTGGTGGAGGAGGTCTTGCCGAACCCGAGCTGGGACCAGCGGACCGCGACCACGCCGAACCCGATGCGCGCCAGGTTGCGGATGGCGTGCACGGCGACCTGCGGGTCGTCGGCGCACGCCTGCACGGCGATGTCGCCGCCGCTGCGGGCCGGGTCGAGCCTGTCGCCGGGGAAGTGCGGCAGGTCCACCAGCGCGGCGGGGCGCCTGGACCTGATCCCGAAGCGGTCCTCGCCGTCCTTCTCGAACAGCGTCGGCCCGAACCCGATGGTCAGGGTGAGGCGCGAGGGCGGCAGGCCGAGGGCCTCGCCGGTGTCGTCGGGCGGCGCGACGGCGACGCCGCCGATCGCGCCGTCGCCGACCTGGTGCCCCTGCGTCATGGCGGCCGCGGCGGCCGTCCACTCCTTCAGCATCCGCACCAGCCGCTCCCGGTCGCCGGTGACGACGTCGAAGGCGGCGAAGTGCAGCCGGTCCTGGACGGGGGTGGCGATCCCGGCCTGGTGGGCGCCGTGGAAGGCGATCGCGGCGCCGGCGGCCGAGCGGTCGCCGTCGTCCTCCTGCGCGGCGGCCCGGTCCAGCCCGGCCCCGGCCGCGGCGCCCACCAGCAGGCTGGCGCCGGAGAACCCCAGCATCCGCCGGCGCGACAGCCGGGCGCGGTCGGCGGGGCGGCCGCCGCCCTCCGTGGCGCCCCCGGTCATTTGGCGACCGCTCCGGCGAGCTTGGACAGGGGCTCGCCGAGGGCGTTGACGACGTCGGCGAGCTTCTTGCGGTCGTCCTTGCCGACGGTGTCGTAGGACACGTAGCCGCTCCCCTTCTCGTGCTTCTTCAGCGCCGCCAGGACGTCGGCGAAGCCGGTGTCGAGGTCCTTGGCGAGCGCGGCGTCCTTCTCCCGCACGACCGGGCCGATCAGCTCGTAGACCTTGAAGGCGCCGTCCACGTTGGCCTTGAAGTCGACCAGGTCGGTGTGGCTGAAGGCCTCCTCCTCGCCGGTGACCTTGCCGGTGGCGACCTCGTCCAGCAGCTCCTTGGCGCCGTTGGCCATCGAGGTGGGGGTGATCGGCGGGTCCAGCTCGACCGAGTTGACCTTGGCCTTCAGCTCGGCCAGGTCCTTCAGCAGCTGGTCGGCGTACCGCTCCTCGCCCTTGACCGAGCCGGTCTTCCACAGCGCCTTCTCCAGGCGGTGCCAGCCGGTCCACTTCTCGCCGGGCTTGAGGTCGGCCTCGCGCGCGTCCACGCGCGGGTCGAGGTCGCCGAACGACTCGGCGACCGGCTCGACGCGCTCCCAACCCACGCGGGAGGGCGCGTACAGCTCCTTGGCCTTGGCCACGTCGCCCGCCTTGACGGCCGCGACGAACTTCCCGGCCTCGGCGATGGTGGCGTTGGTCTGCTCGATGACGTAGCTCTTGTACTCGGTGACCGCCTTCTCCAGGCGCGGGTCGAGGGCCTTGTCGGCGACGCCGGTGACCGAGATGTCCTGCCGGATGCCGTTGCCGACCATGCCGGGCTTGCAGGCGATCTGGTACTTGCCGGCGCTGAGCTGCACCGTCAGCGTCACGCTGGTGCCGGGGCCGATGTTCTCCCGCTCGGTGACGATCTTGTCGCCGGGGGCGTACACGTAGACCTCGGTCACCTTGGACCCGGTGTTGGTCACCTTGAACTGGGCGACCCCCGCCGGGAAGTCCTTCTTGGTGAGCTCGCACTTGTCGTCGCCGGCGGTGATGGCGGTGCCGCCGCCCGCGTCGGCCGCGCCGCCCTCGTCACCGCCGCACGCGGCGAGCAGGGACGTCGACAGTGCCGCGACGCCGGTGAGGGCGAGGAGGGGGACAGCGCGCATGGGGGCTCCAGAACGGACCGGCAGAAGTAAGGCCAGCCTAAATTAGCTAAAGCTAACCTCACTTCGTCAAGAGGGACAACGCCCCGCCGGACGTGAGGAGCCCCACTCCGACCTGCGTGGAGATCGTCAGCGCGGCCGGTCGTGCAGCCCGATGGTCAGGTTGCGCGCGGCCATGGGCGGGCCGCCCGGCTGCGGCTCGGCGTAGGGCGGGATGGCGCCGTGCGGGTGCTGCTGCGCCGCCGGCTGGGCCTTCTGCATGCCGCCCTGCAGCGGCTCGGCCCACACCGCCGTGCCGTAGGCGCACACCTCGTGGCCGCCCCCGGCCAGCGCGGCGGTGTCGAAGCACATCCCGACCACGGCGTTGGCGCCCTTGCGGCGGGCGTCCTCGGCGAGCCGCTCGATCGCCTCGCGCCGGGTGGCGGCCAGGCCGGCCCCGGGCTGCTCGCCGGTCACCCGGAAGGTGCCGCTGCTGGAGGACCCGGGCGCGCCGCCCTGCCCCTCCTGCCCGCTCCGGACGGCCGTTCCCAGGACTTCGCCGAGCACGTTGCGGACCTCGTACCCCGCCAGGACATCAGTCGTCACGATCAGCATGTTCCAACCGTAATCCACCGATACGACACTTGGCGCGGCATCGCGGCGCGAGGGGAGGTCCGCGAAGAAGGCCACCCGGCCCGCTCGGCGCCGAGCGGTGGCGCGGGCAGGCCGCGGTGGCCCGGGGACCCCCGTTCCCCCCTGCCGCGATCTCGGGGGTGGGGTCGCGGCAGGGGGCGGTGTCTCAGTCGAGGTACTCCCGCAGCATCTGGGCGCGGGAGGGGTGGCGGAGCTTGGCCAGGGTCTTGGATTCGATCTGGCGGATGCGCTCCCTCGTCACGCCGAACTCGCGGCCGACCTCCTCCAGGGTGCGCGGATGGCCGTCGGTGAGGCCGAAGCGCAGCTGGATGATGCGCTGCTCGCGGTCCGACAGGGTGCCGAGGATGTCCTCCAGCTGGTCCTGGAGGAGGATGAACGCGGCCGCCTCGATCGGCACGACCGCGTCGGCGTCCTCGATGAAGTCGCCCAGGTCGGAATCCTCCTCCCCGATGGGCGACTGCAGGGACACCGGCTCCTGGGCGATCCGCTGGATCTCCACGACCCGGACGGGCGACAGGCCCATCTCCAGGCCGATCTCCTCGGGGACGGGTTCGCGACCGAGGTCCTGGTGGAGCTGGCGCTGCACGCGCACCAGCTTGTTGATGGTCTCCACCATGTGCACCGGGATCCGGATGGTCCGGGCCTGGTCGGCGATCGCTCGCGTGATCGCCTGGCGGATCCACCAGGTCGCGTAGGTCGAGAACTTGAACCCCTTGGTGTAGTCGAATTTCTCGACCGCACGGATGAGTCCGAGATTTCCCTCCTGAATCAGGTCGAGGAAGAGCATTCCCCGGCCCACGTAGCGTTTGGCGATCGAGACCACCAGCCGGAGGTTGGCCTCGATCAGGCGTTGCTTCGCCCGCATTCCCTCGCGGGCGAGCAGTTCGAGGTCGAGCCGCTCGCCGCGGGAGAGGATGGCGGTGTGCGCCAGCTTCTCCTCGGCGAACAGTCCCGCCTCGATCGATTTCGCTAGTTCGACTTCATCTTCTGCCGTGAGAAGCGGTACGCGACCGATTTCCCGAAGGTAGATACGAACCAGATCGCTCGTCGGCGCCCGCTTGCCGAGGTCTCCCTCGTCTGCTCGCTGGACGTCCTCGGTCTCATGGGGAGACTCGAGGACCTCCACCCCCTGCTCGGCGAGCAGCCGGACGATCTTCTCTAGCGAATCGTCCGGCAAGTCGGAGCGATCGAGTGCGGCAGCGACGTCATCGACGGTCACACCGCCGCGTTCTCTGCCACGCGCGACAAGGTCCGCCACCTGGTCAACCGATGGCGCCTCGCTTGGCAGCACCGAAGGGCCCACGTGGACAGTCTGCGTTATGAGGGACCTAGATCACAGGACCCATTTTGCGGTCTCTTGACTTACTGGGACCCAAGCCCGCGCTCGCGCAACACCCGTCTCTGCTGCTCAAGCGCGACAAGATCACCAAAGAGCCGGCCGTACTCGGCGGCCTCCTCGACCGGATTCAGCCGCCCGAGTTTAGATTTGACGTCGGCGATCTGCCTGGTGAGCTGGCGCTCCAGAATTCGGGCCAACAACTCCCCGGCGTATCGGTCCTCCGATTCGGCCGAGGCGTGCACCGGGTCCACGCCCAGCTGCATGATCATGGCCCTGACCTGGTCGTCGGTCGCGTGCTCCAGCAGCAGCGCCACCCACTCGGCGCTGCCCGCCGCGGCCTGCACCCCGCCCGCCGCCGCGATCACCGCGCGCACCGCGGCGTGCGGCGGCGCGATGAACGCCTCGGCCGGCACCGAGTCGAACTCCGGCCCCAGCACGCCGGGCCGCTGCACGGCGAACTTCAGCAGCTCGCGCTCGATCTGCACCTCGGGGTCGGCCGGGTTGTAGGCGGGCCGCTCGGGGGCCGGCGGGGCGGCCTGCCGGGGGTCGCGGCCGCCCCGGCCCCGCGCCTGCTCGCGCCCCGACAGCTCGCGGACGCGGCGCAGCACGAACTGCTCGTCCATGATGCCGAGCCACCGGTCGAGGTTGACCGCGTACATCTGGCGCAGCGCCCGGTCCTTGATCCGCGCCACCACCGGGGCCGCGGCGTCCAGCGCCGCGAGCCGCCCCTCGGCGGTGTTGAGGTCGTGGTCCTCGATCCGGCTGCGGACGGCGAACTCGAACAGCGGGGTGCGCGAGGCCACCAGGTCGCGCACCGCCGCGTCGCCGTGCCGGATGCGCAGGTCGCACGGGTCCAGGCCGTCCGGCTGCACGGCGACGAACGTCTGCGTCACGAACTTCTGCTCGTCCTCGAAGGCGCGCAGCGCCGCCTTCTGCCCCGCCGAGTCGCCGTCGAAGGTGAAGATCACCTCGCCGCGGAACTCGTCCTGGTCCATCAGAAGCCGCCGCAGGACCTTGATGTGCTCGTCGCCGAAGGAGGTGCCGCAGGTGGCGATGGCGGTCGGCACGCCGCTGAGGTGGCAGGCCATCACGTCGGTGTAGCCCTCGACCACCACGGCCTGGCGGCCCCGGGCGATCTCCTTCTTGGCGAGGTCGGCGCCGTACAGCACGTTGCTCTTGTGGAACAGCGGCGTCTCGGGGGTGTTGAGGTACTTGGGCCCCTCGTCGTCCTCGTACAGCCTGCGCGCGCCGAACCCGATCACGTCGCCCGACAGGTCGCGGATCGGCCAGATCAGCCGCCCCCGGAAGCGGTCCATGGGGCCGCGCCGCCCCTCCTTGGCCAGCCCCCCGGCGATCAGCTCCTTGTCGGCGAACCCGCGCTGGCGCAGGTGCCGGACGAGCGCCTCCCACTCGCGCGGCGCGAACCCGACCCCGAACCGCGCGGCGTCGGCGGCCTCGAAGCCCCGCTCCGACAGGAACTTGCGACCGATCGCGCCCTCGGGCGAGGCGAGCTGCTCGGCGTAGTACTGGGCGGCGGCCTTGTGCGCCTCCAGCAGGCGGGCGCGCTGCCCGGTGTCCTGCCGGGGCGTGTAGCCGCCCTCCTCGTAGCGGAGCTGTACCCCGGCCTTGGCGGCCAGGCGCTCGACGGCCTCGGAGAAGCTGAGGTGGTCGATCTCCTGCACGAACTTGATCACATCGCCGCCGGCCCCGCAGCCGAAGCAGAAGTACAGCCCCCGCGCGGGCGTGACGTTGAAGGACGGCGACTTCTCGTCATGGAAGGGGCACAGACCCTTGAGGTTGCCGCCTCCCGCACTCCTGAGCTGCAGATACTCGCCGATGACAGCGTCGATCGACGACCGCTCCCGTACGAGCGCGATGTCCTCATTGCGAATCCGGCCTGCCACGGCGGCGAGTCTAATCCCGGCCCCGGACATCCCGCGCCGATCCCGGCCGCTCAGGCGCCGGATGGCGCTGTGAGGGACGCGGCGGCCCGCTCCCGGCGCCGGCTCTCGGCCTTGGTGGCGGGCACGGGGCCGGCCGGGTTCGCGGGCGCCGGGCGGTGTCCGCCGTAGCTGATGAATATGACGCGGATATTGCGTGCGAGCCGGTTTGTGAAATGCCTGTTAAAAGGGCAATCACGCTGTTCCCCCGGAGGGCGGGGCGGACTAGCGTCCGCGAATGTGCTGATCACTCCACACGAGCAGGAGCGCCTGCTGCTCCACGTGGCCGCCCAGGTGGCCCGGGACCGGCGGGCGCGCGGGCTGCGGCTCAACCATCCCGAGGCGACCGCCCTCATCGCGGTGCACATCATGGAGGGCGCCCGGGACGGGCGCACCGTGGCCGAGCTGATGGAGTCCGGCCGCACCGTGCTGGGCCGCGAGGACGTCATGGACGGCGTCCCGGAGATGCTGGACGCGGTCCAGATGGAGGCCACCTTCCCCGACGGCACCAAGCTCGTCACCGTCCACCGGCCGATCCCGTGAGCGGCGTCGTCCCGGGCGAGGTCGTCCCCGGCGACGGGCCCGTCGAGCTGAACCCCGGCCGGCCCCGTACGGCCGTCACCGTCGTCAACACCGGAGACCGGCCCGTGCAGGTCGGCTCGCACTACCACTTCGCCGTGGCCAACCCGGCGCTCGACTTCGACCGCGAAGCGGCCTGGGGAAAGCGGCTGGACGTCCCGGCGGGCACCGCCGTGCGGTTCGAGCCCGGCATCACGCGCGAGGTCGACCTGGTGCCGCTCGCGGGGAACCGGATCGTCCCCGGGCTGCGGCCCGAGAAGGCGGGAGAGCTGGATGGCTGAGCTGTCGCGGGCGCGGTACGCCCAGCTGTACGGGCCGACGGCGGGCGACCGCGTCCGCCTCGCCGACACCGACCTGCTGGTCGAGGTGACCGAGGACCGCAGCCGCGGCCCGGCCGGGGCGGGCGACGAGGCGGTGTTCGGCGGCGGCAAGGTCATCCGCGAGTCGATGGGCCAGGCCCGCGCGACGCGCGCCGAGGGCGCCCTCGACCTCGTCGTCACGGGCGTGGTCGTGCTCGACCACTGGGGGGTCGTCAAGGCCGACGTCGGCGTCCGGGACGGCCGGATCGTCGCGCTCGGCAAGGCCGGCAACCCCGACACCATGGACGGCGTCCACCCGGACCTGGTGATCGGGCCGACCACCGAGGTCATCGCGGGCAACGGGAAGATCCTGACGGCCGGCGCGGTGGACTCCCACGTCCACCTCATCTGCCCCCAGCTCATCGACGAGGCGCTCGGCGCGGGCGTCACCACCCTCATCGGCGGCGGCACCGGCCCGGCCGAGGGCACCAAGGCCACCACCGTGACCGGCGTCTGGTACCTGCACCGGATGCTGGAGGCCCTGGACGGCGCGCCGGTGAACGTGGCGCTGCTCGGCAAGGGCAACACCGTGTCGCCCGAGGCGCTGTGGGAGCAGCTGCGCGCGGGCGCGTCCGGGTTCAAGCTGCACGAGGACTGGGGGTCCACGCCCGCCGCGATCGACGCGTGCCTGCGCGTGGCCGACGCGTCCGGCGTGCAGGTGGCGCTGCACTCCGACACCCTCAACGAGGCCGGGTACGTCGAGTCCACGCTCGGCGCGATCGGCGGCCGGTCGATCCACGCCTACCACACCGAGGGCGCGGGCGGCGGGCACGCGCCCGACATCATCACCGTGGCCGCGCACCCCAACGTGCTGCCGTCCTCGACCAACCCGACCCGGCCGCACACCGTCAACACCCTGGACGAGCACCTGGACATGCTCATGGTGTGCCACCACCTCGACCCGTCGGTGCCCGAGGACCTGGCGTTCGCCGAGTCGCGCATCCGGCCGACGACGATGGCGGCCGAGGACGTGCTGCACGACCTCGGCGCGATCTCCGTCATCGGGTCGGACTCGCAGGCGATGGGCCGGATCGGCGAGACGGTGCTGCGCACCTGGCAGACCGCGCACGTCATGAAGCGGCGGCGCGGCGCGCTCCCCGGCGGCGGCCCGGCCGACAACCTAAGGGCCCGCCGCTACGTCGCCAAGTACACGATCAATCCGGCGATCGCGCACGGCCTGGACGGCGAGGTCGGCTCGGTGGAGCCCGGCAAGCTCGCCGACCTGGTGCTGTGGGACCCGGCGTTCTTCGGCGTGCGGCCCCGGCTGGTGCTGAAGGGCGGCGTGATCGCCTGGGCGGCGATGGGCGACGCCAACGCCTCGATCCCGACGCCGCAGCCGATGCTGCCGCGCCCGATGTTCGGGGCCGCGCCGGTCGTGGCGGCGGGCGCGTCGCTGCACTTCGTGTCGGAGGCCGCGGTCGAGGACGGCCTGGCGGAGCGGCTGCCGGGCGTGCGGCGCGCGCTGGTGCCGGTGAAGGACACCCGGCGGCTCGGCAAGGCCGACATGCCGCTGAACGACGCGCTGCCCTCGATCGAGGTGGACCCCGACACCTTCACCGTGCGGATCGACGGCGACGAGGTGGAGCCCGCCCCGGTCGCCGAGCTGCCCATGGCCCAGCGCTACTTCCTGTTCTGATGGACACCGCGTTGCTGCTGCTCGCCGACTCGCGGCTGCCCGCCGGAGGGCACGCGCACTCCGGCGGCCTGGAGCCGGCCGTCTCGGCGGGCGCGGTCCGGGACGTGGCGGGGCTGGCGGCGTTCCTGCGCGGCCGCCTGGCCACCTCCGGGCTCGTCGCGGCGTCGCTCGCGGCCGCCGCCTGCGCGCACGCGCGCGAAGGCGACGCCGAGGACGGCGCGGGGTGGGTCGTGCTGGACGCCGAAGCCGACGCACGCACCCCCTCCCCCGCCCAGCGCGCCGCGTCCCGCGCCCAGGGCCGCTCCCTGCTGCGCGCCGCCCGCACGACCTGGCCGCACGCCGCGCTGGCCGCCCTGCCGAACGACGTGCACCATCCGGTGGTGCTGGGCGCCGCCACCGCCGCTGCACGCGGCACGCCCCGCGACGCGGCGGGCATCACCGCCTACGGCGCGGTGACCGGCCCGGCGTCGGCGGCCGTCCGGCTCCTCGGCCTGGACCCGCTGTCGGTGCACCGCGCGCTGGCCGACCTCGCGGGCGCGATGGACGCCGTCGCCGACGAGGCCGCCGCGCACGCCCCCGGGCCGTGGCGCGACCTGCCCGCCGCGTCCGCCCCCGTCCTCGACCTGTACGCCGAACTGCACATCCGCGCTGACCTGCGCCTGTTCGAATCCTGATCCGGAGGGACCCGCCTTGGGCGCCAACCACGAGCACGACCCCTACGACGCCTCCCCCGCCCGCGGCCGCGCGCTGCGACTCGGCATCGGCGGCCCGGTCGGCAGCGGCAAGACCGCGCTGACCGCCGCGCTGTGCCGGGCGCTGCGCGAGGAGGTGGACCTCGCGGTGGTCACCAACGACATCTACACCACCGAGGACGCCGACTTCCTGCGCCGCGAGGCGGTGCTGGCCGACGACCGGATCACCGCCGTGCGCACCGGCGCCTGCCCGCACACCGCCATCCGCGACGACATCTCCGCCAACCTGGACGCGGTGGAGGCGCTGCAGGCCCGGCACCCCGGCCTGGAGCTGATCATCGTGGAGAGCGGCGGCGACAACCTGACCGCGCTGTTCAGCCGGGGCCTCGCCGACCGGCAGATCTTCGTGCTGGACGTGGCGGGCGGCGACGACGTGCCGCGCAAGGGCGGTCTCGGCGTCGCGGCCGCCGACCTGCTGGTGGTCAACAAGACCGACCTCGCGCCGCTGGTCGGCAGCGACCTGGACCTGATGGCCCGCGACGCCGCCCGCGTCCGCGACGGGCGGCCGGTCGCGTTCACCTCGCTGCGCGAGCGGCCCGGCGCGCCCGAGGTCGCCGCCTGGGTGCGGGAGATCCTGCACGAGGCCGCCCACGGCGACGGTCACGCCCGTGACCACGGGCACCGGCACGGCCCCGTGCGCACCACCTCGTGACCAGGGGTTACACCGCCCGCGCCGCCGTCACCGCGACGTGCGGCGCGGACGGCCGCACCCGCCTGCCCCGGCTGCGCTCCGACGGCCCCCTCGCGCTGCGCGAGACGGCCTCCCCGGACGGCGCGACCGTCCACCTGGTCGGGGCGGCGGCCGGGCCGCTCGGCGGCGACGACCTCGCGCTGGAGGTGCTGGTCGAGGCGGGCGCGCGGCTCGCGGTCCGGTCTGCCGCCACCGCGCTCGCCCTGCCCGGCGACGGCGAGTCCCGCATGGCCGTCCGCGCGGAGGTCGGTCCCGGCGCGCACCTGGACTTCGCGCCCGAGCCGACCGTCGCCGCCGCGGGCTGCCGCCACCGCGCCGCCGCCGACATCGCGCTGCACGGCGACGCCACCCTGCGCTGGCGCGAGGAGCTGGTCCTGGGACGCCACCGGGAGGCCCCGGGCCGGCACACCGGCCGCTTCGACGTGACGATCGACGGTGTCCCCCTCCTGCGCCACGAGCTGCGCCTGGACGATCCGGCCGTCTACGGCAGCCGCGCCGTCCTCGGCGACGCCCGCGCCGCGGGGAGCGTCCTGCTGGTCGGCCCCGGCCTCACCCGCGACCCGCGCGCCGACGAGGCCCTGTCGGTGCTCCCCCTCGCCGGGCCCGGCGTGCTGGTGACCGCCGTCGCGGCCGACTCCGCGGCGCTGCGCCGCCGTCTGTCGCACGGCGAGGAGCTGGCGCTCCGCGCCGGAACGGCCGATTCCGTCAGACCCGGCCGATACGATGTGCCGACATTTCTTTAGGGCATAAAGTCATCAGGGGAGCGGGACATGAACCGGCACGCCGCCGACAGCCACGACATCATCGAGGTCCGGGGGGCGCGGGAGAACAATCTGCGCGACGTCTCGGTCGACCTGCCCAAGCGGCGGCTGACGGTGTTCACCGGAGTATCCGGCTCGGGCAAGTCCTCGCTGGTGTTCGGCACCATCGCGGCCGAGTCCCAGCGCATGATCAACGAGACCTACAGCGCCTTCGTGCAGGGCTTCATGCCCAGCATCGGCCGCCCGGACGTGGACGCGCTGCGCAACCTGAGCGCCGCCATCGTGGTGGACCAGGAGCGCATGGGCGCCAACTCCCGCTCCACCGTCGGCACCGCCACCGACGCCAACGCGATGCTGCGGATCGTGTTCAGCCGGCTCGGCCGGCCGAGCGCCGGCCCGTCGTTCCACTACAGCTTCAACGTGCCCGCCGGGGCCTGCCCGCGCTGCGAGGGCATGGGCCGCGTGACCGACATCGACCCGGCCCAGCTGTTCGACGACTCCAAGTCGCTGGCCGAGGGCGCGATCACCATCCCCGGCTACAAGGCCGACGGCTGGCTGGTGCGGGTCTTCACCGAGTCGGGCTTCCTGGACGCCCACAAGCCCATCCGCGACTACACCGAGCAGGAGATGCACGACTTCCTGCACCGCGAGCAGACCAAGGTGAAGCTCGAAAGCATGAACCTGACCTATGAGGGACTGCTCCCCAAGGTCCGCAAGTCGTTCCTGTCCAAGGACCGCGAGGCGATGCAGCCGCACATCCGGGCGTTCGTCGACCGCGCGGTCACCTTCACCGCCTGCCCCGAGTGCGGCGGCGCCCGGCTCAACGAGGCCGCCCTCGCCTCGCGGATCGGCGAGGTCAACATCGCCGACGCGTGCGCGATGCAGATCAGCGACCTGGCCGAGTGGGTGCGCGGCCTGGACGAGCCGTCGCTGGCGCCGCTGCTCGCCACGCTTCAGCAGACCCTCGACTCGTTCGTGGAGATCGGCCTGGGCTACCTCAGCCTGGACCGCCCGGCCGGCACGCTGTCGGGCGGCGAGGCCCAGCGCGTCAAGATGATCCGCCACCTCGGCTCCTCGCTCACCGACGTCACCTACGTCTTCGACGAGCCGACCGTGGGCCTGCACCCGCACGACATCCAGCGGATGAACGGCCTGCTGCTGCGGCTGCGCGACAAGGGCAACACGGTGCTGGTGGTGGAGCACAAGCCCGAGACGATCGCGATCGCCGACCACGTGGTGGACCTCGGGCCCGGCGCGGGCACCGGCGGCGGCGAGATCTGCTTCGAGGGCACCGTCGAGGGGCTGCGCGCCTCGGGCACCCTCACCGGCCGCCACCTCGACCACAAGGTCACCCTGCGCGAGCGGGTCCGCGAGCCCAAGGGCCACCTGTCCATCGAGAACGCCCGGCACAACAACCTGCGCGACGTCAGCGTGGACGTGCCGCTGGGCGTGCTGACCGTCGTCACCGGCGTCGCCGGGTCCGGCAAGTCCTCGCTGATCCACGGCTCGCTCCCCGGCCGCGACGGCGTCGTGGTGGTCGACCAGTCGGCGATCCGCGGGTCGCGGCGCAGCAACCCCGCCACCTACACCGGGCTGCTCGAACCCATCCGCAAGGCCTTCGCCAAGGCCAACGGCGTCAAGCCCGCCCTGTTCAGCGCCAACTCCGAAGGCGCCTGCCCCAACTGCAACGGCGCCGGCGTCATCTACACCGACCTCGCCATGATGGCCGGCGTCGCCACCACCTGCGAGGAGTGCGAGGGCAAGCGCTTCACCCCCAAGGTGCTCACCTATCTGCTGGACGGCAAGAACATCGCCGACGTGCTGGCGATGTCGGTCGCCGAGGCCCGCGACTTCTTCACCAAGGGCGCGCCGCGCGCCATCCTCGACCGGATGGCCGACGTCGGCCTCGGCTACATCGGGCTCGGCCAGCCGCTGACCACCCTGTCGGGCGGCGAGCGGCAGCGGCTCAAGCTCGCCATCCAGATGGCCGCGTCCGGCACCGTGTACGTGCTGGACGAGCCGACCACCGGCCTGCACCTGGCCGACGTCGACCAGCTGCTGGCGCTGCTGGACCGGCTGGTCGACGCCGGCAACACCGTGATCGTCATCGAGCACCACCAGGCCGTGATGGCGCACGCCGACTGGATCATCGACCTGGGGCCGGGCGCCGGCCACGACGGCGGCCGGATCGTCTTCGAGGGCACCCCGGCCGAGCTGGTGGCCAAGGGCGACACCCTCACCGCGCGCCACCTCGCCGAGTACCTCGACTGAGCCGGGCCGCCGGCGGCCGGAACCGGCAACCGCCGAATCCTTCTGCGCATTGTCACCACTCCGACGCGTTACCGGTCGTAACCTGACGTAGCTCAGGCCCACCGGCCGACGGCCGGTGCGCGTCGTGACTCTGCCTAGGGGGACGGCTCCTGCGCAGCACGGGACAAGAAGACGAGCGCCTCATCGGTCCCGGTGAACTCGGTGCGGCGGCGGTTTCCGGTGCCCGCCCACAGGCCCCCCGCCCGGGCGGCCCGGTCCCGGACGGGGCCGAGCCGCTGGACCAGGAGCTGATGGACCGGGCGCTGATGGACCAGGCGCTGATGGACGCGCTCGGCGAGGCCGTGGTGCTGGTGGACGCGGCCGGGACGGTCCGGCGCGTCAACGCGGCCGCCCGCGAGCTGCTGGGCGACCTGCGTCCGGGCCGCCCGGTCGCCGACACCGCCGTGCCGGTCTTCCGGCAGGCGCTCGGCGACGGGCGGTCCGACTTCGACGGCGACCACGCCGGGCGGCGGCTCGCCGGGCGGAGCAGCGCGCTGCCCGGCGGCCACACCGCGTGGATCGTCCGGGACGTGACGCTGGAGCGCGGCCGGGAGGACGCGCTGCTGGAGGAGCGGCGGCGCGCCAGGTTCCTGGCCAACACCAGCCGCACCCTGTCGGGCGTGCTGCACCTGCGCCGGGCGTGGACGCTGGCGGTGCGGCTGACCGCCGACGCGCTGGCCGACCAGGCGGCCATCACCCTGCGCCGCGAGCACGGCGCGCCGGAGACCGCCGTCTCCCGGCACGGCGAGGTGCGCTTCGAGATCGGCCCGCCGCACGGCACCGGCGCCGGACGCGTGCTGGAGAGCGGGCGGCTGGAGCGGCACGACGCGGTCGGCGCGGCCCGGGCGCGGCGGCTGTGCCCGCCCGGGGTGGACCCCGCCCTCTCCGCCGACTGCGGGACGGTGAGCGTGCTGCTGGTGCCGCTGACGGCCTACGGCGCGTGCCTGGGCGTGCTGACGCTGGTGCGGGCCGTCCCCTACGACGACCGCGAGATGGACCTGGTCCGCGACCACGCCGACCGCGTCGCGCTCGCCCTGGACGCCGCGCGGCTCTACCAGGGCCGCGCGGCGGCGGCGACCAAGCTGCGGGCCGAGCTGCTGCCCTCCCCGCTGCCCGCGGTCCCCGGCGTGCGGCTCGGCGCCGCCTACCGCGCCGCCGCCGAGGGCTCGCTGATCGGCGGGGACTTCTACGAGGTGCTGTACTCCCCGCACCAGGGCTGGCTGTTCGCGCTCGGCGACGTCTGCGGCAAGGGCGTCGGCGCGGCCGTCTACACCGGGCAGGTGCGGCAGGCGCTGCGCGCGGTGGCGGGGTTCGACCTGCCGCTGGTGGAGTGCCTGGACGTGATCAACCGGATGCTGCTGATCGCCGACGACAGCCGGTTCGCCACCCTGATGCTGGGGCGGCTGTCGGCGCTGGGCGACGGCGCGGTGCGGGTGGAGCTGGCCAGCGGCGGCCACCTGCCGCCGCTGCTGCTGCGGCGCGACGGCCGCGTCGAGGAGGTCGAGATGTCGGGCGCGATCGTCGGCGCGCTGCCCGACGCCGAGTTCGAGCGCGACGCGCGCACCCTCGAACCGGGCGACGCGCTGTACCTGTACACCGACGGCGTCACCGAGGCCCGCGACGCCGCGCGCCGCATGTACGGCGCCGAGCGGCTGCGCCGCGACCTGGCCGACTACGCGGGCGCGCCGCCCGGCGCGACGGTCGAGCACTTGGACCAGATGGTGATGCGTCATCTCGGCTCGAACGAGCACGACGACATAGCGATCCTGGGCGTGCAGGCATGGCCGTCCGGGCACCGATCGGGAGAGGACGAGCCGTGACTGCCATCGACGCCGCCCACTTCGACGCCTACTTCGACGCCCTGGCGCACGCCGACGAGACCGCCGCGATCGCGGTCGCGGTCGGCCTGCTCGACTCCGGCGCGCCGCTCGCCGCGATCCTCACCGGCCTCATCGCGCCCGCCCAGCGGGAGGTCGGCGAGCGCTGGGCGTCCGGCGCGTGGAACGTGGCGCGCGAGCACGCCGCCACCCACGTCTCCGACCGGGTGGTCGCGGCGCTGGCGCTGCGGACGCCGCGCCCCGGCCGGTCGCGCGGCCGCGTCGTGCTGGCCTGCGTGAGCGGCGAGTGGCACGAGCTGCCAGCGCGCATGACCGGGGAGATCCTGCGCGCCGAGGGGTGGACGGTGTCCTTCCTGGGCGCCAGCACCCCCGCCGCGCACCTGGCGCACTACCTGCACGACCTCGGTCCCGACGCGGTCGGACTGTCGTGCTCGCTGCCCGACCTGCTGCCCGGCGCGCAGGCGATGATCGGGGCGGCGCGGCAGGCGTCGGTGCCGGTGCTGGCGGGCGGTCCCGGCTTCGGGCCGGGCGGCCGGTGGGCGTCGGCGCTGGGCGCGACCGGCTGGGCGGCCGACGCGCCCGGCGCGGCGGCCCGGCTCGCGGCCGACTGGCCCGCCTTCTCCGCTCCCCCGCCGGGCCCGCCGCCCCTGGGCGACGACGAGGACCTCCGGCTGGCCGACGTCCGCGACCTGCTCGCCGCGGAGGCCGTCGCGGGGGTGCCGGCGGCCAAGGAGTACGACGACCGGCAGACGGCCTGCGCCCGCGACGACGTCGGCCGCATCATCGACTTCCTGGCGTCGGCGCTGCTGGTGGACGACCCGGAGCTGTTCACCGCGTTCACCGCCTGGCACGAGCGCGTCGTGACGGCGCGCGGGGTGCCCCGGGCGGTGCTGGCGGCGGGCTACGACGCGCTGGCCGGGCTGCTCGGCGCGGAATTCCCCCGCGCCCGCCGCGTCCTGGCCGGAGGCCGGGCCCTCCTGGGGTAGCGGTAGCATCACCCGTACCAGCACGGACCGAGGAGGTGAGACCCATTACCGCTGTGTCAGGTCGGGTGCTCTCCTCCCGCGGCCGCACCGCTCGCCGGGCCTAGCCCCGAGCACGGACCACCGGGTCCGGGCGGCCGCCAGAGCGCCCTTCGGCTTTCTCGGAAGGTTCTCATGCCGGTCCCCAGTTCCACCCCTCCGCTCGCCTCCGTCGCCGCCCGGCTCCGCGCCGCGGGCTGCGTGTTCGCCGAGGACGAGGCGGAGATGATCATCGCCGCGGCGGGCTCGCCCGCCGAGGTCGGGTCGATGGTGGCGCGCCGCGCCGCCGGGCTCCCCCTCGAACACGTCATCGGCTGGGCCGGGTTCCGCGGGCTGCGCGTCAGCGTGGACCCCGGCGTCTTCGTGCCCCGCCGCCGCACCGAGTTCCTGGTCGGGCAGGCCGTGCTCCGCACGCCGCCGGACGCCGTCGTGGTCGACCTGTGCTGCGGGTCGGGCGCGCTGGGCGCGGCGCTGGCGGCGGCCCTGCCCTCGATCGAGCTGCACGCCGCCGACATCGACCCGACGGCGGTGCGGTGCGCGCGCCGCAACCTCGACGGCCCGGTCTACGAGGGCGACCTGTTCGACGCGCTGCCCGGCGCGCTGCGCGGCCGGATCGCGACGCTGCTGGCCAACGTCCCCTACGTCCCCACCGGTGAGGTCGCGCTGCTCCCGGCCGAGGCGCGCGAGCACGAGGCGCGCGTGGCGCTGGACGGCGGCGCGGACGGGCTGGAGGTGCTGCGGCGGGTGGCCGCGCAGGCGCCGGACTGGCTCGCGCCCGGCGGGCACCTGCTGTTCGAGACCAGCGACCGGCAGGCGGCGCGGGCCGTCGGAACGGCCGAGGCCGCCGGTCTCCGGGTCGAGGTGGCGGTCAGCGAGGAGCTGGACGCCACCGTGGTCGTCGCGACCCGGCCCGTCGGCTGACGGGGGGACGGACAGGGCATCGCCGCCGATTTCGGGATGCGCGGGCGCCGCCGGGCGGCCATGGTGGTGCCATGAGCGAGGAAGACGGGCCCTTGGCGTGGTGCGTGGTGGCGAACGTCGCGCCGGAGGTGCCGTTCGGGCCCGGCGGGCTGGAGCTGCGGCGCGGCACCCGGCACTTCTCGCCGGGCGCCAAGGTGTGGGTGCTGCCGCCGCAGTGGGGCGACGGCGGCGAGCAGGTCTACGTGATCGGCCGCCACCGCGGGTCGCGGCGGCTGGTGCGGCTGGTCATGCGGCGCGACCGGCTGGTGTCGTTCCGGGCACGCGGTGTCTACAGCCCGGCGGTGCTGCGGTTGCTGACGGAGGAGGACGAGGCGCGCGGCGGCCCGATGTTCGCCTCCTGGAAGTCGCTGGAGGAGGTCGAGCGGGCCGCCGCGCACTGGCAGGCCACCTGCGGGCGGTAGGCGGGCGGCTCAGATGGGCGGCTCAGATGAACAGGGCCTTCCGCAGCGGCCGCGCCACGAGGTTGAGCGCGTTGGTCAGCGCGGCCGACGGCCCCGGCTCGGCCTCGACCAGCGCCATGCGCTCGGTCGTGGACGTCCCTTCCGTCGTCGCCTCTCACCGGGCAGACGGTGATCCGGCCACCGCTGCCGCGCGGGTACGGTCGGGATCATGGGAACCCACCGCCTGCCCGGCATCGTGACGACCGACCGCCGCTTCTCCGTCCCCCTCGACCACGACCGGCCCGACGGTCCGCGGATCTCGGTGTTCGCGCGGGAGGTCGTCGCGGCGGACAAGGCCGGCCGGGAGCTCCCGTGGCTGCTGTTCCTGCAGGGCGGGCCCGGGTTCGGCTCGCCCCGGCCGCTCGGCCGGGACGCCTGGCTGGACCGCGCCCTTGAGGACTACCGGGTGCTGCTGCTCGACCAGCGCGGCACCGCCCGCTCCACGCCCGCCAACCGGCGCACCCTCGCCCGCGTGGGCGACGCCGGGGCGCAGGCGGAGTACCTGGGGCACTTCCGCGCCGACTCGATCGTGCGGGACGCCGAGCTGATCCGGCGCGAGCTGCTCGGGGACGAGCCGTGGAGCGTCCTCGGGCAGAGCTACGGCGGGTTCTGCACGCTGACCTACCTGTCGTTCGCGCCCGAGGGGCTGCGCGAGGCGTTCATCACCGGGGGCGTCCCGGGCGTCGACGCCACCGCCGACGAGGTCTACCGCGCCACCTACCGGACGGTCACCGCCAAGAACGCCGAGTACTACGCGCGCTTCCCCGAGGACGTCGAGCGCGTCCGGGCGATCGGGCGGCGGCTGCGCGACCACGACGAACGGCTGCCCGACGGCAGCCCGCTGACGCTGGAGCGCTTCCAGGCGATCGGCATCATGCTGGGCATGAGCAACGGCGCGGGTCGGATGCACTACCTGGTGGAGGACGCCTTCGACGACGGCCCGGAGCTGACCGACGCGTTCCTGGAGCAGGTCGCGCCGCTGGTCAGCTTCGCCTCCCATCCGCTGAACGCCTACCTCCACGAGGGCTGCTACGCCCAGGGACCGATCGCGACCAACTGGTCGGCGCAGCGGGTGCGCGCGGAGTTCCCCGCCTTCGACGTGCTGGACGACGACGCGCCGCTGCTGTTCACCGGCGAGATGATCTACCCCTGGATGTTCGAGCAGGACCCGTCGCTGCGGCCGCTGCGCGGGGCCGCCGAGCTGCTGGCCGCGCGCGAGGACTGGCCGCCGCTGTACGACCCGGCCCGGCTGCGCGGCAACACGGTCCCGGTCGCCGCCGCCGTCTACCACGACGACATGTACGTGGACCGCGAGCTGTCGCTGCGCACCGCCGCGCTCGTCCCGAACCTGCGGACCTGGATCACCAACGAGCACGAGCACGACGGGCTGCGGGTCGGCCCGGTGCTCGACCGGCTGATCCGCATGGTGCGCGGCGAGATCTGACCCCGCACCGCCCCCGGCCCGGCTAACGGGCCAGGTGGGCGAGCTTATGGGGGTTGAGCACCCGGCGGTAGGCGGTGATCCGGCCCCCGGAGACCTCCAGGGTGTCGGCGGCGAACAGCGTGCCGTCCCCGTCGTAGACCAGCAGGCCGGGCGCGCCGTTGATCTCGGCGGGCCGGGTGGTGAGGCCGCGCCGCCCGGCCACCCGCACCAGGATCGCGGCCACCCGCTCGGCCCCCACCAGGACCTTGCGGGCGGCGAAGACCGCGCCGCCGCCGTCGGTGACGTAGGTGGCGTCGGGGTCCAGCAGGGCCAGCAGGGCGCTGCCGTCGCCGGTCTCGTAGGCGGCGCGGAAGGCGGTCACCAGGCGCTCGCGCTCGGCGCGGGAGGCGGTGCCGCCGCCCTCCGCCGCGGCGACCTTGCGCTGGGCGCGGGAGACGAGCTGGCGGCAGGCCGCCGCCGACCTGCCGAGCACCTCGCCGATCCGCTCGTAGGGCACCGCGAACACCCGGTACAGCACGAACGCGACCCGCTCGGGCGGCGACAGCTCCTCCAGCACCAGCAGCATGGCGGTGCCGAGGGTCTCCTCCAGCAGCACCGGCTCGGCGGCGTCCGGGCCGGTGAGCAGGGGCTCGGGCAGCCAGGGGCCGACGTAGTCCACCCGGCGGGCGCGGGCGGAGGTCAGCACGTCGTAGGCGCGGCGCGCGGCCACGGTGACCAGCCAGGCCCGCAGGTCGCGGACGTCGTCGAGGGAGTCGCGCGCGGCGGCGCGCAGCCACACGTCCTGCACGATGTCCTCGGCGTCGGCGACGCTGCCGGTGATGCGGTAGGCCGCGCCGAAGACCGCGGGCCGGTGCTCGTCCCACTCGGCGTCGAGGCGGGGGCTGGGGCGCAGGGCGGGGGGCGTGCTCATGCTCCTACAGACGCGCCTGGGCGGCCGGGCATTCCCCCGGGCGCGCCGTCCGCCTGTCCGAGCCGCCCCGTGGCGCCCGTCATCCGCGCTGCAGCGCCCGCATCCGCCCGATCTCGGCGAGCTGGCCCGACTGCACGTCCCGGGCCAGCTCCTGGACGACGGGATCGGTGCCCCGGTCCAGCACCTCCTTGACCATCGTCAACGCGCCCTGGTGATGGGTGATCATCAGCTCCAGGTAGAGCCGGTCGAACGCCGCGCCGCGCGCCGCGCGCAGCTGCTCCATCTGCTGCGGGGTGGCCATGCCCGGCATGTTCGCGTGCTCGTCCTGGGCCGTCGCCGTCGCCGTCGCGGCGGGCGCGCCGTGCCCCGCGTGCCCGGACGGGCCGCCCTTGGCCGCGCCCCCGGCCCTGGTGCGCAGCCAGGACTGCATCGCCGAGATCTCCACGCCCTGCGCGGCGTCGATCCGCGCGGCCATCGACTTCACCCCCGGGTCGGCGGCCTGGCCGGGCGCCAGCACCGACATGGCCTGCGCCTGCTCGTGGTGGGGGATCATCATCCGCACGAAGCGGACCTCGGCCTCGGTGGGCGCCTGCGACCTGGTCGGGCCGACGGTGACGACCTTGTTGGGCTCGCCGGGCCGTCCCGGCTGCAGGACGGTGGCGGTGGGCGCGGGCCGCGCGTCCTTCGGCCCGTCTTCGCCGCAGCCGCCCAGCAGGCCCGCGGCCGCCAGCGCCGCCAGTGCCGTCCCCGCGATCCGGTGTCGCATCGCACTCCGATCTCTCGCCCGCTCCGCCAACCGGACCGTACCGAGAACCGCGCTCCGGCAAAAGGGACCAACAACTCCAGTTATCTACAGACCAATATTCGCCTATCCAAATCCGGACACCTGTCGCATACTCCTGATCATCAGTGTCAGTCCTCGGGGGCGCACACGAAGGAGACAGGGTGGCACCAGCTCTCGGACGGGCGACCAGACGCGCAAGGCTGCTGAGCGCGCTCTCGGTCCTGGCCCTCGCGCTCTCCACAGCCTTCGCCCTACCGGCGGCCTCGGCCGACATCCCGGGCAAGGACGAGATCGCCAAGAGTCCCAACATGCATCACCTGGCCAACATCCCCAAGCAGGACCCGTTCGGCTCCACGGCGGCCTACAACACCGACTGGGCCTTCAAGGGGAACTACGCCTTCGGCGGCAACTACGACGGCTTCACCGTCTACGACATCAGCAAGCCCGCCAAACCCAAGGTCGTCAGCGTCGTGAAGTGCCCGGGCGCGCAGAACGACGTGTCCATCGCCGGGAACCTGCTGTTCCTGTCGACCGACCGGTCGATGAGCGACGACACGTGCGGCGCGGTGCCCAAGCCGGCCACCGACAAGACCGCCTGGGAGGGCATCAAGATCTTCGACGTCAGCGACGTGCGCAACCCGCGCTACGTCAAGGCGGTGGAGACCAAGTGCGGCTCGCACACCAACACCCTGGTGCCCGGCAAGCGGGGCACCGCCTACATCTACGTGTCGTCGTACTACCCCGACGGCACCTTCCCCGACTGCCAGCCGCCGCACGACCTGATCTCGATCGTGAAGGTGCCGCTCAACAAGCCGACCGAGGCCGCGGTGATCGCCGAGCCGGTGCTGTTCCCGGACGGCGGCAACCCCGGTGACGGCCAGCCCTGGCCGAACGGCACCTCGGCCACCTCCGGCTGCCACGACCTGACCGCCTACCCGGACGAGGACCTGATGGCCGGGGCCTGCATGGGCGACGGCGTGCTGTTCGACATCGAGGACCGTGAGAAGCCGCGCGTCATCACCAGCGTCCGCGACGACAAGAACTTCGCGTTCTGGCACTCGGCGACCTTCAACAACAAGGCCAACAAGATCGTCTTCACCGACGAGCTGGGCGGCGGCGCGGCGGCCACCTGCAACGCGGCCATCGGCCCGGAGAAGGGCGCCAACGCCATCTACGACATCGTCGGCTCCGGCGACCGGCGCAAGCTGCGCTTCCGCAGCTACTACAAGATCCCGCGGCCCAACACCGACACCGAGAACTGCGTGGCGCACAACGGCTCGCTGATCCCGGTCAAGGGCAAGGACATCATGGTCCAGGCCTGGTACCAGGGCGGCATCTCGGTGTGGGACTTCACCAACTCCCGCAAGCCCACCGAGATCGGCTGGTTCGAGCGCGGCCCGGTCGACGACCAGACCCTGATCCTCGGCGGATCGTGGTCGGCGTACTACTACAACGGCTACATCTTCTCCAGCGACATCCAGAAGGGCCTGGACGTCATCGACATCCGCGACCCCCGCACCGACAAGGGCAAGCGGGTGGAGCTGGACGAGCTGAACGCCCAGACCCAGCCGGACTACTTCGACTGACCCGCGACGCGGTACCGAGCACGACGCGCGGAGGGCCCCGGCGAAAGCCGGGGCCCTCTCCCGTGCGAGCCCCCGTA
Source organism: Spirillospora sp. NPDC050679 (assembly GCA_044456955.1). Classification (GTDB taxonomy): domain Bacteria; phylum Actinomycetota; class Actinomycetes; order Streptosporangiales; family Streptosporangiaceae; genus Spirillospora. The sequence goes on along the minus strand of JBITGK010000005.1, from coordinate 165,745 downwards.
CGAGGGGGCGGCCGCCCGGTCACACCGGATGCGGCGTGAAGATCCACTTCTTGTAGGACCAGTACCGGAACGCCGAGGCGAGGCCCAGCCCGGCCAGCAGCGCCAGGTTGTAGGCGAAGCCGCTGTGCAGGCCGAGGGTGTAGTAGGTGAAGCCGGTGCACAGCACCTGGATGGCCGCGCCGACGGCGTTGAGGCCGAAGAACAGCGCCACCTCGCGGCCCGAGCCGTCGCTCTCGCTGCCGCGGAAGGTCCAGTAGCGGTTGAGCAGGTAGGAGCTCACCGTGGAGACCGCGGTGGGGATGACGACGCTGGTCAGCGGCGAGCCGCCCAGCCAGTGCCGCAGCAGGTTGGCGCCGCCGATGGTGATGACGGTGCCGATGAACCCGACGAAGCCGAAACTCAGGAGTTCACGCACGAAAAGGCGGTAATCCCGCGCAGCCGGAACCGGTTTGACCGGTCTTGACCGCTGCAAGGTGCTCACTTGCCCAGACCTTACCGGAGCACCCCCCGTGCGGAGGCGCCAACCCACCGAATGAAGATCAGCCCCGGGCGGCGGCAGTGGCCCCGGCCAGCAGGACGATCATGCCCGCCAGGGCGGCGGGCACCGCGAGCGCCCACGGCAACCCCACCCCCTGCGCGACGAACCCGATGACGGGAGGCCCGCCCAGGAGGCCGAGGTAGCCGACCGCCGTCACCCGGGAGATGCCGGTCGCGGCCGGGATGCCGGGCAGGTTGCCCGCGGCGCTGAACGTGACGGGCGCCACGACGGCCACCCCCAGCCCGAACAGGGTGAACCCGGCCACGGCGGCCGCCGGATGGGCCGCCAGCAGTCCCAGTCCCAACCCCAGGGCGGCCACCAGCGACCCGGCCCGCAGCACCCGAACGGGCCCGAACCGGGCCACCACCCGGTCGCCCGCCAGCCGCCCGGCCGTCATCGCGATCGCGCACCCGGCGAAGCCGAGCCCGGCCGCCCCCGGCGAGGCGTGGAGGTATTCGCGCAGGTAGACGGCGCTCCAGTCGGCCATCGCGCCCTCCCCCACGAATGAGCACAGCCCGATCACGCCCAGCAGCGCCAGCGTCCGCCGGGCCGTTCGAACGCCCTGGGCCGCCGCCTTCCCGGGGCTCGCGGCGGATTCGTCGGGCCCGGCGGAACCGTCGGGCCCGGCGGAACCGGCAGGCCCGGAGGAACCGGCGGGCCCGGAGGAACCGGCAGGCCCAGAGGAACCGGCAGGCCCAGAGGAACCGGCAGGCCCAGAGAGATCAGCAGGTGCCGCAGAGGCGGTGTCCGCGGGCGCGGCGGACGCCGCGCGGCCGGAGGCCGCGGGTTCGGTCGGCGCCGCAGGGCGCTGGGCGTCGGGGACCGCGTCGGCCGCCCGGTCCAGCATCCCCCGCCCGCCGGACAGTAGGAGCACCAGCAGCACCGCCATCAGCGACAGGTGCAGCGCCACCGGGACGCCCGCCTGCGCCGCCCCCGCGCCGACCAGCGCCGCCAGCAGCGTGCCGACGCTGTAGGAGCCGTGCAGGCCCGACATCAGCGGCCGCCCGTAGCCGCGCTCGACGACCACGCCCTGGGCGTTCATCGCCACGTCCATCAGGCCCAGCGACCCGCCCATGAGCATCAGCGCCGCGATCAGCGAGCCCAGGTTCCAGGCCAGGCCGAGCGGGACCAGCGCCAGCGCCCCGGCCGCGCCCGCCGCGAGGCTGACCGCCCGGCTGCCCCAGCGCTCCACGCAGCGGCCGGCGAACCGCACCGCCGCCACCACGCCGACCGGGGCGCCCAGCAGCGCGACGCCGAGCGTCCCCTCGCCGAGGCCGAGGTCCTGCTTGATCTGCGGGATGCGCGCCACCCAGGCGGCCCCCACCAGCCCGTGCACCAGGAAGGCCAGCGTCACCGCGATCCGGGCGCGCCGGTACGCGTCGGTCGTCTGCGTCACCACCGAACAGACTTTACGGGCCTTACCCGGCGGTTCCGGCCGTCAGCGGAGCTCGGCCAGCGGGACCTTGGGGTCGGCCAGCCGGTCCGGATCGACGCGCCGGCCCGAGCGGATCAGCGCCCGCACGTCCCCGACCACGTCCCAGACGTTGACGTTCATGCCCGCCACGACCCGGTCCTCCGACAGCCAGAACGCCATGAACTCCAGCGCCGCCACGTCGCCCCGGAACACCACCCGGTCGTAGTCCCCCGGCGCGGCCGTGCCGGACATCTCCATGCCCAGCTCGTACTGGTCGGTGAAGAAGTAGGGGACGCGGTCGTGGACGACCTCTCGGCCGAGCATCGAGCGGGCGGCGGCGGGCCCGCCGTGCAGCGCGTCGGCCCAGTGCTCGGTGCGCGACCGCCGCCCGAGCAGCGGGTTGAACGGGTTGGCCACGTCGCCGGCGGCGAAGACGTCGGGGTCGGAGGTGCGCAGCGCGGCGTCCACCAGCACGCCGTCGGACACCTCCAGCCCGGCGTCCTCGGCCAGCGCGGTGTTGGGCCGCACGCCGATGCCCGCGACCACCACGTCCGCCGGGATCTCCGCGCCGCCCGAGGTGACCACCGCCGACACCTGGCCCGCGCCCCAGAACCCGGCCACGCCCTGGTCCAGCCGCAGGTCCACGCCGTGCCGCCGGTGCAGCGCGGCGAAGACCTCCCCCACCTCGGCGCCGACGGCGCAGTACAGCGGGGTGGGCTGCGGCTCGATGACCGTCACGTCGTTGCGGTACCCGCGCGCGGCCGCGGCCGCCTCCAGGCCGATCCAGCCCGCGCCCGCCACCACCACCCGGCGCCCGCCGGGGGCCAGGGCCTCGCGCAGCCGCGCCGCGTCGGCCAGCGACCGCAGGTAGTGCACGCCCTGCAGCTTGGAGCCGGGCACGTCCAGGCGGCGCGGCGAGGCGCCGGTGGCCAGCAGCAGCCTGTCGTAGCCGATCCGCTCGCCCGAGGCGAGCCGCACCCGGTGCTCGGCGCGCTCCACCGCGGTGACCACGGTGCCGAGGCGCAGCTCGACGTCGTTCTTGTCGTACCAGTCGGGCCCGTGGACGTGCGCCTTCTCGCGCGGCTCCCTGCCGAGCAGGAAGCCCTTGGACAGCGGCGGCCGCTCGTAGGGGCGCTCGATCTCCTCGCCGATCAGCACGACCCTGCCCCGGAAGCCCTCGGCGCGCAGCGTCTCCGCCGCTTTCGCGCCGGTCAGGCTCGCTCCGACGATGACGAACGTCTCCTCGGGCATGGCGACCTCCTGTGGGGGGACACGGCTGCGCCTCGCTCTTGTATCCCTACAGCGCCCTTCACAACGAGACAAGTGCCATGTATCACCCCACGGGGGCGAAAACGCCTCAGCCGACGAGGAGCCGGTGCCGCGCCACCGCCGAGACGTCGGTGAGCGAGGCGATCTGGTCGACGACCGCTCGCAGCCGCCCGGCGTCGTCGCCGGCCTCCTCGAACGCCATGCGGAAGCCGGGGTCGAGGGTGCCGGGCGCGCCCGCCAGCAGCAGGTCGGCCAGCTCCACGATCAGGTCGCGCTGGCGGGCCCGGATCCGCTCGTGGCTGATCCACACGTAGTGCGCGGTGATGCCCTTGAGCAGCGCGCACTCCAGCTGCTGGGCGCGCGGGACGACCAGGTCGGCGGCGTAGCGGGTGAGCGGCCGGTCGCCGTGGGCGGCGCGGGTGGCGTCCTCGGCGGCCAGGCAGAACCGGCCGATCAGCGTGCTGGTCAGGTTCTTCAGGGCCGCGAGCGAGCGCGGCGAGCCGTCGTAGCGGTCGGGCCAGTACGGCTGCGCCAGCAGGTCGGCGAAGCACTCCTCCAGCTCGGCGAGGTCGGCGTCGTCGCAGTACAGCTTGACCGCGGTCTCGGCGACCAGGCGGCGCTCGGCGGGGTCGGCCAGCAGCGCGAAGTCGACGTGCCCGGCGACCAGCGCGTCCTCCAGGTCGTGCACGGAGTAGGCGACGTCGTCGCTCCAGTCCATGACCTGCGCCTCGAAGCAGACGCGGCCGGGCGGCGCCTCGTCGCGCGCCCAGCGCGCCACCGCCGCGTCGTCGTCGTAGATGCCGAACTTGCCGTTGGCGGACTCCCCCCGCGTCCAGGGGTACTTCATGGACGCGTCCAGCGCCGCGCGGGTCAGGTTGAGGCCGACGCTGCGGCCGTGCAGCGGCGGGCCGTCGGGCGCGAACGACTTGGGCTCCAGCCGCGTCAGCACGCGCAGGCTCTGCGCGTTGCCCTCGAAGCCGCCGCAGTCGCGGGCGACCACGTCGAGCGCGGCCTCGCCGTTGTGGCCGAACGGCGGGTGCCCGATGTCGTGCGACAGGCAGGCGGTCTCGACCAGGTCCGGGTCGCAGCCCAGCGCCTTGCCGAGCTCCCGGCCGATCTGGGCGCACTCCAGCGAGTGGGTGAGCCGGGTGCGCAGGCTCTGCACGTTGCCCTCGGGCTCGGCGCCGGGCGAGGCGACCTGGGTCTTGGCGGCCAGCCGCCGCAGGGCCGCGCTGTGCAGGACCCGGGCCCGGTCGCGTTCGAAGGCGGTGCGGTCGCGGCGCTTGGGGGGCTCGGGGGCCCACCGTCGCCGATCGTGGTGCGAGTAGTCCCTCATTGCCCTCCAGGGTATGCGGGACCAGGGACGTTCCGCGGGGCGCGGGGGCCTCAGCCCGTCCCGGTGGTGCCGGGGGTGGTCTTGATGGTCTCGCTGGGCGCCTTCACGCTCTTGCCGAACAGCACGTAGGACAGGTAGCCGCCGGTCTCGCGGACGATGTAGTGCAGCTGGGTGTGCCGGGTCTGCACGCTCGGGCCGCTGCGGGTGGGCGAGGAGGCGGCCTCGATGCCGTGGTCGGCGGCCATGCGCTTGGACCGCAGCCCGTGCCACGGGTCGGTGACGATCACGCCGGACCGCCAGCCGGAGCGCGCGAACCGGTCGCCCAGGGCCCGGAAGCTCTCCAGGGTGTCGCGGCCCACCGGGACCGACACCACGCGGTCGGCGGGCAGGCCGCCCTTGGTGATCAGCCACCTGCGGCCCGAGTCGGCCTCGGTGAAGTTGTCGCCGGGGGCCTTGCCGCCGACGGTGACGATGCGCGGCGCGACGCCCTTGCGGTACAGGTCGAGCGCGTGCTGGAGCCGCCACTGCAGGGTCGGCGAGGGGCGGCCGTTGTACTGGGCCGCGCCGAGCACGATGATCGTGTCGGACTTGGGGCGCTCGTCCTGGCGGGCCTGGTGCCAGATGCGCGCGCCGACCGTCAGCGGGGTGAGCACGGCGATGGCGAGCAGGCCGAGCACCACCGACCAGGTGACCACGAACCGGGTGGACCGGGGCGCGCGGCGGCGCCGGCCGGCGTCCGGCTCGGGACGCTCGTCCGGCCCGTCCGGCAGCGCGGACTCGGGCACCTCGGTTTCCAACGTCATCGTGTTCGCGTTCGCCACACCAGGTTAGATGGTCCGCCGGGCGGCCGCGGTTCGCAAGAAAACACGGCGAAGGCCGCGAAACCCTCCCCTGTGAGGAAGGTCTCGCGGCCCTCGCCGCGGCGCCGCCGTCGGCGGCGCCGCTCTCGCCTAGCGGTGGTCGCTGCCCGCGGACTCGACGGCGGCGCGTCCCGCCTCCAGCCGGGCCACCGGCACGCGGAACGGCGAGCAGGACACGTAGTCCAGGCCGACCTCGTGGCAGAAGTGCACCGAGTCGGGGTCGCCGCCGTGCTCGCCGCAGATGCCGAGCTTGATGCCCGGCCTGGTCTTGCGGCCCTCCTCGGCGGCGATCCGCACCAGCCGGCCCACGCCCTCGCGGTCCAGGGTCTCGAACGGCGACACCCCGAAGATCCCCAGCTCCAGGTAGCGGGAGAAGAACGCGGCCTCGACGTCGTCGCGGGAGAAGCCCCAGGTGGTCTGGGTGAGGTCGTTGGTGCCGAAGGAGAAGAACTCGGCGGCCTCGGCGATCTGCCCGGCGGTCAGCGCGGCCCGGGGCAGCTCGATCATGGTGCCGATCAGCGCCGGGACGTCCACGCCCGACTCCCGCGCCACCTCGGCCAGCACCTGGCGGGCCTCGTCGCGGACGGCCTCCAGCTCCTGCACGGCCCCGACCAGCGGGATCATGATCTCCGGCCGGGGGTCGCCGCCCGCCTTGCGGCGGTCGGCGGCGGCCTCGGCGATCGCCCGCACCTGCATAGAGAAAAGCCCAGGAATCACCAAACCCAGGCGCACGCCCCGGAGTCCGAGCATAGGGTTCTGTTCGTGCAGGCGGTGGACCGCCTCCAGCAATTTCCGGTCCTTGGGGTCGGCTCCGTCTCCGGCGAGCGCGACCTTGACCGAGAGCTCCGTGAGGTCGGGAAGGAATTCGTGCAGCGGCGGGTCGATGAGGCGGATCGTGACCGGCAGCCCGTCCATGGCCTCGAAGATGCCGGTGAAGTCGGCGCGCTGCAGCGGCTCCAGCGCCTCCAGCGCCTCGGCGCGCTCCCGGTCGGTCTCGGCCAGCACCAGCTGCTCCACCAGCTGCCGCCGGTCGCCGAGGAACATGTGCTCGGTGCGGCACAGGCCGATGCCCTGCGCGCCGAACCGGCGGGCCCGCTCGGAGTCCTCGGGGTTGTCGGAGTTGGCGCGGACCTTCAGCCGGGCCTGCGCGTCGGCGTGCGCCATGATCCGGTCCACCGCGGTGACCAGCTCGTCGGCGTCGGCCCCGATCTCGCCCTCGAAGTACTGCACCACCGGCGAGTCCTGCACCGGCACCTCGCCGAGGTAGACCTCGCCGCTGCTGCCGTCGATGGAGATGACGTCGCCCTCCTCGACGACCACGTCGCCGGGCGCGGTGAAGCGGCCGGCCTTGACGTCCACGTCCAGCTCCTCGGCGCCGCAGACGCAGGTCTTGCCCATGCCGCGGGCGACCACGGCGGCGTGCGAGGTCTTGCCGCCGCGCGAGGTCAGCACGCCCTGCGCGGCGACCATGCCGGACAGGTCGTCGGGGTTGGTCTCGCGGCGCACCAGGATGACGTCCTCGCCCTGGGCGGCCAGCTCGACCGCGCGTGCGGAGGTGAACACCGCCTTGCCGACGGCGGCGCCCGGGGAGGCGTTCATGCCCTTGGCGATCTTGGTGATGCCCTCCAGCCGCGTCTCGTCGAAGCGGGGGAACATCAGCTGGGCGAGCTGGTCGCCGGTGACGCGCTGCACGGCCTCGTCGGCGTCGATCAGCCCCTGGTCCCACAGCTGGCAGGCGATGCGGAACGCCGCGGCGGCGGTCCGCTTGCCCACGCGCGTCTGCAGCATCCACAGCTTGCCGCGCTCGATCGTGAACTCGATGTCGCACATGTCCAGGTAGTGGTTCTCCAGCTTCTCCATGATCTGGAGGAGCTGGTCATAGGAGGACTTGTCGATGCGTTCGAGCTCGGTCAGCGGGACGGTGTTGCGGATGCCCGCCACCACGTCCTCGCCCTGCGCGTTCTGCAGGTAGTCGCCGTAGATGCCCTGGTGGCCGGAGGCGGGGTCGCGGGTGAAGGCCACGCCGGTGCCCGAGTCCATGCCGAGGTTGCCGAACACCATCGAGCAGACGTTGACGGCGGTGCCCAGGTCGACCGGGATGCGCTCCTGGCGGCGGTACAGGATCGCGCGGTCGGCGTTCCAGGAGTCGAAGACCGCCTTGACGGCCAGGTCCATCTGCTCGCGCGGGTCGGTCGGGAACTCCCGGCCGGCGTGCTCGCGGACGATGCCCTTGTAGGTCTCGACCAGCGCCTTGAAGTCGGCGGCGTCCAGGTCGCCGTCGTCCTTGGTGCCCTTGGCGTCCTTGGCGGCCTCGATGGCGTCCTCGAACAGGTCGCCCTCGATGTCCAGCACGGTCTTGCCGAACATCTGGATCAGGCGCCGGTAGGAGTCCCAGGCGAAGCGCTCATCGCCCGCCTGCGCGGCCAGGCCCCGCACCGACTCGTCGTTCAGGCCGATGTTGAGGACGGTCTCCATCATGCCGGGCATGCTGAACTTGGCGCCCGACCGCACGCTGACCAGCAGCGGGTCGTCGGGCTGTCCGAGGCGCTTGCCCATCGCCTCCTCCAGGGCCCGGAGGTGCCCGGCTACCTCGTCCTCGAGCCCTTCGGGAAAGCTCCCGTGCTCGAGGTAGTGGCGGCAGGCCTCCGTGGTGATCGTGAACCCGGGGGGCACGGGCAGGCCGAGGTTGGTCATCTCGGCCAGGTTGGCGCCCTTTCCTCCCAGCAGATCCTTGAGGTCCTTGTTGCCCTCTGTGAAGTCGTACACGAACTTCGGCACGGGGAGCTCCTTCTCGCTCCGATTCCACCCAATCTCAGGACCCGGGTCTCCCCCGCCGGAAAACGATCACACCCCGCCCACCAGGCGAAGTGCGGCATCTCACCCGGCGGTGGCAGCCCGATGTCCTGTTTGCGGGGACTGTACCCCGATGGACGACCTTGGGTTACCGCCCCCTTCCCCGGAGTGCGTCGCCGCAGGTCAGACAGGCCGTAGTGGTCTATTCCAATACCGACATTACCGACATGACGCCGAGGAATCGCGCCGGTGACATGGCGTGGCCATTGCCAACGAGAGGGAATGATGGATCAAGGAGGTGAGGTTGTGAGGCCGATGGTCGCCGGAGGCCGGGCGGGAGACCCGTTCGCCCCGATCGCCGATTTCGGGTTCCTGTCCGACTGCGAGACGACCGCGCTGGTGGCGCCGAGCGGGAACATCGAATGGATGTGCCTGCCCAAGATGGACTCCCCCAGCGTGTTCGGATCGATCCTGGACCGGGACGCCGGGTACTTCAGGGTGGGCCCGGCGGGCGTGGAGGTGCCCGCCGCGCAGCGCTACATCCCGGGCACGATGGTGATGGAGACCACCTGGTGGGTGCACGGGGGCTGGCTGGTGGTGACCGACGCCCTGCTGATGGGGCCCTGGCACCACGAGACCGAGCGGTCCCACACCCATCGCCGCGCCCCCACCGACTACGACGCCGACCACGTGCTGCTGCGCATGGTGCGGTGCGTCAACGGCCAGGTCCAGGTGCGCCTGGACTGCATGCCGGTGTTCGACTACGGGCAGACGCCCGCCCGCTGGGAGCACGCCGGGGTCGGCTACCACGAGGCGGTCGCCCGCGGCAACGGCATCAACCTGCGCCTGACCACCGACATGAACGTGGGCTTCGAGGGGTCGCTGGCCACCTCGCGCACGCTGCTGAAGCAGGGCGACGCGCGCTTCGTCGCGCTGTCGTGGAGCGAGCACGAGCCGCCGGTGGACTACGAGGAGGCGCACGAGCGCCTGGTGTGGACGGTGCACCACTGGCAGCACTGGCTGGACCGGGGGCGCTTCCCCGACCACCCATGGCGCAGCCACCTGCAGCGCAGCGCCCTGACCCTGAAGGGCCTGACCTACGGCCCCACGGGCGCGGTGGCGGCGGCCGCGACGACCTCCCTGCCGGAGGCCCCGGGCGGCGACCGCAACTGGGACTACCGCTACACCTGGATCCGCGACTCCACGATGGCGCTGTGGGCCTTCTACACCCTGGGGTACGACTGGGAGGCCAACGACTTCTTCTACTTCATCACCGACGTCGCCGAGGCCGCCGAGGGCAAGCTCCAGATCATGTACGGCCTCGACGGCCGCGAGGAGCTGCCCGAGTCGACCCTGGACCACCTCAGCGGGTACGACAACGCCCGGCCGGTGCGCATCGGCAACGAGGCGTACATGCAGGCCCAGCACGACGTGTGGGGCGCCATCATCGGCTCCATCTACATGTTCGTGCGCAAGCGGGACCGCCTGGACGACCGGCTGTGGAAGATCGTCGTCAAGCAGGTCGAGGACGCCCTGGCCAACTGGAAGACCCCCGACTGCGGGATGTGGGAGGTGCGCGGCGAGCCGCAGCACTTCACCTCCTCCAAGGTCTTCTGCTGGGTGGCCGCCGACCGCGGCGCCCGCCTCGCCCGCATCCGCGGCGACGACGAGCGCGCCCGCCGCTGGCAGCAGGCCGCCGACGAGATGCACGCCGACGTGCTGGCCAACGCGCTGGACGAGCGCGGGGTGTTCACCGCCCACTACGGCGCGACGGCGCTGGACGCCTCGGCGCTGCTGATCCCGCTGCTGGGCTTCCTGCCGGCCGACGACAAGCGGGTGCGCGAGACGGTGCTGGCGATCGCCGACGAGCTGTCGGAGGACGACCTGGTGCTGCGCTACCGGGCGACCGAGACCGACGACGGCTTCGAGTCGGAGGAGGGCACCTTCACGATCTGCTCGTTCTGGCTGGTCAGCGCGCTGGTGATGATCGGTGAGCTGGAGCGGGCGCGGGCGTTGTGCGAGAAGCTGCTGTCCTACGCCAGCCCGCTGCAGCTGTACGCCGAGGAGATCGACCCGCACACGGGCCGCCACCTCGGCAACTTCCCGCAGGCGTTCACGCACCTGGCGCTGATCAACGCGGTGATGCAGGTGATCCGGGCCGAGAACGACGAGCGCGACTCGCCGCTGGCCTGACCCGGTCCGATCCGCGAGGGCCCGCCCCCGTCCGGGGGCGGGCCCTCGTTCGTGCCGCGGCCCGGACCTCCGCTCAGGCCCCGGGCAGGAACAGGCAGAAGGGGTGACCGGCCGGGTCGAGGTAGACGCGCACGTCCTCCTGCGGCTGGAACTCCGCCAGGACGGCCCCCGCGGCCTCGGCGTGCCGGCCGGCCGCCTCCAGGTCGTCCACCTGGATGTCCAGGTGGGCCATCATCTGCTGGGAGCCGTCGGCGGCGGGCCAGACCGGCCGGGTGTAGGCGGGCTCGGCCTGGAAGGACAGGCCCGCCCCTCCGTCCGGGGAGCGCAGCTTGACCCAGCCGGGCTCGTCCTGCACGACGGTCCAGCCGAGCAGGTCCCGGTAGAAGCGCGCCAGCGCGCGGGGGTCCGGCGAGTCGAGCACGGTGGCGGACATGGTCATGCGGGGCCGAGGGTTCATCTGGTCTCCTGTGGGCGTGGTGTCGTCATCGGTGCCATAGGTGGCGGTGCCCCCGGATACTGCCCACGAGCGGGCGGTCGAATACCGGCCCGCGCACCCGTCCGCCGTCACCCGCCGTTATGATCGATTAACGTTTCGTGGCTTATCGTGCCACCTGGGACACGGGGAGGCGCATCGCGGTGACGGCCGGGATCAACCACCGCTGGGACAGGGTGGGAACGTTGCGGATGCACGCGCGGGCGCTCGGCTCCCCGTCCGCGCCCCCGCTGGTGCTCGTGCACGGGCTCGGCATCTCCAGCCGGTACATGGTCCCGCTGATGCGGCGGCTGGCCGACGACCACTACGTCCTGGCCCCCGACCTGCCCGGCATCGGCGCCAGCGACCGCCCCCGCGCGCCGCTCGACGTGGCCGGGCTCGCCGACGCCCTAGCCGCCTGGACGCGGGTCGTCGGCCTCGGCCGCCCGGCGCTGCTCGGCCACTCGCTGGGCTGCCAGGTGGTCGCGCACGTCGCCGACCGGCATCCCGACCGGGTGAGCCGCCTGGTGCTGGCGGGCCCCGGCCGCGATCCCGCGGCGCGCTCGCCCGTGCGGCAGGCGCTGCGGCTGCTGGCCGACGTGCCCGGGGAGGCGCCCTCGCTGGTCCCGCTGGCCGCGCTCGACTACCTGCGCGCCGGTCCCTGGCGGATGTGGCGGACCCTGCGCGCGTCGCTGGACACCGACGCCGCCGCCCGGCTGCGCCGCATCCCGCACCCCGCGCTGGTGGTCCGGGGCGGCCGCGACCCGATCGCCTCCGCCGCGTGGGCGCGGACCATCGCCGACCTGCTGCCCGACGGGACCGCGGTGACGATCGGCGGCGCGCCGCACGCGGTCAACTACACGACCCCGGACGCGCTGGCGAAAGTCGTCCGCCCCTTCCTCGCCGGTGACCCGCGTCTCGCCGGCGATCCGCGCTAGGGTCCCGGGCGCGCCCGGCCGCATGGGGAGAAACAGAAACGATCATGCGATGTGCTGACGCCCGCATGCCCTCCCGTTGCCCCGGCCCGGGAATCTACGGAGCGTCCGTTCCCACCACCTGTCCAGGGGGCTCCCGACCATGTCCGACGACTTCGTGCTCGACGTCACCCGCATCCGCGACCAGGTCCGCCAGAAGATGGACGAGGGCCCGGTCACCGAGACCTACGGCCACGACCCCGAGCGCGTCATCGGGGTGCTCAACGACGTCGTCGCCACCGAGGTCGTCTGCTGGCTTCGCTACACCCGGCACGCCATCTCCGCCTCCGGCATCGACCGCGCCCAGGTGAGCGCGGAGTTCACCGAGCACGCCAAGGAGGAGATGGACCACGCGCTGCGGGCGGCCGAGCGCGTCGGCCAGCTCGGCGGCGACCCCGACTTCGACCCGGCCAAGCTCGTCCAGCGCTCCCACACCGACTACACCACCCCGGCCGACGGAGATCTTAAGAAGATGCTGCGCGACAACCTGGAGGCCGAGCGCATCGTCATCGCCACCTACCAGGAGATCATCCGCTGGCTGGGCGACGGCGACCCCACCACCCGGCGGCTGATGGAGTCGATCCTGGAGGAGGAGGAAGAGCACGCCGACGACCTGGTGGACCTGCTCGGCATCTGACCGCCGGGCCCGGCCCGGCCGGGCTCTCCAGGGTTCTCCCAGGTCGGCACGGGTATGTCCCGATCATGACCGATGCGGTGATCTTCGATGTGGACGGCACGCTGGTGGACACCGACTACCTGCACGCCGTCACGTGGTGGGAGGCGTTCCGGCAGCACGGGCACCAGGTCGCGATGGCCGAGGTGCACCGGGCGATCGGGATGGGCTCCGACAAGCTGCTGGACCGCCTGCTCCCCCAGGACCGGGACCGGGGCGGGGACGACGCGATGAGCGCGGCGCACCTGGCGCTGTACGCGCAGTACTGGACGCGGCTCCGGGCGTTCGACGGGGCGGCGGACCTGCTGCGCAGGTGCGCCGCGCAGGGCAGCCGCGTCGTGCTCGCCAGCTCGGCCGGCGAGAGCGAGCTGAAGGCCCTGCGCGCGGCGCTGGACGCCGACGACGCCATCAGCGCCGTCACCTCCTCCTCCGACGCCGAGGAGAGCAAGCCCGCGCCGGACATCGTGGACATCGCGCTCGAACGGGCGGGCGTGCCCGCCGAGCGGGCCGTCTTCGTCGGCGACGCCGTCTGGGACGTGGAGGCGTGCAGGAAGGCCGGCGTCCCCTGCGTGGGGGTGCTCAGCGGAGGCATCTCGCGGCAGGAGCTCCAGGAGGCGGGCGCCGTGGCCGTCTACGAGAGCACCGCGGCCATCCTGGCGGGCTTCGACGACAGCCCGCTCAGCGCCTGAGCCCTCCCCGGAGGGCGGCCCGGCCCGGGAGCCGCTTTTACCCGGACGGATCACCGCGCGTCATCCGGACGCCATCCGGTGCTCCGCCCGGGTCACTCCAATGCCTCCTGATGCCCTGCTCTCCCAGGAGGTGCTCCAGTGGACGACCAAGAGCTGCGGGCGGGTGCGCTGCACCACGCCCGGCATTCGCGGCGGCGGTTCCTCGCCCTGTCGGGGGCCGCCATGACCCTGGCCATGACCACGCGCTCCGCCGACGCCGGCACCAGGGTCGCGGCCGCGCCGCCGCGCGGGGACCACCCGTTCGGGCTGGGCGTCGCCTCCGGCGACCCGCTGCCGGACGGGGTGGTGCTGTGGACCCGGCTCGCGCCGCGTCCGCTGGAGCCGCGCGGCGGGATGGACGACCGGCGCCACCGCGTGGACTGGGAGGTCGCCGAGGACGAGCGGTTCCGCCGGGTCGTGCGGCGCGGCGGGGCGTGGGCCGCGCCGGAGTACTCGCATTCGGTGCACGTGGACGTGCGGGGGCTCAAGCCGGGGCGCGAGTACTTCTACCGCTTCCGCACCGGCGGCCGGATCAGCCGGGCGGGGCGCACGCGGACGGCGCCCGACCCCCGGCGGCGGCTGGCCTCCATGACCTTCGCCTTCGCCTCCTGCCAGGCGTGGCAGGACGGCTACTTCACCGCCTACCGGCACTTGGCCGCCGAGGACCCCGACCTGGTCGTGCACCTGGGCGACTACCTGTACGAGGGCGGGATCATGGCGACCGGCGGGGTGCGGAACACCCCGGTCCACGACGGGCTGCGGTACCGCTGCGACACCCTGGACCGCTACCGACTGCAGTACGGGCTCTACAAGAGCGACCCCGACCTCCAGGCCGCGCACGCCCGCGCGCCCTGGCTGGTCACCTGGGACGACCACGAGGTGCTGAACAACTACGCCGGTGAGATCGCCGACGAGAGCACCTCCGCCGTCGCCGACTTCCTGGTCTGGCGCGCCAACGCCTACCGGGCCTTCTGGGAGCACCAGCCGCTCCGGCACGCGCAGCGGGCGGTCGGGCCGGACATGCTGCTCTACCGGCGCGTCGTCTACGGGGACCTGGTGGAGTTCGAGGTGCTGGACGGGCGGCAGTACCGGTCGGACCAGGCGTGCGGGGACGGCGCCCGCGTCGACTGCGTCGCGCGGCTCGACCCGGCGCGCAGCATGCTCGGCGCGCGGCAGGAGAAGTGGCTGACCGACGGCCTGGCCAGGTCCCGGGCCCGGTGGAAGGTGCTGGCCAACCAGGTCGTCATGGCCCAGGACGACTTCGCCCCCGACCCCGGCGTCCAGTCGTTCTCCATGGACTTCTGGGACGGCTACAAGGCCTCGCGGGACCGGCTGTTCCGCGGCATCGCCGAGCGCCGCGTCCAGGACGTCGTGGTCATCACCGGGGACGCGCACCGCGCCCAGGCCGCCGACCTCAAGCTGGACTTCGACGACCCGGGCTCGCCCACGATCGGCTCGGAGTTCCTCGGCAGCTCCATCAGCAGCGGCGGCGACGGCTCGGCGGGCGGCCTGCCGCCCGGCGGCAGCGACCCCGCCAACCCCCACATCCGCTTCCAGGACGCCCGGCGCGGCTACGTGAGCTGCACGCTCACCCCGCGCGAGTACCGGGCGTCCTACCGCACGCTGCCCCAGGTGAGCCGGCCCGGCGCGCCGGTCTCGACCGCCGCCCGGTTCGTGATCGAGAGCGGCAGGCCCGGCCTGCACGCGGAGGAGGTCCGATGAACCGCCGCCCGTTGATCGCCCTGGCCGCGGCGGGCTGCGTCCTGGCCGCCCTCCCGCTGGCGTCGGCCGCCGGGGACGCCGACGGGCCGCGCCGCGATCCCAGGCCGACCTGGACGCCCGGGCAGCTCCGCTTCCCGCCGCCGCCCGACAACCCGAGCCTCACCACGGTCCGCAAGATCGAGACGCGGGCGCTGCGGGCGGCCGGCGGGCGGGTGGCGCCGTTCGCCGACCGGAGGGCGATGACGATCGTCCGCTCCACCGACGCCCGCTGCCGCAACGGGTGGCTGACCGTGGGGCTCCGCAACGGCGGCGCCCGCCCGGTCTACGGCGACCTGACGGCCGAGGCGGGACCGCTCAAGGTGTCGCGGCCGGTGCTGTCCACCTACCTCCCGGCCTCCTACGAGGCGCGGACGCAGCTCCGGATCACCGCGCCCCCGGCGACGCGCCCCGGCACCTACACGCTGCGGCTGCGCAGCGGCGGGCAGCGGCTGGCGGTGCCGGTGACCGTGGCCGCGCCGGGCCCCGGCAAGGACAACCTGGCCTGCGGGCGGCCCGTCACGGCCTCCTCCTCCGACCCGTCGGGACGCTACCCGGCCGCCAGCGTCACCGACGGCAACCTCAACGGCGAGGAGTTCGGCGTCGGCAACGGCTGGAACGACGGCACCGCGAGCCGCTGGCCCGACACCGTGGACGTCGCCCTGGCCGCCGCGCGGCCGGTCGGCAGGGTCGTGCTGCACACGCTGGACAGCGACCGCTACGACGTCGCCCGCTACGGCCTGCGCGACTGGGACGTCCAGGTGCGCGCGGACGGGGTCTGGACGACGGTGGCCCGCTCGCGCGCCAACGCCTCGGCCCGCGTGGAGCACACCTTCGCCCCGGTGGCCGCCGACGCCGTGCGGGTGGTCGCCCTCGGCTCCAACGACGGCCGCTTCGCCCGGATCATCGAGCTGGAGGTCTTCGGCCCGTGACGGCCGGTGGGGAGGCGGGCCGGGCCCGCCTCCCCACCGGTCACCGCGCGGACCGGCGGGCGGGGGTCACACCACCGCGCCCGATTCGCCGACCTTGCGGGACGGCGGGCGCTGGAGCTTCTTGGCGTGCGGCGCGGGCGCCTTGTTGAAGCGCTCCAGCAGGATCGCCAGCGGCGTGGCGGTGAACACGCTGGAGTAGGTGCCCACGACGATGCCGATCAGCAGCGCGACGGCGAAGTCGGTCAGCGAGTCGCCGCCGAGGAACGCCAGCGCGCCCAGGATGAACAGCGCGCCCATGCCGGTGTTGACGGTGCGGGGCATCGTCTGGAGCGCGCCCAGGTTGGCGATCTCGGCGAACGGGGCGTCGCGGCGCGCGCCCCACAGCTCCCGGACCCGGTCGAACACCACCACCGAGTCGTTCACCGAGTAGCCGATCACCGTCAGC
The DNA here is from genome assembly GCA_044456955.1 of Spirillospora sp. NPDC050679. Lineage (GTDB taxonomy): Bacteria > Actinomycetota > Actinomycetes > Streptosporangiales > Streptosporangiaceae > Spirillospora. The sequence goes on along the minus strand of JBITGK010000005.1, from coordinate 149,360 downwards.
AGCGCGGCCAGGAACACCCCGTCGATGGGCTTGCCCAGCCAGGCGAACACGCCGGTGACGATCAGCACGTCGTGGAACATCGCCAGCACCGCCCCGGCCCCGAACGTCCAGCGGAACCGGATCGCCAGGTAGGCGAGCTGGGCCAGCAGCGCCACGCCCAGCGCGATCAGCGCCTTCTGGCGCAGCTCGTCGCCCAGGCTCGGGCCGATCAGCTCGTCGCGCTGCTTGGTGGTCTGGCCGCCCTTCTCGGCCAGCGCGTTCTGGATCTTGGTGACCTCGGCGTTGCTGAGGTTCTCGGTGCGCACCGAGATGTCGTCCTCGCCGGAGGTCTGCACCACCGCGCGCGGGAAGCCGGCGTCGGCGACCGCCGCGCGGGCGGTGTCGATGTCCAGGGTCTTGCTGGTGGAGTACTCCACCAGGCGGCCGCCGGTGAACTCCACGCCGTAGTTCAGGCCGCGCGCGAAGATCCCGGTCACGGCCAGCGCGACCGCGGCGAAGGAGATGGCGAGCCACAGGGTGCGGCGCTTCATCAGGTCGGGGTTGCGGCGGTCCAGCCAGCGGCGGACCCGGCCCACCCCGCCGAGGCCCGACAGGCCGGGCCTGCGCTCGACGAAGCGGCGCGACAGCACGGCCTCGGTGAGCACCCGGCTGAGCAGCATCGCCGACACCATCGAGGCCAGCACACCGATCATCAGGGTGACGCCGAAGCCCTTCACCGGCCCCGAGGCCAGGAAGAACAGCAGTCCCGCGGCCAGCAGCGTGGTGATGTTGGAGTCGGCGATCGCCGACCACGCCTTGGTGAAGCCGGTGACCAGCGCGCCGCGCAGGCCCCGGCGGGGCGCGGCGGCGTACTCCTCCCTGGCCCGCTCGAAGGCCAGCACGTTGGCGTCGATCGCCATGCCGATGGCCAGCACGAACCCGGCGAGGCCGGGCAGGGTGAGGGTCGCGCCGAGCGCGACCAGCGCCGCGTAGGAGATCAGCGCGTAGCAGGCCAGCGCGATGGTGGCCAGGGCCCCGGCCAGCCGGTAGACGGCGATGATGAACAGGCCGGTCAGCACGATGCCGATGATCGCGGCCCAGGCGCTGGCCTCGATGGCCGCCTCGCCCAGGGTCGGGCCGACCACCCGCTGCTCGATGATCTTGACGGGGACCGGCAGCGCGCCGCCCTCCACCAGCGCGGCCAGCTCCTTGGCCGACTCGGGGGTGAACTGGCCGGTGATCTGGGTGTTGCCGCCGGTGATGCCGACGCCGCAGGCGACCTGCTCGGTCACCCGCGGCGAGGAGATCACCTTGCCGTCCAGCACGAAGGCGAGGCGGCGGCCGTCGCCGGGCTGGCAGGCCGCGGCGGCGGTGGCCTTCTCCCACGCCTTGCCGCCCGCGCCCTGGAACTTGATGTTGACCGACCAGCCGGTGCCGTTCTGCGCGTCGAAGGAGGCGTCGGCCGACTCGATGCCCTCGCCGCTCAGCAGCGGGGCGCCCAGCATGACCGGCTGCCCGTCCTCGTCGGGCAGGATCTGCTCGCCCTTCTTGGGCTTGCCGTCGTTGTCGCGGACCGGGTGCGCGGTGAGCTGGGCGGTCTTGCCGACCGTCTCGGCGGCGCGGGTCGGGTCCTGCACGTCGGGCAGCTCGACGATGATCCGGTCGGAGCCGGAGCGGGTGATCGACGACTCGGCGACGCCGAGCGCGTTGACCCGGCGCTCCAGCACCTCCTTGGCGCGGTCGGTGGACTCGGTGTCGGCCTTGACGGTGGGCGTGCTCTGGGTCTGCAGGACGATCTGGGTGCCGCCGCGCAGGTCGAGACCGAGGCGGGCGGGTTTGGACAGGGTGAAGTAGAGCGATCCGGCGAGCACGGCGAACGCCAGGACCACCCGCACCACGTTGGCGCGAGACAAGGGAGGACCTCCACAGGGGAACACCGGCGTGACACGGGTCACGCCGGTCGGACGGTGAGACGTCAGAACCCTGTGGGGGCGGGCGGGGCACGGCCCCGCGGGGCGCCGCGCGGGGCGGCGTCGACCGTCGCGGGCCGCTCGGCGCGGACGGCGTGCACGGCCTGGGAGGGCCGCACGCGGGCGACGGGCGGCGGGACCGCCACGTCGTGGTCGGGCGCGGGCGCGCCCGCCGGGGGCCGCAGGGCGGCGGCGTACGGTTCGGCGTGGCCGGTGCGGGAGGCGCTCCGGAACATGCCCCAGGACGTGCCGCGCGACTCGGAGCGGGACTTGGCGGCGGAGCGGGTCCGCGTGGACGCACCGGTGCCCGGCTGGGACGTCCCGGCGCGGATGCCCGCGGCCGTCCCGGCCGAGGCCGTGGCCGCCCCCGTGGAGGGGACGACCACGAAGCCCAGCAGGCCCAGCGCGATGACCAGCAGCCGCGCCAGGCGGCCGCGCTCGTCGCCGGCGGGCTGGGCGGGGGTCCCGTCCGGGGTCCGGAGATCGCGCACGCGCTCTCCTCTCCCCGGCGGCCGATCGGTCCCCGCCACGCTACCCGACGCCGCGCCCGGCGGTGATCAACACGGCGCCGGACGCGGTGGCCAACGCGGTGGCCACCGCGGTGGCCAACGCGGTGGTCGCCGCGTTGGTCACGGTGCCGGTCGGCCCTGCGAGGGCGCGCTCTCGGCGGCCGGGAACATCCGGGCCGGGAGCAGCCGCGCGATCGGCTCGGAGCGGGTGGCCGCCAGCGGACCGGCCACCGCCAGGACCAGGACGTACCCGGCGATGAACGGCGCGAGCCGCCCGTCCAGCCCGGCCGCGGCGGCCATGGAGGCCAGCACCAGCGCGAACTCGCCGCGCGACAGCACCGTCAGCGCCACGTTGGCCGAGGCCGTGCGGTCGAAGCCGTGCAGCCGCCCGGCCAGCAGCCCGGCGCACATGTTGAGCACCACCGTCAGCAGCACCGCCGCCAGCACCGGCAGCGCGACCGAGGCCAGGTCGCCGGGGTCGATCGACAGCCCGAACGCGAAGAAGAAGATCGCGCCGAACGCGTCGCGCAGCGGGTGCACCAGCTCCCGGATGCGCGGCGCGTGCTTGGTCGCGCCCAGGATGAGGCCGACCATGAACGCGCCGATGGCGTCGGAGACGCCGAACTCCTCGGCGATCCCGGCGGTCAGCACCGCCAGGCCGACGAAGGTCACCACGACCAGCTCGTCGTCCTTGAGGTCGACCAGCTTGCCGATCCAGCGCGACCCGTAGCGGGCGGCGACCACCAGCACCAGCAGGAACGCCAGCGCCTTGCCGAACTCGGCGGCGGCCGCGGCGAAGCCGTCGGCGCCGCCCAGGATCGGCTGGAGCAGCGCCAGGTACAGCGCGAGGAACACGTCCTCGACCACGATGATGCCGAGCACCAGCCGGCTCTCGGGATTGCCGAGCCGCCCCAGGTCCATCAGGATCTTGGTGACGATGGCCGAGGAGGAGATGCCGATCACCCCGGCCAGCACGAACGCCTCCCGGCCGCCCCAGCCGAGGGCGAACCCGAAGGCCAGCCCGCCGCCCACGTTGAGCAGCAGGTACAGCCCGCCCGACAGCAGCAGGCGGCCGCCCCCGGCCACCAGGTCGTCGGTGTGGAACTCCAGCCCCAGGTAGAACAGCAGGAACACCAGTCCCAGGGCGGACAGCAGTTTGAGGTCGGTCGGATCGTCGAACAGGGCGATGCCGGGCGTGTGCGGCCCGAACAGGATTCCGGCGAGCATGAACAGCGGGATGGTCGGCAGACCGATGCGCACGCCGGCGCGGGCCAGCAGGCCCGCCGCCAGGAACGCCCCGCCCAGTGCGATGAGGGCTTCGGCGAGATGAATGGGACAAACCTCCGTCAGGGGTCCGCGGCAGGGCCGCGGGGTCCGGCGGCGGTGCGCCGGACCGGCGGGAACGTCAGGAACCCTGGGAGGTCGGAGGCGCGCGGGCGCCGGCCCCGCCCGGCGGCGCGCGGCCGGGCGGCACGCCCGGGTCGGCGGGCGGCGGTGCGCGGCCGGGCGGCGGGAGGGCCATGTCGGCGGTGCCCGGCAGGGCCGCGATGGTGCCCGGCTGGTCCGGCGAGGGGGACGACGCCTGGGCGTGGTTGGCGATGAAGGCGGGCTCCGCGCCCGCGTCGTCGCACGGGGTGTCGAAGGCGTCCGGGGCGCCGCCCGCGGCGGCGGGCGTCCAGAGCGCGTGCCCGGCTGCTCCGGGGACGGCGGGGCCGGGGTCGTAGACGAGCCCGAACAGGGCGGCCAGGCACAGGAACAACGCCAGCGGCGCGATCGGCCGTCGGCGTCCCGGCACGCCCACCCCCTTCACAATCCGTCCCCAATTAGATCATCTGCTACGAGACTATATTACCCGGGCGCCGGGCGCCAACCCGGGCCCGCGCGCCCCGCCCGCCCCCGGCGCGGGCGCGGGGCTCGCAAACCCCTGCGGCGCGGCCCGTTCCGGCCAGCACGTCCCCTCCCCACAGGCATTGCCGGGCCACCGAAAGCGAATTACTTTCACAATGCCCACCCCGAACCGGACAAAGGAGCATCCGGTGGCACAATTCAGACAGCGCGCCGTGCTCGGCGCCACCGCCCTCACGGCCTCCCTGGCCACCGTCGCCCTGACCGCCCTCCCCGCCTCCGCCGCCACCACGACCGTCCGCAAGGGCACGGCCACCGCCGCTCCCTACTCCGGCAACGTCCGCGCCACGCTCCTCGGCACCGCCACGGTGTCCACCTCCCTGGGCGGCGGCTCCTGCAACCGCGCCACCCTGAACGGCGCCATCCAGTCCAACGGCACCGGCCTGAACGTCAGCGCCGCGTCGATCTACAACGACCCCGGCCCCGCCTGCCCGGGCGGCGGCGGCACCGTCACCGTGACCACCCAGGGGCTGCCCTGGACCGGCGGCAGCGTGGTCTACGACGCCGCCCACACCGGCGGCCGCGACGCCGCCGTCACCATCGCCGGGTTCAAGGTGAAGGCCGTCGCCAGCATCCTGGGCGGCATCACCTGCTACTACGGCGGCAACCTCACCGCCAACGGCTACAACCCCGACAACCCGAGCCGGCCCGACCCGTCGGTGGCCCAGGCCCAGGTCGGCGTGAGCAACGCCGTCGTCAACCGGCAGAGCGGCGGCAGCTTCCTGTGCCCCTCCACCGCCAGCGTCACCGTCGCCTACGCCCTCCAGGGCGAGACGACCGCCGGTTCCGGGACCTTCGACCAGAAGCTCTACGTGACCAGCTGACGCTCCCGCCCCACGCACGACGAACGGGCCGTCCCTCCCGAGGAGGGGACGGCCCGTTCCGGGTATCGCGGCGGGTCAGCAGCCCACGAGCTGCGCGGCCAGGAAGGACTCCACCTGGCCCAGCGAGATGCGCTCCTGGCTCATCGTGTCGCGCTCGCGCACGGTCACGGCGTCGTCCTCAAGGGTGTCGAAGTCGACGGTGACGCAGAACGGCGTGCCGATCTCGTCCTGACGGCGGTAGCGGCGGCCGATCGCGCCCGCGTCGTCGAAGTCGACGTTCCAGTTCTTGCGCAGCGCGGCGGCCAGGTCGCGCGCCTTCGGCGACAGGTCGGCGTTGCGCGACAGCGGCAGCACCGCGACCTTGACCGGGGCGAGCCGCCGGTCCAGCCGCATGACGGTGCGCTTCTCCAGCTTGCCCTTGGCGTTGGGCGCCTCGTCCTCGGCGTAGGAGTCCATCATGAACGTCAGCGTGCAGCGGTCCACGCCCGCCGCGGGCTCGATCACGTACGGCACGAACCGCTCGCCGGCCTCCTGGTCGAAGAACGACAGGTCGGTGCCCGACGCCTTGGCGTGGGTGGACAGGTCGTAGTCGGTGCGGTTGGCGATGCCCTCCAGCTCGCCCCACTCGCTGCCGACGAAGTCGAACTTGTACTCGATGTCCACGGTGCGCTTGGAGTAGTGCGACAGCTTCTCGGCCGGGTGCTCGAACAGCCGCAGGTTCTCCTTGCGGATGCCGAGGTCGGTGTACCACTGGAAGCGCTCGTTGATCCAGTACTGGTGCCACTCCTCGTCCGAGCCGGGCTTGACGAAGAACTCCATCTCCATCTGCTCGAACTCGCGGGTCCGGAAGATGAAGTTGCCGGGCGTGATCTCGTTGCGGAACGACTTGCCGATCTGCCCGATGCCGAAGGGCACCTTGCGGCGCGCCGACTGCTGCACGTTCAGGTAGTTGATGAAGATGCCCTGGGCGGTCTCGGGCCGCAGGTAGGCCAGGCCCGAGGCGTCCTCGACCGGGCCGAGGAAGGTCTTGAGCAGGCCGTTGAACATCCGCGGCTCGGTGAAGGCGCCCTTGACCCCGCAGTTGGGGCAGGAGATGTCGGCCAGGCCGTTCGCCGGCGGGCGGCCGTGCTTCTCCTCGTAGGCCTCCTCCAGGTGGTCGGCGCGGAAGCGCTTGTGGCAGGACTGGCACTCGGTCAGCGGGTCCACGAACGCGTTGACGTGGCCGCTGGCCTCCCAGACCTCGCGGGCCAGGATGACCGAGGAGTCCAGGCCCACGACGTCGTCGCGGCCCTGCACCACCGACTTCCACCACTGGCGCTTGACGTTGTTCTTCAACTCCACGCCGAGCGGCCCGTAGTCCCAGGAGGCGCGCAGGCCGCCGTAGATCTCGCTCGACGGGTAGACCAGACCTCGGCGCTTGCTGAGGTTGACGATCGTGTCCATCACGTCGGAACGGCGTGCCATGAGCGTTCTCCATCCGGCTGGCGGTCGGCGGGATTGTCCGTACGCCTGTGACACCGTCCCGGAGGACGGCCAGGCGAGTGTGTGATCCCCGGTGTTTCGATGCTGTGCGGAGCGCGGCGGTTCCGCGGCGCTCCAAGAGCGTTTCCCAGCTTACAGCCTGCGTGTGAGCGGCCACGGGCCCTCGGTGCACGGGCCTCAGTAGACGCGGCCGTCCACCAGGTTGTTGTCGACGTTGATCGTGACGCCGCCGTGCGTCTCGCGGTGCCCGCCCCGGTACTGCTTGATGCGGCGGTGCGGCGGCCACCACTCGCGGGGCATGTGGGGGTAGTCGTACACCTCGGCCTTGCCGTCCCAGTGCGCGAACCAGACCGCCTTGGGCTTGGTGATGCCGGTGGCCAGGCCCAGGTCGCGGATGCCCGAGGAGACGCTGCTGTAGACGCCCGGAACGTACCCGCGGTTGTCGAGGCCGCGCGACCAGGCGTGCAGGAAGCGCAGGACGGCTCCGCGGCAGGCGGCGTTCCTGCTGTTGTACGCCTCGATGTCGAAGTAGATGGGCTTGCGGCGCGGGATGCCCAGGGCCTTGGCGCGGGCTACGGCGTCCTTGGCGGCGGCCCTGCCCTTGGCGGTGGCGTTCTCCGTGGTGAAGCGCTGCCGGTAGCGGCCGCAGGGCGCCTGGAGGCCCACATAGGTGGGGATGAGCCGGTACCCCATGGCGCGGACGCGGCGCACCCAGGAGGCGGTCAGGTTCGGCTGGGCGCAGCCGCGCGCCGCGCCGCCGATGTAGATGTTGGCGATGCCGTAGGCGGAACGCCAGGCGGACATGGCGCGCAGGGACGGAGCGGTGCAGGTGTCGAACGCCTTGCCCTGCGCCCATGCCTTCTGCCGCTGGTTCTGCCGCTGGCTCCGTCGCCGGTTCTGCTCGGACGGGACCGGCGGGCCCAGGTGCTCGGCCTCGTCCTCGGGCGGCGTTTCCGGCCGTGCCGGTGCGCCCGGCTCGGCGGGCCAGTCGGCCGTGAGGCGGGTGGCCCGCAGCGTGGCCTGCAAGTCTCCGGGGTCGTCCCCGTAGACGCCGTTGACCACGACCCCGGCCTCGGGCAGCGGGACGCGGACCCGGTGGTCCACGGTCGGCGCGACGGTGTGGCCCGCCAGCCTGTCGGCCCCGACCCGGCCTCCGGGCGCGGCCCGCCGCTGCGCCGACCGGTCGCCCAGCGGCTCCAGGTGCAGGACGTCGGCGCCGCCCACCAGTTTGGCGGGGCAGTCCGGCTGCGGGCCGGGCCGTCCCAGGTAGACCGCGGGCCGGTCGTAGCGGACGCAGCGCGCCGGCTCCCGGTCCAGCCGGTACACCGGCCGGTCGGCGGGCACCGGCACGCGCACGCCCCGGTACTCCACGGTCTTGTAACGGCTCAGCGCGGCGGACGCCCCGGCCGGGGCCCCCGCGGCGGACGGTCCGAGACCGGTCCCGATCCCGACGACGAGGGGTGCGAGCGCCCCCGTTCCCAGCAGTCCGGCGAGCAGGACGGCATGACGCATCACATCTCCCCCGATTTTCCGCCCCGGCCGCCGGCGGGTCCCCTGCCCCCGCCGGGCCGCGGCGCGACCCGTGTGATGCGGCAGTGATGACCCGCGGCCGGTCGGGCGAAACCGGGCCCGCGGCTTCTTGGACGGCCGTTGACCGGGGCGGTCCCGGGGGGTGGTCAGCGGGCGGTGACGACCTCGTACGCACCGGGCTCGTCCACCGCGAAAGCCGCCAGCGGGATGAACCGGACGCGAACGTCGTAGGCGCCGAGCGCGCGGCGGTAGAAGCCCGCGCCGTCCCACTCAGTGACCAGCGTCCACAGCCCGGGGTCGTCCATGGCCCGCGCGAGCCGCCCGGCGCGGTAACCGGTGCTGCCGGCCAGGGACTCCAGGACCCCGGTCATGTCGGTGGCGAAGCCCTCGGCGCCCTCGTCGGGCACCCGGTACCGGGTAATGGCGATCATCGCCCCATCCTGGCAGGCGCGCGGCGTCCCCGCCCGGCGGCCGCGCGGGCGTACCGTGGGCCGGTGCGCACACCGAGCGGTCCCCCCGGCGACCCCGCCGAGGACCAGTCCCCCGAGTCCGGGCCCGCCGCCTCCCCCGCCGGGGCGGGCGGCCTGCGGGCCGCCGTCGAACGCCGCAGCGCCGGGCCGGTGCTGTTCCTGCACCGGCTGCCGGTCTGGGTCGTGCTCGCGGCGGTGTTCGCGCTGCTGGCGGTCGGCATGGCGGTCCCCGGGTGGCCCGCGGCGGCCGCGCTGCTGGCGCTGGCGGCCGCGCTCGGCTGGTTCGCCTTCCTCAACTGGCCCGCGCTGGACGGCGCCGGGAAGGCGCTGCGGATCGTCGCTTTCGCGGTGTTGGTCGCGTTGGCGGTGGGACGCGCGCTAGAGCGCTTTTGACAACCATTTTCATTTTCGTCCATACTTGGGGGGTGTTCACCTCCCGAAAGCCGCTGCGCCTCGTTCCGCCGACCGTCCTGGCCGCCCTCGGCCTGGCGGCCCTGACCGCCTGCGGGAACGCCGGCGCGACCGGGTCCGCCGGCAGGACCGAGGTCGTCGCGTCGTTCTACCCGATGGCCTGGCTGGCCGAGCGGGTCGGCGGCGACGACGCGGCCGTGAGCACCCTCACCAAGCCCGGCGCCGAGCCGCACGACCTGGAGCTCACGCCCAAGCAGATCGGCGCCCTGGGCAAGGCCGACCTCGCGCTCTACGTCAAGGGCCTGCAGCCCGCCGTGGACGACGCGGTCGCCAAGCACGCCAAGGACAAGGGCCTGGACGCCGCGGGCGCGGTCAAGCTCCTGCCCGCCCCGGGCGAGGACGAGCACGCCCACGAGAGCCACGAGCACGAGCACGGCGAGGAGCACGGGCACGACCACGGTGACGCCGGTCACGACCCGCACATCTGGCTCGACCCGTCCCGCATGGCGACCGTCGCCACCGCGCTGGGCGCCAAGCTGGCCGCCGCCGACGCCGACCGCGCCGAGGGCTACAGGTCCCGCGCCGCCGCGCTGGCCAAGGAGCTGAACGGCCTGGACCAGGAGTTCAAGACCGGCCTCGCGTCCTGTAAGCAGAAGACGATCGTCACCGCGCACGCCGCGTTCGGCTACCTCGCCGACCGCTACGGGCTCAAGCAGATCTCGATCGCCGGGGTGGACCCGACCAGCGAGCCGTCGCCCAAGCGCCTGGCCGAGCTGACCGGCGAGGTCCGCTCCTCCGGCGCGACCACGGTGTTCACCGAGAGCCTGGTGAGCCGCAAGGTCGCCGAGACCCTGGCCCGGGAGGCGGGCGTCCGGACCGCCGTGCTGGACCCGGTCGAGGGGATCAAGGAGGGCTCGTCCGAGAACTACCTGACGGTGATGCGCGCCAACCTGAAGACCCTCAAGCCCGCCCTGGAATGCTCATGAAGACCGACGCACCGAACACCGGCGCCCCCGAAGGCGGCGCCCCGGAGGCCGGCGCCCCGCCGTTCGCGATGACCGGCGGCCGGGTCCGGCTGGACGGCCGCGAGGTGCTGCGCGGCGTCGACCTGACGGTGCGCGTCGGCGACGTGCTGGCCGTGCTCGGCCCCAACGGCGCGGGCAAGTCCACCCTGGTCAAGGCGCTACTGGGGCTGCGGCCGCTCAGCGGCGGCCGCACCGAGATCTTCGGCGTGCCGCCCGCGCGGTTCCGCGACTGGCGGCGCGTCGGGTACGTGCCGCAGCGCCTGCCGATGGGCGGCGGCGTGCCCTCCACCGTCCGCGAGGTCGTCTCGTCGGGCCGCACCGCCCGCCGGTCGCGCTGGCGCCCGGCCCTGCTCGCCGACCGGACGGCCGACCGCGCCGCGGTGGACCGCGCCCTGGAGGCGGTGGGCCTCGCCGACCGCGCCGGCGAGTCGGCGCACCTGCTGTCGGGCGGCCAGCAGCAGCGGGTGCTGATCGCCCGCGCGCTGGCCGGCGAGCCGGAGGTGCTGGTGATGGACGAGCCCACCGCCGGCGTGGACGCCGCCAACCAGGCGGCGCTCGCCGGGACCCTCGGCGCGCTGGCCCGCGACGGCCGCACCGTCGTGCTGGTCGCGCACGAGCTCGGCCCGGTCGAGCCGCTGGTCACCCGCACCGTCGTGCTCGACCACGGCCGCGTGCTGCGCGAGGAGGCCGCCGTGCGGGGAGGGGCGGCCGCGTGATCGAGATGCTCTCCTACGACTTCATGCGCATCGCGCTGGTGATGGCGGTCCTGATCGGGCTGACCGCCCCGGCGGTGGGCACCTTCATCGTGCAGCGCAAGCTGTCGCTGCTGGGCGACGGCATCGGCCACATCGCGCTGACCGGCATCGGGCTCGGGCTGCTGACCGGCTCCTCCCCCGTGCTGGCGGCGCTGGCGGTGTCGGTGCTCGGCGCGGTCGCCATCGAGGTGCTGCGCGCCCGCAGCCGCAGCGGCGGCGACGTGGCGCTCGCCCTGCTGTTCTACGGCGGCCTGGCCGGAGGCGTGATCCTCACCGGCGCGACCGGCGACGGCGGCGCCAACCTCAACTCCTACCTGTTCGGCTCGATCAGCAGCGTCACCGCCGCCGACCTGTACGTGGTGGCCGGGCTCGCCGCGGTGGTGCTGGGCATCGTCGCGGTGTTCGGCCGCGAGCTGTTCCTGCTGTGCACCGACGAGGAGGTGGCGCGCGCCTCGGGCCTGCCGGTGCGCTTCCTGTCGGTGCTGATCGCCGCGACCGCCGCGGTCACCGTGGTGATCGCGATGCGGGCCATCGGACTGCTGCTGGTCAGCGCGCTCATGGTGGTGCCGGTGGCGGCGGCGCAGCAGGTGACCCGGGGTTTCAAGAGCACGATGCTGCTGGCGATGGGGATCGGTGTACTGTCGGCGGTGACCGGGCTGGCGGGGTCGTTCCAGTACGATCTGCCGCCGGGCCCCTCGATCGTGCTGCTGGCGCTGGCGGTGTTCGCGGTCGCGGCGGTCGGGGGCACGGTGCTGCGCCGCAGACGGACCGACGCGGCGGCGGCCCGGTCCGAAGTGGAGGCCGAGGCGGAGGTGCTTGGGGGATGACGACGGCCCGCCGGAACGCGGTGCGCCAGGCCCTGACGGGGTGCGACGGCTTCCGCAGCGCGCAGGACATCTACGCCGACCTGCGCGCCGACGGCTCCAAGATCGGCCTCACCACGGTGTACCGGGCGCTGCAGGCGCTCAGCGACTCCGGGGAGGTGGACGTGCTGCGCACCGCCGACGGCGAGGCGGTCTACCGCGCCTGCCGCTCGGAGGAGCACCACCACCACCTGGTCTGCCGCGACTGCGGCCGCACCATCGAGGTGGGCGGCCCCGCCGTCGAGAAGTGGGCCGACGCCATCGCCGCCGAGCACGGCTTCGTGGACATCACCCACACCGTCGAGGTCTTCGGCACCTGCGCCGACTGCGCGTCCCGCTGACGCCCCGCCGGTGAGCCCGTCCGACGCGCGTGCCGGACGCCGGTGTCCGGCCCCGGCGCCCGCGTGGGCGACAATCGGGGCATGGCTACGACACGCATCGCGAACGCGCACTGGGAAGGGCCGCTGATGGGCGGCCAGGGGACGGTCTCGCTGGACTCCTCCAAGGTCGGCACCTTCGACGTGAACTGGCCCTCGCGGGCCGAGGAGGCGGGCGGCAAGACCAGCCCGGAGGAGCTGATCGCCGCCGCGCACTCCACCTGCTACTCGATGGCCCTGTCGCACGGGCTGGCCGGGGCGGGCACGCCGCCGGAGAAGGTGGACACCAAGGCGGAGGTGACCTTCCAGCCGGGCGAGGGCATCACCGGGATCAAGCTGGTCGTCCGGGCCAGCGTGCCGGGCCTGTCGGCGGCCGACTTCGAGAAGGCGGCGCAGAACGCCAAGGAGAACTGCCCGGTCAGCAAGGCGCTGGCGGGCACGAAGATCACGCTGGACGCGGCGCTGGTCTGACCGCGCGGTACCGGAAGGGGGCGGCTCCGGCCGCCCCCTTCCGCCGCCTCAGCGGACGGCGCCGCGCCGCCCGTCCACCGAGCGCGGTCGTTCCCCGGCCAGCATCACCCGGCGCATGCGGCGCGGCCGGTCGCCGTAGTCGCGCACGACCCGGTGCTGGGTGGCGCGCTGGTCCCAGATCGCCACGTCGCCGGGCGACCAGCGCCAGCGGACGGTGTTCTCCAGCCGGGTCACGTGCTCCTGGAACAGCCGCAGCAGCGCCTCGGAGTCCGACTCCTCGCTCAGCCCGGCCACCCGGCGCGCGAACCCGCCCAGCATCAGCGCCCGCTCGCCGGTCCCGGGGTGGACCCGCACCAGCGGGTGCTCGGCCTCCCTCGGGCCGTCGCCGTGCCGGACCCACAGCCGGTCGGCCACCTCCCGCAGCTCGACCGGCAGGTCGTCGTAGGCGGCGGCGGTGTTGGCCCAGACGGTGTCGCCGCCGTGCGAGGGCGCCTGCACCGCCAGCGCCACCGAGATCGCGGGCGGCCGGTCGCCCCAGGTGGGGCCCGCGTCCCAGCCGCCGGGCGCGGGGTCGTCGGCGCACGGCGCGACGGGCTCGCCCAGCAGCCGCGCGAAGGCGGTCTGGGCGGCGGCGTCCAGGTGGTGCTGGTCGCGGCAGAACAGCACCTTGTGGCGCAGCAGCGCCTCGTGCAGCACTCCGACCGGCCGGGTGCCGAGCGAGCCCGACAGGTGGACGCCGCGGACCTCCGCGCCGATCCGCCCGGCGAGCGGCAGGATCTGGAAGCCGGAGGCCCCGCCGGAGCGGACGGCGGAAGGGACGTCCGGGTGAACGTCCGGGTGGACGGGGTCCAGCACCTGATACGTCATGGGACGAACGTAGGCGGCGCCGCTCGATTTATCAACTAACCCAGTAGGAAATACATGCATTGCGCCGAAGGGAAGCGGCCCGGACCGGGTCCGGACCGCCTCCCCGGTTCGCGCGCCCCGGTTCGTGCGCCTCAGTTCGCGGGCGCGGGCTCCACCGCGTTGGGCACCGCGCCGCCGTAGCGGCGGTCGCGGCTGGCGTAGATCTCGCAGGCGTGCCACAGGTGCCGCCGGTCGAAGTCGGGCCACAGGGTGTCCAGGAACACCATCTCGGCGTACGCCGACTGCCACAGCAGGTAGTTGGAGAAGCGCTGCTCGCCCGACGAGCGCAGGAACAGGTCCACATCCGGGATGCCCGGCTCGTCCAGGTAGCGGGCGAACACCTTCTCGGTGATCTTGTCGGGGTTGAGCCGCCCGTCGCGCACGTCGCGGGCGATCGCGGCGGCGGCGTCGGTGATCTCGGCCCGGCCGCCGTAGTTCACACAGAACTGCAGGGTGAGCACGTCGTTGTCGCGGGTCATCTCCTCGGCCGTCTCCAGCTCCGAGATCACGCTGCGCCACAGCCGCGGGCGGCGGCCCGCCCAGCGGACCCGCACGCCCATCGCGTTCAGCTGGTCGCGGCGGCGGCGGATCACGTCGCGGTTGAAGCCCATCAGGAAGCGCACCTCCTCGGGCGAGCGCTTCCAGTTCTCGGTGGAGAAGGCGTAGGCCGACAGGTTCGGTACGCCCAGCTCGATCGCGCCCATGATCACGTCAAAGAGGGAGTCCTCCCCCATCTTGTGCCCCTCGGTGCGCGGCAGCCCGCGCTCCTTGGCCCAGCGCCCGTTGCCGTCCATGACGATGGCCACGTGCCGCGGCACCAGGTCGGCCGGGATGGCGGGCGGTCGCGCGCCGTCCTTGTGGGGTTCCGGCGGCGAAACGGCCCTTCTCACACTGACTCCCTGTCGTTCTTGGCGTCGTCGCTCTCGCGCTCCACATGGCGCAGCGACCGGATGCCGTGTTCCAGATGCCACTGCAGGTAGGCCGCGACGAGGCCGCTGCACTCTACCCGGTGGCGCGGTTCGCTCCCGTCGGCGTGCTCCCAGTCCCCGCGCAGCAGCGCCAGCATCAGCGCGAACGTGGGCGGGGCCGGGGTCGCCGCGCCCGGCTGGCGGCAGCGGGCGCACACCGCGCCGCCCGCCGCGATCGCGAAGCCGCGGAGCTGGCCCCGGTCGCCGCAGCGGCAGCACTCGTCCAGCGCCGGCGCCCAGCCGGCGACCGACAGCGAGCGCAGCAGGTAGGCGTCCAGCACCAGCCGGGGGTCGTGGGTGCGCTCCACCAGCGTCCGCAGCCCGCCGAGCAGCAGCAGGAACTGGCGCAGCGCCGGCTCCCCCTCCTCGGCGGTGAGGCGCTCGGCGGTCTCCAGCATGGCCGAGCCCGCGGTGTAGCGCGGGTAGTCGGTGACCAGGGGCTCGCCGTACGGGCGCAGCGTCTCGGCCTGCGTGATCAGGTCGAGCGAGCGGCGCTCGTACAGTTGCAGGTCCACGTGGGTGAACGGCTCCAGCCGCGCGCCGAAGCGCGACTTGGTCTTGCGGACCCCCTTGGCGGCGGCCCGGATGCGCCCGGTGCGCCGGGTCAGCACCGTCACGATCCGGTCGGCCTCGCCCAGCTTCTGGGTGCGCAGCACGATGCCTTCGTCGCGGTAAAGGGTCACCCGACCATTGTCCCGCACCGGCGGCGGTGCCCGGGAAGCGCCGGAACCGGCGGTGATCGTCCGCTCTTCACGCAACGTGACCGGAAGAGGCCGCGGCGGCGTCCGGCAAAACGTGGCCCAGATCACAGGAAGCTGGCAGCGTTGAGGCATGAGATGCACCATCGTGCCGCCGCACATGCTGGAGCACGTCGCCCACGACACCGGGGCCGACCCCGCGCTGCGCGCCATGGCCCGCCGGACGCTGGTCCTCAGCGCCGCGCAGCGGGTCGAGCGCCGGGTGGGGCCCGTGGCGCCGAGCCCCCCGACCGAGGACTTCGTCCCCAAGCGGACCATCAACGACGCGGAGAACCAGGAGACCCTGCCCGGCCGGACCGTGCGGGCCGAGGGCGGCGCGGCCACCGGCGACGCGGTCGTCGACCAGGCCTACGACTGGCTGGGCGTCACCTTCGACTTCTTCGAGACCGCCTACCGCCGCGACTCCATCGACGGCGCGGGGCTGCCGATGATCTCGACGGTGCACTACGGCCGCGACTACGACAACGCCTTCTGGAACGGCGAGCAGATGGTGTACGGCGACGGCGACGGCGTGCTGTTCACCGCCTTCACCGGCCCGCTGGACGTCACCGGCCACGAACTGGTCCACGGCGTCACCCAGTACACCGCGAACCTGGAGTACTTCGGGCAGTCCGGCGCGCTCAACGAGTCGGTGTCGGACGTGTTCGGCTCGCTGATCAAGCAGTGGCACCTGGGGCAGACCGCCGACCGGGCCGACTGGCTGATCGGCGAGGGCCTGCTGGCCCCCGGCGTCAACGGCGTCGCGCTGCGCTCGATGAAGGAGCCGGGCACCGCCTACGACGACCCGCGCCTCGGCAAGGACCCGCAGCCCGGCCACATGGACGACTACGTGGACACCTACCGCGACAACGGCGGCGTGCACATCAACTCCGGCATCCCCAACCGGGCCTTCCACCTGGCGGCCACGGCGCTGGGCGGAAACGCCTGGGAGAAGGCGGGCCGGGTCTGGTACGACACGCTCACGGGGGGCAGGCTGGACCCGACGATCGATTTCGCGGGATTCGCCGCGGCGACGGTCGCCACCGCCACCGGGCTCTACGGCGCGGGCGCGACCGAGACCTCGGCGGTGAAGGACGCCTGGACGGGGGTAGGCGTGACCCTGTGAGAACAGGCGGGAGGCGCCATGAAGGTCACGGTGGTCCGCAGCGGGGGCTTCGCGGGCCTGCAGAAGCGCGGGGAGTCCGACAGCGCCCGGGATCCGCTGCTGGCCAGGCTGGTGGACCGGGTGGACCTGGCGGCGGTGCCGCCGCCCGGCCGCATCCCCGACCAGTTCCTGTACGACATCGACATCGACGGTGACACCGCCACCGTCGGCGAGGCGCAGCTGCGCGGGCCGCTGCGGGAACTGGTCCACCACGTGCTGGGCCGCATCGGCTGACGGCGTGGCACCGGCCCGGACCGGCGGCGGTGCCGTCAGTGGGGCCGCCGGCGGGCCGGACGTGCGCGGGCCCCGGGCGTGAGGTCGTCACGGCCGGGGCCCGGGCGGCGATCACCGATGGGATCACATCGTCGTGATCGGGTCCGGTCTCCGGGCGCGCCCCCGCGCGGGCCGCGCCCGGAAGGTCGGGAGTCGGGGGTCAGGCGGTGCGCGCGGCGCGGGCCACGCGGTTCACGGCCGACAGGATGGCCTTCAGGGACGCGGTGACGATGTTGCCGTCGATGCCCACGCCCCACACCGAGGTGCCGTCCACGTCGCACTCGACGTAGGCGGCGGCGCGGGCGTCGCCGCCGGCGCTCATGGCGTGCTCGGCGTAGTCCAGCACCCGCACGTTGATCCCGACCGAGGCCAGCGCGTCCTCGAACGCCGAGACCGGGCCGTTGCCCACGCCCTCGATCTCGCGGATCTCGCCGTCCACCCGCACGTCGCAGCTGATGGCGTCCTTCTCGTCCACCCGCGAGACCGTGCGGTGCGCCAGCAGCCCGGCGCGCGGCCCGTTGCCCAGGAACTCGCTCTGGAAGATCTCCCACATGCGGTCGGCGGTGACCTCGCCGCCCTCGCTGTCGGTGTGCTCCTGCACCACGCGGGAGAACTCGATCTGCAGCCGCCGGGGCAGCTCCAGCGCGTGCTCGGTCTTCATCAGGTAGGCGACGCCGCCCTTGCCGGACTGGCTGTTGACCCGGATGACGGCCTCGTAGGTGCGGCCGACGTCGTGCGGGTCGATGGGCAGGTAGGGCACCTCCCAGGTGAACTCCTCCACCGGCGCGCCCGCGGCGGCCGCGTCCCGCTTGAGGTGGTCGAAGCCCTTGTTGATGGCGTCCTGGTGCGAGCCGGAGAAGGCGGTGTAGACCAGGTCGCCGCCGTAGGGGTGGCGCTCGTGCACCGGCAGCTGGTTGCAGTACTCGACGGTGCGGCGGACCTCGTCGATGTCGGAGAAGTCGATCTGCGGGTCCACGCCCTGGGTGAACAGGTTCAGCCCCAGCGTCACCAGGCACACGTTGCCGGTGCGCTCGCCGTTGCCGAACAGGCAGCCCTCGATGCGGTCGGCCCCGGCCATGTAGCCCAGCTCGGCGGCGGCGACGGCGGTGCCGCGGTCGTTGTGCGGGTGCACCGACAGGATCACCGAGTCGCGGCGGGCCAGGTGGCGGCTCATCCACTCGATCTGGTCGGCGTAGACGTTCGGGGTGGCCATCTCGACGGTGGCCGGCAGGTTGACGATCGTCTTCCGCTCGGGGGTGGGCTGCCACACGTCGTTGACGGCGTTGCAGACCTCCACCGCGTACTCCAGCTCGGTGCCGGTGAACGACTCGGGCGAGTACTGGAAGAAGATCTCGGTGTCGCCCATGTCCTCGGCGAGCTTCTTGCACAGCTTGGCGCCCTCGACGGCGATCGCGGTGATGCCGTCCCGGTCCTGCCCGAACACCACGCGCCGCTGCAGCGTGCTGGTGGAGTTGTACAGGTGGACGATGGCCTGCTTGGCGCCGCGCACCGCCTCGAAGGTCCGCTCGATCAGCTCGGGCCGGGCCTGGGTCAGCACCTGGACCACCACGTCGTCGGGGACGCGGCCCTCCTCGATGATCTGCCGGACGAAGTCGAAGTCGGTCTGGCTGGCGGCCGGGAAGCCGACCTCGATCTCCTTGTAGCCCATCCGCACCAGCAGCTCGAACATCTTGAGCTTGCGCTGGGCGTCCATCGGGTCGATCAGCGCCTGGTTGCCGTCGCGCAGGTCCACCGCGCACCAGCGCGGGGCCTGCGTGATCACCTTGTCGGGCCAGGTGCGGTCACTCAGCCTGACGGGCGCGAACGGACGGTAACGCTCGAAGGGCATACCGGAGGGCTGCTGCTGCGGATACATGAAGAGTGTCCCTGCTGTCTGCTCGGAGCTGTGGGTGCTCGGTTCCTGCGGCCGACGTGCACGTCAAGGTCCCGCAGCGAGGGAGCCGACCTGCTACAGGCCCCCGCTGCGGCCGCTAAGAAGGAGCAGCTCGCGCGACATGCATGTCAAGCTAACAGATCCCATCCGACTCGCGGAAACCGCATCCCGCATGTTGAGACGTCTCGTCGGTCCCCGTGATACCGAACGCCCCGGACGGCGCGGCCGATTCCCGGGGGCCGGCGGGCCGCGGCGCTCCCCCGCGGCCCACCGGCCCCCGCCGTCCCGCCCGCTAGACGGCCAGCAGGCGCTTGACCTCCTCGTCGCGCAGGTCGGCGGCCGCGCCCGAGCGCCGCACCACCCCGCCCTCGATGATCACGAAGCCGTCGGCCAGCCGCAGCGCCAGCTCCAGGTACTGCTCGACCAGTAGGACCGCCAGGCCCCGCTCCCGGTGCAGCCGCTCGATGGCGGCCTCGATCTCGGCGACGATCGACGGCTGCACGCCCTCGGTCGGCTCGTCCAGGATCAGCATCCGGGGCCGGGTCACCAGCGCCCGCGCGATGGCGAGCTGCTGCTGCTGGCCGCCGGACAGGAAGCCCGCCTTGCGCCCCAGCAGCTCGGTCAGCCGGGGGAAGACCTCCAGCGCCTCGTCCACGGCCCTCCGGTCCCGGTGCCGGGTCGCCTCCAGGGTGACCTGGAGGTTCTCGGCGACGGTGAGCTGCGGGAAGGTCTCGTGCCCCTGGGGGACGTAGCCCATGCCGCGCCGCACGCGCTCGTGGGTCGGCAGGCCCGTCACGTCCTCGCCGTCGAAGACGACGGTCCCGGCGGTCGGGGCGAGCACGCCCATGACGGCGTTGAGCAGCGTGGTCTTGCCGACCCCGTTGCGGCCCATCACGCACATCAGCCCGCCGGGCTCGACGGCCACGTCCACCCCGAACAGGACCCGGGCGCGCCCGTAGGCGGCCTCCAGCCCCTCGACCTTCAGCAGCGGCCCGCTCACGCGGCCTCCTCCCGGGTCCGGCCCAGGTAGACCTCCTGGACGCGGGGGTCGGCCTGGACGGCGGCCACGTCGCCCTCCACCAGCACCCTCCCCTCGTGCAGGACCGTCACCTGGGAGGCGTAGCGGCGCAGGAACTCCATGTCGTGCTCGACCACGACCACCGTGTGGTCCCGGGCGATCTCGGTGAGCAGCTCGCCGGTGCGCTCGCGCTCGCCGGCGCCCATCCCGGCGACCGGCTCGTCCAGCAGCAGCAGGCGCGGCCGCTGGGCGACCAGCATCCCGATCTCCAGCCACTGGCGCTGGCCGTGCGAGAGCACCCCGGCGGGGCGCTCGGCCAGGTCGCCGAGGCCGATGGTGTCCAGCGCGGCGGCGACCTCGTCCGACACCCCGCGCCGCCGGCGCAGCAGGGTCGGCAGCGGGCGGCGGAACCCGGCGGCGAGGTCCAGGTTCTCCACCACCGTCAGCTCCTCGAACACCACCGAGGTCTGGAAGGTGCGGCCGACGCCGAGACGGACGATCTTGTGCTCGGGGCGGCCGGCCAGCTCGGTCCCGGCGAACCGCACCGTCCCGGCGGCGGGCCGGGTCCGCCCGGTGACCACGTCGATCAGCGTGGTCTTGCCCGCGCCGTTCGGGCCGATCAGGAAGCGCAGCTCCCCGGCGGCGACCGTCAGGTCCACGCCCGCCAGGGCCTTGAAGCCGTCGAAGACGACCTCCAGCCCGCGGATCTCCAGCAGGGACTCCTCGCTCATGCCGCCGCCTCCCGGGGTGCGGTCGTCGTGCCGGGGGCCTGGGCGGCGGGGGCGCCGCGCCGCCGGGCGAGGGCGTCGCGGGCCTGCTCGTACAGGCCCACCGCGCCCTTCGGGGCCAGGGTCATGACCAGGATGAACAGCGCGCCCTCCAGGTAGAGCCAGCCGCCCGCCCACTGCTCGCTGAAGGAGGTCTTGGCGTAGTTCATGACGACCGCGCCGAGCACGGCCCCGGCCAGCGCGTAGCGGCCGCCGACGGCGACCGCGACCACCAGCTCCAGGGAGGGCACCACGCCCAGCAGGGACGGCGAGATGATGCCGACCACCGGGACGAACAGCGCCCCGGCGATGCCCGCCATGCCCGCCGACACCGCGAACGTGATCGTCTTGACGGTCGCGGGGTTGTAGCCGAGGAAGCGCACCCGGTCCTCGCCGTCGCGCACCGCCACCAGCAGCCGCCCGAAGCGGCTCCCCACCAGCTGCCGCGCGCCCAGGTAGAGCACGCCCAGCACGATCGCGGTGACGAAGTACAGGGTGCGCTGGGTGCCCTCGGCCTCGGGGTCGCGGCCGAACACGTCGTAGAAGTTGGTCAGGCCGTTGGTGCCGCCGGTCAGGCCCTGCTGCCCGACCAGCAGGATCACGAACGCCGCAGCCAGGGCCTGGGTGAGGATGGCGAAGTAGGCGCCGCGCACCCGCTGCCGGAACACCAGCAGGCCCAGCACGACCGCGAGGACGACGGGGACGGCGACCACGGCCGCCAGCGCGAACCCGGCGCTGCCGAACGGCTTCCACAGCGCGGGCAGGTGCTCCACGCCGCTCCAGACCATGAAGTCGGGCAGGTCGCCGCCGGCGTCGTGCAGCTTCAGGTACATGGCCATGGCGTAGCCGCCGAGGCCGAAGAACACCCCCTGCCCGAGGGTCAACATCCCGCCCTGGCCCCAGGCCAGGCCGATGCCGAGCGCGGCGATGGCGAAGCACAGGTACTTGGCCAGCTCGTCCAGCCGGAAGGCGGGCAGCGCCAGCGGCGCGACCACCAGCAGGAGCAGGGAGACCGACGCGAACAGCGCGTAACCGCGCGCCCTCCCGCTCACGTCAGGGCCCTCGATCGCAGCACGAACAGCCCCTGCGGGCGGATCTGGAGGAAGCCGATGACCACCGCGAAGACGATGACCTTGGCGAGGCTGGCGTCGGTCCAGAACTCGGCGAAGGAGTTCAGCATGCCCAGCGCGACCGCGGCGATCACCGCGCCGCGCAGCTGGCCGAGCCCGCCGGCCACCACGACCAGGAACGCGTCCACGATGTAGTAGGTGCCGAGGGAGGGGCCCACCGGGCCGATCAGCGTCAGCGCGACCCCGGCGACGCCCGCCAGGCCCGAGCCGATGAAGAAGGTGAGCTGGTCCACCCGGCCGGTCGCCACGCCGCTGACGGCGGCCAGCTCCCGGTTCTGCACGACCGCGCGCATCCGGCGGCCCTGCCGGGAGCGGTCCAGGTAGAGCCAGACCCCGGCCACGCAGGCCAGCGCCAGGGCCATGATGAACAGCCGGGCGTAGGGCAGCGCCCCGCCCAGCACCTCGACCCGGCCGGTCAGCCAGGACGGCGCGACCACCTGCACGTTGGGGGCGCCGAAGATGTCGCGCGCGGCCTGCTGGAGGACGAGGCTGACGCCCCAGGTGAGCAGCAGGGTGTCCAGCGGGCGGCCGTAGAAGTGCCGGATCGCGGTGCGCTCCAGCACCCAGCCGAGCGCGCCCGCCACGGCGAAGGCGACCGGCAGGGCCGCCAGGACCGCCTGCGACCCGGCCCAGTCCTGGAGCAGGTAGGCGGTGTAGGCCCCGGCCATGATGAACTCGCCGTGCGCCATGTTGATGACGCCCATCTGGCCGAAGGTGAAGGTCAGGCCGAGGGCGATCAGCAGCAGCACCGCGCCGATGCTGAGCCCGATGGGCAGCTGGTTGAGCAGTGAGGTCATGACGACAGCCCGGCGGCCCAGGGGTAGGTCTTCAGGTAGGGGTCGGGCTTGATCGGCCCCTTGGAGGACCAGACCTCCTTGATCAGCCCGTCCGGCCGGACCACGCCGATGCGCGCGGTCTTGTGCACGTGCTGGGTGGGCCCGTCGATGGTGACCTTGCCCTCGGGCAGGTCCAGCGACAGCCCGGCGGCGGCCTTCCGGACGGCCTCGACGTCGGTGGACCCGGCCTTGGTGACGGCGGCCGCCCACAGGTGCACGGCGTTGTAGCCCGCCTCCATGGGGTCGGAGGTCACCGCGCCCTTGTGCTTGGCCTGGAACGCCTTGACGAACGCCTCGTTCTGCTCGCCGGCGGTGGTCTGGTAGTAGTTCCAGGCGACCGGCTGGCCCGCGATGTTCTGCACGCCGATGCCCTTGACCTCCTCCTCGGCGATGCTGACCGACATCACCGGGAGCCCGGCCGCGTCGAACCCGGCGCTCTTGAGCTGCTTGAAAAAGGCGACGTTGCTGTCGCCGTTGAGGGTGTTGAAGACCGCGTCCGGCTTCGCCTCGCCGATCTTATTGACCAGCGTGGAGTATTCGGTGTGCCCGAGCGGGGTGTACTCCTCGCCCAGCACCTCCATTCCGTTGGCCTTCGCATATGCCTTGATGATTTTGTTGGCGGTGCGCGGGAAAACGTAGTCGCTGCCGACCAGGTAGAGCTTCTTCTTTCCCTTTTCCTTCAGATAGTCCAGGCCGGGGACGATCTGCTGGTTGGTGGTGGCGCCGGTGTAGAAGATGGCGGGCGAGGACTCCAGCCCCTCGTACTGGACCGGGTACCACAGCAGCGCCTTGTTGCGTTCGAACACCGGCAGCATCGCCTTGCGGCTGGCGGAGGTCCAGCCGCCGAACACCGTGGCGACCTTGTCCTTCTTGATGAGCTTCTGCGCCTTCTGGGCGAAGGTCGGCCAGTCGGAGGCGCCGTCCTCGGTGACCGGCTCCACCTTCCTGCCCAGCACGCCGCCCTTGGCGTTGATCTCCTCGATCGCCAGCATCTCGGCGTTCTTGACCGTCACCTCGCTGATGGCCATGGTGCCGCTCAGCGAGTGCAGGATGCCGACCTTGACGGTGTTCCCACCGCTTCCGCCGGAGCCCCCGCCGGCGCCGTCACCGGATTCCCCGCCACATGCGGTGAGCAGTGCCGCCGGCAGTGCCGCCGCCACCGCCAATGGTCGAAAGAATGGTTTCCGCAACTGTCGGCTCCTCACAGAAATGGGCCCGTGGCTCCGTTTACTGTGACAAGTCTCCGGAAACAGATTTCCGCGTCACGACCGTCGTGTTACAAGCGCTTTACGAAGAACTCACCGCACCGCCGGTCCGGGCGCCGGTCAGGGGACCAGCACCGACAGGCAGGTCACGCAGCCGTCCAGGGCCTCGAACTCGCCGATGTCCACGGTGGTGACGCGCAGCCCCTCAGCGGCCAGCCCGGCGGCGGTGCGCGGCGCGGACGCCGCCATCAGCACGTGGTCGGGGCCCAGCACCACCAGACGCGCGCCCGACGGCTCGCGCGCCACCCGCATCCCCGGCAGCGCGCCGGTGTCGACCAGCTCGGGGACGCCGATCAGGCAGCCGCCGGGCAGCGCGGTCACGGCCGTCTTCAGGTGCAGGCAGCCGTGGAAGTCCACCGGCACCACGCGGCGGCCGCCCAGCAGGTGGGCGAGCTGGCAGATGCCCTCCTCGTTGGTGCGCGCCCCGCGCCCCACGTAGACGGTGCCGCCCGCCTGGAGCACGTCGCCGCCGTCCAGGGTGCCGGGCGGCTCGATGCGCTCGATCCGCAGGCCCAGCCCGCGTAGCGCGCGCTCCGCACCGGCCAGCTCGGCGCGCCGGCCGGCCTCGGCGGAGCGGCCGAGGACGGCCAGGTCGCCGCAGACCACGGCGGTGTCCTCCACGAACACCGCGTCGGGGCAGGTGTCGGCGGGCGCGACCGCGCGGACCTCCCAGCCGGCCGCGCGCAGCGCCGCCACGTACGCGGCGTGCTGGCGGCCGGCCAGGGCCGTGTCCACCTCCCGGCGCTCCTGGTGGGTGACGATGCCTTCGGCCAGCCTGGGGCCGGGACTGCGTACCAGAGCGATGCTCATCGGCTCGCCTTCGTTCGCGGGGTCGGGTGGGCGGCACGGCTCAGCGGGCGGCGCCCTCCGTGGTGAGGATCACGCCGAGGGCGTGCGCGGGCGACATGCCGAGCAGCTCGGCCACCCGGTGCGCCGCGCGCCGCTCGCGCTCGCCGAGCGGCCCGTCGGCCAGGCCGATGCGCACTGCCTGGGCCAGGAACCATTCGCGCGCCTCCACCGCGAGCTGGGCGCCCGCCCGGGCGACCTCCTGCTCCAGGAAGGAGGCGCGCAGCGCGAGGTCGGCCTCCACGGCGTCGTCGTCGTAGCCCTCCTCGCCGTAGCCGCGCACGATCTCGACGGCGCGGGCGCGCGCCGCGTGGTCGGCGGGGTCGCCGGCCCGCAGCACCAGGCCGGCGGCCGCGCGCATCCCGGCCGGGAGCGCGGCGGCCATCTGCCTGGCGGTGGGCACCCGCAGCACCGAGGGGCCGAACCGGGTCCGGCAGGCGCGGCACTCCACGGCCTCGCCCAGGCGGTTCAGCGGGACGGCGGGGACGAAGAACAGCGTGAGGTAGCGGCGCCCGGCGCGGCGCCGGTAGGCGCGGTCGCCGCCGCAGCGGGGGCAGTGGAAGGTGCCCTCGCTGACCGTTCGGAAGAACGCCGACAAGCCGAAAACGAGCAGCACCGGTCTCTCCTCCCATAACGGACTGGGACCCAAAGTACCGACCCGCGCGCCCCGCCGTGGCCGACCCGGCGAAGCCGCAGGTCCCCCTTACCCTGGGTCCATGAGTGGTGACCTGGGCTCCGGGGCCGATGGCGGCCGTGCGCGTCGGGAGGGGCGGCCGGACTTCCTGCCCCCGGAGGGAGGGGGCCTGCCGCCCGAGCCGGACGCCGGTCCCCCGCCTCCGCCGTCCAGCGGCGAGCCGCCCGCCGGGTCCCCGGCGGGCCCGGCCGCGCCCGAGGCGGAAGCGCCCGCGCCGCCCGCGCCGCGCTCCTCCGGGACGGTCTGGAACCTGCTGACGCTGCTGGCCGCGGGGGCGCTGCTGGTGGCGGCGTTCCTGCCGTGGGTGCACGCCGAGCTGGTGTTCAACGCGTTCGGCAACCCGCTGTCGCACGACGCGGGCTCGGCGGCGGGCATCGACGCCGACGGCACGATCCTGGTGGTGCCGGTGCTCGCGCTGGTCGCCGCGGCCATGACGTTCTGGGGCATCGCGGCCCGGGACCAGCGCATCGCGGCGCTCACCGCCGTGCCGGGCGCGCTCGCGCTGCTGGTGTGCGGGCTGTTCGTGATGCGGCTGGACTCCACCCGCGACGAGCTGACCGGCGGGGGCGGGCGGGTGCTCGACTACGAGCTCACCCTCGCCTACGGCTGGTACCTGGCGCTGGCGGCGGCGCTGCTGGTGGTGGGGTTCGCGCTGGCCCGGCCGCTGGCGTCCCGGCTGCGGCGCGGCGGGCCGGGCGGGGTCAGTCGAAGCCCAGGCGGCGCAGCTGCTTGGGATCGCGCTGCCAGTCCTTGAGCACCTTGATCCGCAGGTCGAGGTAGACCTTGGTGCCCAGCAGCGCCTCGATCTGCCGGCGCGCGGCCGCGCCGACCTCGCGCAGCCGCGCGCCCTTGTGGCCGATGATGATGCCCTTCTGGCTGGGCCGCTCGACGAACAGGTGCGCGTAGACGTCGATCAGGTCCTTGCGGCCCTCGCGCGGGGCCATCTCGTCCACCACGACGGCGATCGAGTGCGGCAGCTCGTCGCGCACGCCCTCCAGCGCGGCCTCGCGGATCAGCTCGGCGATCAGCACCTGCTCGGGCTCGTCGGTCAGGTCGCCCTCGGGGTACAGGGCGTGGCCCTCGGGCAGGTGCCCGATCAGCAGGTCGGCGACCAGGCCCACCTGGAAGCCGTCGGCCGCCGAGCAGGGCACGATGTCGGTGAAGGCGCCCAGCTCGCCGACCGCCATCAGCTGCTCGGCCACCCGCTCCGGCGGCACCAGGTCGGTCTTGGTGACGATCGCCACGATCGGCGTGCGGCGGACGGCCGCCAGCTCGCGGGCGATGAACTTGTCCCCGGGCCCGACCGGCTGGTCGGCCGGCACGCAGAAGCCGATCACGTCCACCTCGGTCAGGGTGGAGCGCACCAGGCTGTCCAGCCGCTCGCCCAGCAGGGTGCGCGGCTTGTGCAGGCCGGGCGTGTCCACGATGACCAGCTGGGCGTCGGGCCGGTGCACGATGCCCCGGATCGCCCGGCGGGTGGTCTGCGGGCGGCTGCTGGTGATGGCCACCTTGCTGCCGACCAGGGCGTTCATCAGGGTCGATTTGCCGACGTTCGGGCGGCCCACGAAGCAGGCGAAACCGGAACGGAAGCCCTCGGGCGCGGTGTTTCCCAGCGATGTCACAGTGTCAATTGTCGCCTACCCCGGGGGATGGCCGGTCGCCCAGGCGTCCGGCGAGGGCGCGCGCCGCGTCGCGGGCGGCCCGCTCCCAGCGCTCGGCGCCGATCGCGGCGGCGACCTCGGCGGCGGTGCCGTAGTGCCGGGCGGCCTCCTCCGGCCGCCCCAGGTAGGCCGCCAGGTCCCCCAGGGTCTGGGCGACCGGCCCGGCGGTGGCGACGGCGCAGCTGCCCCCGGCGAGCCGCCCGCGGAACGGCAGCAGCTCCCGGTACGCGGCGGCGGCCAGCTCCCGGTCGTCCAGCGCCAGGGCGCGGCGGCCGCGCAGCGGCATGGCGAGGTCGTAGAAGTAGTCGCGGCGGATGGGCCCGGCCCCGGCGACCACGCGGCGGGCCTCGTCGGTCCGGCCGCCGGCCGCCAGGGCGAGGGCGTACAGGTCGGCGGCGGCGCTGACGTCCGGCCAGTGCTCCCACAGCCAGCGGGTCTCCTCGACCAGCTCGCCGTGCCGGCCCTCCATGAGCCGCAGGCAGAAGATCCCGAAGAACTCCACGCCGCGCTCGCTGCTCCACACGCCGGTGCGGGAGATCGCGTCGGCGATCTCGGTGTACAGCCGCTCGGCGGCGTCGTAGCGCCCGAAGACCGCCGCGCCGAGCGCCCGGTACCAGCTCCCGATCAGCCCGAGCAGTGGCAGCCCGTACTGCTCGGCCAGGCGCAGCCCCTCGTCCTGGTGGGCGCGGGCGGCGGGCAGGTCCAGCAGCGCGACGGCGGCCTGCTGGAGGAGCAGGTGGGCCAGCACGCGGTAGGCGGCCAGGTCGTGGGCGGTGGCCAGCTCCAGCAGCTCGGACGCCAGGCGCCAGCGGATCTCGACGTCGCCGGCCTCCCGGTAGGCGTTGAGGTAGCGGCCGTTGAGGGCGACGGCGAGCAGGTCGGGCCGGTCCAGGCCGCGGGCCAGCTCGACGGCGTCGGCGGAGGCGCGCGCCCCGCGGTCGTCCTGCTCGCCCTCCAGCTCGATGGCGAGGGTGGTCAGCAGCCGCACGCGCATCTCGGGGTCGGTGCCGGGCGGCCCGGCCAGCGCCGCCTCGGTGGCCGCCACCACCTCCCGGTCCACGGTCCCGTACTTGCGGCTGGTCCACAGCGTCGGCACGTCGAACGCCACCAGCACGCGCGCGAGCGCGGTCAGGTCGCCGAGCGCGCGGGCCTCGGCGATGGCCCGCAGCCGCCGCTCGCGGGCCTGCACGACCTGCCCCGCCAGCGCGCCGGCGCGGATCGCGGCGGCCTCGACCGCCAGCCTCTCCGGCAGCGCATCGGGGCCCTGGGCGCGCAGCGTCTCGGCGGCCCGCGCGTACAGGTCGGCGGCGGTGCCGTGGGCGAAGCGGGCCTCGGCGGCCTCGGCGGCCAGCCGCGCGTAGTGCACGGCCTTGGCGGGGTCTTCGGCGGCCTCCAGGTAGTGGTGGGCGATCGCGGCGACCTCGCCGGGCCGGTGCCGCTCCAGGGCGGCCCCGATCGCGCCGTGCAGGCGGGCGCGGCGGGTCTGGGACAGGCCGGTGTAGAGGGTGTCGCGGACCAGCGCGTGCGCGAAGCGCAGCCGTCCGGGCGCGGGTTCGGTGACCAGGCCGGTCGCCAGGCCCGCCTCGACCGCCTCCAGCACCGTGTCCTCGTCGGCTCCGGGCAGGTCGGCCAGCACGCGCAGGTCGGCGTCGCGGCCGACCACCGCGGCCTGGCACAGCACCGCGCGCGCCGGTTCGGGCAGCCGGGCGAGGCGGCGGCGCAGCACGTCGCCGACCCCGGCCGGGACGGTGCGGGTGGCGGCGGGCAGGCCCTGGCCCGGGGGCAGCGAGTCCAGGAGGCGGGCGGTCTCGCGGGTGAAGAACGGGTTGCCGCCGGTGCGCTCGGCGATCGCGGCCAGTTCGGCGTCGCCGACGCCCGTGCGGCAGGTGGCGCGGACCAGCGCGGCGACGTCCTCGGGCGCGAGGCCCGCCAGGTCGATGCGCAGCGGCTCGTGCCGGGCCAGGGTCGCCAGGGCGGCGTCCAGCCGCTCGGGGACCTCGGTGTGCCGGTAGGTGGCGACCAGCAGGACCCGGCGGTCCCGGACGCGGGCCAGGACCCGGGTGAGCAGGGCGAGGGTCTCCTCGTCGGCCCAGTGCAGGTCGTCCAGGAGGAGCAGCAGCGGGGCGCGTCCGGCGAGCCCGGCCAGGTAGTCGGCGACGGCCAGGTGGAGCTGGAAGCGCCCGGCGGCGGCGTCGGAGCCGCCGCTCGCGCGCGCCGTGCCGTCCAGCCCGGCGTTTCCCAACACGGAGTCGTCCAGCAGCGGGGCCAGCCGGTCGTCGGGCGGGGGCTCTGCGGCGGTCAGGTCGCGCAGCAGTTCGGCCCAGGGCCAAGCGGCCGGGGCCCCGCCGGTTTCCGGGGCGCGGCCCCACGCGCAGCGCCAGCCCGCATCGGCCAGTTCGGCGGCGAACCGTTCACCGAGGGCCGTCTTGCCCATGCCCGCGTCCCCGCTGATCAGCACCAGCCCGCCTCGGCCCGCCTCGGCGGCCTGGGCGGCTTCGGCCAGCCGGGCCAGTTCGGTGCGGCGGCCGAAGAA
Organism: Spirillospora sp. NPDC050679; assembly: GCA_044456955.1. Classification (GTDB taxonomy): domain Bacteria; phylum Actinomycetota; class Actinomycetes; order Streptosporangiales; family Streptosporangiaceae; genus Spirillospora. The sequence goes on along the minus strand of JBITGK010000005.1, from coordinate 120,096 downwards.
GGCGGGGGCGTCGGAACGGGGCTCGGCCGGACGCGGGGCGGGAGCGCTCGGCGCGGGCACCGTCCGCACGGTCTCCCTGCGCTCGGGCTCCAGATCGGGGGCCTGGGCCAGGATGTCGGCCTCCAGGCGACGCAGCGCGGGGCCGGGGTCCACGCCCAGTTCCTCGGTGAGGGTGGCGCGGGCGCGGCGCAACGCCCCCAGCGCGTCCCCTTGGCGGCCGGCGCGGTACAGGGCCAGGGCCAGCAGCCGCCACGCCTCCTCGCGCAGCGGGTGGGCGGCGACGTGGGCCTCCAGGTCGGGCACGACCTCGGCGGCGGCCGACAGCCGCAGCAGGGCGTCGGCGCGGCGCTCGACGGCGATCCGGCGGCGCTCGTCGAGCCGGGCGATCTCGGTGGCGGCCCACGGCAGGCCGGCGAACTCGGCGTAGGCGGGACCGCGCCACTGGGCCAGGGCCTGCTCGGCGCACTGGCGGGCCTGGGCGGCGTCGGCGCCCGCGGCCCGGTCCACCAGCGCGTCGAACCACCAGGCGTCCACCCCCTCCTCCGGCAGCCGCAGCGCGTAGCCGGGCGGCGCGGTGACCAGGACGGCGGCGGGGGTGCGCGGCGGGCGGTCCGGTTCGAGGGCGCGGCGCAGGTGGGACACCAGCGACTGGAGCCCGGCGGCGGCCTGCGAGGGCGCGGTCTCGGGCCACAGGTCGGCCACCAGCTGGTCGGCCGGGACCATCCGGCCCTGCGCGGCCACCAGCCTGGCCAGCACCGAGCGGCGGCGGGGCCCGCCGAGGTCGGCCGGGGCCCCCGCCACCACCGCTTCGAATGCGCCGAGCACGCGTACGGTCGCCATGTCCCGGCCAGCCTAAACCGGGACACGGCGGCCGTACCGGCCGGGTCACACCCGCGACGGCTCCCGCGCGGCGGGCGCTTCGGCGGCCTCGAAGTCCTCGCCGTGCACGTCGAAGCGGGGCAGGACGCGGTCGAGCCAGCCCGGCAGCCACCAGTTGGCCCGGCCGAGCAGCGCCATCGTGGCCGGGACCAGCACCAGCCGCACCACGGTGGCGTCCAGCGCGACCGCGACCGCGAGGCCGACGCCCATCTGCTTGATCACCAGGCCGGGGTCCAGCGCGAAGCCGAGGAAGACCGCCACCATGATCAGCGCGGCGCTGGTGATCACCCGGCCGGTGACCGCGAGGCCCGCCGAGACCGAGGCGCGCGCCCGCCCGGTGCGCAGCCACTCCTCCCGGACCCGCGACAGCATGAACACCTCGTAGTCCATGGAGACGCCGAACAGCACCGCGAACATCAGCAGCAGGATGAAGCTGGACACCGGGACGCTGTGCGGCAGCCCCAGCAGCTCGGCGCCCCAGCCCCACTGGAACACCATCGTCAGCACGCCGTAGGCCGCGCCGATCGACAGCAGGTTCAGCGCGGCGGCCTTCAGCGGCGCCAGCAGCGACCGGAACACGATCATCAGCATCAGGAACGAGGTCGCGACCACCACGCCGATCACCGGCCACAGCCGCCGGTCCAGCACCCGGCTGAGGTCGACGTAGGAGGCGGTGAGGCCGGTGACCTCGGCGCCCGGCGGCAGCCCCCGGTCGCGCACCCCGTCCACCAGGGCGGTGGCGCGCTCGTCCTGCGGACCGTAGGCGGGCGTCACCACGAGCACCGCCACCGACCGGTCCGGCGCGAGCTGCGGAGGCGACACCGCGACCACGCCCTGCAGGCCCGCCAGCTTGTCGCGCACCGCGGGGAGCGCGTCCGCGCCCGTCCTGCGGAGGTCGACCGCGACCAGCAGCGGCCCGTTGGCGCCGGGCCCGTACCCCTCGGCCACCAGGTCGTAGGCGCGGCGGGCGGTGTTGGAGTCCGGCTCGCTGCTGGCGTCGCTCGGCCAGGTCCGCATCCCGAGGGCGGGCGCGGCCAGCGCCAGCATCAGCACCAGCGCGGCCAGCAGCCACGCCCACGGCCGCGCCGCGACCCGGTCGGCCCAGCGCCGCACCCGTGGCGACTCGGTGGCGAGCACCGCGCCCGGCGCGCGGTCGCGGCGGCGCAGCACCCGGCGCCCGGCCAGCCCCAGCACCGCCGGCAGCAGCGTGACCGCGCCCGCCATGGTGGCGGCCACCACGATCCCGGTGGCGAACCCCATGGTCATGAAGACCGGGATGCGCGACAGCACCAGCCCGCACAGCGCCAGCAGCACGGTCAGGCCCGCGAACACCACCGACTTGCCCGCGGTGGCGATGGCGCGGCCCGCGGCCTCCGGCACCGCCAGGCCCTGGGCGAGGCCCTCGCGGTGCCGGGTCAGGATGAACAGCGCGTAGTCGATGCCGACGCCCAGCCCCACCATGACCGCCAGCGTCGGCGCGGTGTTGGCCACGTTCACGAACGCCGCCAGGATCGTGATCCCCGCCATGCCCGCGCCGAGCCCGGCCAGCGCGACCGCCAGCGGCAGCCCCGCCGCGACCACCGACCCGAACGCCAGCAGCAGGATGACCAGCGCCGCCACGATCCCGATCGCCTCGGCGACGCCGCCGGGCGCGGTCACGTTCTCGGGCACCTGCCCGCCGAACTCGACCTGGTACCCGGCCTTCTCCAGCGGACCGGTGGCGGTGCGCAACTCGTCCAGCGTCGGCTTGGGCGCCAGGTCGGTGACCGGCACGTCGTAGCGGACGGTGATCAGCGCGGTCGCGCCGTCCCCGCTCGGCACGGCCGGCTCGACCGCGCTGACGTGCGGCAGCCGCCGCAGCCCCGCGGCCGCCGCCTCCAGCGCGCCCTTGTCCACGCCGCCGGTGCGGGCGTGCACCACCACGCGCGCGTCCGCGCCCGACAGCGCCGGGAAGCGCTCGCGCAGCAGGTCGGTCGCCTGCTGCGACCCGCTGCCCTTGAGCGTGTAGTCGTCCTGCGTGGCGCCGCCCGCGACGCCCGCGATCCCCGCGACGACCCCCACCAGCAGCACCCACGCCGCGACGACGCGCCAGGGGCGCGCGGCGGCCGCCTTGCCCAACCGGTACAACAACCGGGACATCTCGATCTCCCCCACAGCGGGTCCGACAACGTCCCGATGGTCGTCCGCCGCACTTGCGGTCCACTTGGAGCCGACTTGCCGGGCACCTCTAGGCTGGTGCCGTGAGCGAGTTGAACGCCGAGGACGCGAAGATCATCACGTTGGCGCGGTCGGCCCGGGCCCGGACCGGCGCGGCCGAGGGCGCGGCCGTCCGCGACGAGACCGGCCGGACCTACTCGGCGACCAGCGTGGACCTGCCGTCGCTGAAGCTGTCGGCCCTGCAGGTCGCGGTCGCGATGGCGGTGTCCAGCGGCGCCGAGGACCTGGAGGCCGCCGCGCTGGTGACGGCCGCCGAGGGTGCGGCCGACGCCGACGTGGCCGCCGTGCGCGACCTCGGCGCCAAGGCGCCGGTGCTGGTGGCGGGCCCGGACGGGACGCTCCGCACCACCCTCGCCGTATAGCCCGGCCTGCTCTCATCTCCGCCTAGCGGACGGGCAGGCGCGGGGCCGCCGCCAGGAGCGCCCGCGTGTAGGGGTGCCCGGGCGAGGCCAGGACCTCCGCCGCCGGTCCCGACTCCACGACGTCGCCGTCCTTCAGCACCAGGACCCGGTGCGCGACCCGCCGCACCACGGCGAGGTCGTGGGTGATGAACAGCATCGCCAGGCCGCGCTCGTCCTGGAGGCGGCCGAGCAGCGCGAGGATCTCCGCCTGCACGGAGACGTCCAGCGCCGAGGTCGGCTCGTCGCAGACCAGCACCGCCGGGTCCGGGGCGAGGGCGCGGGCGATCGCGACGCGCTGCCGCTGGCCGCCCGACAGCTGGCGGGGGCGGCGGCCGAGGTGCTCCGGGCCGAGCCCCACCTGCCGGAGCAGCGCGGCGGCCCGGTCGCGCCGCTCGGCGCGGGGCGTCCCGGCGACCGCCAGGGCCTCGGTGAGCACGCGGGCGACGGTGTGGCGCGGGTCGAACGCCCCGGCGGGGTCCTGCGGGACGGGCTGGATGCGGTGCCGGTGCGGTCTGCGGCGGCGTTCGGGCAGCGCGCTCCAGGGCTCCCCCGCCAGCGTGACCTCGCCGGAGTCGGCGGGCAGCAGGCCGAGCGCGATGCGGGCGAGCGTGGTCTTGCCCGACCCCGACTCCCCGACCAGGCCGAGGGTCTCCCCGGCGCGCAGCTCGAACGAGACGCCGCCGAGCGCGGTCCGGTCGCCGAAGCGCTTGGCGACCGAACGGGCCGCCAGGACGGGCGGCCCCGGCGACGCGGGCGGGGCCGCGCCCTCGGGGACGGCCGCCAGCAGGGCCTTGGTGTAGGGGTCGCCGGGATCGGTGAGGACGCGCCCCGCCGGCCCCTGCTCGACGATCACGCCGTCGCGCATGACCGCGATGCGGTCGGCGAGCCGGGCGACCACCGCCAAGTCGTGGCTGATCAGGACCAGGGCGGTCCCGGCGGCGCGCAGCCCGGCCAGCAGGTCCAGGACCTGGGCCTGGACGGTGACGTCGAGGGCGGTGGTCGGCTCGTCGGCGATGATCAGCTCGGGGCCGCAGGCGAGGGCGGAGGCGATCAGGGCGCGCTGGCGCAGGCCGCCCGACAGCTGGTGCGGACGCTCGCGGGCCCGCCGCTCGGGGTCGGGTATCCCGACGTCGGCCAGCAGCCGCCGCACGCGCCCGGGCACCTCGCCGCGCGGGACGGTGCGGTGCACCAGCAGCGGTTCGGCGACCTCGCGCCCGACGCGGCGCAGCGGGTCGAGGGCCTGGAGCGCGTCCTGGAGCACGAAGCCGACGCGGCGGCCCCGCACCTTCCGCCAGGCGCGCTCGTCCAGCGCCCGCAGGTCCCGCCCGCCCAGGCGCAGGCGCTCGGCGGCGACCGCGCCGCCGCTGAGGCCGAGCAGGGCGCGCGCGGTGACGCTCTTGCCCGACCCCGACTCCCCGACGATCGCCAGGCACTCGCCGGGGTCGACGTGGAACGACACCCCGCGCACGGCGGGCCCGCCCGTCCCGAAGTCCACGGTCAGGTCCGCGACGTCCAGCAGCGTCACCGCAGGTACCTCCTTCGCAGGTCGCGGCCGACGACGTTCACCACGACGACGGTCGAGGTGATCGCCAGGCCCGGAAAGAACGCCACCCACCAGGCCGACTCCAGGAAGTCGCGGCCGTCCGACAGCTGCGCGCCCCATTCGGCGGCGGGCGGGTTGGGGCCGAGGCCGAGGAAGCTGAGCGCCGCGCCGTACAGGATGGCGGTGCCGACGCCGAGGGTCGCCAGCACCAGCACCGGGCCCAGCGAGTTGGGCAGCACGTGCCGCAGCACCAGCGCCGGGCGGGACAGGCCGAGCGCCGTGCCCGCCTCGACGTAGCCGGAGGTGCGCACCGTCCGCACCTGCGCGCAGACCAGCCGCGCGTACTCGGGAGTGGCGGCGACGGCCACCGCCAGGGTGGCGCCGAGCGTGCCGGGGCCGATCAGCGCGACCGCCACCAGCGCCAGCAGCAGGCCGGGGCACGACAGCAGCACGTCCATGGCCCGCATCAGCGCCTCGCGGACGACGGCGCCGCCGAGCGCGGCGGCCAGCCCCAGCACCAGGCCCGCCGCGAGGGCGAGGCCGGTCGCGCCGAAGCCCATCGCCAGCGAGGTGCCCGCGCCGTGGATCACGCGGGCGAGCACGTCGCGGCCGAGCTGGTCGGTGCCGAAGGGATGCCCGCCGCCCGGCGGGACGAGCAGCGCGTCGGGATCGGCGCGGTAGGGCGGGTGGGGGGAGAACAGGGACGGCGCGAGCGCCAACGCCAGCAGCACCAGTCCCGCAGCCGCCGCCACGAGGGCGCCGCGCGAGAGCCTCACGTCAGCACCCCCGCGTCCGCCCCGTCGGCGATCACCAGGCGCACATCGTCCACGCGGCGCACGTCGGCGGTGGGGTCGCCGCCCACCACCAGCAGGTCGGCGCGCAGGCCGGGGGCCAGCCGCCCGGTGACACCGCCGAGCCCGCAGGCGTCGGCGGCGGTGACGGTCGCCGACTCCAGCGCCTCGGCCGGGCTCAGGCCGGCGTCCACCAGCAGCGCCAGGGCGTCGGCCACCCGGCCGAACGGCGCGCCCCGCACCCCGGTGTCGGTGCCGAAGGCCAGCCGGACCCCGGCCGCGCGCAGGCGTCCCAGGATCGCGAGCCGCTCCTCCAACCAGCCTTCGTGGCGGCGCGCGGCGATGCCGGGCCAGCCCGCGTGCACGGTCGGGCAGACCGCGATCCCGTCGGCGGCGATGCGCTCGACCAGCGCGTCGTCCACCCGGGTCGCGCCGCCCTCGACCTCCCAGCCGCAGTGCTCGATGGTGTCCGCGCCCGCCCGGACCGACGCCGCGATGGCCGACACGCCGTGCGCGTGCGCGGCGACCCGCAGGCCGTGCGCGCGGGCCTCGACGACGACCGCCGCCAGTTCGGCGTCGGTGAACTGGCGTTCCCAGGGAAGCGCGCCGCCGTTGGTGAGGTAGCCGCCGCCCGCCATGACCTTGATGACGTCGGCGCCCGCCGCCGCGTTGCGCCGCACGGCCTCGCGCACCCCCTCGACGCCCTGCGCGACGCCGCCGAGGAAGTGGCAGTGCCCGTTCGGCGGGGTGACGGGCGCGCACGCGGCCAGGACGCGCGGGCCGGGCAGCGCGCCCGCCGCGACGGCGTCGCGGAGCCGGACCGCGAGGCCGCCCCGGTCGCCCAGGTCGCGGACGGTGGTGACGCCCGCGGCCAGCAGCCGCCGGGCGTTCCCGGCCATCCGCTCGTACAGCTCCTCGTCGGAGGCCGCCGCCAGCCCCAGTTCCAGTTCGGGCCCGGCGTCGAAGGCCAGGTGAACGTGCACGTCGATCAGGCCCGGCAGCAGCGTGCCGTCCGGATGCTCCACGTCCGGCGCCCGCGGCGCCTCCGCGCGGGGGCCCGTCCACGCTATCCGGCCGTCCCGGACCAGCACCGCGCCGTCCTCGACCACCGCGCCCGCCGGACCGGGCAGCACCCGCCCGGCGGAGACCAGCAGCTCGCCCATCACGCCTCCCGCAACCGCGCGTCCACCAGCAGGTGGCCGAGGTCCACCAGGGTGTTGACCACGACATAGACCACCGACGCCAGCAGCACCGCGCCGACGACGACCGGCAGGTCCTTGGCCAGGACCGCCTCGACCGCGACCCGGCCCACGCCGGGCCGCGCGAACACCGACTCCACGACGACGGCCCCGGCCAGCAGGTGGCCTGCCGTCCAGCCGAGGATCGTCAGGGCGGGGACGAGCGCGTGCCGCAGGGCGTGCGCCCACCGCACCCGCCACTCCCCCAGCCCGCGCGCCCGCGCGGTCAGCGCGAACGGCTGCGCCAGGGCGTCCTCCAGGCCCTCGCGCAGGACCTGCGCCAGCACCGCGCCGACCGGGATCGCCAGCGTCAGCGCGGGCAGCCAGATCCCTTCGGAGCGGAAGGAGGTCAGCGTCAGCAGCACGATCCCCAGCCAGAAGGTCGGGGTGGAGGAGGCCACCAGCTCCACCGCCCCGGCCAGCGCCCGGCCCGCGCGGCGCCCGGCCGTCAGCAGCGCCACCGTGACCGCGCCCGCCACGGCCAGCGCGCACGCGGTCAGCGTCAGCCGCACGGTCGGGCCGACCTCCTGGCCGAGGACGGCGGTGACGGGCGCGCCGTGCTGGAACGACCAGCCCAGGTCGCCGCGCACCGCCTTGCCGAGGAAGGACAGGTACTGCACCGCCAGCGGCCGGTCCAGCCCCAGCTCGGCGTTCAGCCGTGCCAGCGTCTCGGGGGTGGCCGGCGCCCCGCCGAGCAGGGTCGCCGCCGGGTCGCCGGGGATGAGGCGCAGCGCCGCGAAGGCGAGCGTCCCGGCCCCGGCGAGCACGGCGGCCATGCCCGCCAGCCGCCGCGCGGCCCCGCGCGCCGCCCCGGGACGGCGGGGTGCGGGGCGGCGCGCGGCGGGACCGGGCGCGGGGCGGCTGAGCCTGGGTCTCCCTTTCACTTGCCGAGCTCCACCCCGGCCAGCAGCGGGCTCGCCTGCCCGTCGAAGGTCAGGCCGCCCACCTTCGGGGAGGTGGCGGTGAGGGCTGCGGGCACGTAGACCGGCACCAGGTAGGCGCGGTCCACGACCTCGCGCTGCACCTTCGCGTACAGCTCGCCGCGCTTGGCCTCGTCCCCGGTGGCGAGGGCGTCCTCCAGCCAGCCGTCCAGCCGGGCGTCCTTCGCGAACGAGGCGTTGTAGCCGACCTTGCCCTTGGCCGGGTGGTTGTAGGAGGCGTAGAAGCTGCGCAGGATGTCGGGATTGCCGGACACCCAGCTCCGGTCGAACACGTCGAAGCGGCCGGTGTCGCGGGCGTCGAACCACTGCCCGGTGGACATGTTCTCGATGCGCAGCTCGATGCCCGCCTTGCGGGCCTGCTCCTGCACGAGCTGGGCGACCAGGTCGCGCTGCTCGCGCACCTGCTGCTTGTTGAACACCCACAGCACCGTCAGCCGCTTGCCGCCCTTGGTGCGGTAGCCCTGCGGGTCGCGGCCGGTGTACCCGGCCTCGCGGAGCAGCCGGTCCGCCTCGGCCGGGTCGTGGCCGGGGCGGGAGTCCAGGGACGTGTCGTACAGCGGCGTCGTGGGGCCGATCGGGCCGCGCGCGGCCTTGTACTGGTCGGCGTACACGGCCGACACCAGCTGCCTGGTGTCGACCGCCTTCTGGAACGCCCGGCGCAGCCGCTCGTCGGAGAACGGGGCCCGCGAGGTGTTGAGGTGCAGGCTGTAGGTGCCGCCGGGAAGGTCGGCCCGCACGAGCCGGGCGCGCCCGCCGAGGCCCGCGACCCGCTTGGGCGGGACGGCCGCCGCGATCTGCGCGCGGCCGCTGGTGATCGCGCCGATCCGCACCGAGTCCTCGGGCAGGAACCGCACCGTCACCTTCGGCTCCTTGGCCGGGCCGGGGGCGGTGGCGGGCCCCCAGCGGTACGGCTCGTGCCGGCGCAGGCTGAGGCTGTCGCCGCGCACGTACCCCGCGATCGCGTAGGCGCCCGAGCCGACCGGCTTGGAGCAGTAGTCGCGCTTGTCGGCCTTCGGGGAGGTGATGCCGAGGAAGGTCTGGCTGGCCGACTGCAGGAAGGCCGCGTTCGGCTTCTTGAACGACACCTTCACCGTGCGCTCGTCGATGACCGTGCTGCCCGCGTAGGGCCCGATGAGGGTGGCGGCGTACTGCGACTTGGTCGCCGGGTCCACCACGCGGTCGAAGGTGGCCTTGACCGCCTCGGCGGTGAGCGGCGTCCCGTCGTGGAAGGTGACGCCCTCGCGCAGCGTGAAGGTGTAGCTCTTCAGGTCCGGCGCTGCCTTCCACGTGGTGGCCAGCCACGGGTGCAGCGCGCCCTGCGGATCCTGGAACACCAGCGAGTCGTAGACGTTGCGCATCAGCCGGGCGGTGACGTCCTGCGGGCTGACGTTGGGGTCCAGGCAGGTGGGCTCGCTGTCGCTGGCGTAGGCGAGGCCGCCGGACGCGGCCCCGGCGGACGCGCCGGAGCCGCCGCACGCGGCGAGCCCGAGCGCGGACGCCGCCAGCAGCGCGGCCGGGGCGAGGAGGTGGCGGTGGGGGGACCGTGCGGTCATGTGCGTTCCTTGACTGGGGTAGCGGCGGACAGGGGGGCGGCGGGGCGTCCGGCGACGGCGATGAGCAGCAGCGCGAGGGCCGACACCGCGGCCAGCAGCCACATCGCCGCCTGCTGGCCGCCGGAGCGGAACACCGCCATGCCGAGGGCGAGGCCGAGGGCGCCGCCGAGGTTGTGGAACGTCCAGGACGAGCCCACGGCGAGGCCCGCCATGCGCTCGGGCACCGCCGACAGCGCGGCGACCGTGGCGGGCCCGAGGATGAAGGCCCAGCCCGCGCCCATGAGGGCGAAGGCGGCCACGATGTGGACGGGGCCGCTGCCCCCGTCCAGCTCCGCCTGGAGCAGCGCCGACAGGACGAACGCGCCGAACCCGGCGCACAGCAGGGGCCGGGGCCCGGCCTTGTCGACCAGCCGCCCCGCCACCGGCGACAGCAGCGCCACCAGCGCCGTGCAGGGCAGCAGCATCAGCCCGACGGCCAGGCCCTCGTGGCCGCGGACCGACTCCAGGTAGAGCGGCATCAGGAAGAAGGCCAGGCAGTAGAAGAACGCCAGCGCGAAGTCGGCCGTGATCGCGCTGATGAACAGCCGGTTCGCGAACAGCCGGAACTGGACGATCGGCGACTCGGCGACCCGCTCGACGAGCACGAACGCCGCCAGCGCCGCGGCCCCCGCGCCGAGCGCGGCCAGGGTGCGCCACGCCGTCCAGCCCCAGGTGTCGCCCAGCGTGAGCCCCAGCACCAGCGCGGGCAGGCCGGCGGTGAGCAGGACGAGGCCCGTCCAGTCCACCCGCGCGCCCCGCTCCTCGCTGCGCGACTCGGGGACGCTGCCCCGGCAGATCGCCAGCGCCAGCAGGATCAGCGGCACGTTCAGCCAGAACACCCACCGCCAGCCGGGCCCGCCGACCAGCAGGCCGCCGAGCACCGGGCCGAGCGCGAGGCCCAGCCCGTTCACGCCGTACAGCGCGCCGATGGCCTTGCCCCGCTCGGCCTCGGGGAACACGTTGGAGACGATCGCGCTGGTGCTGGTGTAGAGGACGGCGCAGGCCGCGCCCTGCACGAACCGGAACGCGATCAGCCAGTCCACGTCGGTGGCGCAGCCCGCCCCCAGGGACGCCGCGCCGAACACCGCCGTGCCCGCGTACAGCACGCGGCGGCGCCCGTGGGCGTCGGCGAGCCGCCCCATCGTGACCATGGACATCGACAGCGCGACGATGAACAGGCCGACCACCAGCTGGAGCCGCGCGACCGGGGCGTGCAGCTCGCGGCCGATCGCGGGCACGGCGGTGTTGACGATGGTCAGGTCCACGCAGCCGAGGAAGCTGAGGATCGCCACCCCGGTGAAGGCGCGCCATCTGCGCCCCGCGCTCACGCCGCGCCCGCCGGTTCCAGCGCGCGCTTCTTGAAGCGCAGCGACAGCCAGACGCCCTTGCCCGGGTGGTGCGGCTCGACGAAGATCTCGCGGGTCTTCGCCATGGCGTCGGTCATCGGCTGCGGGTAGATGACGAAGTCGTAGCCGTCGGCCGCCCACAGCGGCTGGATGATCGGGCACTCCTCCATGAGGTAGGTCAGGCACTTGGCGTGCGCGGCCGCCAGGTCGGCGTGCTCGTCGCGGGCCTTCAACCGTTCCAGGAAGCGGCCGATGGTCGCCTCGACGGCCGCGCGGTAGTCGGGGTTGCCCTCGTACTCCGCCTCGACCCGCTCGCGGAGCCCGCCGTAGCGCTCGTCGGTGAGGGCGGTGTGCCAGCGCAGCACGTCGCGGCCCACCAGGAGCCGGCCGAGGACGTCCTCGTTGCGCGCCAGCCACTCGTCGCCCGAGCGCAGCGCGTGCGCGTAGGCGGCGTCCGGCGGCAGGTCCTGGTGGTTGTGGCGCTGCAGCGCGTCGGCCACCGCAATCGTCAGGTGCTCGATGCCGGAGCGGTTGACCAGGTCCACGGTCGCGCTGAGCTTGTCCTCCTCGTGGTAGCGCTGGCCCACGCTGACCAGCAGGATCGCCCTGGTCCCGGTGAAGTCCAGCTCCTGGGCGGCCTTGCCGAACGACGCCTTGGAACGGCCGATGGTCGTGGTCGTCATGTTCGCGGTCCTCTCTCCTGCTCGGTCGGGAAGGGGCTCAGCTCCACAGGGCGAGCGGCCGTTCCTCCCCCTGGTAGCCCAGGAAGTGGCCGATGGTGACGCGGGTGGCGTCGCCGGACGGGCGGACGGCGTGGATCAGGCGCGGGTTGAGCAGGACCAGGTCGCCGGGGGCGGGCTTCAGGACCTCGACCGGGTCGGGCAGCCGGTCGCGGTCGATGCCGTAGGCGCGGTCGCCGACCAGGCCCCGGTACTCGTCCTCGGCGGGCTCGATGTCCCACAGCTCCAGCTCGCCGCCCTGGTCGGGGATGTTGACGTAGACGTTCACCGAGAGCTGCGCCTGCAGGTCCGCGCGGTAGGCGGCGGGCAGGTTGCGCTCCAGCGCGTCGGTGTGCGGGTTGAGGTCGACGTCGTGGTCCTGGTAGCGGACGATGCCGACGAAGCACTTGGCGCCGTCCACCTCCAGCAGCCGCGCGCCTCCCGGCCAGATCTCGTCGAGGGTGAGGCGCAGCTCGTCGGTCGGGGACAGGTGGGGGGCGAACAGCTCGCGGATGCGGCGGGCGTTCTGCAGGGCGGTGTCGTGGTAGGCGCGGCGCGAGTCCTCGTCGCCTATCTCCGAGTAGGCGTAGCCGATGCGGCCGAACTCGCGGGCCTGGCTGAGCGCGCCGCGCTCGGAGTGGTCGAGCAGCCGCTCCCGCGCGGCGCGCAGCGCCTCGGGGCGGCAGAAGCCCGGCACGTGGACGGCCAGGTGCTCCTTCTTGACGACCGACAGCAGGTCGTGGTGGTCCAGGTCGTTCCGGGTGGTGCGCAGGATACGGCTCATGGCTGCTCCTCGTCGCTGGCTGGGGGGCCGGTACGCGGGACTACATATATTTCCTACAGAAAAAGTAGGTAATACGCAAGAAGTCGTCCTGGGCCTCTCCGGGGAGTGACGGGGATCACTGGGCGGGGCCCGGACGGGGCCGCTTCCGGCGCGCCGGACGGCCCGTCCGGTCACTCCTCCGCCCGCACCTCGCCGATCTTGTCCCGGGCGGCGCGCAGCTTCCGGACCGCCCCCTGCTCAGCCGCCTCGATCGTCTCCGCCCCGCCCCTGGCGAACTCGCCGGGCGCCGCCACCGTCACCAGGTCGTCGCCGACGCGCGCGACCACCACGTCCAGCCCGGCCTGCCGCCGCCCCTTGCCGGCGTAGCGGACCGCGACGGCCTCCCCCGCCCCGCCGGGAGGTCGCAGCCGGGCGCGGTACAGCCGCCCCTCGCGGTCGTCGCCGACCTCCATGGTGATCACCGGGCAGCCGGCGGCCGCCGCGCGCGCGTCGGCGAGCAGCGCCGCCGCCCGGCCCTTGGGCAGCCGGTACACGTGCTGCACCAGCGTCGCGGGCGGCTCGGCCCGGAAGAAGGCCGCGTGCCCGTGCGGCGCGCCGCGCGTCCCGCGCACGGCGACGGCGTCGGCCAGCCGCAGCAGCCTGGCGCAGTCGGGGTCGGCGGGCCGGATGCCGCGGAACGCCCGCTGCGGGTCGGCGGGGTAGAAGCCCGCGGGCACCTCCCGCGGCGACAGCAGCGCCGGTCCCATCGCGGCCGCCCCGGCGGCGGCCGAAGAAGCGGCGGTCTGCTCGGCGCCGCATCCGGCGGCGGCCAGCGCGACCGTGCCCGGCACGGTCGCGGTGAGCAGCACAACACCCCAGGCCCTGCGCGACATGAGATCCCCCCGAACCCCTCGACGCGCATGATCATCCCCGCCGGGGGCCGCCGTTTAACGTCGGCGCCCGGCGGGGTAGGAGTCGCTAACCGGCGGTCTCGGAGGCCGCCTCGGCCGGGCGCGGCACCCGCCGCACCAGCACCGTGCCGATGCGGTTGCGGCGACCGGCGATGCTCTCGGCCTTCAGGGTCAGGCCCTCCACGGTGGCGGTGGAGCCCTCGATCGGCACCCGGCCGAGCGCGTGCGCCAGCAGCCCGCCGACCGTCTCGACCTCCGGCACGTCGATCTCCACGTCGAACAGCTCGGCCAGGTCCTCCACCGGCAGCCGCGCGGTGACCCGCGCCGCGCCGTCCTCCAGCCAGGTCACCGGGGGCGTCTCGACGTCGTACTCGTCGGTGATCTCCCCGACGATCTCCTCCAGGATGTCCTCGATGGTCACCAGCCCGGCGGTGCCGCCGTACTCGTCGATGACGATCGCCAGGTGGATCTGCCGGGCCTGCATCTCGCGCAGCAGCTCGTCGATGGGCTTGGAGTCGGGCACGTAGGTGGCCGGGCGCATCACCGACTCCACCTTCTCCACCGTCTCGCCCGCGCGGTGCTCCTGGCTGCGCCGCACGATGTCCTTGAGGTAGGCGATGCCGACGACGTCGTCCTCGTTCTCGCCCACCACCGGGATGCGCGAGAAGCCGCTGCGCAGCGCCAGCGACATCGCCTGCCGCAGCGTCTTGCCGCGCTCGATGAACACGATGTCGGTGCGCGGCACCATGACCTCGCGGACCAGCGTGTCGCCCAGCTCGAACACCGAGTGGATCATCTGCCGCTCGTCCGGCTCGATCAGGCTGCGCTGCTCGGCCAGGTCCACCAGGTCGCGCAGCTCGGCCTCGGAGGCGAACGGCCCCTCCCGGAAGCCCTTGCCGGGGGTCAGCGCGTTGCCCAGCAGGATCAGCAGCCGGGGCAGCGGGCCGAGCACCCGGGTCACCGGGTGGATCACCGCGGCGCCCGCCAGCGCGAACCGGTCGGCGTGCTGGATGCCCAGCGTGCGGGGGCCGACGCCGACCGCCACGTAGCTGACCACGATCATGATCGCGGCGGCGGCCACGTAGGCCGTCCAGCCCTCCTCCAGCCAGGTGATGCACAGGTCGGCCACGATCACCGTGGCGACCAGCTCGGCGCTGATCCGCAGCAGCAGCACCATGTTGAGGTAGCGGGCCGGGTCGGCGACCACCGCGGCCAGCCGGGGCGCGCCGCGCCGCTCCTCGCGGACCAGCTCCTCCACCCGGACGCGCGAGACGCGGGCCAGCGCCGCCTCGGTCGCCGCCAGCACCCCGGCCAGGACCACCAGGCCCACCGCGACCGCCAGCAGCCATCCCTGCACAGAACTCATGCGCGCGTGCTCACGTCCGCCCGTGCTTGGCCCGCCAGGACGCCAGCAGCTCGTCCTGCAGACCGAACATCTCCTTGTGCTCCTCGGGCTCGGCGTGATCGTAGCCCAGCAGGTGGAGGATGCCGTGCGCGGTCAGCAGCTCCAGCTCCGCCGCGGTGGAGTGGCCGGCCTCCTTCGCCTGCCGCTCGGCGACCGCCGGGCACAGCACCACGTCGCCGAGCAGGCCGGGGTCGGCCTCCTCGTCGTCGTCGGCGCCCGACAGGTGGCCGGGCCGCAGCTCGTCCATCGGGAACGACAGCACGTCGGTGGGGCCGGGCTCGTCCATCCACTTGACGTGCAGCTCGGTCATCGCCTCCTCGTCCACCAGCAGCAGCGACAGCTCCGCCAGCGGATGGACGCGCATGCCGTCCAGCACGTGCCGGGCGAGGCCCGCCAGGTCGTTCTCGTCGACCTCGACGCCCGACTCGTTCAACACCTCGATGCTCATCTAACGCCCCCGCTTGCGGGACGAGCCGCGCCCCGCCGCCCCCTGCTTGATCTCCGGCACCCGCGCCTCGTCCCACCGGTTGTAGGCGTCGACGATGTCGGTCACCAGCTTGTGCCGCACCACGTCGTGGCTGCTCAGCCGGCAGAAGTGGATGTCGGACACCCCCTCCAGGATGTCCTGCACGACCCGCAGGCCGCTCTGCTGGCCGTTGGGCAGGTCGACCTGGGTCACGTCGCCGGTCACCACGACCTTGGAGCCGAAGCCCAGCCGGGTCAGGAACATCTTCATCTGCTCGGGCGAGGTGTTCTGCGCCTCGTCCAGGATGATGAAGGAGTCGTTCAGGGTGCGGCCGCGCATGTAGGCCAGCGGCGCCACCTCGATGGTGCCGGCCGCCATCAGCCGCGGGATCGAGTCGGGGTCGACCATGTCGTGCAGCGCGTCGTACAGCGGCCGCAGGTAGGGGTCGATCTTCTCGTACAGGGTGCCGGGCAGGAAGCCCAGCCGCTCGCCCGCCTCGACCGCCGGCCGGGTCAGGATGATCCGGTTGACCTGCTTGTCCTGCAGCGCCTTGACCGCCTTGGCCATGGCCAGGTAGGTCTTGCCGGTGCCCGCGGGACCGATGCCGAACACCACCGTGTGCTGGTCGATGGCGTCGACGTACTTCTTCTGGTTGAGGGTCTTGGGCCGGATGGTGCGTCCCCGGCTGGACAGGATGTCCAGGGTCAGCACCTCGGCCGGCCGCTCCTCGGTCCGGTTGCGCAGCATGCCGAGGCTCCGCTCCACCGCGTCCGGGGTGAGCTGCGTCCCGCTCCTCAGCAGGTCGATCAGCTCGTCGAACAGGCGCGAGACCAGGTCGGTCTCGCTCTGCGGCCCGGTCACGGTGATCTCGTTGCCGCGCACGTGCACATCGCTGTCGGTGGCGCGCTCGATGACGTGGAGCAACTCATCGCGGGAGCCCAGCAGGCCCACCATCGACTGGTCGTCCGGCACCACGATCTTGATCTGGGAGCGCGCGTCCGTGCGGTCGGCGCGTCCCGCGTGAGTTGATTCGACCATCAGCCGGGCCTTGCGGCCTCTACGACCTGCCTTCTGTCCGCTCGGAGTGTTCCGATCCTGTCCCTTCCATGGTACTGGGCGCCTGCGCGGTCACGCCGCCGTATTTCCACGCGGACGCCCGCCCGGGGCCGCCGATCCGCCGGGGGGGCGGCGGTCCGGGCGGCGTCCTCCTCGGCGCGGGGCCGGTCGCGGGCCTATCCGGGGGGCCAGTTGAGGCCGCGGCCGCCCAGGACGTGGGCGTGCACGTGGAAGACCGTCTGGCCGGCCTGGGCGCCGGTGTTGAACACGACGCGGTACCCGCTGTCGGCCACGCCCTCGTCCACCGCGACCTGGTGCGCCTCGCGCAGCACCTCGGCCAGCAGCCCGGCGTCGGCGGCGGCCAGCTCGCCGACCGTGGGGTGGTGGTCCTTGGGGATGACCAGGACGTGCGTGGGCGCCTGCGGGTTGATGTCGCGGAACGCCACGGTGCGCTCGCCGTCGCGGACGATCTTGGCGGGCACCTCCCCCGACACGATCTTGCAGAACAGGCAGTCGGTCATCGCTCTCCTCCCAGCGTGCGGACGGCCGAATCCTATCGGGGCGCCCGCCGCCATGACTGACCGTGACGGCGGAGGGTAAAGTCGCTTGATCAACCTGCCGGGGATAGGCGGCATTCGGCCCGTTCAATGGCTAAGGTTGGCAACTCAGGCGTTCCCCCCGACGCGCGCACCGCACGCACCAACGCCCCGCCCGCCCGGCCGGGGTTCGCCTTGTCCATCCACGCCGTACCCGCGGGCCGTCATCCGAATGGACGGCCCTGGGGCGGCGAAGGCGGCGGATAGGTGACCGAGGCAAGACAGAACATGCCCTTTCGTAAACCGGACGACGAGGGCGCGCGTCCCACTGACGTGACCGAGACCCTCGTGGCCAGGGGCACGGCCGGTGCGGTGGCCGTCGCCTGGGACGCCGACCAGGCGGTGACGGCGCTCTACAGCGCCAACTACCGCTCGCTGGTGCGGCTCGCCGCGATGCTGGTGCGGGACGCGGGGACGGCCGAGGAGGTCGTCCAGGACGCGTTCGTCGCCATGCACGGCGGGTGGCGTCGGCTCCGCGACCCCGACAAGGCCCTGTCCTACCTGCGCCAGTCCGTGGTGAACCGGTCGCGGTCGGTGCTGCGCCACCGGGCGGTGGTGGAGAAGTACGCGCCCAAGGGCCTGCCCGACGCGCCCAGCGCCGAGGCGGGCGCCATCGGGGAGCTGGAGCGCTCGGCGGTGGTCGACGCGCTGCACCGGCTGCCGGCGCGCCAGCGCGAGGCGCTGGTCCTGCGCTACTACGCCGATTTGTCAGAAGCGGAGATCGCCCAGAGCATGGGGATCTCCCGCGGCGCCGTCAAGAGCCATACCGCGCGCGGGATGGCCGCGCTACGCAACGTCCTGGAGCAGTTCTCATGACCACCGACCCCCACGACGAGTACGGCGAGATCCTGCGCCGTGCGCTCAGCGCGGAGGCGGAGACGGTCGACCCTTCCGCCGACGGCCTGCAACGCATCCGGGCCCGGATCGACGAGCGGCGCCAGCGCCGGTTCGGATGGGAGTGGTTCACCGCCAACTGGGGGCGACCCGTGCTGGCGGTCGGAGCCGCCGTCGCGATCGCCGGCATCGGTGTCTCGGCCCCCCAGACGATGGACCTCATCCAGTCGGCCGGCAACCACGGCGACTCCCAGAAGCAGGAGCGGCCCGCGGCGGACGGCACGCTGTCCGAGCGCGGCGGGGCTCCCACCGGGCCGCAGGCCACCCAGCCCTCCGGCCGACCGTCGGGCGGGGCCACCAGCGCCGTCAAGCCCCCGGTGTCGGTGTCGGCCCCCGGGGCGACGGTGACCTGCCAGCCGACCGGCTCCCCGACCGGCCCGGCGGACGGCACCGACACGGCGCGGCCCCCGGCCAGGTCGCCGTCCGGCGGCGAGTGTCCGACCCCGACGCCGACGCCCACCCCCACGACGTCGCCGAGCAGCCCCGCTCCCACGACCCCGGCGCCGACCACCACCACGCCCGCCCCGCCGACCGACCCGCCGACCACCCCGGTCGAGTCGCAGGTGCCCGCCAGCGGCCCCTGAGCCGCCCCGCTCCCCCGTCCGGGCCTTCGTCCGAGCCCTCTCGCCGGGGCCGCTTCCGGCGGCATCCGTGCTCCCGGCGGCATCCGCGCGCCGCGGCGGCTACCAGCGGCCGGTGGCCGCCATCAGCACCGACGCCGCCGCCACGCCCGCCGTCGAGGTGCGCAGCACCGTCGGGCCCAGCAGCGCCGTGCGCGCGCCCGCCTCGCCGAAGCGGGCGATCTCCTCGTCGCTGACGCCGCCCTCGGGGCCCACGATCACCACGATGTCCCCGCGCGCCGGGGGCGTGAACGCCGTCAGCGGCGCGTCGGCCGCCTCGTGCAGCACCAGCGCGCCGGCCGCGCCCGCGACGAGCTCGGCGACCCGCGCGGTCGTCGCCAGGTCGGCCACCTCGGGGAAGCGGGCGCGCCGGGCCTGCTTGGCCGCCTCGCGCGCGGTGTTGCGCCAGCGGCCCAGCGCCTTGTCGCGGCGCTCGGGCTTCCACTGGGTGATGCTGCGCGCGGCCGCCCAGGGCACGATCACGTCCACGCCGACCTCGGTCATGGTCTCCACGGCCAGCTCGCCCCGGTCGCCCTTGGGCAGCGCCTGGACCACCACCAGGCGGGGGTCCGGCTCGGGCCAGGTCAGGCGCGCCCCCACCTCCAGCGTCAGCGACGCCTTGTCGGCGGCCACCACGACGCACTCGGCCATCAGCCCCGCGCCGTCGGTGAGGTCGACCCGCTCGCCGGGCCGCAGCCGCCGCACGGTGGCGGCGTGCCGCCCCTCCGGGCCGTCCAGGACCACCCGGTCGGCGGCCAGCCGCTCGCGGTCGGCGAGGAACACCGGCGGACTCATCGAAAACCCCCTCAGACGACGAACCCCGCCGCGACCGCGCTCCGGTCACGACGGGGGGTCATCCGTCGCGGCCCTCGTGGTAGGCCGCCACGGTCTCTCTTCAGTGCTGGTTGAAAACGTCCCGCAGCCGGGAGAACACGCCCCGCTGCCCCGGCGCGAACTTGCCGGGCGGGCGCTCCTCGCCGCGCAGCTTGGCCAGCTTGCGCAGCAGCTCCTCCTGCTCCTCGTCGAGCTTGCCGGGCGTCTCCACGTTCACGTGGATGAGCAGGTCGCCGCGGCCGGACTCGTTGAGGTGGCGCACGCCGCGCCCGTACAGGGTGATCACCTGCCCGGACTGGGTGCCGGGCTTGATGTCGACGTCCTCGGCGCCGTCCAGGGTCTCCACGGTGACGCTGGTGCCGAGGGCGGCGGCGGTCATCGGGATCTCCACGGTGCAGTGCAGGTCGTCGCCCTCCCGCTCGAAGATCGGGTGGGGCTTCTCCACGATCTCCAGGAACAGGTCGCCGGGCGGGCCGCCGCCGGGGCCGACCTCGCCCTCGCCGGCCAGCTGGATGTGGATGCCGTTCTCCACGCCCGCCGGGATCTTGACCTTGACGGTGCGGCGGGTGCGCACCCGGCCGTCGCCCGAGCACTCGGGGCAGGGGGTGCGGATCACGGTGCCGAAGCCGCCGCACTGCGGGCAGGGGCGCGCGGTGCGGACCTCGCCGAGGAACGAGCGCTGCCGCATCACGACCTCGCCGTGGCCCTCGCAGGTCTCGCAGGTCTCGGGGCGGGTGCCCGGCGCCGTGCCCTCGCCCTGGCAGGAGGCGCAGGCCACCGCGGTGTCGATCGACAGCTCGCGGGTGGTGCCGAAGGCGGTCTCGTTCAGTTCCAGCTCGACGCGCAGCGTGGCGTTGCGGCCGCGGCGGGCCCGGCTGCGCGGGCCGCGCGCGGACGCGGTGCCGAAGAAGGCGTCCATGATGTCGCTGAAGGGGAACCCGGCCGCGCCGAAGCCGCCGGCGCCCGCACCGGCGCCGCCGCGCGCGAACGGGTCGGCGCCCATGTCGTACATCTCCCGCTTCTGCGGGTCGGAGAGCACCTCGTACGCCTGGGTGATCTCCTTGAACTTCTCCTGCGTCTCCGGGTCCGGGTTGACGTCCGGATGGAGCTCGCGGGCGAGTCTGCGATACGCCTTCTTGACCTCGTCCGGGCTGGCGTCGCGCCGGACGCCGAGGGTCGCGTAGTAGTCGTTGGCCACTTACGACCCCGCCAGGATCTGTCCCACGTAGCGTGCCACTGCGCGTACCGCTCCCATCGTGCCGGGGTAATCCATGCGTGTCGGCCCGAGCACACCCAGCCGGGCCAAGGTGAGGTCGCCCACGCCGTAGTCGGCGGCGACGACCGAGGTGGACCGGAGCCCCTCGTCGGGGTTCTCGGTGCCGATCCGCACCGTAACAGTAGAGGAATCGCCGGTCTCGCCGAGCAGCCGCATCAGCACGACCTGTTCCTCCAGCGCCTCCAGGACGTCGCGCAGGCTCTGCGAGAAGTCCACATGGGCCAGGTTGGCGGCGCCGGCGAAGACGATCTTCTCCTCGTGCTTGTCCACGAGGGTCTCCAGCAGCACCGACAGCACCGACGCCGCGACCGGCCGCTCGTCGGCGCCCACCTTCTCCGGCAGGTCGGCCACGGCCGTGGGCACCTCGCCCAGCCCGCACCCGTCCAGGCACGTGTTGAGCAACGCCCGCAGGTGGCCGATCGATTCCTCGGTCATCTCGTGCGGGGTCTCGATGACCCGCTGCTCGACCCGGCCGGTGTTGGTGATCAGCACCAGCAGCAGCCGGTTGGCGGCCACCGGGACCAGTTCCACGTGCCGCACCGTCGAGCGGGTCAGCGAGGGGTACTGCACGACCGCGACCTGGCGGGTGAGCTGGGCCAGCAGCCGTACGGTGCGGCCGACCACGTCGTCCAGGTCGTAGGCGCCGTTCAGGAAGGTCTCGATGGCGCGGCGCTCGGCCGACGACAGCGGCTTGATCGTGGACAGCCGGTCCACGAACAGCCGGTAGCCCTTGTCGGTGGGCACCCGGCCCGCGCTGGTGTGCGGCTGGGTGATGTACCCCTCCTGCTCCAGCACCGCCATGTCGTTGCGGATGGTCGCCGAGGACACTCCCAGGTTGTGGCCCTCCACCAAGGACTTGGAGCCGACCGGCTCGTTGGTGGAGACGTAGTCCTCGACAATGGCGCGCAGGACCGCGAGTTTCCGGTCGTCGAGCACGTGGTCACCTCCTCTGCCCCCGTACTGGCACTCCTTGCTTCCGAGTGCCAAGTGTACGACCCGGCGGGCGCACTCTGGAGTGCCCGGGCCGCGCGGCGCCCGCCACGCCGGGAGATCGCGGGGCCGGGACCGGGCGGCCCGGCTGGATTAATGTGCCGACCTGTGCAGAGTAAGGACTACGGAAACGACGTTCTGGCGGGCGACTGGCGGCGGCCCCGCAAGGGTCAGATCCCGGAGATCCCCGCCGAGCCGGGCCTGGTGGCCGAGGACCCCGACAGCGGCTTCTGCGGCGCGGTGGTGGGCTGCGACAAGTTCGGGGTGACGCTGGAGGACCGGTTCGGCAAGCGGCGGGTGTTCCCGCTGACGGCGGCGGGCTTCCTGATCGACGGCAGGCCGGTCACGCTGGTGCGGCCCCCGGCGGCGCCCCGGGGGGCGGCGCGGTCGGCGTCGGGGTCGATCGCGGTGCGGGGGCTGCGGGCGAAGGTGGCCAAGGAGAGCCGCATCTACGTGGAGGGCCGGCACGACGCCGAGCTGGTGGAGAAGATCTGGGGCCACGACCTGCGGGTGGAGGGCGTGGTCGTGGAGTACCTGGAGGGCGTGGACGACCTGCCCGCGATCGTCGAGGAGTTCGGGCCCGGCGAGGGGCGGCGGCTGGGCGTGCTGGTGGACCACCTGGTGCCCGGCTCCAAGGAGAGCCGGATCGCGGCGCGGGTGGCCTCGCCGTACGTGCTGGTGACCGGGCACCCGTTCATCGACGTGTGGGAGGCGGTCAAGCCCGCCGCCGTCGGGATCGGGGCCTGGCCCCGCGTGCCGCGCGGCGTACCCTGGAAGGAAGGGGTGCTCGAAGCACTCGGCTGGGGGGACAACGTGGGCGCGGGATGGCAACGCATCCTGGGGTCGGTGTCGAGCTTCACCGACCTCGAGCCGGCGCTCCTGGGCCGGGTCGAGGAACTGATCGATTTCGTGACCGCCCCCGGCCCCCCGCCGTTCGAGTGAGGAGCATGGCATGACCAATCCCCCTGAAGGGCCCGGTTACCAGGGCCAGCCCGGATACGGCCAGCCGTACGGGCAGCAGTCCGGTCACGACCAGGCGGGCTACGGCCAGTCCGGGTACGGGCAGTCCGGCTACGGGCAGCAGCCGGGCTACGGCCAGCAGCCCGGGTACGGCCAGCCGGGGCACGACCAGTACGCCGGGTACGGCCAGGCGCCCGCCTACGGCGGCCAGATGCAGCAGTACGGGTCGGCCCACAACGGCCCGCCGTCCTCCGACGAGCGCACCTGGGGCCTGCTGTGCCACCTCGGCCAGCTCCTGATCGGCGTGTTCGCGCCGCTGGTGGTCTACCTGGTCAAGAAGGACGAGTCGCCGTTCCTGCGCCACCACGCCCGCGAGGGCCTGAACTTCGGCATCACCCAGATCATCTACGGGATGATCAACGTGGTGCTGATGTTCGTGCTGATCGGCCTGCTGACCGCGCTGGTCCAGGCGGTGGCGACGCTGGTGTTCATCATCCTGGCGGCGGTCGCCGCCAACCGGGGCGAGTGGTACCGCTTCCCGTCCTTCATGGCCTGGCCGATGATCAAGTAGTCCGGCGGTCCGGCCGGGCCCGGCCCGCCGCGGGTCAGGTCAGGTCGCGGACCACGGCGTCGGCGAGCAGGCGCCCGCGCGGGGTGAGCACCGCGCGGGCGCGCTCGCGGTAGGGGGCGTCCTCGATCAGGCCCTCGGCGATCAGCGGCCGGACCGCGGCGTCGTCCAGCAGGTCCGCCGGGCAGCCCTCGGCCAGCCGCAGCTCCAGCATGATCCGCTCGATCCGCCGGTCGTCGGCGGTCAGGACCTCGCGGGCGTGCGCGGGCGTGGTCCCCTCGGCGAGGCGGGCGGCGTAGGCGGCCGGGTGCTTGATGTTCCACCAGCGGGTGCCGCCGACGTGGCTGTGCGCGCCGGGCCCGACGCCCCACCAGTCGGCGCCGGTCCAGTACAGCAGGTTGTGCCGGCAGGCCGCCTCGGGCGAGGCCGCCCAGTTGGAGATCTCGTACCAGTGCAGGCCGTGCGCGCTCAGCAGCTCGTCGGCCATGGCGTAGCGGTCGGCCATCGCGTCGTCGTCGGGCGCGGCCAGCTCGCCCCGGCGGACCTGCGCGGCCAGCCGGGTGCCCTCCTCCACGATCAGCGCGTACGCCGACACGTGGTCGGGCCCGCAGGCCAGCGCCGCCTCCAGCGAGGCGCGCCAGTCGTCGTCGCTCTCGCCGGGCGCGCCGTAGATCAGGTCCAGGTTGACGTGCTCGAACCCGGCCGCGCGGGTCCACTCCACCACCTGCGGCACCCGGCCGGGGGTGTGGGTGCGCTCCAGCACCTTCAGCACGTGCTCGCGGGCGCTCTGCATCCCGTAGGAGACGCGGGTGAACCCTGCGGCGCGCAGCCCGTCCAGGTAGGCGGGGTCGACGGTCTCGGGGTTGGCCTCGGTGGTGACCTCCGCGCCGGGCGCCAGGCCGAACTCGGCGTCGATCGCCGCCAGGACGCGGCCCAGGTCGCCGGGCGGCAGCAGGGTGGGGGTGCCGCCGCCGACGAATACCGTCCGGACCGGCAGGTCGGCGTCGCCGAGCACGCGGCGGGCCATGCGGACCTCGGCGATGGCGGTGTCGGCGTAGGAGTCGCGGCTCGCGCCGGGGCCGAGCTCGGTCGCGGTGTAGGTGTTGAAGTCGCAGTACCCGCAGCGCGTCACGCAGAAGGGCACGTGCACGTAGAAGGCGAAGGGGCGCTCCCCCAGGCCGGTCAGGGCGCTGCCGGGCAGCGCGCCGTCGAACGGTACGGGGTCGCCGTCGGGCAGGGTCGCGGGCACCGTTCCAGTCTGCCGTGCCATCGGTGCTGCTCCGACCGCCGCCGGGCCTGCCGGCGTCCGGGGGCGGTCAGCGTCCGGCGGGCTCGACCTGCTCGGCGTCGCGCAGCTTGGCGCGCAGCCAGCCGGGGATGTGCTCGGCGGTGCGCGGGAACCGGTCCAGGTCCAGGGTGTAGGCGGCGGGGGTCAGCGGCGGCGTGAAGTCGGGCTCGCCGTCGTAGTCGAACTCCACGGTGAACCGGCCCGCCCGCTCCACCTCCAGGCGCGCGGTGAACCAGGCCCCCTTGCCGTGCCGGTACATCACCCGGCGCAGCTCGTCGAGCTTGCCGACGGCCTGGCCCGGCGGCATGGCCACGCGGGCCGTCCCGGCAGAGTCGACGATCTCGAAGGAGACGCTGTCGATCCCGATCGTGGCGCGGAACTCCAGGCCGAGCCTTTCCCAGCCGAACGGCGCGGCCGAGCGCAGCGCGCGGACCACTCCGTTCAGCGTCTCCCGCTCCTTCGGAGTGCGGAGAACCTGCTCGGATCGCGTCACGCTTGGAACCTCCGGAAAACCCTGTGCGTGCGGTCCCCCCGACCGTACCGACATATCCGCGCAGGTCGCGGGAGGGCCGCCGTGTCGCGGCGATCCCGTCGCACCGGCCGCGGGAAGGTTCCGGGACGTTCCCGGCCCGACCCACGCAAGATCACCGCGCCGTCCGGGGCACCGCCGCCCGCCCCGCCGGATAGGCTCGTCCGAATGCGAGGTCAGGAGGCGGCGGCGTTCGGGCGCACGCCCGCGCGGGTGCTGCTGCGCGGCGGTCCCGCCGGGTGGCGCTACGAGTTCGGCTACGACCACGGCGCGCCCGAGCGGGGCGAGCTGCCCGGCGGCGGCACGGCGTGGGACGAGGGCCCGCGCGGTGGCCCCGAGCCGGACTGGTGGCGGCGCAGGCTGGCCGAGACCGCCGGGGCGCTGCGCGAGCGCCTGGCCTGGACCCTCACCGACCGGACCTTCGGGGAGCTGGGCGCCGAGACCGACATCGCCTGGTTCGAGGTCGAGGGGCCGTGCGTGTGGGAGGGCCTGGTCACCCTGCGCGACCCGGACCCGGCGCGGTTCCCGGGCAAGGTCGCGCCGCTGGTGGTGACGCTGGAGCCGGGGCGCGGGGCCGTCCTGCCCGACGCGCACCTGCTGTTCTCCACGCTGGCCTCCGACGTCTGGACGACCCTGGAGGCGCTGGCCGACGCGCACGGCTCCCCCGCGCCGCGGGCGGGCTTCCTGTGCGGCTGGGACGGCCACCGCAGCGTGCGGATCGGCCGCAGCGTGCTGCACGCCTCCACCCAGCGCGGCTCCGACGGCGCCGAGCGGCTCGGCGAGCTGCACGCCGTGCGGCTGACGGCCTGGGGCGGCAACCCCGAGCTGCGGTTCCGGCTGGACGGCATCGACCTGCTGGACGAGCCCGCCGGCGACGTGCTGGAGCTGCTGGACGGCCTCGGGCACGAGATCGTCCGGCGGCACGGGGTGGTGCGGGTCCCGGCCATGGGGCTGGCGCTGCACCCGGCCGAGTCCGGACGGTTCGGCGCGGCCGGGCTCCAGCTGCCGGAGGCGCTGGCGCACGGCTGGCGGTGACCGCCCCGGGACGACCGCCCCGGCATGACGCCGCCCGGCGGGGAGGGCGCAACGGACCCGTCACGCACGCGGGGCCCGTTCGTCACCCGAACGCAACCCGGTCTCCCTACATTCACCGGACATGACAAGCCGCGCGCGTCACCTCGTCCTCGGCCTCACCACCGTCGCCCTGGCGGGCGGCCTGCCCGCCGTTCCCGCCGCCGCCTCCGGCCCGCTCGTGGTGCAGCGGGGCGGCCCGGCCCGCACGGTGCCGTTCACCGCCGACCGCGACGGCGAGGCCGTCATCGCCTTCTCCGCCGCCGCGCCCGGCGTCTCCTGGGCGCGCAAGGGCGCCGAGGCCGCCGTGGTGTCGATCGCGGTGGACGGGCGGCACGTGACCGACCTCGTGGTGCCCTCCGCCGAGCCGACGCCCCGCAGCCTGGGCCTCGGGCCGGTCAAGCGGGGCCGCCACAAGGTGACGCTGCGGTTCGCCGAGGGGAGCGCGGCGGCGGCGCGGCGCGTGCTGCTCGCCGGGACGCGGGTGCGGACGCCGCAGGCGGACCAGCTCGCCCTGCGGCACGCGCCGATCGTGGTGGGGCGGACCGGCTGGCCGTTCGGCGACGCCTACCAGAACGCGCGCACCGACACCCCGCTGATCGCCTGGCACTCGGCGCGGCCCGCCGCCAGGGCGGGGCACCGGGTGCTGGAGTACTCGGTGGTGTGGAGCAACGAGGACGGCGGCACCGACAGCCCCGCGCTGATGGCCCGCTGGGGCCGCACGACCGACATCGAGTGGGTGTACCGGGTCGAGGTGGACGCGGCCGGGCGGCGCGTGCCGGGCACCGGCGTCTACCAGGCCCCGCAGCACCTGACGCTGAAGTTCACCGGCCGCTACGAGGGCGACCACCCGGTGCTGCAGACCTGCACGCGGAACAACAACATGTGCGACGTGATCATGCCGGGGTCGCCGCTGCGGTTCCTGCCGGACGCCTCGCGCACGCTGCCGGCCGGGCGGGCCCGCGAGGCGGTCATGGACCGCGAGCCTTGGACCTACCGGATCATGGCGCAGGAGATGGTGCGCGAGGGCCGGATCGAGCGGCGGCCCGACCCCGCGACCCGCGAGGTCGGCGACCAGCGCACCTACCTGTACGCGGAGCTGGTGAAGCGGACGGGCGCCGCGACCGGGAGCGGTTCGGCGCCGGGTGTGACGCTGGGCGTGCGGCTGCGGCGCGACCCGTCCCGGCTCTACCGCTCCGACCACGGCGAGCGGACCTGGTCGGTCGAGCGCGACGGCGCGGCGGCCACGACCATCGAGCTGCCCGCCGGGACCACCGCCGCCGACATCGCCTCCGTCGAGGCGCTCCGGCAGCCCGTCGGCCTCGGCGACAACGGCGCCCCCGCGACCGTGACCGCCCTCAACCGGGGCTTCTTCCTGGACCGGCGGTACCTGCCCGGCCCGTCGGCGGTGCGATGGAGCGGCTCGGTCGTCCTGACCCCCGCGCGTCCGGCGGCGGTGCTGTGGAGGCCGTGAGGCGATAACCGGCGGAACCTGCGAACTCCGGGCGCGTCGAAGTAGTCGTACACTTCGCCAATAGCCCCCAGGAACTCGGAGGACTCCCCCATGGCCTACGGGCAGCCCCCGTCGCCCGGCCACGGTCCGCAGCCCGGCCGGCAGCAGTCGCCTTGGCAGGGCGGTCAGGCGCCGCAGGGCGCCTGGCAGCAGCCCCCGCCGCCCCAGGGCGGTTGGCAGCAGCCGCCGCCCTCCCCCGGGACCGCGCCGATGCCGGGGCACCACGGCCCGGTCACCGACGACGACAAGACCTGGGCGCTGATGGCCTACGTGGGCCAGTTCATGATCGCGCTGTTCGCGCCCGCGATCGTGTACGTGCGCAAGGGGCGGTCGCCGTTCGTCCGCCGGCACGCGGCGCAGGGCCTCAACATGGGCATCGCGTCGGTGGCGGTGTGGACGGTGGGGATGCTGCTCCAGATGCTGTTCGAACCGCTGATCTGGCTGCCGCTGGCCTTCACCGCCGCGATCGTGTTCTTCCTCGTCTGGGCGGCGCGCGCCGCCAACCGGGGGGAGTTCCGGCAGGTCCCGCCGTTCCTGGCCTGGCCGCTGGTCAAGTAGGGCCGCTCAGCCGTCCGCGTCGGCGGGCCCCGGCATGACCGTCAGCGTCCCGGGCTCGCCGGCGGGCTGGTCCAGGCGCACCACGCGGCCGGGGTAGGCGCGCTGGGCGATGGCGACGTCGCGCTCGTCCCACTCGCCGTAGAAGACCGGGCAGCCGTCCCACAGCTCGACCTTCTCCGCGCCGGTGGGCCAGCGCCGGCCGAACGCGTCGATGAGGATGGGCTCCTCGCAGTGCGGCAGGTCGGGACCCGCCTGGCGGCCCGGGGCCTGGTCGGACACGGTGGCACTCCTTCGGGGGGCGGCGCGGCGGGGCAGCCGGTCGAAGATCTGGTCGGGGGTCAGCTCGATCCCGAAGGGCCGGGTCAGCGTGACGCGGTGGCCCCAGGCGACCAGGGCCCCCTCGGCGTAGCGGCCGTCGCCGGCCAGCTCGTGCACGCGGATCTCGGGCTCGTCGCCCTTGAGGTCCACCACCCAGTAGGACGGCACGCCGAAGCGCTCGTACAGGTCCTTCTTCGGGCCGAGGTCGGCGGCGCGGGAGGCGTCGGAGACGACCTCGACGGCCAGCAGCGGGGCGCCCCGGATGTACCAGAGGTCGCCGCGCGCCTGGTCCTTTCGGTAGACCATCAGGTCACAGCGGATCCAGGTGTCGTCCGAGAGGCGCGCGCCGAAGCCGGTGAGCGACTCCTGGCCGGGCTCTTCGGCCAGCCCGATGGGGACGACGAGATCCGAGACGAGAACCTGATGCAGCAGCGTGTGGTTCACAACGCCTAGTGTCCTCTCGCGGACACCCCGTTACCACCGCTTTGCGATATCCCCCGCAACATGCGCCGTCCCCGGAACGGCGGGCGTTCCGGGGACGGCGGGGACCTGCTGTTTCTCGGGCTCGCACGCGGCGAAGCCGCTACTTCTTGGGCTTCCCCGCAGCCTCAGTCGTCGACGAGGCGGCGACGAAAGCCTCCTGGGGGACTTCGACGCGGCCGCTAGGACACAGCATTCGCTTCTTGCCCGCACCCGAGCCGCTACTTCTTCGGCTTCTCCGCAGCCTCAGTCGTGGACAGAGCGGCGACGAAGGCTTCCTGGGGGACGTCGACGCGGCCGATCGTCTTCATCCGCTTCTTGCCCTCCTTCTGCTTCTCCAGCAGCTTGCGCTTGCGGGAGATGTCGCCGCCGTAGCACTTGGCGAGGACGTCCTTGCGGATGGCGCGGATGTTCTCGCGGGCGATGATGCGGGCGCCGACGGCGGCCTGGATGGGCACCTCGTACTGCTGCCGGGGGATGAGCTCCTTGAGCTTGGCCGTCATCATCAGGCCGTACTCGCGGGCCTTGTCCTTGTGGACGATCTGGCTGAAGGCGTCCACCGACTCGCCCTGCAGCAGGATGTCCACCTTGACCAGGTCGGACTCCTGCTCGCCGCTGGGCTCGTAGTCCAGCGAGGCGTAGCCGCGGGTGCGCGACTTCAGCTGGTCGAAGAAGTCGAAGATGATCTCCGCCAGCGGCAGCGTGTAGCGGATCTCGACCCGGTCCTCCGACAGGTAGTCCATGCCGAGCAGCACGCCGCGGCGGCCCTGGCACAGCTCCATGATCGCGCCGATGTGGTCGCTGGGCGACAGCAGCGTGGCCTTGACGATCGGCTCGTAGACCTTGGCGATCTTGCCTTCGGGGAACTCGCTGGGGTTGGTGACGGTGTGCTCGGAGCCGTCCTCCATCACCACGCGGTAGACCACGTTGGGCGCGGTGGAGATCAGCGTCAGGTTGAACTCGCGCTCTAGCCGCTCCCGGACGATCTCCATGTGGAGCAGGCCGAGGAAGCCGCAGCGGAAGCCGAAGCCGAGCGCGGCGGAGGTCTCCGGCTCATAGACCAGCGCGGCGTCGTTCAGCCGCAGCTTGTCCAGCGCGTCGCGCAGGTCGGGGTACTGGTCGCCGTCCATCGGGTACAGGCCCGAGAACACCATGGGCCGCGGGTCCTGGTAGCCGCCGAGTGACTCGGGGGCCGGACGGGAGGCGGTGGTGACGGTGTCGCCGACCCGGGCCTGGCGCACGTCCTTCACGCCGGTGATCAGGTAGCCGACCTCGCCGACGCCGAGGCCGCCGACGGCCTTGGGCTCGGGCGAGATGACGCCGACCTCCAGCGTCTCGTGCGCGGCGCCGGTGGACATCATCATGCTCTTCTCGCGGCGCGACAGCCGGCCGTCCACGATCCGGACGTAGGTGACCACGCCGCGGTAGGTGTCGTACACCGAGTCGAAGATCAGCGCGCGGGCGGGGCCGTCGGGGTCGCCGACCGGGGCCGGGACCGTCTCCACGATGCGGTTGAGCAGCTCGGCGACGCCCTCGCCGGTCTTGCCGGAGACCTTCAGCACGTCGGAGGGGTCGCAGCCGATGATGCCGGCGAGTTCCTCGGCGTACTTCTCCGGCTGGGCGGCGGGCAGGTCGATCTTGTTCAGCACCGGGATGAGGTGGAGGTCTGCCTCCAGCGCCAGGTACAGGTTGGCCAGCGTCTGCGCCTCGATGCCCTGCGCGGCGTCCACCAGCAGCACCGCGCCCTCGCACGCCGCCAGCGACCGGGACACCTCGTAGGAGAAGTCCACGTGGCCGGGGGTGTCGATGAGGTTGAGCACGTAGTCGGTGCCGTCGGCGCCGGTCCACGGCAGCCGCACCGCCTGGCTCTTGATGGTGATGCCGCGCTCGCGCTCGATGTCCATGCGGTCGAGGTACTGGGCGCGCATCTGGCGGTCCTCGACCACCCCGGTCAACTGCAGCATGCGGTCGGCCAGCGTGGACTTGCCGTGGTCGATGTGCGCGATGATGCAGAAGTTGCGGATGATCGCGGGGTCGGTCTTGTTGGGCTCAGGCGCTGGCACCGGGATCCGTTCGCAAACTCACGGGTGGACAGGGAAGTGGCAGATCTTGCCGTATCCCATAGTCCCATGCCGTGCGCCGTGCTCTGTGCACCGCTTCCGGTTTTGGGCCCGGTCCGAGGATTGGTAAGCTGAGCCACTGCGTGTGGCGTAGCGTCGTGCCCCGGGGCACCGTCGCCCCGTTTAACGTTCGTTGGAGCCTGCCCCGCTTCCGGGTGGCAGGCGAGGATCGCAACCAAGCTGAGGCACTACGACGTGGCTAACATCAAGTCCCAGATCAAGCGGAACAAGCAGAACGAGAAGGCCCGCCTTCGCAACAAGGCCGTCAAGTCCGAGCTGAAGACGGCCATCCGCAAGTTCCGCGAGGCCGCTGAGGCGGGCAACGTCGAGGACGCGGTGGCCGCTCAGCGCAACGCCGCCCGCAAGCTCGACAAGGCCGTGAGCAAGGGCGTCATTCACAAGAACCAGGCCGCCAACCGCAAGTCGGCGATCGCCAAGCAGACCGCCGAGCTGCAGGCCAAGTGACGCCGCTCGGCCTCGCCGAGTAACGCTGCGCTCAGATGAGGCCGCGGTCCCAGGGACCGCGGCCTCATCGGCGTATCCGCCGCCGCACCGGGAGGGCCGCCGTGGACGACCGCCGGATGGTGAAGATCTCCAAGTACCTGGCCAAGCACCTGCGGCACCGGCCCGAGCGCATCGGCCTCGCCCTGTCCCCCGACGGCTGGGCCGACGTGGACGAGCTGCTGGCGGCGTGCGCGCGGCACGGCTTCCCGGTGACCCGCGCGGAGCTGGAGCACGTGGTGGCCGCCAACGACAAGCGGCGCTACGCCTTCGACGACGCGGGCCGCCGCATCCGGGCGAACCAGGGGCACTCGGTCGAGGTGGACCTCGACCTGCCGGTCGCCGCTCCGCCCGCCCTCCTCTACCACGGCACCGTCGCGGCGGCCCTGGAGGCGATCCGCCGCGAGGGGCTGCGCCCGATGGGCCGGCACGCGGTGCACCTGTCCCCCGACCGGGAGACCGCGCGGCTCGTGGGCGCCCGCCGGGGCGAACCGGTCGTCCTCACCGTCGAGGCGGGCCGGATGGCCGAGGCCGGTCACCTGTTCCGGCTCAGCGCGAACGGGGTGTGGCTGGCGGAGTCGGTGCCGCCGCGATATCTGCGCTGATCATCTCGGCGGCCTCCGCCCAGGTCAGCGGATTGCGCATCCCTTCGGCCACGGCTTCGCGCTGCGGTCCGAACAGGTAGCGGTGGGGCACGACCCCCTCCAGGTGGCGGTGCACCTCCGCCCGGTCGTCGACCATGTGGGTGATGCCGAGCTCGGCGCAGTGCCCGGCCTTGCCACTGCGCTTGCGGCAGAAGCGGACGTTGCCGCGCCGCAGTCCGGTGCGCTCGTAGAAGTCGTGCCGCTCCAGCCACGCCAGCGTGCGCCGCTGCACCCGCTCGCCGCACTTGGAGATGATCCATGCGCGGCCGCCGAACAGCGCGACCAGCTCCGGCAGCACCTCGAACGCGCCGTCGGTGGCGGGCGAGGCCATGGCCTCCTCGAAGCCCCCGCTCAGGAAGGCGGTGTCCGCGCCCCCGGAGGCGAGCGGTCCGCCATGGATGACCCGGCCGAAGTCGATGCCGAGCCGGTGTTCGTTCCCGTTGTCCATGTGCCCAGGCTGGTCTGCTGCGTCCTAGAAGAGAACTATGGATGTTCGGTACCGCTATAACCTCTGCCTATGGAACTGGCGAGGCTGTCCGCGGACGCGCTGGCCTCGTTCGCGGTGTTCGCCGAACACCTGAACTTCACTCGGGCCGCGGAAGAGCTGCACGTCTCCCAACCGGCCCTGCATGTCAAAGTGCAGAAGCTGGCCGGCTCCCTGGGGCGTCCCCTTTACCGGCGCGAGGGCCGGCGCCTGGTCCTGACGCCCGAGGGCGAGGCGGTGGCACGTTTCGCCCGTGAACTGGACGCCCGTACAGCGTCGTTCCTGGCCGAGATACAGGGCGCCTCTCCCGGACGTGTCCCGACCCTGGCCGCAGGTGAGGGCGCTTTCCTCTACCTGCTCGGCGAGACGGTGCGCACGGCCTCCCCGCGGCCGCGTCTGATCAACGCCGACCGCTCCCGCACCCTGACCGCCGTCCGCACGGGCCGCGCTGACCTGGGCGTGGCGGTCCTGGACGTCCTCCCGGCGGATCTGGAGACGACGCTGCTGGCGACCTATCCGCAGACGCTCCTCCTCCCCGAGGGCCATCGGCTGGCGGCGCGCCCCGTCCTGACCCTGCGCGACCTGGCCGGGGCCTCCCTGGTGGTCCCGCCGCCCCACGGTCCTCACCGGATCATGCTGGAGCGGGCCCTGCGGGCGGCCGAGGTCCCCTGGACGATCGCGGTGGAAGCCTCCGGGTGGCCGCTGATCCTGCACTTCGCGACCCTGGGCGTGGGCATGGCGGTGGTGAACGGCTGCGTGCGCCCGCCCGAGGGCCTGGTCCAACGCGAGATAACGGACCTGCCCCCGGTCCCGTACTACGCCGTGCGCCTCGCGTCCCGCCGCGAGGACCCCCTGGTCGAGACCCTGCTGGCCTCGATCCGCGCCAACCTGCCCTGACCGGGGCCACGGCGGAGCGCGGCGATCGTCAACGCATGGAGCGGGCGGCGACGATGTCGCCCACGGCCTTCTCCAGGGCGTAGGCAGGATCGGCGGCGCCGCCCTTGACCTGCGCGTCGGCCTTGGCGACGGCGGTCAGCGCCCGGGCGACCCCGTCGCCGGACCATCCACGCAGCTGCTTCTGCACACGCTGGATCTTCCAGGGGGGCATCCCGAGGTCGCGGGCCAGCGCCGCGGGCTGCGCCCCGCGCGGGGCCCCGCCGACCTTGGCCAGCCCCCGCACGCCCTGCGCGAGCGCGCTGACGATCAGGACGGGCGCGACGCCGGTCGCCAGCGCCCAGCGGAGCTGCTCCAGCGCGTCGGCGAGCTGCCCCTCGACCGCCTTGTCCGCGACGGTGAACCCGCTGACCTCCGCGCGTCCCCGGTAGTAGCGGGCGATCGCGGCGTCGTCGACCTTGCCGCCGGTGTCGGCGATGAGCTGGCCGGCCGCGGCCGCCAGCTCCCGCAGGTCGTTGCCGACCGCCTCGACCAGCGTGCGGGCGCCGTCCACCGAGATCTTGCCGCCGTGTCGGCGGAACTCGGCGCGCACGAAGTCGATGCGCTCCCCCGCCTTGCCGATCTTCGGGCACGAGACCTTGCGGGCGCCCGCCTTGGCCAGCCCGTCCACCAGCGCCTTGCCCTTGGCGCCGCCGTGGTGCACCGCGACCAGCGCGACCTCGGGCGCCGGGCTCTTGACGTACCTGAGCACCTCGGCGCTCAGGTCCTTGCCCAGGTCCTGCGCCGACCGCAGCACCAGCACCTTGGTCCCGCCGAACAGCGACGGCGAGGTCAGCTCCGCCAGCCGGCCGGGCTCCAGCCCGCCCGGCAGCAGGTCGATCACCTCGGTATCGGGATCGGCGGACCGCGCGCTGGCGACCACGTCGCCGATGGCCCGCTCCACGAGCAGCTCTTCGTCTCCGACGATCAGGGTGATGGCGTCCGCTGGCACCCCAGCAGCATGCCACGCCCGACCCCGTGATCGCGCCGCCCCGCCCACACGCCCGCCCGCCCGGCCGCCCGCACGCCCGACCGCCCGCACCGCCCGCACGCCCGTACCGCCCGCACGCCCGCACCGGCCCCCCGCACGCACCGCACGCACGCACCGCATCCCCGCACCCCCGCACGCACCGCACGCACGCACCGCGCACCCGCACACCCGCGCACCCGCGCACCCGCGCACCCGCGCACCCGCGCACCCGCGGATCGTTCACCCCCTCCGGACCACGGCGAGGCCCCCGGCCGTGCGGACGACGGCGATGTCCCCCGCCTGGTCGGTCCGGTAGACGCGGCCGCCCAGGCGTTCCAGCAGGGACAGGGTCGCCGGGGACGGGTGGCCGTAGTCGTTGTCCCTTCCGACCGAGATCAGGGAGACCGGGGCCCGCGCGGCCGCGAGGAAGGCGCGGTCCTGGCTCCGCGAGCCGTGGTGCGGCACCTTCAGGACCTGCACCGGGGGCACCAGCGGCGCCAGCGAGCGCTGTGCGTCGGCCTCCACGTCCGCGGTCAGCAGCGCGCTGAACGCCGGGCTCCGCGCGACCAGGACGAGGCTCGCGTTGTTGATCGTGCTGCCGTCGTCGGTGCCCGCCAGGCTCGGCCCGGTCGTCAGCGGCCCCAGGACCGAGAGGGTGAGGTCGGCGACGGTCCACCGCTGCCCGGGGAGGGCCGCGCGGACGTCCAGGCCCCGACCGAGCCGTGCTTCGCGACCGGACGAGCGCGGCGTGGTCAGCACCGTGCGCACCTCGCGGCCTCGGCGGACGCCCGCGATGCCGTCGATGTGGTCGGCGTGCGGATGCGTGAGGACCAGCAGCGGCACCTCCCGCACCTTCAACCGGTCCAGGCACGCCTCCACCGCCGCGGCGTCGGGCCCGGCGTCCACCACCACCGCCCGTCCCGGACCGGCGGCCAGCGCCAGGGCGTCGCCCTGCCCGACGTCGCACGCCACCATCGCCCACGAAGGGGGCGGCCAGCCCCGCATGACCGCGCGCAGTGCGATGACGCCGACCAGCACGCCGACCATCGCGGCCGCCGCGCACAACCGCACGCGGCGCGAACGCAGGACGAGGACGGCGACGGCCCCGGCCGCCAGCAGCGACAGCGCCCCAAGCCCTCCGGCCTTCCAGGGCACGGTCGCGTACGGCAGTGCGGAGGCCAGCCGGGCGATCCCGGCGATCCAGCCCGCGGCGAGACCGGCGGGCCACACCACGAACCGCGCCACCGGCATCGCCACCAGCGCCGTCAGCGCGCCGAGCGCCCCCAGCAGCGTCGCGGGCGCGACGGCCGGGGCGGCCAGGAGGTTGGCGGCCACGGCGACGACGCCTATCTCGCCCGACAGCATCACCAGGACGGGCGCGACGGCGATCTGGGCGGCCGCCGCGATCGCGACCGCGTCGGCGATCGGCGCCGGAAGCCGGCGGCGAAGGCGGTCGCGCCAGGGAGGCGCCAGCACCAGTAGGCCCGCCGTGGCCAGGACCGACAGCGTGAACCCGTACGACCGGGCCAGCCCGGGGTCGATCAGCACCAGCACCAGTACGGCCGCGCCCAGCGCGGACAGGCCCTGGCGCTTACGGCCGCTGAAGTAGGCCAGCAGTCCGATCATCCCCATCACCGTGGCCCGCAGCACGCTGGGCTCCGGCCTCGCCACCACCACGAACGCCAGCACCGCGCAGATCACCACCGGCGGAGCCGACCGGCGGTCGAGCCCGACCGCCCGGCACAGCGCCATGACCGCGCCGATGACGATCGCCAGGTTCGCGCCCGACACCACGAGCAGGTGCGTGAGCCCGGCCGTCCGGAACCGCTCGGCGAGGCGGGGGTCCAAGCGCGAGGTGTCGCCGACGACCATGCCGGGCAGCACGCCCCGCTGGTCGGGCGGCAACCGTTCGGTCGCCTGCCGCAGGCGTGCGCGGACCGTCTCGGCCGCGCGCTGGACCGACGACGGCGTCCCGAGGAGCAGCGGCGGCCCCCGGACGGCCGCCACGGCGGCCAGCAGCTCCGCGCCGCGCGGCCGCTCCAGCCGCCCGGTGGACCGCACCCGCTGGCTCGGCAGCAGCCCGCGCCACCGCTGGTCTCCGGCGATCAGCAGCACCGGCACGCGGACCCCGGACCGCCGCCCGGCGCGCCACAGCACCTCGACACGCGCCCGCACCAGAACGATCGCCCGCCCCGCCCCCTGCACGACCTGCGGGTCAGCGGTGACGACCGCCTCGATCGCCACCCGCTCCCTGTTGCGAGCCGCCTCCCTGACCGGCCCACTCGCAACGGCCGACCCCCGCAACCCGACTCCGACCGCCGACGCCGCCGCACACACCAGCACCACCCCAACGACCCCGTGCCACCGCCCTCCCCGCCCTCGTCCTCCACCGCGCCTCCAACGGCCGAGCCACTCCTGCCCCTGTCCGCGACCGCGATCCTGCTCTCGCCTACAACCCTGATCTAGGTCGAAGCGCTGATCCCGGTCGCGCTCCCTGCCTCGCCTGCACCTGCCATCCCATCTGCGGTCCCCTGCGCAGGCGCAGTCCCGCCCTCGGCCACCTTCCCCGCTTCGTTCGCAGCCCGCGTCCCGGCTGCGGCCCTCGCCCAGGTCGGGCCCTCCGCCCTGGTCAACGCCTTGGCCTTGGCCACAGTCCTCGCTCTGACCGCGCTCTCCTCGACTGCGGTCCTCGCTTCGGGTGCTGGTCTGGTCTGGGTCGTGGGTTTGGGAGCTGTGCTGCGTGCTGCCCTGTCGGCCTCGGCGCTGGGGCGTGCGTAGTCGTCGGCGGGGGCGGGTTCGGTAGATGTGGAACAGCAGGGTCAGGGCTGCGACGGTCGCCGCGGCCGCGGTCGTGTAGGCGATGGCCGGAGGGAAGCCCAAGGTCAGGGCCGCCGTCAGCCAGACGGCCAAGGCCGGGGCCACCAGGTGCAGGTCCGGGCCCGGTTCCTGAGGATCGGGGGTGCTCATACGCGCACCATCGCTTTCAGGTCCGCGAAGCGGCGGGCCCCTATGCCCGTGACTTCCTGCAACTGCTCCACGGAGCGGAAGCCGCCGTGCTGCGTGCGGTACTCCACGATCCGCTGGGCCAGCACCGGGCCCACGCCGGGCAGCGCGTCCAGCTCCTCGGTCGTGGCCGTGTTGAGGTCCACGGGTGAACCGGCGGCGGCGGAAGGGGCCGCGCCCGGGGGCGGCTGGCCTGGGGGCGGGGTGGGGGCCGGGACGCCCACCGGGATCTGTTCGCCGTCCTGCAGCTTGCGCGCCAGGTTCAGGGCGCCCGTCGTGGCCGTCGGGCGCGGACCGCCGGCGGCCTTGATCGCGTCGGCGACCCGCGCGCCCGCGGGGAGGGACACGATGCCGGGCCGCTCGACCTTGCCGAAGACGTGGACCGTCACGCTGGCCGAGGGGGACGGGGACGGCAGAGGCTGGGCCGGCCGGGGTTCGGCGACCGCCGCCGGCTGGGCGGAGGGCGGCGGAGGCGCCGCCTCCGGCGTCGGGCGGGCCAGCCAGAAGTAGGCGGCGGCCGCCACGGCCGCGATCACGCCGATCGCGATCAGGGTGCGGACGCCGCGCGGGCCCGGGTCCAGCTCCTCGGTGCTGGGAAGGCGGAGGCCCCCGCCTTCGGCCGCGGGAATCCGGACGCGGTCGGGCGGGTCAGGGGCGGCCCGTAAGTGCGCGGCGGGCGGGACGTCGCGCGGCGGGCCCAGAGGGGCTCCCCCGCCGAAGGGGGTGGGGCGGCGCAACCGGTCGTGGAGCTTCATGCGTTCGACGGTAGGGATGCGCGAGAAGGGGCGGAAGGAGTTCCGACGACCTGTGGATAACCGATCGTTCCGCTGGTCAGCGGGGCGGCTGGGGCGCCACCACCACGCCGAGCATCCCCGGCCCCACGTGGGCGCCGATGACGGGGCCCACCTCGCCGACGTAGATGTCCTCGACGTTCGGGATGCGTTCGCGCAGGCGCGCGGCCAGCGTCTCCGCGCGGGACTCCGCCGCCAGATGCTGCACGCCCAGGTCCACCGGGCGGTCGCCCGCCTCGGCCACCGCCAGCTCCGCGAGGCGCGCCAGGGCGCGCGAGGAGGTCCGCACCTTCTCCAGCGGGGCGATCATGCCGTCGGCGATGCCCAGCAGGGGCTTGACCATCAGCGCCGAGCCCAGCAGGTTCGTCGCCGCGCCGATGCGGCCGCCGCGGCGCAGGTGCTCAAGGGTGTCCACGTAGAACAGGGAGCGGGACTCGTCGGCGCGCCACCGGGCGGCGGCCACGGCCGCGGCCGCGTCCTCGCCGCGCAGGGCGGCCGCCGCGGCCGACAGGGCCGCGAACCCCAGGCCCAGGCCGATGGTGCCGCTGTCGACCACGTGCACCGGGACCGGCGCGGTCTCGGCCGCCAGCCGGGCCGCCTCCACCGTGCCCGACATCGCCGCCGACAGGTGCACCGAGACGATCGCCTGCGCGCCGGCGCCGGCCGCCGCCTTGTAGGCGTGGGCGAACCGCTCCGGGGCCGGGCGCGAGGTGGTGACCGGGCGCCACTCCTTCAGCGCCCGCGCCGCCTCGGCGGTGGTCAGGTCGCCCTCGTCGCGGACGGCGCCGCCGATCGCGATCTGCAGCGGTACCACCGTGAGGCGGTGCCGCTCGACCAGGTCGGCGGGAAGGTAGGCGGTGGAATCGGTGACGACCGCGACCGCGCTCATGGAAGCGAACCTACCCCCTGGCCGTTTCGCCCTTGTAACGGGCCGACGTCAGGGCTGGACGGGCGCGCCCCCGCGCCAGACCCGCAGTGCGCGCAGGCCGAACGCCCAGGCGAACGCGCCCTCGTGGTCGGCGTCCCACAGCACGATGTCGGCCAGCATCCCCGGCGCCAGCGAGCCCCGGTCGCCGACCCGCAGGGCGGCCGCGCCGCCGAGCGTGGCCGCGCGCAGCGCCTCGGTGACCGACAGGCCGTACATCGCCACCGACAGGCCGATGACCAGCGGCATCGAGGTGATGCCGCACTGGCCGGGGTTGTGGTCGGTGCCGAGCGCCACGGTGACGCCGCGGTCGAGCATCGCGCGGACCGGCGCGGGCGGCCGGGAGCTGTTGAGGGCGCTGCCGGGGCAGACGGTGGCGGTGACGCCCGCGTGCGCCAGGGCCTTGATGTCGTCCTCGTTGGCGTGGGTCAGC
This sequence comes from Spirillospora sp. NPDC050679, assembly GCA_044456955.1. Classification (GTDB taxonomy): domain Bacteria; phylum Actinomycetota; class Actinomycetes; order Streptosporangiales; family Streptosporangiaceae; genus Spirillospora. The sequence continues at coordinate 80,529 of JBITGK010000005.1, read as the reverse complement.
AGGTCGGCCGACGCGCAGCCGACCTCGGCGGCGACCTGGGCCGCGCCGATGCGCTCGTTGGCGCAGGCGTGCATCCGCGCCTTCAGCCCGGCGCGCTTGCCGGTCAGCAGCAGGGCGCGGGCCTCCTCGGCGGTGAAGTGGCCCTCGTCGCAGTACACGTCGATGGAGTCGGCGCCCGCCGCGGCCGCGTCGCCGGCCCACAGCCGCACGGCCTCGATGTAGTCGCGGCGGCGGCCGAAGAACTCCGGCGGCAGGATGTGCGCGGCCAGGAACGTGGCGTGCACGCGCGGCATCGACGGCTCGCCCTCCAGCGAGCGCAGCATCCGGATGTCGGCCAGCTCGCCGTCGCGGGTGAGGTGGTAGCCGGTCTTGGCCTCGACGGTGGTGGTGCCCGCCAGGATCCACTGGCGCAGCCGCTCGCGGACCGCGTTGCACAGCGTCCAGGGGTCGGTGCCGCGGGTCACGGTGACGGTGGAGTTGACACCGCCGCCCGCGGCCGCGATCGCCGAGTGGGACGACCCGGAGGTGCGCATCGCCAGCTCGGCCCAGCGGTTGCCCGCGTAGACCGGGTGCGAGTGGGCGTCGATCAGACCGGGGGTGACCAGGCCGCCGCCGAGGTTCTCCACATGGTCGACGTCCACGATGTCGTCGATGATGCCCGGCACGCTCTGCGGGAGGTCCGAGGCGGGGCCGGCCCACACGATGCGGTCGTCGTGGATGAGGACGGCGGCGTTGCTGCAGACGTCGGTGCCCGTCCAGAGCCGGCCGATGTTCGTCAACAGCCGTACCGTCATAGGGTCACCGACCCGAAGGGGACGAAGCGGCGCAGGCCGCTGTACCGGACGCCATAGGAGGGGCCACCTGCTCTCGATCCGCAACGCCGACTGGGTGCCGGCGGTTCACCGTTGGAGGGTTGGTGGTCGGGTGACCACCACGAGCAACGAGACCGCAGATATCGGTTTCGTCACGGTAGTGCACTGAAGGCCCGCCCGACAACCTCTGCCGGGCAAACGCGGGAGCCCAGTGACAAGTTCCGGGAACCCGGGCCATGGCCGGTGGGCGGGGGTGCGGGTCCGGCCGCGCCACCGGGACGACGACACAACCGGACAAAGTTCGCAAACCCCTTATTTGGTAAAAGATTCCGGTCATCCTGCACGCCGTCACCACCCCGCCCCTTAGTCATAAGACCGTACGGAATCCGGAAGGCGCGTCAAGCGGAATGGAGAAGCTGTCACCGTTCGGCGACCACTCCGGGATGCTCCCCGCGGCGGCGGCCGGGCGCGCACGCGCGTCGGCCCGGCCGGAATCCGGCCGGGCCGACGCGTCGCGACTTCAGGAGGTGGTCGCCGCCACCTCGAACGGGGCCAGCTCCCCCGCCAGGTCGGCGGGGACCCGGGCGTGCAGCGCCGTGCCCTCGGGCCGGTGCTCCTGCTCCAGCACCTCGCCGCGCTCGTGCACCTGGGCGACCAGGTCGCCGCGGTCGTAGGGCAGCAGTACCCGCAGCTCGGCGTCCAGACCGGGGAGCCGCTCCTCGATCGCGGCGCGCAGCTCCTCGATGCCCTGGCCGGTCCGGGCCGACACCACGACGCTGTTGGGCTCGCGGCGGCGCAGCCGGGCGATCGCAAGGTCGTCGGCGGCGTCGGCCTTGTTGATGACCACCAGCTCGGGCACCCTGTCGGCGCCGATCTCGCGGAACACCTCGCGCACCGCGTCGAGCTGGGCCTCGGGGTCGGCGTCGGAGCCGTCCACCACGTGCAGGATCAGCCCGGCGTCCGACACCTCCTCCAGGGTGGAGCGGAACGCCTCGACCAGCTGGTGCGGCAGGTGCCGGACGAATCCGACGGTGTCGGCCAGGGTGTAGGCGCGCCCGCCCGGCGTCTCCGCCTTGCGGACGGTCGGGTCCAGGGTGGCGAACAGGGCGTTCTCCACCAGCACGCCCGCGCCGGTCAGCCGGTTGAGCAGCGAGGACTTGCCCGCGTTGGTGTAGCCCGCGATGGCGACCGCGGGCACCGCGTTGCGGCGGCGCTCGCCGCGCTTGGTGTCGCGCGACTTGCCCATGTCGGCGATCTGCCGGCGCAGCTTGGCCATCCGGGTGCGGATGCGCCGCCGGTCCAGCTCGATCTTGGTCTCACCGGGGCCGCGGCCGCCGATGCCGACGCCGCCGGCGGCCCGACCGCCGACCTGGCGGGACAGGTTGCCGCCCCAGCCGCGCAGGCGCGGCAGCAGGTAGTTGAGCTGGGCCAGCTCGACCTGCGCCTTGCCCTCGCGGCTCTTGGCGTGCTGGGCGAAGATGTCGAGGATCAGCGCGGTGCGGTCGATCACCTTGACCTGGACGGTCTCCTCCAGGTGCCGCAGCTGGCTGGGGGCCAGCTCGCCGTCGCAGATGACGGTGTCGGCGCCGGTGGAGATCACCACGTCGCGCAGCTCGGCGGCCTTGCCCGAGCCGATGTAGGTGGCCGGGTCGGGGCGGTGGCGGCGCTGGACCAGCCCCTCCAGCACCTCCGAGCCGGCCGTCTCGGCCAGCAGCGCCAGCTCGCGCAGCGAGTTGTCGGCCTCCTCGGCGGTGCCGTCGGTCCATACGCCGACCAGGACGACCCGCTCCAGTCGCAGTTTCCGGTACTCGACCTCGGTGACGTCGGTGAGCTCGGTGGACAGGCCCGCCACGCGGCGCAGCGCCCGGCGCTCCTCCAGGTCGAGGTCCCCGGTCATCGGCTCGTCGTCGTCGATCAGGTCCAGGGTGTGGTCTTCAGAGAAAGGTTCAGTCATAAGTCCTCTGTAGAACGCCGCAGGGCGGCCGTGTCTTCCCCGCGATCGTCTCACGCCCCGCGACGGCGGGGCATTCGATTATCCCTCCGTGTCCCGGGCATGCCCCGAAGCGGACCCGCCCACCCCTCCCCGGCCGGACGCGCGGGACGAAGGCCAGGGCGAAGGCGGGGCGAGGGGCAGGACGAAGGGCGTGGTCAAGGCCACCGGGGTCCGCTTTGACCCGGCTCCGTACCGGCGAGTAGCGTTCTCCACGGAACAGAAGTGAAATTTCACGATGCGAAAGGGCAGGCGGATGGCTGCACTCGAAGGCGTGGAGATGACGGGCCCCCTCCACGAGCGGTACGACGAGATCCTGACGCCCGAGGCGCTCAGCCTGCTCGCCCACCTGCAGCGGGAGTTCGGCGCCCGCCGCAAGGAGCTGCTGGAGGCCCGCGCCGAGCGGCAGCGCAGGCTGACCGCGGGCGGCACGCTGGACTTCCTGCCCGAGACCGCGGGCGTGCGCGCCGACGAGACCTGGCGGGTGGCCGAGCCCGCGCCGGGCCTGGTGGACCGCCGGGTCGAGATCACCGGCCCCACCGACAAGAAGATGACCATCAACGCCCTCAACTCGGGCGCCAAGGTGTGGCTGGCCGACTTCGAGGACGCCAACACCCCGCTGTGGAACAACATGATCGAGGGCCAGCTCAGCCTGCGCGACGCCCTCGACCGCACCATCGACTTCACCGACCCCAAGAGCGGCAAGTCCTACGCGCTGAAGGCCGACGAGGAGCTCGCCACCATCGTGGTGCGCCCGCGCGGCTGGCACATGGAGGAGAAGCACCTGCTGATCGACGGTGAGCCGATGTCCGGCTCGCTGTTCGACTTCGGCCTGTACTTCTTCCACTGCGCCCGCCGCCAGCTGGACAAGGGCAAGGGCCCCTACTTCTACCTGCCGAAGATGGAGTCGCACCTGGAGGCCCGCCTCTGGAACGACGCCTTCAACCTGGCCCAGGACCACCTGGAGATCCCGCGCGGCACCATCCGCGCCACCGTGCTGATCGAGACCATCCCGGCCGCGTTCGAGATGGAGGAGATCCTCTACGAGCTGCGCGACCACTCGGCGGGCCTGAACGCCGGCCGCTGGGACTACCTGTTCTCGGTGATCAAGAAGTTCCGGGACCGGGGCGAGGACTTCATCCTGCCCGAGCGCAACTCGATCACCATGACCGCGCCGTTCATGCGCGCCTACACCGAGCTGCTGGTGCGCACCTGCCACAAGCGCGGCGCGCACGCGATCGGCGGCATGGCCGCGTTCATCCCCTCCCGCAGGGACGCCGAGGTCAACAAGGCCGCCCTGGAGAAGGTGCGCGCCGACAAGACCCGCGAGTCCGGCGACGGCTTCGACGGGTCCTGGGTCGCCCACCCCGACCTGGTCCCGGTCTGCCGCGAGGTCTTCGACGGCGTGCTCGGCGACAAACCGAACCAGCGCGACCGGCTCCGCGAGGACGTCAGCGTCTCGGCCTCCGACCTGCTCAACATCAAGGCCACCCCGGGCGACATCACCGAGGCGGGCCTGCGCGGCAACATCGACGTGGCGCTGCGCTACCTGGCCGCCTGGCTGAACGGCTCGGGCGCGGTCGCCATCCACAACCTGATGGAGGACGCGGCCACCGCCGAGATCTCCCGTTCGCAGGTGTGGCAGTGGATCTACAACGGCGTCTCCACCAAGGAGGGTCGCAAGATCACCAAGGAGTGGGTGGCCGAGCTGCTGGACGAGGAGCTGGCCAAGATCCGCGCCGAGCTGGGCGACGCCTACGACGAGCCCGGCTACAACGAGGCGGTCGAGCTGTTCAAGCAGGTCACCCTGGCCGACGAGTACCAGGAGTTCCTGACCACCCCGGCCTACGTGCGCTTCCCCTAGGCGGCGCCCGCGTCCGCCGCGCCGCGCGCGGACGCGCCCCGGCCCGGCCGCCCGGACGATCCGTCCGGGCGGCCGGGGCGCACTCGTTCAAGTCCGTCGGGGGGCGTGGAAGGGTGGCTGTATGAGTACCTCGCTCGCGCGGTTGGCCGAGCGGTTCACCGCGCTGCTGGGCCCCGACGGGGTCATCACCGATCCGGTCCGCCTGCGCACCTACGAGTGCGACGGCCTGACCAACCACCGCGCGACGCCCGGCGTGGTGGTGCTCCCCGAGTCCGCCGAGCAGGTCGCCGCCGTCGTGCGCGCGTGCGCGGCCGAGGGCGTGCCGTACGTGGCGCGCGGCTCGGGCACCGGCCTGTCGGGCGGCGCGCTGCCCCGCACCGACGGCGTGCTGATCGTCACCGCCCGGATGCGCCGCATCCTGGAGATCGACATCGCCAACCAGCGGGCGGTGGTCGAGCCGGGCGTGATCAACCTGGACGTGACCCGCGCGGTCCGCGCCGACGGCTACTACTTCGCGCCCGACCCCTCCAGCCAGCAGATCTGCTCGGTCGGCGGCAACGTGGCCGAGAACTCCGGCGGCGCGCACTGCCTGAAGTACGGCTTCACCGCCCACCACGTGCTGGCCTGCGAGATCGTCACCCCCGACGGCGAGATCACCGAGCTGACCGCCGGCGGCCCCGGCTACGACCTGCTGGGGGTGTTCGTCGGCGCCGAGGGCACCCTCGGCATCACCACCAAGATCACCGTCCGGCTGACCCGGGTGCCCGAGACCGTGCAGACGCTGCTGGCGGCCTTCGACTCGATCGAGGCCGGCGGCACGGCGGTGTCGGCGATCATCGGCGCGGGCGTCGTCCCGGCCGCGATCGAGATGATGGACGCGCTGTCGATCGAGGCCGCCGAGGCCGCGGTGAGCTGCGGCTACCCGCCCGGCGCGGGCGCGGTGCTGATCGTGGAGCTGGACGGCCCGGACGCCGAGGTCGCCCACCAGTTCGCCGAGGTCGAGCGGCTCTGCCGGGAGGCGGGCGCGTTCGAGATCCGCATCGCCGCCGACGACGCCGCCCGCGCGCTGATCTGGCGCGGCCGCAAGTCGGCGTTCGCCGCCGTCGGCCGGATCAGCCCCGCCTACCTGGTGCAGGACGGCGTCATCCCGCGCACCGCGCTGCCCCGCGTGCTCGGCCGCATCGACGCGCTGTCGGCCGAGTCGGGCGTGCGCGTCGCGAACGTCTTCCACGCGGGCGACGGCAACCTGCACCCGCTGGTGCTGTTCGACGACGCCGAGCCGGGCGCGGCCGAGCGCGCCGAGGAGGTCTCCGGCGCGATCCTGGACCTGTGCATCGAGCACGGCGGGTCCATCACCGGCGAGCACGGCGTGGGCGTGGACAAGTCCCGCTACATGCCGCGCATGTTCACCGACACCGACCTGGACACCATGCAGATGGTCCGCTGCGGTTTCGACCCGGCCGGGCTGTGCAACCCCGGCAAGGTCTTCCCCACCCCCCGCCTGTGCGGGGAGGTCCCGGGCGTCCGCAAGGGCGTGCACCCCCTTGTCGAGCAGGGAAAGGCGGACCTGTTCTGATGACGGCCCCTATCGACGCGCTGGCGAAGGTCTGCGCCGACGTGCGGCCCGCCGGGCCCGAGGACGGCGTGCTCGGCGCGGTCCCGCAGGCGGTGGCGGCCCCGGCGAGCGCGGCCGAGGCCGCCGAGGTGATGCGCGCCGCCGCCGAGCTGGGCCTCGCGGTCGTCCCGCGCGGCATGGAGACCCGCCTGGACTGGGGCCTGCCGCCCCGGCGCTGCGACCTGCTGGTGGACACCGCCCGCCTGGACCGGATCGTCGAGCACGCGGCCGGGGACCTGGTGGTCAAGGCCGAGGCGGGCGTGCGGCTCGACCGCCTCGCCGCCGCCCTCGCCGAGCACGGCCAGCGCCTGGCCCTGGACGCCCGCCCGCCCACCGCGACGGTCGGCGGCACGGTCGCCACCGGCTCGGCCGGGCCACTGCGCCTGCTGTACGGCTCGCCGCGCGACCTGGTCATCGGCCTGACGATCGTCCGCGCGGACGGCGGGATCGCGCGCTCGGGCGGCAAGGTCGTCAAGAACGTCGCCGGGTACGACCTGGGCCGCCTGTTCTCCGGCTCCTGGGGCACGCTCGGCCTGATCGTCGAGGCCACCTTCCGGCTGCACCCGGTCCCGGCCGAGGCCGCCTACGTCTCCGCCACCGTCCCCGACCCGGCCGCCGCGCACGCCGCCGTCCAGGCCGTGCTGCACTCCCCCGTCGCGCCCAGCGCCGTCGAGTGCGCCGCCACCCCGGACGGCATCGCGGTCGGCGTGCTGCTGGAGGGGGTCCCCGACGGCGTGGCCGCCCGCTGCGGCCAGGTCGACGACCTGCTCGGCGGCGGAGCGCGCACCGGGCCCGAACCGCCCGCCTGGTGGGGCCGCTCCCCCGAGGGCACCACCCTCATCGAGATCACCGCGCCGCCCGCCGCCCTCGCGCACGCCGGCTGGCTCACCGGATCGGCGACCTGGAGCGCGTCGGGGCGCGGCCTGCTCGGGCTCCCCGCCGACGTGGCCCCGGAGCGGGCCGCCGAGACGCTGGAGGGCCTGCGCGCCGCGCTCGCCCCGCACAAGGGCGGCGCGGTCGTCCGCTACGCCCCCGAACCCGTCCGCGACGCGCTCGACGTGTGGGGCCCGGTGCCCGCGCTGTCGCTGATGCGGCGGGTGAAGGACCAGTTCGATCCGGAGCACCGGCTGTCCCCCGGCCGCTTCGTGGGAGGGATCTGACCATGGGCGCCCCGGAAGAACTGCCGAAGCTCCTCAACGACTGCGTGCACTGCGGCTTCTGCCTGCCGACCTGCCCGACCTACGTGCTGTGGGGCGAGGAGATGGACTCCCCGCGCGGCCGCATCCACCTGATGCAGCAGCACCAGGAGGGCGCGCCGCTGAGCGAGGCCATGGTCGGCCACTTCGACGCGTGCCTCGGCTGCATGGCGTGCGTGACGTCCTGCCCGTCGGGCGTGCGGTACGACCGGCTGATCGAGATGACGCGGGCCGAGGTGGAGCGCGAGCACCCCCGCTCCCCCGCCGACCGCGCCGTCCGGCAGTTGATCTTCAGTCTGTTCCCCTACCCCCGGCGGCTGCGCGCGCTGCGCGGCCCGCTGCGCCTCTACCAGCGCGCCGGCCTGGACCGCCTGGTCCGCCGCAGCGGCGTGCTGGAGCGGCTGTCGCCGTCGCTGGCGGCGATGGAGCGGCTCGCTCCGCCCCTGGGCAAGGCCCCGCGCCTGCCCGCGTTCGTCGCCGCGCGCGGGGAGCGCCGCGCCACCGTGGGGATGCTCACCGGCTGCGTGCAGCGCGAGTTCTTCCCCGGCGTCAACGCCGCGACCGCGCGCGTCCTGGCGATGGAGGGCTGCGACGTCGTCATCCCCAAGTCCCAGGGCTGCTGCGGCGCGCTGTCGCTGCACTCCGGCCGCGAGGACGAGGCCCGCGCCTTCGCCCGCCGCACCATCGCCGCGTTCGAGAAGGTCGAGGTCGTGGTGGTGAACGCGGCGGGCTGCGGCTCCTCCATGAAGGAGTACGCCGCCCTGCTCGCCGACGAGCCCGCCTGGGCCCGGCGCGCCGAGGCGCTGTCGGCCAGGACCCGCGACCTGGCCGAGTTCCTGGTGGAGCTGGGGCCGCGCGCCGAAAGACGGCCGCTACCGGTCACCGTCGCCTACCACGACGCCTGCCACCTCGCGCACGCCCAGGGCGTGCGGTCGCAGCCGCGCGCCCTGCTCGCCGGCATCCCGGAGCTGACCGTGCGGGAGATCGCCGACCCCGACGTCTGCTGCGGCTCGGCCGGGACCTACAACCTCCTGCAGCCCGAGGCGGCCGCCGAACTCGGCGACCGCAAGGCCGCGAACGTCCGCGACACCGGCGCGGAGGTGCTGGTGGCGGCCAACCCCGGCTGCTCCATGCAGATCGCCGACGCGCTCGACCGCCGGTCCGGCGGGCGGGGCGCGCCGATGGCCGTCGCGCACACCGCCGAGGTGCTGGACGCGTCGCTGCGGGGACTCGGCCCGGAGGCGCTGCGCGCTCGCACTTCGTGATCACATGACGGGAACGCCGCCCCTTTCCCCACCCATGGGTGCCCGACACCAGCAATCCGGACGTCTTGTATCGTGTTCGCGCTTGAGACAGGACTCGCTTACCGAGGCTGGACAGGCCCCCGAGAGCCCAGGGAAGAACATGTCCAACAGCTACCGTTCGCACCGCCGCAAGAAGAAGAGCAACGCCGGCCGCCTCGGGCTGGCGGGCGCGCTCACCGGCGTGGTCGGCATCGCCGCGGTGGCGGTCGGCATCATGGTGATCCGCCCGGACGGCGGCGGCGAGGACCCCGCCGCTCCCCCGGCGGCGGCCTCCGGCGGGGAGCGGGACGAGGGGGGAGCCCCCGTCCCGGGCGCCGCGCCCATGCCCAAGACCGGCGCCCCGCTGAGCCTCACCACCCCCGAGGGCTACGGGTACGGGGTCGCGGCGGTCAAGGCGGGCACCGACGACCGCCCCCTCGCCACCAGCAAGACGTCCCCCGCCGGGTCGGGCTACGCCTACGCCGACTACGTGCTCACCAACAACCAGCGCCGGCCGGTCCTGCTGGACTTCCCCGCCGACCTGTTCGTGCCGAAGGACCGGGTGCCCGCCTCGGCCCAGGAGCGCTGCATGCCGCAGCCGGGCATCCCCTCGCAGATGTGCACCCTGCCCAACCAGAGCAAGGTCATCGCCCGGCTGAACGGGGCCAGGCCGCCGATCAGGCAGGACGCCGACACCCTCATCCCGGCCGGTGCCTCCTACCTGGTGCGGATCGCCACCGACCTGCCGGTCGAGGACGGCCTGGCCGCCTCCGACATCAAGCTGTACGTCTGGGAGACCCGCTTCACCAACGACCGCAAGGGCATCGAACTGGCCTTCCCCTGACCCCCACCGGTCCCGTCCTGCCGGGAGGCCGGACGGCGGGGCTACTGAGGGCCGGTGAACCCGATGTCCTCGTAGGCGATCTCGTAGAACCCGCCCGCGCCCAGGTTGGCCAGCCCGCCCCGGGTCGCGACGATCTGCGGGCGCTGGTAGAGCGGCAGCACGATCGCCAGCTCCCAGACGAGGCGGTCGGCCTCGTTCACCAGGCGCCGCGCCTTCGCCTGGTCGATCTCGCCGATCGCGCGGTCCATCGCCGCGTCGATCTCGGGCGTGCCCGCCCGCGCGTAGTTCTGCTGGATGCGCCCCCCGCGCGGCCGGGCGAACACCGAGCGCAGCGGCGACAGCGGGAACGAGGTGCCCAGCCACGAGAACGGCACGATGTCGAAGTCCCCGGGCGTGACGTACCGGTCGAACAGGTCGTCGGTCGGCACCGGCCGGATGTCCACCCGGACGCCGACGCGCTCCAGCAGCGCCCGCGTCAGCTCGGCCTCCTGCTTGCCGCCGGGCACGGTCGCCGGGACCACGAACCGCAGGGCCAGCGTGCGGCCGTCCTTCACCCGGTACTCGCCCCGCCGGACCCAGCCCGCCCGGTCCAGCAGCCGCCGCGCCCGCTCGGGGTCGTAGCGGCCGAGGTCGCCGGAGTTGTCGCGGTAGCCCTCCTGCGTGTTGACGAAGAAGTGGTTGCCGAGCGTCCGCTCGGGCCAGCCGAGGTCGGCGAGGCTGGAGCGGACGATGACGCGCCGGTCGACGGCCAGCATGACCGCGCGCCGCACCCGGATGTCGCGCAGGAAGGGGCCGGCGGCGTTGAGGGTGAAGTGCCGCCAGTCCGGCGCCCCCGCGCGCCGCACCACCGCGCCCGGCACGTGCTCGGCGCGCCGCAGCGCGCTCGCGTCCACGCCGATGTCCATGAGGTCGATCTCGCCGTTGGCGAACGCGCCCGGCATCGCGCTGGCGTCCATCGTGCGGAACACGATCCGGTCGAGCTTGGCGGGCCGCCCCCACCAGCCCTGGTCGCGCAACAGCGTGACCGACTTGGCGGTGCGGTCGATGCGCGCCACCCGGAACGGCCCGGCGCTCACCGGCACCCGGTCGGCCCAGCCGCCGTTGAACACCGCCGGATCGGCGCAGGTGGACGCCGGGTACAGCGGGCTGAACAGGCTGCGCCAGTCGGCGTAGGGCCGGTCGAAGACGACCTTGACCTCGTGCGGCCCGGCACCGCGGCCGATCTTCTGGATGCGCCGGTACCCGGTGGTGTTGGAGATCTGGTAGCGGGGGTCTCGGCCCGACAGCGCCCGCGCCTGCGCGGCGAAGTCGGCGAGGCCGATGGGCTTGCCGTCCGACCAGCGCGCCCGGGGGTTGAGCCGGTAGACCACCACCTGGTGCGGCCTGGTCCGCACCACCCGCGCCGACCGCAGGTAGGCCGGGACCGGGTGCGGGACGGCCTTGGCGTCCGAGCGCATCAGGTAGGGCAGCACGCCCTGGACGACCTGCTCGACCACGCCGCGGCTGCCGTTGACGTGGTGGAAGTTCCACTGCGTGGGGAACTCCGGCAGCGGCCAGCGCAGCGTCCCGCCGTCGCGGACGCGGTCGCGCGGCACCGGGTTGACGTCGGAGCCGGGCGGGCGGCCCGCCGGGGCGGCCGCCGCGCCGTCCGCGCCGTCCCCGCCGTCGCATCCGGTGGTCACGGTGACGACGCAGCCCAGCACCGCCGCCATCGCCGCCGCTCCGCCGCGCGGCCTCACCGCTGCTCCGGATGGTGGCAGGCGACCCGCTGGTCGGTGCCGGGGACCGGCCGCCCGAGCTCCGGGTCGGTGGTCTCGCACAGCCGCCGCCGGTCGCCGTCGAGCGCGGCGTAGCGGGGGCAGCGGGGCCGGAACCGGCACCCCTCCGGAGGCGCGGCCGGATCGGGCGGGTCGCCGGGCAGCGGCGGCACGCGGCGGCGCTCGCGGCTCGGCTCCGGCAGCGGGAAGGCGTCCAGCAGCGCGCGCGTGTAGGGGTGGGCGGGTGCGGCGTAGAGGGCTTCGGTGGCGCCCAGCTCGACAAGGCGGCCCTGGTACATCACCGCGACCCGGTCGGCGACCTGCCGGACCACCGCCAGATCGTGGGCGACCAGCAGGTAGGCCAGGCCGAGCCGGTCCTGCAGGTCGGCCAGCAGATTGGTGATCCCGGCCTGGACGGAGACGTCGAGCGCGGCGACCGGCTCGTCCAGCAGCAGCAGACGCGGCTCCAGCGCCAGGGCGCGGGCGATGCCGACGCGCTGCCGCTGGCCGCCCGACAGGCCGTGCGGGTGGCGGTCGGCGTGCTCGGGGCCGAGGCCGACCAGCTCCAGCAGCTCGCGGACGCGGCCGCGCCGCCGGGCGCGGGGCACGCCGTGCGCCGCCAGGGGCTCGGCAAGGATCGCCGCGACGCGCATCCGGGGGTCCAGGGAGGCCAACGGGTCCTGGAACACCACCTGGAGGTCGCGGCGCAGGGCCTTGCGGCGCGCGGGGGTCAGCGCGGCGGCGTCCTGCCCGAACACCGTGACCGTGCCCTCCTGCGGGGCGGCCAGCCGCAGGACCTCCATCAGGACGGTGGTCTTGCCGCAGCCCGACTCGCCGACGACGCCGAGCGTCTCGCCCTCGCGCACGTCGAAGGCGATGCCGTCCACGGCGTGGACGGTGCCGGCGCGCCGCTTGAGCAGCGTCCCCCGGTACAGCGGATAGTGCCGGACCAGGCCGTCCACCTCCAGCACGACGGGCCGCTCGTGCCGGGGCGGGCGGCGCGGCGCGGGCGGCGCCGCGGGCGCCGGGAAGATCGCGGCGCGGTCCTCGGTGGCCTCCGTCCGGACGCAGGCGGCCAGCTGCCCGCCGGGGCCGACCGGGACCGGCGCGGGCACCGCCCCGCCACAGCGCGGCACGGCGACCGGGCAGCGGGGCGCGAAGGCGCACCCCTCGTCGGGGGCGGTCGCGGGCGGCGGCGCGCCCTCGACCGGCACGGGCCGGGTGCGCGGTCCCGCCACGCGCGGCAGGGACTTCAGCAGCCCGATCGTGTACGGCATCCGGGGCCGGGCGTAGACCTCCCCCACCGGCCCGGACTCCACCGCGCGCCCGGCGTACATGACCGCCACCCGGTCGGCGAACCCGGCCACCACGCCCAGGTCGTGGGAGATCAGCACGACGGCCGCGCCGGTGGTCTCCTTGGCGACCCGCAGCACCTCCAGGACCTGCGCCTGGATGGTGACGTCCAGGGCGGTGGCGGGCTCGTCGGCGATGATGGCGACCGGGTCGTTGGCGATCGCCATCGCGATCATCACGCGCTGCCGCATGCCGCCGGAGAACTCGTGCGGGTAGGCCCGCGCGCGGCGCGCGGCGTCGGGGATGCCGACCAGCTCCAGCAGCTCGACGGCGCGGGCGCGGGCGGCGGCGCGGGTCGCGCCCGCGTGCACCCGGATGGTCTCGGCGATCTGGTCGCCGACGGTGTGCACGGGGGTCAGCGCCGACAGCGGGTCCTGGAACACCATCGCCAGGTCCTTGCCGCGCACCCGCGACAGCTCCGCGTCGGGGCGGCCGAGCAGCTCGCGGCCGCGCAGCCGCACCGACCCCTCGACCCGCGCGCCGGGCGGCAGCAGCCCGACCGCGGCCAGCGCGACGGCGGACTTGCCCGAGCCCGACTCGCCGACGATGCCGAGGACCTCGCCGGGGCCGACGCTGAGGTCCACCCCGCGCACCGCGCGCACGCCGGGCTCGTAGGTGACGCGCAGGCCGGTGATCTCCAGGACCGGCCGCGGGCCGGGCACGGCCTGCGGCGCGGCCGCGGCGAACGCGCCGGAGGCGGTCTCGCGCGCGTTCACCGGGTCCGCCCCGAGGTCGGGTCGAGCGCGTCGCGCAGGCCGTCGCCCAGCAGGTTGACCGCCAGCACGATCAGCACCAGCAGCCCGGCGGCGAACCCCGCCAGCCACGGGTAGGAGGCGACGGCGCCGCGCCCGTCGGCGATCACCGTGCCCAGCGAGGTGTCGGGCGGCTGCACGCCGAACCCGAAGTAGGACAGGCCGCTCTCGGCGATGACCGCCACGCTGACGTTCAGGCTCGCGTCCACGGCCAGCAGCGACGCCAGGTGCGGCAGGATGTGCCGCGCCAGCACGCGCGGCGTGGAGGCCCCGGTGAACCGCGCCGCCAGCACGTACTCGCGCTCCTTCAGTGAGATCGTCATGGCCCGCACCACGCGCGCGGTGACCATCCAGAGGAACGCGGCGAGCACGACCACCAGCACCAGCGGGCGGCCGTCGCGCAGCAGCGGCGACAGCACCGCCACCACCAGGAACGCCGGCAGCACCAGCAGCAGGTCCACGCCCCACATCAGCAGCCGGTCGGTCCAGCCGCCGACGAAGCCCGACACCATCCCGACCAGCGCCGCGAGGCCGGTGGACAGCACCGCCACCAGCAGGCCGATGACCAGGGACTTCTGCATGCCGCGCAGGGTGAGGGCGAACACGTCGCGGCCGCTCTGGGTGGTGCCGAACCAGTGGTCGGCCGAGGGCGGGCGGCGGAAGGCGGTGAAGTCGGTGTCCTCCCAGCCCCACGGCGACACCGCCGGCCCGGCGAACGCCAGCGCGAACAGCAGCGCCAGCAGGACGGCGCCGGCGGTGGCCCGCCGGTTCCGGCCGAGGGCGCGCGCGGCCCGGCCCGCTGCCGGGCTCACCGCGCGCCCCCGGTCCGGACGCGCGGGTCCAACGTCCCGTACAGCACGTCCGAGAACAGTCCGGCCAGCAGCACCGCGAGGGCGGCGAAGCAGTTGACGGCGGCGACCACGTGGACGTCGCCGCGCGCGATGGAGTCGACCAGCCACTCGCCGAGGCCGTGCCAGCCGAAGATCTTCTCCACGAACACGCCGCCGAGCAGCAGCAGGCCGAAGGTGTAGGCGAAGTAGGTGGTCATCGGGATCAGCGCGGTGCGCAGCCCGTGCCGCAGCAGCGCCGAGCGGTACCGCAGCCCCTTGGCGCGGGCGGTGCGCACGAAGTCGGCGTTGAGGACGTCCAGCATCATGCTGCGCTGGTAGCGGCAGTAGAGGGCGAGCTGGGCCAGCGCGATCGTGGCGGTGGGCAGCAGCAGGTGCCGCACCCGGTCGCCGAGCCCGCCGAGCGCGCCGAAGGTGCCCTCGGACGCGCCGGGCCCGGTCTCGCCCAGCCACTCGAAGACCTGCACGCCGGTGGCGTCGTTGACCTTCTGGGCGGCCGACTGGAGCAGCACCGCCAGCACGAACACCGGCACCGACAGCAGCAGGTAGGAGCCGAGCGTGATGATCCGGTCGGCGGCGCCGCTCCGCCGGACCGCCGCGTAGGCGCCCAGCAGGACGCCCAGCGCGCAGCCCGCCACGCTGCCGATCAGCAGCATCCGCAGGCTCGCCCAGGAGCGCCGCCACAGCTCGGCGCTGACCGGCTCGCCCTGCCAGGTGCGGCCGAAGTCGCCCCGCAGGACCCCGGAGGCCCAAGTGCCGTAGCGCTCGGCGAGCGGGGTCTCGTCGTTGAGGTTGAGCCGCGACAGCTCGGCGTCCACGGCGGCGTCGGCCGGGCGGGGGACGCGGTCCTCGAAGTTGGCGCGCGGTTGCAGCACGGCGGCCGCGAGCAGGTAGGAGAGGCTCGCGGCCAGCACGACCAGGACCGCGTAGTTGGCCAGACGTCGCAGCAGGAAACCCGCCATTCTCCCCTCCCCCGCGCGCGTGAGATCAGTGACGGAATGCTACTGACCGCTCACTTGTCGCATAGGAGGCCGATCGGCGCGCTCACTAAATGTGATCGAACGGTGACCTGAGCGCGAACGCGCAGGTCACCGTCCGTCAGGCGGGGCGGGAAGGCTCAGGAGGCGAGGGCGGGCTCGCGCTCCGGGGCGGCCGCCGTCCCGTCGCGGCGGCCGCGCAGCAGGGCCACGCCGATCAGGGCGAACCCGGCGGCGGCCCAGACCGCCAGGACGGTGATCGGCACGGCCGAGCGCGCGCCGTCGAAGAACGCGACCGAGCGCAGCAGGGTGGCCGCCGCGCCGGGCGGCAGGTACTGGCCGAGCGCGCCCCACGGCTCGGGCAGCATCTCCGGCGCCGAGGTCGCCCCCGACAGCGGGTTGCCCAGCAGCAGGAGCGTCAGCGCGCCGAGCCCGATCCCGGGGCGGCCGACGGCGGCGGCGAGCCCCGCCACGATGCCGGTCACCGCCAGCAGCGACAGCGTGATGACGGCGGCGACCGCCCAGAAGGAGCCGGGCAGCAGCGACAGCCAGGTGTGGGCGAGCAGGGTGCTGCCCAGCCCGCCGAGCACCGCGAAGGCCGCCACCCCGGCGGCGCGTGCGGCCAGGCCCGGGACGGCGAGGGTCAGCAGCACCGCGGCGGCGAGCCCGGACATGATCAGCGGCAGCGCCAGCGCGCCGAACCCGGCGCCGCGCGGGTCGTCGGGGTCGGCGGCGACCACGTCCTGGACGGGCGCGGCCGGGGCCTGGGCGAGCTGCTGGGCGAGCTGGCCGAGCAGCTGGGCGGCCGTCGGCGAGGCGGCGGAGGCCACCAGCACGCGGGGGCCGGCGGGGGTGGTGACGATGGCGCCGTAGGCCTCCCGGTCGGCCAGCGCGCGGCGCGCGGCGGCCTCGTCGGGCAGGGTCTCGACGGAGAAGGCGCCGGGCCGGACCTGCTCCAGGCGCTCGGCGACGGCGGCGGCCTGCGGGCCCGCCGCGACCAGCGGGAGGTCGCGGGGCTCGACGCGGGAGGCGGGCCAGGCGAAGGCCAGGATCATGATCATTTGCAGGAGGGCGGCGGCGAGGGCGACGCCCGCGGCGCGGCGCATGAGGGGGGAGTGCACGACCGGCTCCAATAAAATCGGATGTTCGTTCTCTTTAACTCCCCCGCATCGTCACACGGGCTTCCCGACTTGTCAAGAACGAATGTTCGTTTTATATTCACCCCATGCCACGAGTCAGCGAAGAGCACCTGGAACGCCGGCGGCAGCAGATCCTCGACGCGGCTCGGGCCTGCTTCATCCGCAGGGGCATCCACGAGACGTCGATGCAGGACATCTTCACCGAGTCCGGCCTGTCGGCGGGCGCGGTGTACCGCTACTTCAAGAGCAAGAACGAGATCATCCAGGCCATCACCGCCACCGTGATCGGCGGCCTGCAGCACTTCTTCGCCGAGGTCACCGCGGCCGACCCGGTCCCGCCGCTGGAGGAGGTCGCCGAGCGCATCGCCGAGCGCGTCGTGGTGCTGGCCGGCGGGACCGGCCCGGTCCGGCTGGCGCCGCAGGCGTGGGCGCTGGCGCTGCACGACCCCGACCTCGGCCGGTACGTGCGGGAGAACATGTCGGCCCTGCGCGACATCTGGATCGCCTACGCGCGGAGGCTGCTGGAGGCCGGGCACCTGCCGGCCGGGACCGACGCGGAGGCGGTGGGCAAGACGCTGTTCGGGATCATGCCGGGGTTCCTGCTGCAGTACCTGCTGCTGGAGGACATCACCCCCGCCGACCTGCGGACGGGGACCCGGGCGCTGCTGCGGCAGGGCGTGATCGAGACGTCCTAGCGGCCGCGTCCGCCCGCGCCCGGCCCCACCGCCCCGGAACGGGGAGGACGCCGCTGCGCCGCACATGCCCGATCACGCCTCGGCCCCCTTCCGGACGGAACCGGAAGGGGGCCGAGGCGCGATGCGGTCGTACGGGGCGGTCGCACCTGACGCGGTGCGGTCAGGCGGTCGACGGCGGGACCTGCTCTGGTGGCGCGCCATGGCGGGGCCCCTCCCCGGCCATGGCGCGCCGGCTCGGGCCGCTTACCAGGGCGGGCGCGGCGCGCCGGGGGGCTGGGAGCCCATCGGGCCCGGCTGAGGCGGGACCGGGGGCGGCAGCGGGACCGGGGCCCCCTGCCGCCCGGGCGCTCCGTGCTGCATCGGCCGCCCCTGCGGCGGGCCGGCCGGCCCGAACGGACCGTCCTGGC
This sequence comes from Spirillospora sp. NPDC050679, assembly GCA_044456955.1. Classification (GTDB taxonomy): domain Bacteria; phylum Actinomycetota; class Actinomycetes; order Streptosporangiales; family Streptosporangiaceae; genus Spirillospora. Next base: position 62,997 of record JBITGK010000005.1, on the reverse strand, counting down.
CCGGCGGCGGGCCCAGCGGCGGCAGCACGCCGTTCGGCATCGGGCCCTGAGGCGTCCCGAACCCGCCCCCATGGGGGTTCGCCGGACGCCGCCTGCGCCGCACCAGGAGCAGGACGACCAGGCCGGCCGCCAGCAGCAGCGCCGCGGTGATGCCCGCGATCAGCAGCCAGGTGCTCGCCGGCAGCGGCGTCTCGTCCTTGCCGTCGGTGATGGCGGTCTGCGAGTCGCTGATGTACTTGGCCACGTAGGGGTGGCCCGGGTAGAGGTTCTGGACCTCCTTGAACTTGGGGACCGCGTTCTTGTAGTGCTTCTTGAAGAAGGAGTCCAGCGCCTGGTTGTAGGCCGCCGAGGTCGGCGACAGCGCCGGGCGCACGTTCCGCTCGCGCAGCTTCTCCTTCACGACGCTGACCGGCAGCACCAGCTGCTGGTTCTGCGCCGACTGCCCGTCGGCGCCCTGCATCCCCGCGATCAGGATGCCCACGACCCGGCCGGAGTCGCTGAAGACCGGGCCGCCGGAGTTGCCGCCGTAGGCGGGGGCCTGCGTCTGGATGTAGGGGACGCCGCCCTGCGTGGTGCGCTGGGCGTTGTAGGGGCCCTGGGTGAAGGTCGGCTGGAGGCGGCTGTCCACGCTCAGCGTCCCGTTGTTGGTGACGGTGCCGGGGAAGCCGTCGATGTAGAGGGTGTCGCCGACCTGCGCGTCCTTGTCGTCGCCGAGGGCGAGGGTGGGCAGGTTCTGCTGGTTGCCGACCTTCAGCAGCGCCACGTCCTTGCCGGGGTAGGACTCGCCGGCGGCGACCACCTCGGCGGGCAGCTCCTTGGCGGTCTTGTCCACGCCGCCGCCCGGCATGCTCTGCAGCACGCTGGTGGACTGGGTGAGCCCGTCCATCTTCAGGTGGCCCGCGTTGAAGGTCGCGAACATCGACGCGCTCATCCGGTTGAGCTCCTCGTCGGCGCGCACGCCCGACAGCAGCGCCTTGACGTTGGCCGCGTCGCCCTTGGCGAGGTCGGTCAGCGCCTGCTTGGCGAAGGTCTGCGCGATCTGCTTCTGGTCGGGCTTGACGCAGTGCGCGCCGGTGACCATGTAGCCGTCGGCGGTGACCCACCAGCCCGTGCAGGTGCCGGCGGTCTCGGCCTTCACCACGCGGTCCGGCCCGATCGGCTCCAGGTACTCGTCGACGTTCTTGGCCATGCGGCCGATGAGCGCCTTGGCGATGTTCAGCTTGTCGCGCGGGATCTCGCCTTCCAGGACGTCCCGGGTGACCTCCTGCGTCAGCCGCTTGAAGTTGCCGTCCCGCAGCCCCACCGAGGGGACGGTCAGCTCCGCCGCGTACTTGGTGAGGATGAGCTGGACCGCCGGGTGCGACTTGGCGGCCAGCCTGGTCGCGGCCGGGACCTTCGCGTCCTCGGCCCAGGAGACCCCCGGCACCGCCATGACCGCCAGCCAGGCCGCGATCAGAGCCCCCATCACTCTGCGCATCGTGTCACTCCGTCCTTTCCCGCCCGTGGTGGCCGGCGCGTCCCCCGACGCCCCGCCTCTCGACCCCGTCAGTGTCGGCGGGACACCGTCCCGCCGTCCTGAGGCGGCCGCCCCTGAACCGTCAGGACACCGGCCGGGACGTTTCGCCCGTCCGCAAGCGGTTCCGCTGTGGGTCTCCGGCGGCGGGAGGTTTTAACATTCCATTACTTTTGGACCGGGGAGTCGCGCATGGGCACGGTGGAACGCGAGCGATGGGCCGCCCGGGCGGCCGTCCTGCTCGTCGCGGCGGCGTTCGGCATGATCGCCGCCTCGCTGCTGCTGCGCGCCGGCCTGCCCGGCGGCCTGCGGCAGCCGCTCTGGCACCCCGAGGTCGTGGTCGCGCTGACCTACACCCCGGCGGCGGCGCTGCTGCTGCGCCACCGGCCCCGGCTGCGCGTGGGCTGGCTGGTCATGGCGGCGGGCGTCGCGGCGGCGGTCTACATGCTGGCGCTGCACCTGGGCCCGTGGCTGCGGCTGGGCGGGCGCCCGGGCGCGGGCCTGTTCGAGTGGCTGGGCCTGTGGGTGTGGGCGGTGGACTTCTACCTGCTCGTGCTGGTGCTGCCGCTGATCTTCCCCGACGGGCGGCCGGTGTCGCGCCGGTTCCGGCCGGTGCTGGCGGTGGCGTGCGCGATCCCCCTGGTGGTGTGCGCGCACCTGACCGTCGACCCCGGCATCCGGCGGATCGACGGCGGGGTGGCGGTGTACCCGCTGGGCGAGGTGCCCTGGCCGATCAGCGTCACGATCCTGGCGACGCTGGCGGCCGCGCTGGGATCGGTGGTGCTGCGGTTCGTGCGGTCCTCGGCGGAGGTGCGGCGGCAGATCGCGTGGGTGATGTACCCGGGCATCCTGGCGCAGGCGGTCAACGTCACCGGGCAGACCACCCCGATCACCAACACGCTGCGCGACCTGATCACCGCGGCGGTGCCGGTGTGCGTGGTCATCGCCATCACCAAGTACCGGCTCTACGACATCGACGTGGTGGTCAACCGCACGCTGGTCTACCTGGGCCTCGCCGGGGTGATCACGGTGGTGTACTTCTCGCTGGTCGGCGCGGTGGGGCTGGTGGCGTCCGGATCGGGCGACGCGGCGGGCCTGCTCGGCGCGATCGCGGCGGGCGCGGTGTTCGCGCCGGTGCGGCGGTCGCTGCAGCGCACCGTGGACCGGGTCATGCACGGCGAGCGCGATCCCTACCGGCTCGCCGACCAGCTCCAGCGCCGCCTGCAGACCGCCGCCGACCCGGCCGCGGCGATGGCGGCGGCCGCGGGCCTGGTGCGGGCGGCGCTGCGCGCGTCCGGCGTGGTGGTGGAGGTGCTGGACCGCGACGGCCGGGTCGCCTCGGTGGTGCGGGAGGGCGAGCTCGGCGACCGGCCCCGGCTGGTCCCGCTGGTGTGGCACGGCGAGCCGGTCGGGCGGCTGCTGTTCGACATGTCGCGCACCCCCGACGCGCGGCTGGCGGGCATCCTGGCCCGCAACCTCGCCGAGCTGGCTAACGCGACCCGGCTCGCCGCCGACGTGCAGCGCTCGCGCGAGCGCATCCTGCGCACGCGCGAGGAGGAGCGCCGCCGGCTGCGCCGCGACCTGCACGACGGGCTCGGCCCGACCCTGGCCAGCCTGGCGATGACGGTGGACACCGCCCGGCTGACACTCAAGCGCGACCCCGCGGCGGTGGACGCGCTGCTGGAGGAGCTGCGCGCCACCATGGGCCGCACCATCGGCGACATCCGCGAGCTGGTGTACGGCCTGCGCCCGCCCGCGCTCGACGACCTGGGCCTGGCCGGGGCGATCAAGGCGCTGGGCGGGGTGGTCGCCACCGGGGACGGCCCCCGGGTGAGCGTTCGGGTGGAGGGCGACCTGGAGGCGCTGGACGCCCTGCCCGCCGCGGCCGAGGTCGCCGCGTACCGGATCGTGCAGGAGGCGCTGACCAACGTGCACCGGCACGCGCGGGCCGACTCGGCGTTCGTGCGGCTGCACCTCAACGGCGACCTGCACGTGACGGTCGGCGACGACGGGGTGGGGATGAACCCCCAGGCGCGCGCGGGCGTCGGCATGTCCTCGATGCGCGAGCGCGCGGCCGAGCTGGGCGGCTCCTGCACGGTGGAGCCGGGGCCGGAGGGCGGCACGGTGGTCTCGGCGCGGCTGCCGGTCGGCGGCTCCTCCTGAACCCGGTGGTGGGAGGGCGGACGACCGCCCCCCGCCAAGAAGGTGCCGCCCGCCCTCGGGCACCGCGCGCACCGGGGCTCCCATCCCAGTCCGTGCGGGCCTTCCACCAGAGGGTGTGCACGAGGAAACTACGCCGCCCGGGGTCCCGACGGTCAGGGACACCTGTCCCGATTGGGCCGGGACCCGCGGACTACATCCAGTCCGGCCGGATCTCCCCCTCCGCGACCAGGACGGCCGGCCCCTTCAGGTGGCTGGTGGCGCCGTCCAGGGTGACGGTGAGGCGGCCGCCGGGCACGTCCACCGTCCACTCCCCGCGCGGCAGGCCGTCCGCGACCGGGTCGTGGGCCCCGCCGGAGGCCGCCTCGCCGATCGCGGCCGCCACCGCCGCCGCCACGGTGCCGGTCCCGCAGGAGCGGGTTTCGCCCGAGCCGCGCTCGTACACCCGCATCTCCAAATGGCGGTCGCCGACCGGGCGGAAGAACTCCACGTTCACGCCCTCGGGGAACACCGCCGCGTCGAAGGCGGGCGCGCGGGTGAGGTCGAACGCCGCCACCGGCCCGTCCACCCGGCAGGCCAGGTGCGGGTTGCCCATGGACACGCGGTGGCCGGTGAAGGCGCCGTCGGCGGTCTCGGCCTCCCCGGTGCCCAGGTGGCGGGGCGGGCCCATGTCCACGCTGACGTCGCCGGTCGCGCCCAGCGTGACCCGGCGCAGCCCGGCGCGGGTGGCCACGTCCCACTCGCCGGGCGCGGCCAGGCCCGCGTCCACCAGGTAGCGCGCGAAGACCCGGGTGCCGTTGCCGCACATCTCGGCGATGCCGCCGTCGGCGTTGCGGTAGTCCATGAACCACTCGACGCCGGTGCCGGCTGTCAGGGCCTCGATCGCCGGGTCGCCGGACGCCTTGGCCCGCACCACGCGCAGCACGCCGTCCGCGCCGATCCCGGCGCGCCGGTCGCACAGCCGCGCCACCGCCTCGGGCGTCAGATCCAGGGCGCCGTCCGGGTCCGGCAGGATGACGAAGTCGTTCTCGGTCCCGTGCCCCTTAACAAACCGCATCCCCCGATCGTATTGCCCCTAGATCAGGGCGAGCGCACGGTCCACCAGGTCCGGGGCGTCGTAGGGCAGCCACCGCACGCGCGGGTCGCGCCGGAACCACGACTCCTGCCGCCGGGCGAAGCGGCGGGTCAGCCGGACCGTCTCCTCCTTGGCCTGCTCCTCGGTCCACGCCCCCGCCAGGAACCGCAGCACCTGGGCGTAGCCGAGGGCGCGCCCGGCGGTCAGGCCGTCGCGCAGCCCGGCCTTCTCCAGGGCGCGGACCTCCTCCACCAGGCCCGCCTCCCACATGCGCTCGACCCGCAGCGCGATGCGCTCGTCCAGCTCGGGGCGCGGCACCGACAGGCCGATCTGGACGACCCGGTCGTAGCGGTAGCGGTGCTCGGGGAGCGTGGCGGTGAACGGGCGGCCGGTGATCTCGATGACCTCCAGGGCGCGCACGATCCGCCGCCCGTTGCTGGGCAGGATCGCCTCGGCCGCCGCCGGGTCCAGGCCGCGCAGCCGCTCGTGCAGGGCGCCCGACCCGGTCTCGGCGAGCTCGGCCTCCAGCCGCGCCCGGACGGCGGGGTCGGTGCCGGGGAACTCCATCTCGTCGAGCGCGGCGCGCACGTACAGCCCGGAGCCCCCGACCAGGACCGGCACCCGGCCCCTCCCCCGGATGTCGGCGAACGCGGCGGCGCTCAGGGACTGGAACTCGGCGACGCTGGCGGCGACCGAGACGTCCCAGATGTCGATCAGGTGGTGGGGGACGCCGCGCATCTCCGCCGGGGTGAGCTTGGCGGTGCCGATGTCCATGCCCCGGTAGAACTGCATGGAGTCGGCGTTGACCGCCTCGCCGCCCAGCCGCAGCGCGAGGTCCACGGCCAGGTCGGACTTGCCGGCCGCGGTGGGGCCGACGACGGAGATCACATCAGCTGGGGTCACACGATTGATTCTGGCAACAGAACGGGTATGGATCACACCGTAGGGGCGCCCGGCGGAGCCGCGGCGCCGCCGCACAGCGGATCGGGGGGTCCCATGTCCATCGTGGACAAGGTCAAGGAAATGCTGGGGCAGAACGCCGACAAGGCCAAGCAGGCCGTGGACAAGGCCGGCGACGTGGTCGACCAGCGCACCGGCGGCAAGTACGCCGACAAGGTCGACATGGCGCAGGACAAGGCCCGGCAGTACCTCGACCAGAACGACGCCAAGCGCGGGCAGCGGGGCGGGACGGCGCAGGGCCAGGGGACCCAGGGGCAGGGAACCCAGAACCCGACGCCGCCGGAGCAGCCGGGCTCGGCCTCCTGATCAGACCGTCCTGGTCCAGCTTGTCATCAGGTACCCCACTCCGTAGGGGGCCTCGTCGGCCAGCACCTGTCACGCCGCCCGCCCGGCCGCCTGGAGTTCGCGGGAGACCCGCGGGTCCAGGGCGGCCAGCGCGGCGGCGTCGGCGTCCTTCAGGGCCCGTACGACCCCGGCGTCGTACGGTCCGGCGCGGTCGTCCAGATAGCCGGGGGCCTTGTCGCAGGCGGCGCGCAGGCCGTCCGGCTCGTCCCGTGGACGGGTGCTCCGGATCAGGGACAGGTGGAGCAGCCGGTGGCGGCGGCGGGCTGCGCCGCCGGGCGGCCGATCGACGGCATCCCCAGCGACACGCCCTTCGACTGGGCGGGCTGCGCCTGCCGCGCCTCCCAGGCGTCCCCGGCCCGCGTCCGGCGCACCGCGCCGGTCTTGTCGGCGACCAGGTGGTGCGGGGCGGCGTAGGTGACCTCGACGGTCACCATGTCGCCGGGGCGCACCGGCTCGGCCGGGGCCCGGAAGTGCACCAGCCGGTTGTCGGCGGCGCGGCCGGACAGGCGGCGGGTGGCCTCGTCCTTGCGGCCCTCGCCCTCGGCGACCAGCACCTCCAGCGTGCGGCCGACCTGGCCGCGGTTCTCGGCCCAGGAGATCTCCTCCTGGAGGGCGATCAGGCGCTCGTAGCGCTCCTGCACGACCTTCTTGGGGATCTGGCCGTCCATGGTCGCGGCCGGGGTGCCGGGGCGCTTGGAGTACTGGAAGGTGAAGGCCGAGGAGAACCGGGCCTCGCGCACCACGTGCAGGGTCTGCTCGAAGTCCTCCTCGGTCTCGCCGGGGAAGCCCACGATGATGTCGGTGGTGATCGCCGCGTCCGGGATCGCCGCCCGCACCTTGTCGATGATGCCGAGGTAGCGCTCCTGCCGGTAGGAGCGGCGCATCGCCTTCAGCACCGGGTCCGAGCCGGACTGCAGCGGCATGTGCAGCGACGGCATCACGTTCGGCGTCTCGGCCATCGCGGCGATCACGTCGTCGGTGAAGTCCTTGGGGTGCGGGGAGGTGAAGCGCACGCGCTCCAGGCCCTCGATCGCGCCGCAGGCGCGCAGCAGCCCGGCGAAGGCGGACTGGCCGCCCTCGGTCATGGCGCGGACCTCGTCGGGGGCCGACGCGAGCGAGCCGAAGCCCGAGCCGTAGGCGTTGACGTTCTGGCCCAGCAGCGTGATCTCCACGACGCCGTCGGCGACCAGCGCCTCGATCTCGGCGAGGATCTCGCCGGGGCGCCGGTCCCGCTCCTTGCCGCGCAGCGACGGCACGATGCAGAAGGTGCAGGTGTTGTTGCAGCCCACCGAGATCGACACCCAGGCGGCGTAGGGCGACTCGCGGCGCGTCGGCAGCGTCGAGGGGAAGGTCACCAGCGACTCTTCGATCTCGACCTGCGCCTCGCGCCGCACGCGCGAGCGCTCCAGCAGGGCGGGCAGCGAGCCGATGTTGTGCGTCCCGAAGACCACGTCCACCCAGGGCGCCCGCCGGACGATGGTGTCGCGGTCCTTCTGGGCCAGGCAGCCGCCGACCGCGATCTGCATGCCCGGATGGCCGTCCTTGACCGGCCGCAGATGGCCGAGGTTGCCGTACAGGCGGTTGTCGGCGTTCTCCCGGACGGCACAGGTGTTGAACACCACCACGTCCGGTTCCACGCCGTCGGCGCGCTGGTACCCGGCGTCCTCCAGCAGGCCCGACAGGCGCTCGGAGTCGTGGACGTTCATCTGGCACCCGTAGGTACGGATCTCGTACGTGCGGGGGCCGGTCTCTATAGGCGCACTCATGACAGTCCCCAAGGGTACGCGGCGGGAACCGGTCCCGCGTGCGATCACCGTCCGGTCACCGACTGGTCACACTATGGTCGGCGCGCCGGTTCCGGCCAGCGATTCGATCATCGCGCGAACCCCCTGATCTAGGGGCCGACGTGCGGATTCGTGATCGGATCGGAACCGTCGGGGGTCTTGCCGGGAGATGTGGATGACATAAGGTCCGGACCCATGACGGACAGTGGAGGCGGGCCCGATCTCACCAAGGGCGGTGGCGGGCCCCAGGACGACGTGCCCGGCGGCGGGCCCCTTGTGGTGCTTGAGAACGTCAACAAGCACTTCGGTGAACTGCACGTTCTGCAGGACATCAACCTGACGGTGCATCGCGGCGAGGTCGTGGTCGTCATCGGCCCGTCGGGCAGCGGCAAGTCCACCCTGTGCCGGTCGATCAACCGGCTGGAGCCGATCGACAGCGGCACCATCCTGGTGGACGGCAAGAAGCTGCCCGAGGAGGGCAAGGACCTGGCGCGGCTGCGCGCCGACGTGGGCATGGTGTTCCAGTCGTTCAACCTGTTCGCCCACAAGACCATCCTCGAGAACGTGATGCTCGGACCGGTCAAGGTCCGCAAGCAGAACAAGGCCGAGGCCGAGCGGCACGCCATGGAGCTGCTGGAGCGGGTCGGCATCGCCAACCAGGCGGGCAAGTACCCCGCGCAGCTCTCCGGCGGCCAGCAGCAGCGCGTGGCGATCGCCCGCTCGCTCGCCATGAAGCCCAAGGTCATGCTGTTCGACGAGCCCACCTCGGCGCTCGACCCCGAGATGATCAACGAGGTCCTGGACGTCATGACCTCGCTGGCCCGGGACGGCATGACGATGATCGTGGTGACCCACGAGATGGGGTTCGCCCGCAAGGCGGCCCAGAAGGTCGTGTTCATGGCCGACGGCCAGATCGTCGAGTCCAACACGCCCGAGGAGTTCTTCACCAACGCGCGAACCGACCGCGCCAAGGACTTCCTCTCCAAGATCCTCACGCACTGAGCCGCGGGGCTCCGGCATAGAGCAAAGGTAGGCAGACATGCGAGTTCGTCAGTTCCTGGCCGCCGCGGCCGCGGCTTCCCTCGCCCTCGGGCTGACCGCCTGCGGCAGCGACTCCGAGAAGAAGGAGGCCGACTCCAAGGGCATCGTGGACAAGGCCAAGTCCGACAAGAAGCTGGTCGTGGGCGTCAAGTACGAGCAGCCCGCGCTCGGCCTGAAGAAGCCCGACGGCACCCTTGAGGGCTTCGACGTCGACGTGGCCAAGTACATCGCCGGCAAGCTCGGCGTGCCCGAGAGCGGCGTGGAGTTCAAGGAGGCCCGGTCGGAGAACCGCGAGTCCTTCCTGCAGACCGGCCAGGTGGACCTGGTGATCGCCACCTACTCCATCACCGACTCCCGCAAGCCCAAGGTGACCTTCGGCGGCCCGTACTACGTGGCCCACCAGGACACCATGGTCAAGGCCGACAACAACAGCATCAAGAAGGCCGCCGACCTCAAGGGCAAGAAGATCTGCAAGGCGACCGGCTCCAACTCCTGGCGCCGCGTCACCGACCCGGCCCCCGACGGCAAGCTGGACCTGGACGCCACCACCGTGGACGCCACCGGCTACGCCGACTGCACCGCCAAGCTCAAGGCCGGCGCGCTGGACGCGGTGTCCACCGACGACCTGATCCTGGCCGGCTTCGCCGCCCAGCAGAAGGGCCAGTTCAAGGTCATCAACGACCCCTTCACCGACGAGAAGTACGGCGTCGGCATCAAGAAGGGCGACAAGGCCGGCTGCGAGGCCGTCAACAAGGCCATCACCGACATGTACTCCGACGGCACCGCCAAGACGCTGCTGGAGAAGCACTTCACCGGTGCCGGCCTGAAGCTGGAGACCAAGGTCCCCACCTTCGAGGGCTGCGCCTGACCCGCACGACGCCAATGACGGCCTGAGCCGCGCCGGTGCCCCCCACCCGGGGGCACCGGCGCGGATCCTTACGGGTGGAAGCTGATGGACCAACTCTTCGACTTCACCGAGGTCTTCGACAACCTCGACAAGATCCTGTCCGGGTTCTGGGCGACGATCCGCCTCGCCTTGGTCTGCGCGATCCTCTCCATGATCGTCGGCACCGTGCTGGCGGTCTTCCGGGTCTCGCCGACGCCGGTGCTGCGCGGGGTCGGCACCTTCCTGGTGAACGTCCTGCGCAACACGCCGCTGACCCTCATCGCGGTGCTGTGCGTGTCCGGGCTGAGCGACGTACTGGCTCTGCGGTTCTCCGACGCGCCTTCGGTGAACGGCTTCTGGTGGGCGACCACGGCGCTGTCGATCTACACCGGGGCCTTCGTCTGCGAGGCGCTGCGCTCGGGCATCAACACCGTGCCGCTGGGGCAGGCCGAGGCCGCGCGCTCGATCGGCCTGACCGCCGGGCAGTCGCTGCGGATGATCATCCTGCCGCAGGCGTTCCGCTCGGTGATCGGCCCGCTGGGCAGCGTGCTGATCGCCATGTTCAAGAACACCGCGATCGTCGGCGCGGTGGCCTACGCCGTGGAGGCGGCGGCCACGATGAAGCTGATGTTCTTCGACCTGGGCGCCTCGCTGCCGATCTTCATCGGGTTCGCGGTGGGCTACCTGATCCTCATCCTGCCGACGGGGTACTTCTTCGGCTGGCTGGCCAAGCGGATGGCGGTGGCGCGATGAGCCAGGCGAACGTCCTGTTCGACGCCCCCGGCCCCCGGGCCCGGCGGCGCCACCTGATCCTGACGGTGGTCGCGGCCGTGGTGCTGGCGGTGGTCCTGGCGCTGGCGGGCAAGGGCCTGTACGACAAGGGCCAGTTCGAGGCCAAGCTGTGGAAGCCGCTGGTCGAGCCGGAGGTGTGGACCGGCTACTTCCTCAAGGGGCTGGCCAGCACCCTCAAGACCGCGGCGGTCTCATCGGTGCTGGCGCTGCTGTTCGGCGTGGTCTTCGGCCTGGCACGGCTGTCGGACCACGCCTGGGTGCGCGGCCCGGCGGGCGCGGTGGTGGAGTTCTTCCGCGCCATGCCGCTGCTGATCCTGATCTACCTGGCGTTCTTCCTGCCGCCGTCGATCAGCCCGATCATCGCCGACGGGCCGCTGGGCAACTTCCAGCGGATCATGGTGGAGACGGTCGGCGCCCCGTTCGGCGTGGAGATCAACGCCGGCAACATCCAGGTGCCGACCTTCGCGGCGCTGGTGTTCGGCCTGACCCTCTACAACGGCTCGGTGCTGGCCGAGGTCATCCGGGCCGGCGTGCTGTCGATCCCGCGCGGCCAGTCCGAGGCGGCCTACTCGATCGGCATGCGCAAGAACGCCGTCATGCGGCTGATCCTGCTGCCGCAGGCGGTCACGGTCATGATGCCGGCGATCATCAGCCAGCTCGTGGTGCTGCTCAAGGACACCGCGCTCGGCTACATCATCGCCTTCGAGGACCTGACCAACTACGGCGTCAAGATCGAGCCGGCGAACTACTACAACCTGCTGCAGGCCGCGGTCGTCTGTGCGCTGATCTACATCGCGATCAACATGGCGCTGGGCTGGCTGGCCACCTGGCTGGAGCGGCGCGGCCGGCGCAGCAAGAAGTCCGCGGCGGCGCCGATGAGCGCCGAGCGGACGAACCTGCCGGACGCGGGCATGGGGACCGGGGGCATCTGACCCACCGTTCCACCGCTCGTCCAGGGCCCCGCCGGGAATCCGGCGGGGCCCTCCGCGGTTCTCGGGGACGTGACCTACGACGTGGACGTGGCGGTGATCGGGGCCGGGCAGGCGGGGCTGTCGGCCGGGTACTTCCTGCGCCGCTCGGGGCTGGACTTCGTGATGTTCGACCACGCGCCGCGGCCGGGCGGGGCGTGGCAGCACCGGTGGCCGACGCTGACGCTCGGCAGGGCGCACGGCATCCACGACCTGCCGGGGATGGCGCTGGGCGAGCACGAGCCGTGGCGGCCCGCCTCGGAGGTGGTGTCGGAGTACTTCGCCCGCTACGAGGCGGCCTTCGACCTGGACGTGCGGCGGCCGGTGGAGGTGTCGCGGGTGTCGGACCGCCCCGACGGGCGGCTGCTGGTGGAGACCTCCGGCGGCGAGTACGCGGCGCGCGCCGTGATCAACGCCACCGGGACGTGGGACCGGCCGTTCTGGCCCTACTACCCGGGCATGGAGACCTTCCGGGGGCGGCACCTGCACACCGCGAACTACCGGGGGCCGCAGGAGTTCACCGGGAAGCGGGTCGTGGTCGTCGGGGGCGGCGCCTCGGCCGTGCAGGCGCTGCTGGAGATCGCTGAGGTGGCCGCTGCGACCACCTGGGCGACCAGGCGGCCTCCCGTGTGGCGGGAGGGACCGTTCGACCAGGAACGGGGCCGTGAGGCCGTCGCGCGCGTGGAGGAGCGGGTGCGGCGCGGGCTGCCGCCCGCCAGCGTGGTCGGCGCGACCGGCCTGCTGCTCACCGACGAGGTGCGGGCGGCGCGCGAGAGCGGCGTGCTGCACCGGCTGCCGATGTTCGCGCGGGTGACGCCGGACGGCGTCGAGTGGGACGACGGGAGCGGCGTCGGGGCCGACACGATCCTGTGGGCGACCGGCTTCCGGGCGGCGCTGGACCACCTCGCCCCGCTGCGGCTGCGGGGGCCCGGCGGCGGGATCGTGATGGACGGCACACAGGTCGCCGCGGACCCGCGCGTCCACCTGCTGGGTTACGGCCCGTCCGCCAGCACGATCGGGGCGAACCGGGCGGGACGCGCCGCCGTGCGGGCCGTGGCCCGGCTGCTGACCGGGCCCGGAACCGCCGGGAACGGGCCAAGAGAGAAGATCGTCACCGCCGTCTGAGATCTTCCCGGTGAGCGGCTTGTATCTTTCCGAAGTCAACTGTCCCGTCATGGCCCCAACCGCTCCCCACATGCGGGACCATTCGGTTATGACCGCTCGCGCGACCCTCCCCTACGGCTCCTGGCCTTCTCCGATCTCCGCCGCCGACGTCGCCCGCGCCCGGCTGCGCCTCAGCTTCCCCACCGTGGCCGGCGGCGACGTGTGGTGGCAGGAGACGCGGCCCGAGGAGGGCGGGCGGACCACGGTCGTCCATCTGGAGGGCGGGCACCGCACCGAGCTGCTGCAGGCGCCCTGGGACGCCCGCACGCGCGTGCACGAGTACGGCGGCCGCTCCTACCTTCCGGTCCCGGCCGGCGACGGGCACTCGATCGTGTTCTCCAACTACGAGGACCAGCGGCTGCACCTGCTGGAGGCGGGCGACCCCAAGCCGCGCCCCCTGACGCCCGAGCCGGCGGTGCCCGGCGGGCTGCGCTACGCCGACTACGTGCTGTCGCCCGACGGGGCGGAGGTCTGGTGCGTCTGCGAGGGGCACACCCCCGACGGCATCCGGCGCGCGATCGTGGCCGTCCCGCTGGACGGCTCGGCCGCCGAGGACGCCTCGGCGATCCGCGAGCTGGTGACCGGCGCGCACTTCTACGCCTCCCCCGCGCCCTCGCCCGGCGGCGGGCACCTGGCGTGGGTGCAGTGGAGCCACCCGCGGATGCCGTGGGACGGCACCGAGGTGCGGGTCGCGGTCATCGAGGACGGCGTCGCCACCGCGCCGCGCACCGTCAAGGGCGGGCTCACCGAGTCGGCGCTCGCGCCGCTGTGGGCGGGCGAGGAGAGCCTGTACGTGATCTCCGACTGGCCCGGCTGGTGGAACATCTACCAGGTGGGCCTGCACGGCGAGTCGGCGCAGGCGCTGTACCCGGCCGAGGAGGAGTTCGCCGGGCCGCTGTGGCAGCTGGGCGGGATGCCGTACGCGCTGCTGGGCGACGGGCGGCTCGCGGTCCTGCACGGCGAGGGCGACCAGCGGCTGGGGATCTACGACCCCGACACCCTGGACCTGGTCGACCTGGAGGTCCCCTACGACCACTGGCAGCCCGCGCTGTCGGCCGACGGCACCACCGTCGTCGGCATCGGCGGCGGCGCGGACGTGCCGCCGTCGGTGGTGCGGATCGAGACCACGACCGGCCGGGTGGAGGGGCTGCGCCGCGAGCTGCCCGAGCTGCCCGACGTCGCCTACCTGCCCCGGCCGCGCACCGAGCGGCTGGAGGGCCCGTTCGGGCGCCCGGTGCACGCCTACGTGTTCCCGCCCGCCAACCCCGAGGCCGCCGGGCCCGAGGGCGAGCTGCCCCCGTACGTGGTGTTCGTGCACGGCGGCCCGACCGGCCGCGCCTCCACGGTGCTGAACCTGGAGCGCGCCTACTTCACCAGCCGCGGCATCGGCGTGATCGACGTCAACTACGGCGGGTCGGCCGGGTACGGCCGCGCCTACCGCGAGCGGCTGCGCCGCCAGTGGGGCGTGGTGGACGTCGAGGACGCGGTCGCGGCGGCGCAGGCGCTGGTGGACGGCGGGATCGCCGACCCCCGGCGGCTGGCGATCCGGGGCGGCAGCGCAGGCGGCTGGACGACGCTGGCGGCCGTCACCCAGACCGAGGTGTTCAAGGCCGCGACCTCCTACTTCGGGATCAGCGACCTGCAGAGCTTCGCCGAGGCCACCCACGACTTCGAGTCGCACTACCTGTTCAGCCTGATCGGGCCGCTGCCGGGGTTCGAGCGCGCCTACGAGGAGCGGTCGCCGCTGGGCCGCGCCGACAAGACGGCGTGCCCGGTGCTGCTGCTGCAGGGCCTGGACGACCCGGTGGTGCCGCCCGACCAGTCCGAGCGGTTCGCGGTGGCGCTGGCGGCCAAGAAGATGCCCTACGCCTACCTGACGTTCGAGGGCGAGGCGCACGGGTTCCGGCGCGCCGAGACGGTCGTCAAGTGCCTGGAGGCGGAGCTGGCCTTCTACGGGCAGACGCTGGGCTTCGAGCCGCGCGGGGTGCCCGCGATCGACCTGACGGTGGGCTGAGCCGCGGCGGCGAGATCACGGGCGTCCCCGTGGTCTCGCCCGCCGCCCCGCCGCCCGCCGCGTCAGGCGCGCTTGTCGGCGGCCGTGCGCAGCTTGTGCACGTCGTTGTCGAAGTAGGGCGAGTACGAGGTGTAGTGCACGTTGCCGCCGCCCTGGTGGCCGCCGATGACGCCGCTGATGTAGCCGGTGTGGCTGCGGGTGCTGTAGTTCAGCAGCCAGGGGCTGCCGCTGGTGCCCCCGTAGAAGCCCGCGCAGTCCATGCGGATCTGGAACCGGGCCTGGCGGCGGGTCTTGGTGCGGCAGTAGATGGGCCGGTCGCGGCGGTCGTGCACGATGCGCGGGTACCCGGCGACGTTGACCCACTTGCCGGTGCCCTGGTTGAGGCCGAGCCGGTTGGCGCCCACGACGTTCTGAATGTTGCGGCCGTTGCGCGGGTTGAGGGCGATGAAGCCGAAGTCCAGGTCGGGGTCGCCCTGGGTCTGCCAGTTGCGGTAGACGGTCAGCGAGCGGGCCGTCCAGGTGCCGTAGGGCCGCCGGCCGCGGTCGTACTTGGGCACGAACGCGACGTTGCGCGCGTAGCCCTTGCCCTTGCCGCCGTGGATGCAGTGGGCGGCGGTGAGCAGGAGCCTGCGCGAGTAGCTGTGCACGACCGAGGCGGTGCAGTAGTGGTCGCCCCTGCCGTTGTTGAAGAACAGCGCGCCGATGGAGGGGACGCCGCCGAACGCGGTGGCGCGGGGAACGCCCTTCGGCACGGTCGCGCGGGCGCCGATCCGCGGCTCCTCGCCGCGTCCCCCGGCGGGCGTGGCGGCGGCCATGCGCTGGGCGGTCCAGTAGCGCTCGGTCCCGGCGGCGTCGGCCGCGCTGATCTGCTCCGAGGCCGACACGCGGGCGGCGGCGCGGACCTCGGGCCCGTCGTCCAGCAGGACGACCGCGGTCCCGGTCCCGGCGGCCACCGCGGACACCGCGACGGCGACGCTCAACCCCACCCGTGTTCTACGCATTCGCCAGAAACTACCGACTCCACCGGTCCCTCACAACGCGAATGATCAAACTGCTCCGGGTCGCGTCGGACCGGGCCGAGTCGGGTCGGGTCAGCGGGCGAACTCGGTCGCCCGGGACTCGCGGACGACCGTCACGCGGATCTGGCCGGGGTAGGTCAGCTCGTCCTCCACCTGCTTGGCGATGTCGCGCGCGATCACCTGGGCCTGGACGTCGTCGACGGCGTCGGGCTTGACCATCACGCGGATCTCGCGCCCGGCCTGCATCGCGAACACCTTCTCCACGCCCTCGTGCTTGTCGCGGGCGATCTGCTCCAGCCGCTCCAGGCGCTTGACGTAGGCCTCCAGGGACTCGCGGCGGGCGCCGGGGCGGCTGCCGCTGATGGCGTCGGCGGCCTGGGTCAGCACGGCCTCGACGGTGCGCACCTCGACCTCGTTGTGGTGGGCCTCGATGGCGTGCACCACGTCCTCGTTCTCGCCGTACCGCTTGGCGATCTCCGCGCCGATCAGCGCGTGGCTGCCCTCCACCTCGTGGGTGAGCGCCTTGCCGATGTCGTGCAGGAGGGTGCAGCGCTTGGCCAGCTCGACCGGCAGGCCCAGCTCGGCGGCCATGATCCCGGCCAGGTGCGCCGACTCGATCAGGTGCTTGAGCACGTTCTGGCCGTAGGAGGTCCGGTAGCGCAGCTGCCCGAGCAGGGCGATCAGCTCCGGGTGCATGTCGGTGACGCCGACCTCGACCAGGGCGTCCTCGCCCGCGCGCACGCACAGCTGCTCCACGTCGCGCTTGCTGCGCTCGTAGACCTCCTCGATGCGCTGCGGATGGATGCGGCCGTCGAGCACCAGCTTCTCCAGCGTGAGCCGGCCGACCTCCCGGCGGACCGGGTCGAAGCAGCTCAGCAGCACCGCCTCGGGGGTGTCGTCGATGATCAGGTTGACGCCGGTGGTGGTCTCGAAGGCGCGGATGTTGCGGCCCTCGCGGCCGATGATGCGGCCCTTCATCTCGTCGCTGGGCAGGTGCAGCACCGACACCACCGACTCGGCGGTCTGCTCGCTGGCCACCCGCTGGATCGCCAGCGTCACGATCTTGCGGGCGCGCTTGTCGCCCTCGGCCCGCGCGGCGTTCTCGATCTCCCGGGTCAGGGGGATGGCCTCGCGCTTGGCCTGGTTCTCGATGGCGGCGACCAGCTCGGCCTTGGCCTCCTCGGCGGTGAGCCCGGCGGCCCGCTCCAGCACCTGGCGCCGCTCCTCCTCCAGGCGCCCGAGCTCGTCCTTGCGCCGCTCCAGCGTCCGCTTGGTCTCGGCGAGCCGGCCCGACCACTCCTCCAGCCGCCGCACCTCGCCGTCCAGCCGCTGCTCGCGTTCGGCGAGCCGGGCCTCACGGCGCTCCAGGTCCTCGCGCAGCGTCCGCAGCTCCTCGCGGGCGGCGCGGGCCTCGGCCTCGGCCTCGGCGCGACCGGTGTCCACGATCCCCTGGGCCTGCGCCCGCGCCTTCTCCAGCAGCTGCGCGGCGTCGCCCTCGGCCTTGGCCAGGACCGCCACGGCCTCGTCGTGCTCCCCCCGCCGCCCGGTGCGCGACCACCATCCGAGGACCACCAACGCGACCAGGGCCACCAGCAGCGCCACGCTCAACAGGACGCTCACCATGGGGCAGACCCTTCCTCGCCGACGGACCCCTCTGAATCCAGAGCCCTGCAACGCGAGGGATCACCCGCACCCCGCCGGGTACGCGCCATCGCCCGGGCACCGTGCCGGCGCCCGGCCCGTGGTGGCCAGGACAGCGTTCGCTATGCCTCTCAGCTGCTAGAACGTGTTCGGTCGTATGGCGAATCCGCAGTGCGCGGAGTAACTCCTCACTGCCGTAACGGTAAGCGGCACGGAGGTAATGAGCAAGCAAACCATGGGCATTCCGGACTAACCGAACGTCCGGGTGCGGAGTCCCTTACCGGCCTCCACCCGGCACCACCAGCCCCGTCACCTGTCAACAGGCGGTCAGCGCCCGTCAGGACACCCATAACTCACCGGCGTGTCGTGCCTCACTCCGGCGTCCAGTCCTCGTCGGGGACCTCCGCCCCCTCCGCCTCCAGCGCCTCCCTGACCACCCGATAGGCGAGGCCCGAGGGGTAGCCCTTGCGCGCGAGCATGCCGACGAGCCGCCGCGTCCGCTTGACCGGCTCCACATTCCGGGTGGACCGCAACTTGCGCTCCACGAGTTCGCGGGCGCGCTGCTCCTCCTGCTCGCCGTCGAGGGCCTCCACGGCCTCGCTGACGGTCTCGTGGTCCACGCCCCGCTGCCGCAGCTCGGCGGCCAGCGCCCGCCGGGCCAGCCCGCGCCCCGCGTGCCGCGAGCGGACCCACGCCTGCGCGAACGCCTCGTCGTCGATGAGCCCGACGTCGGTGAAGCGGCTGAGCACGCGCTCGGCAACGTCGTCGGGGATCTCCTTGCGCCGCAACGCGTCGGCGAGCTGCGCCCGCGTGCGGGGCGTGCCGGTCAGCAGGCGCAGGCAGATGTCGCGGGCACGGGCCTCGGGGTCGGCGGGCGGGCCGCCCTCGCCCGCTCCCCGGCCGCGCTTCCCGCGTCCGCCGGCCGCGCGGTCGGAGCCGTCGGCCTTTCCTTCGGCCCCTTCGGCGAAGGAGGCGCCGGCGGCGTCCCCTGCACGCGGGAGGCGCTTGCGCCCGCCGCGCCGCCGTGAGGCGGTGCGCTCATCATCGTCCAGTCCTTCGAACGGCCCGCCGGAGGTGCCCCACTCCTGACCGGAGGCACGTCGGCGCCCTCGCGGGGGTGCGCTGTCACGCGCCGGGGCGGCAGAGCCTTCGACCGCTTCGGCGGAGGTCGTCCGCTCATTGTTTTGGGACAGGGGGCTTTCCGGGCGCTCGGTGGTCTCACCGGTGCCCTTCCTGCGAGAAGGGCGGGCCTTCGTTTCGGCCGCAGGGGTGGTGAGAGCGGAGCCGAACACCAGTCCCTCGACGCCGGTGTCCGGTATCTGCGGCTTTCCGGTCTCGTCGGCGGGCTCGGACTTACGCCGCGACGGCTTCTTCGCCTGGGACGTCGGAGCGTCCGGCCTCGGAGCGTCCGGTGTCAGCGCGTCCGGTGTCAGCGCGTCCGGTGTCAGCGCGTCCGGTGTCAGCGCGTCCGGTGTCAGCGCGTCCGGTGTCAGCGCGTCCGGTGTCAGCGCGTC
>JBITGK010000005.1:0-44022 GCA_044456955.1 Spirillospora sp. NPDC050679 | reverse complement strand
GCGGTGTCGGAACGTCCCGCCTCGGCGCCTTGCTCTTCGCCGCCGATCCCCCGTCCTTGGGCTTCGCCGACCGGGGCCGTCGTGCGGGCTTGCCCGCCTGCTCGCTCCTAGCGGTGGAGTCGGCGGGGTCGTCGGCCTCGGAAGGCGCGACGGGCACGGCCTCCTGATCCGTCCAGGGATTGGCTCCGCCCTTGGCGGGAGCGGGAAGCCCAACAGGGGCGGCCGCAGCCGCAGCATCAGCGGTGCCGCTCGTCAGCGGGGCAACGGCAGGACCAGTGATCTCAGGCGAGGCAGGGGAGGCAGAAGCGGCGCGCTCGTCGCCGGAGGCTTGGGGCTCCGCCGCTCGTCCGCCTGCGGCCTCGGGCTCGGCGGGCGGGGCGGCCTCGCCTGTCCAAGGGTTGACCTGGCGCTCCTGCCAGGGGGTCTTCGTGCTCGCGGGCTCTGGCGGGACGTACCAGGGCTGAGGCGCGGAGGGCCGCTTGGCGAGATGGGCGAACGGCCCGTCGTCGGCCGGTCGCCAGTCGGCGGGCTGCTCTTCCGGTGTCGCTGCTTCCTCGGGGTCCACGGACTGGCCCTCCTAGCCGAAGACGTTTCGTGTGCTGCCGCTCCCGTGCACGAACGCGTTCAACGATGAGGCACGGACCGCGCCGGTCTGCGAGCCGGGGAGGTCGACGGCGACGCATCCGGCTCCCGACCGGAGGGATGCCACCTGCCCTACGCCGGCACACATGCCGGATACCGCGGCTTCCATGCGGGCATCCGTGCGGGCACCGGCTCCGGAAACCGGGCGGCAGGCCCCGGGAAGCGGGCCCCAGGGATTCGCTCCGTTCGGGAAGGTACCGGCCCCGCCCGCGTCGCACGCCCCTGTGGTGCGACATGCGGGGCAATGGGCCGGGTCCTGAGCCTTCCGAAGGAGGCCGCACGGCGCTGGGTGCGCCGTCCGTGGAGGTACGTGCCGCCGACCGCTCGCCTTGCCGCGCCCATGGAGGGCGCAGCGGTCGAGGCTAGGGAGCTGGAGGCCGCCGGTCCCGCACCGCGCGGATGCGGGTAAGGCGCCGCTGCCCGCAGGAGAGCCGGAGGCAGCCGGTTCCGCTTCGCCTCGCAGGCCGTCGGGCGCACCGCCCGCGAGCGGGCTGAAGGTCGCCGGTTCCGCTTCGCTTCGCGGGCTGCCGGGCGCACCGCCTGCGGGTGCGCCGGCCGTCCCGGGTCGTGCGTCCGGGCGGGAGCGGGCGGTGGATCGCCGGAGCGGCGGCGCCATTGGGGAAGAAGGGTCCCGCACCGCGCGGGTGCGGGAAAGGCGCCGCCGCCCTCCATAGGAGATCATCGCTCACTCGCCGTCAAGAGTCACCCGGATCGGCGGAATGACCGTCAGGAATCACCGGCCCTGGCCGCCTTGGCCGCCTTGCGGCTCGGGGGCTTGGGCGCGGCGGTCATGGCCGGCGGGGCCGGGGGCACCGCGACGCCGTCCGCGTCGAGCTCCGGGGCCTCCTTGTCGACCTTGGGGCCGATGCCCAGCTTCTCCTTGATCTTCTTCTCGATCTCGTCGGCCTTGTCCGGGTTGGCCTTGAGGAAGTTGCGGGCGTTCTCCTTGCCCTGGCCGAGTTGGTCGCCGTCGTAGGTGTACCAGGCGCCCGACTTGCGGACGAAGCCGTGCTCGACGCCGAGGTCGATCAGGCCGCCCTCGCGGGAGATGCCCTGGCCGTACAGCAGGTCGAAGTCGGCGACCCGGAAGGGCGGGGCCATCTTGTTCTTGACGACCTTGACGCGGACGCGGTTGCCGACCGCCTCGGTGCCGTCCTTGAGGGTCTCGATCCGGCGCACGTCCAGACGCACCGAGGCGTAGAACTTCAGCGCCCGGCCACCGGTGGTGGTCTCCGGGGAGCCGAACATCACGCCGACCTTCTCGCGGAGCTGGTTGATGAAGATCGCGGTGGTCTTGGTCTGGTTGATGGCGCCGGTCAGCTTGCGCAGGGCCTGCGACATCAGGCGCGCCTGGAGGCCGACGTGGCTGTCGCCCATCTCGCCCTCGATCTCGGCGCGCGGCACCAGGGCCGCCACCGAGTCGATCACGACGATGTCGATCGCGCCGGAGCGGATCAGCATGTCGGTGATCTCCAGGGCCTGCTCGCCGGTGTCGGGCTGGGAGACCAGCAGGGCGTCGATGTCGACGCCGAGCTTGGCCGCGTACTCGGGGTCGAGGGCGTGCTCGGCGTCCACGAACGCCGCGATGCCGCCCTTGCGCTGGACGCTGGCCACCGCGTGCAGCGCGATGGAGGTCTTGCCGGAGCCTTCCGGACCGTAGACCTCCACCACGCGGCCGCGCGGCAGGCCGCCGATGCCCAGCGCGATGTCGAGGGAGATGGCGCCGGTCGGGATGACCTCGACCGGGACCCGCGCCTCCTCGCCCATGCGCATGACCGAGCCCTTGCCGAACTGCCGCTCGATCTGCGCGAGGGCGGTCTCGAGGGCCTTTTCCCGGTCGTTCGCTGCCATGTGAAGTCCTTTTCTGTGCCGTCGCCGGTCTTTGGTTGCGGTGTCGTAGGCGACGTTACGAGGAGCCACTGACAGTTTGGAGGCCCCGGCGCGGATGGTGGATAACGTCGCGTGCGGGCCCCAGCTTACCGAACATCCGTTCGATCATCGGCCCGGCTGGTGATTCGCCCCGGAATCTCCGTGCGCTCAGTGGTGGATTCCCCGTACGCTGGCGCCGTCCACGGAGGGTTCCATCATGACGCTGACCGTCCTCTTCTGCGTCGATCCGCTCCATCCCCGGCGCGTTGACCCCCACTTCGCCCGCGAGGCCGGCGCCGTGCGGGACCACTACGGCGAGATCGCCCTGATCGACCACGACGCGCTGCGGGGCGGCGACGCCGAGGCCGCCGTCCGCGCCGTCCCGCGCGACCTGGGCCCGGCCTGGTACCGCGGCTGGATGCTGTCCGGGGAGGAGTACGCGGCGCTGGCGCTGGCCCTGAAGCGGCGCGGCACCGTCCTGCTGACGCATCCCGAGGATTACCGGCGCGCCCACGAGCTGCCGGGATGGCACGACACGTTCGCGGGGCTGACCCCGGCGAGCGTGTGGCTGCCGCTGTCCCCGGGGCAGGACCCCGGGGACCTGAGCGAGCTGGTCAGGCCGCTCCCCAACGGGCCCGGCGTGGTGAAGGACTACGTCAAGTCGCGCAAGCACGAGTGGGACGAGGCGTGCTTCGTCCCCGACGTGAAGAACCTCTCACGCCTGCACGCGGTGGTCGCCAAGATGATCGCCCTCCAGGACGAGTTCCTGGCGGGCGGCGTGGTGGTGCGCGAGTTCGAGCGCTACGACGGCGGCGGCGAGGCGCGGGTGTGGTGGGTGGACGGCGAGCCCGCCCTGGTGGGGCCGCACCCGGACAGCCCCGGCCTGGACCCCGATCCGGAGCTGGAGGCGGTGGCCCCGGCGGTGCGGGCGCTCGGCTGCCGGTTCATCACCACCGACCTGGCGCGCCGGGAGGACGGGATGTGGCGGGTGGTGGAGGTCGGCGACGGTCAGGTCAGCGACCTGCCGGTGACCGTCGACCCGATGGACCTGTACGCCCACCTGCCGGTTCCCGACTGACGCCCGGCGGCGGGCCGGGGGCGGTCCGCGACCGGGCGGGCGGATGTTCCGGCGCGGCGGGGACAGGCCGAAACCCGTGGTGATCCCGGTTCCCGCATGTCCGAAACGAGACGGAACCGGGACCGGAGTCCCTTCCGTCTCAGGAACGAGCGCCCCTAAGCTGTCGCCGGATCACCCCCTGGACGGGTCCGCCCGCTGTCCGGAGCCTCATGGACGCCTGTCGCCTCGTGTAAAGGACGTGTTCTCGGTGCCCCCTCAAGATCCTTCCCGCCGGCTCAGCTCGCGGGCGGTCAAGATCGGCATGGTCAGCGCGCTGTCGCTGACGCTGGCGGCGTGCGGCTCCAAGAGCACCACCGCCTGGTGCGTGGACCGGCAGGCGCCGCCGGTCGGCAAGACCAAGGGCGGCTACCGGGTCGTCTCGGACCACTACTGCGACACCCGGGACATCGAGCGCGGCACGGTGAGCTACGGCCGCTACTTCTGGTACTACGGCGGCAAGCGCGACGGCTCCAGCGGGACGGTGTCGGGCGGCAGCTCCTACGGCCCCAGCAAGGGCAAGATCAAGTCGAGCTCCGGGCACACGCTGGTGCGCGGCGGCTTCGGCGGCGGCGGCCGGAGCGGTGGCTGAGCCATGCGGCGCGAACGCAGCGTTCCCCGGCCCGACTGGGCCGAGAAGGTCGAAGCGCAGGGGCTGGCCTTCCACCGGACCGCGCACCCCGAGCACCTCCCCCGCCCCTACTGGGACGAGTCGGTGCACTACGTCTTCGAGATGGACGAGGTGCTGGCCCTGGAGGAGACCGTCGAGGAGCTGCACCGCATGTGCCTGCAGGCGGTCGAGCACGTGGTCACCACGGGCCGCTACCACGTGCTGGGCATCCCCGACTGGGTGGCGCCGCTGATCGAGGAGTCCTGGCGGCGCGGCGACCCGCACCTGTACGGGCGCTTCGACCTGCGCTACGACGGCGAGGGCCCCGCCAAACTGCTGGAGTACAACGCCGACACCCCCACCGCGCTGGTGGAGAGCTCCATCGTGCAGTGGTACTGGCTCCAGGACGTCTATCCCGGCGACGACCAGTGGAACTCCATCCACGAGCGGCTGGTCGACCGCTGGAAGACGATCGCCGCCGACCTCGGGTCCGGCCCGGCGCACTTCGCCTGGACCAAGGACGACGAGACCGGCGAAGAGGTCATGACGATCGCCTACATGCAGGAGACCGCCGAGGAGGCGGGCCTGCCGGGCACGGCGATCGCGATGGAGGACATCGGCTGGGACGGCGCGCGCGGGCGGTTCGTGGACCTGGCCGAGAACGAGATCCGCACGCTGTGCAAGCTGTACCCGTGGGAGTGGATCGTCGCCGAGCCGTTCGGCCGCAGCATCCCGGACGCCCCCACCCAGTGGATCGAGCCCATCTGGAAGATGGTGCTGTCCAACAAGGCGCTGCTGGTGCTGCTGTGGGAGCTGTTCCCCGGCCACCCCAACCTGCTGCCCACCCACCTCAACACCCCGGCGGGCCTCACCTCCTACGTGCAGAAGCCGCTGCTGGGCCGCGAGGGCGCGAGCATGCGGATCGTCACGCCCGACGGCGCCGAGCAGCGCACGCAGGGCGAGTACGGCAAGGAGGGCTTCGTCTTCCAGGAGTTCTGCGCGCTGCCCGACTTCGACGGCGAGCACCCGGTGCTGGGCGCCTGGGTGGTGCACGACGAGTCGGCGGGCCTCGGCATCCGGGAGACCGCCGGCCTCATCACCGACGACACCTCCTCGTTCGTCCCGCACCGCATCCCCCTGTGACGGACGATCCCCTGTAACGAACGCCCCCGCGAGAACCCCCTACGAAGGAGACCCATGACAACGCTCGCGCAGGAGGCCGGCGACGACCTCGGCCAGTTCCTCCTGGAAGGGACCGGCGCCCTGCTCGCCTACGCCGCCGTCGGGCTGGTGCTGTTCGTGATCGGCTTCTACATGACCGACTGGGCGGTCCCGGGCCGGCTGATCACGGTGCTGCGCGAGCACCGCAACCCCAACGCCACGCTGCTGGTGTGCGCCTCCACCGTCGGGGTGGGGCTGATCGTGGGCGTGTCGATCTTCGCGGCAGAGGGGAACCTGACCGAGGGGCTGGCCCGCACCGCGGTGTTCGGCCTGGTCGGCATCGTGGCCCAGACGGCGGCCACGATGGTCTTCGACCGGCTGGTCGGGATCAGCTTCAAGGAGATGGCCGACGACGCCGAGGACCAGCTGGAGCCGGCCGCGATCCTGCTGGCGGTGGCCAACCTGATGATCGGCTTCGTGGTCGCCGTGTCGGTCTACTGAGGTCCGTTCGACGCGCGTCGAGGCGGGGCCCGGTCATCGGGCTCCGCCTCAGTGGCGTCTTGAGGCCGCGGGGAACGTCCAGGGCGCTCGCTCGCGCGAGGGCGGCCACAGGGTCTAGTGCAAGGTCCGGGGGACGTCGAAGGTGGCGACGACCGCCTGCCAGACCCTCTTGGGGGACTCGCCGTCCGCCAGGGCCCGCTCGACGGTGCGGCCGCCGAGTTCGGCCAGGACGTAGTCCTTGGCCACGCTCTCGGCGTAGCCTTCGCCGAACTGCTGATTCATCCGTTCCCAGAACATTGTGAGCCGCACGCGCCCACGCTATCCGAGACCGGCCGCCACCCGAGCGACTCCGCGGCCTCGCCGGAGGCGGACGGGCGGGCGCCCCGGGGTCGTACGTGACGCCCGCCAACGCCCTACCCCAGCGATTCGGCCACGTCCTCGGGCGCGCGCGGATCGCGGCCCGCCCGGTATTCGCGGTGCAGGCTGGTGAGATAGCGCTCGACCGCTTCCACGACGCGGGCTGTCCGGTAGGACGGGAAGACGTCGAACGCGTGCTGGCTGCCCTTCATCTCCGCGTAGATGACGGGCGCGTCGGAGACCTCGCGGAGCCGCTCGACGAAGCGCCGCGCCTCGGCCACCGGGATGAGCGAGTCGTGGCTGCCGTGGATGACGAAGAACGGCGGGGCGTCCTTGTTCAGGTACGTCACCGGGGACGCCTTGGCGAACGCCTCGGGCTCCTTGCGGAACGGCTTCTTCACCACCATCCGCTCCACCAGCCGGGTGGCGCCCATGGGGACCGGCCACGGCCCCGGCTCGACGAAGTCGTAGACGCCGTAGAACGGCACGGCCCCCTGCACGCTGGTGTCCACGTCCTCGAAACCGGGCTGGAACTCCGGCTCGTTCGCCGACAGGGCGACCATCGCGGTGAGGTGCCCGCCCGCCGAACCGCCGGTCACGCACAGGAAGTCGGGGTCGGCCCCGTACTCCTCGGCGTGCTCGCGGTACCAGGCGATGAAGTGCTTGAGGTCGACCAGGTGCTCGGGCCAGGTGGCGCGGGGGCTGAGCCGGTAGTTGACGTTGAAGCCCACCCAGCCCTGCACGGCCATGTGGTTGAGCAGGGGCAGCCCCTGCTCGCGCTTGTCGCCGATCACCCACGCGCCGCCGTGGATCTGCATGAGGCCGGGCCGCAGCCGGCCGTCCGCGGCCGGGCGGTAGACGTCGAGCTTGAGGCGGAGCCGCCCCTCCTCCCGGAAGACGACGTTGCGGACCACCTTGACGCCGCGCCGCGGGACGAAGCACAGCGGCGGCACCACCAGGTGCGAGCGCGGGTAGCGCGGCGCGCCCTCGGGGTCCAGGTCCAGCGGCGCGCCGCTGTCGCGCAGCGTCACCACCGTCCGGCGGGCGGCGACGATCGTCAGGACGGTCCCGGCGACGCCCGCCAGGCCGAGGGCGAGTCCGAGCGGGCCCGCCCAGCCCGCCAGCCCGCCGTACCCGGCGGCGAAGGCCAGCACCGCGATCTCCGCGACCAGCAGGTGCGGGGCCATCTCGATCGTGAGCCATCCGGCGAAGAAGCTCGGCACCAGCAGCACCGGATGGCGGCGGGGCGCACGCGCGTTCAGGGCGAGCACCAGGGACAGTGCACCGGCGGCGAGCAGGACGTAGGGCATCGCGGCTCCTTGCGGGGACGACCACCCCGAGCATTCCCTGACAAGCGCTTGCTTACAACGTGACGCGGGCCACCCCCTTCCGGTTCTGTCACAGGCGCGAGGCAGGATGGACGGCATGACCCGTGACGTGCTCGAACGCTTCTCCCCGGCGACCCGCGCCTGGTTCTCCGGCGCGTTCGCCGCACCCACCGCGGCGCAGGCCGGCGCCTGGGCCTCCATCTCCAGCGGGGACAACACCCTGGTCATCGCGCCCACCGGGTCGGGCAAGACGCTGGCGGCGTTCCTGTGGTCGCTGGACCGGCTGGCCGCCGAGCCCGCGCCCGACGACCCCCGGCACCGCTGCCGCGTGCTGTACGTGTCGCCGCTGAAGGCGCTGGCGGTGGACGTCGAGCGCAACCTGCGCGCCCCGCTCACCGGCATCGGGCAGGCCGCGCGCCGCCTCGGCCTGCCCGAGCCCGACCTGCGGGTCGGCATCCGCTCCGGCGACACCCCGGCCGACGAGCGGCGGCGGCTGGCGACCAAGCCGCCCGACATCCTGATCACCACGCCCGAGTCGCTGTTCCTGCTGCTCACCTCGCAGGCCCGCGAGTCGCTGCGCGGCGTGGAGACCGTGATCGTGGACGAGGTGCACGCGGTGGCGGGCACCAAGCGCGGCGCGCACCTGGCGCTGTCGCTGGAGCGGCTGGACGCGCTGCTGGAGCGGCCCGCCCAGCGGGTCGGGCTGTCGGCGACGGTGCGCCCGCCGGACGAGGTGGCGGCGTTCCTGGGCGGCGCGCGGCCCGCGGCGGTCGTGCAGCCGCCGTCGGACAAGGTCTTCGACCTCGACATCGTCGTGCCCGTCGAGGACCTGGGCGAGATCGGCCAGTTCGTCGACGACTCGGGCGAGGCCGACCCGCGCCAGCGCAGCATCTGGCCGCACGTGGAGGACCGGCTGCTCGACCTGATCGAGGCCCACCGCTCCACCCTGGTGTTCGCCAACTCCCGCCGCCTGGCCGAGCGCCTGTGCGGCCGCCTCAACGAGCTGGCCTACGAGCGCGCCGCCGCGCGCGCCGCGCCCGAGGGCGCGCCGGAGGACGGCCCGGCCGACGGCATGGCCCGCATCAGCCCCGCCGACGTCGAGCGGGCACTGGAGTCGCCGGCGCAGGTCATGGCCCAGGCGGGCGCCGCGCGGGGCGCGCCCGCCGAGATCGCCCGAGCGCACCACGGCTCGGTCTCCAAGGAGGAGCGGGCGGTCATCGAGGACGCGCTGAAGCAGGGCCGCCTCCCGGCCGTCGTCGCCACCTCCAGCCTGGAGCTGGGCATCGACATGGGCGCGGTCGACCTGGTCGTCCAGGTGGAGTCGCCGCCATCGGTGGCCAGCGGCCTGCAGCGGGTCGGCCGCGCGGGCCACCAGGTGGGCGCGGTCTCCAAGGGCGTGCTGTTCCCCAAGTACCGGGGCGACCTGGTGCAGACGGCCGTGGTCGCCGAGCGCATGCGCGACGGCGAGATCGAGGAGCTGCGCTACCCGCGCAACCCCCTGGACGTGCTGGCCCAGCAGATCGTGGCGATGGTCGCCATGGACGAGTGGACCGTGGACGACCTGGAGACGCTGGTCCGGCGCGCCGCGCCGTTCGCCGCCCTGCCGCGCTCGGCGCTGGAGGCCACCCTCGACATGCTCGCGGGCCGCTACCCCAGCGACGAGTTCGGCGAGCTGCGGCCCCGCCTGGTGTGGGACCGCGTCACCGGCGTGCTCCGCGACCGGCCCGGCGCGCAGCGGCTGGCCGTCACCAGCGGCGGCACCATCCCCGACCGGGGCCTGTTCGGCGTCTTCCTGGTCGGGGAGAAGTCCTCGCGCGTCGGCGAGCTGGACGAGGAGATGGTCTACGAGTCGCGCGTCGGCGACGTGTTCGTGCTGGGGGCCAGCTCCTGGCGGATCGAGGACATCACGCCCGACCGCGTGCTGGTGTCGCCCGCGCCGGGCCGTCCGGGCAAGCTGCCGTTCTGGCACGGCGACACGTTGGGCCGCCCCGCCGAGCTCGGCCGGGCGCTGGGCGCGTTCACCCGCGAGCTGGCCGAGCTGCCCCCCGGCGACGCCCGCGACCGCGCCACCGCCGCCGGTCTGGACGAGTGGGCGTCCGGCAACCTGGTGTCCTACCTGACCGAGCAGCGCGAGGCCACCGGGCACGTCCCCGATGACCGCACCCTGGTCGTGGAGCGGTTCCGCGACGAGCTGGGCGACTGGCGCATGGTGGTGCACTCGCCGCTGGGCGCGCGCGTGCACGCGCCGTGGGCGCTGGCCATCGCGGGCCGCCTGCGCGAGCGCTACGGCGTGGACGCGCAGGCCATGCACGCCGACGACGGCATCGTCATCCGCATCCCCGACATGGACGACCCGCCGAGCCTCGACCTGGCCGTGTTCGACGCCGAGGACGTCGAGCGCGTCGTGGTGGACGAGCTGGGCGGCTCGGCGCTGTTCGCGGCCCGGTTCCGCGAGTGCGCCGCGCGGTCCCTGCTGCTGCCGCGCCGCCGCCCCGACAAGCGGATGCCGCTGTGGCAGCAGCGCCAGCGCGCCGCGCAGTTGCTGGCGGTGGCGAGCAAGTACCCGTCGTTCCCGATCGTGCTGGAGACGATGCGCGAGTGCCTCCAGGACGTGTTCGACGTGCCGGGCCTGGTGCAGCTGATGCGCGACCTGTCGGGCCGCAAGGTGCGCTTGGTGGAGGTGGAGACGCCGCAGCCGTCGCCGTACGCGCGCTCGCTGCTGTTCCACTACGTGGGCGCCTTCATGTACGAGGGCGACTCCCCGCTGGCCGAGCGCCGCGCCCAAGCGCTGGCGCTGGACTCTGCCCTGCTGGCCGAGCTGCTCGGCCAAGCCGACCTGCGCGAGCTCCTCGACCCCGAGGTGGTCGCGGAGACCGAGCATGAGCTGCAGCGCCTGGCCGCCGACCGCAAGGCCCGCGACCTGGAGGGCGTGGCCGACCTGCTGCGCACGCTGGGTCCCTTGAACACGGTGGAGGTCGCCGCCCGCACCACGCTCGCCTCCGAGGACGCCTCGCCCGAGGAAACGGACCGGCCCGCCGAGACTCCCGGCGACGAGACCGAGGCGGCCGGAGCCGAGACCGAGGCGGCCGGAGCCGAGACCGAGGCGGCCGGAGCCGAGACCGAGGCGCCCGAGGCCGGGGCCGGGGTCCCCGGGGCCGGGGTCGAGGTGCTGGACGCCTGCGGACGGTGGCTGGTCGAGCTGGAGCAGACCCGGCGGGCCATCCGCGTGCGCGTCTCGGGCGAGGAGCGTTGGGCCGCCATCGAGGACGCCGGCCGGCTCCGCGACGCGCTCGGCGCCCCGCTGCCGGTGGGCGTGCCCGAGGCGTTCCTTGAACCGGTCGTGGACCCGCTCGGTGACCTGGTCTCCCGCTACGCGCGCACGCACGGGCCCTTCCGGGCCGGCGCGGTCGCCGAGCGGTTCGGGCTCGGTGTCGCGGTGGTCGTGGAGGCGCTGCGGCGGCTGGGCGGCGCGGGACGGGTCGTCGAGGGCGAGTTCCTGCCGGTGGAGGCGGTCTCCGGGCCGCTGGGCACCGAATGGTGCGACGCGGGCGTGCTGCGGACGCTGCGGCGGCGGTCGCTGGCGCGGCTGCGCGCCGAGGTAGAGCCGTCGCCGCCCGAGGCGCTGGGCCGGTTCCTGCCCGTCTGGCACGGCATCGCGGGCGGCTCGCGGCTGCGCGGCGTCGAGGCGCTGGTGCAGGCCGTCGAGCAGCTGCAGGGCGCGGCCGTCCCGGCGTCGGCGCTGGAGTCGCTGGTCCTGCCGTCCCGGGTGGCGGGCTACTCCCCCGCCATGCTGGACGAGCTGACCTCCTCCGGCGAGGTCGTCTGGGCGGGCCAGGGGAGCCTGCCCGGCGGCGACGGCTGGGTGTCGCTGTACCTGGCCGACACCGCGCCGCTGCTGATGCCCGAGCCCGCCGAGATCACGCTCACGCCGGTGCACCAGGCGGTGCTGGACGCGCTGGAGGGCGGGGGCGCGCTGTTCTTCCGTACGCTGTCCGACCGCGTCAACGCCGAGGTGACCACCGGCGACCAGGACCTGGTCACCGCCCTGTGGGACCTGGTGTGGGCCGGGCACCTCACCAACGACACCCTGGCCCCGCTGCGCGCCGCGCTCGGATCGGGCCGTCCGGCGCACCGGTCGCGGGCGGGCCGCAGGGGCCGGCCGGTGCTGCCGTCGCGGACGGGCCCGCCCACCGCGGCGGGCCGCTGGTGGCCGCTGCCCGCGCGCGAGACGGCCGCGACGTTGCGCTCGCACGCGCTGGCGGAGGCGCTCCTCGACCGGTACGGCATCGTCATCCGCGGCGCGGTCGCGGCCGAGCGCACGCCCGGCGGGTTCGCGGGCGTCTACCCGGTGCTGCGCGCGCTGGAGGAGAGCGGCCGCTGCCGTCGCGGCTACTTCGTGGAGGGCTTGGGCGCGGCGCAGTTCGCGCTGCCGGGCGCGGTGGACCGGCTGCGCGCCCTTCGCCCGGCCGAGCCCGCGCCGGACGAGCTCGCGGCGCTGTGGGAGACCCCCGCACGCCGCGACACCGGCCGGCGCGCGCTGGTCCTGGCCGCCGCCGACCCGGCCAACCCCTACGGCGCGGCCCTGCCCTGGCCCGACCGCCCCGGCGAGGTCGCGAGCGGCCACAAGCCGGGCCGCAAGGCGGGCGCGCTGGTCGTCCTGATCGACGGCCGCCTCGCCCTCTACGTCGAGCGCGGCGGCAAGACGCTGCTGTCGTGGGACGACGACGCGGAGCTGCTGCGCCCGGCGGTGGACGCGCTGGCGCTGGCCGTCCGGGAGGGGGTGCTCGGCAAGCTGACGGTCGAGCGCGCCGACGGTGAGTCGATCAACGACTCCCCGCTGGCCGCCGCGCTGGAGGCGGCGGGCTTCCACCCGACCCCCAGGGGGCTGCGCCTGCGCTCCTGACCCGCCGCGCCGTCCGCCATGCCGTCCGGTCTCCCCGCCGTACTGGACCGGGGCGGGCCGGCGCCGTCCTGCCGGGCCCCGCCGGGCGGGCCTCCGCGGACCAGCAGGACGGCGGCGGCGCACACCGCCATGCCCGCCAGGGACGACGGACTCAGCGCGGTGCCGAACATCAGCCAGCCCCACACCATCGTCGTCGGCGGGGTCAGGTAGAGCAGGCCCGACACGCGCGTGACGCCGCTGCGGCGGACGTTCACCCAGTACAGGCCGTAGCCGCCGAACATCGCCAGCAGCACCAGCATCGCGGTCGCCGCCCAGAACCCCGGCGCGGCCGGCGGCACCAGATCGCCGGTGGCGGCGGCCAGCGCCGTGAACAGCAGCGCGCTGACCCCGGCCTGGATCGCCAGCGCCTCGACCACACCGGTCGCCGGCCGGGTGCGGCGCTCCACCAGCGTGCCCGCCACCAGCGAGAGCATCGCGCCGAACGGCAGCAGGTAGGCCCACGCCGGAGCGCCGCCCCGCAGGTCGCCCCCGACCACCAGCACGACGCCCGCCACGCCGACCAGCAGGCCCGCGAACCGCCGGCGGGTCAGGCGCTCGCCCAGCACCGGGACGGCCAGTGCCGCGGCCGCCATGGGCTGCAACGCGGTGATCAGGTCGTTGACCCCCGCCGTGACGCCGTGCTGCGCCGCCAGGAAGACGCCGTACAGGTAGCCCGCCTGGACCAGCAGGCCGATGAGCGCGTTCAGGGCGAGGTCGCGCGGCGGGACGCGGCGGCGCCGCCAGGCCAGCCAGCAGCCCAGCAGCGCCGCGGCGACGATGAACCGCCACGCCAGCAGTGTCGAGGCCGGGGCGAAGGCCGCGCCCAGCTCGGCGCCGATGAAGCCGGAACTCCACATCACGACGAACGCGCCGCCCAGCAGGGTCTCCCGTACGGCCGGGGGGAGCATGGCACCTCCAAGGTATACATACCGGTATAGCTACACACTAGCTATACCGGTATGTATACTCACGGTGTACCGAGATCCCCGCCCCGAAGGAGCCCCGCATGCCCGCCCCGTCCGCGGAGCGCCCGCTCACCCCCGCCGCCCGGCGGGTGCTGGAGGTCGCCGGGACCCTGTTCTACGAGCGCGGCATCGGCTCGGTCGGCATGGAGCTGGTCGCCGCCGAGGCCGGGGTCACCAAGAAGACCGTCTACGACCGCTTCGGCTCCAAGGAGGCGCTGGTCGTCGCCTACCTCACCGCCCGCGACGCCCGCTGGCGCGCCTTCCTGCAACGGCGGCTCGAAGCCGTGGAGCCGCCCCGCGAGCGCATCCTGGCCACCTTCGACGTCCTGGGCGACTGGCTCCGGTCCGAGGGCGCGCGCGGCTGCTCGATGGTGAACGCCTGCGCCGAACTCCCCGACCCGGCCCATCCCGTCCACCGCATCGCGGCGGACCAGAAGGCCTGGCTGCGCGATCTCTACGCCGGCCTGGCCCGTGCGGCGGGGTACGGCGACCCGGCCCTGGCCGACCGGTTGCTGATCCTGCACGAGGGCGCGGTCGTCGCCTTCAGCGTCGGCGGGCTCGCGGACGCGACCGCGACCGCGCGCGGCACCGCCGACGCCCTCCTGCCCCGCTGACCCCTCAGCGCCTGCCGCGGAACATCGCGATCAGTCCCCGCAGCGCGCGCTCGTCCAGGCCGCCGAACGGGTTGTCGTGCACCACGTAGGTCCAGGTCGCCGACGGGCGCCGCAGCCCTACCGCCGCCAGGTCGATCTCCCCCTCCGGCGTCGCCTCCAGCTCCTCGAAGCTCCGCACGGTGCGGCGGCGGGCCTCGGCCAGCAGCCGCTTGCCCGCCGGGACGGCCTCCCGGTTGAACTCCACCAGCGGGTCCAGGCCCCGGCCCAGCGAGCGCAGGTGGATGCCCTCGCGCAGGTCCGCCAGGAACGCCAGATGCTCGGCCCAGCACCGGTCGAGGTGGAACAGCGCGAGCTGGCGGGCCGCCTCGGCGACCGCCCCGGCGCCTGCGACGCCCGTCAGCTCGGCGCGCTTGGCGGGGGCGTGCTCGGCCATGGCCAGGTCGGCCCGGTCGCCCTCCAGGATCGGATCGCGCTCGGCCAGCAGCTCGCGGCGCTGCAGGCCGATCAGGTGGTTGTAGCGCCAGGTGTTGCGGTGGATCTCCAGGTCGACGCCCTCGGCGACGCGCTGGGCGTGGCCGACGATCCAGTGCGCGCCCTTGTCCTCGATCCGGCCGTCGTCGGCGGCGCCGCCCCGGTACCGCTCGTCGGGGGCGTACCTGGTCACCAGCTCGTCCTCCAGGCTGGTGAAGAACACCGACGCGCCCGGATCGCCCTGCCTGCCGCTGCGGCCGCGCAGCTGGTCGTCCAGTCGGCTGCTGTGGTAGCGGCCGGTCGCGACCACCAGCAGGCCGCCGGCGGCGGCTACGCGGTCGCGGTCGGCGGCGTCGGCCCCGCCCAGCCGGATGTCGGTACCGCGCCCGGCCATCTGGGTGGAGACCGTCACCGCGCCGTACGCGCCCGCCTCGGCGATGACGGCGGCCTCCTCGGCGTCGTTCTTGGCGTTGAGCACGACCGGTGCGAGCCCGGCGCGGCGCAGCCGCCGGGCCAGCCGCTCGGACTCGGCCACGTCGCGGGTGCCGACCAGCACGGGACGGCCGGCGGCGTGCGCGGCGGCGATCTCCTCGACCAGCGCCACGTCCTTGTCCTCGACGGTGGCGTACAGCCGCTCGGGCTCGTCGGCGCGCACGCACGGGCGGTGCGGCGGCACGACCGCGATCTCCAGGTCGTAGAACTCGCGCAGCTGCCCGGCGACGGCCAGGGCGGTCCCGGTCATGCCGCAGCGCACCGGGTAGCGGCCGACCAGCTCCTGCACGGTGACCGAGTCCAGGATCTCGCCGCTGGGCGAGGCCTCCAGCGCCTCCTTGGCCTCGACCGCCGCCTGCAGGCCGTCCGGCCAGCGCTGCAGCAGCGCGACCCGGCCCCGCGACTCGTTGATCAGCTTCACCGCGCCGTCCCGGACGATGTAGTCCACGTCGCGGTGCAGCAGCACCTCGGCGTGCAGCGCCAGGTTGACGGCGGTGAGCACCTCTAGGTGCTCGGGCGCGTACAGGTCCACCCCGAGCGACCGCTCGACCTCGCGGGCCCCGGCGGCGGTGAGCTGGACGTTGCGCTCCTCGGCGTCGGTCCCGTAGTGCAGGCCGGGCCGCAGGCGGCGGACCAGGTCGGCGTGGGCGGGCGAGGCCGGGTCCAGCTCGGACGCCCCGGCCAGCACCAGCGGCACCATCGCCTCGTCCACCAGGACCGAGTCGGCCTCGTCCACCAGCACGGCGTCGGGACCGGGCAGCACGCGGTCGCCCGGGGCGGTGGCCAGCCGGTCGCGCAGCAGGTCGAAGCCGACCTCGCTGACCGGCGCGTAGGTCACGTCGGCGGCGTAGGCGGCGCGGCGCTCCTCGGGCGTGGAGGTCTGGCCGACCCAGCCGGCGGTGACGCCGAGCAGGGCGTACAGCGGGCCCATCCACTCGGCGTCGCGGCGGGCCAGGTAGTCGTTGACCGACAGGACGTGGACGCGGTGGCCGCGCAGCGCGTACCCGGCGGCGGCGAGCGCCCCGGCGAGGGTCTTGCCCTCGCCGGTGGCCATCTCGGCGACCTTGCCCGACAGCAGCGCCAGCGTCCCGATCAGCTGGACGTCGTAGGGGCGCTCGCCGAGGGCGCGGCGGGCGGCCTCGCGGCCCAGGGCGCACAATTCGGCCGGGTCGTCGGCGCCCCGCAGCGCCTTGGCGGCGGCGGTCAGCCCGGCGTCGTCCAGCGCCCGGACGCGCTCCTCCCGCGCGGCCGCGTCGGCCACGACGGCCCGGTAGGGCCCCAGATCGGCGCTGCCGGGCTTCTGCACCAGGCGCCGCAGCCGGTCACGCAACGCCATCGCGGCCTCCTCGACGGGTCTTGTCGGTCACGTCTCCCCCAACGGGGACGCCCGGTCGCGCGTTCCCCTCCCCATGATCCCAGCGGGGTTCCCGGGACGCCCGGGACGCCGGTCCCCTCAAGGGCGGATGCAAATTTCATCCCTCGGGTGGATGCCCGTCCGACCCCGGTCCTGGGATGATCGGTCTATTCGGGGTTGCGGTGGCCGGGGAACGCGTCACCGCGGAACGGGGAGTCGCCATGACACCTACGGCACGCTGGGCCGCCGCGCAGCGGCGCAAGCGCCAGGTCATCAACCAGACCGTCATCGACCGGGCCATGCAGGACCGCCGCCGCGCGGCCCGGGCCGAGGCCCGCACCGCGCCGGCCAAGTAACGGGCCGGCGGGCAACGAGCGGTCCCCCCGCCGACCGGTCCGGCGCACGAACGCCTCCACGCCCCGGGCGCGGAGGCGTTCGCCGTTCCGGGCCTCAGGCCGTGGTGTCGGAGAAGACCTCGTCGCGGGCCTGCTCCAGGGCCGCGTGCAGGGCGCCGCGCAGCACCGGGTCGCCCTCCACCTCGGTGACCGCCAGCGACGGGCGGGTCGGGCTGATGCGGCCCACCACCCGCTCGATCCGGGCGGCCAGCGGGCGGCCCCCGGCCCGGCCGAGGCGGCCCGACAGCACCACCAGGCCGGGGTCCAGCACGATGTTCACCGAGGTCACGCCGTAGGCGATGCGGTCGGCCAGCTCGTCCAGGAAGGGGCCGCCCCGGTCCTCGTCGGCGACGGCGGCCTGCACGCAGGCGGCCGCGGTGGACTCGGTGATGCCGTGCCGGTGGGCCAGCTCCCGGACCGCGTCGGCGCCGACCAGCGAGCCGTAGCCGCCGGCCAGGGCCGGGATGCCCCAGGAGGTGGACTCGGTGACGCCCTCGGTGACGCGGTCGCGCCGGGCCGTGCCGACCGGCAGCGGCGCGCCGGGCACCGGCAGGTAGCCGATCTCGCCCGCGCCGCCGGACCTGCCCCGGTGCAGCCGCCCGCCGAGCATGACCGACAGGCCGATGCCGCGGTCCAGCCAGATCAGCGCGAAGTCCTCGGCGCCGCGGGCCGCGCCGTAGGCGCGCTCGGCGAGGGCGGCGAGGTTCACGTCGTTCTCTATCGTGACCGGGCGGCGCAGGTCGGTGCGCAGTGCCGCGAGGACGCCCTCGTGCCAGGCCGGCAGGTCGAAGGAGAACTGCACGTCGCCCGATCGGGGGTCCACCACGCCGGGGGTGCCGATCACGAAGGCGCTCAGCCGGCCCACCGCCACCTTGGCCGAGCGGCACGCCTTGACGACCGCGCTGTGCACCAGTTTGACGGGATTGTCAGAGCCG
Source organism: Spirillospora sp. NPDC050679 (assembly GCA_044456955.1). Lineage (GTDB taxonomy): Bacteria > Actinomycetota > Actinomycetes > Streptosporangiales > Streptosporangiaceae > Spirillospora. The sequence goes on along the minus strand of JBITGK010000005.1, from coordinate 26,272 downwards.
TTCGGGTCGACGGTAACCTGGGCGACGATACTGCCCGTGATGTCGGCGACGCCGGCGGTGACGCCGTCCGGCCCCACCTCCAGGCCCGCCACGTAGGCGCTCGACGGCACCACCGCGTAGAGCGCCGCGTTGGGGCCGCGGCCGCCCGCCTGCTCGCCGACGACCTCCACCAGGCCCCGCTCCTCCAGCCTGGACAGCAGCTGAGAGGCGGTGACCTTCGACAGGCCGGTGTGCTCCCCGATCTGGGCGCGCGTCAGCGGCCCCTGGCCGACCAGCAGGTCCAGTGCGGCACGGTCGTTCAGCTGCCGCAGCAGCCGCGGCGTCCCCGGGCGGTTGACCATCCTGGAATCCCTCGAAGTCTCAATCCGCTAACGGGCGGTTTTGTTTAGGAAAGTTTCTTGTTAGTTTACGCGCAAGCGTCGCACCGCCCCGCACCCCGGGGGCCGGGACGACGTGCGCAGAACGCCGACTGGCGAGCAGGGCGCCCGCGAACGGCGCGGAGGTGAGCCGGGCATGGCTGGACCCTAAAGGGTGCGGGCCCGCAGCAGCCGCACCGAGCCACACGGCACGCGAGGCGATGTCGGAAAGGAATCTCCAGTGAAGTACATCAAGGTTGCGGCCGCCACGGCCGCGATCGCCCTGGCCGCCACGGCCTGCGGCGGCGGCGACGATGACAAGTCCAAGTCGGGCGGCGCGGACCCGGCGCAGCTCAAGGTCTGGATGATGGGCGAGGGCACGCCCGAGCAGACCAAGTTCCTGGACCAGGTCGAGACCGACTTCAAGGCCAAGCACCCCGGCACCGACGTGGTGGTCAAGTACGTGCCGTGGCCGCAGGTCGCCACCACCTTCCAGAAGGCCGCCGCCGGCGGCGAGGGCCCGGACGTCACCGAGCTCGGCAACACCGACGTGCAGTCGCACATCGAGCAGGGCTCGCTCGCCGACATCTCCGACAAGTTCTCCGGCTGGGCCGACGGCAAGCTGCTGAACAAGACCGCCGTCGAGAACGACCAGAAGGACGGCAAGACCTACGCGATGCCGTGGTACGGCGGCGTGCGCGGCGTGTGGTTCCGCAAGGACTGGTTCGACGAGCTGAAGATCGCCCAGCCCAAGACCTGGGCCGAGCTGGCCGCGGCCGCCAAGAAGATCCAGGACGCCAAGAAGGTCCCCGGCATCGGCGTGCCCAGCGACCAGACCAACGCCCTGATGACCTTCATCTGGGGCAACGGCGGCGAGATCGCCGCCAAGGAGGGCGACAAGTGGGTCGGTAAGCTCGACCAGCCCCAGGCCAAGGAGGCCGTGGAGTTCTACAGCGGCCTGGTCGCCAAGGAGAAGGTCGCCCCCGAGAAGTACATCGGCAAGAACGAGCTGGACGGCCCGCAGCGCGACTTCGCGCTCGGCAAGCTCGGCATGTACTTCGACGGCTCGTGGGCGCTGAAGGAGATGAAGAAGATCTCCGACAAGGACGCCGACAAGTGGGCGGTCTTCCCGATCCCGAGCAAGGACGGCGCGAGCCCGGCCCCGGTCATGGCCGGCGGCTCCGACCTGGCGGTGTGGAAGGACAGCAAGGCCCAGGACGCGGCCTTCGACTACCTCACCGTGCTCAACAACGCCAAGAACGCCAAGGCGTGGGCCGACTACAGCGGCTTCTCCTCGATGCGCTCGGACGTGAAGTTCTCCGACCCCAAGCTGGAGATCTTCACCACCATCGCCGGCACCACCAAGTTCCCGCCGATCAGCGCGGGCTGGGGCGAGTTCGAGCAGGCCAAGAAGGTCCTGCCGAACGCGGTCAAGGCGGTCATGCAGGGCAAGCCGGCCGACGCGGAGCTGAAGAAGGCCAACGAGCAGGCCAACACCCTGCTCAACCCGTAGGTCCCGCCCGCTCCCGCCGAACGGACTGAGTAGATGCTCGACACCGCTCCAGCGGTGCGGAAGGCGCCGGGCCGGAAGACCTCCGGCCCGGCGCGTCCCCGCCGCCGGCCCCGCCTGGGGCCCTACCTCCTGATCGCCCCCACGGTGGTCGTCATCGCCGTGCTGATGTTCTGGCCCATGATCCAGATCGGGATCATGTCGTTCCAGAAGGTCGGCAACCGCCAGCTGCGCGGCGAGCCCGCCGAGCAGGTGGGCACCGAGAACTTCGACAAGATCTTCAGCGACCCGTTCTTCTGGCAGACGCTGCGGCAGACCGTGCTGTTCGCCGTGGTCGCGGTGGCGCTCACCCTGCTGGTGGGCACCCTGGTCGGACTGCTGCTGAACAAGCTGGGCAAGCGGATGTCGAGCGTGGTGGCCGGCGGCGTGATGGTCGCCTGGGCGACCCCGCCGATCACCGCCGCGATCATCTTCTCCTGGCTGTTCGGCTCGACCGGCGGCCTGGTCAACTGGGCGCTGGACCTGCTGCCCGACTGGCTGGTCGGCGGCGGCTGGGCCGACTACAACTGGTTCGCCACCCCGCTCAGCACCTACACGGTGCTGACGGTGTGCGTGGTCTGGCAGGCGTGCCCCTTCGTGGCGGTGTCGGTGCTGGCCGGGCTGAAGAGCGTGCCGAGCGAGCTGTACGAGGCCGCCCGGGTGGACGGCTCGGGCCCGTGGCGGTCGTTCTGGAGCATCACCTTCCCGCTGCTCAAGCCCATCTTCCTGGTCCTGCTGGTCATGTCGATCATCTGGGACTTCAAGGTGTTCACCCAGCTGTTCATCATGTCGGGCCTGGCCAACCGCGACGCGTTCAACCTGTCGCTGTACGCCTACTCCGAGGCGTTCGGGTCGATCAATCCCAAGCTCGGGATGGGCTCGGCCATCGCCCTGGTGCTGACGGTGATCCTGCTGCTGGTGACCGCGCTGTACGTGCGGGTCATGGTCCGTCAGGGGGAGACCAAGTGAAGTCGCGACGGCTCGGCCGCATCGTCCTCAACGGGACCGGGGTCCTGGTCTTCCTGGCCGCGGTGTTCCCCGTGCTGTGGATGGTCTCCACCGCCTTCAAGCCCAACACCGAGATCTTCAGCAGCACCCCGCAGCCGCTGCCGAAGAAGCCGACGCTGGAGCACTTCGACCTGGTGCTCAACGGCAAGATCGCCGAAGGGTCGTTCTGGGGCTACTTCGGCAACAGCCTGCTGCTGGCGCTGGCCACCGTGGTGGTCTCCAGCCTGCTGGCGCTGCTGGCGGCGACGGCGGTGGCGCGGTTCCGCTTCCGGTTCCGCACCACGTTCCTGGTCATGCTGCTGGTGGTGCAGATGGTGCCGATCGAGGCGCTGGTCATCCCGCTGTTCCTGGACCTCAAGCGGCTCGACATGCTCAACAGCCTGGCCGGGCTCACGGTCGTCTACATCGCCTTCGCGGTGCCGTTCGCCATCTGGATGCTGCGCGGCTTCGTCGCCGCGGTGCCCAAGGAGCTGGAGGAGGCCGCCGCCATCGACGGCGCGGGCGCGGTGCGCACCTTCTCCACGGTCCTGCTGCCGCTGGTGGCGCCGGGCCTGGTGGCGACCAGCATCTTCTCCTTCATCACCGCCTGGAACGAGTTCATCTTCGCCTTCACGTTCCTCGAAGACCAGGACAAGGCCACCTTGCCAATGATGATGCAGTTCTTCTTCGGCCGCAGCGGCAACGCCTGGGGGCCGATCATGGCGGCCTCCACGCTGCTGACCCTGCCGGTCATCGCCTTCTTCCTGATCGTCCAGCGCCGCATGGTGTCCGGGCTGACCTCCGGGGCGGTGAAGGGGTGAGCGACGACGAGATCGCGCGGCTGGCGCGCGGCACGCTGCTGCCCGCCTTCGCCGGCCACGACGCGCCGCGCTGGCTGCTGGACGAGCTGGAGCTCGGCCTCGGCGGGGTGACGCTGTTCGCCATCAACGGCAACGTGCCCGACACCGAGTCGCTGGCCGCGCTCACCGCGCAGCTGCGCAAGGCGGGCGAGCCGCTGGTCACCATCGACGAGGAGGGCGGCGACGTCACCCGCCTCAGCGGGCACCTGGCCGCCAGCCCCTACCCGGGCAACGCGGCGCTGGGCTCGGCCGACGACGCCGAGCTGACCCGGCGGGTGTACCGGTCGCTGGGCGCCGAGCTGGCCGAGGTCGGGGTGAACCTGAACTTCGCGCCGTCGGTGGACGTCAACACCGCCGACGACAACCCGGTGATCGGCACCCGCTCGTTCGGGGCCGACCCGGAGCTGGTGGCGCGGCACGCGGTCGCCGCGGTGGCCGGCCTGCAGGAGGCGGGCGTGGCGGCGTGCGCCAAGCACTTCCCCGGGCACGGCGCGACCGTCACCGACTCCCATCTGGGGGTGCCGCTGGTGGACGCCGACCTGGACCTGCTGGACCGGCGCGAGCTGGTGCCGTTCCGCGCGGCGATCGGGGCCGGGGTGCGGTCGGTCATGACCGCCCACCTGGACCTGCCGGCGATCAGCCCCGGCGTGCCGGGCACCCTGTCCCCCGCCGTGATCACCGGGCTGCTGCGCGAGCGCCTGGGCTACCGGGGCGTCATCGTCACCGACGCGCTGGACATGGAGGGCGCCAGCGGCGCGATCGGCATCCCCGAGGCGTCGGTGCGGGCCCTGATCGCGGGAGCCGACCTGCTGTGCCTCGGCCCGCGCGAGCACGGCGAGAGCCTGCGTGCGGTGCTGGCGGCGATCAGCGGGGCCGTGCGGGCCGGGCGGCTGCCGATCGAGCGGCTCGCCGCGGCCGCCGAGCGCACCCGCGAGCTGAAGGAGTGGCTGGCCGGGCACAGCCCCGCCGTGGTGGACCGGGGCGCCGGGCTGGAGGCCGCGCGCCGCGCGGTCCGCGTGACCGGGGAGATCCCGTCCTGGGACGACGCTCCGCTGGTGGTGGAGCTGGCCGCCACCGGCAACATCGCGGTGGGCCCGACGCCGTGGGGCCTGGAGCCGTGGGCCGGCGACCTGGTCCGGGCCGAGGGCGCGGCGGCGGAGGCCGCGGGGCTGCTGGAACGTGCCACCGGCCGCGGTCTGGCCGTGGTGCTGCGCGACGCGCACCGGCACGCCGGGCAGCGCGCGCTCGCCTCGGCGCTGCTGGCGGCCCGCCCCGACACCGTGCTGGTGGAGATGGGCCTGCCGGTGTGGCGGCCCGAGGGGGCGGTGCACCTGGCCTCCTACGGCGCGACCGAGGCCAACGGGCGCGCGGTCGCCGAGCTGCTGGGGCTGGCCGCCAGGGAGTGAGCCCGGGAGGGGGCCGGGGGGCGAACGCCGTGGCCCGGCGCGGACCGCTGCCGCGTCGGGCCACGGATCACCCCCGGTAAGCCCAACCAGTCCGATCGGCAAGGGATAATACGTACATGCGATTGTCCGCCCGGGTCGATTACGCCCTGCGCGCCGCCGCCGAGCTCGCCGTGGCCGGGAGTCACCCGGTGACCGCGGTCCAGCTCGCCGAGGCCCAGCAGATCCCGCCCAAGTTCCTGGAGAACATCCTCGGCCAGCTGCGCCGGTCCGGGCTGGTGCGCAGCCAGCGGGGCCCCGAGGGCGGCTACTGGCTGGCCCGCCCGGCCGACCAGATCTCCCTCGCCGACATCATCCGCGCGATCGACGGCCCGCTGCTGGGCGTGCGCGGCGAGCGCCCCGAGCACGTGGGCTACGAGGGCCCGGCCGCCTCCCTGCAGGAAGTGTGGATCGCCCTGCGCGCCAGCGAGCGCAACATCCTGGAGCACGTGAGCCTCCAGCACGTCGCCTCGGGCGAGCTGCCGGAACCGGTGAAGAAGCTCACCGAGGACACGGCGGCCTGGGAAAGCCCGTCCCTGATCTGACGGCCGCTGATCCGACGTGCCCGAGGGCGACACCGTCTACGCGACCGCCCGGCGCCTGCACGAGGCGCTCGCGGGGCGGGTTCTGACGGTCACCGACTTCCGCGTACCGCGCTACGCCAACGCCGACCTGCGCGGCCGTACCGTGCTGGAGGCGGTTTCCCGGGGCAAGCACCTGCTGGTGCGGGTCGAGGGCGGGTTCACCGTCCACACGCACCTGAAGATGGAGGGGGTGTGGCGGGTCTCCCCCGCCGGACCCGCCCCCCGCTACCACAAGGTCCGCCTCGTGCTGGGCAACAGCGATGCGCTCGCGGTCGGGTACTCGCTGGGCGCCGTGGACCTGCTGCGCACCGCCGAGGAGGACCGGGTGGTCGGCCACCTCGGCCCGGACCTGCTCGATGAGGCGTGGGGGTCCGAGCTGGCCGGGCGGGCGGTCGAACGGCTGGCGGCGCAGCCGGACCGGGCCGTCGGCGAGGCGCTGCTGGACCAGTCCCGGCTGGCGGGGATCGGGAACGTCTACAAGGCCGAGGTGCTGTTCCTGCGGGGCGTCAACCCGTGGACGCCGGTGCGGTCCGTGCCCGACCTGCCGGGGATGGTGGAGCTGTCGCACCGGCTGCTGTACGCCAATCGGACCCGGCACGGGCATGTCACCACGGGCGACACCCGCCCCGGGCGGCAGCACTATGTGTACGGGCGCGCCGGGAAACCGTGCCGTCGCTGCGGGACCCGCGTGGAGCGGGCGAACCAGGCGTCCGACGTAGGGGAACGCATCACTTTCTGGTGCCCGCGCTGCCAGGCCGTATCCACGGCTTGACGAACTGGCCGTCCGGGACGACGCGTTCGAACGCCCCGGTGCGCAGGTCCAGGCGGATCGCGTAGGGCGGGCACGAGCGCACCGACATGAGGGAGCCGCCCGCCACCCGCAGCAGGACGTTCTGAGGGTCCTCCCAGGTGGGATCGCCGCAGACGCCCAGCGGGAGGCCGTAGGCGTGGGAACGGCCGTCGAGGTCGTGAACTCGCAGTTTGGCCCGGGAGCGGTCCAGCGCGTACACGCGGTCGCCGCCGGGGGCGAGGCGCACGGGCCCGTTCACGCGGATCTCGACGGGGGCGCCGCCCGGCGGGGTGACGACGGCGGTGCGGTCGTCGGGCAGGGAGAGGGCGGTCCCGGTGGCGGGGTCGATCTCCCGGATGGTGATCTTGAGGCGTTCGGGCTCGCGGCCGGGGACCCAGCGCAGGGTCGGCGCGCGGCCGTTGCGGTCGTCGGTGAAGTGGACCGCGCCGCCGTGGCAGGCGATCACGTCGAGGAAGCGGTGCTCGGGCCAGGGCAGGGTGCGGCGCTCGCCGTCGCGCAGGGCGATCAGGTGGAGGCGGAAGGCGCGCCGGCCGCCGCCGGGCCGCTCGGCGCAGGCGAGCAGGGCGCCGTCCTCGTCCAGCGCGGCGTGCTCCCCCGGCCAGTCGAACAGCGGCTGCACGAGGCCGTCCCACCGGACGAGCTGCGCGCCTTCGGCCCCGCTGAGCAGGACTCCGTAGGAGGTCTGCCAGGCGTGGGCGGGTCCCCAGGGGAGACCCTCCGCGGTGAGCGTGCCGTGGCCGTTGGGGCGCGGGGCGACTAGGCGGCCCCCGAGGAGGTGACCGGCCCTGGGCGGGTGGGGTGAGGGCGGCATGACCTCGTCCAGCGTCCGTGTCCGGCCCCAGTCGGCAGGGGGCGCTGGGGCGGTCGGCGGCGGGACGAAGGACGGCGGGGGCGCATCGGGGAGAGGGGCTTCGGCCTCTTCGGGGAAGACGGGGCCGAGCATCAGGTGCCCGGCCGGGTCGTCCGGGTCGCCGTGGACGGACAGCCGCCCGTCACCCACCGCCACGGCGATCGCCCGCCGCAGGTCCGCCGGGTCCGCCGCCAGCTCGTCGGCGATCTTGATGAGGGTCATCAGCGGCGGGCCGACGGGGTGCCAGGCGGCCCAGTGCGCCACGTCCTCGGCGAGCCGTTCCAGGGGCGGCCGGGAGTGCCTGGCGAGCCAGCGCGGCTGGTCGGGGACCGGCGAGGTCATCGCGTTCCAGAAGCGCAGCGCCCATCGCTCGTGCGGGCCGCGCCGCGCGCGCAGGCGCAGCCGCGCGCGGCGGAACCCGAGGCCGACGACCTGCCCGGGCGCGACGGAGGGCAGCGGCATCGTCTGGTCCAGGGCCACGTGCGCGGTCGCACTGCGGAAGGAGACGTCCACGACGTCGTCCCAGTCCGCGCGGTCGTCGGGCGGTTCGGCGTCGTGCACCTCGATGCGCACGGCGACGGCGGGCAGCGCGGCGATGGCACGCGCCCAGCCGGGGCCCGAGGCCGCGACCGACCAGGGGAACGCGCCTCCGGGCGGCTCCGCGAGGCCCTTCGGCTGCGGTTCGGCGGGGCCGGCGGTGGCGCGCCAGGCGTCGCGGACCACCAGGACGCCGCCTCCGGGGCGGTGCGCCGGGATCTCCACCGCCTTGATCAACGCCATGCGGCGACCCTAACCGAGGGTCGACGCCCGTCCGGAAGCCGACGATTCCGGACGGGTCGCCGCCGAAGCCGGGTCGCCGGATCCTGCGCCCGCACGGCCATCGTGCCGCCGCCTCTTCACCCAAGTCAATTCTCGGGTTTACTTGGTGATACCCAAGCTCTAGCTTGGCTCGCATGACCTTGGACGATCTGCGGGTGTTCGTGGCCGTGTGCGAGGCGGGCAGCCTGAGCGCCGTGGCGCGCGACCTGGCGTGCAGCCAGTCGGCCGTCAGCCAGCACGTCAAGCGCCTGGAGCGCGAGACGGGGCTGGCGCTGCTGGAGCGGCGGCCGCGCGGCGTCGCGCCGACGCGCGCCGGGCGCATCCTGAGCCGCGCCGCCGCCGAGGGGCTCGCCGGGCTGGGGGGCGCCCTGCGGCAACTGGACGATCTGCGGCGCGGCGCGGGCGGCACCGTGCGGGTGGCGACCGGGGCGACCACCGTCCGGCACTTCATGGCCGAAGGGGTGGCGGCGTTCCGCGCGCGGCACCCGGAGGTCGCGCTGCAGTTCCAGACCGCCGGGTCCAGCCGCCGCTGCCTGGAGGCGGTGCTCGCGCACGAGGCGGACCTCGCGTGGGTGACCAGCGGGCCGCCGGTGGACGGGATCGAGCAGCGCACCTCCTGCGAGCTGCCCTGGGTGCTGGCCGTCCGGACCGACGACCCGCTGGCGTCCCGCACCTCCGTCGACGTCGCCGAGCTGGCCGGGATCGGCCACATCGAGCTGCCCGAGCACTCCACCTCCCGGCTGCACCTGGAGGGCCATCTCGAACGGCACGGCGTGCGGCTGACCTCCAGCACCAGCGTCGCCGACTGGGACACCGCGCTGCTGCTGGCCGAACTGGGCCTCGGGCACGCGATCCTGCCCGCCCTGCCGGCCTGGGGCCGGGGCGGCGGAGATGTCCGCCTGATCCCGATCCCGGGGCTCCCGCCGCTCACGGCGGGATGGGCCGCGCGGCAGTGGGCGGCGCTCAGCCCGCTGGCGCTGGAATTCGCCGACACCGTCGTCGGGCGCCTGCCGTCCGTGTGAGGATCGGCGGATGCGCATCCTCACGTGGAACCTGTGGTGGCGGTGCGGGCCGTGGCGGGAACGGCGCGCCGCGATCCTGGAGACCCTGCGCGATCTGCGGCCCGACATCATCGGCCTGCAGGAGGTGTGGGGCGGGAACGGCGAGAACCTGGCGGGGTGGCTGGCCGAAGAGCTCGGCATGGCGTGGACGTGGGCGCCGTTCGACCGTCCCGGCGAGGCCGAGTACGCCGAGTACGCCGAGGGCGTCGCGATTCTGTCGCGCTGGCCGATCGCCGACCGCGACGTGCTGCCGCTGCCCTCGCCCGGAAGCCCCGACACCGGCCGGGTCGCGCTGTACGCGCTCGTGGACGCCGACCCGCAGCCGGTGCCCTTCTTCACCGCGCACCTGAACTACCTGCCAGCCGAGTCGGCGGTGCGGTGCGCGCAGGTGCGGGCGCTGAGCGAGTTCGTCGCGGCGCACCAGGGGGAGGCCGCGTTCCCGGCCGTGGTGACCGGGGACCTGAACGCCTCGCCCGACTCGGCGGAGATCCGGCTGCTGCGGGGTCCCTCCCCTGCCGGCCAGCGCCTGCTCGACGCGTGGGACACCGCCGAACCGGGCGCTCCCTGGGCCACGTGGAACCCCGCCAACCCCTACCTCGGCCCGGAGCAGCCCGCGATGCGGATCGACTACGTCCACGTCGGGGAGCCGGGCTTGGACGGCCTGGGGCGCGTGCGCTCCGCGCGGCGGGTGGGCGACGGCCCGGTGGAGGGCGTCTGGCCCAGCGACCACGCCGCCGTCCTGGTCGAGCTGGAAGGGCGACCCACGGCGTAGGCGCGCCCCGGCGGCTCAGGAGCCCCTGGTCGCGTCCAGGTAGTCCACGCAGCGGCCGAGCAGCTCGACCAGCGTCCGCCGCTCCTCGTCGGTGAACTGGGCCGCCAGCCCGCGCTCGACCCGGACCGGCCCCTCGTCGGCGCGGGCCAGCACCTCCTCGCCCCTGGCGGTGAGGCGGGTCTCCAGGATGTTCTTGTGCCACTCGTGCGGGGTGCGCTCGACGAGGCCCAGCTCGCGCAGGTTCTTCAGCACGGTGTTCATGGTGGGCGGGGTGACCGCGCACGCGCGGGCCAGGGCCGCCGCCGAGATCCCGGGGTTCGCCGACAGGTACAGCAGCGCCGCGTACTGCGGCACCGTCAGGCCGGCGGGCCTCAGCGCGGCCGTCTTGGCCGCGTTGAGGGCCTGCTCGGCCCGCTTGAGGTGCGAGCCCAGGCGCTCGGGGACGGGCAACGACGTCATCTGAGCATGCTAGTCGGCATGCGGGACGGCTCAGGCGTGCACACCTTGACGAGCATTAGAGTTCTAACTTAAGTTTGCGTGCATTCAAAAGAAGCCATCCTCTAGGAGGCGTCATGTCCCCCCAGACGCGACGCGCCGTCGTCGCCGGTACCGCGTCCGCGACCGTGCTCGTCACTGCGCTCGCCACCGCCCTGCCGCTCGCGCCCGCGGCCCAGGCGGCCCCCCGCATCTCCACCGCCCACGAACTGCCCGGAGACCGCGTCTACCCCGAGGGGATAGCCGCCGATCCGCGCACCGGCGACCTGTACGCCGGCTCGTACGCGGACGGCACGATCTACAAGATGACCCCGGGGCGGCACGTGGCCCGGGTGTTCCTGCCCTCGGGCGCGGACGGCCGCCGTACCGCCAACGGCCTCAAGGTGGACCGGGACGGCCGGTTGTGGGTGACCGACTCGACCGAGGGCGTCACGGTCTACGACACGCGCGACCGCCGGCTGCTCGCGCGCTTCACCGTGCCGGGAAGCGGCGCGAGGTTCGTGAACGACCTGGCCGTCGCCCGCGACGGCAGCGCCTACGTCACCGACAGCGTGCGCGCGGTCGTGTACCGGATCACGCCGCGCCAGCTAGCGGGGGGCGGCGGGGCGCTCGTGCCGCGCTTCGACCTCAAGGAGAGGCTCGAAGCGCACGCGCCGGACGCGTTCACGCTCAACGGGATCGTCGCGTCCGGCCGCCACCTCTACACGGTGGACATGACCGGCGGCGACCTCTACCGCCTGGACACCGCCTCGGGCGCGGTCCGCAAGGTCGCGCTGAGCGGCGGCGACATGGCGGCCGCCGACGGCCTGGAGATCCGGGGCGGGCGGCTGTGGGCGGTCCACAACACCGCCCACACGATCAGCCGGTGGCGGGTCGCGCCGGACGGCTCGTCCGCCCGGGTCGAGCGGCGGCTGACCGACCGCGCCCTGCAGCTGCCCACCACGCTGGCGCGCCGGGGCGGCACGCTGTACGTGGTGCGCTCGCAGTTCGACAAGGGCGGGCCGATGGGACCGGGCGTGCCGCAGATCCCGTTCACGATCGCGGCGGTGCGCGGGATCTGAACCGCGTCCCCGCCCGGACCGTCCTAGTCGTCCGGCACGATGGCGACCATGACGGAAGGCGCGGGAATGACGCAGTGGCGCAGGTTCGAGAAGGATCAGGGCGACCGGGTGCTCTGGTGGCGGATCCGCCGCGAGGGCATCCGGTGCTTCATGGAGTGGGGCCATGGGGACGAGCGGGCCCACGGCGCGACCACCATGACGCTCGACGACGAGCGGCACGCCGCCCGCCACCTTGAGCGGAAGGTCCGCGAGAAGGAGCGCAAGGGGTACGCCGAGGCGGGCGTCGAGGAAGTGCGGAAACGGCCGAGCCCGAGGGTGCGGCTGGAGGGGCGCGAGCCGGTGGAGGGCCGCGAGGGCGTCTACGTGCAGCACTTCCCGTTCGAGGGCGGGCCGGGCCCGTTCCGGGACTACCTGGTGGCGTGCGGCGACGGCCGCGCGCTGACGCTGATCGTGAAGGACCCCGGACACGACGCCGAGGCCATGGGCGCGCTGCTCGACTTCCTCGCCCCGCGGCGCGGGCTGGCCTTCGACGGGCGCTCGCACCACAAGGTCGCGCTGCCCGAGCCGATCGGGGGGTTCACGCACGTGCTGTTCTGCTCCCCCGCGCTGGCGGGCGGGGTGTACGCCGCCGAAGACGTCGGGAAGGTGTTCCCGATCTTCGACTGCGAGATCGCCGACACCGACACCGAGGTGCTGGTGGACGCCCGGATCAACGGCCGGGACGGCCTGCCGTTCAGCACGTGGGACCGGGAGCCGCACCCGGTGCGCGACTTCCGGTACGAGATCGCGTCGGCGAGCGGGCAGCCGTTCGGGTACACGGGCCGGTCGGTGCTGCGGGACCTGAAGTTCAAGGCGTACGGGCGCCCGGAGATGCTGGCCGAGCGCCTGGACCTGCTCCCCCTCGCCACCCCCGAGAGCTGGCTGGAGATCCGCTCCCACCGCGGCGCGACCCGGACCGTCACCCCGGCCGACCACTCGCCCGCCCTGGCGGCCGAGCTGGAGGACTTCCTCCGCGCCTGATCGTCACTCGGAGCGACACTCTGCTCACTTCCGCGTGCAAACGCTCGCTCTTTGCGGCGATTGTGACGGGGCGGGCCGGGCGGGCACCGTGGGGCTGAACATCCTCCCGCGCGGAAGGACGACCGATGGCCAGCGAGTTCCAGCGCCGCAAGGTGGCGGGAGTGTTCGCCGCGATGGACGGCGACGGTGACGGAGCCCTGCGCGAGAGCGACTTCGCCGCGCTGACCGAGCGCTGGACGGAGATCCGCGGCTCGGCGCCCGGCTCCCCCGACCACACCCGGCTGACGATGGTGATGATGGGCTGGTGGGCGACGCTGGCGGCGGCCGCCGAGCGCGACGACCGCGTCACGCTGGAGGACGTCATGGCGGTGGTGGACCGGCTGGACGACATGCCGGACGCGGTGGCCGGCACCGCCGAGACGATGTTCGAGGCCATCGACGAGAACGGCGACGGCCGGATCGACGCCGCCGAGTACCGCCGGCTGATCGAGGCGTGGAACGGCGCGCCCACCGACACCGACGCGGTCTTCCCGCTACTGGACCTGGACGGCGACGGCCACATCTCTGAGGAGGAGTTCGTCCGCCTGTGGTCGGGGTTCTGGGCGGGCGACGACCCCGAGGACCCGAGCACATGGGTGTTCGGCGGCTTCGGCTCCCCGGTGCCGCAGGGAGGGTGACGCGACCGGGGCCGGACGGCCGGGCCCCGCGGTAAATGGTTCGCCGCCGTCATGATCACGCTGTTAGCTTCGCCGGGTCCGGGTCCCGAGCACGGTGGAGGCGAACATGGCGATTGCCAAAAAGGGAACGCGGTTGATCACCGTTGACGGGATCGGCTACCGCTGGAAGGTGCGCGGCAGGCCGACCTACGCGCAGGCCGGTTTCGGCGGCGACCTGAGCTTCGTGGTGGAGGCGGCCGAGGCGCCCGGCGCCCTTCTGGTGGTGACGCTGCCGTACACGCATCCCAGCGCGGGATGGGGTCCCGCGGCCGTGGTGCTGCCGAGCACGGTCGCCAAGGCCGTCCGCACGGCCCAGCGCGAGGGCTGGCGCCCGGAGCGGCGCGGGCCCGCCTTCGCGTTGAAGCTGGAGGCGTCGGACGTCGCCCTCGTCATCTGACGGGCGCGCCGGGCCCCGCTCCTACTCCGGCGGGGCCAGGTCCTCCGCCAGCAGGTCCATCAGCAGGCCGTCGTGCCAGCCCCGCCCGTCGGCGTCGCGCTCGTACCTGCGCATGACGCCCACCGGGCGGAAGCCGACCGCGCTGTAGCAGCGGATGGCCGGGGCGTTGTCGGCGGCCGGGTCGATCACCAGGCGGTGGTGGCCCCGGTCGTGGACCAGGTGGCGGGCCAGGGTGCGGACCGTGTCCTGGCCCAGCCCCCGGCCGTGGGCGGACGAGTCCAGGAAGACGTCCACCGACGCGTGGCGGTAGGCCGGGTCCTCCTCCTCGCCGTACTGGACGAAGCCGATCACGGCGCCGTCGAGGGTGACGGCGTAGGGCGTGACGCCGGGGTCGCCGTCGAGGGGCCAGTCCGGCTCCGCGTCCACATCGCCCCAGCGGGCGCTCACCTCGGGTGTGCGGCGAATCCTGATCAGGTCGGGCACGTGCTGCTCGGTCACGGGTACGAGGACGACCTGCTCGCCGGAAAGGGCTGCCATCCGCGCAGCTTAGACGCGACCGGCGTCCGGCGCGTGCGGGGACGCGAACGGCGGCCCTGCCGTCCCCCTGCCGGAGGGCGGGCTACCAGTGCCACGTCCCGGCACGGCCGGGCGGACGGGCGGGTCATGACCGCATCCGGTCCCCGCCATCTGATCGTCGGGAGCGTTGAGACCCCGCGCGCCGGGCGGCACAGTGGGGGGCATGACCAAGCCCGAGCACCTGGCCGATCTCCTCATCGCCTCCGGACGGCTGGCGGACGACCGGTGGCGGGACGGGCTCCTCGCGGTCCCCCGGCACCTGTTCGTGCCCGCGCGGGCCTCGGCCGTGCCCGACCGGCCCCGCCACGCCGCCTTCGAGATCGACCGGGACGCCGACCCGGGGCTCTGGCAGGAGACGGTGTACTCCGACTCGGTCATCTCCGCCCAGGTGGACGGCGACGGGACGTGGACCAGCTCGTGCTCGGCACCGGGGATCGTCATTCCCTTCCTCCAGGAGCTGCGCCCCCTGGAGCACCACCGCATCCTGGAGATCGGCACCGGGACCGGGTGGACGGCGGCCCTGCTGTCCTGGCGCGTCGGTGAGAAGAACGTGACCTCGGTGGAGATCGACGCCGAGCTGTCGGAGCGGGCGCGCGCCAACGTGCGGGCGGCCGGGTACGCGCCCCGGCTGGTCGTCGGGGACGGGGCCGAGGGGTTCGCCGAGGGCGCTCCGTACGACCGCGTCCACGCGACGTGCGGGGTCGAGCGCGTCCCCTACGCATGGGTCGAGCAGTCCCGGCCCGGCGCGGTCATGGTGCTGCCCTGGTCGCCCGCGTGGGGGCCGGGGCACGTCGCCCGGTTCACCGTCGCGGAGGGCAGGGCGGTGGGGCGGCTGCTCGGGCCCTGCGGGTTCATGATGCTGCGGTCGCAGCGGCGGCCGCTCGGGCCGCCGGACGGGGTCGCCGGGCAGCGGGGCGAGGCCGCCGTCTCGGTCACGCGGATCGATCCGCGCACCCTGGTGGGCGACGCGCCGGGGCTCGACCTCGCCGTCGCGGGCTCGCTGCCGGACGTGCGCTCGCATCTGGAGGGGTCCATGGACGGGTCGGTGCGGTTGTGGGCCCTGGCCGACGACTCCGCCTGGGCGAGCGTGGACTTCGTGCCCGGCCGTGCGGAGTTCGAGGTCCGGCAGTACGGCGCGCGGCGGCTCTGGGACGAGGTGGAGGCCGCCTTCCTGCGCTGGGTCGAGTGGGGCCAGCCCGGACGCGAGCGGTTCGGCGTCACGGTGTCCGCCGAGGGGCAGCGGGTATGGCTGGACCGGCCCGATCAGCCCCTGAGCAGGCCGCCGGACACCTTCAGCTGGGCCTGAGGGCCTCCGGAGCCGCAGTCGGGGCCGTTGGGATAGGTCGACTTCGGCGTGACGGTGGCGGTCCGTTCGAGGAGCCGCGCGCCGGAGGCGTCGCGCAGGGTCACGGTGATCTGCACCGGCTTCTCGGGCAACTGCGGGACGTCGGCGAAGCCGTGCTTGCCTCCGGTCGGCGAGGCCGACGCGGCGCAGGGGGCGTCCGGGTCGGCGGCGTCGCAGTCGCCCGGCACGGCTGAACTGCTCGGCGCCAGGACGGGCTCGGCCGTGCGGCACGCGCCGTCCCAGCAGATCCGCAGGGCGACGGTGGACACCCGGGCGGCGTCGGCGGGGGCGAGGGCCAGGCCGACGCCGGCGGGCGAGCCGATCGCCGTGCAGCCGCCGTCGGGTCCGGCCGGGGAGCAGGCCGCCAGCGCGGCGGCCGCGAGCACGAGCCATGTCCGTCCCATGCCCGCATTGTCCCCGAAACGACGACGGCCCCGGCGGTGCCGGGGCCGTGCGTCATGGTGCGATCGTCAAGCGTCCGTCATGCGGTCAGGACTGGGCCTGGAACATCCAGTGCTGCTTCTCCAGCTCGGCGGTGATGCCGATCAGCAGGTCCTGCGACACCGGGTCCGGCTCGTCGGTCGCGGCGATGCGCTCGCGGAACCGCACGATGATCTGGGCCAGCGTGTCGGTGACCGCGGCGACCACCTTGTCGTCGCCCAGGTAGCCGGCCTCCAGCTGGGGCAGCTCGGTGCGGTCGGCGACGGTGCGCACGCGGCCGTCGGGGTTCACGCCGATCGCGATCGCGCGCTCGGCCACGTCGTCCTGGGACTGGCGGGCCAGGTCCACGACCTCGTCGAGGTGCTCGTGCACGACCTTGAAACGCGGACCGGTCAGGTTCCAGTGCGCCTGCTTGGCGAACAGCGCCAGATCGATCAGGTCGACGAGGGCGCCCTGGAGCGCCTCACCGGCGGCCTTCTTGTCCTGGTCGCCGAGCGGGCTCTTGATCTCCGCCATATCGGGCTCCTTCCGCGTCGTTTCGGGCTAGTGGTTACAACGAAGAAGGATGCCCCGATATGCCGTTGTCACTCGTGAGGCCGCCCACACCGGCGCCCTCGATCAGGTCAAGAAAGCTCAGGCCGCCACCATGTCGGCGCGGAACTCGCCGGTGATCTCCTCGGGCGTGGCGGGAATGCTGTCGGACGTGATGCGCTCGTGCTCGGGGGGCGCGCCCGCCATGACGGGCTCGTGCTGCAGTTCGGCGAGGGCCAGGGCGTCCGCCACCTCGCGGAGGACGTGGGACAGCGGCACACCGAGCGCCTTGCAGATCGAAGCCAGCAGCTCCGACGACGCTTCCTTCTGCCCTCGCTCGACCTCGGAGAGGTAGCCGAGGGAAACCCGTGCCGCCGCGGACACCTCGCGGAGGGTGCGTCCCTGGCGCAGCCGCAGCTGCCGCAGTACGTCACCGAGCAGCTGGCGAAGCAGGACCATCGTCTCGCTCCCTCCCTCAGTTCGGACCATCTGCCGGTTCCACCGTACCCGGCTTGACGGTGGCCGTGGCAGACCGCTGATTTCGTGTTCGCTCGAAACGTAACGCTGTAATCATCCCGTCTCTTCCCGATCTTGGGTCGCGGCGGTCTCGCCGTCGCCCGGCGGCAGCCCCAGCAGCTCGCGTCGTAGCAGGTCAAGGGCGTGCACCACGGTCATGCGGCGGATCACCGCGCGGATCTCGGGCCCGGTGCCGGGCACCGGGAGGCGCGGCGCCGACACGGTCGGTTCCTTTCCAGGTCCGGCCACGCCGATGTAGACCGTTCCCACCGGCCGGCCGTCCTGGGGCTCGGGACCGGCGACCCCGGTCACCGCGACGCCGTAGTCGGCGCCCAGCCGGTCGCGCGCTCCGGCGGCCATCTGGCGGGCCACCTCCGGGTGCACCGCGCCCTCCGCGGCGAGCAGGTCCGCCGACACCCCCAGCTGCCGGTGCTTCTGCTCGGTGGCGTAGGTGACCAGCCCGCCGACGTAGGTGGCCGACGAGCCGGGCACGGCGGTCAGCTCCGCGCCGATCAGGCCGCCGGTCAGCGACTCGGCGGTGGCCACCGTGGCCGAGCGCTCGGCGAGCAGGCGGTGCACGACCCGGGCCAGCGACTCCTCGCCCGTGCCGTACAGCGCCGGGCCGATCAGGGTGCGGGCCCGGCCCTCGGCCTCGGCCAGCAGCCCGTCGGCGTCGGTCCCGGTGGCGGTGATGCGGACGCTCACCTCGGCCGGGTCGGGCAGGTAGGCGACCTGGACGCCCGCCATGCCCTCGACCGGCGCCAGGCGGTCGGCCAGGACCGACTCCCAGACCCCGGCGGTGCGCAGGGTGCGGCGGGCGGCGTCGGGCAGCCCGGCGCGCTCGGCCAGCTCGGGCAGCACGACCTCTTCCATGATCGTGCGCATCTCGAACGGCACGCCGGGCAGCGCGTACGCCACGCCGCCGGGCAGCTCCACGCGCAGTCCGGGCGCGCTGCCCGCGGAGTTGGCCAGCACCCGGGCGCCCTCGGGCACCTCGGCCATCCGCAGCGCCATCGGGCGCAGCTCGCGTCCGGAGCGCTCCGCGCGCTCGCGCAGCCGCCGCTCCAGCGCGGGATCGCGGAGCAGCGGCACCCCGGCGGCCTTGGCCAGCGCGTCGCGGGTCAGGTCGTCGGAGGTGGGGCCGAGGCCCCCGGTGGTGATGACCGCGTCGGCGCGCTCCAGCGCGCTCTGCGCCGCCGCGACGATGACGTCCAGCTCGTCGCCGACCACCACGCTGCGCGTGACGGTGACGCCGCGCTCGGCCAGCCGCTGTCCCAGCCAGGCGGCGTTGCCGTTGACGGTGTCGCCGAGCAGGAGCTCGTCCCCGATCGTCAGCAGTTCGACCCGCAGCACCTGATCCCCCTCGTCCTCGTGATCGTCGTCTCTCCGGAATCTACGTCAGCGCGCCTTGGCCAGGCGGCGCAGGACCGCGCCGCAGCGGCGCGCGTAGGCGCGCTGCATGACCGGGACCAGCGGCCCCGCCGCCCTGGCGAGCCGGGAGGCCGGAAGGCTGAAGGCGGTGACGGTGAGCCACACCTCGCCCTCGTCGTCCAGGTGCACGACGAACGACTCCTCCCCGCGCTCGGGATGGCCCGGCAGCGTGCCGTAGGCCCAGCCGGCGCGGCGTTCAAGGTCGGTCGTCCAGATGATCCGGCAGGGCGCGTTGATGCGGAGCGGGCCGACGCCGAGCCCGACCTCCACGCTCACGCCGGGCTCCGCGCGCCGCGCCGAGGCGTTGAGGCGGACCGGGATGGCCCGGTGCATCCAGAACTCCATGAGCGCGTCGGCGGCGTTGCGGAACACCACCGGCCCCTCCCCCACCGGCACGCGCACCCGCAGGTGGTTGTAGCCGGGCGGCAGGTCCAGGGTCTCGGTGGCCCCGACCTCGTCGTAGGTGAAACCGTTCACAGCACCTCATCCTTCAGGCAGGCCCAGGCCAGGATGCCGCACAACGCGAACCCGAAGGCGTTGCCCGCCCCGTGCGTGGCGACCATCCACGACAACGACGGGTGCGGCAGCCCCGACGCCTCTCCCAGCGCCCAGCTCAGCGCCAGGACCATCGTGACCGCGAGGACGGCGGAGGAGGCGAGGAGCAGGACGCGGACGGCGACGGCGCCGGGCCGCACCGAGCGCCAGGTCAGCCAGCCGGTCAGCCACATCCCGCACGTCAGCACGACCGCGCCCGCCAGCTCCGCCCACTGACCGGCGAAGTAGCCGCCGAGGACCAGCAGCGTCCCGGCGGGGACGCTGAGCGCGGCGGCGGTCGCGGCGGGGCCGCCCGACGCCCGGCAGACCAGGCCCGCGATCAGCGCGGCGGCGAATCCCGCGAAATGGAAGTGCGCGACGGTCAGCGACAGGATCGTCAGCGAGAACCCGAACAGCTCCACGCCGCCGCGCTCGGCGACCAGCGCCGTTCCCGCCACGGCCGGGGCGGCGAGCGCGGTGGAGACCGCGATCTCCACCGGGCGCGCCCGCCGCAGCCTCCGCACCGCCTGGCCCGCCAGCGGCAGCGTGGCGGCCGCGTAGAGGACCGCCAGGGCGACGGCGGCCGTGCCGCGCGGCAGCCACAGGGACACCGCCCCGGCCGCCGCGCCGGCGAACCAGACGCCGCGCACCGCGGCGGGCAGGTCGATCAGCCGCAGGCCCAGCGGCACCACCACCAGCATCCCGGTCATGACGATCACGTGCACCAGCACGGCCATGGGCCGCCCCCAAAGTTTGAACGTGTTCAGGAACGCCGACACTACGCCTTCCTGAACATGTTCAAAAGAGATGCGGCTCAATGTGGCCGGGATTACGGGCATGCCCTCGTCCGAGCTGGAGAACGCTGGGAAGACGCACGCCTCGCAGGGGTTCGGCCGGCGCGTTCCGCACGGACCCCCGCCACGCGGCTGTTCGAGGCGGGGGCACCGGTCAGGCGATGCGGTCCGGAGGACGCGGTCAGGCTGTGCGGATCAAGCCGTGCGGATCAAGCCGTGCGGATCAGGAGGCCGCACGGCCCGCGTTGCGCAGCCGCCACGCCTGGACGACGTAGTCCACGCCGGTCACGACCGTGACGACCAGCGCGGCGGCCATCGTCGCCCACCGGACCGGGTCCAGCGGGCCGGGCAGGATGTAGAAGCCGATCGCGATGACCTGCAGGGTGGTCTTGAGCTTGCCGCCCTTGCTGGCCGGGATCACCCCGTAGCGGATCACCACGAAGCGCATCAGCGTGATGCCGACCTCGCGGACCAGGATCACGATGGTGACCCACCACCACAGCTCGCCCAGCACCGACAGGCTGATCAGCGCCGCGCCGGTCAGCGCCTTGTCGGCGATCGGGTCGGCGATCTTGCCGAAGTCGGTGACCAGGTTGTACTTGCGGGCCAGATCGCCGTCGATCTTGTCGGTGACCGAGGCGAGCGCGAACACGCCGAACGCCGCCAGCCGCCAGCCGGTCCCCTCCAGGAACAGCAGCCACACGAACACCGGCACCAGCGCGATGCGCGCCATCGTCAGCAGGTTGGCGATGTTGTAGAGGCTGACCCGGTGCGGGTCCGGGGCGCCCGCCACCGGCTCCGGCGCTCCGGAGATCATGAGACGTCCGCGATCAGGTCCACGCCGTCGCTGTCCACGACGCGGGCGCGCACGATCTCGCCGATGGACAGGCCCTCGCCGCGCACCAGCACGGTGCCGTCCACCTCGGGCGCCTGGTGCTCGGAGCGGCCCTCGTACCGGCCGTCCTCGGTCTTCTCCTCCACCAGCACCGCGATCTCGGTGCCGATGCGGTCCTCGGCGCGCTGGGCGGTCAGCTCCTCGGCCAGCGCCGACAGCTCCTCCACCCGGCGGGCCACCTCGTCGGGGTCCACCTTGCCCCCCAGGGTGGCGGCCTCGGTACCGTCCTCGTCGGAGTAGCCGAACACGCCGATCGCGTCCAGCCGCGCGGCGCTGAGGAACTGCACCAGCTCCTCGAAGTCGTCCTCGGACTCGCCGGGGAAGCCCACGATGAAGTTGGACCGCACGCCCGCCTCGGGCGCCTGGGCGCGCACGGCCTCCAGCAGCTCCAGGAACCGCTCGCGGTCGCCGAACCGGCGCATCGACCGCAGCACCGGGCCGCTGGCGTGCTGGAACGACAGGTCGAAGTAGGGCGCCACGCCCTCGGTCCGGCAGATCACGTCGATCAGGCCGGGCCGGGTCTCGGCGGGCTGCAGGTAGCTGACGCGCACCCGCTCGACGCCCTCCACGGCCGCCAGCTGCGGCAGCAGCTTCTCCAGCGCGCGCAGGTCGCCCAGGTCCTTGCCGTAGGAGGTGGAGTTCTCGCTGACCAGCACCAGCTCGCGCACGTCGTGCCCGGCGAGCCAGCGCGCCTCCTCCAGCACCTCCGCCGGGGGGCGCGACACGTACGCGCCCCGGAAGGCGGGGATGGCGCAGAAGGTGCAGCGCCGGTCGCAGCCGGAGGCCAGCTTCAGCGGGGCCACCGGGCCGCCGCCGAGGCGCCGCCGCAGCACGCGCGGGCCGGTCGCCGGGGCCAGGCCCTCGGGCAGGTCCTCCGGGGCGCTCGGCCGCGGGGCGTGGCCCGGGATCGCGACCGCGGCCGCCGACGCCGAGCGCTCGACCGGGCTGATCGGCAGCAGCTTGCGGCGGTCGCGCGGGGTGTGCGCCGCGTGCCGGCGGCCCGCCATGACGTCGTCCAGCCGGTCGCCGATCGCCGCGTAGTCGTCGAAGCTGATCACCGCGTCGGCCTCGGGCAGCGACTCGGCCAGCTCGGCGCCGTACCGCTCGGCCATGCACCCGGCCGCCACGACCTTGGCGCCGGAGTCGTGCGCGGCCAGCAGGGTGTCGATGGAGTCCTTCTTCGCGGCGTCGATGAAGCCGCAGGTGTTGACCACCACCACGTCGGCGCCGTCGGCGGAGTCGGACAGCTCCCATCCGGCGCCCTCCATGCGGGCGGCGAGCTCTTCGGAGTCGACCTCGTTGCGGGCGCAGCCGAGCGTGACGAGGGAGACGGTACGACGTGAGGACATGCCTCTAAAGGTAATGGGCCCGGGCCGTCGAACCGACCAGGACCCGGTGGGAGGATCCGGTCAGGCGCCGTCGGGGTCGCGCGGGGTGAACGACAGCCGCAGCACCCCGCCGTTCTCGCGGGGCGAGCCGAGGTCCTTGCCGTTGACGGTCAGCCGCACGCCGCTGCCGTTGCCGATCAGCACGCTGATCTTCTTCTTGGCGGTCCACTCGCGCACGTCGCCGCTGCGCAGCATGCCGCTGAACAGCGGCCTGCCCTTGTCGCCGCGGATGTTCACCCACGTGGTGCGCCTGGCCTTGAGCCGCACCTCCACGTTCTTGCGCGGCGCGGCCGCGACCGGGTCCTTGCGCTGCGGCTGCGCCGTGGTGGGAGCCGTGGCGGGGGCCGTGGTGGGCTGCACGGGCTGGCTGGGGCTGTCGGCGACCTTCTGGGCGGTGCGCTGCTCGGCGGGACCGCCGGCGGCCACCTGGACGATCGCGTAGACCGCCACCAGCGCCAGCGCGATCGCCATCGCCGCGCTCCAGTTCGGCGAGCGCCGCTCGCGGAACGCCACCGGCTGCTCGGGCTCGAACGCGGTGTTCACCGAGACCGGCTGCGGCGCGCCGCCGTGGGTCTCGTCGTACTCGCGCACCAGCGGCTCGGGGTCGATGCCGATCACCCGGGAGATGCTGCGGATGTGGCCGCGGGCGTAGAAGTTGCCGCCGCAGGCGGTGAAGTCGTCCTGCTCGATCCCGCGGATCACGCTCTCGCGGATGCGGGTCTGCAGACTGACCTGCGTGACCGTGAGACCGGCCCGCTCGCGCTCCGTGGTCAAGGTCTCACCGATGCTCACGCCGAGCCTCCCTTAGAGCGCACCACTGTCCAAACCCACACTCCAGCGACACCAGTCTAGAAACCGCAATGCCCGGAGGGCGACAGCCAACACGTTCGAAACAGGGCAAGATTTCGCATCATTCCGGCCATGCCCGCGCCGTCGGCGCGCACACCGCTCGAAAGATCAACGATCACGGCGCGAGGACGGTTCCCCGATCACCGGTACCCGGGTGCCGGGCGCGCCGCACCGGCCGCGCCATTCTTGATCACATCACGTCGGCCCCGCGCGGACCGAGCGCGGCGCGCCCGTGGCGGCGGAACCCGTCGCGTCATGCTCCGGCACGGCACGGCAGCACGGCAGCACGGCACGGCATGGCAGGACACGGCCGGCCGCGGCCGGAGGCCGGCGCGGCGTCAGGACGAGCCGCGCAGCTCGGCCAGCACGCCCGGCAGGTCGTCGGGCTTGACCAGCACGTCGCGGGCCTTGGAGCCCTCGCTGGGGCCGACGATGTCGCGGCTCTCCATCAGGTCCATCAGGCGGCCCGCCTTGGCGAACCCGACGCGCAGCTTGCGCTGGAGCATCGAGGTGGACCCGAACTGGGTGGACACCACCAGCTCGATGGCCTGCACCAGCAGGTCCATGTCGTCGCCGATGTCCTCGTCGATCTCCTTCTTGGGACCGGCCGCGGCGGCGACGTCCTCCTGGTAGACCGCCTCCATCTGCGTCTTGCAGTGCTCGACGATGCCGTGGATCTCCTTCTCCGCGACATAGGCGTTCTGCAGGCGCATGGGCTTGCTGGCGCCCATCGGCAGGAACAGCGCGTCGCCCTGCCCGACCAGCTTCTCGGCGCCGGGCTGGTCGAGGATGACGCGGCTGTCGGCCAGCGAGGAGGTGGCGAACGCCAGCCGGGAGGGCACGTTGGCCTTGATCAGGCCGGTGACCACGTCCACGCTGGGCCGCTGGGTGGCCAGCACCAGGTGGATGCCCGCCGCTCGGGCGAGCTGGGTGATGCGGACCACCGAGTCCTCGACGTCGCGCGGGGCGACCATCATCAGGTCGGCCAGCTCGTCCACGATCACCAGCATGTACGGGTAGGGCGTGTAGACGCGCTCGCTGCCGGGCGGCGCGGTGAGCTTGCCCGCCTTGACCGCCTTGTTGAAGTCGTCGATGTGCCGGAAGCCGGAGGCGGCGAGGTCGTCGTAGCGGCGGTCCATCTCGCCGACCACCCACTCCAGGGCCTCGGCGGCCTTCTTGGGGTTGGTGATGATCGGCGTGATCAGGTGCGGGATGCCCTGGTACATGGTCAGCTCGACCCGCTTGGGGTCGACCAGGATCATCCGCACCTCGTCGGGGGTGGCCCGCATCAGGATCGAGGTGATCAGCCCGTTGATGCAGGTGGACTTGCCCGCGCCGGTGGCGCCCGCGATGAGGATGTGCGGCATCTTGGCGAGGTTGGCCACCACCGTGCGGCCCTCGACGTCCTTGCCCAGGCCCACGATCATCGGGTGGTGCTCGTTGGTGGCGGCGGGCGAGCGCAGGACGTCGCCGAGGCTGACGATGTCCTTGTCGACGTTGGGGATCTCCACGCCGATCGCCGACTTGCCGGGGATCGGGGAGATGATCCGCACCTCGGGGCTCTTGACCGCGTAGGAGATGTTCTTGGCCAGCGCGGTGATCTTCTCGACCTTCACCGCCGGGCCCAGCTCGATCTCGTAGCGGGTGATCGTCGGGCCGCGGGTGAAGCCGGTGACCTGGGCGTCGATGTTGAACTGCTCCAGCACCCCGGTGAGCGCGGCGACGACGGTGTCGTTGGCCTTGGTGCGCGCCTTGGTGACGCTGCCGGGCCGCAGCATGGCGGGGTCGGGCAGCAGGTACGCCTCGCCGGAGGCCAGCGGGAGCTGCTCGGCGGAGCGCGGAGCGGGCGTGGGGTCGGGGACCTCGGGCGGCGGGGGCGGCCCGGCCTCCACCGACTCGACCGGCATCTCGGGCACGGTGTCGGGCACCGGCGGCGGGGGCGGGGCGTCCTCGAACGGGTCGGGCTCGAAGATCTCGTCGGCCAGGTCGCGCCGCGGCCGGGCGCCCTTGCCGGCCTCCTCGTCCAGCAGCGGGGTGTCGTAGGGCTTGGAGTGCTCGCCGACCTCCAGCTCCGACCCGTCCTCGGCCTCGTCCTTCTTGGGCTTGCGGCGGCGCTTGGGCCGGTCGGCCTCCTCGGCCTCCCCGGAGGCGGGCCCGGGGCGGCCCTGCAGGGTGGCCAGCGCCCACAGCTCCATGGCCCGGTCCGGCACCCGCGCGATCGGCGTCGCGGTGATCACCAGCAGGCCGAAGAACGCCAGCAGGAGCAGCAGCGGCACCGCGACCCAGCCGCTGAGCGCGGCGTGCAGGGGCGCGCCGGCCAGCCAGCCGATCACCCCGCCGCCGTCGCGGACGCCGGGCATGTCCTCGGCCGGCGCGGGGCTGCCCGAGCCGATGTGGACGATGCCGAGCACCCCCACCACCAGCGCGGAGATGCCGATGACGACGCGGCCGGTCTCCTCGTTGTGCTCGGGGTGGCGCAGGGTGCGCCAGGCGAGCGCGGCCAGCAGCACCGGCAGGCCCATGGCCAGCACCCCGATGCCGCCCCGCACGACCTGCTCCAGGGCCTTGGTGACCACGCCCTCGGGCTTCCACCAGGTGACCGAGGCCAGCACGATCGAGGCGCCGAGCAGCGCCAGGCCGAGGCCGTCGCGCTGGTGCTCGACGTCGAGGTTGCGCGCGCCCTGGCCGTAGGCGCGGAACACCGAGCCGACCGCGACCGCGCACAGGTGGTAGAGCTTGAAGATCAGCTTGAAGAAGCCGACGACGAGCTGGGAGAACGGGTCGGGCTTCTGCGGCGGCCGCTTGGCGGGCGCGCGCTTGGCGGGGGCCCGGCCGCCCCCCTTGGCCCCGCCGCCTCCGCCCGCCGCGGCCTTGCGGGGGGCTGGCGGCTTGGCGCCCGCGGGCTTGCGGGCCGCCTTGCCCCCGGTACGGGACGACGTCTTCGCTCCCCCGGACGCACGTGTGGCCATGGTGATGAGAGTAGCCAAGGACCCTGGAGGTTCCCGGCAACCGGAGGGGGCCGGGCGTGTCAGGCGGGCGGTCGCGCCGGGCGGGCCGGCGGGCCCGGCGGCCCGCCCGGCGCGGGGGGGGCCCCGCCCCCCCGGGGGGGGGGGGGCGCGGGGCCCCCCCCCCGGGGGGGGGGCGCCCCCACCCCCCCCCCCCCCCCCCCCCGAAAAACCCCCCCCCCAAAGA
>JBITGK010000004.1:497460-556344 GCA_044456955.1 Spirillospora sp. NPDC050679 | reverse complement strand
CATTGGGTTGATAGGCCGGAAATGGAAGCGCGGTAACGTGTGGAGTTGACCGGTACTAATAGGCCGAGTGGCTTGAACACACACAACGTTCAAACCAATCGCTGCAAGAGACATCTCGCGTCCCTGTGTGGTTCCCAGAAAACAAACGGGAACCGCAACACAAATCAATACCGAGCCTGGTTGCTCGGACGATGATCTTCCCGCGCCCGTGAAGGGCGGCCAGGGAGTTGGTCGTTCGGTGGTTATGGCGAAGGGGAAACACCCGGTCCCATCCCGAACCCGGAAGTTAAGCCCTTCAGCGCCGATGGTACTGCACGGGAGACTGTGTGGGAGAGTAGGACACCGCCGGACTCATATTGCAGAAAGGCCTCGCCGTTACCGGCGGGGCCTTTCTCATTTCCATGCCTATTGCGCCATTCGGTTCAGTCGATGCGCGCTCCATTCCGATCCCTGCGCCAGGACGTTCAGCACTACGGGCTGGCGCACGATGTCATGCGTTTTGGTGTGCGCCGGGAACCCGTAGCAGCCACAGTAGTAAGGCTTCCCTCCTCCCTCGCCTAACGCCAGTTGTTCCGCCACCAGCCATACCAGCGTCTCCACCACCACAGGCGCGAACTCGCCCACTGTTGCGAAGTGACGCGAGACAGAGGCCCCGGCGGAGAGAACTACAGATAGGGCTGCGGGACCGCAGCATTCCCGAGTCCCTCACAGACGAGCGCTCGTCCTAGCACCGGTCAAGCCGGAGGCGCCACAGCCGTGAAGACTGAGCGCGCACCGGCCAGGACCAAGCTCCAGCTCGTTTCACCGACTTTCCAGCTCCCTACTCCGGAATGCCACCATCGGCGAACGCCCCTCCGCCGGCACCGTCGGCGATGCGGCGGGTGTCGAAGGGCGGACGGCGAACCTTCCTGGCCGCGCCGCCATGTAGACCAGGAACGCCAGCCCCGCCACCAGGTAGCAGTTGGCCACCAGCGTCGTCAGCCCATGGAAGCCGTACTCGCGCGGTCCGCCGTCATGCGGCGTCCACCACATCGGCGCCAGCACGAACAGCGCGTACGCCCCCGCCGCCACGACCCGCCGTCCGTCCCGCACCAGCAGCACCAGTACCGGCATCACCCACACCCAGTGGTGCGCCCAGGAGATCGGCGACACCACCAGTCCGGTCACGCCGCCCACCGCCGCCACCGCCAGCCAGTCGCCCCGCCGTGCCCACCTCGCCGCGACCGCCAGCCCGCACGCGGCCAGGACCACGCTGACCAGTGAGAACCAGTCGCCCACCTGCTCGGGGCCGCCCGACAGCCGTGCCGCCATCGCCAGCGGCGACTGGTTGCTGATGTAGGGGACGCCCACGCGCGAGGTGTCGTAGAAGGTGTCCAGCCAGTACACCCGCGAGGCGTCGGGCGAGAGCAGGAACGCCCCCAGCGTGCACGCCGCGAAGGCCGCCCCCGCCACCACGGCGTCCCGGCCCCGCCGCGACACCAGCAGCACCAGGATGAAGATCGCTGGCGTCAGTTTGATCGCGGCCGCGATCCCGATCCCCAGGCCCGCCCGGCGTCCCTGCGCCACGCGCTGGAAGTCCGCCAGCACCAGCGCCAGCAGGAACAGGTTCACCTGCCCCTGGAAGAACGAGTGGTACACCGGCGCCAGCAGGAAGCCCGCCGCCACGGCGCACGCTTCCGTGCCCGCCGGGAGGCGGCGCCCCGTCATGCGCAGCGCCGTCACGCACGCCCACGCGAACGCCCCCGCCGACGCCAGCTGCCAGACCACCCGCGCGGCCGTGAGCGGCAGCTCCGACAGCGGCGCGAACAGCGCGGCGGCGAACGGCGCGTTGGTGAACCACAGGCCCGCGTGGCGCTCCAGGTACAGGTCCGCTCCTTCGCCCAGCGCCTGGCCTCCCAGCATGTAGATGCGGAAGTCCAGCGAGTCGTAGCAGAACGCGAACACCCCGATCGCCACGATCTCGATCGCCAGTACCGCTCGCACGACAGGGGACGTCCAGGGTCGCACCGCACCGCTCCGTTCAGGGAAGATCAGCAGATGCGGCAACGGTGCCGGTGCGGGCACGTCCGGCACGTCGGGCCGGCGGCCACAATCGCGCCGGTGAGATAGCCCCCGGGCGTACGCCCGCGGGCCAATGTGCTCACCAGGGCAAACGGTTACGATCAGCGCATGTCAGACGTGCGGCGCGGGGTGCTCGGCGGTGTCGTGGGCTGGGGCGGCGCGCTGCTGTTCCCGCCCCTGTTCTTCATGGCGTTGCAGGCGACCGACCCGATGCGGGGCGCGGCGACGTTCGTGCCGGCCATGGTGGCGCTCGTGCTCCCGCTCGCGCTGGTGGCGCGGCGGCCGGTGGTGGGGCTGCTGTTCCTGCTGTCGGGGTGGTTCGTCGTGCCCGCCGCCGGGTCGGAGCTGCCGGGCGAGGTCGGGTACTTGATGGTCGCGGTGGACGACCTGGTCGTCGCGTTCATCGCCGCGACCCGCAGGCGCTGGGTCTCCCTTCCCGCCGCTGCGCTGACCGTCGGCCTCCAGGCGCTCTACGTCGCGGTCATGACGCACGGCAACTTCATGATCAACTCGGTGGTCGGCGTGCTGCTCGCGATCGTCGCGGCCTGGATCGCCGGCGACTCCTTCGGCGAGCGCCGCGCGCACGCCGAGGCCCTGCGCGCCCAGGCCACCGCGCAGGCGGTCACCGCCGAGCGGCTGCGCATCGCCCGCGAGCTGCACGACATGGTCGCCCACAGCATCGGCATCATCGCCATCCAGGCCGGGGTCGGGGCGCGCGTGATCGACACCCGGCCCGACGAGGCCCGCAAGGCGCTGGCGGCCATCGAGACCACCAGCCGCGACACGCTGTCGGGGCTGCGCCGGATGCTGGGCGCGCTGCGCCGCACCGACAGCGGCGTACCGGAGGCCGCGCCGCTGGATCCCGCGCCGGGCCTGGCCGACATCGACCGGCTCGCGGCCGCCACCGGCGACGCCGGGGTGCGCGTCGAGGTGCGGTGGGCGGGGGAGCGGCGGCCGCTGCCGGCCGAGATCGACCTGTCGGCGTACCGCATCGTCCAGGAGGCCGTCACCAACGTGGTGCGGCACGCGGGCACCGACGAGTGCCGCGTCACCATCGAGCAGCACGACGACGAGGTCGTCATCGAGGTCGTGGACGACGGCGCGGGGCACCCCGCCGGTCCCGGCGGCTACGGCATCACCGGGATGCGCGAGCGCGCGGGCCTGCTCAACGGCGGGCTCACCGCCGGTCCGCGCCCCGAGGGCGGGTTCCGCGTCGTGGCGCGGCTGCCGCTTCCCGAGGCGGTCGCGTGAGCGGCGACGAGGCGCCCGTGCGCGTCGTGCTGGCCGACGACCAGCCGCTGATCCGCGCCGGGCTGCGCGTGCTCATCGACGCCACGCCCGGCCTGACCGTCGAGGGCGAGGCCGGGACCGGCGCGGAGGCGGTGCGGCTGGTGCGCGAGACCCGCCCCGACGTGGTGGTCATGGACATCCGGATGCCCGGCATGGACGGCCTCGAGGCCACCCGGCACATCGTCGCCGACCCCGGCGTGGCCGCGCGGGTGCTGGTCCTGACGACCTTCGACGACGACGAGTACGTGTACGGGGCGCTGCGCGCGGGCGCGTCGGGGTTCCTGGTGAAGGACATGTCCCTGGAGGACATCCTCGCGGCGGTCCGGGTGGTGGCCGCCGGGGACGCGCTGATCGCGCCGAGCGTCACCCGGCGCCTGATCGGCGAGTTCGCCGCCCGGCCCGCCGCGGCCCCGCCGCGCCGCCCCCTGGAGGGCGTCACCGAGCGGGAGCGCGAGGTGCTGACGCTGGTCGGTCGGGGCCGCTCCAACGCCGAGATCGCTGCGGAGCTGCACATCAGCCCCGCCACCGCCAAGGCGCACGTGGCGCGGCTGCTGGCCAAGCTGGACGCGCGCGACCGCGTCCAGCTCGTGATCGCCGCCTATGACGCGGGCCTGGTCGAGCCGGCCGCCTGATCACACCGCGAACAGCGTCCCGGCCAGCTCGTCCAGCGTCGCGACGTCCTCCAGCGGGAACGCTTCGGCGATCGGCGCGAACACGTCCATCGAGTGATGCTGCGCGTACCCGATCGCCTGCCGGTGCAGCGCATGGCCGAGGGCGAGGCGCGGGAAGTCCGCGCCGATAGGCCATGCCGACGCCTCCAGGAACGTCCCGAACGCCTCCCGGTCGCAGTCGAACAGGTCGCGGTAGAGCTGGATCAGTTCGCAGTGCCGGTCGGCGACCATGGCGTCGCCCCAGTCGATGATCCCGGTGAGGCGGCCCCCGGCCGCGTACACGTGGTCGGCGGTCAGGTCCCCGTGCGTGAACACCGGATCGGGCGGTCCGAGGCGCGCCAGGTAGTCGTCGACCTGCGCGACCAGGTGCGGGGGCAGCGAGCTGTGCGCCACGGCCGCCGGCACGTCCAGGTCCGGCCAGTCGGTGTGCGCGGCGACGCCGGGGCCGGGGCGCAGCGCGTGGACGCGCCGCACCTGCCGTCCCACGTCGCGGGCCAGGGCCAGCCGCTGGGCGCGGGTCAGGCCGGCGCGCCGGGCGGCCTCGCCGGGCATCCGGCTGGTGACGAGGTAGGGCCAGCTCGCGTCGAACAGCCAGCCTTCGGCCAGCAGCCGGGGCGCGGAGACGGCGGGGTCGGTCGCGACCAGGGCCAGCGCGGCGCGTTCGGCGGCGTGGCGCGCGCGCCAGGCGCGCGTGGTCCCGAACAGCTTCACCACCACGTCCCCGTATAGGAAAACGGGGTAAGTGGGGTTGAAGCCGGCGACCGGTTCGCGGCGCGCGTCCAGCAGGCCGTGCCGTCGCAGGACCTCGGCGACGTGCGGCCACCAGAACGCGACGTCGCCGACCCGGGCGGTGTGCTCGCGCATCGTCGCGAACTCGGGAGGGGCCGTCACCGCGCCAGGGTCCCCGCCGGGAGTGGCCTGCGGCAAATGATTTACCGTTCTTGCGCGCCGGGAAGGGGACGGGGCATGGACCGTTGTGCTGCCTTCCGCCGCGAGGCCCTGGCGTTCGAGGACGCGGCCCGCAGCGTCGCCGGCCGGCAGGCCCCGCGCGTGCCCTCCTGCCCCGAATGGACGCTGACCGACCTGGTCTGGCATCTGGGCCAGGTGCACCGCATGGTGATCGCGATCCTCCGGGACCGGCTCAGCGGGCCGCCGGACCTGGGGTCGATGCCGCTGCCCGCCGACCGCGCGGGCTGGCCCGACCCCGAGCGCTCCCCGACGCACGGCCCGGTGCCCGCGAGCCTGGTGGACTGGTTCGCCGAGGGCGCGGCCCTGCTGGCGGAGCTGTTCGAGACCCGCGACCCGGACGAGCCGGTGTGGACGTGGTGGCACGACCGGAGCGCGGGCTTCTGGCTGCGGATGCAGGCCATCGAGGCCGCCGTGCACCGCTGGGACGCCGACAACGCCCTCGGCGCGGCCCGCCCCGTCGAGGCCGGGCTGGCCGCCGACGCCGTCGCGCAGAGCTGCGAGGTCATGGCGCCCGCCCGCCGGGCGATGCTCAAGGCCCCCGACGGCGCGGGCGAGCGGTTCCGGTTCCGGCGCACCGACGGGCCGGGCGCGTGGACCGTCCGCATCGACGGTGACGCGCGCCTGGTGGACGGGCCCGGCGACGTCGAGGTGGCGGGGACCGCCTCGGACCTGATGTTGTTCCTGTGGAACCGCATCCCCGCCGACCGCCTTGAGGTGAGCGGCGACCGGAGCGTCCTGGACCGCTACTTCCTGCTGGTCCCGCCCGTGTAGCCGCGCCCGGGAAAGCGATCCGCGCCTCCGGCGAAGTGTGGGTGTCCATCGATCGACAGTGGAAGGCACCCGCATGACGGAGACAGGAGTTTGACCGCCCCCGTGGACCAGTACACGGACCGGCGGCCCGCCGACGCCGAGCTGGCGGCGGCGTTCGCACGGGACCCCGACACCTTCACCGCCGTTTACGACCGCTACTTCCGCGACGTGTACCTGTACGCCGCCGGACGGCTGGACGTGCAGGCGGGCGAGGACGTCGCGGCCGAGACGTTCTGCGTCGCGTTCGCCAAGCGCGACCTGTTCGACCCCGCGCGCGGCGAACTGCGCCCCTGGCTGTTCGGGATCGCCACCAACCTGGTGGCGCGGCACCGCCGCAGGGAGGCCCGGCACTACAAGGCGCTGGCGCGCAGCGGGATCACCCCCGACACCGGCAGCCACGAGAGCCGCGTGGTGGCCTCGGTGGCCGCCCAGCGGATGCAGCCGAGCCTCGCCAAGGCGCTGGCCGCCCTGAACCCCGGCGAGCGCGACGTCGTCACGCTGGTGGCGCTGGCGCAGCTCACCCACGAAGAGGTGGCGCAGGCGCTCGGCATCTCCTACGGCACGGTCGGCTCCCGGCTGAGCCGCGCCCGCAAGAAGCTTCGCGCCGTTCTGGACAAGGAGAACGACAATGGATGAGATTCAGCAGCTCGGCGCCCTGCTCGCCAAGCCCGGGCCCGGCCGGGACGTGGTCGACGAGCGCCGCCACCAGCTCCAGCGCGCCATGCGCGGCGGCGCCCCGGCCCCGCGCCGCAGGCGCGGCCTGCTGGCCGGCGGCCTCGGGCTGGCCGGAACGGCGGCCGTCGCGGCGACCGCGGTCGTGCTGGCGTCCGGCGGCCCCGCCCCGACCGTCACGCCCAACGGCCCGCCCGCCGCACAGCCCCAGACGGCGCGGCAGGTGCTGCTGTCGGCGGCCGGGACGGCGGAGAGGGCCACCGAGGGGACCGGGAAGTACTGGTACATCCGCACCGTGACCACCGAG
This sequence comes from Spirillospora sp. NPDC050679, assembly GCA_044456955.1. Classification (GTDB taxonomy): domain Bacteria; phylum Actinomycetota; class Actinomycetes; order Streptosporangiales; family Streptosporangiaceae; genus Spirillospora. Next base: position 549,564 of record JBITGK010000004.1, on the reverse strand, counting down.
AAGGGCGGCAAGCGCGTGGTCGGCGAGTCCTGGACCCGCCGCGACGGCACCGCGTGGGTCCGCAACGTCAAGAGCGACGGGAAGATGTTCCGGCTGCCGGTCAAGCGGAGCTTCTCCCTGGTGCACAAGGGAACCGGCTTCGAGGAGATCCGCACGCTGCCCGCCGAGCCGCGGAAGCTGACCGAGCGCATCGAGAAGCTGATCGCGGGCAGCGACCTGCGCACCAGCGCGGGCCGCCTCGACGCCGCCGCGCGCGACCAGTTCCTGCGCACCTCGCTGGTGTCGCTGGTCTCGCAGCTCCCGGCGACGCCCAAGGTGCGCGGGGCGGCGTTCCGCGCGCTGGCGGCGCTACCGCAGGTCACCGCCCTGGGGCCGGTCCGGGGCGGCCAGGGGCTGATGATCGTCATGGCCGGGAACCAGCAGGCCCGCCTGGTGGTGGACCCGGGCACCGGCCGTGTCCGCGACAGCAACTTCCTGGTGTCGCACGACGGCGGGGAGTTCTGGATGGATGACGCGACCGCCACGGTCTACGCCGAGTGGACCGACCACCTGCCCAAGTGACGTGCGGCGTCCGCCGCCGGGCCTTACGGCTCGGCGGCGGACGCCGTGCCGGGATGGGGGCCGCGCTAGGAGGGCCGCCAGCACAGCTCCGGGGGAGCGCCCGTCTTCCCCAGGTCCGCGTCGAGCAGCTCCGCCCAGCCCGGACGCCACTGCGGCGCGCGGGCGTGCATCTCCTCGCGCAGCGAATCCAGCATGCGCGCCAAGGTGGGCACCGGGTCGCCCTCCCACCACGGCGGCGCGTGGTCGTAGGCGCGTTCGACGGTCGCCTGGTCGCCGGTCAGCACGATCCGGGCGTACAGCCAGCGGCCCTGCTCGGCGTCGTCCTCGTCGCGCCATACCTGGAGCAGCTCCGCCGGGTGCGCGTCGAGCCACTTGCCGGACGAGGAGATGTAGGTGCCCGCCAGGGGCCGGTTCCCGGCGCGGGCCACGGTGACGGCGGTGTCGCCGGAGCCGCGCAGCCACTCCACCAGCCGCTCCAGCGCCGGGCCCATGACGGGCGCGGGGCGCTCCAGCTCGGACGCCGCGCGCATCGCCACCCCGATGGCGCTGGCCACGTGGTCGTGTTCGATGAGGTGGACGCGCCGGTCCGCCGGCTCGCCCCGCCCGGCGGCGATCCGCGGCCGCGCCGAGCCGGGCGTCGCGCCCAGCGCCGCCGCCATGGCGAGCGCGGCCTCGACGTCGCCGCCCTCCTCCAGCAGGTCCACCACCGGCTCCAGCACGGCGCGGTCCACCGTCCCGCCGGCCACCGCCGACGACAGCCGCGCGAGGACGCCGGAGACCTCGCTCCGCCGGTCGCCGTCCACGTGCTCGAAGAAGGAGTCCTCCACGTGGTCGGCCCCGTAGGTGAGGCCGTCGCGCATCCCCTCCGGATAGGGCGTGCGCGACCAGGACGAGCCGTCCCACCAGTACACGTAGGCGAGGATCTGTGCGTCCCGCATCACCTCGTCAAGCCACTCCCACGGCAGCCAGTCCGGCCCGCCCGCCAGCAGGTCCAGCGGCGGGTGCCGGTCACGGGTCTGGCTGTAGTCCACGTCGTAGCCGAACAGGACCGCGCGCCCGCCCTCGACCCAGGCCATGCCCCACCAGCCGTTGCCGACGTCTTCGCGGCGCAGCCCTCCCGGATGCGGGCTGAAGCCGAGGCCGGACAGCTCTGGCGTCGCCTCGGCGAGCACGGCCAGCATGACGGCCTCGGTCCAGACGGCTTCCGCGTGCGGCAGTTCCACAGGAGTCCTTTTGGTGAGGTTCGGAGGGTCCGCCAGGATGCCAGATCCGCCGGTCCCGGAAGACTCCGCTACGACTCCAGCTCCGCCAGCAGCGCGGCCACGGCGGGCAGCTCGTCCTCGCCGAACACGCGCACGCCCTCGCGCTCCAGCAGCGCGGCCGTCACGCCGTCGCCCGCCGCCGAGCGGCCCGAGAACGTCCCGTCGTAGATCCGGCGGCTGCCGCACGACGGGCTGCCCTCCTTCAGGATCGCGATCCCCGCCCCGGCCCGGCGCGCGGCGTCCAGCGCCAGCCGCGCCCCCCGCACGAACGCCCCGGTCACGTCCTGCCCGGTGTCGGCCAGCACCCGCGCCGTGCCGTCCAGCACCGCCGCGCCGTCCCCGCCGACGATCTCGGCGGGCGGGCGCGGCACCGGCAGGCCGCCCGCCACCTCCGGGCAGAACGGCACCAGCCGCCCCTCCGCGCGCCAGCCCTCGAACAGCGCGTCGGCCACCGGCTTGCCCCCGCCGTCGTAGCGCACCGGCCTGCCCAGCAGGCAGGAGCTGACCAGAATCCTCTCCATGACCGTCACGATATGTGCTCTTGCGCCTCCTGGGACGGCGGCGAATAGTGAAAGGCGTCCCCGTCCCCAGGGAACCCCCAGGGAGCAGGAATGGTCCTTCTCGGCCGCGAACTGCCCACGGCCCCGCCGGCACGGCGCCCCAGGGGCTCGGTGGTGGTCTCCTGGATCACCACCACCGACCACAAGGTCATCGGCTACCTGTACCTGACCACCTCGTTCGTGTTCTTCCTGCTGGCCGGGCTGATGGCCATGGTGGTGCGGGCCGAGCTCGCCGAGCCGGGCCTGCAGTACGTCAGCAACGAGCAGTACAACCAGATGTTCACCATCCACGGCACGGTGATGCTGCTGCTGTTCGCGACCCCGCTGTTCGTGGGGTTCGCCAACGTGATCATGCCGCTGCAGATCGGGTCGCCGGACGTGGCCTTCCCCCGGCTCAACATGTTCAGCTACTGGCTGTTCCTGTTCGGCGGGCTGATCGTGTTCGCCTCGTTCGTCTCGCCCGGCGGCGCGGCGAGCTTCGGCTGGACCGCCTACACCCCGCTGAGCGACGGCGTGCGGTCGCCGGAGGTGGGCGGCGACATGTGGATCATGGGGCTGGCGCTGTCGGGCTTCGGCACCATCCTCGGCGGGGTCAACTTCATCACCACCATTGTGGGGATGCGCGCGCCCGGCATGACGATGTTCCGGATGCCGATCTTCACCTGGAACATCTTCCTGACCAGCCTGCTGGTGCTGATGGCCTTCCCGATCCTGGCGGCGGCGCTGCTGGTGCTGATGGCCGACCGCAAGCTCGGCTCGCACGTGTTCGACGCCGCCAACGGGGGCGCGCTGCTGTGGCAGCACCTGTTCTGGTTCTTCGGCCATCCCGAGGTGTACATCATCGCGCTGCCGTTCTTCGGCATCATCACCGAGATCATCCCGGTGTTCAGCCGCAAGCCGCTGTTCGGCTACTTCGGCATGGTCGGCGCGACCATCACCATCGCGGGCCTGTCGATGGCGGTGTGGGCGCACCACATGTTCCCCACCGGGCAGGTGCTGCTGCCGTTCTTCTCCTTCATGACGTTCCTGATCGCGGTGCCGACGGGGGTGAAGTTCTTCAACTGGGTCGGCACGATGTGGCGCGGGCACATCAGCATGGAGACGCCCATGCTCTGGTCGGTGGGGTTCCTGGTCACCTTCCTGTTCGGCGGGCTGACCGGCATCATCCTGGCGTCCCCGCCGCTGGACTTCCACGTGCACGACTCCTACTTCGTGGTCGCCCACTTCCACTACGTGGTGTTCGGCACGGTGGTGTTCGCGATGTTCGCCGGGTTCTACTTCTGGTGGCCGAAGATGACCGGCAAGATGCTCGACGAGCGCCTCGGCAAGATCCATTTCTGGTTCCTGTTCATCGGCTTCCACACCACCTTCCTGGTGCAGCACTGGCTGGGCGCGGCCGGCATGCCGCGGCGCTACGCCGACTACCCGGCCGAGTTCACCGGCCTCAACCGGCTGTCCAGCGCCGGAGCGCTCATCCTGGGCGTGTCCACGCTGTTCTTCCTCTACAACGTGTACCGGACCGCGCGGCACGCCCCGCGCGTGGACACCGACGACCCCTGGGGCTACGGCAACTCCCTGGAGTGGGCGACGACCTGCCCGCCGCCCCGGCACAACTTCACCTCGATCCCGCGCATCCGCTCCGAGCGCCCGGCGTTCGACCTGCACTACCCGCGCGTGCCCGCGGCGGGGGTGCAGACGGGGGAGCAGGGCGGAGGGCAGCCGGAGGAACAGCCGGGAGAGGGGCCGGGGGAGCGGAGCACACCGGACGCTCCGGGATGATCCGGCACGCCACCTGACCCACTGGACAGTGACCCGGAAGTCAAGCACGCTCCGTCATAAAGTTTTCACATGGAGCGACGGAGCACTCTCGACGGCCGCGACTGGGCCGCCTGGCACGATGCCTACGACGACCCCGGATCGGCGCTGTCGCGGCGGCTGGCGACCGTCCGGGCCCGCATCACCGAGGTGCTGGACGGCGCGCCTCCGGGGCTGATCCGGGTCGTGAGCCTGTGCGCCGGGCAGGGCCGCGACCTGATCGGCGCGGCGGCCGCCCACCCCCGCGGCCGCGACGTGCGCGCCCGGCTCGTCGAGCTGGACGCGACCAACGTGCGCGCGGCGCGGGAGGCGGCCCGCGCGGCGGGGCTCCCGGGCATCACCGCCGTCGCGGCCGACGCCTCGCGCACCGACGCCTACCTCGGCGCGGTCCCCGCCGACCTGGTGCTGGTCTGCGGGGTGTTCGGCAACATCACCGACGACGACATCCGCCGCACGATCTCGCTGCTGCCCGGCCTGTGCGCCGACGGCGCGCACGTGGTGTGGACGCGCAACCGGCGGCCGCCCGACCCCACCTCGAAGATCCGCCGCTGGTTCGGCGAGCACGGCTTCCAGCAGTGCTGGATCGCCCCGCCGATGGAGCGCGCCTACGGCGTGGGCGTGCACCGCTTCGCCGGCAGGCCCGTCGCGCTGGAGCCGGGCGTGCGGATGTTCACCTTCGTCGGCTACGACACGCTGAGGGGAGGCGAGCCCTGGCCCGGGTGAGCGCACCCGGGCGACCAGGCGCGCGCAGCGGTCGATTGGACCGCTGCACGTGACGGTTCCGCGGTTCCCGGAAGGGCCACGCGCGAGGGCGCGCGGTCCTTCCGGGACGGTCCTGACAGGAGTGCCCCGAGACCGGTCAATAACACAAAAGTAACAATGGGCCTATAGCGGGAAAACGCTGTTAAAGGACCAGCTCATCGCGCGCTAGCGTTCCGCCCTACACAACAGCACCGCGGCACTCGCACGGGGGTCGAGATGGGCATGGCACGCCGATGACGGGGCGGGCGCGTTCCGTCAAGTCCAAGATGTTCCTGCTGCTGGTCCCCCCGATCGCGGCACTGGTGGCGCTGTGGGTCTTCGCGGCCGCCACCACCCTCACCGACACCCTCCGCCAGACCCGGGCCCAGACCTTCACCGTCAAGGTCGCCCAGCCCACCGACGCGGTCATCGCCGCCCTCCAGGACGAGCGCCGCATGTCGCTGTCGCACCTGGGCGACGACGCCACCATCGGCCGCGCCGGGTTCGACGCCCAGCGCACCAAGACCGACCGGGCCCGCGACGCCTTCCGCCGCTCGGCCGCCGACGGCGGCATCCGCGGCGCCACCCGCGAGGAGACCCGCGAGCGCATGGGCCGCCTCGCCGACGCGCTCGGCGAGCTGGCCACCCTGCGCAGCGCCGTGGACCAGCGCAAGCTCGACCGCGCCCAGGCGCTGACCCGCTTCACCGCCCTCATCGACCTGGCCGCCGACATCTACGACGACGTGCCCTCCGACGACCGCCGCGTGGTGCGCGACACCCGGCTGCTGATCTCCCTGGAACGCGCCCGCGAGCACCTGTCCCGCGAGGACGCGCTGGTCACCGGCGCGCTCGCCGCCGGGCGCATGACCGAGGAGGAGCGCTTCCAGCTCATCGAGCTGGCCGGGGCCCGCCGCTTCCTGTACGACGACGCGGCCCGCTCGCTGTCCAGGGACGACTTCGCCCGCTACGGCGCGATCGTCGCCGGGCCCGAGTCCAAGCGCTTCCAGGCGCTGGAGGGCCGCCTCACCCGCTGGCCCGCCACCGGCGGCCGCCCGCCGGTCGACATCGGCGCCTGGCACACCGCCACCGAGGCCCTGGGCTGGCAGCTGTCGGGGCTGTCCACCGGCATCCGCGCCACCACCGCCCAGCGCGCCGAGGACGCCGCCGGAACGTTCCTGACCCGGCTCGCGCTGACCGGCGGGCTCGGGCTGCTGGCGGTCCTGGCCGCGATCGTGGTGGCGGTCCGGGTCAGCCGCCGCCTGATCCGCGAGAGCCGCACCATGGCCGACACCGTGACCGTGTTCGCCCGCGACCGGCTGCCCGCGATCAGCGAGGCGGCCCGCCGGGGCGAGCCGATCGCCGACCTGGAGCCGGCCGCCGGGTCCGCCGGGCCCGGCGCCGAACCCGGGGCCGGAGCGGCGCCGGGGCCCGCGCCCGGGTTCACCGTCACCGAGATCAGCCGCATCGACGAGGCGTTCGCCGAGGCCCGCCGCGCCGTGATCTGCGCCTCCACCCGCGAGGCCGCCGCGCACCGCCGCCTCAACGACGTCGTCGTCACCCTCGCCCGCCGCAACCAGTCGCTGCTGCAGCGCCTGCTGTCCATGCTGGAGACCATGCAGCGCCGCGCCGACCGCGCCGACGAGCTGGAGGCGCTGTTCGCGCTGGACCACCTGGCCACCCGCATGCGGCGGCACGCCGAGGGCCTGGTGGTCCTGTCGGGGCGCGCCGCCGGGCGCACCTGGCGCAACCCCGTCCGGCTGATGGACGTGGCGCGCGCGGCCGCCGCCGAGATCGAGGACTACACCCGCGTCGAGGTCCTGCCGATGGGCCCGGCCGCCCTGCACGGCCCCGCCGTCGCCGACACCGTCCACCTGCTGGCCGAGCTGATCGAGAACGCCGCCGCGTTCTCCCCGCCGACCACCCTGATCCGGGTCACCGGCGGCCCGGTCGGCCGCGGCTTCGCGATCGAGATCGAGGACCGCGGGCTGGGCATGTCGTCGGAGACCCTCGCCGAGTGCAACCAGCGCCTCGCCACCGCCGCCGACCCCGACCTGACCGACACCTCCCGGCTCGGCCTGTTCGTGGTCGCCCGGCTGGCGGCCCGGCACGGCGTCTCGGTCACGCTGCGGCCGTCCCCGTACGGCGGCGTCACCGCGATCGTGCTGCTCCCGCAGGACCTGGTCGTGGACCCGCCGCAGTCCCGCCTGGTGGCCGCCGGGGAGCTGGCCACCGGCGAGAACCTCCTCGAAGCGCCCACCGGGCCCCTCTCCATGACCACAGGCACCGGGCCGCACCCGGTGACCGCTACCGGGCCCCACCCCGTGACCGCGACCGGGCCGCAGCCGATGACCGCGACCACGGGCCCCCAGTCCGTGACGGCCACCGGCCCCCGCCCCGTGACCGCGCCCGCCGAGCCGGAACCGCCGCTCGCGCCCACCGAGGCCACCGGCCCCATCCCGCTGGGCGCGCCCGTCGGCCCGTTCGCCGACACCGGCGAGCACCCCCGCCCCGCCCCCGGCACGCCCCCGCTCCCCACCCGCCGCCGCCAGGCCAGCCTCGCGCCCCAGCTCCGCGACCGCTCCTCCTGGAGCGACCGCCCCGGCGACGCCTCCGCCGCCACCCGCTCCCCCGAGGATGCGGCGCGCCTCCTCGGCACCATGCAGCGCGGCTGGCAGCGCGGCCGCGCCGCCGCCGAGCGGGACGAGCCCGGCCTCCCCGGCGGCGAGGCGCCCCCGCCCGCACCGCCCGGTGGTGAGTGATGACCGGCGGTCCGGACGAGCTGTGGGTCGACGAGGACGCCGGACCGGTGGTCCGCCCCTTCGCGGTGGCGCGCGGCCGCGCCCGGCACGCCCGCGGCGACCGCGACCTCGACCTGCTCGCCGTCGTCGCCGCGCTCGGCCCGCCCTCCGCGCCCGGCCTGCTGGCCCGCGAGGACGAGCGCATCCTGGAGCTGTGCCGGACCCCGGTCTCGATCGCCGAACTGGCCTCGGACCTGTCCCTGCCGATCGGCGTCGTCCGCGTCCTGCTCGGCGACCTGCTGGACCGCGGCCTGGTCTCGGTGGAGCGGCCCGCCGCGGTCCACCGCCCCGACGCGCGTGTACTCAAGGATGTGATCGATGGCCTCCGTGCGCTCTGACCGGCCCGCCCGCCGCCTGGCGGCCCTGCTGGCGGCGGTCCTGCTGGCGGCGGCGGCCGCGTCCGGCTGCACCCCGCCCTGGGGCGGCGAGTCCGCCGCGACCGCGCCCGGCGTCACCGACGAGCCGTGCCCCAACGCGGTCAACAAGGACAACGGCTGCATCTACCTGGGCACCATCTCCGACCTGAGCAGCGGCCCGTTCAGGACGCTGGGCGCGCCCATCACCCGCGCCCAGCGCGCCTTCTGGGACCGCGTCAACCGGCAGGGCGGCATCGGCGGCCACGACGTCGACGTCACCACCTACGTCCGCGACAACCACTACGACGTGCGCACCCACCAGCGCGCCTACCAGGAGATCAAGGGCCGGGTGCTGGCGCTGGCGCAGACCCTGGGCGCGCCCACCACCGACGCGATCCTGGGCGACCTGCGCGCCGCCAAGATGGTCGCGGTGCCCGCCTCGTTCCAGTCCCGGTACGAGTTCGAGGACGTGCTCCTGGAGTCGGGCGCCTCCTACTGCTTCCACGCGATGAACGGCGTGGACTACGCCGTCGAGCAGCACGGCGCCGACAGCGTCCTCGCCGTCCACTTCGACGGCGAGTACGGCGCCGACAGCGCCGCCGGGGCCCGCGCCGCCGCCCGCGCCCAGAACGTGCGCTTCAAGGCCGTCAAGACCGGGCAGGGCGCCGCGGCGCAGGACAAGGCCGTCGCCGCCATCCTGGCCCGCAAGCCCGACGCGGTGCTGCTGGCCACCGGCCCGGCGGAGACCGCGGCCATCGTCGCCAGGACCATCGCCGGCGGCTTCCGCGGCCGCTTCTACGGCCAGGCGCCGACCTACGTCGGGGCGCTGCTGAAGTCCCCGGCGGGCCCGGCCCTGGAGAAGCACTTCACGTTCCTGGGGCTGTGGAAGCCGTTCGCCGCCGACTCTCCCGGCCAGGCCGCGCTGCGCCGCGCGCTCGGCCGCGTGGAGCCCGACGACACCTTCACCACCGGCTGGACGCTGTCGTATCCGCTGAAGGCCGCCCTCGAACGCGCCGCCGCGAACGGCAACCTCACCCGCGAGGGACTGTACGAGGCCGTCCGGCAGACCACCTTCGTGGACTACGAGGGCATCATGCCCTCCAACGCCGGCGACTTCTCCGGCACGCCCGACACCGCCGCGTTCCGCCAGTCGGTGATCGAGAGCGCCGACGACCGGCAGTACACCGGCCTGCGCCCGCTGACCGATTTCTACACCGGCTCGACCGCCAAGGAGTACCGCCTGACCGTGCCCTGCGACCGCGCCGGGTAACCGGAACCGGTGGGATGCCGGTTTTCGGTCGGCACCGTTCCGGCGTTCCCCAACGTTCTTCGCCGTTCTCATTTCAGATGGTGCACGCGCGACTACAATCGGCCACTGTTATCGAGTCTGGACCCTGAGTCCCGAAGAACGGCGGCCCTCGATGCTCCGGTCGCATCATCCCCACCATGCCGAGCGCGGGCTCGGGCTCGTCACCATGGCCGTTCTCGCTGCCCTGCTAGCCGCGACGGTCGGCGCCGAGACCGTTCTGCCCGCCCCCTACAGCAGCATGGCCCTGCTGATCGCCGTGCCCACGATCACCGTGCTGCGCCCCTGCTGCCCGCTCTGCACGATGCTGGTCGGCGCCCTCACCCTGGCCTGCGCGATCCCGCTGGCGCTCCTGCAGTGGCGGCACACCCCCGTCGTCGCGCTGACCGTCCCGTGCGGCGTCGCGGCCGTCACCGCGATGCTGGCGGTCGCCGCGCGCCGCCGCACCCACGCCGACACCGTGCACGCCGCCCTGCGCGCGGTCGCCGAGACCATGCAGCGCGCGGTGCTGCGGCCGGTGCCCCACCGCCTCGGCCCGGTGCGCGCGCAGGTCAGCTACCTGGCCGCCGCCCCGCAGGCGCAGGTCGGCGGCGACCTGTACGACGTGGTGAACACCCCCTTCGGCATCCGCGTGATCCTCGGGGACGTGATGGGCAAGGGGCTGACCGCGGTCGAGAAGGCCACCGACGTGCTGGGCGCGTTCCGCGAGCTGGCCCACCTGGAGCCCACGCTGGCCGGGACGGCGCAGCGGCTGGACGCCTTCCTGGCGGGCAACGGCCAGGACGAGGGCTTCGTCACCGCCCTGCTGGTGGAGATCCCGCTGGCCGGCGGGACCGCCGAGCTGATCAACTGCGGGCATCCGCCGCCCCTGGTGCTGTCGGGCGGCCGGGTCGCCTTCGCCGACGCGCTGCCGCCCGACCCGCCGCTCGGCCTGCTCGGCATGGTCGGGGGATGCCACACCTCCAACCTGCTGACGCTCGGGCCCGGCGACCGGCTGCTGCTCTACACCGACGGCGTCACCGAGGCGAGGGCGAAGCTCGACGGCCGGTTCTACCCGCTCGCCGAGCGCGTCGCCGCGCTGGACCGCGCGACCGGCCACGGGGAGCGCGACGGCAGGGCGTCCGGCCCGTCCGGCGGCCACAGTTCCGCCAACGGCTGGGCCAACGGCTCGTCCCGCAGCGTGGCGCGCACCGCGCCGGGCCGCTCCGACGACCTGCTCGACCTGCTCGACCTGCTGGTCGCCGACCTCCGCGAGTACGCGGCCGGCAGCTGCCACGACGACGCGGCCCTGCTGCTGCTGAGGTTCGAGGGGAAGAGCGTGCCGGTGCCGCGCGATCCGGGCAACGGGATCGCGCGAACGGGTGACGAATCGCGCTCGGGACGGTAGACACGGGGAGGGAGCGCGCACGGCCGTCGCCGCGAGGAGGGCCATGACCGAGCACGGGCCGGTCCGCGGCCGGTTGCCCGCCGAGCCCAACGCGCTGGTGGGCCGGGCCCGGGAACTGGCGCAGGTCTCGGCGTCCCTGGCGGTGTCGCGGCTGGTGACGCTGACCGGTGTCGGCGGTGTGGGCAAGAGCCGTGTCGCGCTTCGCGTCGCCCGCAACGCGCGGCCCCGCCACCCCGACGGGGTCTGGCTGGTGGAGTTGGGCGCGCTGCGCCATGCCGCCCTGCTGCCGCACACCGTCGCGGCGGTGCTGGGCATGGCCGACCAGACGGTGCGGCCGCAGACCGATGTGCTGGCCGAATACCTGGCGGATCGTCGTGCGCTGCTGGTGCTGGACGGTTGTGAGCATTTGCGCTCGCCCGTCGCCGAACTCGTCAAGACGCTGCTGGCGGCCGCGCCGGGTCTGGTGGTCCTGGCCACCGGGCGCCAGGCGCTGGGGCTGCCGGGCGAGCGGCGCATCACCGTGCCGCCCCTGCCGGTGCCCGACCTGCCAGACCTACCCGGCGGGCCGCGCTCTCGGACGTTGCGCAACGAGGCGGTGACGCTGTTCCTGGCCCGTGCGGCCGACGCCGTCCCCGGTTTCGCCCTGGGCGACGGTGAGGAGGAGACCGTCGCGCGGCTGTGCCGCAGCCTGGACGGCATCCCGCTCGCGCTGGAACTGGCGGCGGTCCGGTTGCGATCTATGACGGCGGCGGAGATCCTCGCTGGAATGGAGGACCGGTTCGCGTTGCTGGGTTCGGGCCATGCGGCACTGCCGCGCCATCAGACGCTGCGCACCGCGATCGGGTGGAGCCACGAGCTGTGCACGCCCGGCGAGCGCCTGCTGTGGGCGCGGCTGTCGGTGTTCGCCGGCGGTTTCGACTTGGACGCCGCCGAGGCCGTCTGCACCGACGACCGGCTGCCGCCCGCCGAGGTGCCGGAGCTGCTGGCCGGGCTCGTGGACAAGTCGATCCTGCTGCCGTGCTCGGACGAGGGCCGCGTCCGCTTCCGCCTGCTGGACACCGTCCGCGAGTACGGCGCCGGATGGCTGGCCTCGCTGGGCAAGGAGCAGGCCCTCCGGCGGCGGCACCGCGACCACTACGAAGATCTCGCGCTGCGCTGCGAGAACGAGTGGTACGGGCCCGGCCAGCTCGCCTGGTACCGGCGGCTGACCAGCGAGCACGCCAACCTGCGGGCCGCCCTCGACCACTGCCTGTCCGACCCTGGGGAGGCACAGGCCGGGCTCGCGATGGCGGCGGCGCTCTGGCCGTTCTGGATCGCGTCGGGCTTCATGCGCGAAGGCCGCCGCTACGTCGAACGCACCCTGGAGCAGGCCGCCCCCGACGACCCGGCGCGCGCCAAGGCCCAGTGGGTGTGCTCCTACCTCGCGATCGGGCAGGGCGACCTGGCGGGCGCGGCCGCGTACGCCGAGCAGGCGGGCCTGCTGGCGATCCGCACGGGCGCCCGCCGCCACCTGGCCTGCGCCGTCCAGTTCAACGCGATGGCGATGACCTTGGGCGGGGAGGCCGAGCGCGGCGGCGAGGCGATGGTCGTCGCGCAGGAGCTGCACGGCACGCCGCCGAGCGCCGATCCGCTGCCGGTGATGGCGATGGGGATGCGGGCGTTCGCGCTCAACGCGCACGGCGCGCCCGACCAGGCGGCCGAGATGGCCTGGCGGGCGCGCGCGCTGTGCCACGAGAACGGGGAGCTGTGGTGGCGGTCCTACATGGACTGGCTGCTGTCGATGATCTGGTGGGGCACGGGCGACGGCGCGCGCGCGGCCCGGTCGGCGCGCGCGGCGCTGGAGGCCAAGGCCCGCTTCCGCGACCTGCTGGGCATCGCGCTGTGCCTGGAGACGCTGGCGGCCGTCGCCGCCCGCTCCGACGCGGTCCGCGCCGCGCGCCTGCACGGCGCGGTGGAGCGCGTCTGGCGGATGACCGGCACCGCCCGGCTCGGCGCGCCGCAGTTCATCGAGCTGCACGACCGGGCCGAACGGACCGCCCGGGCCGCCCTGGGCGACCTGACCTACGACCGCGCCGCCGGCGAGGGCGACGGCTGGGAACTGCCCGAGGCCATCGCCTACGCGATGGAGGAGCGGCGCGCGCGCAGCGGGGCGGGCGGATGAGCCTTCCCGCAGGGCCCGGACGCGGCAACCTGCCGTGCGAGCCCAACGAGCTGGTGGGCCGCCGGCGCGAGCTGGAGCGCGTCCGGGAGTCGCTGGCGGTGTCGCGGCTGGTGACGCTGACCGGTGTCGGCGGTGTGGGCAAGAGCCGTGTCGCGCTTCGCGCGGCCCGCGAAGCGCTGCCCCGCCATACTGACGGCGTCTGGCTGGTGGAGCTGGGCGCCGTGCAGGACGCCGCGATGTTGCCGCACACCGTTGCGGCGGTGCTGGGCTTGGCCGATCAGACGGTGCGGCCGCAGACCGATGTGCTGGCCGAGTATTTGGCGGATCGTCGTGCGCTGCTGGTGCTGGACGGTTGCGAGCATTTGCGCTCGCCCGTCGCCGAACTCGTCAAGGCGCTGCTGGCGGCCGCGCCGGGTCTGGTGGTCCTGGCCACTGGACGTCAGGCGCTGGGGCTGCCGGGCGAGCGGCGGCTGACCGTGCGGCCTCTGCCCGTGCCCGAGCCGCCCGGCGACGGTGACCCGCCTTTGGAAGCGCTGCGTGACAATCCGGCTGTGCGGCTGTTCATGGCGCGCGCCGCCGCGGCCGCGCCCGGTTTCGAGCTGACGTCCGGCACCGGCGCGGTGGTGGCGCGGCTGTGTCGCCGACTGGACGGCATCCCGCTCGCGCTGGAGCTGGCCGCCGTCCGCCTGAACGCGCTGTCTCCCGAAGAGGTGCTGGCCAGGCTGGAGGACCGGTTCGCGCTGCTGGGTTCGGCCCACGCCGCGCTGCCGCGCCATCAGACGCTGCGCACCGCGATCGGGTGGAGCCACGAGCTGTGCACGCCCGGCGAGCGCCTGCTGTGGGCGCGGCTGTCGGTGTTCGCCGGGACCATGGGCGTCGAGGCCGTCCAGGCGATCTGCACCGACGACCGGCTGCCGCCCGCCGACCTGCCCGAACTGCTCACCGGCCTCGTGGACAAGTCGATCCTGCTCTGGCAGCCGCAGGAGGCCGAGGGCCGCTTCCGGCTGCTGGACACCCTCCGCGAGTACGGCGCGGGATGGCTGGGCGCGCTGGGGGAGGAGCGCGTCCTCCGGCGGCGGCACCGCGACCACTACAAGGACCTCGCGCTGCGCTGCGAGAACGAGTGGTACGGCCCCGGCCAGCTCGCCTGGTACCGGCGGCTGCTCGGCGACCACGCCAACCTGCGGGCCGCCCTCGACCACTGCCTGTCCGAGCCCGGCGAGGCACGGGCCGGGCTCGCGATGGCGGCGGCGCTCTGGCCGCTGTGGACCGCCGCCGGGTTCACCCGGGAGGGCCGCCACTACCTGGACCGGCTGGTGCGCCTGTCGCCCGAGCCGAGCCCCGAGCGCACCAAGGCGCTGGCGCGCCGGTCCTGGGTCGAGACCGCGCAGAGCGACCACGACACGGCGCTGGCCACCGCCCGGGAGGCGGCCGCCGAGGCCGCCGCGCGGGACGACCTCTACGAACTGGCGTGCGCGCTGGCCTACGGGGGGCTGGCGACCGCGCTGCGCGGCGACCCGGCGGGCGGGGCCAAGACGCTGGGCGAGGCGCTGGAGACCTTCCCCGTCGGGCCCGCCGACGACTTCATGGCCCTGCACACGATGGGGATGCTGGGCGTCGCGCTGGGCGCCGCCGACGAGGCCGCGCGGGCCGTTGAGGTCTTGGCCGAGGCCCGCCGCCACGGCGCGGCGCGCGGCGAGCAGTGGCTGGCCTCGCATCTGGGCTGGATTCAGGCGCTGGCCGAGCTGGGACGCGGCGACCGCGCCGCCGCCGACCGGCACGTGCGCGCGGCCCTGCCGGTGCGCCGGCTGTTCCGCGACGCGCCCGGCCTGGCGCTGTGCCTGGAGATGCTGGCGGCGGTCGCGGCGGCCGAGGAGCGCGGCCGCCGGGTCGCCCGGCTGCACGGCGCGGCCGACCGGATCTGGCGGACGTTCTCGGTCCCGCAGCTGGGATCGCCGGTGTTCGCCGCCGTCCACGACCGCGCCGCGCGGACGGCCCGCACCCTGATCGGCGACTGCGCCTACACCGCCGAGGCGAAGGTGGGCGGCCGGCTGGACCAGGAAGAGACGATCGCCTACGCGCTGGCCGAACCGCTGAACTGACAAAGCCCTCGGGGCCGGTCCGCGCGGACCGGCCCCGAGGGCTCGAACGCGCCGGATCAGCCCTTGCGCAGCCGGCCGACCGCCAGCGAGGCGACCTTGACCGCCGCGCCCGGGTTGAGCCGCACCCCGCGCCAGGCGGCGCGCCCGTGCGCGGGGGCCACGATCAGCGCCTGGTTGCGGTCCACGCCGCGCATGATGTCGCGGGCCAGCTTCTCGGCGGTGTACAGCCGGGGCGAGGCCTTCTTGATGTCGTCCTTGGCGTCGCCGCTCATCGAGGTGGCCGGCAGGTCCGGGTTGACGTTGGTCAGCAGCGGGGTGTCCACGAAGCTCGGGCACACCACGCTGACCTTCACCCCGCGCCCGGCCGCCTCGGCGCGCAGCCCGAGCGACAGCCCGACCACCGCGTGCTTGGTGGCGGTGTAGGGGATGCCCAGCGGCATCGGCACCAGCCCGGCCAGCGAGGCGGTGTTGACGATGTGCCCCGACCCCTGCTCCAGCATGATCGGGTAGGCCGCGTGCACCCCGTGCACCACGCCCTTGAGGTTGATGTCGATCGCGCGGTCCCAGTGGTCGAGGGTGAGCTCCTCGGCCGCGCCGCCGATCGAGATGCCGGCGTTGTTGAACACCAGGTCCAGCCGCCCGTGCTCGGCCTTGGCGCCCTGGTACAGCTCGGCCACCGCGCCCGCGTCGGTGACGTCGAGGGCGGCGGCCGACGCCTTGCCCCGGCCGAGGGTGTTGAGCTTGTCGGCGACCCGCCGGGCGCCGTCGGCGTTGATGTCGGTCACGATCACCGTGTCGCCGCGCGCCACCAGGGAGGTGGCGACGGCGCGGCCGATGCCGGACGCGCCTCCGGTCACGATCGCAATGCTCATGGCGGGCTCCGCTCGTTGGGCTGCTCGGTTGGCTGCAGGTTCGGGCTACGGGGTCGGGCTGCTGGGGGGGTGCTCGGGCGGGGGGATGCCGGTCCGCGGGACCGGGCCGGGGGGAGTGGTCCCGGCCCCGCGGCGGCGGTCTGGAACGTATTGGATCTTTCGTTGAATTGCGGGGAGTCTACTCGCCGGTAGCCCGGCGTGCACCCTCCCCGCCGCGACTCAGCCGGCGGCGCGCTCCAGCTCGCCCACCTCGAAGTCGGCCGGCTTCAGCCGCCGGGTGCGCAGCCAGTAGTTGACCGTGGAGGCGGGCCAGGCCGCGCGGTTGACGCCGTTGCCGTCCAGGTACCAGCTGGTGCAGCCGCCCGCGACCCAGACGGCGCCCTCGGACTTCCGCTGCACCCACCGGTTGAACCTGTCCTGCACGCCCTCGCGCACCGCGATCCGGGTGCCGCCGCTGCCCTCCAGCAGCCGCAGGCCCTGCAGGACGTAGCGGATCTGCGCCTCGATGATGAAGATCATCGAGCTGTGGCCGAGCCCGGAGTTGGGGCCCAGCAGCAGGAACAGGTTCGGGAACCCGGCGACGGCGACGCCGAGGTGGGCCTGGATGCCGTCCTTCCAGGCGTCCTGGATGCGCAATCCGTTCCGGCCCACGATGTGCGCGTGCTCGAAGGCGTCGGTCACGTGGAAGCCGGTGCCGAAGATGATCGCGTCTACCGGGTGCTCGGTGCCGTCCCCGGCCACGATCGAGTTCGCCCGGACCTCCGCGACGCCCTCGGTGGTGAGCTCCACGTTGGGTCGCGTCAGCGCCGGGTAGTAGTCGCTGGACACCAGCGTGCGCTTGCAGCCCATCGTGTAGTCCGGCGTGAGCTTGCGGCGCAGCTCCCTGTCGGGCACCTGCCGCGCCAGGTGGAGCTGCGCGATGCCGCTGGCGGCCTTGAGCAGGCCGGGGTTCTTGAACCCCAGCACGAAGCTCTCCTGCACCAGGTAGATGCCGTTGCGGTAGCCGCGCTGCACGCCCGGCACGCGGCGGAACAGCGTCCGCTCGACCTTGGTGATGCGCCGGTCGGGCTTCGGCATGATCCACGGTGGGGTGCGCTGGAACAGCGTCAGCGCCTCGACCTTCTTGGCGATCTGCGGCACGAACTGGATCGCCGACGCGCCGGTGCCGATGACCGCCACGCGCTTGCCGGTGAGGTCGTAGTCGTGGTCCCACTCGGCCGAGTGGAAGGTCGTGCCCTCGAACGAGTCCAGCCCCGGCAGGTCGGGGACGTTGGGCTGGTGCAGCGGGCCCATCCCGGCCACCAGCGCGCGTCCCCGCACGACCTCGCCGGGCTCCGCGCCGTTCCCGGCGACCGAGACCCGCCAGGTGTCGGTGGCGTCGTCGTACTCGGCGCCGGTCACCTCGGTCTCGAAGCGGATGTGCTGTTCGAGGTCGTACTTGACCACGATGTCCTTGATGTAGGCCAGCAGTTCG
Organism: Spirillospora sp. NPDC050679; assembly: GCA_044456955.1. Taxonomy (GTDB): domain Bacteria; phylum Actinomycetota; class Actinomycetes; order Streptosporangiales; family Streptosporangiaceae; genus Spirillospora. Next base: position 532,169 of record JBITGK010000004.1, on the reverse strand, counting down.
GCCTGCTTGGGGAACATCCGCGACCAGTCGGTCTTGGGCTCGAAGGAGTAGGAGTACAGCAGCGACATGATGTCGCAGGCGCACCCGGGGTAGGTGTTCTCCCGCCAGGTGCCGCCGACCTCGTCGGCCTTCTCCAGGATGACGAAGTCGTGCACGCCGGACCTCTTCAGCCCGATCGCCATGCCGAGGCCCGAGAAGCCGGTGCCGATGACGACGACCCTGTAGGGCCCGCCGGGCCCCGCGGCGGGGGTCACCACGGCGGGGCGGGCGGCGGCGGTGGTCTCGCCCATCGGTCAGGCGGCCTTCGCGGGCTTGGCGGCGCGGGCGGCCCCGCGGGCCTTCGGCTCGTCCCAGATGCCGAGCGCCTTCCAGACCTGCTTGTTGACCGGCGTGATCACGCCCAGCTCGGCCATCAGGTCCCGGATCTTGCCGACCGACGCGCAGATCTCGCCCTGCGCCTCGGCGTTCTTGTAGGCCTCGCGGACGACCTCCTTCGGGATGCCGAAGTGGCGCACCATCGGGCCGGGCGGGGAGAGCATGATCCGCGCCATCGCGCCCAGCACGATCGGGGTGGCGACGCCGAGGATGCGGCGGCGCGCCGGCGACATCTTGGGCACCCGGTGCTTGAGGTAGTGCCGGGCGAAGGAGATGTGCCGGGCCTCCTCCGCGATGTGGATCCTCATGATGGTCTCTTCGAGCGGGTGCTTGATGTGCCCGTTCTTCAGCGACTTGCGCTGCACGTAGTCGATCGGGTCCTCGCCGCCCAGCACGAACACGAAGAACAGCTCGGTGCTGACCAGCGGGATCCACGGCGCGACCTGCGCGATCAGGGTGAGCGCCCGGGGCATGCCCTTGATCGGCATCTTGGTGCGGTTGACGAACTCCTGGAACATCATCCCGTGATGGCATTCCTCGGTCGTCTCGTGGTAGACGTACCGGAACTCCGGCCGCCCGTTGGGCAGCCAGTAGGCGTAGTTGAGCAGGCCGCGCTTGAGCAGGTTCTCGAACTGCAGGCCGATCTTCATGGCGGTGGCCACCCGCCACAGCCCGATCTGCGCCTGGATCTCCGGCGGCTGCGCCCGGTACCAGGCGGTCTCGCCGAGCCGGTCGAACGGCGGCAGCACCCAGCGCGGGTCGCTCTTGACGACCTGGAACTCGGGGTCGTCCCAGGGGATGTCCGCGTACGCCTCCCAGTGCTTGTCGACCGACGCCTTGTTCAGCCGGTCGATGACGCCGAGGTAGGACTTGCGGTCCTTGACCTGCTCGCGGACCTCTTCGGCGAGTTCGGTGGGGGCTTTGGTCATGATGGCGCTCCCTCGGGGGTGGGGACGGGGGCGGGCGGGGAGTCCGGGCCGGTCGCGGACCCGGGACCGGCCGCGGCGGGACCGGGATCGGGGTCGGGGTCGGGGTCGTCGGAGTCGTCGGGGCCGCCGGCGGCGGCCTCCGGGGCGGCCCCGGTGGCGGCCCGGCCGGAGTCGGGCACCAGCAGCAGGGCGATGTTCTTGACCTGGGCGAGGACGGCGGCCTGGTGCCCGGCGGCGTCGTCGTCCAGCGCGTTCTGCACCGACAGGCCCACGAACATCGCGAACAGCCCGCGCAGCATCGTGGGCACGAAGTCCTCGGGCAGGGTGCTGGCCGGGAACAGCCGCTCGAAGGTCTCGGTGATGACCTGGAGGATGCGCTCGTTCAGGTCCAGGCACAGCGGGCGCAGCTCGTCGTCGGTGCGGGCGGCCACCGCCAGCTCCAGCAGGGCCTTGGCGGGGCTGCCGCGGAAGATCTCCCACAGCAGGTCCAGCGCGCCCTCGACGTTGCGGCGGTGGTCGGGCAGCGCGGCGAACGCCGACTCGAAGGCCAGCCGCTGCGCCTCCAGCAGGTGCTCCAGCGCGGCCGCGACCAGCACCATCTTGGTGGGGTAGTGGTGCTGCTGGGCCCCGCGCGAGACCCCGGCCCGGCGGGCGACCTCGGTGGTGGAGGTGCCCGACCAGCCCAGCTCGACCAGGCACTCCATGGTGGCGTCCAGCAGCCGCGCCCGGGTGCGCGCCCGGCGCTCCTCCTGGGTGCGGCGGGCGCCGCCGGAGTGGCGGCGGCCGTGCCGTCGGCGAGTACTTACTGACACGCCTCCGACGGTACGAGCGCGACATACAAGCAAGCAAGCCTGCTTGTATGTTGCCCGCATCACAATTGGACAACGCGTCTGATGCGGCTGCGGCTACTCCGCCGGGTGTACGCGCCGGCCCCCGACTGCTCCCGGGGGTGCAGCGGGGGTGACGCTTCCAGCCCGACGACAGGCGCACGCCGCGCCGCGACGATCGTTGCCATGGGCAACGCGGCAGAGGCACGGCGGTCGGTCCTGGAACTCCCCGGCACGTCGGGACCACCGGTGGTCCCCGCTCCGGCCCCGGCGGGCACGGCGGGGACGGCGCTGGTCTTCCTGGTCGCGGCGTTGGCGGCCTGCGCGGTGGCGGTCGGCGGCGCGCTGGCGGCGGAGGCGGGCGGGCAGGACCTCGCGTACGAGGGGACGTCGGCGATCGTGGGCCTGGTGCGCACGGTCTTCACGTGGATCGTGCTGCTGATGGCGGCGTCCGGGGTCCGGAGCGTCCTGGCCGGTCACGGTGGCACCGGCCGGGAGGCGCCCGCCGCGAACACGATGCGGCGCGCCGCACGTGCCGCCGCGGCGTCGGCCCTGGGCGCGATCGCGGGCGCGGCGTGCGCCGTGCTGCCGAGGTGGCCGCTGCCGGGCGGCGGCCCGGAACTCGACGCGGCCGTGCTGCTGTCGGTGGCGGCCGTCCCGGCGGCGGCGGTCCTGGCGTGCTGGCCGCGCCCGTCCGCGCTGGCCGGGGCGGCGGAGTCGCGCGTGATCATCGGGACGGCGCTGGGCCTGGTGGCGGGCGGCGCGGTGACCACCGGGGCGTTGGCGGGCCAGGCGCCGCTGGCCACGGCGGGCGCGGTGATGGGCCTGGCCGTGCTGGTGGTGCTCGGTCCGGTGCCGTTCGGCCGCCCCGCCGCGCTGCTGGCGGCCGGGGCGGGGGCGGCGCTGCTGCTGGCCGCGCTGACCGGGACGCTGCGCGCCGCGCCCGCCGAGGCGCTGGCCCGCTCGTTCCAGGGGACCCACATCGTGACCGGCGGCGGTGCGGGGGTGCCCGCCCGGCTCGCAGAGGAGGCCGCCCGGCTGCCCGAGGTCGCGGCGGCGGCGGGCCTGGGCCGCGCCCAGGTGCGCGTCGAGGGGCGGCCGACCGGCGTGGCCGTCGCGGAACCGGCCCTGCTCGGGCGCGTCCTGGACCTGGGCGTGGTCGCCGGGGCGCTGGGCGACGCGCTGGCGGTCTCGCGGGGGGAGGCGGACGAACGCGGCTGGCGGGTGGGGTCGCAGGTGACCGTCGCCTACCCCGACGGCTCCCGGCAGACCCTGGCGGTCGGCGCGATCTACCGTGACACCGCCCTGGTCGGCGACTACCTGATGCCGCGCCCGCCGTGGAGCGCGCACGCGCCCGGCGCCCCGGACGCGGCCGCGTTCGTGCTGGTGGAGGCGGGCGAGGAGGGGGCGCTGGCCCGGCTCGCCCGTGCCCACGGAGCGCCGCTCGTCCAGGACCGCGCGGCCTACCTGGCCGCCCAGGAGGACGGCCGCGCCGAGACGCGCCTGCTGGGGGCGGCGCTGCTGATCCTGGTCGTCCTGCTGGCGCTGCCGGGCGTGGTCGCGGCGGCGCCCCGCTTCCGGGCCGGCGTCCTGGCCGCCGGGGCCTCCGGCGGCGCGCTGTTCGGGCTGGTGCTGGGGTGGGCCCTGGCGGCGGCGATGGCCGTGCCGCTCACGGTGGCCTGGTGAGCTTCCGGTGACGGGCGCGAATAGTGTTGTTTCATGCAGGTCATCAACCAGTCGGGCAAGCTCACCAACGTCTGCTACGACATCCGCGGTCCGGTGCTCAAGCGCGCCAAGCAGTTGGAGGCCGAGGGGCAGCGCATCCTGAAGCTGCACATCGGCAACCCGGCCCCCTTCGGCTTCGAGGCGCCCCCCGAACTCCTCCAGGATATGATCCGCACGCTTCCCGAGGCGCACGGCTACAGCGACTCCAAGGGCATCCTGCCCGCGCGCCGCGCCGTCGTGCAGCGCTACGAGCGGCAGGGCGTGGCCGGGCTGGACGTCGAGGACGTCTACCTGGGCAACGGGGTGTCGGAGCTGATCGTGATGACGCTGCAGGCGCTGCTGGACGACGGCGACGAGGTGCTGATCCCGGCCCCGGACTACCCGCTGTGGACCGCCTCGGTGTCGCTGTGCGGCGGCAGCCCGGTGCACTACCTGTGCGACGAGGCCGACGACTGGCAGCCCAGCGTCGCCGACATCGAAGCCAAGATCACCGACCGCACCCGGGCGATCGTGATCATCAACCCGAACAACCCGACCGGCGCGGTCTACTCGCGCCAGGTGCTGGAGCAGATCGCCGAGCTGGCCCGCCGCCGCGGCCTGGTCATCTTCGCCGACGAGATCTACGACCGCATCCTGTACGACGGCGCGACCCACACCTCCATCGCCTCGCTGGCCCCCGACCTGCTCTGCCTCACCTTCGGCGGCCTGTCGAAGAACTACCGGGTGGCCGGCTTCCGGTCCGGCTGGGTGGTGCTGTCGGGCCCCAAGCGGCACGCCGAGTCCTACATCGAGGGCCTGGACATCCTGGCCAACATGCGGCTGTGCCCCAACGTCCCCGGCCAGCACGCGATCCAGGCCGCGCTCGGCGGCCACCAGAGCATCGACGACCTGGTCCTGCCGACCGGCCGCCTGGGCGAGCAGCGCGACCGCGCGGCCAAGCTGCTGAACGACCTGCCGGGCGTGAGCTGCGTCCGCCCGCGGGGGGCGCTGTACGTCTTTCCGCGCCTGGACCCGGAGATGCACCCGATCGAGGACGACGTGCGGTTCGCGTTCGACCTGCTGGAGGAGCAGAAGATCCTGGTGGTGCAGGGGACCGGCTTCAACTGGCCCGCGACCGACCACTTCCGGGTCGTGACGCTGCAGTACGCCGACGAGCTGGAGGAGGCGATCGGCCGCATCGGCGACTTCCTGGCGAAGCGCCGTGTTCGCTGAAGCCCCGGCCCAGAGGTGCTCGCCTGGCGGCTCGCACCTCTGACCGTTGTTTTGCGAGTGCCGATCGCTTCGCGATCTGGCCCGGCCGCGCTCGCCTCCGGCGTCGCTTCGCCGGGCCAGGTCGGGCACTCGCGCGATGCCTGAGGTCGTCAGGACGAACCCGGGCCAGCCCGCACGCCGCTAGTCGTCTGCCGTTTTCTCGGAGGCGGCGGCGTCCAGGCGGCGCAGCGCTCCCCGCACCGTCTGCGGATCGGTCGTGGCCCAGAACGGCGGCAGCGAGTTCTTCAGGAACCCGCCGTACCGCGCGGTCGCCAGCCGGGGGTCGAGGACCGCGACCACGCCCCGGTCGTCCATGGACCGCAGCAGCCGCCCCGCGCCCTGCGCCAGCAGCAGCGCCGCGTGCGTGGCGGCCACCGCCATGAACCCGTTGCCGCCGCGCGCCGCGACCGCCCGCTGGCGGGCCGACTGCACCGGGTCGTCCGGGCGCGGGAACGGGATGCGGTCCATGATGACCAGCTGCAGGGACGGGCCGGGCACGTCCACGCCCTGCCACAGCGACAGGGTCCCGAACAGGCTGGCCCGCTCGTCCTCGGCGAACTCCTTCACCAGCAGCGAGGTGGAGTCGTCGCCCTGGCACAGCAGCCGGTGCGACAGGTGGTCGCCCAGCTCGTCGGCGGCCTGCCGCGCCGCCCGCATCGAGGAGAACAGCCCCAGCGTGCGGCCCCCGGCCGCCTCGATCAGCTCGGTGATCTCGGTCAGGTAGGCGTCGGGCAGCCCGTCGCGCCCCGGCTGCGGCAGGTGCCGCGCCACGTACAGGATGCCCGCCTTGGGGTGGTCGAACGGCGAGCCGGCGTCGAGCCCGGACCAGGCGACCTCCTTCCCGGCGTCCTTGGCGGCGGGCTCCGTGCCGTCGGTGGCGGTGCGCGCCAGCCCCTCGGCGGCGGTCCTCGCGTCGCGCGAGGCGCTCTCGCCGAGCGGCGGCAGCCCCCACTGCCCGGCCAGCGGCTCGAACGAGCCGCCCAGCGTCAGCGTCGCCGACGTCAGCACCGCGGTGCGCTTCTCGAACAGCGTCGCGCGCAGCAGCGCGCCCACGCCGATCGGCGCGACGTGCAGCGTCGGCGGCCGCTTGGGGCGGCCGTCGGGCACGAACGGCTTGGCCAGCCACACCACGTCGAACCGCGCGGAGATCTCCGGCTGGAACGACTCCAGCAGCCGCACCGCCGTGTCGTGCATCTCCTCCAGCGCCGACCGGGCCGCCTTGCGCGCGCCCGCGTCGGCCGGGTCCATCTCCTTCTTCTCCGGGCCGATCGCCGTCAGGCAGGCGTGCGCGGCGTCGCGCAGCACCGCGACGGTCTGGCCGAGCGCGGGCGGCAGCACGTCCATGCGCCCGGCGGGCAGGTCCTCCAGCAGGAAGCCCAGCGCCTCACCGGCCTCCTTGAGCCGGTCGGCGACCGCCTCCTCCACCAGCCGCCCGCAGCGGCGCGCGGCGATCTCCACCGCGGGCGCGCTGAGGTCGCCGGTGGCCACCGAGGTGACCCGGTCGACCAGCTCGTGCGCCTCGTCCACGATCACCACGTCGTGCTCGGGCAGGACCTGGAACTCCTCCAGCGCGTCGATCGCCAGCAGCGCGTGGTTGGTGACCACGATGTGCGCCTCGCCGGCCTCGGCGCGGGCCAGCTCGGCGAAGCACTCGGTGCCCTGCGGGCAGCGGGTCGCGCCCAGGCACTCGCGGGCCGACACCGCGACCTGCCGCCACGCCTGCTCGCCGACGCCGGGGACCAGCTCGTCGCGGTCGCCGGTGGTGGTCTCCTCGGCCCACTCGTTGAGCCGCTTGACCTGGCGGCCCAGCGACGACAGCTGCTGGGGGTCGAACAGGCTCGCGCCCGGCTCGTCGGGGTCGTCGGGGACGCCGGTCTGCACGCGGTGCAGGCACAGGTAGTTGCGGCGGCCCTTGAGGATCGCGAACTTCAACTCGGTGCCGAGCAGCGGGCGCAGCGCCTCGGCGAGCCGCGGCAGGTCGCGGTCGACCAGCTGGCGCTGGAGCGCGATCGTCGCGGTGGAGACGACCACCGTGGTCTTGTTGCGCACCGCGTGCCGGATGGCGGGCACGAGGTAGGCCAGCGACTTGCCGGTGCCGGTCCCGGCCTGGGCGGCCAGGTGCTCGCCGGTCTCGATGGCGCGGGCGACGGCCTCGGCCATCTTCACCTGACCGGGGCGCTCGGCCCCGCCGATGGCCTCGACGGCGGCGGCGAGCAGGGTCGCCATGTCGGGAGTCGCGGTGTCGCTGGCGGTCAGCGTGTCAGGGGCGGGCACGTCGCCCAACGCTACCGTCCGCCGGTGACATCCGGGCCCACCCGTCGTGAGGCGGATCACGTTACCCGGTGGTCAACAAGATCCACTTTTACCCCGCATAATGCAAGTGCTCACTTACAAGGGGTGGCCGAAACCGGCCGTATCAGGGGGTGTCCGAATGACCGATTCCGCGTTGTCGGCCCGTTCGCGGACGATGTTCGCGGCGCTGGGGGCGGGTGCCATGGCCGTCGCCGCGGGCGCGCTGGCGCTGGCGGGCGTACCGTCCCACGGCGATACGGCCGCCTACGACGCGATTTTCGGACGCGCCGGACAGGGGCTGGACGCCAAGTCCGACGTGAAGGTGCGCGGCGTCACCGTGGGCAACGTCGAGTCGGTCGCGCTCACGCCCGAGGGCAAGGTGCGGGTGCGGTTCCGGGTGCGCAGCGACGTCCCGGTACCGCGCGACAGCGAGGCCCGCGTGGACCCCGTCTCGATCTTCGGCCCCAAGGAGATCTCCCTGGAACTCGGCGGCGGCCCCGCATTGGCCGAGGGCGGCACGCTGACCCGCACCAAGGACGCCGCCGACCCGTCCGACACCGCCTGGCCCGCCTTCCAGGCCACCCGGGTGATCGACCCGCAGGACGTGACCACGCTGGTGCACACCTTCGCGCGGGGGCTGGACGGCCAGGGCCCGGCGCTGCGCCGCACCATCGTCAACGGCGCCGAGGTCGCCGACGCGACACATGCCCGCCGCGCCGAGATCCAGCGCCTCATCGGCGACATCGCCGGCCTGTCCGGGACCCTCGGCCCCCGGGGCGACACGATCGTCGAGACCGCGCGCGGCCTGTCGGACCTCGCGCCCCTGGCGACCGGGAGGCCGGACAAGGTGACCCAGCTGCTGGACGAGGCGGGCCGGCTGTCCACCCAGGTCGGCGGCACCCTGCAGGGCCACGGCCGCGACATCGGCTCGATCGTGGACGGGGCCGCGCCCGTCGCCCGGACCGCCGCCGCCCGCTCCCGCGACCTGATCGTCCTCGCCGACGCGCTCAACGGCTTCTTCAACGGCCTGTCCAGCGTCATGACGGCCGCCGGGCCGGAGGGCACGCGCCCCGCCATCCTCAAGGCGCCCCTGCCCCTGGACGCCTGCCGGACCGTGGTGGACCTGTGCGAGTGACCCGCGTGCACGGGCACCGGCCCCATCGGCGAAGATAGGGCCGTGTCTGCGGATAGAGAAGTTCTGACCTGGGAGCTGTTCGGTTCCGCCAGCCGGGAGCTGGCCCAGGAGATCGCCGACAGCGGCTACCGGCCCGACCTGATCCTGTCGATCGCCCGGGGCGGGCTGTTCGTGGCGGGCGCGCTCGGCTACGCGCTGGACGTGAAGAACCTGCACGTGATGAACGTGGAGTTCTACACCGGCGTGGACCAGCGCCTGGACATGCCGGTCATGCTGCCGCCGGTGCCGAGCGCCGTGGACCTGTCGGGCGCGAAGGTGCTGGTGGCCGACGACGTCGCCGACACCGGCGCGACGCTGAAGCTGGTCCGCGACTTCTGCGCCGACCACGTGGACGAGGTGCGCTGCGCGGTGATCTACGAGAAGCCGCACTCCGAGGTCAAGTGCGAGTACGTGTGGCGGCACACCGACCGCTGGATCAACTTCCCGTGGTCCACCGAGCCGCCGGTCGTGCGGCGCGAGCACCAGGTGCTGGACGCCTAGGCAATAATTCGTCACTCTCGGTAGTGCCCCCGGCCCGGTGGGGGAACAGTCGCTAGAGCCAGCCCACTCCTAGCGAAGGTCGCTCCGTGCCGTACCCCCGCCGGTCCCTGTCGTTCGTCCTGCTCCCCGCGCTCCTCGCCGGTCCGGCCGTGGCCCTGGGCGGGGACGCGCCCGCCGCGTCGCGGCCGCCCCGCCCCAACATCGTGCTGATCCTGGCCGACGACCTGGACAGAATGGACCTGGCCCGTTTCCCCAATCTCTCGCGCCTGCGCAGCGAGAGCGCGGAACTGACCGAGTTCACGGTGACGGACTCGTGGTGCTGCCCGTCGCGGGCGACGATCCTGCGCTCGCAGTACGTGCACAGCCACAACGTGCGGACCAACAACGCGCCCGACGGGGGATTCGAGGAGTTCCACGCGCGGGGCCACGACCGCTCGACGATCGGGACGTGGCTGAAGCCGGCGGGCTACCGGACGGCGTTCCTGGGCAAGTTCCTGAACGGCTACCCGACCTCCGCCGCTCCGGACTACGTGCCCCCCGGCTGGGACGAATGGCACGTGCCCGCGCCCAAGAACATGTACAAGCAGCGGAACTACCAGCTCATCGAACAGGGCGTGCGGCGGAGCCGCACAGAGCACCTGGACGACGTGCTGGCGCGCAAGGCGAGAACGGTGATCAGCTCGTCCGCCCGGCCGTTCTTCCTCTACCTGGCGCCGATCGCCCCCCACCTGCCGGCGGCCTACGCGCCCAGGCACGCGGACGCGTTCGCGAAAGCGCGGGCGCCCCGGACACCGTCCTTCAACAAGCCGCCCGCCCGGAACGAGCCGCGCTGGCTGCGCCGGATGCCGAAACTGAACCCGAAGGCCGTCAAGCGGATCGACCGGGTCCACCGGGACCGCCTGCGCTCGATGCTGGCCGTGGACGACATGGTGGGCTCGGTCGTGGAGACCCTTCGCGCTTCGGGCAAGCTGTCGAACACCTACATCTTCTTCACCTCGGACAACGGCTACCACCTGGGGCAGCACCGCTTGTGGCCGGGGAAGACGACACCGTTCGAGGAGGACGTGCGGGTGCCCGCGCTGGTGCGGGGACCGGGAGTCCGTCCGGGCAGGGTCCGGGCGCTGTCCGGCACGATCGACCTGGCGCCCACGTTCACGCATCTGGCAGGGGTTCCGGCCCCGCGGTTCGCGGAGGGCCGGTCGCTCCTGCCGGTCCTGAGGCGCCAGAAGGCCCCGTGGCGCAGGGGGATGCTGATCGAGTTCTACGCGGGCCGTCCGGGCGACAAGCCGGAGGGGCCGGACTGCGACACCAAGACGCGGCGGGGCTGCCCGCTGCCGCCGACCTACGCGGCGTTGCGGACGCGCCGCCACACCTACGTCGAATACGCGACGGGGGAGCGCCAGTTCTACGACAGGGCGAAGGACCCGTACCAGTTGCAGAACCGGGCGGCGGCGGCACCGCGGTACCTGCACGACTGGCTCGCCCGATACCGGACGTGCGAAGCGGCGACCTGCCGCCGAGCGGACCGAGGCTGAGCGGGAGCGCCGACATCCGTCCCCGGCCTGAGGCGAACCGCCACGCCCCCTCGTAGGCCATCTGACCTGCTACTACGGCAGCAGGGAACGAAGTTATCCACAGCCCGGCCGACTCTCTTCCCCCGGTCGGCCGCTCCCTGTCAGTCTCGACTCATGTTCCAGAACGCACACGACCGGCCACGCATGGTGGTCACCGATCCGCAGGACGCCATCGCCGCCGTCCCCTTCCTCCTCGGCTTCCACCCGACCGAGAGCCTCGTGGTGCTGGCGAGCGGCGGCCCGCGCGAGACGTGCGCCCTGCGCCACGACCTACCGGTCGCCAACGACCGCATCGCCGCCATCCTGGCCAAGAACGGCTTCCTCGGCGCGATCGTCCTCGGCTACGGCCCGGCCGACCTGGTCGTCCCCTCCGCCCGCCTGGTCCGCGAGGCCCTGACCGCCCACGGCATCGAGGTCATGGCGGCCGTCCGCGTGGCCGACGGCCGCTGGTGGTCGCTCACCTGCTCCGAGGAGGAGTGCTGCCCGCCGGCGGGCCGCCCCTACGACATCACGTCCAGCAGGCTCACGGCCGAAGCGGTCTACCGGGGCGAGACCGCCCTGCCCGATCGCGACGCGCTGGTCCGCTCGGTGGCGCCGCTGGGCCGCTCGATGCGCGATGCGACGACCCGAGCCGAAGAACGTTTCTTCAACAGCGCCCGAGAAGGCCCGAGGGCACGCACGGGCGCACGCATGGAAAGGGAGGGGAGCGCCTTGCTCGACGCCCTCCTGACGCGCGCACGGCAGGGCGGCCCCTTCCCGGACGACGACGAACTGGCCGACCTGGCCGTCCACCTGACCAACCTCAACGTCCGGGACGAGGCGTGGGGACGCATCCAGGAGGACGATCCGCCCTTCGCCATCGCCTTCTGGCGGCACGTCCTGCAGCGCGTCGACGAGCTCTACGCGTCGGCCCCCGCGTGCCTCCTGGCGTTCGCCGCGTACAGCGCGGGCGACGGCGGCCTGGCGAACGTGGCGCTGGACCGCGCCGAGCCGGGCTACACGATGGCGATCCTCCTGCGAGAGGTCATGTACGCGGGCATCCCGCCGTCCGAGCTGCACATCCACATGCTTCCAACACGCTCGAAACCGGGCCGCACCACCAGACCGCGCGCGCAGAAGCCGAAAGCAAGCTGACCCGCTTCACCACTACCGCCGCAACGTGAGGCCCGACGGAATCGAGCAAAGAGCGACGACCGACTCCGTCGCGACTGAGCCGCCACCCCGGAAGGAGAAGCCAAGTGCACCCTGGCCGACGCCTCCAACGAGGAAGCACCCCATCCCGCCCGCCCGGCATCTCAACGAGCAAAGCAGGCCGCCTTAAAAGGAGCAGAGGCCCCCCGCTGCGTACCGCTCCCAACAAAGCGCCACAGCAACACTGGGATGTCGCGCTTCACTGAGCGGCAAAAGGGCGTCCCTTCCATCCCGTCGGGAACGCTCGCATTGCCGCCGGCAAGCTCGGCAACGGGCTCGCCCGCCGCGGAACGGCCGGCGGGCGAGCCCACACCACAAAAGAGCGCGACGAGTCAAGCGCCGCCACCCTCCGGACACGCCAGCGAACACCAGCCACCGCCAAGAGCAACCGCGTGCGCCCTGCGAAGACCACCGCCAGCAACGCCAACCCGGAGACACCGGCGCCCCTCAGCGAGCAGCCGACGAGCAACCCTCACGAGGTCGGCTGACCAACCGCTGACCCATATACGAACGGCGACGAAGGAGGCCCATCACCACAACCGTTGCCCATGAATCCGGACGGGCGACCGCTGCCCCTTCCTTCCCCTTGCGACAACGGTCGCCCGCCCCGGACTCGCCGCACGAAACCGACCACACGGAACGGCGTAGCCGTCCCGCTCACCGCAGCGGCCGAGCATCACGGCCTGAACGCAATCGTGCTGCGCGACACCGAGTACGTTGGAGCCGGCCATACGGAACGGCGTAGTGGCGCTCGCCCACTTCGGCGGCTGGACACCGCGACCCGAATGCAATCGTGCTGCGCGGTACCAAGCACGTCGGCAGCGGCACGGCGCTCGCCGATCCCGGCGGCCACTGTTCGAGGCCGCCAGCGAGATCGCTCGCGGGGCCGCCTTCGGGGCCGGGGCGGCACCGCCCTGGAGCCGTCAGAGGCTCTTGCGGTCCCTGTTGCGCTCGTTCCAGGCGCGCATCCGCGGCGGGTAGCCCACGATCTGCACGTCGTAGATCGGCAGGCCCAGGTCGCGGGCGACCTTCCCGATCACCTTGGGGGAGCCCACCCGGCGGCGGGTCCACTCGCCGTCGTGGGCCACGGCCACGGCCGTGGTGTCGGTGGCGAAGGTCTCGGGCTCGACGTAGAACTCCACGCTCTGGCGCGAGCGGGCGAAGGCGATCAATGCCTCGATGTCGGCGTCGGTGGCCTCGCGGTCGAACTTGGTGACCGAGTCGCCACGGTGCTTGCGAATCCCGAATCGGTCCCGGAACCTCATCGGCCTGTCCCGTCGTCTGGTGCCGCTCCGGAACCGCTCCGGAGACACGAGGCGAGTAAGACAATAACGATCAACGCGGCTTTCGGGTTCCCACGACCGACATGTTCCCGCCCCCGGAAGGGGGCGGCCGCCTACACTGGCGAACCGGGCGGGCACGGAGAGTGAGCCGGGGGGCTTTCATGGAGGCGATGGGGTCTGTTCGACGCTGGGCCGCCGGTGCCGTGGCGGCGACGGTGTGCGGATGGATGAGCACCCTCGCCCCCGCGGCCGCCGAGGACGGGGGACGTGCCGCGTTCGTCGGGAACGCCGTGGTCGCGGCGCCGCAGAAGGCGGCGCCGCCGCCCGCGCCGCCGGTGGTCCGCACCGACTGCGCCAAGGCCAAGTGCGTCGCGCTCACCTTCGACGACGGGCCCATGGGCCCGACGGCCGAGCTGCTGGACGTGCTGGCCGCCCACCGGGCGCGGGCCACCTTCTTCCTCGTCGGACGCAACGTCGCCGCGCGGCCCGACCTGGTGCGCCGCGAGCTGGCCGCCGGGCACGAGCTCGGCAACCACGGCTACACGCACGCCGACCTCGGGCGCTCCCCGGCCGCCAAGGTTGAGGCGGAGCTGACGCGCACCCAGCAGGCGATCGAGCAGGCCGCGGGCGTCACGCCCGGGCTCATGCGGCCGCCCTACGGTTCCACCGACCGGACCGTCGCCCGCATCGCCAAGCGGATGGGCCTGGCGCAGGTCATGTGGAGCGTCGACCCGCTCGACTGGAGCGCGCGCGACAGCGCCACCGTCGAGCGGCGCGTCGTCAAGGGCGCGCGGCCCGGCCGCATCCTGCTGATGCACGACATCCACCCCAGCACCGTGGCCGCCGTCCCCGGCATCCTGCGCCGCCTCGCCGCCAAGGGGTACGTCTTCGTCACCGTCTCGGAGCTGTACGGGCGGCCCCTCGTCCCCGGGAGGAAGTACGTCCAGCGCTGATCTCACCCTTTCGGGCGCCCCCTCTCAGGGATCGCTCAGGGTCTTCCCCGATGGCAGGACCTCCCCCGGGCGCTGAGGATGTGGGTATGAACATCACTCATGGAGAACTCCGCGTCGGCGACGCGGAACGCGAAGCGGCCGTGGAACGCCTCCAGAACGCCTACGCGGAGGGGCGCCTGGAGCACCAGGAGTTCGACATGCGCGTGCACCTCGCCATGACCGCCAGGACGCGCGACGAGCTGGCGCTCGTGGACCGCGACCTCGCCCCCGCCGCGGTCAAGGGGAAGGCCGTCGCCACCGGGGAGGCGTCCGGCGAGGACCGCGTCCTGGCCGCCGCCGCGCACGGGCTCGGGTACGTCACCCTGTTCGTCGGACCGCTCGTGCTGATGCTGACCAGCGGCAAGCGGTCGGAGTTCGTGCGGCGCCAGGCCGCCGAGGCGCTCAACTTCCAGCTCACGCTGCTGCTGATCACGATCGTGACGTTCGGGCTCGGCGGCGTGCTGTACGCGGTCTCCTGGATCGCGGCCGGGATCGCGGCGGTGCTCGCGCTCACCGGGCAGGACTTCCGCTACCCCTGGATCCTGCGTCTGGTCAAGTAGCCGGAGCCGCCCGCGACCGCGCACCGGGAGGAACTTACCCGCTCTTTATTCCCGCACGTCCCTGTGATCACACTCTCGCGCCGATTGTGTGGAAGATACATGGGATGATCGGTTTACTGTGTGCGGGAGGGGTAGATGACGGAGCTACTGGTCAATGACGATCACCAGCGGGCGGTCGAGGCGTTGCGCCGGTCGTACGCGGCGATCCCCGAGGGGACGCCGATCCGGCTGGCGAAGAAGACCTCCAACCTGTTCCGGTGGCGGGACCCGTCGCAGGCCCCGGGCCTGGACGTGTCGGGGTTCGACCGCGTGCTGAGCGTGGACCCCGAGACCCGCACCGCGCAGGTGCAGGGCATGACCACCTACGAGGACCTGGTCGCGGCCACCCTGCCCCACGGGCTGATGCCCACGGTCGTGCCGCAGCTCAAGACCATCACGCTGGGCGGGGCGGTGACCGGCCTCGGCATCGAGTCCTCCTCCTTCCACCTGGGACTGCCGCACGAGAGCGTCCTGGAGATGGAGGTGCTGACCGGTGACGGCCAGATCGTCACCGCCACCCGCGACAACGAGCACTCCGACCTGTTCTTCGGCTTCCCCAACTCCTACGGGACGCTCGGCTACACGCTGCGCCTGAAGATCGAGCTGGTGCCGGTCAAGCCGTACGTGAAGGTCCGCCACCTGCGCTTCGACGACGCGGTGGCCGCCGCGAACGCGCTCGCCGAGCTGTCGGAGTCGCGCACCCACGAGGGCGAGCGGATCGACTTCCTGGACGGCACCGTCTTCGGGCCGAAGGAGCAGTACCTCACCCTCGGCACCTTCACCGACTCGGCGCCCTACACCTCCGACTACACCGGCCAGCAGATCTACTACCGCTCGATCCAGCAGCGGTCGGTGGACTTCCTGACCGTCCACGACTACATCTGGCGCTGGGACACCGACTGGTTCTGGTGCTCGGGCGCGTTCGGCGTGCAGAACCCGACCGTGCGGCGCCTGTGGCCGGACAAGGCCAAGCGCTCGGACGTCTACCGCAAGATGGTCGCCTACGACCGCCGCTTCCAGATCATCGCCCGGATCGAGCGCTGGCGCGGACTGCGCCCCCGCGAGGACGTCATCCAGGACATCGAGGTGCCGGTCGAGCGGCTGCCGGAGTTCCTGGAGTTCTTCCACGAGAAGATCGGCATGACCCCGGTCTGGCTGTGCCCGCTGCGCGCCCGCGAGGCGTGGCCGCTCTACCCGCTGGAGCCGGGCCGCACCTACGTCAACGTCGGATTCTGGGGCACGGTGCGCCTCCCACCTGGGCAGATCCCCGAATACCACAACCGGCTGATCGAGCGTGAGGTCGCCGCTCTTGACGGGCACAAGTCCCTCTATTCGACTGCTTTTTATAGCCGGGACGAGTTCTGGCGCTACTACGACGGGGATATCTACCGGCGGTTGAAGGACGCCTACGACCCCGCCAAGCGGCTGCTGGACCTCTACGACAAGTGCGTGCGCGGACGATAGGCGGTTCGCGCGTCATCGGGGGGAGGGCCCCGACGGGGCCCGGTGATGACGCCGTGGCCCCTGCCCGGGGCCGACAGACAGGAGGAGCAACATGACGCTGGCCAGGGTCTTCGAGCGGCTCGCCGGGGCTGGGGCGCCAGTGGAGTTCGTCGCCTACGACGGGTCGCGCGCGGGGTCGCCCGGCGCCGACATCCGCTTCGAGGTGCGGTCCCCGTACGCGGTGTCGTACCTGGTGCACTCGCCGGGGGCGCTGGGGCTGGCCCGCGCCTACGTCAGCGGCATGATCGACGTGTCGGGCGACATGTACACCGCCCTGTCGACCATGCAGCAGGTGTTCGGGGAGATCACGCCGCGGGAGAAGGCGAAGATCCTCGCGACCGTGCTCAAGGACCCGCTGCTGCGCGGCGCGGTGACCCGCCGGCTGGACCCGCCGCCGCAGGAGGCCCCGTTCAGCCGGGTCCCCTCCTGGCTGCGGCACTCCAAGCGGCGCGACGCCAAGGCGATCTCGCACCACTACGACGTGTCCAACACCTTCTACGAGTGGGTGCTCGGCCCGTCCATGGCCTACACCTGCGCCTGCTTCCCCGAGGAGCACTCCACGCTGGAGGAGGCGCAGTTCCACAAGCACGACCTGGTGGCCAAGAAGCTCGGCCTCAAGCCCGGGATGCGGCTGCTGGACGTGGGCTGCGGCTGGGGCGGCATGGTCATGCACGCCGCGCAGGAGTACGGCGTCAAGGCGCTGGGCGTGACGCTGTCCAAGCAGCAGGCCGAGTGGGCGCAGAAGGCCATCGCCGACCGCGGCCTGTCGGAGCTGGCCGAGGTGCGGCACATGGACTACCGCGACGTGGCCGAGACCGGCTTCGACGCCGTCAGCTCCATCGGCCTGACCGAGCACATCGGCAAGGCCAACCTGCCGTCGTACTTCTCCTTCCTCTACGGGAAGCTGAAGCCGCACGGCCGGATGCTGAACCACACCATCACCCGGCCCGACAACCTGGCGCCCGCCATGAAGCAGGACGGGTTCATCAACCGGTACGTGTTCCCCGACGGCGAGCTGGAGGGGCCCGGCTTCATCCAGCAGCACATGAACGACGCCGGGTTCGAGATCCGCCACCAGGAGAACCTGCGCGAGCACTACGCCCGGACGCTGGCCGGCTGGTGCCGCAACCTCGACGACCACTGGGACGAGGCGGTCGAGGAGGTCGGCGAGGGCATCGCCCGCGTCTGGAAGGTCTACATGGCCGGCTGCATCCTGGGCTTCGAGCAGAACTGGATCCAGCTCCACCAGACGCTCGGCGTGAAGCTGGACGACAAGGGCGGCGCGAACATGCCGCTGCGTCCCGACTGGGGCGTGTGAGCCGACAGGCGAATCGAACGGGCCGACCGGGTGCCACCGGTCGGCCCGTCGCCGTTTCCGGGGCCGGGACCCCCGTCCGCTGGTGCTTCTGGTTGCCGTGTGAACAACGTGCTTCACGTCACACCGGGGAATGTCGGCTTGGCGGCAACCGCCGGGGGTAGAGACCGCGAAGTCCTTGGGAGAACCCCCTGGCACCGGCAGAGAGGTCCCCATGTCCCGCGTTTTGCGATGGTTGGTCCCCGCGTTGCTCGTCCTGGTCTGGCTGGCCGGGGTCGGGCCGCTCGGGCAGTTCGCGGGGAAGCTGGGCGACGTCCAGAGCAACGACAACGCGACCTTCCTCCCGGCGGGGGCCGAGTCCACCCGCGCCTCCGAACTGCAGAAGGGCTTCGAGAACACCGGCGCCGTCCCGGCGGTCGTGCTCTGGGAGTCCCGCGGCGGCGCGCGGCTGGACGACGCCCAGCGCCGGGCCGCCCAGCAGGCGCTCCAGCAGATCACCGCGGTGCCCGGGGTCCGCCGGGGGGCCTCGCCGCTGATCCCGGCGCCCGACGGCAAGGCGTTCCAGGCCGTCGTCCCCCTCGACAAGGACCTCCCCGAGCCCCGGCCCGTGATCGACCGGCTCCGCGAGACCGCCCGCCAGGTGCCCGGCACCACCGCCTACGTGACCGGCCCCGCCGCCCTCCAGGCCGACCTCGGCAACGCCTTCACCGGCATCGACGGCATCCTGCTCGGCGTCGCGCTCGGCGTGGTCCTGCTCATCCTGCTGGCGGTCTACCGCAGCCTGCTGCTGCCGCTGGTCGTGGTGCTCGGCTCGGTCCTGGCGCTCGGGCTGGCGTCGGCGGTGGTGTACGCGCTCGCCAAGAACGGCACCATCGACCTCAACGGCCAGACCCAGGGCATCCTGTTCATCCTGGTGGTCGGCGCCGCCACCGACTACGCGCTGCTGCTGGCCGCCCGCTTCCGCGAGGAGCTGGCGGCCGGCGACTCCACGTGGACGGCGGTCACGCGGGCGTGGCGGCGCTCGCTGGCCCCCATCACCGCGTCCGCCGGCACGGTCGCGGCGGGCCTGCTCACCCTGCTGTTCAGCGACCTCAACTCCAACCGGAGCCTCGGCCCGGTCGCCGCGATCGGCGTGGGGTGCGCGCTGCTGTCGGCGCTGACGTTCCTGCCCGCCGCGCTGGCGCTGCTCGGCCGCGCCGCCTTCTGGCCGTCGCGCGACCTGAGCCGGGGCCGGGGCCTGTGGGAGCGGATCAGCGAGCTGATCCGCCGCCACCCGCGCCGCGTGTGGGTGCTGTCGGCGCTGGTGCTGGCGGCGTTCGCCGCGTTCCTGCCGACCCTGAAGGCCGACGGCATCGCCCAGACCGACGTCTTCCTCAACAAGGAGCCCTCGGTGACGGGCCAGGAGGCGCTCGGCCGCCACTTCCCGGGGGGCGCGGGCAGCCCCGTGGTCATCATCGCCCGCGCCGACGCCGCCGACCGCGTGGTCGAGGCCGTCCGGGGCGTCAAGGGCGTCGCCCCCGACGTGCGCGCCACCACCGACGACGCGTCCGGTCGCTCGGGGCCGCCCAAGGTCGTGGACGGCCGCGTCGAGCTCAACGCCACCCTCACCGCCGCCCCCGACAGCGACGCCGCCCTGAACACCGTCGCCGCGCTGCGCGAGCGCGTGCACGCCGTGCCGGGCGCGGACGCGCTGGTCGGCGGCTACACCGCCACCCAGTACGACACGCTGCGCACCTCCGAGCGCGACCGCGTGGTCATCATCCCGATCGCGCTGGCGGTGATCCTGGTCATCCTGATCGTGCTGCTGCGGTCGCTGCTGGCGCCGGTGCTGCTGGTCGCGACGGTGGCGCTGTCGTACGCGGCGACGCTGGGCATCTCGGCGCTGGCGTTCAACGGCCCGTTCGGCTTCCCCGGCTCCGACCCGGTGGTGCCGCTGTTCGGGTTCGTGTTCCTGGTCGCGCTGGGCGTGGACTACAACATCTTCCTGATGACCCGCGTCCGCGAGGAGTCGCGCGTGCACGGCACCCGCGAGGGCGTGCTGCGCGGGCTGGTGGCGACCGGAGGAGTGATCACCTCGGCCGGGGTGGTCCTGGCGGCCACCTTCGGCGCGCTGGCGGTGATCCCGCTGGTGTTCCTGGTGCAGATCGCGTTCCTGGTGGCGGTCGGGGTGCTGCTGGACACCCTGCTGGTGCGGTCGCTGCTGGTGCCCGCGCTGGTGCGGGACCTGGGCGAGCGCACCTGGTGGCCGAGCCGCCCGGACCCCGCCGAACGGTGACGGCCGCCGGTATCGGCCGTCACTGAAAGCTCACCGTCCGGTAACCCTCCGCGCCCGGACCCGGCCGCCCGTTCCCGTTGTCGGCCTCCCGGAGCGGGTCTAGGGTCGGGCCGACGCGCACGGCCCCACACCCCGACGGGAGCCCTCATGGAATACGACTACATCGTCGTCGGCGCGGGATCGGCGGGATGCGCCCTGGCCGCCCGCCTGTCGGAGGACGACGCCGTACGGGTCGCGCTGGTGGAGGCGGGCGGCCCGGACGACCGGCGGGAGATCCACGTCCCGGCGGCGTTCCCCAAGCTGTTCAAGACCGCCTACGACTGGGACTTCCACACCGTCAAGCAGCCCGGCCTGGACAACCGCGAGCTGTACTGGCCGCGCGGCCGCACCCTCGGCGGCAGCTCCTCGCTCAACGCGATGATGTGGGTGCGCGGGCACCGCGCCGACTACGACGGCTGGGGCGTGCCCGGCTGGTCCTACGACGAGGTGCTGCCCTACTTCCGGCGGCTGGAGGGCCGCGTCGGCAGCAACGCGGACGCGGTCTACGGCACCGACGGCCCGCTGACGGTCTCCGAGCAGCGCGACCCGAACGAGACGACCCGCGCCTTCCTGGCCGCCTGCGACGCCGCCGGCGTCCCCCGCCTGCCCGAGCTGAACGGCCCCGACAACGAGGGCTGCGCGCTCACCCCCGTCAGCCAGCGGCGGGGCCGCCGCTGGAGCGCCGCCGACGCCTACCTGCGCCCGGCCCGCCGGCGCCGCAACCTGACGGTCGCCACCGGCGTGCACGTGGCGCGGGTGCTGATCGAGGACGGCCGCGCGGTCGGGATCGAGACCCGCGACGGCCGGCGCGTCCGGGCGGGCCGCGAGGTCGTGCTCGCGAGCGGCGCGGTCGGCTCCCCGCACCTGCTGATGCTGTCGGGCGTCGGCGACGCCGACCACCTGCGCGCGGTCGGGATCGAGCCGGTCGCCGACCGGCCGTCCGTCGGCGCCCGCCTGCGCGACCACCTGGCGGCGCCGGTGCTGCGGCACTGCACCCGGCCGGTCACGCTGGCCGGCGCGGACACCCCCGCCAACATCGCCCGCTACCTGCTGCTGCGGCGCGGGCCGTTCACCTCCAACGTGGGCGAGGCGGTGGTGTTCGCCAAGAGCGACCCGGCGCTGCCCGCGCCCGACCTGGAGCTGATCTTCGCGCCGGTGCCGTACGTCGCGCACGGCCTGGTCCCGCCGACCGAGCACGGCCTGACCATCGGGGTGATCCTGCTGCGCCCCGAGTCGGCCGGGCGCGTCCGGCTGGCCTCCGCCGACCCGGAGACGGCGCCGCTGATCGACCCGGGCTACCTGACCGGCGAGGGGGACCTGCGCCGCCTCGTCCAGGGCATCGCGATGGCCGAGCGCCTGCTCGGCACCGAGCCCCTGGCGCGGTACGTCGGCGAGCCGATGGCGCCCTACCCGGGCGGGGCCGACGAGCAGGCGCTGGCCGCCTACGTGCGCGGCAACGCCGAGACGCTCTACCACCCGACGGGCACCTGCCGGATGGGCGTCGACGAGGACTCGGTGGTGGACGAGCGGCTGCGGGTGCGCGGGGTGGCGGGCCTGCGCGTCGCCGACGCGTCGGTGCTGCCGGAGATCGTCCGCGGGCACACCAACGCCCCGGCGATCATGGTGGGGGAGAAGGCGGCCGACCTGATCCGCGCGGTCTGAGCGCCGCGCCGCCGCCGGACGGACGGGCCGGGCGAGGCCGCCGGGCGGTCGGCGGGGCGGCGCGTCCCGGGCCGCACCGTGCCCGGGACGCGCCGTCCTCCGCCGCGGCTACAGCCGCCCCGACGCCTCGGTCAGCACCGAGCGCAGGATCTGCTCGATCTCGTCGAAGTGCGACTGGTCGCAGATCAGCGGCGGCGCGAGCTGCACGACGGGGTCGCCGCGGTCGTCGGCGCGGCAGTACAGGCCGCCCTCGTACAGCGCCTTGTCCAGGAAGCCGCGCAGCAGCAGCTCGGACTCGTCGGCGGTGAAGGTCTCGCGGGTGGCCTTGTCCTTGACCAGCTCGATGCCGAAGAAGTAGCCGTCGCCGCGCACGTCCCCGACGATCGGCAGGTCCAGCAGCCTCTCCAGGGTGGCGCGGAAGGCGCCCTCGTTGCGCCGCACGTGGCCGAGCAGGTCCTCGCGCTCCAGCAGGTCGAGGTTGGCCAGCGCGACCGCCGCCGACACCGGGTGCCCGCCGAAGGTGTAGCCGTGCGCGAACATCTCGGTGCCCTTGCTGAACGGCTCGAACAGCCGCTCGTCCACCAGCATCCCGCCGAGCGGCGAGTAGCCGGAGGTGACGCCCTTGGCGAAGGTGATGATGTCGGGCTTGAAGTCGTAGCGCTGCGCGCCGAACATCGTGCCGAGCCGCCCGAACGCGCAGATCACCTCGTCCGACACCAGCAGCACGTCGTGCCGGTCGCAGATCTCGCGGACCCGCTGGAAGTAGCCGGGCGGCGGCGGGAAGCAGCCGCCGGCGTTCTGCACCGGCTCCAGGAACACCGCCGCGACGGTGTCGGCGCCCTCGAACAGGATCGCCTCCTCGATGCGGTCGGCGGCCCAGCGGCCGAACGCCTCGGGGTCGTCGCCGTGCGCGGTGGCCCGGTAGATGTTGGTGTTGGGCACCCGGAACCCGCTCGGCACCAGCGGCTCGTAGGGCGCCTTGATGCCGGGCAGCCCGGTCAGCGACAGCGCGCCGTGCGGGGTGCCGTGGTAGGCGACCGCGCGGCTGATCACCTTGTGCTTGGTGGGCTTGCCGACCAGCTTGAAGTAGTGCTTGGCGAGCTTCCAGGCGCTCTCGACGGCCTCGCCGCCGCCGGAGGTGAAGAAGACGCGGTCCAGCCCGGCGGGCGCGGCGTCGGCGAGCCGCTCGGCCAGCTCCACGGCCTTGGGGTGGGCGTAGGACCACAGCGGGAAGAACGCCAGCTCGGCGGCCTGCTTGGCGGCGGCCTGCGCCAGCTCCTCGCGGCCGTGCCCGGCCTGGACGGTGAACAGCCCCGACAACCCGTCCAGGTAGCGGCGGCCGCGGTCGTCGTAGACGTAGGCGCCCTCGCCGCGCACGATCATCGGCACCTCCGCGCCGGCGCGGAAGGCCGAGTGGCGGGCGAAGTGCAGCCACAGATGGTCGCGGGCCGCTGCTTGCAGGTCTTGGGCGTCCGGCTCGGTCATCACGGTTCCTCGGTCTTCCCTCGGTCCAGGCGTTCGGTCCAGGCGTTCACGCCCGCCGGGTGCGAGCGATCCAGTTGCCTAGATGCTAAGCGAGTACGGAATTCGATGTAAATACACGACTATACGGCGGTATCCGTAGATGCCGTGAACCTGCTCACGCCGCCCGGCCGGAACCGGAGGCGGTAACGTCGCCGCCGAGCGGAGGAGACGGATATGGGCGACACGTTCACTACGGGGTCGATCGCGGCGAACGGGCTGGAGTTCGGCTACCTGGAGGCGGGGCCGCAGGGCGGGCCGCTGGCCCTGTGCCTGCACGGATTCCCCGACTCGGCGCACACCTGGCGGCACCTGATGCCGGAACTGGCGGCGGCCGGGTACCGGGCCGTCGCGCCGTTCATGCGCGGGTACGCGCCGACGGAGGTGCCCGCGGACGGCGCGTACCAGAGCGGCGCGCTCGCGGCGGACGCCAACGCGCTGCACGAGGCGCTCGGCGGCGGTCCCGACGCGGTGGTCATCGGGCACGACTGGGGCGCGTTCGCGACCTACGGGGCCGCCGCGCACGCCCCGGAGCGGTGGCGGCGGGCGGTGACGCTGGCGGTGCCGCCGGTCGCGGCGATGATGAGCGCGTTCTTCGAGTACGAGCAGCTCAAGCGGTCGTTCTACATCTTCCTGTTCCAGACGCCGCTGGCCGAGATGGCGCTGGACCGGGAGTTCGTGGCGGGGCTGTGGCGCGACTGGTCGCCCGGCCTCGACGCCTCCGCCGACGTCGACCGCGTGATGGAGTGCCTGGCCGGGCCCGCCAACGCGGCCGCGGCGATCGGCTACTACCGGGCCATGCTCGACCCGGGCCGGCTGGTGGCCCGCTACGCCGCCGAGCAGGAGGCGGCCGCCAGGCCGGGGGAGCGGCCGGTGCTCTACCTGCACGGCGCCGACGACGGCTGCCTGGGCGCGGAGACGGTGATGCCGGGCGGCGACGCGTCGGCGGTGCTGGCGCAGCTGCCGCCGGGCTCGCGGGCCGAGGCGGTCGAGGGCGCCGGGCACTTCCTGCAGCTGGACCGGCCCGGCGAAGTGAACCGGAAGATCCTGGAATGGCTGGCCGCGGGGCACTAGAGTAAACCGAATAGCGTTCTAGTCAAGGAGCGGTGCGAGTTGCTCAACGTCGCCGACATCAACCTGACCGACTGGGACTTCTGGACGCGTCCCGAGAGCCATCGGCACGAGGCGTTCAAAGCGCTGCGCTGGACGCCGGAACTGGTCCTGTTCGAAGAGCCCGAACTCGTGATCGTGCCGCGCGGGCCCGGCTACTACGCGCTCACCCGGCACGCCGACGTGGTGGAGGCCTCCCGCCGCCCGCAGGACTTCTGCTCCGGGCAGGGCGCGATCAGCATCCCGGACATGCCCGGCGACCTGCACGAGTTCTTCGGCTCGATGATCAACATGGACGACCCGCGGCACGCCAAGATCCGCCGCATCGTGTCCCGGGCGTTCTCGCCGCGCATGATCCAGCGCTTCGAGGACCGGGTGGAGGCGGTCGCCGCCGAGATCGCCGAGGGGCTGGCGGCGGGCGAGGGCAGCGGCGACTTCGTGCAGGACGTGGCCGCCCGCCTGCCCCTGAAGATCATCTGCGACCTGATGGGGATCGGCCCCGAGCACTACCGCACGGTGCTGGAGGCGACCAACGTCATCCTGGCGGGCAACGACGCGGAGTTCCTGCCCGCCGGGGACGCCGAGCAGGTCGCGCTGGCGCTGTTCGCGGCCGGGCAGACGCTGAAGGAGCTGGTGGAGGAGCTGGGCCGGCGGCGGCGCGCCGAGCCCACCGACGACCTGACCTCCGCCCTGGTCAACGCCAACATCGACGGCGAGTCGCTGACCGACCAGGAGCTGGGCTCGTTCTTCATTCTGCTGGTGGTGGCGGGCAACGAGACCACGCGCAACGCGATCGCGCACGGCCTGCACCTGTTCACGGCCCACCCCGGCCAGCGCGAGCTGCTGCTGGCCGACTTCGAGGGCCGGATCGCGGGGGCCGTGGAGGAGATCGTCCGCTACGTCTCGCCGGTGATCTGGATGCGGCGCACCGCCACCCGCGACACCACCCTCAACGAGCACGAGATCAAGAAGGGCGACAAGCTCGTGCTGTACTACTGGTCGGCCAACCGGGACGAGACGGTCTTCCCCGACGGCGACCGCTTCGACATTCTGCGCGACGCCAAGGCGCACGTGGGGTTCGGCGGGCCCGGCCCGCACTTCTGCCTGGGCGCGCACCTGGCGCGGCGCGAGATCACGGTGATGTTCCGGGAGCTGTTCCGGCGCTTCCCGGAGATCCGCACGGCGGGGGAGCCGGACCGGCTGGAGTCGAGCTTCATCAACGGGATCAAGCGGCTGCCGTACACGCTGTAGGCGGGCGTTCGGCCGTTCGATGGCCCGGCGCGCCGTGCGGCAGGGCGCGGGCCGCCCGTCCCGGAGGGGAGGGGCGGCCCGGTCGTGCGTCGCGCGGCGGGGTTACCGCAGCTCGCGCTTGAGGATCTTGCCGGTGGCGGTCATCGGCAGCTCGTCGCGGAACTCCACCAGGCGCGGGTACTTGTAGTTGGCGAACTGCTCCTTGCCCCAGGCGACCAGCTCGTCCTCGGTGATCGTGGCGTCCGGGGTGCGGATCACGTACGCCTTGACCTCCTCGCCGTGCGAGTCGTGCGGCACGCCCACCACCGCGGCCAGCGAGACCTGCGGGTGGGTCATCAGGACCTCCTCCAGCTCCCGCGGGTACACGTTGAAGCCGCCGCGGATGATCATGTCCTTGGAGCGGTCGATGATGTAGTAGTAGCCCTCGTCGTCGCGGCGGGCCACGTCACCGGTGCGGAACCAGCCGTCGCGCATGGCGTCGGCGGTCGCGTCGGGCCGCTTGTAGTAGCCCTTCATGATGTTGTGGCCGCGGATGGCGATCTCGCCCGGGCCCTCGCCCTCGATGGTCTTCCAGTCGTCGTCGATCAGCTTCATCTCCACGCCCCAGATGGGCAGGCCGATCGAGCCGGGCTTGGTGGGCCGGTCCGGGCGGTTGAACGAGGCGACCGGCGAGGTCTCCGACAGGCCGTAGCCCTCCAGGACGTCCACGTCGAACTTGCTCTTGATGCCCTTGAGGACCTCCAGCGGCAGCGACGCGCCGCCGGCGACCGCCACGCGCAGGTTCTCCTTGATGGAGGCGACGTCCTCGGCGGAGGTGTCGTCGGTCAGCAGCGCCCAGTACATGGTGGGCACGCCGGCGAAGATGTTGACCTTCTCCTTGACCATGAGCTGGACGGCCTGCTTCGGCTCGAAGCGCGGCAGCATCACCAGCGTGGCGCGGCGGAAGAAGCCGACGTTCATCACGCAGGTCTGGCCGAAGATGTGGAACAGCGGCAGCGTCACCAGCGACACGTCGTGCAGCGTCTTCTCGAACAGGGTGTCCGACACCATCGCGTTGGTGAGCAGGTTGCCGTGGGTCAGCTCGGCGCCCTTGGGCTGGCCGGTGGTGCCGCTGGTGTAGAGCACCACGGCGGTGTCGGTGGCCTCGGTGGTGGCGGTCTCGAAGGTGTTGGGCTGGCCGCCCAGCGCCGCCCAGAACAGCTCCGCGCCCTCGATCGGCGACTCAGTGGTGGCGAGCGAGGCCGGCATCAGGAAGAAGTGCTCGCAGCCCTCGGTCTGCTGGTACCCGGCGTGGCCCATCTCGCCCAGCGGCAGCTCGGGGGTGCCCTCGAAGCAGAACAGCGCCTTGGCGTCGGAGTCGGCCAGGTGGTAGGCGATCTCGCGCGGCTTGAGCAGGACGTTCAGCGGCACCACGACCGCGCCCGCCTTCAGCGCCCCGAAGTACACCATCGGGAAGTAGGGCAGGTTCGGCGAGGAGATGGCGACCTTGTCACCCGGCTGGATGCCGCGCGAGCGCAGCAGGTTCGCGACCTGGTTGGCGACCTGGTCGATGAACGAGTAGGAGAGCCGGATGTCGCCGAAGACCACCGCGTCGCGGTCGGGGGTCTCGCGGGCGGCGTCTTCGAGCAGCACGGAAAGGTTGAGCATGGCACTCCTCGCGCGGGGCTAAGTCACCAGGCGGTTATTACCGACGAGTGTACGAATGTTTGGGTCATCCTGATACATCAGCGTCGGTGCGCGCCATCCCCTTGCGCACCTTTTGACGTGCTGTTCTAGTTAAGTGACCGGTGAGTCACCAGGTGGGAACGTTACAGAACGGCCGGTTCCGTCCAAAGGTTCCCCGCGGCCGGGACAGGCGCGGAACCCCGCCGGGCCGCCGTCCGTTGCGCACTACGATGGCCTGCCTCGTCACGAAAGGGCCGATCTTGATCATCTTCGGGTTGCAGGTCGTGTACTTCACCCTCAGCAAGGGCGTGTTCCACTGCCCCGACTGCGGCGGGGACCGGGAGTACCGCCGCCGCCAGGGCCGCAACTTCTTCAGCCTGTTCTTCATCCCGATCGTCCCGCTGAACAAGACCGGCGGCGAGTTCGTGCAGTGCGGCACCTGCAAGGGGCGCTGGAACGTCGGCATCCTGGAGGTCCCGACCACCGCGCAGCTCGCCTCCCTGCCCGCGCTGCTGCTCCGCCTGGCCGCCGCACAGGCCCTGCGTTCGGGCGACGTCACCCACCAGGCCGCCCGCGACCGCGCCGTGCACGTGGTGCGCCAGGCCGGGGACCCGGCCTACGGCCCGCACGTGCTCGACGGCGACCTGTCGCGCCCGTTCGACCAGGTCCGCGCCGAGATGGCGCACGCCGCCGGGTCGCTGGCCCCCGAGGCCCGCGAGAACATCCTGCGCGCCGCCGCCGAGATCGCGCTGACCGACGGTCCGCTCAGCGTCTCGGAGGAGGAGACCCTGCACGCCGTCGGGGCCGACCTCGGGCTGACCCGCATCCAGGTCACCGGCGTGATCTCCCTGGCCCGGCAGTCCAGCGGGCGCTGAGCCGGCCGTTCGCCAGGTCCTGTCGCCGTAGGGTCTCGGCCTCCGTCCGGCCCCGTCGCCGTCCGGTGCCCGCGCGCCGCGCGCCGTCCGGCGGGCGGCGCGCCGGCGTTCATGGCGCGTTCACCTCCCCGGCCCAAGATCGGCACGGCCCCCGGAAGATCATCTTCGGTCGCTCCGCGGGCGTCCCGACACCAGGACATACGGCTCGGAGGAGTTGGCTTCATGTCGAAGTTCGTCCGTAGTGCAGCGCTGGCCGCCGCTTTCGCCGCGAGCGCGTTCGCCGTGGCCCCGGCGCACGCCGCGCACGCGGCACCCGCCCGGACCGCCCCGGCGGCCCAGGCCGCCGCCCAGGACGGCGCCGTCGCCGCCCGCGCGGCCGGACCCGCCCGCTACCGCGCCGAGATGGCCTGCTTCCACCGGGGCCGCTGGGGCAAGATCTACATCAAGACCGACGGCTATCCCACCCGCCTCGGCCAGGTGGCCAACATCGTGGAGTGGGGCTACGCGATCGAGCGGACCACCGGCAACCACCGCAACAGCTCGATCTACACCTACTCCGCCAAGAACCTCGCGGGCCGCTGGTACCACTCGGGCGGTCCGGGCTACGTGAACCGCAACGCGATCGAGGACAACCGCTGGCACAAGGGCCCGATGATCAACCCGAAGCCCATCGGCTACCCGCGCAACGGCACCCTGGCGGTGGCCTTCGAGTTCACCTTCGACCGCAACAGCCGCACCACCTGCGGCAGCCGCTTCGACGCCCGGGCGCTCAGGCGGATCTGACCGGAGCGGCCGCGTCCGGCGTGCGTACGACGCACGTCCCTGCGGTCGCGGCTCCGGTGGTGACTCGGTGACGGCGGCGATCTCCGCCGCCGTCCCTTGGCTGTTCTGGTCTTTGGGTGGTTGCGTGGTCTGCGGGGGGTGCAGCGGCTCTCGGGGTCTGCCGGTGGGCTGACGGCCGTTCTGGCGGGGTGGGCGGCCCTTCCGGAGAGCGCTCGCCAATGCGGAAGCCTTGCGCGTTGCGGCTGCGATAGTCTTGAGGTATGCGAACCAGGCTGCTCCTCGGCCCGCCGCGTTGACGCACTGACGTCGACGCGGCGACCCCTCCTGTGCGAGGGGTTTTCTTGTGTCAGGAGCCTGTTGGCCGAGAACCCGCCGGCCTGGGGCAGAGCAACCGGACGAATCCCGTAGAGCCCGTAGAGAAGGACCGGAGTAGCGACCGTGAGCAGCGACGAGCAGTACGACCCGAGGGCGGTTCAGGACAAGTGGCAGGCCCGCTGGGCGGAGCTCGACCCGTTCAAGGCCGACGAGGGCGACGGCGAGCGGGAGCGTCGCTACGCGCTGGACATGTTCCCCTACCCGTCCGGTGACCTGCACATGGGCCACGCGGAGGCGTACGCGATCGGCGACGTCCCGGCCCGCTACTGGAACCAGCGCGGCTACAACGTGCTGCACCCGATCGGCTGGGACTCCTTCGGCCTGCCCGCCGAGAACGCCGCCATCAAGCGCGACTCGCACCCGGCCGAGTGGACCTACGCCAACATCGAGACGCAGGCCGGCTCCTTCCAGCGCTACGCCCCGTCGTTCGACTGGTCGCGGCGCCTGCACACCTCCGACCCCGAGTACTACCGGTGGACGCAGTGGCTGTTCCTGCGCTTCTACGAGCGCGGGCTGGCCTACCGCAAGGGCGGCCAGGTCAACTGGTGCCCCAACGACCAGACGGTGCTGGCCAACGAGCAGGTCGTGGCCGGCCGCTGCGAGCGCTGCGGCGCGCTGGTGGAGAAGCGGGTGCTGACCCAGTGGTACTTCAAGATCACTGACTACGCGGACCGGCTGCTGGAGGACATGGAGCAGCTGGAGGGCGCCTGGCCCGAGCGCATCCTGCTGATGCAGCGCAACTGGATCGGCCGCTCCACCGGCGCCGACGTGAACTTCGAGATCGAGGGCCGCGCCGAGCCGGTCACCGTCTACACCACCCGGCCCGACACCCTGTACGGCGCCACGTTCATGGTGGTCGCCGCCGACGCCGACCTGGCCGAGGAGATCGTCGCGCCCGAGCAGCGCGCCGCCTTCGAGGCCTACCGCGAGGAGGTCTCGCGCGAGAGCGAGATCGAGCGCATGTCCACCGAGCGCGAGAAGACCGGTGTGTTCCTGGGCCGGTACGCGGTCAACCCGGTGACCGGCGAGCGCATGCCGGTGTGGGCGTCGGACTACGTGCTGTCCGGATACGGCCACGGCGCGATCATGGCGGTGCCCGCGCACGACCAGCGCGACCTGGACTTCGCGCTGAAGTTCGGGCTGCCGGTCCGCGTGGTGGTGCACACCGGCGAGGCCGACCCGGCCGAGACCGGCGTGGCGACCGCGGGCGACGGCGAGATCGTCAACTCCGGCCCGATCGACGGCCTGGGCAAGGACGAGGCGATCGCGCGGATCATCGAGATCCTGGACGAGCGCGGCACCGGCAAGGCCGCGGTGACCTTCCGGCTGCGCGACTGGCTGGTGTCGCGGCAGCGCTTCTGGGGCTGCCCGATCCCGATCGTCCACTGCCCGTCGTGCGGCGAGGTCCCCGTCCCCGACGACCAGCTGCCGGTGAAGCTGCCGGACAACCTGCGAGGCGCGGACCTGGCCCCCAAGGGCACCTCGCCGCTGGCGGCGGCCGAGGACTGGGTGAACGTGGACTGCCCCAAGTGCGGGGGAGCGGCCAAGCGCGACTCCGACACCATGGACACCTTCGTGGACTCGTCCTGGTACTACTTCCGGTACTGCTCGCCGCGGTACGAGGGCGGGCCGTTCGACGTCGAGGCCGTCCGCAGGTGGATGCCGGTCGACCAGTACACCGGCGGCGTCGAGCACGCGATCCTGCACCTGCTGTACAGCCGGTTCTTCACCAAGGTGCTGTACGACATGGGCATGGTGGACTTCACCGAGCCGTTCAAGCGGCTGGTGAACCAGGGCCAGGTCATCCTGAACGGCAAGGCGATGTCGAAGTCGCTGGGCAACATGGTGGACCTGGGCGAGCAGATCTCCGAGTTCGGCGTGGACGTCGTGCGGCTGGCGATGCTGTTCTCCGGCCCGCCCGAGGACGACATCGACTGGGCGGACGTGTCCCCGCACGGCATGGCCAAGTTCCTGGGCCGGGTGCACCGCATCGCGACCGAGGTGGCCGCGCCGGCCGGCGCCGACCCGGCGACCGGCGACAGGGCGCTGCGCCGGGCGACCCACCGCGCCATCGACGAGGCCACCACGATGGTGGAGACCGACCGCTTCAACGTGGCGATCGCGCGGATCATGGAGCTGGTGACCGCGACCCGCAAGGCGATCGACGCGGGCGGCGCCGCCGACCCGGCCGTGCGCGAGGCGGCCGAGGCGATCGCGGTCATGGTGTCGCTGTTCGCGCCCTACACCGCCGAGGAGGTCTGGGAGCTGCTGGGCCGCAAGGCCCCGGTGGCGAAGGCGGGCTGGCCGGAGGCGGATCCGACGCTGCTGGTGGAGGAGTCGGTGACCTGCGTGGTGCAGGTGCAGGGCAAGGTGCGCGACCGGCTGGAGGTGCCGCCGGGCATCGCGGCCGAGGAGCTGGAGCGGCAGGCGCTGGCGTCGGCGAAGGTGCGGGAGGCGCTGGGCGGGGCGGAGATCGCCAAGGTGATCGTCCGCGCTCCCAAGATCGTCAACATCGTGCCGAAGCGCTGACGCGGGCGTCTGAACGTCTGAGGCGAGGGTCGTGCGAGCCGGGAGGCTCGTGCGGCCCTCGTCGTCGTTGTGGGGAGGTCGGGGGTCATTTGAATCCCTCGGGATGGAGGGCGCGTGCTCGTACGCTCCCTTGACCTCAACCGCGCTTGAGATTGCAAGATCGTTTCCAGGGATGGACGGATCGGCCGTCCGCCCGGAGGCGAGGAGAGCAGGATGGGGACCCCCGAGGACTTCTACTCGGTCATCGACTACACCGTGGACGGTCCCGAGACGCAGCAGGAGCTGGTGGCGGCCTTCGCCGAGATCCAGGAACGGTGGGTGCGCTTCTACCCCGGCTACGTCTCGTCCCGCTTCCTGGCGAGCGAGGACGGCACCCGCGTCTACAACCTGGTGCAGTGGGCGACGGAGGCCGACTACCGGCACTTCGTGGAGGTGTCCGACACCGAGGGCCGCATGGCCGCGATCCAGGCCGCTCTCGCGGGCCTGGAGGGGAAGGCCGAGCCGCGCATGACCGAGTCACCGCGCTACCGGGTGGCCCGCGAGATCACTCCCGGCCCGCAGAAGACGGACGCCTGATGCGGATCGAGGTCTATGCGGAAGTCCTGTGTCCGTGGTGCTACATCGGCAAGCGCCGGCTGTCCGCCGCGCTGGCCGGGCTGGGGGAGCGGGTGGAGGTCGCCTGGCGCTCCTTCGAGCTCGCCCCGGACGCCCCGCGTGAGCCCGGTGTCACGGCGGCCGAGGCGATGCGGGCATGGCGGGGCGACCAGACGGAGGCGAGGATCGCGCGGATTCGTTCGCTCGGCGCGGCCGAGGGCCTTGAGCTGGATCTGGAGAAGGCGCGACCGGTGAACACCTTCGACGCGCACCGCCTGATCCACCTGGCCGCGGACGGGCAGCGGGGCCGGGGAGACGCGATGGCGGAGCGGCTGCTGCACGCGTACCACACCGAGGGATTGAACATCGCGGACCCGGAAGTGCTGATCCGTCTGGGTGCGGAGGCGGGCGTGGAGCCCGCTGCGGTGCGCGCTGTTCTGGAGGGGGATTGGTATGCGGAGCAGGTGCGAGGGGACGAGCGGAGAGGGCGGGAACTGGGGGTGAGCGGGGTGCCGACTCTGGTGATCGGGGACGGGGAGCCGGTGTCGGCGGTGCAGTCGCCGGAGGTGTTGCGGGGGTTGGTGATGGGGGCTTTGGAGCGGGGTTCGGCCTGACTTGCTTGTCCGGCCGATGGGGTGGGCCGCTATGGGCGCACTACGGGGCGGAGCCCTTCCTGACGGCGCCGCCGGGCCCTGAAGGGCCCGGCGGGGCTGTTGTCTTGGCCCAGCTTGCGCAGAGCAGGACTTTGCGGGCTGGGCGCGCTGTGGGGTTGTGCCGCGGCTCATGCGTGAGCGGGGTGGATGGGGATGGGCGGGCTCTAGTAGGGCTTTGTTAGGTCTGGTCAGGTGCTGGGCGGGGTGTTGTGCTGGAGGGATGACGCCGGAGGAGTTGGCCGGGTGTCGGGTCCGGTTGGAGGAGTTCGCCGCGCAGGTGCTGGCGCCGCTGCCGCGGGTCGATCAGCGGGTCAAGGGCGGGCTGTATCTGCGTGGGCTGTTGCTGGAGGGGGCGTCGCAAGTCGATGCAGCCGATGGCGGTCCGGCTGGGGGTCGATCACCAGCGGTTGCAGCAGTTCATCACCTCCTCGACCTGGTCGTATCAGCAGGTGCGGGCGGTGTTGGCGCGGCGGGCGGTGCGGGTGGTGCGGCCGCAGGTGTGGGTGGTCGACGACACCGGGTTCCCCAAGGACGGCGATGCCTCGCCGGGGGTGGCCAGGCAGTACTCGGGCACGCTGGGCAAGACCGGCAACTGCCAGGTCGCGGTCAGCGTGCACGCCGCCACCGACACCGCTTCCTGCCCGCTGAGCTGGCGCCTGTTCCTGCCCGCGGCCTGGGACGGGCCTTGCGCGGCCGGGCGGCGGGCCCGCTGCGGCATCCCCGAGGCCGAGCGCCACCGGCCCAAGTGGCGGCCGGCGATCGAGATGCTGGACGAGCTGGCCGCGCTGGGGCTGCGTCCGGCGGTGGTGGTCGCCGACACCGACTACGGCAACAACGCGATGTTCCGCCAAGCGCTGACGGCGCGGGGGCTGGCCTATGCGGTGCAGGTCAAGGGCGAATTGACCGCCTATGACGTGGCGGCCCGGCCGCAGACCCCGCCCTACGCTGGTCGCGGGCCGCGCCCGCTGCCGCGTTACCGCCACCGGCCGGTCAGCCTGCGCGCCCATGTGCTGGCCGCCGGAGCGGCCCAGTCCCGCACGCTGAGGTGGCGGCACGGTGCGCGCGGGCCGTTGCGGTCCCGGTTTGTGCTGCTGCGGGTCCGGGTCGCGGGCCGGCGGCCGCGCCCGAACGCCGACGGCACCATCGCCGGGCAATGGCTGATCGCCCAGTGGCCCGCCGGCGCGGCCGAACCGGTCAAGTACTGGCTGTCCAACCTGCCCGCCGACCTGCCGGCGGCGACACTGGTGCGGCTGGCCAAGGCGCGCTGGCGGATCGAGCACGACTACCGCGAACTGAAGACCGGACTGGGCCTGGACCACTTCGAAGGACGCTCGTTCACCGGTTTCCACCGGCACCTGACCCTGGTCACCGCCGCCCACCTGTT
Organism: Spirillospora sp. NPDC050679; assembly: GCA_044456955.1. Classification (GTDB taxonomy): domain Bacteria; phylum Actinomycetota; class Actinomycetes; order Streptosporangiales; family Streptosporangiaceae; genus Spirillospora. Next base: position 497,922 of record JBITGK010000004.1, on the reverse strand, counting down.
CGTCACCGAACAGCGCCTGACCCCAAAAGCCCAGCCCAGGGCCTGAGCCTCTACCAGGCCCTGGACCTGCTGCAGCAGATCCTGGCCACCTGGCCCAAACACTGCCCCACCTGCCACCAACCAGCCACCTGGCTGCCCTACGACACCACCTAACAAAGCCCTACTAGGCGGGCTCCCAGCGCGGGCCGCCAGCGCGCGCCCCCAATGCGTGCCCGCCGCCACGTGCGCTCCCACTTCACGAGCCTCCGCAGGGGCACTAGAGCACGCCCACCGTGCGGCCCACCGTGCGGCCCACCGTGCGGCCCACCGTGCGGCCCACCGTGCGGCCCACCGTGCGGCCCACCGTGCGGCCCACCGTGCGGCCTCCACTATGTGGGCCCCTTTTACCGCCTGCCGTGGGGGCCGCCCCCCCCCCGCCCCCCCCCCCGCGGGGGGGGGGGCCGGCGCGCTGAGAAACAACAC